>NZ_CP071376.1:0-792500 GCF_017348895.1 Clostridium gasigenes
ATTTTTTTATTCAAATCCTATTTTAACTCCTAGACAGGAATCTCTGAGGTGTTTGATGTGAATGAAATGAACATCTTGCTACTGATAAAAATGGTACAATTGTTTTTCTATCTGTTATTGATAATATGGATGCTTCCTCACCTTCTAAAAATTCTTCAATAACAACTTTAGCTTAAACAAAAAACTACAATAAAGTTTTTATCTCTATTGCAGTTAAATTTATTGATTTTTCACTAGTGCATGTACCTGGAAATAGTCCCCTCCCCCGCGGGTCATATCCCTGTGAAGCTTGTCTGAAACAGGGTTTGCTATTAACAAAAAAGAAACTGTAATAAAGTTTTATATCTATTACAGATTCATAGCTCAAATTATCTTATTTTAAACACTACTTGTCCCTGGAAAATCTTGATTCCCCCATGGGAACTTTTGAGTCGTCAGCTTGTCTGACTCTAAATTCCTACCCTATTAGGTTTAGTCATTGTTTCACCTCACTATATAAATAACTTTCTCTTAATTATTTCCTTAATCTTATTTTATTTCCTTAATCTTATTTTATTTCCTTAATCTTATTTTTATAAACAAAAAACTGTAATAAAGTTTTAGCTCTATTACAGTTTCATAATTCAAATCCTCTTATTTTATTCACTACTTGTACCTGTAAAATCCTGTTTCCCCCGGGAGTGCTTCCAAAAGAGGCTTGCCGACTGAGGTTTCTAAATAATGCTATAGTTTTGTTTTAAAAGTTTTAATTCGAATTCAAATACAATCACTACCTCCCCCTAGGGAACTTTTGAGTCATCAGCTTATCTGACACTAAATCGCTACCCTCTTAGGTGTAGTCATTGTTTCACCTCACTATATAAATAACTTTCTCTTAATTATTTCCTTAATCTTATTTTTATAAACAAAAAACTGTAATAAAGTTTTAGCTCTATTACAGTTTCATAATTCAAATCCTCTTATTTTATTCACTACTTGTACCTGTCAAATCCTGTTTCCCCCGGGGGTATTTTTGAGTCGTCAGCTTGTCTGACACGAAATTGCTAAGAATACTCTAGCAAATCAAAGATTATTAAACTTATACGAGAGAGGTGCTTATTCTGGAAACTCTGTTTTTAGAATAAGCTAATCTATGGATGATGCCAATTAATTTTC
Organism: Clostridium gasigenes; assembly: GCF_017348895.1. Lineage (NCBI taxonomy): Bacteria > Bacillati > Bacillota > Clostridia > Eubacteriales > Clostridiaceae > Clostridium > Clostridium gasigenes. The sequence goes on from NZ_CP071376.1 coordinate 1,156, forward strand.
CGTTTGGGCAAAAATCTACAGATGAAATATATGCAAATGAGAAGGCAAAGTATACAAAGAGTCTAGAAAAAATCTTTTGTTATAACTATTATCAAGATGAATCTTATGATGTATTAATGTTTAAAATAAAGTATCTAAAACATAAAAACAGTATGTTTTTACCATCAAAATTATTTTTTAGTGAGAAACCTGAATATATCGAATATGAAATAAAATCTAAGCATTATCCTGATATTATAAAAGATAAATACGAAATGAAAAAATAAAACATTACACATAATAGGACAATCTGTTAATTTACTGAATAGATTAATGAATGGCTGTTATTTTTATAGTATGGTAATAAGTTTATGAAATACAACTTTATTTCCGTATAGAAAGGTGAAGTAGTGGAGTCGAGTAAAGCAATATGGTTAATTCTATATTGCTTTTATTTTTTACTACACTGTAGATATTACATAAAATCAGAAATTTAGCAAGTACTTGCCCCTGGCAATCACTACCTCCCCCGGGGGTATTTTTGAGTCGTCAGCTTGTCTGACACGAAATTGCTAACAGTTCACTTAATCAATTTTTTTATTCTCAACACTACTTGTACTTGGTAAAAATTGGACCTCAGAGGTCCTTATTCTGGAAACTCTGTTTTCAGAATTTGCTACCAATAAAGAGTTTGTCTTAGCAATAGCTTGCTAGATATTTTGCGCCCTTACTTTGTATGCCCTCAGTTAGTTTCACAACCTTAGTATCCTTTGCTAGATACATAGATATACTAGGGTATATCGTTTTGGTATCCCCTTAAAAACTGCACATATTCCAAGTGTAATCTACGTATTTATAATATAGGTGAGATAATACTTACCCACTCGATTTTTTGCACATATTCCTAAACAAAAAACTGCAATAAAGTTTTTAGCTCTATTCAGTTCACTTACTTCACTATTTTAAATAATACTTGTACCTGGTAAAAAACTGTTCCTCTGAGGTCCTTATTCTGGAAACTCTGTTTTCAGAATTTGCTAATAACTTTTGTAGTATTTCAGTTAAACCTACAGGAGTATAATTGTCATTATCTAAGCTTACATTAACCATTCCTTCAATTTGGCATTCTGTTATTGGAGATATTGCTATTAAGGGTGATTGTACCAACATCCGGTATAATAAGGATGTCATTGTAGTAAAAATAATCAAAGCCGCCTTTTGAAATGCAATCATCTAACTTCCTAAAAATATTCGATTCAGTTTATAATTCAATGCTTAAAAATCTTTTTTCACCGTTCTTATTCAAGAGTAGTCCTGCGTGAAGGGGATGATTAAATACGATGTTAGACATTTTTTATCTCCTCTATATAAAAACTCATTGTTACAGCATATACCAAGCTTTCCACTGTCGGAAATTCTTTATAAATTGAGATTAATTTTTCACTACTAATACCATGTTTATATATTTCCGTTGACAGGTATGTTTCAAGTTTAAACTGACAGTTAATTAAACTCTTTAATCTCAGCAATTACTATGCCATGATCTGGATACGAATTTGGTATATTTTTAGTATATTCTCTTTCATAATAAATATTTTTATCTCGCTCAACAAAATTCCAATAGTAAGGAACCATTGTGACTTCCATAGAGTTTGAAGCAAATAAGTGGTCTGGGCATCCTGCAAATACACCCTTATCCAATTGATGGCTGCATCCGTCAGGAGTATATAATTTAATATCCAACGGAACTAATTCTGCTTCTAATACGCCCATAGACCAATCTTCATTTGAATTTTCTCTACGTGCAGTATTAAAATCTCCCGCGCCTATAATTAGATTGCCTTTTTCCTGGAGATTCTTTATCCTATCCAATATTTTCTTGTTCTGCTCATTTCGATGCTTCATTTCTTTTGTTACTTCCCGAGGGTTATATTTATATTTATCTACTAGAATCCTTGCTCCAACTATGGTTATGATTTTTTGCTTATATTTTATACTTACGTCGAGGTAATCGGGCATATTGTTGTCGTAATTTGAACCCCACGAATATTCGCTGTCTTCAACAATTGTATACTCCTTTTTGATTGCAATTAGCACCTCATTATTACTATTTTTTGTAACAAATATATTGTATGAAGCCAAATCGATCACAAACTCTTCCCAATCACTTACTTTATAAAATTCTGTTATTATGACTATATCAGCTTTTAATTCATTTATTTGTTGTGCTACCCAAGGCGGAATATTATCAACTCCCCCATGATTAGACCTTTGGTTAATGTTCCATTCAATAATCTTCAATTTATTCAGCTCCTAATCGATATTAAAATCACTTTTTTTCTATTTTCAACACAGGAATACAATTAGAAATATTAACATCTCCATCTATACAATATTAATTTATCTTTTCCATCCATCATTGGTCGCAAATTGCCTGACTGATTAAATCACTTATATATTTCTCTGTAAAAACCATGAATATCGCTCATTGCATATATAAAAGACATTCTTGTACACTCCTAATTACGCTCTTTTAATAACATAATATTCGTTGTCCTCTAATTATCTTCTTCCTGTGCCTGCTTATTTTTAGTGACATGTTCTATATACTCATCTCTTCTGTCTTTAAGCTTGTTTACATCATTTTTCGTAAACATAGCTAGTCTAAGTCTCATAATCTTATTCACCTTATGAGCTGGCAGTTCATATTTTTGCATAAGGGCTTCTCGTGCATCATCCACATTATTGCTGTCTTTAATTACTGTAAGAATATCCACAGCATTCTCTGCATAGAAAATAATATCTTCCAAATCCTTTATAGCTTCTTTAAAATAATTACTTAATTTATTTCTCTTACCTAACATCCTACTATAGAATGAACCATCCGCATTTGTAGAACCATCACAGCGACCAAAATGATCAGGTTCATATTCCAAAAGCAGATTAATTATTTCTGCATAGCCTTTACTTAAAGCCTCATAGCAAGTGCTTGCCCCTGGCAATCACTACCTCCCCCGGGGGTGTTTTTGAGTTGTCAGCTTGTCTGACACGAAATTGCTACCTAGTGAGGATACGCTTTGCTGGACTCACTTTCTACCCTTAATCAAAACAGGAAACACCTAAGGCATTTCCTGCAAAGTTCAACCTACTACATATTGTTTGTGAAACTCAATCCACTTATCCTTACTTTCCAACAAGTAAAACTTATCTAACTGCTTCAACAACTTATATATCACAACTGACCTAGCCTGACAATTAATTGATTTTTTCGGATTAAACTCAATATCCGTAAACCACTGAAATGGTGCTAAGTCAATTTCCTTGCCATGAGCTTCAACTAAGGTTCTTATATAAATGAAATCATAAAACGCCGTTTTAGGTTCTAATAACCACTCCTCCTCTTTATAAATAAAACTAAATAAATCACCTGATGTCCCATGTCTTTCATCACGCTTTGCATCACGTGGCAACACATTTAGCAAATCTATAAACGGACCACCATTTTCGTATTTTTTAGCTGCTTGGAAGATATTCTCCAAATAGTAATCCCCTGATTTTAAATTAAATGCACCAATGTTTTCTCCTAACTCGTTCTCACTCTTTGACGAGACCTCTAATACTTCCGAATTGTGTTTCTCTTTAATTGATTCATGTAAAGCGACTATGTTTTTTTGCTTTTGAACTACTGAAAAGCCACCATTCCATTTAAAGTCAAAATGATCTATAACAATTTTATTATCTCGTATTGTCCATGCTGGTCTAGATGCCATTTTTTCCTCCTACTTCAATACTCTTGTTTTGTTTTGGTTCGATTTCATTCATATCAAAATAATATCGTTTTTCTTCGTAGTGCTCCTGGTTATTTTCAAAATAATCCTTAGAAAAACAACTTCTTAACAATAATAGTTCTTCTGCGTACTTCTCTTCTTTCTTGGAAGCAAACTTAATATATTTTTGGAAACAATTGTTTGACACCTGATGATCGGTCTTTTGCTCCAAATAACACCTCACTAATCTGTGGATTTTCTTTGCATCTTCACGCCTATCCTCTTCACTTGTTACCCAGGTAATAAATACATAAGACAACATTTTTAAATATTTCTCGCATAATACAGGGGCTAATATTTCAAACCTTTCTAATAGATAGTCTGCTGAGATCTTTGTATTATAGTCATTCCAGTTAATCTGTGTAGTACTTATTTTAGATACCTGATTAATCAATCCGTTAACTTCTAGCTCCCCTATAAGTTCATCGCTTTCCTTTTCTTCTAAACCTAATTCACTCGGTATTTCTTGGTTAAATCCTTTTTTCAAATAAAGATAAAAACTATCTCCAACAGCTAATTCCCTCTCCTCCAAACTTATTAGCTCATAAGCATTATCTTGGAAATAAACAAAACCCTTTTTTATGCCTAAATGAATAGCCGCCTTAAGCATATCCGAAGAAATAGCACTTGTTTCTCCCAAAAGACTTTCTTTATTGATCTGCCCTTTAACGAATACCTGATTGGACTCACCCTTTAATATCTTCTCGATTTTATCGATTGGCGCTACTGATAGCCCTTCCCTTATTAATTCCTCAATTTTAGTTTCTGTATTTAACTCACCCAAAGCAATACTCCTCCCCATCTATTTGCCATACTAATTGCTCATTCCTAACCTTATACATTAATCTAGAATCTCCATAGAGTTTTGTGAAACTACCGTCTGATATCTTATCTCTATAATAGTTTATAAAGCCCTGCGAAATCGTCTGATTGCTGTCCATATATATACAATATTTCATCCTCAGTAGTTTTCCAACTTCATTGTCTACACACCCAAGCAATCTTTTTACTAACACTGCGTCGGCACTATCTAATTGACTTATCTTAGCATTTTTAATTTTTAACTTTTCCTGAATCTCATTTAATAATAGGGCGTCAATCTTAATTTGCACATTATTAATATTAATTTCCCCACCGTCCTCTAAATACACTTGTTTTAAAGCACCTTGTTCAGTTTTAATATAGATAATCGTCTCGTCAACAGATTGATCATCATATCGCCCAAAAAAATAAACATCTTTCATTCTTGTTATTATAAAGGACTCTATCAGTATATCAATAACTTTCCCTATAAATTCCGTGCTCATATACGCCTTGAAATCCTCCCTACTTAACTCAACCTGAAAAGAGCGTTCCTCATCTTTGTACCAAATACTATCTAGTACATCCCATCCTTGTGACAACACTTCTTTGTATACTAGCTCCGAATCACCTTGCTTTATATGCACAGTTTTCCCTTGGCTTACGTTCTTACCGCACTCTCTATATTCACTCTTAAAAATAGCACGATCATAAAAATCTTTTATACAAAGCCTCTGTACCATCGCCATAGAAAAATTCTCTGTAGTCTCTGTTTCCTTAGCAACATATGCACAAGAATACATTGCTTTATCTTCACTATCTTCCTTTGGGCTGATTGTAACATGTCCGTCTCGGTAATAAGAATAAGCTACTTGTAATTTAAGGATAGGATCTGTGATTTTACCTGTATTTAAAGGATTATCCAAACCATCTTCTGTAAAGTAAAGATGGTATTTAACTCCATCTTGTTCGATTTTCATCACTTGTTTCTTTTCACACTCATTAACTCTTCTTACTTTTTCGTAGTTTATCCAATTCTCAGCTACAGGAATTAGCTCTTGGTAGTTTCTCCACTCATCCGCTAAGCCAATTATCACTTCATGTTTCATGACGCTTATAACTGTATCTACAAAATCTTCATTCTGACATGCCTTTTCCAACCAAGCTAAACCAGAAAATTTTTGTCCCTTCCAATCCATATGTCGTTCCATATAGGCAAATTCAAATACCCTTTTAAGATAGCACATTTCAATTTTTTCTGGATCCGTCTCACCATGAAATCTATCCAGCCAACTATTATCGATATTATGCCTCATTAGATCAAATTTATTCCTTAAACTTTCTCCAAATTCACCCGTATTATCTCTCATTTTATGAAGCTTGGCACTTAATTCCGCCTTATATATTTCACTCTCATTTAACTTCATACCAGAGTTCAAATCCATAAAAAGCTGCTCTGCATCCCCAGTTTCTTCAATAGACACAAACTCAAACTTTATAAAATTATACATATAACTTGGTGATAACAATACAGGGTATTGTCTCTTAACACATATTTCATTGACTTTTTCTAATAGATTAATGATAGCTTGCGTGGTTTGGTCGCACCTTTTCTTCTTAATACGCCTTAATAACTCCTCAATTTCCGAACTTCCATCATAAGACAATAATAATCTTAAGCAATCATTTGCATTGTCCCTTGCAAGAAAAGAAAATTTACCAAGGTTCTCTTTCATCCTTTCTATTTCAATCTTTCTCATAGGATCAACATGAACTTTTCTTAGTTCTACATTAAATAAAAATAACATAGTACAGACAAATGTCGTAAATCTCTGCTGACCATCATAAACCCATAATACGCCGCGATCATCAATATATCCTACGACACTGCTTGAAACAAACCCTTGCTCACTAGACTCGCTCCCCTCTATTTCCTTCAATTCCTTTTGTGAAAAAAACAATGGATTTAATTTTACCCGTTCAACTCTTTTTTGTGCCTCTTCAAGAATAAAATTAATCCCTTCATAATCAGCCTGCCTCTGACCACTTCTATAATCTCTGCCATATTTATTTCTTGTTTCAGCATCAAAAATATTATTGATCAGTTTACCATGACTAACCCTACTTAAATTATTAAAAGCAGCTTTAATACTCTCGGTATGAGGACTGATCTCAACATCTACTTTTTGAACTAAACGAATAGCTTTTTGAACCAAGTCCTCAACTGCCACATGACTTTCTACTCCTAATCTTGCCTGTAAATAAGTCAAAAAGGATCCATTGATCACATCTTTATCTTCCTGTATTTTTTCCAGTGGAAACTCAGTGATATTCCGCTCTGCAATGACTCTCAGAAAATCCTCTGCTTTACTACCTTGTATATAATCTCTTTGTATTCTCGGTATCTTTATCTCTTTAATATAGTCACTTTCAAATAAGTCCTTCAAGGAAATGACACCGTCTATACTAAATTCCGGGGTTTGCTTCCCTTTATTAATGATCTCAACATAGTCTTTAAAATAAATATCAAATAAGTCTTGTCCAGCATTAAAGCCCTTATCATCTTTTTTCACAAAAATAACAGGCTTTTTTTCTTTTTTAATATCAACCTTCATAAGTGATTCAAAAAACTGATTTATTATATGATTGGACTGATCTTCTGTATCATTATTATCACGTATTTGACGGTAGGATTCTGCTGTTAAATTAAACTCATCACGCAATACATTTGTAACATTATCTCTGTTTTTAACATTTTCATATGAAAATATTTCAAAAAAACGAACGCCTTTTTTAATTTCTTTTAATGTCTCAAAGGAATTAAACACGTTTGCGTTTGGGTGCATCTGTCCGTTATCATCCATAACTGCTAACTCTTCTTTTATACTGCTTAAAACATCTCTATAATACCTTAAATATTCAATCTCCCTTACTAAAGGCGATTCCTGTGTATCTGTCGCATATTTCGACTCAATGTAGCTTGCATCTGGTTTGATTGGTTTTTCTGTATATCTATCTGCAAATAGTAAGTCTAGCCTACTCCGGTCCAGTTCTTTAAAAACTTCATCGTACCCATCTTTTATCAAAGAAAACATTGCATTTTCTTCAATATTCATCTCATCTTTGACCTGCTCATAAGAATATAATAATTCAGATACTCTATTCCATAACTCTAATAATTCATCTTTAATGATTATTCCATCTTCCCTTTGACCATCAATATCACGCATTAGGAATATTTTCATGTAGTCTGCTACAGAAAAAGAAGTTTTATTCGCATTAATGTTTAAAAACTCATCTAAAGGCTTTGTCTTTGTCTCATGTAAAATTATTTTCACATTATTTAGCAGATAATTTTTCACCTTTTCTTTATCACATTCTCTAAGTACACCCTCTATTGCCGCATAGTTTTTTGCCATTCTTCCAACGTCTACAAATGGACTTGTCCCACTGTAATCTTTAGCTGACTCTATAAACAAATAGTTATCCCTTAGCTCTAAGTCACCATCTCTCTCAAATGAAAACTCAAACCAATCATTTGGATTTATCTCCTTCCCCCCTGATAAATACTTCATAATAAGCGTTAACGTAATCATTCTTTGCTGGCCATCTAGTAGCTGGTATTCCTTGCCATCTTTCGTATAAATAACAACCATACCTAAAATGAGATCTTTCTTTTCCTCTGCTTCTGCCTTATTTTTAATGTCCCAAGCAAGGTTATGAGCTGTATTTCTCTTTCCTTTCTCCTGGGCACCTTCTTCACGCGCTTCTGCTTCCCCTAACCCTCGGCCTCGCGCCGCTGTTTCTTTTCTTACGCGTTCTTCCTCGCCACTTTCCCATTTATAATTCCTCTGAATCATTGGGATTATTACATCTTTTTCATTTAATTTAGTGATAAAATCAGTCATACTTAATAAATTACTCATGATCTATTCCCCTTTAGCAAAATTGTTTTCCATATATTAAATTCTTTATTTGGGTTCTTCATTTTATACATTTCACCCGGGCCAACTAAATCACTGGCTTCACGTGCCTTGGTATATGTTTTAATAAATGATACAACATGGTTAATTTTCTGAGAGTTTTTACAATCAGGATCACCGATGATACTATCTAAAATTAGCTTTGCTATCTGCCCCGAAATTTCATCTGCATTCTTCTTCGTATCAATCTCATCTTCAAAAATCTTCCCACGTGCATCTTCCCTTATTTTAATTGTTATTCCTTCGCATTCTAACACGAGACCTTCGTATTTATCTGGGTCATTATCACTTGAACTTGCCACCATATTACCGCGGTAAGCCTCGACTTTCTCCTTAATCTTAAATGCCTCTTTCATGCTCTTTATAACACTTTGCTCTAAGAGGTTTTTCTCATCTAGAAATATGTAATACATCAAATAGACAAATTCTTTTTTTGCAAAGTCAAATATATATTCTTTTCCATCTTCCTGCTTAATTTCATCATCTTGATTCGATACATTAACCTCTTCAAAATAATTATAAGATGTTATAATTTCATCATCATTTTCCGAAACTTTGCTATAGATAACTTTCTTCTCAAGCTCCTTCCACGAATTCAAATATTCACAAAACTGCTCTGCTCTTCGCCCTTTTTTCGTTGAAGTCGCCGAATTAATAAGAAAGGGTTCTATTGAATATTTTGGGTTCCCATCTCCGAGTGCTTCCTCCCCAATAACAAAATTATAGAAAGATTCCTCCTTATTATTTGTTTTAATCGAGTTTGTCGTGGCATTACATACAATACCAAATCTACACTTAGGTTGTTCCATGCTATTCCCATCTTCAATACATTTTAGCTTAGTATTATCTATACTAATAACATAAGTGCTCATATTTCCATCAGCTATTTGAACATACTTATAAATATCCCGAATTGGATTTTTCGAATAAGAACAGTTATTTACCGAAGCACCATTTAAATGACTGATGATTTCAGAAAACATCGTCTGCATAAAAGAAACCCTATTCTTACTTTCCTGCTGACTTCCTTCAGATTTCTCACTAACATTTCGAAACAAGGTTACATTCTCATGTTGCTCCCATAACCAACTAAATTCAGATTCTACTCCGTACCAGGAAACCTCATGCATTCCGTTATCAAATAAAAAGTACTTGGCATACCCTTTTTTATTTCTATCTTTACTTTCTTCTAACCCTTCCTTTACTTTATAGTCCATAATACCCTCTAGAATCCCAGGAATCTTATCTGAAAAGCCTTTTATTTTATCACCTTTATATTGCATTGCAGACTTGCCAAAAAAATCCTCAATCTCAACAATCTCTACCTCATACGCTTTAATATTATCCGAACCCTTTTCTTTTATATTCTGCAGCTTTTCTATAAGCTCTTTTATTTCCTCAGAACAAACATCTAGATAAGCACCTGGTTCTTCCGCTTCCCCATCATGTTTTCGAAAGCTATATTTCCCATTGTCTTCTTCATATACATAGGATTTATACCGTGAGCTATCATCTGCAAAAATCTGCTGATATAAATCCATATTGATCATTTGCTTTAGCTCACTGACTGGCTTAGAAGCATCCTCTGGCTCGTTACCAGATAAATACTTCTGGATAAAACGATATGCCCTAAGCAAAAATATAAATGCTTTCATTTTTAAATCCCCAACAAAAAAATAATAACTTTTATTCGTCTGATCAAAGTTATAAGTTTCTTTTTTCTCACCAATTAAACCAAATAAGTCTTTCATATCACGATTATGAGAGTCCCGCGCATCAATAAAATCTTGGATCCTAGAAATCGCCTCATCCACTTTATCCTTTTCATCTTTAATAGTATCATTATGGACTTCCGCAATAAACCTTAGATCTTCAATAAATCTTATGTATCCTTCATTCCCGTCTGGGTCTTCTTCTTCCCTTAACATTTTTATAATCGCACCACATATTATCTCAAGTGATAAATCATCCATATTTTCAGTCATCATCTTATTCTCCCCCATCATAATAATTTCTAATTCTAACTGACCTAGCTTTATTCTAACTCTTTTAATATCGGAAAATTCTTCTTACTAAACCTTTCTTCGAGCACCTCAACCTCCCAAACTTCCCCTAGGCCAATCTCATACCATTTCTCATCATCCAAATTATATATTTTTAGTGATAAGTCATCATAACCAATAAAAATCTGATATGGCTCTACTTTAATTACATTTAATACCCCTGCACTTTTAACTTTATAATTTAATTATTCCCAATATTTATAGTGTACAACAAAAATATTATGTAATCAAATAATCGTAAGCGTCAAAAAATTAACGCCTAGATAGCCTTTCTTGAACTTGTTAAAATTATAGATAACAAGTAACAAGGAGGGCTATTTTAATGCCAAAAGAAAATAGTAAAATAAACTGGGAAGAAATCATGAATAAATTTTCTTATTACAATGGTAATATCAACGAGTTTTGCAAAGAAAATAATATTAAACAACATCAGTTATATCATCGTAGAAAGAAGTTAGTTGATAAAGCTAATCTAGCATTTCATGCGATAGCGTTAAACAAAGAGGAATCTACCGTGACTACTAAATCAAACAATTCTGAGGTTAGCATTACTAAAGATATTAGGATAGAGATAGGTAAAATTAATATTTATATACCGGCTAATGAAATAGCTATGATTTCAGATATAATTAAGGAGTTAGCTGTATCATGTTAAATATAAATAAAGTAAATACTGTATACTTAGCCTGCGGCTTAACAGACTTAAGGAAAAGTATAGACGGTTTGGCAATGATTGTAGAGACAGAATTAAAATTAGATCCATTTGAAAAGGCATTATTCGTATTTTGCAATAAGCAAATGAATAAACTGAAAATCCTTCATTTTGATGAAGGGTTTTGGTTATATTATCATAGATTAGAAAGTAATAGATTTAAATGGCCTATGACTAAAGACGAAGCATTAAAGGTAACTAAGGATGAATTAAGTTGGTTGCTAAAAGGTTATGAGATGAGAACAACATCTAAATATAAGCCAATAAAAGAAAAGAATTACTATTAAAAAACTTGCAAAAAAATTAAGAATTTTAGCTATTAAAAGTTCCTCAACCCTTTGAAAACAAAGGGTTTTGCGGTATAATACACCTATAGAAAACAATGGTGAGGTGAGAAAATGGATAGCTTAAATATGGAAAACCAGCTTGATGAAAATACAAAATTATTGATTTCGAAAATGGGAAAAGAAATTGAATCAAAGGATAAGGAAATTAATAATTTGAAAACTGAATTGGCATATTTAAAAGGTCAGATTCTTAATAAAAACAAAAAGATATTTGGACAATCTAGCGAACAGGTAGATTCTAGCCAAATATCTATTTTTGATGAAGCTGAAAATAATAGTGATCCACAGGCTATCGAACCTACAATAGAAGAAATAACTTATAAAAGAAGTAAGTCAACTAAAAATATAGGTAAAAAAGATAACTTAGCTCATTTAGAAAGAAAAATTATAGAACATAAGCTTGAAGAAACGGACGCAGTATGCAATAAATGCGATAGTCATCTGGTAGCTATAGGAAGCAAGTCAAAGGAAATATTAAAATACATACCAGCAAAACTTTATATATAAGAACATATTACATATAGCTACGCTTGCAAACCTTGCGAAGCAGCAGATGGAATAGCTAATATAGTTACGACTAAAGCTCCTAGAACTTTACTTTATAAAGGAATGGCATCAAATGAGTTATTAGCGCATATACTAAATTTAAAATATCACCATGCATTGCCTTTATATAGGCAAGAAAGTTATTTTAAAATGCTGGGGGCTAACCTTTCTAGACAAAATTTATCTAATTGGACCATTGCTGCCGCAAGTGAATTTGGAGTTGTATATGACCTAATGCAAGAAGAATTGCTAAAAACACACTATGTACAAGCGGATGAGACCAGTTTGAAGGTTATAGATGCTAAGTGCAAGGAGTCAAAGTCTAAAAAATATATGTGGTTATATAAATCAGCTGGTTCTAAATCACCAATTATTTTATATGACTACCAAAAGACTAGAGCGGGTTCCTGTCCTAAAAATTTTCTAAAAGGTTTTTCAGGATATTTACAAACTGATGGGTATACTGGTTATAACAGCGTAGAAAATATTAAAAGATTCTACTGTTTAGCTCACATTAGAAGAAAATATCATGAAATAATAGTTCATTTAGATAAAGAAGCCCTAAAAAAATCACGTGCAATAATAGGGTTTAATTATTGTGAAAAACTTTATAAAATAGAAAAAGATCTCCGCGAAAAATATAGTGATAAAGAAGATTATTATGAAAAGCGATATGAAATAAGGATTAAGGAATCAGCCCCAATACTTGAAGAATTTATAGACTATGTAGAAAGAGAAATTAAAGATGCACTACCTAGAAATCCTTTAGGACAAGCATTGGAATATAGTAAAAAACTTTTACCCAATATGAAAACATTCCTAGAGAATGGGTCATTAGAAATAGATAATAACGGTGCAGAAAGAGCCATAAAGCCATTTGTTATCGGTCGAAAAAACTGGTTATTCTCCAGTTCTTCAAGAGGAGCAAAAGCAAGTGCTTCAATTTATAGTATAATAGAAACTGCAAAATCTAACGGATTAATAGTTGAAAAATATTTAGTGTATTTGATTGATGTTTTATCAAATACAGAAATTAAAAATAGAGATACTTTAATAAATGCAATGCCTTGGTCGAATGAACTTCCAAATTGGATAAGGTTACAAACTCGCAAATAAAAAATTACTGCTTAATCAAATATTAAGTTTTAAGACCCAGTAGGAGCAACAATTGCTTACTACTGGGTTTATTATATCATTTGATATTTAGCAATTCTATACGTAGAATCTTTGACGCTTACAATTTTATAGCTTAAATTTAGAAATTGTCAATTATTTTAAGTTTAACTTGTTGACATTGCCCCCGCGGGTCTTAACCCTGTGAAGCTTGTCCGAGACAGGGTTTGCTAATAAATTTATCTAACATGTAAAAGCTGTAATAAATCTTTACCTATATTATAGTTGACTTGCTTCAACTGAGAATTCTATAATTTTATTTACTAAATATTATTTCACATAATAATGTCGCTTTAACCACGAAGATAGCCCATCTAATCCTGGATAAACTATTCGTTCATTTATATTCATTTGATCTAACATATCTCTTATTCTCCAACGTAAATCTTTATCTATAATATACTTTACTGTATTTTTTGTCTTAATGTCTAAAAATTCTTCTATATCTTTCATATCAATAGGTATAATAGAAAAATATGAATACTGATTTATGATTCTTTGATCTATTGAAGGAGGTTCTATCAAAACCATTGAATCAGCTTTCATTTTATTATCATATTTTTTTATATCTGTTTCCAATTTTGCAAGCATGTCTATAGTAAACAAATATGCTCCATTTTCATTCAGGTTATCTTGATATTCTTTCGGAAGTAATTTGTTAATTTCTTCTATATCTATTTCCCATAATACACTGTCATGCTTCTTCATATTATCCAAATCTTCTCCACTTGTGGCAAAATGTAATCCTATTAAAGGTGAGTATGTCCAATCAAGTAATCTAGTCGGTAAACCATGATGTTGCCCTATTATCATTTGTCTCCATATAGACTTTTTAAGTTGCGGATCTTCAATCTCTGCATATTTACTAAAATTTCTCAAGATACTTTTTTCTAATTCTATTTCTTTACACTTACAATTTCTTTGCAGACTTGTTTGTAATTTATATTCCACATTAGGAATACCTCTATATAATAAAGATGATCTATTACGTTGAACTCTTTCATCATACTTTTGATTAGTAATTAACTCTGCAATATCATCTATAGATTTTATATATTTTTCATTTATCATTTTATCTACCCCTCATTTTTTAAATAATATTAACTACACTAATTTGTCATCAAGAATTTTACCTTCCAATTTAAATTTAAATCTGTTTTTTTATTAATATAACCCTCTCCTCTGACTTAAAATATTCATTTATCTTTCTGCTTGTCTAAAATGAAACTACTAACTATAATCTATAATCTATTATCTATAAAATTATAACTGGCATTTGATTTAAGTAAATCAAGATAAATCTTTGGATAACTCATTTTCGCTTATACCAATTCTTTTGTTTTAAATTTAAAAATAATGTATATACTAACTTAATCTTTCAACATTAGCTTGTCTTATAAAAAAATTACTACTCTATACAAAGTTATGTCCATACACTTTCCAAATCAATAGTTTGACTACAAGGTTGTATCTCTTTATCTAATATATCTATTTGTACTAAAACAGGAAAATTACTCGCAATTCCAGTAAAAATACAAGCTCCTTGTGGTAAAATTGGTATCATTTCAAATGAAGCATTATCTAAAAATGATACTGTTTTTCCTATAGCTCTTATATCTTCATTATTAACTAATCTATGAAGAAAATAGTTATGAAGCTGAGATATTAATGTATCTGATATATCTGATGGTCTCTGACTTGAAATTGTTAGAAAAACGCCAAACTTCCTACCTTCTTTTATAATTTCTTCAAATACTTCTAATCTATAATCTTTCCATGTAACACTTTCTCTCTCCGAATTTTTAGATAATATATTATGTGCTTCATCAACAATTATATGCAATACTTTGTTTTTTCCAATTAATTTATGTGAATCATATTCTTTTTTACAAATAATCATTGGTATAATTTTTTTCATATAAGTATTTACATCTAACAGTGATATTATTTTCAAGTTTTCAATATCTTCATCTGCACATGATAGCTCAAATACTTTTTCTATATCATTTATTCTGACATCTAGCCTCTTAATTAAGGGTGCTATGTGTTCCTCAAGTATGTATCCATTAGAAAGGCTTTTTATGTAATTTAATTTTATTATTAACTCAAATAGCTTCCAATAATTTATTTCTTCTTTAAACTTACAATTTCCTGAGTTTATCTTATCCAACAATTCTTTAACAATAGTATTTCCTGAAAATTGTTCCTCGCTATTTAAATAACAATTATAATGTGTAAAATATAATGTAAATGTCGTGCTGTTATAGGCAAGTTTTTTGAATAAATTATTACTTTCTATTCCTATATTGCTAAAAGTTAACTCCAATATCTCTTCATAATATTTTTTCATTATAGGATACTTTTCTTTATAATTAAATATTCCCCTTATCACCCAGTTAACTTCTTTTACAATATTAGTTACTATAGTAGATTCATCTTTAATAATATTTTTATACATATTTATTGATTTTTTTAAAAATGGTTGTTGAGTTTTTTCTGTAGCTTCTGAAATTATAGCCCAAAACTCCAAGTCAAGTATATATTCTTTACTCAATGGGTATTTATCATCCGGATCTCTTGTAGAAAGATTATATACTTTTTTATTATCATTAGATATTGTTTGAGAATATTCGCCATTAAAATCTATTAATATAAATCTACTATTTTTTATAAATTTTTCATTTTTACCATACTTTAAAAATATCTCTGTAAATATTTTAGCTAAAGTATTCGATTTTCCGCTTCCTGTATTCCCAAATATTCCAATATGACTACCAAATAACTGCTGAACTCCTAATTCTAATTTATATTTTTCATAAGCTATTATATTCCCTATGGCAATTTTTTCTGATTTTTCTTTAGCAAATGCAAATACCTTTTGTACTTCCTCTTCCTTTAGTATATAAATACAATTAGATACTAATGGTAATTCAGCTAATCCTCTTTTAAAGTTTCCTAATTTATCAATAGTACCTATTATAGTAATTTCTATTATTCTTTCTATAATTTCTTTATTCTCTATATACTTAGTATTATATTTTTTCTCTTGTATATATTCTCCTTCTATTTTTCCAATAATATCATTAAAACCTTTTTTTACTTTAACAAATCCTCCTACACATATATTTTTTATTATGAGTCCATTATAATTTAAATTTGATGTGTTTTTATCGGTATATACTCTTGCTCTAATTTTTTGTCCTCTTACCTCAATTATTTCCCCAATTTTCAAAATATTTTTACTCACTATAAAACCTCTCTACTTACACTCATTAAAAATTTATTTATTACTTCTAATCCTATTTTTGCATCACTATTATTTACTTTAGATTCACTCTCATCAATCTCAACTGCTACCTCTGTGACTATTTCTATTTTCTCAAAAGCATCTATTTTACATTCCCATTCCTTTAATCCAACAATCCATACATTACTATTAATCTCAAATTTTTTACTAAACCTTTCTTTATCACTTTTGCTATAACAAATTATTATTAAAATTAAAGATGGGTTATTTAAAGCTCTTTTCGTTATATCTTCAATATGCTCATCATAAAATGAGAATCCAAAAACTAACAACATCGCATTTTCACGTTCCAATTCGTTACAATAAATTCTTAACAATTCATAATAATTTTTATCTACTAATGTATCACTAAATTTTTCTTTAGTAGGACTAACTATTTTAAAGCTTTTCTTATACACTTCTTTAAATGGTATATATATATTCTTTAATTGATTATCATCTACCTCCAGTTCTTCTAAAATATTATCAATAAATTCTTTTTTAATATTTTCCCATTTACATGTTGTTATTTTCTCATATAGTTTTTCTATACTCTCATTAACTATCATTTCTTCATTATAAATAATCTTATTATTCTCATTGTAGAAATTATTTAACTCTGTAATATATGATCCATAAATAAACTTATCATCATATATATCATTTTCCTTCCAATTGATAGAACCATGTATCTTATAAACATTAAATATTGCTATCTCGGATCTTCTATTTGTAAATAACGCTTGCTTATAGTAAATTTTATTATAATTTGCTGTTGAATAATATGGATTAATTGATCCTTGAAATCCATCATTATATTCTATAAATTTACTTTCCAGTGCATATTCTAATATTACATCATAATTTGTAGTAAATATATTAACTTGTTTTTGCAGTATTGTATTCTCTCTTTCGCTTAAAATATTTTTCAATATTTCTAGAAACTTGCTATGTTCTGATAAATTTTCATTATTTATTTTATCCGCCATCGGATAAATTGTATCCTCAAAAAATTTCCAATATAACAATGCCTCTAGTGCTAGATATTTTTTATCGTGAGGTTCTTTTTTTATAATCTCCATTATTAATTCTAAGTTTCCTAAAGTATTTAATATATTTGCTGAAAAACCAGCTCCAATCAAAATATTTAAATTATTAGAATCTATAACTTTAATAATTTCATCCTTAAATTCATCTTCCAGGTACTTATTTATTGCCATAATATAATTTACTCCTTTTTTCCTAAATGCTATTTATTGTTATCTATTAATATTTTCCCACCTAATATACTTCTTATAATTCTCTAAATTCTTCTATCCAATCTTTCACTAATAAATATTGACTTATAAACTCCGTATTATAGAACTACTTACATATACTTTTAAAATATTCCAATATTGTATTTCATTATACATTATATCATGTTTATATTTTTCATATTGTATATTTCAAGTGAAATATTTGTATAATTTTAGTGATTAAATTATATATTAGTATTTTACCTCCAAAAATCCGAGTGAATCTCTTGGATTACGCCTAAAGGAATTGGATGCGTTCGATTCCTTTTTTATTTTCTCTAAATAATTTTACACAAACAAATAAAAGCCTAAACAATACTTATCTAATATTGTTTAGGCTTTAACTAATATTCACAAACTATATCAATCCTATATCACTTCTAAAATACATTCCCTCAAACTCAACGCCATCAATATTCTTATAGGCATCAAGTCTAGCTTCATCAACATTAGCTCCTACTCCTAACACAGAAAGAACTCTGCCCCCACTAGTCCTAAGCAAACCATCTTCAACCCTAGCCCCCGCTAAAAACACCTTATCCCTAACTTCATCCTTAATCTTTATCTCAAACCCCTTAATAAACTCTCCCGGATATCCCCCCGAAGCCAACACCACATTCACACAAGTCCCCTTACTCCATTTAATTTCAACATCAGCCAACTCCTCATCCATTGCCGCTTCAATAACTTCAAGCAAATCACTTTCCATCAAATAAAGCACTGATTGAGTCTCCGGATCTCCCATTCTCACATTATATTCTAATAAATAAGTACCTTTCTTAGTTATCATTAACCCAAAGAATATTATTCCCTTAAAGTCATATCCTTCTGCTTGAATTCCTGCTAATGTTTTTGCCATTATGTTTTCTTCGAATTCTTTTTGAACCTCATCTGTTACATATGGATTTGGTGCAAGCACTCCCATTCCACCTGTATTTGGTCCTTTTCCACCATCAAATATTTGTTTATGATCTTTTGCTGATAAAAATGGTACAATTGTTTTTCCATCTGTTATTGATAATATTGATGCTTCAACACCGTCTAAAAATTCTTCAATAACAACTTTAGCTCCTGCCCCTTTAAATATATCATCTATCATAAAGGATTTTATTGAATCATTTGCTTCTTCTCTAGTTTCACAAATAGCAACACCTTTTCCAGCTGCAAGCCCATCTGCTTTAATAACTATTGGATAAGCACAGTTTTCTAAATAACCTAAAGCTTTATCTGCATCATAAAAAACTTCATACTCCGCAGTTTTAACACCATACTTCTTCATAAAGTCTTTAGAATAACTTTTACTACCCTCAAGCTCTGCTCCTGCTTTATCAGGTCCAAATATCTTAAGTCCATCTGCTTTAAACAAATCAACTATTCCCTTAGTTAAAGGATCTTCAGGGCCAACAATAGTTAAATCAATATTGTTTTCCTTAGCAAAAGCCAATAATTCATTTATATCCGTAATATCTACATTTTCACATTTATCCGCAAATGCAGTTCCACCATTACCAGGTGCTACAAAAATCTTCTCAACTCTCTCACTTTTAGCCAATTTCCAAGCTAAAGAATGCTCTCTTCCACCAGCCCCAATTAATAACAAATTCATATTAAAACTCTCCCTTATCACCTTTATTATAATTAGTAATAGATATGGAATCTCATATCACTATTCCACATTCATTACTAATCATTCACCTAATTCCGCCAAAACTTCAAGTTAATACTGATCCATAACGCCATAGCTCTAATCCATAGTGTTAAGAGGTAACAGAGAAACTTTTACGGATGGTATATGGTAATGAGTAGTAGTATTTCACTGTTGTTCGAATCACAATTGCGTTAAGAAGTTCAGTTGTTTGAGCGCATGCGAGTTACTGAACTTTAGCAATTGTGGTGAGAACGACAGTAGAAATACTCTACGAAATTACCTAATACCTGGAGTAATAGTTTCTCTGTTACCCTCCCCTATGCATTAGTGTTTAAAATGTCTAATTCCTGTCATAACCATAGCAATTCCATGTTCATCACAAGCATCTATTGATTCTTGATCTCTCATAGATCCACCTGGTTGTATAATAGCTTTAATCCCAGCTTTAGCACATTCGTCTACTATATCCCTAAATGGGAAGAATGCATCTGACGCTAATACTGTAGCTCCTACCCCTCTTCTTAAGGCATCCATAGTTGGCCAAATTCTATTTACTTGACCTCCGCCAATTCCTACTGCTACTCCATCTTTTACTGTTACTATAGCATTTGATTTAACGTATTTAACTACTTTCATTCCAAATATTAAGTCTTCCATTTCTTTTTCTGTAGGTGCTTTCTTTGTTACTACTTTGAAGTCTTCTGCTAAAATTTTATCTTCTTCTTGTATTAACATTCCACCATCTACTGATACAATATATTTTTTATCCTTAGCTTTTACACCGCATTTTAATACTCTTAAGTTCTTTTTAGTTTTAAATACTTCTAAAGCTTCAGAGCTGTAATCTGGTGCAATAACTACTTCTAGGAATGTTTTCACCATTTCTTCTGCTGTTTCTTTATCAATAGTTCTGTTTATTGCTACTATTCCTCCAAATATTGAAGTTGGATCTACATCATATGTTTTTTTATAAACTTCAAATGGTGTTTTTCCAATAGCTGCTCCACATGGTGTGTTGTGCTTAAGTCCACAGCAAGCTGTTTCTTCAAATTCACAAACTGTTTTCCATGCAATATCTACATCTTTAATATTGTTGTATGATAATTCTTTACCATTTAATATTTCAAAAGAATTCATAGCTCCATTAAATTCTGTAGCTCCATAGTAAGCTGCTTTTTGATGTGGGTTTTCTCCATATCTTAAATCTTGCATTTTCTTATATGATACTGAAAGATATTCTGGGTATTCTTCATCTCCAAGTAGAAAGTTTGAAATTGCAGCATCATAAGCACTCATTAAGTTAAATACTTTTCCTGCTAGTTTTTTTCTAAGTGAGTAGCTAACATCTCCTGTAGCTTTCATTTCTTCCATAACTGTGATGTAATCTTCTTTATCAGAAATAACTACAACATCTTGGAAGTTTTTAGCTGCTGCTCTTAGCATTGTTGGTCCACCGATATCTATAAATTCAACTTTTTCATCAAAGTCTAAATCTTCTTTTACTTTTTCAAAGAAAGGATAAAGATTAACTATTACCATATCAATAGTTTCTATATTTCTTTCTTTTATAGTTTTCATATGCTCTGCATTATTTCTTATTGCCAGGATTCCTGCATGTAATATTGGATGTAATGTTTTTACTCTTCCATCTAACATTTCCGGAAAATTAGTTACTTCGTTAACTTCTATAACTTTTACACCATTTTCCTTTAGGTGCTTGTAAGTTCCTCCAGTTGATATAACTTCTACTCCATTATCTGATAGAAACTTAGAAAAATCTAAAACCCCTTCTTTATCAAAAACACTTATTAAAGCTCTTTTAATCATATTAAAACTCCTCACAACTTTACTATATTTATATCGAACTAGTTAAACATCTAACTACTTTATTATATTTACTCTTTTATCTACAACTTGTATTTTATCAGTTATTAATAATTCAATTGCTTTTGGAAGCAGTTTATGTTCCTCAGCTAAAACTCTTTTTTGCACATCTTCTGCATTATCTTCAAAGTTAACTGGTACAACTTCTTGAAGGATAATTGCCCCTCCATCTACTTCTTCATTTACAAAATGTACGCTACATCCTGTAAATTTAACTCCGGATTTAATTACTGCATTATGAACATTCATTCCATACATTTTATCTCCACAAAAAGCAGGTATTAATGATGGATGAATATTAATTATTTTATTTTTAAACTTTTTTAAAATATCTCCTTCTAATATTGAAAGGTACCCTGCTAGTACTATTAAATCAACACGTCCTTTAGTTAGTTCTAATATTTTATCTGAAGTTTTATTTCCATATTCTTTTCTTGAAACAACATGAGTTTCTACTTTTTTTGCTTTAGCTCTATCTAATGCAAATATACCTTCTTTGCTTCCAATAACCATTTCTACTTTGCAATTAAGGTTTCCATTATCTATTGAATCAAAAATGGATTGGAGGTTTGACCCTCCACCTGATGCTAACACTGCTATTTTAAACAAATGCCATCACCACCAGCTATTATATGACCTATTTCATAAGCCTTTTCTCCACTTTCAACTAAAGATCTTATTACAGCTTCAACATCTTTTTCATTAACACAAAGCATAAATCCTATTCCCATGTTAAATGTGTTGTACATATGATCTTTATCTACACCTTTTTCTATTATTCTTTCGAATACTTTTGGAAGTGGATAACTATCTTTATTAATTACTGCTGTAAAATCTAAGCCATTAAACATTCTTGGTGCATTTTCTATAAATCCGCCACCTGTAATATGTGCCATTCCTTTAATTTCAAACTTTTCAAGTAAGGCTAAAACTGGTTTAACATATATTTTAGTTGGAGTAATTAATGTTTTCCAAGCTTCTTCTCCATTTAAATCTTCATTAATATCTTCAAAAACTTTTCTTACTAATGAATATCCATTTGAATGAAGTCCTGAAGATGCTATACCTATTAGTCTATCTCCAGCTTTAATGTTTTTTCCATTAATTATTTTATCTTTATCAACTA
The DNA here is from genome assembly GCF_017348895.1 of Clostridium gasigenes. Taxonomy (NCBI): domain Bacteria; kingdom Bacillati; phylum Bacillota; class Clostridia; order Eubacteriales; family Clostridiaceae; genus Clostridium; species Clostridium gasigenes. The sequence goes on from NZ_CP071376.1 coordinate 23,829, forward strand.
TACCAACAGCGAAACCTGCCATGTCATATTCGCCTTCTTTATAAAAGCCAGGCATTTCTGCTGTTTCTCCACCAACTAATGCGCAAGCTGATTGAACACAACCATCTGCTACACCTTTAACTAAATCTGCTGCAACTTCAGCTTCAAGCTTTCCACAAGCTATATAATCAAGGAAAAATAACGGCTTTGCTCCATGACATAAAATATCATTTACACACATAGCAACACAATCAATTCCTACAGTATCATATTTTTTAGTTTTAAAAGCTATTTCAAGTTTAGTTCCAACTCCATCTGTTCCTGAAACTAAAACTGGTTTTTTATATCCTTCTGGAAGTTCAACCATACCTGCAAAACCTCCAAGACCATTTAAAACATATTCTGTCATTGTACGGCTTGCATATTCTTTTATAAGTTTTACAGATTTATATCCTTCTTCTATATTAACTCCAGCTTCTTTGTAAGTTATCATATTATTACTACCTACCTTTCAAGATGATCTTTTGCAGTTTCTATTGGTGTTGCAAGTGGGTAAATTCCGTTGAAACATCCAACGCAATATCCTTTTTCTTGTGTAAAACATTTATACATGCTTTCCATAGATAAATATTCTAAGCTATCACAGCCTATTTGTTCTCTAATTTCTTCATTATTTTTACCAGAACCTATTAATTCACTTCTATATGGAGTATCTATTCCAAAATAGCAAGGATATTTAACTACTGGTGATGCAACTAAGAAATGAACTTCTTTTGCTCCAGCTCTTCTTAGTGAATCCACTAAATGTTTAGATGTAGTTCCTCTAACTATTGAATCATCAACTAAAACTACTTTTTTACCAGCTATATTTGATTTTAAAGGATTTAACTTTATAGCTACAGCTCTTTCTCTCACTTCTTGAGAAGGTGTAATAAAAGTTCTTCCTACATATCTATTTTTAATAAATCCTGTATCATAAGGAATTCCTGATGCTTTTGCATAACCCATAGCTGCTGGAATTCCAGAGTCTGGAACTGCAACTACTATATCTGCATCTACTGGGTGTTGCTTAAATAGTTGCTTTCCAGCTTCCACTCTTGATGCATGAACATCAAGTCCATCAATTATTGAATCTGGTCTTGCAAAGTATATATATTCAAAAGCACAGGTTCTGCATTGAGTATTTTCTGAGTATCTATAAGATTTAATTCCAGTTTCATCTATAACTACTATTTCACCAGGCTCAACATCACGTACAAGCTCTGCTCCAATTGCATCTAATGCGCAGCTTTCTGAAGATAAAACATATCCTTCTTCCATTTTTCCAATGCATAAAGGTCTTATTCCGTGAGGATCTCTAACTCCTATTAGCTTTCCTTCTGTTAAAATTACTATTGCAAAGGACCCTCTAACAGCTTGAATAGCATCTAAAACTGCATTTTCAATACCTTTTTTTGCACCTCTTGCAATAAGGTTTGCTATAACTTCTGAATCTATTGAAGTGTGAAAAACGTGTCCTCCATCTTCTAATAGTTCACGAATAACACCAGCGTTTACTAAAGTTCCATTATGAGCCATAGCTATTTGTCCAAGCTTTGTTTGAGTTAATAATGGTTGTGCATTTATAATATTTGTATCCCCTGAAGTTGAATATCTTACATGACCAATTGCTCCATGACCCTTTAACTCTTTTAAATCATCTTGGGAGAAGGCTTCTGTTATAAGCCCCATTCCCTTGTGCATTTTTATTCCTTCTTCATTAGCTACTGCAATTCCCGCACTTTCTTGACCTCTATGTTGAAGAGCATATAATCCATAGTAACTCATAGAAGCTACATCCATAGGTTTGTTTACATATACTCCAAATACTCCACATTCTTCTTTAAACTTATCATTGCTTGGGTCCATAATTAATTCTAATGTTTCATTACCCATAATACTCACACACCTCACTTTACCTATTTGCCTATACTTATTTTCATACTTATCTATTTATCTATTTATCTATTTATCTATTTATCTATTTCTAAATTTTCTTCTTTTTATTCTTACTTGTTTTTGATTCTGTTTAATATTTCAACATAAGCGTCACGTACATTTCCTAAGTCTCTTCTAAATCTATCTTTATCTAACTTTTCTCCTGTAGTTGCATCCCAGAATCTACATGTATCTGGTGATATTTCATCTGCTAAAATTATCTCTCCATTATATCTACCAAATTCTATTTTAAAATCTATTAATCTAATGTTTTGTTTTATAAAGAATTCTTTTAATAAATCATTTATTTTTGCTGTTATTGCATAAATTGTTTCAAGTTCTTCAAAAGTTGCTGCTCCAATTGCTACTGCATGGAAATCATTTATTAGTGGATCTCCTAAACTATCATCTTTATATGATAATTCAAATACTGTAGTTTTTAATGCAAATCCTTCTTCAAGACCTAATCTTTTAGCCATTGAACCTGCTGCTACATTTCTAACAATAACTTCAAGAGGTACTATTTGAACCTTTTTACATAATTGTTCTCTATCATTTAGCTTTTCAATAAAGTGAGTTTTAATTCCATTCTCATTTAACATTTCAAATATCATTGCTGTTATAGCATTGTTTAATTCACCTTTATCGTTAATTGAACCTTTCTTTTCTCCGTTAAAAGCTGTTGCATCATCTTTGTAATAAACTATTACTTCGTCCTCTTTATCTGTTCTGAATACTTGTTTTGCTTTTCCCTCATACATCATTTCTAATTTAGCCATTATAAATCTACCCCTTCCCCATTTTCTTCTATAAATTTAATTTTCATATTTTCTCTAAAAGCTTTTAGTTTTTCTTTTATTTTTTCATCTTTAATTGCTAGCATTTGTACTGCAAGCATCCCAGCATTATAACTATTGTTTATTCCAACTGTTGCAACTGGTATTGATTTTGGCATTTGAACTATTGAGAACAATGCATCTAACCCTTGTATTGCTCCATTTATTGGGACACCAATTACTGGCATTGTTGTTTGTGATGCTATAACCCCTGGTAAATGTGCCGCAAGCCCTGCTCCTGCAATAACTACTTCGCAACCATTTGCTTCTGCTTCTATTAAAACTTCTGTTAACTTTTCAGGAACTCTATGTGCTGATAAAACATAAGCTTTATATTCAACACCAAACTCTTTTAAACAGTTTGCAGCTCCTCTCATTATTTCAGTATCAGATTTACTTCCAAAAAATATTGCTACCTTCATAAAGATTCCTCCATTTTTATAAATATTTATTGTTTTGAGCTAAATTATTAAACATAATTTATAAAGCTCATTTAATTTTTTCAATTATTTAATTTTATACTTTACTATTGAAAGTACTTAACTCCAGCTCTAAATATCTTCTGATCAAAATCTCCTGGAATGTTTTTGTAAAGATTGTCTCCAACTCTTTCTGAGTGAGCCATTTTACCAAGGATTCTTCCATCTAAACTTGTTATTCCTTCAATTCCTAGCATTGATCCATTAGGATTATGCGGCATGTTCATTGAAACATTTCCTTCTAAATCCACATATTGGGTAGCTATTTGACCATTTTCTTTTAATTTGTTAATTAAACTATCTGGTGCAACAAATCTTCCTTCACCATGTGAAATTGGTACTGTATGAATATCTCCTACATTTACTTCACTAAACCAAGGTGATTTAGTTGAAGAAATTCTAGTTTTTATCATTGAACTCATATGTCTGTTAATGTTGTTATAAGTAAGTGTTGCCATATCCTCTTCAATATCTAAAATTTCACCATAAGGCAGAAGTCCCAGTTTTATTAAAGCTTGGAAGCCGTTACAAATACCAATTATTAAACCATCTCTATTTTTCAGTAAGTCATTTACAGCATTTTTTATTTTTTCATTTCTAAATATTGTTGCTATAAATTTACCTGAACCATCTGGCTCATCTCCTGCTGAGAAACCACCTGGTAACATTATTATCTGAGTTTCTTTTATTAATTTTTCTAATTCATCCATTGATTCTAGCAGTGCTTCTTTAGTCATATTTCTAAATACTAATTCAGTTACTTCTGCCCCCTCATTTCTAAATGCTCTTGCGCAATCATATTCACAGTTTGTTCCTGGGAACACTGGAATTAATACTTTAGGTTTTGCAATTTTAACTTTTGCCCCTGTGCAAACTTTCTTTGTATAGCTAATTGCTTCAATTTTTTCATTTTTATCTTCAGTTTTTATTTTAAATACCTTAGATAATTTTTCTTCAAATGTTTTTTCAAGTTCTGTAACTTTAAGGTTTAAGTCATATTCCTTTGAGATTATAGCCTCATTCTTTATTGTCTTACCTATTGCTTTATAAACGCAACCGCCTAACTCTTCTTCTATATTTGTAGAGTTACTAATTTCCAAAATTACTGATCCATAATTTAATCCAAATAATTCTTCTTTGCTTAAGTTTTCAAATTCTACCCCAATTCTATTTCCAAGAGCCATTTTAGTTAAAGCTTCAGCAATTCCTCCGATTTTAACTGATGATGCTGAAATAACTTTTTCTGCTCCAATTAACTTATATAATTTTTCTAAGTTCTTTTTATATCCATCCATGTTTAAAGTCATATCTTCTAGAGTTTCTGCTTTTAAAAGAACAACTGTTGATCCCACTTCTTTAAATTCTGGTGAAATTATCTTACTAGCTTTTTCAACCCCAACTGCAAATGCAACTAATGAAGGTGGAACATCTAACTCTCCAAAACTTCCTGACATTGAATCCTTACCACCAATAGCTGGTATTCCAAGATCCATTTGTGCTTGATATGCTCCAAGTAATGCTGCAAATGGTTTTCCCCATCTTTCTGGATCACATCCAAGCTTTTCAAAATACTCTTGAAGTGTTAATCTAGCTTTTCTATAATCTCCACCCATAGATGCAAGTTTTGTTACTGCTTCTATTACTGAGTAGTATGCCATATGGTATGGACTCCATAATCCCATATTTGGATTAAACCCATAGCTCATTAATGTTGCATCTTTAGATACTCCATCTAAAACTGGTATTTTAGCTGCCATTCCTTCTGCAGGAGTTTGTGCATATTTCCCACCGAAAGGCATAAGCACTGTTCCTCCCCCTATAGTTGAATCGAATCTTTCTACTAGCCCTTTTTGTGATGCTACGTTTAAGCTTTTTAAATTTTTTATCCACTCTTCCTTAACATCAATATCCCCTACCATAAATGGATAATCCTTTGGTGCATTAACTACTACATCAGTAGTTTGTCTTGATCCATTTGTATCTAAGAAACTTCTTTTTAAATCAACTATTTTATTTCCTCTCCAGAACATTCTAAGTCTTTTTGTATCAGTAACTTCTGCAACTACTACTGCTTCTAAGTTTTCTTTAGCTGCAAGTTCTATAATTTTTTCTGCATCTTCTTTTGCAACAACTACAGCCATTCTTTCTTGTGATTCTGAAATAGCAAGTTCTGTTCCATCAAGCCCATCATATTTTTTAGGAACATTGTCTAAGTTTATATCGAGTCCTACTGTTAATTCTCCAATTGCAACTGAAACTCCACCAGCCCCAAAGTCATTACATCTTTTAATTAATTTAGTAACTTCACTATTTCTAAATAATCTTTGGATTTTTCTTTCTGTAGGTGCATTTCCTTTTTGAACTTCAGCTCCGCATTCATTTATTGATTCTTCTGTATGTTCTTTAGATGATCCTGTTGCTCCCCCAAGTCCATCTCTACCTGTTCTTCCACCTAATAAAACTATTAAATCTGAAGATTTAGGTTCTATCCGAACTACATTTGACCTTGGTGCTGCAGCTATAACTGCTCCAACTTCCATTCTTTTAGCTCTGTAATTTTCATGATACACTTCTGCAACTTGCCCAGTAGCTAGCCCAATTTGATTACCATATGAGCTGTATCCATGAGCTGCTCCTAAAGTTATCTTTCTTTGTGGAATCTTACCTTTAAGTGTTTTTTCTATTTCAACTGTAGGATCTCCACTTCCTGTAACTCTCATTGCTTGATACACATAAGTTCTTCCAGATAGGGGATCGCGTATTGCGCCACCTAAACATGTAGCTGCTCCACCAAAAGGTTCAATTTCTGTTGGATGATTATGTGTTTCATTTTTAAACATTACTAAATATTCTTCATTTCCTTTGTCTGTCTCTATGTTAACCTTTATTGAACATGCATTAATTTCATCTGAAAGATCTAAATCATCTAAGTTTCCACGTTTTTTCATTTCTTTCATAGTAATTACTGCAATATCCATAAGTGTTTCGTCTCTATTTGTTTCACCATATACAAAATCTCTTGATTTTATATATGCTTCATATGATTTCATTACTGGCTCTGCGTAAATTCCTTCTTCTATATCAACTTCTTCTATTGATGTAGAGAAAGTAGTATGTCTACAATGATCTGACCAGTATGTATCTATAACCTTTATTTCAGTTATACTTGGATCTCTATTTTCATCTTTAAAATAATCTTTTATAAGTTTTAAATCTTCTATACTCATTGCAAGCCCTAGTTCTTTATGGAAGGCTGCAATTTCTTCATCACTTTTATTTATAAATCCATTTAAAATTTCTACATCCTTTGGCACTGGAAGCTCTACTTTAAGTTCTAAATTATCAATAGCTACTTCTCTTGAATCTACTGGATTAATATAATATTTCTTTATTTTATTAACATCTTCTTCATTTAAATCACCACTTAAAATAACTATTTTAGCTGATTTAACATCTATTTTTTCTTCTGATGTTAATAACTGATAACATTCTCCAGCTGAATCTGCTCTTTGGTCATATTGGCCTGGTAAATATTCTACTGCAAAAGCAAATTCTCCAGCCTCTAACGGTAAATTCTTTTCATATAATGTATCCACTGTTCTTTCTGAGAAAATAGTGTATAAAGCTTTTTGATAATAAGCTTCATCAATTTCTCCTAAAGTATATTTATTAACTAACCTAACCTCTTTTAAACCTTCAAGTCTTAAGTTACTTTTAAAATCATGAAGCAAGCTTTTTCCTTCTACATCAAAGCCCTTCTTTTTTTCAACAAATATGCACCTTGTATTTACCATTAACCATACCTCCAAATTTCAATTGTCTATTTATTAATATTCCCTATAAGCCATCCTCGTATCCTTCTAACAAATAATTGTATTAGCCTTCTTAAAATACGAACATTAATTATTATTTTTCTTATATTCTTCGTCATTTCTTTTTTAGTTTAACATTCTCATCCATTATAGTCAACTTTATTCTATATATTTTATTTTATAATTCGTATATAAACGAATTATCATTTTATTTTATTTGATTATAATTCGTATGTTAAAAATTTTATTTTTATACTTCTTTACCCAATACTATTGTTCTCAATATAAATTAACTAAAAAAATAAATAACAAGCCAAAGTGCAAATGTACTTGCATATTGGCTTGTTATTTATTTTTTGAATTCATATGCGCAAGGACAACAGCGAGAGTAGTTCCAAACGCAACCCAAGGAAATGTTGATATGATCGTGGAATGGATAAAAGATACTTGGAATTAGTCTAGTTCATGTAATTTAAAATCGTCTATAAAATATTTATATGTAATGAAAATATACTTAAAACCAAACACATCTAAAGTATTGACAATATAGCAGGTGATGATATAATTATATATATCAGACAACGATATATCGAGAGGAGATATAAAATGGCTATAGCTATAACAGAATCTACTTACTATATTATGTTAGCAGTATTAAGACCAAATCATGGATATGGAATTATACAAAAAGTAGACGAGTTAACAAAAGGTAGAGTTAAGTTAGGACCAGGAACATTATATGGAGCTATAAATACATTAGTGTCAAAACGCTGGATTAAGCTTTATAGCGAAGAAACTGATTCACGAAAAAAGAAAGAATATTTAATCACTGATTTAGGTAGACAAATTTTAAGTAATGAAATACGTAGATTGAAAGAACTTGTTAAAAATGGAGAAAAGGAGAGCTGCGAAGATGATTAAATTTAGATGGTATTATGACAAAGATAAAGAGGAAATATTTTTAAATGATATGGTAGCAAAAGGATACGCAATGACACGTTTTTTTCTAGGAGTATACTGGTTTGAAAAGTGCGAGCCAGGAGAATATACGTATAAAGTTGATTTAATTAAAGATAAAAATACAAAACAAAAAAATGAATTTTATGATTTAATTAGAGAAATTGATGCAGAGATTGTACAAACATGGGGAATATGGGCATTCTTCAGAAAAAAAGGAGAATTTGAATTATATACAGATAATGAAAGTAAAATAGAACAATATAGTAGGATACAAAAGACTTTTCTTATATTAGCATTATGTGAAACTTTAATTATTCCATCACAATTGCATAGTTATTTAAATTTTAGGATGGTATTTTCATTAATTAGCACAATTTTATTAAGTGTTATATGTATTATATTTTTCTATCAAGCATATAAGTGCAAAAGAAAAATTATGGATTTAAAAAAGGAAAATGAACAATATTAGGAAATCACAATCTAAAAAATCCAACAATATTAATTGTTGGATTTTTTATTATGATTCCCTTCATAATAAACAGACTCAAAGGTTTAATCCATTTTATAAAGTTCCCTTACCCCAAACACTATTTATCTTTACACTAATTTGATCCCAAGCTTCTTTAAATTCTACTATTTCCTGTAATCCAATCTCTGTTAATTTATAATATTTTCTATCTGGTCCATAAGGCGATTGCTTCTTTACTGATTTTATCATATTATTTCTTTCTAGCCTTAATAGTAATGGATATAAGGACCCTTCAGCAAATTCATCAAAACCTAACAATTGTAAATTTCGATATATCTCATAACCATAGGTCTCCTCTTTTTCTATTACCTTTAATATAACACCTTCCATGATCCCCTTTAATAACTGTGTTGTCTTAGCCATTTTTTCACTTCTTTCTCTTATGATGCCTAATTGCATAAAAAAAGAAACTGTAAGAGTAAACTCTTACAGTCTCTTTTAAACAATAGAATTATCTTCTGTTGTTTTGTTGTTTTCTTGCTCTTCTGCAATCAATGCATCTGATTGGTTCATTGTCGAACCCTTTTTCTTTGTAAAATTCTTGTTCTCCAGTTGTGAATATGAACTCATTTCCACAATCTTTACACATTATTTTCTTATCTTCCATCTTAAATCCTCCATTTCCAAAGATTAATATATTAGTACCAAACTCTATAATGGAGAATGCTAACTTCTATTAAATCTTCAAAAAAAATTTTAGTCATTACTGACTTCCTCTTTATAATATCATATTATTTATAAAAAAACCATACTTTTTTAATAAAATTTATATTATTTTTTAATATTTCTGATTATTAGAAATATTCTAACTTTATGATGCTTTATCCAAATATTTCTTTTATATCTATTTCTAAAGCATCAAAAATAGATGGTCTTATAATTGTGGTATAGGCTTCTCTTTCTGATTCTGTCAATCGTTTTTCATAGTCAAAGTCACTTACTATAGCCAATATATTTAAAAGTTGATAAGATTCATTAACAATAGTATATTGCTCTATACTTTTGCCTTGGTAATCTACTAGCCAATATTCTTTCACTCCAAATTTTTCATATAACTTGAACTTCTCAAATCTATCTCGTTTTAAGCTAGTTGGAGATATAACCTCTACAATGAGACTAGGTACACCGTGATACCCATTATCTTTAAACTTATTTTTATCACATAGTACTGACATATCAGGGATAACATAGTTATTTTCTTCCTCATCTAAATATATATCTAAATTATCTATATATACTTCACAGGTCTTTCCGTTTAGATAATTACCAAATGCTAACGCAAGTTTAAAGATTACTCTGCTGTGCTTAGGATTAGCAGATGGTGAGATATAATAAATCTTACCATCCATTTTTTCTTCTTTCCAATTTGTATAATCTATTGCATTACCCATTTCAATCACACTCCTATTATATTACACATCGGTATTCATAGGTTAAATCATACACTCAGTTATCCATAGTTCTAAAATATATAAATCAAAAAAACCGTAAGAGTAAACTCTTACAGTTTTTTATTTAAACAATAGAATTATCTTCTGTTGCTTTGTTGCTTTCTAGCTCTTCTACATTCAACACATCTTACTGGTTCGTTATCGAATCCTTTTTCTTTGTAGAATTCTTGCTCTCCAGCTGTGAATATGAAATCTGCTGAACAATCTTTACATACTAATTTCTTATCTTCCATCTTAAATCCTCCATCTCTAAAGATTAAGTTCTTAAAACAAGTCTCTATAATGGAGAATGCTAATTACTATTAAATCTTTAAAATATATTTAGTCGTTTCCGACTTCTTATTTATAATAACATATTTTGTTCATTAATGCTATATCTTTTTTAAGTTTTTTTATCTTTTTTATATAAAAAATATTCAAATAAATAACAAGTGCTATTCTTGTTTATTTTCTTTAAACGCCTAGTATTTCTTCAAAAAATACCTTATTAGTATTTAAAAATACATTTTTAATTTCATTTAATTTTATATAACAAAAAGCTGTAAGAGTAAACTCTTACAGCTTCTATTTAAACAATAGAATTATCTTCTGTTGCTTTGTTGCTTTCTAGCTCTTCTACATTCAACACATCTTACTGGTTCGTTGTCGAATCCTTTTTCTTTGTAAAATTCTTGCTCTCCAGCTGTGAATATGAAATCTGCTGAACAATCTTTACATACTAATTTCTTATCTTCCATCTTAAATCCTCCATCTCTAAAGACTAATTTCTTAAAACAAATCCCTATAATGGAGAATGCTAATTACTATTAAATCTTTAAAATATATTTAGTCGTTTCCGACTTCTTATTTATAATAACATATTTTGTTTATTAACGCTACCTTTTTTTAAAATTATTTTTATTTAAGTTATATTTTAAAAAAATACCGACAACATAACATTGCCGGCAAACCCTACGTAACCTTTTCAGGTTATTATTAGTTTGTTCAAAACTTCTATTTTATATTCTAATTTTACTATACCTAAAAACATTATTTTATTTTTGAACCTACATAGGAACCTACTCCACCAGCTACATTAGTTATATCAAACCCTAACTCTGATAATTGTTTGCAAGCTCTTGAACTTCTCCCCCCTGATTGGCACATTATATAATATTCTTTATCTTTTTTTAAGTATTTATCCGGTTTAGCTAAAATTTCACCCATTGGTATGTTTTTAGCTGTTTTTATAGTTCCACTTTTATATTCATAGGTTTCTCTAATATCAATTAACTCTATATTTCCTATTAAATTGTCAATATCATTTACATTTATAACTTTCCCATTACTTTTTTTTAAAAAATCAAACATTTCTATTTCCTCCTAAGATATTATTTTTAATATGTACCTAATATACACTAAAACTTTAAACTTTTATGTGACCTAATCACTCAAGTTTGATATTTTTTGAAGATCCTTTAATTCTTTAATAATTACAATTTTACCTCGCGTTATTTTTATATATCCCATTTTCTCTATATTTTTAAGCTTTCTACTTACACTTTCTCTAGTTGAATCAATATCAAAGGCTAATTCACTATGTTTCGCATAAATTACATTACTATTTTTACTTATTAATAATTTTATAAGTCTCATTTCAAGAGGTTCATGAATTATTTTTTCTTTATTATTTAGTACATTATTAAATTTTGAATATATATCTTTATACATATGCTCAAGAAAAGTTGTATCTTTTAATAAAATATTTTTAGTTATATCTATGTTCATTATAAATATTTTTGAATCTTCTAATGCTTTTGCTACAATATTTAAAGATTCACATTTTATTATACAACTTAATGCTTCATGACATAGATCTCCCTTTTTTATATTATAAAGATTAGTTTCTTCTCCATCCTCATTTATTTTCTGTATTTTTATAACTCCACTAATAACAAATAAAAGCCCTGTGCATTCACTTTCAATAGAAGATAAATATTGACCAGCTTCTATTTTTTCAAATATAGTTTTTCCTTGTATTAACTCATTATTTTTCTTATTTATTTCTTTTAGTATAGGATATATTTCAAATAATTTTTCTATATTATTTGAATTATTATCTACTAATTCTTTATTTCTATTCATGCATACTCACCTCTTCTATTATACATCTTCAAAGTAGATCAAAATCTTATTTTTTATTTTTTTGAAGATTCTTAATTTTATTATAACTAATATTTTACCCAATTAGTCATTTGATAAAAGTAATAGTTTAAATACCTTATGTGATACTGTCACATAATATTTTTATATATTTAATTATACTATAGCTATAATAAGCTTCTCTGATTATACATCAGCGAGAAAGGGGTTAAAAATGATAAAAAAAGATTTAGTAAGAAAAAAAGCTTATATAGATACTAAATATTGCGTCGCTTGTGGTATCTGTTCAAAAAATTGCCCTGTTAACGCCATTAAAATAAACAAAGGAATTTATGCTGAGGTAAATTTTGAAAAATGTGTTGGATGTAGTAAATGTTCAAAGATTTGTCCTGCATCTGTAATAGAAATAAAATAATAATTTTAAGGAGTTGAAAGAAAATATGAAAAAGAAAAAAAACTGGTATGAATATCTATGGATTGCCTCGTCTGCTTATTTAGTTCTTGGTGCTTTTAACATTCTATTTGCTTGGCTTGGATTAATATGCTTTCTTATACCTTTAATAATTTCCTTAACTGGTGGAGGGAAAGCCTATTGCAATAGTTATTGTGGACGTGGTCAATTGTTATCCTTACTTGGAAATAAATTTAATCTTTCAAGAAATAAACCAATTCCTAAATGGATTAAAACTAAATATTTTAGATATGGTTTTTTAATATTTTTCTTAACTATGTTTATAAATATGATTTTTAATACCTATTTAGTTTTTCAAGGTACTAACTCTTTAAAGGAAGTAATAACTATTCTATGGACATTCAAGCTTCCTTGGAACTTTAATGAATTAACTACTATCACTCCATGGATTTCCCAGTTTGCTTTTGGATTTTATAGTGTAATGCTTACTTCTACAATACTAGGTCTTATTACTATGGTACTTTTCAAACCAAACTCTTGGTGTGTATATTGCCCAATGGGAACTATGACACAAGGTATTTGTATAATAAAAAACAAAATATCTAAATAATAAGATATTTTCAAATAAATAACCAATAAAAAGAGGATGTTGACAAATGATTTTTAAAATCATTATAATCAACTTCCTCTTTTAAATTATTCATTTTTTTCAAGTAATTTTAGTTATCTCCAAACAAATAATTTTTATTTGTTTTTACTTAACATTTCTCCAATAGCTGCTATGCTACCAAGTGATGATAAAGTTTCATTTGGTAATATAAGCTTATTAGCTGGGCAATTTGCCATTTCTTTAAGGGCTTCAACTTGTTTTAAAGCTATAACAACTTCATTTGTTCCTGATTCTATAATAGCTGTATTTACTTTTCTTATAGCTTCTGCTTCTGCAATAGAAATTTGTTTTATTGCTGATGCTTTACCTTCTGCTTCTAATAATTGTGATTCTTTTAAACCTTCTGCTCTTCTAATATTAGCTTCTTTATCTGCTTCTGCTGCTAATATTTTAGCTCTCTTTTCACCTTCAGCCTTTTCGATTTGAGATTGTCTTTGACCTTCAGCCACAAGAATTGTAGCTCTCTTATCTCTTTCAGCTTTCATTTGCTTTTCCATAGCTTCTTGAATTTCGTTAGGTGGAACTATATTTTTTATTTCAACTGAAAGAATTTTGATACCATAAGCATCTGTTACATCATCCATAATATTTAAAAGATCTGAATTTATTCTATCTCTTCCTGATAACACTTCATCTAAAGTCATGTTACCTATAATGTTTCTCATATTTGTTGTTCCTGAATATACAATACCTGATCTGTAATCTTCAATATTATAAACTGCATCTTTTGCACTTAATAATTTATAAAATATTACATTATCTACTGAAATTCTAACATTATCCTTTGTAATAACTGATTGTGGTGGTACGTCTAAAATTTGTTGTTTTGTTGATATTCTTCTTCTTACAAAATCTACGAACGGAATTATAAAGTGCCATCCTGGTTCTAATATCTTTTGAAATTGTCCAAACCTTTCAACTACACATACTGACCCTGTGTTTACAATTCTAATTGATGATAAAATTAATATTAATACTATTAATAAAATCACACTTCCTACTATAATACCTGCCATTTTTTATTCCTCCTCTTTCTCTATTCTTAATTTATTACCTTCAAATTCAACTATTCTAAAGCTTTCACCTTTTTTAATAGTTTCGCCTTTGTTAAGTACTGCCCAATAAACGCCTCCGAGTTTTGCTTTTCCTCTTTCTTCAATATCTTCTTCTGCTTTTAAAACTTTACCAATGTAATGTTCTTCCATTAGTGGTAAACGCTGTACTGAAGATTTGAATTTTTTTCTTGCCCAAGGATATCCAATAGATATTGTTATTATACTTATAGCTAAGAAAAGAATTATTTGCACTCCTATTGATGCGCCCATTAATGAAGCTATCATAGCTACAAAGGCTCCTATAGAAAACCAAATAAATAAAAAGCTACTTGTAGCTATATCTAAAATAAATACCACTATTCCAAGAATAATCCAAAATATTGTTGATCCCATTTATACTCCCCCCTTCTCTTTTCTTTTTATTATAACATAATTTGTTAATTAATTTATTATATTAACCTTATAAATTTATTATACATTCTTTTCTACATCTTTACAATATTATTTTAAACTTTTTATAAGTTTATTTTAAACTTTTAATAGGTTTATTTATATTTATATTTTATTCTCATTGATTTTCTAAGGTTTTCCTTTTATTATTTAATTAGGATGTATTTTGTTTTGTAATTTTATGAATACTAATATATAAGACATCTTCAAAAAAATAAAAATTGGAGTTGATAATATGGATTTTATTAAAGTCAGCGCAGCTTGTCCCGTTACCCGTGTAGCTGATATAGATTTTAACTTAGAAAATATTAATATATGTATAGATAATGCCTATAAAGCTGGGGCTAAATCTATAGTTTTTCCTGAACTTTGTATAACTTCTTATACTTGTGGGGATTTATTTATGCAATCTTCTTTATTAAACAAAAGTATGGAAGCTATAGAAAAGCTTGTTTATAAAAGTAAAGATACCGACATGTTAATTACTGTAGGTGCCCCTCTTAATTATAATAATAATCTTTATAACTGTGGTTATGTTATTTTTAACGGTAAAATCCTTGGAATTATACCAAAATCATTTATTCCAAACTATAGTGAATTTTATGAAAAACGTTGGTTTAGTGAAGGACTTGGAATTATTAATAAAAAGGTAGATTTTAAATTCCAAAAAGATATTCCTTTTGGAACTAATTTAATCTTTTCTTCAGATAATTTTAATTTTGGTTTTGAAATTTGTGAGGATCTTTGGGTTGCTATCCCACCTAGTTCCTACTTAGCTTTAATGGGTGCTAATATAATTAGCAACCTTTCAGCTTCAAATGAGCTTGTATCTAAAGCTGATTATAGAAGAAGTTTAATTACAAACCAAAGCGCTCGTTTAATGTCTTCATACATATATGCTTCTGCTGGTGTTCACGAATCAACAACAGATCTTTTATTTAGTGGACATTTATTAATCTCTGAAAATGGAAGTTTGCTAAAAGAAAATGATAGGTTCCAAAGAGATAACGAAGTTATTTACTCTTGCGTAGATATATTTAGACTTAATGCAGAACGTCTTAAAAATATAAGTTTTAGAAATTCATCAACAACTCTTCCTTTTGAACCTAATTATATAAAGTTCCAATTTAATAGTACTTCTATTAAGAACTTTGATAGATTTGTTGATAAGCATCCTTTTGTTCCTTCAAACCCAACGGAACGTGCAGAAAGATGCAAAGAAATATTTAATATCCAAGCTTCTGCACTTGCAAAAAGAATGGAACATACAGGGATAAAAAAAGCTGTAATAGGCATATCTGGAGGTTTAGACTCAACTCTTGCTTTATTAGTTGTAGTTAAAACCTTTAAACTATTAGGTATTGACCATAAAAATATAGTGGCAATTACTATGCCAGGATTCGGAACTACAGATAGAACTTATAACAATGCCTTAACTCTTTGCAAAGAGCTTAATTGTGATTTAAGAGAAATAAATATAGTAAAAGCCGCACTTCAACATTTTGAAGATATTGGTCATGATAAAAATATTCACGATGTTACTTATGAAAATGTTCAGGCAAGAGAAAGAACTCAAATACTTATGGATTTAGCAAACAAAGAAGGCGGACTTCTAATTGGAACAGGAGATTTATCAGAACTCGCTCTTGGATGGTGCACTTATAACGGTGATCATATGAGCATGTACTCTGTTAACCCATCTATACCTAAAAGTCTTGTTAGATATTTAGTAAGATATGTAGCAGAACAAGAATACACTGGCAATGTGGCAGAAACATTATTAGATGTTTTAGATACTCCAGTTAGCCCTGAACTATTACCAAAGGGAGCTACTGATGAAATGGTACAAAAAACAGAAGATATAGTTGGACCATATGAATTACATGACTTCTTCTTATATCATTTTATAAAACATGGTTCTTCCAAAGAAAGAATTCTGTTATTATCAACCCAAGCCTTTAAAGATGATTATAGCTTCGATGAAATTGAGAAATGGCTTAATAAATTTATTTATAGATTCTTTACTCAACAATTTAAAAGAAGTGCTCTCCCTGATGGACCAAAGGTAGGAAGTATATCTTTAAGTCCTAGAGGAGATTGGAGAATGCCTTCAGATGCTTCTTTCAATAGCTTTAAATAATTAAAATGCCCCTAATTTTAGTGTAACACTATAAAAAAGAAAGTGTCTATAAATGATTAGAAAAATCATTTATAGACACTCTTTTTTAAGTAAAGATAATTTTATACTATTTGTTTATTAATTATTTGTATTTATCAATAAACAATATCATATAAACAAATAGTTTTACTTCCTATTACTATTTTTTCTTAGTTCCTTAATTCATTTATAAATTCTCTAATAGCTTTTACATAAGTATCTTTGTCTTTTGCATAAGCTCCCACATGTACCGCATCTGGAATTATAACTAATTTATTTTTATTTCCTATTTTAACACTAAACATTTCTTCACTCATAGTTACGGGCACTACATTATCTCCAGTCCCATGAACAAATAATACAGGTATCTCATTATCTTTTATACAATCAATAGGTGATATATTATTCATATCAAACCCACATTTACTTTTACATTGTCTATTAACCATATTATATATTGGAAAAAACGGAACATCAGCTTGTTTAAACTGATATCTTAAAATTTCTTTTCCATTTGAATATGCACAATCAGCTATAACAAAATCTATTTTTTCACTATAATTTCCACCATACATAAGAACTGTTGCTCCACCCATGGATTGTCCGTGAAGCCCTATCATTCCATCTTCACCGATTTTATTTCTAATTAAATTCACCCAAATATCTAAATCTTTTTGTTCTTTATATCCGTAAGTAATATATTCGCCTTCACTTTCTCCATGACTTCTCATATCTACTAGTAATACATTAAACCCCTCTTCAAAAAATATATCTAAAAATTGAATACATACATAATGATTTGCTGTATATCCATGGTGAATAATCATAACTTTATTTGAGTCCGGATATTTGTTGTAATAATAACCCTTTAGCTTAAATCCATCTGAACTTAGGATTTCTAATTCTTCATATTCTAAGTCTTCATAATTTTTATAATCACAAAAGAATCGTTCTTTTAAAACTTTTATCATTTTACCTTTATCTTTCCGATCATCAAGTATTATATGTTTAAATGCATCTTTTTTTATTTCACCTATAAAATTGATACTAAGTAATATAATTATTACTATAAATACTGATATTATTAACAAACCTTTCATTTTTCTCTCCTCTTTAGGCATATTTAACTTTAGTAATCTTGTCTCATATTATTACATTATTTTACCACACTATATATTTTTTATACTTAGACTACTAAAAAAATATTATTATCTATTATATTAAGCCTTATAACAACAAAAAAAGAAAAGCATTTTAGCGCTTTTCTTTAAGTACAATTTATTTCTTTTGATCTAAATATTTAGCTGCACTTAAGGCTGCAATATTACCTTCCCCTGCGGATTTAATATATTGATACGGAATACCAACACAATCTCCCGCTGCAAAACAACCTTTAATATTTGTTTTCATAAGTCTATCAACTTCAATATGATTATCAGTAATTTTTAAACCTGGAACTAATTGTCCTGGAGAAATAGAGTCTTTTAATACAAAAACACCGTCTGTTTCTAACTCTCTGTTTTTTAATACTATTTTATCAACTTTAATTTCACCTTTAATTTGCTCTGGTTTGTCTTCTACTAATTCAATATTAGTTTTCAACTCATATGGGCCTTTATACATTGGTATATAATATACAAGACCTGCAAGTTCGGAAACAAAGTTTGCTTCTTCTTCTGCTTCTTTATTATGACCTATTATCGTTACTACTTTGCCTCTATATAATGGAGCATCACAGGTTGCACAATATCCAACACCTTTTCCAAGGTATTCTTCTTCACCCTTTAAAGGTCTTGAATATTCCATCCCTGTAGCTAATATAACAGTTGTTGCTTCATAGGTTTCATTATTTACCATTAATGCGAAATAATCACCCATTGCATATATAGCGTTAATTCTCTCTTCAGTTATTTTAATATCCATAGAATTTAAATGAGCCTCGAATTGATTTTTTATATCTTCTCCTGTCATACCAAAAAAACCTAAATAATTATTTATTTTTGGAGCCTTAACTAATTTATTAGTTAAATTTTTATTCCCAAAGATAATAAATTTCTTATTTCTAATTTTTGCATTTAATGCAGCTGATAATCCCGCTGGTCCACTACCAACTATTGCAATATCATACCGTTCACTCATTTTTTCACCCTCTTAAATTTATAAGTGTTTAGCTATTTTAGCTTTTAAAGCATCCTTTGGCATAAATCCTACTAAAGTATCTACAGGAGCACCATTTTTAAATATCATTAAAGTTGGTATGCTTGATACTTGATATTTACTTGCAAGCGCTTGATTTGCATCTACATCAACCTTTGTAAATTTAGCATTTGTAACTTCTGCCGCCACTTCTTCTAATATTGGAGCTATCATTTTGCAAGGACCACACCAAGTTGCCCAAAAATCTACTAAAACCACACCTTTATTATTTATAACCTCTTCATTAAAATTTGATACTGTAACATGTTGAACCATATTTATTCCTCCTTATATACCCCTTAGGGGTACATTATATATTTTAATTTTACTCATTTTGCTCTTATTAGTCAATAGCTAATCTAACTAATTCCTTTTTATTTTCCCCCTTTAACAGAAAATTATCAATTTACTTACGCAACTCTAAAATTTTATATTTAGCTAGGGAAGTTTCTTTTTCAGTTTTGCACCTTTTTCAAATTTAAAAATTGAGCTTCATATAGTTCTTTGTATGAACCCTCTTTATTTAATAATTCTTCATGAGTTCCTTGTTCTTCTATACCTTTATCTGTTAAAACAATAATTTCATCCGCATTCTTTATTGTTGATAATCTATGAGCAACAACTATAGTTGTTCTACCTGAGCATAATTCTTCTAAAGATTTTTGTATCATATATTCGGTAGTATTATCTAATGCTGAAGTTGCTTCATCTAATATTAGTATAGGTGGATTTTTTAAAAATACCCTTGCTATTGATATTCTTTGTTTTTGTCCTCCAGATAATTTAACTCCTCTTTCTCCTATATTAGTGTTATACCCCTGTGGAAGTTCCATGATAAAATCATGTATATTAGCTCTTTTAGATGCTTCTATTACCATTTCATCACTAGCTTTCTGATCTCCAAATAAAATATTTTCTTTTATTGTCCCTGTAAATAAGAAAACTTCTTGTTGTACCACCCCTATATTTTTTCTTAAAGAATTTAACTTACTACAATATATGCTTTTACCATCAATTGTGATATCACCATCTGTAACATCATAAAATCTTGGTATTAAGTTGCAAAAAGTTGTTTTCCCTCCACCAGATGGTCCAACTATAGCTAACATTTTACCTTTTTCTATTGTTAAAGTTATTCCAGCTAATATGTTTTTATCTTCATAGCTAAAATGTACATCTTTAAATTTGATTTCACCTTGTACATTTGTTATATCTGTAGCCTTCGGGTCTTCTTTCTCTTTTTCTTCTTCAATTATTTCTACAAATCTCTTAAAGCCAGTCATACCATTTTGATATTGTTCCATAAATGCAACTAACTTTTTAATTGGTTGGGTGAATAACTTAATATATAGTAGATATGCTAAAAAATCTCCAATATTTATTGCTCCACTAAATGTGAATAGTCCTCCAGCAATTAAAGCTATATAATCTAATATATCTATGTTAAAATTTACCACTGAGGAATATTCAGCCATTACTTTATAGGCTGCTTCTCTAGCCTTTTTAAATTTTATATTTCCTTTTTCAAATTTAGCCTCTTCATTTTCATGAGAAACAAATGCTTTTGTTATTCTTATTCCTGATAAAGAATTTTCCAGTGTTGAATTAACAACTGAAGTTTGTACTCTTGTTTCCATAAATGCATTTAACATTTTATTTTTCTTTTTCCAAGTAAAAATTACAATTACCGGTATAAAGGCAAATATTATAAGTGTTAAAGGTATATTTATAGTACATAAGATTCCAAATGAACCTATTAACATAACCATTGAAATAAATAAATCTTCCGGACCATGATGAGCAAGTTCTGAAATTTCCATAAGGTCATTTATCATTCTACTCATTAAGTCACCAGTTTTATTATTATCAAAATACTTATTAGGTAACTTTTGAAGATGCAGGAACATTTCCCGTCTCATATCCGCTTGCATTCTAACGCCCATTACATGTCCATAATATTGCATAAAGTAAGTACAAGCTCCCTTAACTATATATATTGCTAAAAGAGTTCCACCAAATACTATAAGCATTCTTAAATTTTTATTTGGTATGCTCTCATTAACCAAATTTCTTGTCATCATAGGAAATACTAAATCACAAATCGCTGCAATAAATGCAACAATCATATCTAAGAAAAATAGTTTTTTGTAAGGTCTATAATAACTAATAAATCTTTTTATCATATTTTTTTCCTCCGTTTTTATATTGTTTATTATATTTAATACTACAACAGTTGATAACTATTTTCAATTATTATTCTTAAAAATTAAAAACATCACTATAAAACTAGTTTATAGTGATGCTCTATTTCTTTGAATATACATTACTTATATATATCAACTATAAGTCCCTGTATTTCATCTATAGTAGCTGCTACGTTTAAATTTTCTCTTTCCTCAGCCATTAATTCCTTTGTAAGTTCTTCAAGTCTTTCATCTATAGTTTCAACTGTTACAAAGTACTGTGTTTGCCAAAAACTAACATCCTTTTTAGTATCATACATAAACTTTAAAATTGATGCTAAATATTCTTTAATCATTTTTTTATAGGCTATTACATCCCCATAAGTTTTTGTAGTTACTAATCTATTTCCTCTTTTATTAATTTCTTCAATCATTTTATTTAATTGTTCTTCTGATTTTCTATCTCTAGCTTGATTAAAGCTTTGAGAAAAATCTTTTTTCTCTGACACTATTTTTCTTTCATTTCTAATTGTATCTTTTGAATTTACTCTTCCAATTTCCATACTAATCAATCCTTTCACATGCCTTATTAATATTATAGCAGAGTAACGTTTTTTCAACTAGAGGTTTTATTTTTTCGAAAGTGTATTAGAGGTTTAAAACAAACTAATAATTCAATATTCCCAGGCTATTTTCCACTATATTTTTTTTACATTAATAAGAACTTTACATATTACTTTTTTTACCAGGTATTAATATTAACAACTTTATTTATGCTATACTTATAGTAAAATAATTTTTATAGATTATTAAGGGGTCTTCAAAAAAGTAAGGAGGGTTTTTCATATGTGGTTTAATAAAACATCAGAAGAAGCATTAAAAGAGCTTAACTCTAATGCTCTTAATGGGCTTTCTTCTACAGACGCAAAAGAACGATTAGCAACTAATGGTGAAAATAAACTAGCAGGAAAAAAGAAAAAATCAATTGCAATGCTTTTCTTTATTCAAATTAACGATGTAATGATTTATATTTTACTTGGCGCTGCTTTAATTTCTGGTATTGTAGGTGAAATTAGCGATGCTGTAATCATATTAATTGTTATTTTAGTTAATGCTCTTATTGGCTTAGTGCAAGAATCTAAAGCTGAAAAGGCACTTGATGCACTTAAAAAGCTTTCTACTCCAAAAGCTCTTGTTAAAAGAGATGGACAATTAAAAGAAATTCCATCTGAAGAAGTAGTTGTTGGAGATATAGTTATTATTGATGCAGGAAGATATATACCTGCTGATTTAAGAATTTTAGAATCTGCTAACTTGAAAATCGAAGAATCTGCCTTTACGGGAGAATCTGTTCCTGCTGATAAAAATTCAGAAACTATAGTATCTGAAGGAGATGTCCCTATTGGAGATCAGCATAATATGTTGTTTATGTCTACGCTTGCTACTTATGGTAGAGGAACTGGTATAGTTACAAGTACTGGTATGGATACTCAAATTGGTAAAATTGCAAAAATGCTTGATGCTGAGGGTGATGATACAACACCTCTTCAAAAGAAACTTGCACAGCTTGGTAAAACTCTTGGATTTGCCGCTGTTTCTATTTCAATACTTATGCTTATTATTTCAATGTTCCAAGGAAGAAACTTTATGGATATGTTTATGACTTCCATAAGTTTAGCTGTAGCTGCTATTCCCGAAGGATTACCTGCCATTGTTGCTATTGTTTTAGCTCTTGGCGTTCAAAGAATGATTAAGGAAAATGCTATTATTAGAAAATTACCTGCTGTTGAAACTTTAGGTTCTGTTAATATTATTTGTTCTGATAAAACAGGAACTTTAACAATTAATAAAATGACTGTCAAAAAATATTTTGTTAATAATGAACTTAAATCTTTAGAGGATGCAAATATTACAGATGAAACAACTAAATTATTAATAGATGGTATGATTTTATGTAATGATGCAACTTCAACAGAATCTTCTAAAACTGGTGACCCAACCGAAATTGCTTTATTAGATGTAGGAAATAAATTTAATATATTTAAAGATGATTTAAATACAAATCATAAAAGAGTTAATGAAATTCCTTTTGATTCTGATAGGAAACTTATGACAACTTTAAATAAGTACAATGAAAATTATTATACTTTTACTAAGGGTGCTATTGATAGCATTTTAAAAATATCAACAAAAATATTAATTGGTGGCGAAGTTAAGGACTTTACTGATGAACTAAAGGCTAATGTTCTAACATCTTCTAACGGCATGTCTGATGATGCTTTAAGAGTCTTAGCTCTTGGATATAAAATTTTAGAAAATGAACATGTAGCAATTGATAATTTAGAAGATAACTTAATCTTTATTGGTTTAATGGGTATGATTGATCCTCCAAGGGAAGAGGTTAAGGGTTCAATTGAACTTAGTAAAAAAGCTGGTATAAGAACTATTATGATTACTGGTGATCATAAAAACACTGCTGTTGCCATTGCCAAAGAACTTGGAATTGCAGAAAATATTGCCCAGGCAATGTCCGGAAGTGAAATTGATACTTACTCCGATGAAGAATTTATAAAAATAGTTAATAACTATAGAATTTTTGCTAGAGTTTCTCCAGAGCATAAAGTTAAAATAGTTAAAGCCTTTAAATCTTATGGTAATATAGTTTCAATGACTGGTGACGGAGTAAATGATGCTCCTTCATTAAAAGCAGCCGACATTGGTGTTGCCATGGGAATTACAGGTACAGATGTTGCTAAAGGTGCCGCTGACATGGTTTTAACTGATGATAACTTTACAACTATAGTTAAAGCTGTTGAAGAAGGACGAAATATCTTTAACAATATAAAAAAGTCAATTTTATTCTTATTAAGTTGTAACCTTGGAGAAGTTATAGCATTATTCTTTGCTATATTATTTAACTGGTCTACACCGCTATTACCTATTCATATATTATGGGTTAATTTAATTACAGATAGTTTCCCAGCTCTTGCACTTGGAGTTGATCCAGGCGACCACGATGTTATGTCTAAACAACCACGTAGCCCAAAGGAAAGTCTTTTTGCTGGTAGAATGGGTAGATTACTAATTATTAATGGAATATTAATTGGTGTTACCACATTAATTGCATTTAAATTAGGAGAAAGACTTTACCCTGGTTCATTAATGCATGCTCAAACTATGGCATTTGTAGTATTAAGTGTTTCTCAATTGTTTTATTCATTAACTATGAGAAACGAAACAAAATCCTTATTCCAAGTTGGAGTATTAAAAAATAAATGGTTAATTGGTTCTATTGCATTTGGAATAAGTTTGCAATTTATTATAATTACAGTTCCAGTTTTAGCATCAATATTTAAAGTTTATTCTTTAACAGTATCAGATTGGGGACTTGTAGTTGGATTATCATTAGTACCATTTATAATAAATGAGTTTATTAAAATATTCTTTAGAATGAAGGATAAATAAATATTTTTTAAAATAAAAGAGGCATTTAGCTAACTAATTTAATATAATGAAAACGCCGTATAAATAGCATATTTCTATGCTATTTATACGGCGTTTAACACGTTACTTAACTAACTATGCCCTTCATTTCTTCTAATCCAAATTAACATCTAGTTTGACGTCTGTGGGTAGTTTTTATAACTTATTTGCTTTCGCTAAATTGTTGGAAATTACAAAAGCAAATACAGCTGGTATAATCCATGCAAATCCTACATTGGATAGAGGCACATATTTAAAAAATCCAATGCTATTTGCTGTTAAATCATTTATAGTATTTAAAACACTTACTATTAAAACTGTGTAGGTAGTTATAGCAACTACCTTATTGTTTTTCACTATATTACCAAGCAAAGTAGTAACTATTAGAACAATTACAATTGGATATATAATTTGTAAAACTGGACCTGCCAATTTAATTAAACTATCAACATCCCTTGTAGCCATTACTCCACTTACTAAAGCCATACTAATAGCAATACTTTCGTAAGATAATTTACCTTTAGAAAGTTTAGCAAAGAATTTTGATCCAGCTGAAAGTATTCCTATAGCAGTGGTTAAGCATGCAACAGTAACACATAAACTAAGTATAATACTACCAATGCTACCTAAGTCTAATCTAACAATTTCTGTAACCAGACTAGTTCTAGATATCTTTTCTGAGAACAAAGTAGTTGTTTGAGTTCCAAGGTACATAAGTCCAGCATATACAAAGGATAAACCGATTAAAGACACTACAGCTGATTTCATAGTTATCATCATTATATCTTTTGAGCTTTCATAACCTTTTGCTCTAATAGATGCAAGAATTATTGATGAAAATATAACGCCCGTCATAGCATCCATTGTTTGATATCCTTCTATTAAGGCTTTTGAGAATGCACCTTGGTAAGATGTAGCTACAACTGGTCCAATAGGATATATTATTCCTTTAACTATAATTATACTTAACATTAATAAAAGTGCCGGTGTAAGTATTTTACCTATATTATCAATTATTGAAGAAGGTTTAAGCGCAAATGCAAGCACTATTACAAAAAAAACTATAATCGATATATTTTGTCCAATTTCAGGAAACAAAGGCTGTATTCCTAGTTCAAAAGTTGTTGAGGCTGTTCTTGGAATTGCAAATAAAGGTCCTATTACAAGAACTAAAGCTATAGAGACTATCACAGAAAATATTGGGCCTACTCTATCTGCCATTTTTTCGAAAGTACCGTTAATTTTAGCACAGGCAATTATTGCACATAGAGGAAGACAAACTCCTGTAATAAGAAAGCCTATAATTGATAATAAAACTGAGTCCCCTGCTGCTTTTCCTAATGCGGGTGGAAAAATTAGGTTTCCTGCACCGAAGAACATTGCAAATAATGCAAACCCTATAACTATTGAATGTTTTGTTGAATTTTTGATTTATGTAACCTCCCTATTAATTAACCTTTATAGTTTTTATAATAAATAAATCAGTGCTTCTTTTTAAAAAAGCACTGTCAAAAAAAATAATAGACCAATTTCAGATAAATGTAAAGGTAATTATTGCATATTATTCACCCTATCAAGCAATATTCTATTTTTCATAAATTAAACTATATTTCCAAATATTAATCCTTCTGTAAGTAGACCCTTATCCATAGAAAATATTCTATCTGCAACTTTCTTTGCAAATTCCATATCATGAGTAATTATCATCATACTCATACCTTCTTTTCCAAGACTTCTAATTAATTTTGCAACCTCATCTGTAAGACCTGGATCTAATGCCGATGTCGGCTCATCAAAGCACATTAACTTTGGATCTAATACTAATGCTCTTCCAATTGCAACTCTTTGCTTTTGGCCTCCTGATAGCTCGCAGGGGTAGTTGTCTCTTTTATCATTTAGCCCAAGGAAACTTAAAGTTTCTTCTGCTCTTTTTATTGCTTCTTCCTTTGAAACACCAAAAACCTTTTGTGGTGCTTCTATTAAATTTTCTAAAACACTCATATGAGGAAATAAGTTAAAATTTTGAAAAACTAAGCCTATATCTTTTCTTATATTTTTCATTTCTATTTTATCTATATATTTCCCATTTTCACATAAAGTATTTCCATTGATTTCAATTAAGCCATCATCGCAGGTTTCTAAAGCATTAACACATCTAAGTAGAGTTGTTTTTCCTCCACCTGAAGGACCAACGATTACTAGTATTTCACCAGATTTTATTTCTAAATCAACGCCTTTTAATACCTCTGTTTTTCCAAAGCTTTTTTTCAATCCACTTATTTTTAACATGCACGTCCCCTCCTACTGATAATAGTTATATTTTTTCTCAATTTTTTCTAATACTTTTGCAATTATCCCATTAAGAATTAAATATACTATAGCTACAACTACAAATGGCATTATTGATGTTAATCTATTTGATGCTATTTTAGCAACTTTAAGAAGTTCGTCTAATCCCACAACATAAACTAGTGCTGTATCTTTTACAAGTGTAACAACTTCATTTGATACTGGTGGAAACACTGTTTTTAATGCTTGAGGCAGAATTATTCTAACAAAGATATCCTTTTTAGACATTCCAAGTACCTCAGCAGCTTCAATTTGTCCTTTATCAATAGAAATTATTCCCGCTCTAAATATTTCTCCAAAGTATGCACCATAGTTTAATACCATTGCAAGTATAGCTGCTGGCATTCTAGGAATTGATAATCCAAGTGATGGTAGCCCAAAAAATATAAATAGTATTTGTAATAATAAAGGAGTTCCTCTAAATATATAGATATAAATACCTGTTATGCTATTTAATATTTTCATTTTAGATATTCTTCCAAGAGCTATAATTACTCCTAAGGGAATTGATAATATTAATGTTAATATAAACACCATCAATGTTGTTGTTAAACCCTGAAGCACTTGTGGAATAAGGCTTATTATATCTTGCATAATTTTCCCTCCTTTATTTAGCTATTATATCTTCACCAAACCATTTTTTTGATATTTCTGCTGCTGTTCCATCATCTACAACTTCATCAAAAGCTTTATTAAATTTCTCAACAAATGCTGCGTCATCTTTTCTCATACCTACTGCATAATCTTCTATTCCAAAATCTTCTGAAATAACATTATATTTTTCAATACCTCTTCCATTCATATAATATTTTGCTAATATTTCATCAGCAACAATAGCATCAACTCTTCCTGCTTCTAAATCCATTAGCGCTTCATTATTAGTGTCAAAAGTTATAATTTTCCCATTTTTAAATGTAGAAATTATATCTCCATCAGCTTCTATTGCCTCAACTGCACTTGATGCATTTTGTGCTGCAACTTTAGCATCTTTTAAATCTGCTTTTGTTTTAATTTTTGAATCTGCAAGTGTAATTATTATTTGTCTATTATTTAAATAAGTCTTTGAAAATTCAACCTTTTCACGTCTTTCATCAGTAACTGAATATCCATTCCAAATAAAATCTATATTTCCATTATTAAGTTCTGTTTCTTTCATGCTCCAATCTATTGGTTGAAACTCTATTTCTTTACCTAGCTTTTCTCCAACTGCCTTTGCAAGTTCAATATCAAAACCTGTAACCTCGCCATTTTCATCTTTAAATCCCATTGGTACAAAAGTATCATCAAACCCCAAAACTAGTTTTTCAGTGTTACCACAACCTACAAATCCTATAGCCATTGCCCCTACTATAGTTGTCATTAAAACCTTTTTTATTAATTTTCTTATACTCATTATTAATTGCCCCCTTTTGTTTTCTTTATCACATCATTACTTTATCACAGTAAAGTAACAAAGTCAATATTCTTATTTAATTTTTTCATAAATCAATACTTTTATTTATTATAATTAGGATATATATATTTTTTTATACAAATTTAATTTTAATAATGTGAGGTGTTTTATTTACCTATTAAAGGTTGGCGAAAATAAATATGTTATTCTAGCTGACTATACTGGATAATAACACCAAAGAAACAGCTCCTAGATAATTTTTTATCTAGGAGCTGCGCTAATACTTTATCTTTAATTATTTATATAATTCTTAAATGTATCTGTAAAATCTTTTTTAATATATTCTTCTCTACTTTGCTTTATCCATTGGAAAGAATATTCATTAATATTCTTAAATATTTCTGCTAAATCTCCATTTTCTATTTTTTGAGAACCACAGGCTTTAGATGCTATTTCTAAAACTTCTCCTGATTTTATTAACATTGTTTCATTACTTTCTGTAATTTGTTCTATTCTTATTAAAGCTTTATAAAGATCTTTTAATTGCTCAATGGCTCTTTTGTCAACATCAATTAAAAACATCTCTTGATTTATTGCAAACTTAATTTCACAATCTAAATCTATTGTTCCTGCTGTTTCAATAGTTATGTTACTTAATTTATTTTTATAATAGTCATATCTTTTTACTGCTCTCTTCTTACTAATAGCTGATTCACCATCTACATGTATTAAAGCTAAATTAGTGAAGCAATATTCATCTGTCCTTGACTTAATTAAGAAAAATATTTTTTCTCCATCTTCATGCATTATATAATCATCTGCATCTACTTTGTCATAATCCTTAGAACTAATTATTTTTCCTATATCACTTAATCCTAAAGCGTCTGCTGCGAAATTTTTAAACATACTAATTCCCCCTTTATTTTCAATATAATTATACCATATGCTAAAGATTTAATGCCCTAGTTTTTTCAAACTTTATTTATTTTCCCCATTTTAAAATACAAAAAAAAACAAACTTATATCATATAAAGTTATATGATATAAGTTTGCTTAGTATTAATTGAATTCTATCCTAAATATAAGTTACTCTACTTTACTATTCTTGTTCCTTCTAAGTCTTGAGCTATTTTTCCTTCCTTCATTAAGCCACCAAGTGCCATTTTGAAGTAGTTTTTACTTGTATTAAATGTTGCTTTTATATCTTCTGGTGCTGATTTATCGTTAAACGCCATAAAACCACCATTAATATCCATATGTTTTAATATAGATTCTTGAAGACTTGATCTTTCTATTAATCTTTTTTGTCTTGAAGAAAATCCAATTACTCCATCTTCATACAATCTTTTAACTCTTAATTTTAATTCTATTCCTGGATAAACACTTTGGAAGTATTCATTTGGTAATACTAATCCTTTATATTTACAATCTATTGCAACATTTAAAGTACCAGCTGGAGTAGCTGAATAAACTACAGCTTCCATTTCATCTCCTACTTTATAAGTTATGTTATCCGCTTCTTCTAAAGGTCTTAGGTAAGGTTCTACATCTGTAGTTCCTGCAAGCCTTCCCGTTTTATCTACATATATATAGAATAAATATTTTTCATTTTCTTTAATTTCAAATCTTTGTTCTTTAATTGGAACAAAAATATCTCTGTCTAATCCAATACTAATGAAAGCTCCAAATTCTGTTTTCATTACAACTTTTAAATAACCAACTTCTCCTGCAGTTACAAATGGTTTAGCAAGTGATGCAACTGGTCTATCTAATGAATCTTTATAAACAAATACATTTAAAACGTCATCAATTCTAACTCTTTCCTTACCAATACATGATGTTGGTAATAAAACTGAGTCACCTTCTTCATTTTGTAGAAAGTATCCATAATCCTTTTTTCTTACTGCTTTTAAAACGTGATATTCACCTATATTTAACATATTTCCTCCTGATTTAGGCACTATTAAACTAATTGTTTAACCTGCCTCCTATATATATTTTTTACTTAAGTTTACATAATTATTTGCTGAAGTCTTAATTCCTATTATTTCTTCTTCAGTTAAATTTCTAATTACTTTAGCTGGGCTACCAAGACAAAGAACACCTTCTGGTATTTCTTTTCCTTGTGGTATTAATGATCCTGCTCCTATAATTGTATTTTTCCCAATTATAGCTTCATTTAATACAATAGAACCCATTCCTATTAAAACATTATTATGTATAGTGCATCCATGAATTATAGCTCCATGCCCTATTGTTACATCATCACCTATATATGTTCCACAATGGCTATCTACATGAACTACAGAGTTTTCTTGAATATTTGTATTTTCGCCTATAACAATACTATTCATATCGCCTTTAATCCTTGTACCAAACCAAATATTAGCGTTATCTTTAATAACAACATTTCCTATTATATCAACACTTTCTGAAATATAGCAAGTTTTATGTACTATAGGTTTAACCCCTTGAAACTCTTTTATCATTTCTATAACTCCTTTTCATTAAAACATCTTTTGAAAAATAAATATATAATCTTATAAACTTATTTTATCATTCCCTTATATTATTGTCATTATTTATACCTATGTAATACTATATATAATTAAACAATATTTTGAGAGGCATAATTTGGGAAGAAAAAAGCATAAAGACATAAAAGAATTCGATCAAAGCAATTTAAAATTTTATTATGGAATACCTCATTGTCATACATCTTATTCTACCGGCAGAGGAAATCCTTATGATGATTATGAATATGGAAGAAAAACAGGTATAAACTTTATGTGCATAACAGACCATAATTCTTATCTTTCTAATAAAGTTATTATTAAAGATGAGGTTTTAACAAGATGGCAAGGAACTCATCACTATGCAATTAAGATGAGGAAGAAATACGATGATTTTTTACCCTTAGTAGGCTTTGAATGTAAAACTAACTCTTTTGGTGATTTTAATATAATAAATTCTAATACATTTTTTAATGGTACAATAATAGACTTAAAGCTTTTAGCTTTATGGATGTTAAATAATACAAATGCTTTTATTTCAATTAATCATCCCCACAAAAATGTTAATAGCCTTGATCACCATCCAATATTTAACAAGCTTATTACCTCTGTGGAAGTTGGTAACGGAAACCCTTCGTCGAAATATACTCGCCATGATAAATATTATTATAACCTTCTAGATATAGGTTGGAAACTTGGCGCCATAAATAGTCAGGATAACCACAAAGTAAATTTTGGTGATTCAGAAAACCTTACAGTTTATATAGGTAATGAACTTTCAACTACTGCACTAGTATCTGCTTTTAGAAATAGAAGAACCTATTCAACTGAATCCCGTTTTTTGAAACTTTATTTTACTATTAATAATATTTTTATGGGTGAGGAAATTGTTATAACTTCTGATAAACTTAAATTTATGATTTATGCTGATGATATTAGGTATCCAATTAAAGAAATTCATATAATTTCTAATAAAGGTACTTTGGTCAAAAACATAATTGACATTAACTTAAATAACATTAAATATCTTTATGAGCATGTACATGAAAAAGATGAAAGCTGGTATGTAATTAAAGTTATTCAGAAAACTGGTAAAATCGCTTTTAGTTCACCTATTTTTGTAACTAAAAATCCAGACTAAAATGCAAATATTCCTTAAAGGTTTTTTATATGTTTAAGGCATCTTGAAAAAATAACTAGTTTAACTACTAGTATTTTTTGAAGATGCCTAAATTATTTATTTTCTTATTTTTTTAAATGCTTAACTCTGTTTGGTTTAGCTTTAGGCTTAATTACTATTTTCTTTTCTGCAACCTTAGGGCCTCCAGTACTATGAATTTCCATAAACCATAAGAAAAACATAACTGTTAATAATGTTGAGACCGCATTAATCCACTTATTTTGGTTTCCTATAAAAAATTGGCTTGCTAAAATTACTATTGAAATTCCTAAAGGAATCCATTTGTTTATTTTCACTTTAGAAAATATAAATTTTCTTCCGCCCCAAAAAATTAAAATTGTTGCTACTATCATTATTACTATATATAATATGTTGCTCATAAGTATCCCTCCTATTTTACTGTGTAACCTATATATTAAAATAAATAAGCTTTATTTTCAAGTGTTATAAATTTAATTTTTTTTTTTTTTTGAAAGCATCTTGCTTTATTTGGGATTTTTTATCAATTCATTAATTTTTTTAATTTATTTTATAATATTATCATTTTTAGCTTCTATTTTCACAATAAATTTGATAAAATAGAAAAAGAAATTATAAAATCGTTAAATAGGGGTGATAATATGGGTTTAAACCAAACCTATCAATTAGATGAACTTGACCTTCAAATATTAGATTTATTAATTAAGGACTCTAGAACTCCTTATTTAGAAATAGCTAGAATATGTCATGTTAGTGGTGGTACTATACATGTAAGAATGAAAAAGATGGAAGAACTTGGAGTTGTAAAAGGAACTAGAATTCTTTTAAACCTACCAATATTGGGCTATGATGTATGCTGCTTTGTTGGCATATATGTAGATAAAACATCTTCTTTCTCATCAGTTGTAGATCAACTTTCTTTAATAAGCGAGGTTGTAGAATTACATCTAACTACAGGGAATTATTCTATTTTTACAAAAGTAATATGCAAAAACATTTCTGATTTACAATCTATATTACTTAATAAAATAAATGTAATTCCTGGAGTTCAAAGAACAGATACATTTATTTCACTTGAACAACCAGTAGATAGGAATATTACAATTTAATTTTATGTTTTACACATAAAAAATATTTCTTTGGGAAACATAATTATGTATCCAAAAATAAAGGAGTGTTTTTTATGAAAGTATTAGATTCAACCGCTCTTATATTAGTTATTATAGGAGCGATAAACTGGGGTTTAATTGGATTTTTCCAATTTAACTTAGTCTCTACACTATTCGGAGATATGACAGCATTTAGTAGAATTGTGTATGCTCTAGTAGGAATAGCTGGATTATACTCACTGTCATTCTTTGCAAAAGATAAATTAATGAGTTCAGACTAAAATAAAAAGCCTCTCAAATTTGAGAGGCTTTTTATTTTATAAATTCTTTATTATTTCAAATAATTCTAAAGCTGCAAGTCTTGGTCCTTCTTTTTCTTGTCCGTTAACTGCTAAACAAGTTTTAATTTGCCCAACTTTAACATTACCTTTATACATTGCATCAAAATAATTATCAATTAATATATCACATTGTTCTGGCTTTTGAGCTGGTCCAAATGGATTTGCAAAATATGATTCTACAAGTCCTATTTCAGTTGTAGTTCCCTTAGCCATTCTTGCTCCTGATTTAAATACATTAATAGCTTCCTTAGCTGTTTTAAAGTATTCTATGGAAGTTTCGCCTTCTCCTACCTTAGTATAATTATTTGCATAAAGGAATAAATCAACTTTATATCCTTTAATTATTTCTTTATAAGGAGCGACTGGCATAACTAACCTTGCATTTGTTTTATCTGGATTCATAAATATACTTCTATCCATTTCCTTAAATGCATAACCTTGATCTAAATCATCTAGTCTTACAAAAGCACCAATTTCTGTACCATATCCTATAATATCTCCATCTTTTTCTTTAAAAGTACCCATATCATCGAATATTATTGTCATATTACTAATATGATCTTCACTTAAAGTTCTAAAAGCTTCTAAACTTTCAGATTTACCAGCACCACTATCTCCCATTATAACAACATTAGCATTCTTACCTTCCTTAAGCACAATGTTTACCATAGCTCCATGAATAGGTAAGCAACCTCTTTTTATCATAATTAAATTATGAAGTGTTAATGTCATTTTTTTCATATATCCAAAATAATCTATTTCTTCTGAATGATTAATGTATCCAACCATTATATCATTTTTAACATCATCATAAAATACTGTTTTTAAATTACCATCATCATCATTAGCTCCAAACACAAAAATAATATCAGGTTTTCTACCTCTATATTCTTCTGTTCTTGCCATTTCAAATAAATTACATAAAGTTATTCCATGAGCCATATAATCTCTATGGAAATATATGTATGCTAGTAATTCTCCAACCTTTGCAGTGTAGCAGAACCAATGATCTGCATTTAATGAAGCTCTTTTAACTGGATTTTCAAAAACTTCATTAAACATACCATTTCTAGTATTTTTTTTAGGATATGTTATAAATGGAGTTTCAAGTAATATAGTATCTATAAATTGTATTTTTTCTAAAGCTTCATAACCATCTGGTATAGGCCATAATACTTTATTTATCATTACACATGAATTCCCACCTGCTGGTAATTGTCTAAATACCTTTGGTTTTAATCCAGAAACATTTTTTTCTATTTTTCTATATAACTTTTTAATAAGAGTTGAAAAAGCTGTATTTGCTTGTGTAAGGTTCATAGCTTCTAATCCCTCTTGTACTTTATCTCCATGAATTACTGTATATCTTTCAAGTCTTCTCCAGAATAAATAAAAATCTTCTATGAAATATATGAAGCTATCTTTGTCTGAAAATAAGTTTTTATAATTTTCATCAAATGTAACTATTTCATTCACATCCATAACTGTTAAATATTTAATTACTCTTATTACATCTTTTCTTAATTCACATAGATCATTCGTATTTAAAGATTTTGATAAGTATTTATAGCTTAAAGAAAGCTTTGTTTCTGAGGTTTTTAAATAAACCTCAAGAACCCTTCTAAACCCCTCACTTTCTGTTAGTGTTTGAAAGTTATTACAGTACTTAGCTGTAAAGTTTATTAATATTTTATCATTGCTTATTGAAAACTCTTTACGCACACAATTGCCCCCTTTTTGCATTTTATCTTAGTTAAATATTCATTTTTATATCTTTTAGTGATTTATTATTAAATTATATCATATATTATGCAATTTAAGAAAGAAGTTTTTTCATTTTTCACAAACTATTATTAAATTGAAAACATATTGTATTTGAAAACATATACACGAACGTTTTTTTAATAATTAAATTTATTTATCGCATTTCCTTAAAATAAAAAAAATAATTCGTTACTTATTTCATCAAATTTTTAACATTTATTATTCTTTATTTTTCTCTAAAGAATTTGCTATAACACTTCTAACTTTTTCTGCTAATTCTTTTTCTTCTTCTTTTGTTAAATTTTCTGTATAAATTGGTTCACCAAATGTAACTATAATATCTATTTGTTTAATTTTTCTATCTATTTCAAATGCTCTGTCTGCTCTATCCATTGCTACTGGAATTATGGGCACTTTTGCTTTTGTAGCAAGTTTCATACTACCTCTTTTAAATTCTCCAAGTTTTCCATCTTTACTCCTAGTTCCTTCTGGAAATACTGCCATGCTATGACCCTCTTTAAGATTTTGTACACCTTCATTTATTACTTTAACTGCTTCTCGTACATTTTCTCTATCAATTGGCACACACTTAGCTTGTTTTATCCAATATCCTATAATAGGCACCTTTATTAATTCTTTCTTTGCTATAAACCCAATACTTCTTTTTGCTGTAAATATTAATAAAGGACAATCTAAAACACTTGTATGATTTCCTATAAAGACGCAGGGTTCCTCTGGTATATTTTCCTCTCCTATTACTGTAACATTCATTTTGACAGCTTTATTTATAGTGTAATCCGCCCAAGCACATTCAACTTTCGCTACATATTTATCCGCTTCTACTTCGCCTTTAAATCTTCTAATAAAAAATAATTTAATAGCCTTTAATCTTAAGATTATCATATATAATCCATAATTTATTTTCTTAAACAAATCCATTATTTTTCTCCTAATTATGTTTTTAAAGGAATCTGAAGAATTTCTAATATATTTTTTTAGATTCCTTACTTGTATTATACAAGGATAAATATTATAGTACAATGAGAAGTTTAGCCTTTATTTAAATTGCAAATACAAAAAAATAACTTTAACTAAGAATTTAGGAGGTCTTAAAATTGAAAAAGAAATTTTCAATTCTATCCTTATTAATATTAATATTTGCTTTTATTTTTTCATTCTACAACCTTTTATTTACACCTAAAAAAAACCTAAATCCCACTAATAAAATGATTGTTCACTATATAGATGTTGGCCAAGGCGACTCTATTTTAATACAAGTAAACAATAAAAATTTACTTATTGATGCAGGACCAAAAGATGCTAAAGAAAATTTATTAACTTATTTAGATTCTATCGGCTTATCTAAACTAGATTATATAATTGCAACACATCCTCATGAAGACCACATAGGTAGTATGTCCTCTGTCATTAATAAGTATGAAGTCGGAAAATTTTATGCTCCAAAAGTTGAACATACAACTAGCACATTTGAAAAAATGGTGGAATCTTTAATAACTAAAGATTTAAAAATTAATATTATTAAAGCTGGCATAGATACTATCGATTTAGGCAAAGGCACAAATGTAACAGTATTTTCTCCAAGCAAAGAAGAATATTCTAATCTTAATGACTATTCCCCTATAATAAAAATTGAATATGGAAATAATTCTTTTCTATTTACTGGTGATGCAGAAGTTGAAGTTGAAAAAGAAGTTTTATCTAAAAATCCTAATATAAAATCTGACGTTTTAAAACTTGGCCATCATGGATCTTCAACTTCAACTAGCAAAACTTTTTTAAATGCTGTTAATCCATCTATTGGTGTAATATCTGCAGGTATAGATAATAAATATGGACATCCCACTAATAAAACACTAACTTTATTAAATACTAATAATATAAAATCTTATAGAACTGATTTAGATGGAACTATAGTATTATCCTCTAACGGAACAGAAATAAATAGGATTCCAAACAAATAAAATTCTTCAAATCAAGGGATATTTATCTTATTATTTTGTTTACGATTACTAAATTAAACAATAGATGCCTCCAAATAAAAATTTGGAGGCATCTATTGTTTAAGGATTTCTCCTAAAACAATTAAGATTAGATATTTGTTTTTAAATTACATTATTAACTTCTAATTTAATTTCACTTTCTTCTATCATATCTATCTTTTTAGTTTCATCTATTATTTCTATGTCTTCATTATATTCTGCTTTTTCAGTATCTTCTTCATTTTCTTTCTCAGTATCTTTTTCATTATATTCTTCATTCTCTTTTTCAATATTAATAATGTATTGATTCCATTTCTTAAAGATAACACAAAGATTTGTTACATCTTGCTCATTATATAAAAGTATAGTTTCTATTTTTTCTTTTGGCATTCTCATTATATATTCTCTATCTTTTAACACTTTATGAAATGTCTTTGCTAGGTTAGACCCACTAATTAAATCTCCTTCTCTATGAATATCAAATAATTTTTCTAAATTTTTAAGACCTATTGATGTTTTTCTTTCTCTTTCATACTCTTTTTGAATGTCTATGGATTCATATTCTATAGAAAAATCATATTCTATGTTGTACTTTTTAAAGAGATAATTAATTACTGTAAAATCATTATTCCCTGAAAATGTAACAATAGCTTTTTTACCAGCTTCTTTCATGTTAATAAAATATTTTTTTGCTAGTATAAGTAAATCTACTACTTCATTTTTATTTTCAATCATATATTGAGTTACATATATTTTTTTATCCTTATTATTATATATACAAGCTCCGAAAACACCAATACATTTAGGCTTCTTATATACATAATGCTCCAAATCAAAAAATATAACATCCTCTGGAGTTCTATTAATTTCATTAGTGTGTAGCATAAATTCTTTTGAGACTTCTTCTACCTCTACAATATTTTCACGTATTATCATAGTACCCACTCTTTCTTCCAGTATTTAAGTATAAAAATAATTATTAACTATAACAATTAACTATTTTTAGATACCTTTATCTATATATATTTTTTCTCATTAATATACTTTTTAATTATACCATTTTTGTGGTAATTAAAAAACTTTTAATTAATATATCTTAATCCTATTTTGATATATTATTATTAAATTAATATATCAATAACTTTATAGTTTTTCTGTTTTTTTCAAAATTATTCACTTAATTTAAAAAAACATTGACTTTTTTTTAATTTTTAGCTATTATATAGTATGATAATGATTTTCATTGGAGGTAGAGATAATGTGTATTTGTGATTTAGAACTAGGCCAAAAAGGAATAATTAAATCAATTTCCGGAAATGTAGATTTAGCTAAAAGATTATCTGCTTTAGGTTGCATTGAAGGTACAGAGGTAGAACTTAAAAGAATAGCTCCTTTAGGCGATCCTATGATACTACAGCTAAGAGGATTCGATTTAGCCATAAGAAAAAAAGATGCTAAGAATATTTTTCTAGCTAACTAAGGAGGATAATAAATGAAAACAGTAGCACTACTGGGTAACCCCAATGTAGGAAAGACAACTTTATTTAATAGCTTAACCGGTTCTACTCAAAGAGTTGGAAATTGGGCAGGAGTTACAGTAGATAAGAAGGAAGGCTTCTTTGGAGATATAAAAGTAGTTGATCTACCAGGAATATATGCTCTTGATACTTATTCTAACGAAGAAAAAATTTCCAAAAAATTTTTAGAGGATGATGAGGTTGATGTTATCTTAAATATTATAGATGCATCAAATATAAATAGAAACCTTTATTTAACTACTCAATTAAAACAATTTAAAAAACCTATTATTTTAGCCGTTAATATGATTGACGTAGCTGAAAAAAAAGGATTTAATTTAGATTATAATAAGCTATCAGAACTTTTGCAAGTTAAAGTAATTCCAATTGTAGCTTCAAAGGAAGAGGGAATTAATGAACTAAAAGACGCACTAGTATCTGATGTTTTTTTCAGTTCTCAAGCTGATAATGATTTTCATTTTGAAGATGAAAAAACGACTTATTCTTTTATTGATTCTGTTTTAGAAAAATGTAGTACCACTTCTATAAAAAAAGGTAAACCAACTAAAGACAAATTAGATAATATTTTGTTGAACCCATGGCTTGCTTATCCAATTTTTTTAGCTTTTATGGCTTTAATGTTCCAAGTAACATTTGCATGGGTTGGTCAACCATTATCTGATATGCTAGATGCATTACTTAACGATTCCCTTTTACCATTTGTTACTAGCCTTTTATCTGATAGTAGCCCTTGGTTCCAATCATTAATTGTTGATGGTATTATTGCTGGAGTTGGGGGAATAGTTGTTTTATTACCTATAATACTTGCTCTCTTCGCTTGTATTTCAGTATTAGAAGATAGTGGTTATATGGCTCGAATAGCTTTTATAATGGACAAGGTTATGAGAAAAATGGGTCTTTCAGGTAAGGCATTTATTCCTATGATCGTTGGTTTCGGTTGTACAGTACCAGCTATTATGTCAGCTAGAACTTTAGAAAGTGAAAAAGATAGAAAACTTACAGCATTATTAGTACCACTAATGAGTTGTAATGCAAAATTACCTGTTTACGCAGTGTTTGCTGCTGTATTCTTTCCTAAATATGTTGGATTAATTGTTGCTGGCCTTTATTTATTAGGTGTAATATTAGCCTTTATTTTCGGAGTAATTTTTAAGAATACTATTTTTAAAAAAGATGAGGAGCCCTTTATTATAGAATTACCAGAATATAAAACTCCATCTATTAAAAATATAGGAAAACAAGTATGGGAAAAAGCAAGAGGATTCTTAATTAGAGCTGGAACATTAATATTTGCTATGAGTGTTCTTATATGGTTCCTATCAAACTTTAACTTTACTGGAATGGTAGATGTTAATGATAGTCTATTGTCTTCAATTGGTAGCGTTATAGCTCCAATATTTAAGCCGCTAGGTTTTGGTGATTGGCAAAGTTCAGTATCATTATTAACAGGGTTACTTGCTAAAGAAAGTGTTATAGCTTCAATGGGGATAATTTTCTCAGGTGACTTAACATTAATGTTACCAGTATATTTCACATCAGCTTCTGCACTTTCATTTTTAGTGTTTGTATTACTATACACTCCCTGTATATCAGTTATAGGTGCTATGTACAAAGAGTATGGAACTAAATTCACTCTTTTTTCAATAGCTTACCAATTGATTTTAGCATGGGTAGTATCATTCATAGTCTTTAATATTGCAACTTTATTTTTATAGATGAGGAATCTTCAAGAAAATAGACCAGCATCTGACGAGTTCTTTTCTTGAAGACACCTAAGGAGGATGTTATGGAGATTATTATAACAATTGGAATTTTAGGATTCTCAGCCTTTATACTTTTTAGAAGTTTTAGAAAATCATCTAAAGGCAATTGTAATTGTGGCAGTTGTTCAAACCACTGTCCTATTTATAAAGACAAAGATAAAAATAAATAGCCTAATAAAAAAAGCAACGTTTAAATTAAACGTTGCTTTTTTGAATATTCCTTAGTAATTACATTTTTTCTACTACATCTATTCCTAATAAGTATAATCCATTTTTTATAACTTGACAGCTAGCTTTAACTAATTCTAATCTAGCTTGCTTTAATCCTTCATCTTCTAAATTTAATACTGAATGTGCATTGTAGAACTTATTAAATGCCTTAGCAACTTCTATTACATATCTAGTTAGTATTGAAGGCTCTAGTTTTTCAACTGCTACATGTATTTGATTATTGAAGTTTTCTAAGTGTTTCACTAATTCAAACTCTTCTTTTGAGTTAAGTTTTGAGAAATCAGCTTCTATATTTGATTCTTCTGCTCTTCTTAATATGCTCTTAGCTCTTGCATAGGAATATTGAACATAAGGACCTGTTTCTCCTTCAAATGAAAGCATTTCCTTCCAATCAAATATTATATCTTTTTCTCTTGAATTCTTAAGGTAAGTAAATACTAGTGCACCTACTCCAATTTTCTTTGCAACATCTTCTTTATTTTCTAATTCTGGATTTTTTTCATTTATAACTTCTAAAGTCTTATCTACTGATTCTCTTACTAAATCATCTAAAAGTATTATTTCACCCTTTCTAGTTGAAAGCTTTCTATCTGCAAACTTAACTAATCCAAATCCAACATGAACACAATCCTTAGCCCATTCGTGTCCTGCAAGCTCTAACACTTTAAACACTTGCTTAAAGTGAAGTGCTTGAGGTGAACCAACTACATACACACATTTATAGAAATCATATTTTTTCTTTCTATACATAGCTGCTGCTAAATCTCTTGTTGCATATATAGATGCTCCATCTCCTTTTAACACTATGCATGGTGGCATGTTATATTCATCAAGCATAACTACTTGTGCTCCATTACTTTCAACTAAAAGTTTCTTTTCTTTTAGCTCATTAACTACAACACCCATTTTATCATTGTAGAAGGCTTCTCCTGCATAGGAATCAAATTCTACGTTAAATATGCTATATACCCTATCAAATTCTTTTAGGCTTAAGTTTCTGAATCTTTCCCATAATGCTTCTGCTTCTTTATCTCCATCTTCTAAAGCTTTAAAGTATGCTCTTCCTTCATCAACTAATGATGGATCATTCTCAGCTTCATCATGGAACTTAACATATATTCTAAGTAACTCATCTATTGCATTTTCTTCTAGAGCTTTTTCATTACCCCATCTTTTATATGCTGATATTAACTTACCAAATTGTGTTCCCCAATCTCCTAAGTGATTAATTCCTTCTACAGTATACCCTTCTTTTTTAAATAATCTGTATAATGAATTTCCAACTGAAGTTGAGAAAAGATGACCAACATGGAAAGGCTTTGCAATGTTTGGTGATGAATGTTCAACACAAACAGTTTTTCCTTCTCCTACATTTGATGATCCATAATTATCTCCTTCTTCTAGGATTTTTTCTATAGCATTTTTTGTAAATATAGCTTTATCTGCAAAAAAGTTTACATATGGTCCTAAATTATCTATTTTTTCAAACCCTTCTGCATTTAATTTATCTTTTAACTCTGCTGCTATCATATTTGGTGCTTTTCTAAGTGTTTTTGAGAATTGGAAACATGGGAATGCGAAATCCCCCATTTCTGGTCTTGGTGGTATTTCTATTAAATTTTCAATAAGCTTAACATCCATATCCATATGTTCTTTTATAAGCTCTGCAATTTTCATTTTATAATCCATAATTATTCCTCCCTATATTTTAGGCATTTCATTATATTTACTTGAAAATAAAAAAAGCCATCTCTTTTAAAAATAAGAGACGGAAGTAACCGCGGTACCACTCTAGTTGCATTTATGAATGCCACTCATTGCTTTAACGCAGCTTATACGATCTATCCTACTTAATTTCAGTAGATGTCTCCAAGTCTCTTTTCCTTTTAATTTATCTTGTAGGGCTCACACCATCTCCCTATTCGCTAAAAGATTAAATTAAAGTACTTTCCTCTTCTTTGACTTTATTTTAAATTTATTAATATACCTATTATACATAACTCTAAGTTTTTTTGTCAACTCATAAAAATAATTTCATTTATAAACTTTAATTTTAGTTAAGGCATATCCAAATAAATAACTAGTCAGTAAATTTTATCTATTCTTTATTTTTAAAAGTGATATAATATTGAATTAGAAACTAAATTATAATACTAAAGTAAATAAGGAGTTCTTATGAATAAAATAGGTGTTATTGATATTGGTCCTAATACTCTTCGATTAATGTTAACTGAGGTTGAAGATGATGGTTATTTTAAAGTTATAGATGAACTTAAATCTTCTATAAGATTATGTTCTGACTTAGTTAACGGATGTGAAATATGCAATGATAAAATCAGTTTAATTCTTTCTACACTTAGAGCTTTTAAATCATTATGCATTGTATCTGGCGCTTCTAAAATAATTGCAGTTGCTACTGAATCCTTTAGAACTGCACAAAATAAAGATTTGTTAATATCAACAATTAAATCTGAATTAGATGTTGATATTAGAGTGTTATCTTGTGAAGAAGAAATCCACTATAACTTTATAGGTGTAACTAGAAGTATATATGTAGAAAATTCTTTAATGGTAGAAGTTGAAGGAAATAGCACTCACTTAGCTTGGATTCAAAATGGATGCATTATCAAAAGTGCAACACTTCCTTTTGGCTGTGTAAATTTATCATACAATTATAACTTAACTGATAGAATATCTAGAGATGATTTAGATGTAACTATAAACCTTATAAACTCTCATTTACGTGACTTGCAATGGGTAACTGAAAACACATATGATTCTATAATTGGAGTTGGTGGCACGGTTCGTACAATCGGGAAACTTGATAGGATTAAAAAGAGATATCCACTTGATATATCTCATAACTACGAACTTACTGATTTAGATGTTCATGATATATATAATCTTTTAAAATCTAAGGATTATAAGCAAAGATGCAAAATTGAAGGTTTTGATCCTGATTCTTCTGATGTAATTGTCGGTGGACTTGCTATTTTCCACAATATTGTTAAACTAGTTTGCAACAGTAAAATCATTATTTCTGACCGTGGTTTAAAAGAAGGGGTTTTATATGAATACATTAATTCTAAACATCCACTTAACAAAGATATTTTAGATTATAGCATTAACGGTATTTTAGATACTTTAAATAGTAATAAATCTCATGCTAAACATGTATTTTGGATTACTACTAAACTCTTTGATGCACTAAAACCTCTTCACCATTTAGATAGTAGTTATGATCGCATTCTTAAAACTGCTACTATGCTTCATGATTGTGGAACTAGTATAGATTACTATGAGCATCATAAACATTCTTTCTATATAATTTTACATTCTTATATTAATGGAATAACTCATAAAGAATTACTAATGAGTGCATGTATTGCAGCCTCACATAGGTTTAATAAATACCAGGTTCCTCAGCCTCCATTCGCCTCCATTATCAATAGCCTTGATGTAAAGGCTACAAAGTTAATAGGAGTTCTTTTAAAGCTTGCTGAAGGGCTAGATAGAAGCCTTGTAGGTGCTGTTAGTGATTTAGATGTAGACTTTGACGAAAATACAGTTACAATCACTGTAACTTCGGATATAGATTTAGAACTTGAAATTCACCAAGCATATAGAGCTACTGGTAAATTTAAAGAGATTTACAATAGAAATCTTATTATAAAAAAAGCTATCTAAATTTATAAAACCCTAGGATTTTTT
Source organism: Clostridium gasigenes (assembly GCF_017348895.1). Classification (NCBI taxonomy): domain Bacteria; kingdom Bacillati; phylum Bacillota; class Clostridia; order Eubacteriales; family Clostridiaceae; genus Clostridium; species Clostridium gasigenes. Next base: position 68,472 of record NZ_CP071376.1, read on the forward strand.
AAATCCTAGGGTTTTATTTGCTAGTTACGCTTTTTTTGTGTAAAGTAGCTTCTTTGATTTGTTATTTTCTTTCATCTCTATAAATGTTTTTTATTTCAACCTTGCTGTTAAACACATTGTTTTCATTCCAAGACCTGTAAACTTAGTTTCATATTCAGTCATTATGTTTCCTTCAAAATTTGATTTGTGAAGGTCATATGTTAAGAATTCAATTTCAAAGCCTGACTCTTTAAAGTATTCTTGTGATGCATTAAATAAATCAGTATCATCTGTTTTAAACCAAACTTCTGATCCAGCCTTTAAGAATGCCTTATACTTTGATAAAAATCTTGTATGGGTTAATCTTCTTTTATTGTGTCTATCCTTTGGCCAAGGGTTACAAAAATTAATATATATTTTACTTACTTCATCTTTTTCAAATACGTCTTCTATAAAATCGATGTTCATAGCAGTAAGTCTTGCATTCTCTAAATTATTTTCTTGAAGTTTATGAAGCCCATAAATTAATACTTCATCTTTTAAATCTACCGCTACATAGTTAATCTCTGGATTATTTATAGAGTGCTTAAGTAAAAATTCACCTCTACCACATCCAAGTTCTAAATATATAGGATTTGAATTACCAAATACCTCATTCCATTTTCCTTTATTAACTGAAGCTCTTGGAAGAAATAAATTACTTTCTTCTAGTTCTGGTCTTACCCACTGTTTTTTCCTTAGTCTCATTTGTTTTCCTCCTAAATCTTAGGGATGTTCAAATAAATAGCAAGTCAGTATGCTAGTCTATTTATTTTTATGTCCCTTAAACTACATAAAATAAATTTATTATATTATTTAGTATGTATTAAATAAATATCCCTACTACCGCCTTAGCTATTGTGATAAATAACGTATAGATAATACCTACTGGAATTCCTAAAATTTTTCCACCTATTAATAAAACACCTATTAATATAAACATTTGATATTGATATATAGTATCAGCTACTTTATAATATGTTTTTGGCCAAAGATTTTTCATTATTTCAAAACCTGCAAGTCCTGGTAATGGTAATAAATTAAATACAAATAAACTTATATTTATTAAAACTATACTCCTTAACATATTAGATGCTACCATGTACATACTCTCTGGCATCATATTTCCTAAAATATAAATGAAAAAAATAAATATAAATGACCCTACAAATCCAACTAAAAGATTTGCAAGTGGTCCTGCAACTGTAACCTTTATAGCATCTTTTTGTCCTCTTTTATAAGCATTTGGATTTGTATCTAAAGGCTTTGTCCATCCAAATCCACATATAATAATCATTAAAAATCCCATTGGATCAATGTGATCTATAGGGTTTAAAGATAATCTTCCTTGAAACCTTGGAGTTTTATCTCCTAATTTATCTGCCATTTTTGCTTTTGCATAACCTTGAACTGTAAAGGCTATTAATATAGCTGGTATTGTAAATATTATATCTAATAATTTATCTGCCATAATTCAACTCTCCTTAACTTTTTTCTTCTATGTATTATACCATATATTAAGTCTTAACACATATACTAATAAATTAAAAAAGAACTCAGCTCATAAATTATAAGCTGAGTTCTTTTTACTTTAACTATTACCTTATAAAATTAAAAACCATCTTCCCTATAGCTTATTGTGGTTTTGGTTTTGCTGCTTCTTCTGCCGCTTTTTTTGCAGCTGCATCTTCTGCTGCCTTTCTTGCAGCTGCATCTTCTGCTGCCTTTTTTGCAGCTGCATCTTCTGCCGCTTTTCTTGTTGCTGCTTCTTCTGCCCTTCTCGCTTCTTCTTTTCTAGCCGCTTCCGCTTCTGCTATTTTTCTCGCTTCTTCTTTTTTCGCCGTTTCCGCTTCTGCTACTTTATCTACAGTATTAGTTCTTTGAATATCTTTATCATTAAGTTTCTTTCCAGTATCTAGATATTCTTCTGGTTTAATTCCATATAAAGAATTATATCTCTTTTCATCTGATCTGTATTTTGCAAAAACATTTTCTCTTGCAATAAGGTCATAATCTTCTGCATTAGGTAATTTATTTTCAAATATAAAGTCATTTAGTACCTTAGCATTTTGTTTTTTATCTATTAATATTACCCAGCCCTTATCTTTATATCCATTTTCCTCACTTGATAACTCTACTTGTGGAATTTGAAGTTGTTCAAATTTAAGTTCTGGAAATTTATAAATTGTATATCCATAATTTAAAGCCATAAGTGGTTCTATATTTGTTTTAACATGTTCTGATAATTTATCTGCTATACCTGGGTATTTTAAAGGATTTATTTTCACTAAATTTTCAGCTACTTCATTTAAAACTCTGCTTTGTCTTTCACTTCTCTCATAAGAACCATTTCCAACACTTCTTATTCTTGAATATGAAAGAGCTTGAGCTCCATTAAGTTTTTGTAATCCTGGTTTTGTTATTGGCTCTGATTTAGTTTCTGTGGAATCACCTATGTATTCATTAACATTTTCAATTTCATAATCTTTAATATCAATTTCAATGCCCCCTATTGCATCAATAATTGATTCAAAACCCCAAAAATTAACTATTACATATTTATCTAATTTAATTTCAAAAGCATCACTTATAGTTTCCATTAATAATTCTGCTCCACCTAATGCAAATGCTGCATTTATCTTTTGCTCACCATATTCTGGAACATCAACTAATGTATCTCTTTGAATTGAAGTTAACTTAACTTCTTTATTATTATTATCTAATGTTGCAATCATAATAGAATCTGATCTTGATAACTCATCTAATGTTCTACCATCACTTCCTATTAATAAAACATTTGTTATACCTTCAACTTCTTTATATTTATTTTCTTCTGTACTTATGCTATTTGTATCACTTGGTGGTACGTATATTTTACTTTTAAAATATTGATAACCAAATAAAACAGTTGCTATAATTATAGCTAATACACTTAAAGAAATTATGATAGCCATTTTCTTTTTACTAATACTTTTTTTATCTTTTTTTCCATTCATACATAATATCCTCCCTTTACCTTCCTATTATATAACCATTTAACATAGTTTTACAAGGACATGCTTTAATTATACGGATTTTTTTTTCATTTGTATTACAAAATTATTAATTTTTTAAAATATTGCACTAATTATAGTATGACATACTATAATCCATATTATGATATTAAATTATGTCATATTTAGTATGTATACCTATTTAGCTATGATATAATTTTGCTCTAAAGAATTTTTTAAATACTAACCTATAGGGCTCTTTGGATTTTTATTTTATTTCAGCTCCCTAAGGTGCAAAATAGACTATCATAGTGACTATTGGTTTTTCCATGGTACCTAATGTAATCGAGGTGAATAAATGAAGGAAAAAATTTTAAATTTACTAAAATCTAACAAGAATTATATTTCTGGTGAAGAAATAAGTAAACTTATTGGAATAACTAGAAGTTCTGTATGGAAGTATATCAATATGCTAAAAAAAGATGGCTATATAATAGATGGTGTTTCAAATAAAGGATATAAATTAATTTGCGAAGCTGATCTAATTTCTTTAAATGAAATAAAATCAAATTTAACTACAACCTTTATGGGTAAAGAACTTCATTATTTTAAAGAAGTGACCTCTACCAATTCCACCGCTAAAGATTTAGCCATAAAAGATGCCCCCAATGGCACTTTAGTTATAAGTGAGATTCAAACTTCAGGCAAAGGAAGGCTGGGGCGTGTTTGGACCTCTCCAAAAGGAGGTATTTGGGCTTCTCTAATTTTAAGACCTGATATTGAACCTATAAATTGTCCAAAGATTACCCTTATTGCTGCTGCTGCTGAAGCTATAACCTTAGAATCTTATAATTTAAAGCCAGAAATTAAATGGCCAAACGATTTACTTTTAAAAAACAAAAAGTTTTCTGGTATTTTAACAGAGATGAGCTGTGATATGGATAGAGTAAACTACATAATTTTAGGTTTTGGAATAAATGTCAACTTATCAAAAGAGGATATTCCCAATGATTTATTAGATAAGGCAACTTCTCTTTCTATTGAATATGGATGTAATCTTAATAGAACAGAATTATTATGTAACTATCTACAAAATTTCGAAACTTTGTATAATGAATTTATCTTTAATAATTCAATTGATAAAACTATTGATATTTGCAGAAAAAATTCAATGCTTATAGGAAAAAAAATTGTTATTACAAGTAGAGATATGGATGAAAATGTATTCTGTATAGATATAGCCCCTTCAGGCGAATTATTGGTAAGAGATTCCCTTGGGAAAGAAAGACTTATTTTCTCTGGCGAAGCTTCTTTATCAAAAAATTATTAATTCTTAAAGTAAAAAGCATGGCTAACGCCATGCTTTATTATTTTATAAAAGTCTTATATTATTTTCTTTACATGCACTTAAGTTTTTTTCATCCCATATAGAAGCTTGAACTTCACCAATATGAGCTTTATTCAAAAATAACATGCAAATTCTTGATTGACCAATTCCCCCACCTATTGTATATGGTAATTTACCTTCTAACAATAGTTTGTGGAATTCAAATTTTCTTCTATCATCACTACCAGACAATGTTAATTGATGATCTAATGATTTTTCATCAACTCTTATTCCCATTGATGATAATTCAACAGCCTTATTAAATAATGGATACCAGAATAAAATATCTCCATTTAAATTCCAATCATCATAATCTGGACTTCTTCCATCATGTTTTTCTCCAGATTTTAACACTCCACCTATTTGCATTAAGAATACTGCCCCATGTTCCTTGCAAATAGCATCTTCTCTTTCTTTAGATGACAATTGTGGATATTTATCCTCAAGGTCTTGAGTAGTTATGAAATATATATCTTCCGGAAGGTTTAATTCAGTTTTCGATAAATTTTCATTAACATAAGCTTCTGTATCTTTAAATACTTTGTATATAGTATTTACAACTTCTTTTAAAGTCTTTTGATTTCTATCTTCTTTTTTAATTATTTTCTCCCAATCCCATTGATCTACGTAAATTGAGTGTAAATTATCCATTTCTTCATCTCTTCTAATGGCATTCATATCAGTATATAGCCCCTCACCAATATTAAACCCATATCTATGAAGACTCATTCTCTTCCACTTAGATAGTGAATGTATTATTTCTACTTCTTCTCCTGTAGCTAAAACATCAAACTTTACAGGTCTCTCAACACCATTCAAATTATCGTTTATTCCTTTACCAGATTCTACAAATAAAGGTGCAGAAACTCTTGTTAAATTTAGATTATTTGATAGTTTCCCCTCAAAAAAATCTTTAATTTTTTTTATGTGTATTTCTGTTTCTATTAATGTACTAGTCCCTTTGTATCCTGTTGGAATAATTATACCTTCTACATTCATGTATTTTGCCCCTTTTGTCTATATTTTAGCTTTTACTAACCTTTAATAACGCTTTAAAGCCACTTCTTTGTTAGCTATTATAGTTAATTTAAAATATATTGTCAATTTTTTATTATATTGTTAATTCTTTTAGGTTAATTGTGCTATACATGTTTAATTATATTTTCTAATTTTATTGATATAATGAATCTTCAATATATCTAAACTTTAATATTTATAAATAAAATTAAAATTTATATTTACTTATTTATTAACGCATATTAATATAGATTAGTATTATGTCGAAAAAATTTGATTTGGAGGTTTATTTTATATGAATATAAGCATAATTAGTATGCCTCTTTTCTATGGTTGTGATAATCCTGGTGTAGAAAATGGGCCAAAAGTTTTAAGAGACAACAACCTTATAAATATTTTCAAAAAAAATCATAACGTCACTGATATGGGTGATGTATATGTGGAGCATGCAGATGCTATAAATAAATATGTAGCAAATAAAAAAATGAAGTATTTAGATGAAGTTATAAATGCAAATATTGAACTAGCTAATAAAGTTTATTCAGCACTTGAAAATAATACACTTCCAATAACTATTGGAGGGGATCATTCTTTAGCTTTAGGTTCTGTTGCTGGCACTTCCAAATATCATGGTAATGATAATATTGCAGTAGTATGGGTTGATGCTCATGGTGATATAAACACTGATGAAACAACACCCTCTGGAAACATTCATGGTATGCCTCTAGCTGCTTCAATGGGAATCGGACATTCAGATCTTACTAATTTATATTTTAATGGCCAAAAAGTTAAGCCAGAAAATATTTTTTTACTTGGTGTACGAGATTTAGATATAGGAGAACTAGAATTGATATCTAAAAACAATTTAAATCTTTGGAAAATACAAGATATTCAATACAGGGGTATAAATACTGTATTAGATGAATTTAAAGCAAGTCTTAAAGATAAGAACATTAATAATATCCATTTAAGCTTTGATATAGATGGTTTAGACCCATCCTACGTTCCTGGCACCGGTACTCCGGTAGAAAACGGATTAACTTTTCTTGAAGGGCAAAATATTTTAGAAACTATTTTAGATACAAATCTAGTTAGATCTATTGATTTTGTTGAATTTAATCCAGTACTTGATAAAAATAACAGAACTATCGAAACTTGCACGGAATTACTAAAAATAATATCTAATTCTTTAAAAAATAACTAATAGTTTTTCTATTCGTTATTTTTTTATGATATTATATAATAACTATGTTACTTTAGGAGGACAAAATGAAATTATTATTTTTTGATACAGAAACCACAAGCATAAGACCAGGCAACATCTGTCAACTTAGCTATATTCTTGTAGATACATCCACTAAACCTCAAACAACTACAGGAAAAAACTTCTTCTTTAATGTTGATGAAATGGATCCAGGCGCTCAAGCAGTTCATGGTTTTTCTTTAGAAAAACTTTATGAACTTTCTGACGGACAAGAGATTTTAGATTTTGTTGCAGAATTTATGCCTGACTTCTTTGCTGCTGATTTTATTATAGGACATAATGTCCAATTTGACATAAAGTTCTTAACTCATGAAATTAACCAATTATATGATGAAAGTCTTGTTGATAGCAAATGGATACCAAACAATAAATTTTGTACAATGGGCTACTATAAAGATATATGCAAAATTCCAAATGCTAATGGCAGTATAAAAAATCCTAAACTTTCAGAAGTAATTGAATTTTTAGGAATTACCGAAAAAGAAATTTCCTCTAAGTCTACTGAGTTATTTGAAGGTAGCGGAAACTATCACGATGCTAGGTTTGATACAGCTGCAACATACTTACTAGTTATAAATGGAATGAAAAAGAAGCTTATTCCAGCTGGATATTTTAGCAAGCTTTTAGAGCTTTCAAACAAATAATTGTTTACTATAATATAAAAAGGGTATCATTTTAAAATTCATTAAAATGATACCCGCTTTATTTATATTATTATTTCTTTACTTCCGTAACTCCACTTATTTCTCCACCGTCTAATTTGAATGAGTTTTTATATTCTTCGTTAGCAAAGTAAACATTTCCTTTAACCTTAGTATTCTTTAATAAGAATCCATTTGCTTCTACATATATATCTCCAACAAAAGTTCCTTCTTGAATTTTACCATTTTCACTCTTAACAGTCATCTTAGGTGCTGTTAAAGTATGTGATGCTGTTACTTTCTTATCTGCATCTTGATCATAGAGCGCTAGCTTACGTGCTAAACCATTTGCCTTATCATCTTTACTATAAAAAACACCATCCATAACTAATTCTTTTGTTGTTTGTAAATCTCCTGTTATAGCAATTATCCACGTTCCATCTGCTGATAATGCTTTTATTAATCCATCATCACTCTTTACAATTGATGATGATGTTACAGCATCAACTGATTCCTCTTTTGTTGTTTCTGGAACCTTAGTCTCTTCTACAACTTTCTTTGATCCGCATCCAACGAATAAAGCAGTTACTAATAATAAACCTATTACTAATGATTTTGATTTCATATTACATCCCCCTATATCTTATTTTTCGACTAATTATAACATATTTCTTAATATTTACCCATAGCATTTATATTTTTTTCAAAAAAAATTAGACATCTCCAAATAAACAACAAAAATACTCTCTTGTTATTTATTTGAACATGCCTTAATAACATTATTGCTATTTTAGTAATTCATATAATTCCTTGCATCTATCTTTATCCATACTAGGAACACCATCTAGCCTATATTTAATACCTAAGGTTTCATATTTATTTATCCCTAATAAATGATATGGTAAAAGTTCTACTTTTTCTACATTATGTAAGGTTTCTATAAATTCTTTTAGTTTCAAAATATACTCTTCGCTATCTGTTTTTCCAGGTACAACTACCTGTCTTATCCAAAGTTTTGTTCCTGCTCTTTCACAAGCCTCTAAGAATATTTTACTTTCATTGATAGACATACCTGTTATATCCTTATATCCTTCTTCTGAGAGATGCTTAACATCATATAATACTAAATCTGTGTATTTTAATATCTCATCATAATTTCCACGCCCTACTCCTGAAGTATCTAGACAGGTATTAATACCTTCTTCTTTACATAATTTAAGAGCTTCTAATAAAAATTCTGGTTGTCTTAGCGGATCTCCACCTGAAAAAGTTACTCCACCACCAGATGATTTAAAATAATTTTTAAATCTTGCAATTTTTTTAACTAATTCTTGTGGTGTATATTCTGTTCCCTCATTATCATTCCAGGTATCTGGGTTATGGCAATAAAGACATCTAAGCGCACAACCTTGCATGAATACAACTACCCTTATTCCTGGTCCATCTACAAGTCCCATTGTTTCTATTGAATGTATTTTTCCTATAGTCATTTTAAAAGCCTCCTTATGAATAAGACATTTTTTTAAAAATAACAAGCTACTATTCTACTCTATTTTTTTTAATGCCTAAATTTAATCCCCCACCTATTAATAGGCAGGGGAAATTTTTTATTTTGCTAACTACATTGATTTATGGAATGTTCTGCTTACAACTTCCATTTGTTGTTTTCTAGTTAATCTGTTGAAGTTAACAGCGTATCCTGAAACTCTAATAGTTAATGTAGGATACTTTTCTGGGTTTTCCATTGCATCTAGTAATGTTTCTCTGTTAAACACGTTAACATTTAAGTGATGAGCGCCTTGAGTAAAGTATCCATCAATAATTGATACTAATGTCATAGCTCTTTCATCTTCTTTTTTACCTAAAGCATCTGGTACGATTGAGAATGTATTTGAAACTCCATCTTCACACACTCTGTCGTAAGGAATTTTTGCAACTGAGTTTAGTGAAGCTAATGCTCCATTTTCATCTCTTCCGTGCATTGGGTTAGCTCCTGGTGCAAATGGTTCTCCTGCTTGTCTTCCGTCTGGAGTAGTTCCAGTCTTCTTACCATATACTACGTTTGATGTAATAGTTAATACAGATAATGTATGTTTAGCATCTCTGTATAATGGATGTTTCTTTAATTCAGCAGAGAACTTCTCTGTTAAGTTTACAGCTAAATCATCAACTCTATCATCATCATTTCCGTATTTAGGGAATTCTCCTTCAATTTTGAAATCAACAGCTATTCCTGCTTCATTTCTTATTGGAGTAACTTTTGCATACTTAATAGCACTTAATGAATCTGCAACAACTGATAAACCTGCTACTCCAAATGCCATTAATCTTCCTACTTGTGTATCATGTAATGCCATTTGTCCAGCTTCATATGCATATTTATCATGCATACAGTGGATTATGTTCATAGTATCAACATATAATTTTGCAATATATTCTAATACTGAATCATAACTCTTCATAACAGTGTTGAAATCTAAGACTTCATCTGTCATTGGTTTAACTCCCTTAATTACAGTTTTACCTGTCTTTTCGTCAACTCCACCATTCATGCAATATAATAATGCTTTAGCTAAGTTAGTTCTAGCTCCGAAGAATTGCATTTGTTTACCAACTTGCATAGCTGATACACAACAAGCAATAGCATAATCATCACCATATTTAGGTTGCATAACTCCATCATTTTCATATTGTATTGCATCTGTTATTATTGACATTTCAGCACAATATTTCTTGAATCCAACTGGTAAGCTTGGTGACCATAATACTGTCATATTTGGTTCTGGTGCTGGATCTAAGTTAGTTAATGTATGTAAATATCTAAATGAATTCTTAGTTACAAGAGATTTTCCATTAACTCCCATACCACCAATTGATTCAGTTACCCAAGTTGGATCTCCTGCAAATAAATCATTATATTCTGGAGCTCTTAAATGTCTAACTAATCTTAATTTGATTATAAATTGATCTATTATTTCTTGAGCTCCATCTTCTGAAATAACTCCAGCTTGTATGTCTCTTTCTATGTATATATCTAAGAAAGTTGAAGTTCTTCCAAGTGACATTGCAGCTCCATTATTTTCTTTTACAGCTGCTAAGTATCCAAAGTAAACTGCTTGAACAGCTTCTTTTGCAGTTTGAGATGGCTTAGAAAGATCTACACCATATTTTGAAGCCATAGATTTAATTTGAGCTAAAGCTCTAATTTGCATATTAACTTCTTCTCTTTTTCTTACTAATTCATCTAACATATCGCCTTGAAGCTCATTTAGATCCTTTTTCTTTTCTTCCATTAGGAAATCTATACCATAAAGAGCTACTCTTCTGTAATCACCTATGATTCTACCTCTACCGTAAGCATCTGGCAAACCAGTTAATAATCCAGCACTTCTTGCTGCTCTTATTTCATTTGTATATGCATCAAATACACCTTCGTTATGTGTTTTTCTATAAGATGAGAAATGTGATTGAATTTCTTCATTAAGCTTATATCCATAAGCCTCACATGAGCTAGTTGCAACTCTCATTCCTCCGAATGGATTTACAATTCTTTTTAATGGAGCATCTGTTTGCAATCCAACAATTACTTCGTTTTCTCTATCAATATAACCAGCTTCATAATTATCTATACCTGATACTCTTTCAGTATCTATGTCGATAATTCCTTTTTTGATTTCTTCAATAATTAAAGTTCTACACTCAGCCCAAACTTTTTCTGTTTTTGCTGATATTGGTGCTAAAAAGCTAGAATCACCTTCATATACCTTATAATTTTTTTGAATGAAGTTTCTTACATCTATCTTTTCTTGCCAATTTCCGATTTTAAATCCGTCCCATTGTGGAAACATTTAAATTCCTCCCCGTGTGTTTTTTATTTAACAATTTCATTATACACCTTAAATTTTAATTTGTTAATAGGCTAAAATTTAGTAAACGGTTTTACTTTTATTTTTCTAATATTTAGAGTTTTTATCATGTTTTTTTGCATTTTCCACATAATTTTCACACTTTAATTATCTATTTTTTATCTACTCAATTCCTAATACATTTATTAATTCTAATACCACTTCTTCTCCTGCAACTTTTTTAATAAGGTTTAAGCAACCTTCCATAACTCCAACTATATTTGAACTTATAATTATTTTGCCGTTATCAGCAAAACTTTTTGATGTAAATCTAATTTCTGGTAATATAGCTTTTAAAGTTTCTTCGGTTCCTACTATTGGAGGAACTAAAATACCATCAAGCATTTCACAGCTACTTAAGAAATAAATACCTGTATTAATTGATAATAAATAGTCACACTTACTATATTTGGATAATAAATATCTAATAATATATTTATCTCTTGCAGCTTCCTTAGCTCCATATCCCCCAGGAATAATAATTATATCTGGTTGCTTTCCACATTCAAAATTATGTTCTAATGCTATATTAATATTACTTGTAATTACATTCTCTTCATATCCAACACCATAAATGTTAAACAAATCTTCCCCTAATATTTTATTAGCTTCATTAAATATTTCAAAAACAATTGAATATTGAACTATATTCATATTATTATAAGCAATTACTGCTATATTTTTTCTTGTTTCTCTTTTTCTTTTAACTTCTAATCTAAAGAACTCTTCTTTAGTTAGCTTGTACGTTATTTGATTTCTAAATTCTCCTATAGATTCAAAGCCTATCTTATTAAAGAATTTTTTACCACTTTCTGTTTTAATTGTATCAATTAAAGTTTGACCTTTAAACTCTAAAAAATAATATTCAAGCAATAACCTAACTGCTTCTTCTCCATATCCTTTTTTTCTATATCCATAGTGTATTTTCACATTTATTCTAGCAGCCTTAGTTGCAGAATCATATCCATGAAAACTTACCTCACCTATAGCTTCATCGCTAACTGTATATATTAAGCAATAGAAATTTTTCCCATCTGTTGGTTGAACCATTTTTTTATAAAACATTTCCCATTTTTCTTTTAAAAATATATACGGTCCACCTACTTCTACCATAGTCTTTTCATCACTCCATAGCTTTGATACAAAAGATAATTCTTCAAAACTAGGTTGTTTTATATAAACATTTTTCCCATTTCTTCTATATAAATTCACTGTTTTTCTCATTTAATCACCTGCAATTTAATTATTACCTCTTAATTTTTCTATCATTAATTCAAATATCTCATATACTTATGCTTTTATCAAGTTAATATGGTAATTATATCTATATTAACTTAATATTTAGCATTTTTTTATTAATACTAATTTTTATAACTAAACTACTTCTACATAAATATAGATTTTTTCTATGTTAAGGAGCTTTTTTAATTTTATGCCATTTTTATTCAGTCTTCGCCTTTTCTTACTTATACTAAACTTTAAATACTGTTCTTTTAAACTCTTCATCTACATACACTATCTCAAAGCTCATTTCTTCAAGGCTTAAAGCTTTTTAAATAATTTTATTTTTATTAGAAAAATATTGATTTTTTCCTTAATTATTTATATAATATAACTTGTTTGTTTAGTAACTTTAAACAAATAGTTTAGTAATAGTTAATATCTACCAAACATAATTTTTATGGTTAGAGGTGTATTTATGCAAATTGGAGAAAAAATAAAAGGACTTAGAATTGAAAAACAATTAACACAAGAGGAACTTGCTAATAGATGTGAGCTTTCTAAAGGATTTATATCCCAATTAGAAAACAACTTAACATCACCATCTATTGCAACTTTAATAGATATTCTTGAAATACTCGGAACAAATTTAAAAGAGTTCTTTAGTGATGATAATCAAGAAAAAGTTACATATAAAGATGAAGATATGTTCGAAACTGATAATGAAGATTTAAAATACAAACTTATGTGGCTAGTTCCAAACTCTCAAAAAAACCAAATGGAACCTATTATGATTACTTTAGAACCAAATGGTCAATATATTGAGGAAGAGCCCCATGAAGGTGAAGAATTTGGTTATGTATTGCTTGGAACTATAACTCTTCATCTTGGAGATAAAAAATATAAAGTAAAAAAAGGTGAAAGCTTCTATTATAAACCCCGAGTTAATCACTATATTTCAAACCCTGGTAAACTTCAAGCTAAAGTAATATGGATTAGTACTCCACCATCATTTTAGGGAGATAAAAGAATAGAAAGAGGTGTTTAATTTGGAACAAAATATTATTGAAATAAAAGGAATATATAAGTCTTACGGAAGTAATGATGTTTTAGATAATCTTAGTTTAAATATTAGAAAAAACGAATTCCTTACATTACTTGGACCTAGTGGGTGCGGTAAAACTACAACACTAAAAATAATCGCTGGTTTTGAAAATGCAGATAAGGGAACTGTAATTTGTAATGAAAAAGATATTACAAATTTACCTCCTTATAAAAGACAGGTAAATACTGTATTCCAAAAATACGCTTTATTTCCTCATATGAATATATACGAGAATATTGCTTTTGGATTGAAAATTAAAAAATTATCAAAAAAAGAAATAGAAAAAAAAGTAACTAGTATGCTTAAGATAGTTTCACTTTCAGGTTTTGAAAAAAGATCTATCGATTCTCTAAGTGGCGGTCAACAACAAAGAGTTGCTATAGCTCGTGCTCTTGTAAATGAACCTGAAATTCTTTTACTTGATGAACCTCTTGGTGCTCTAGATTTAAAGCTTAGAAAAGAAATGCAACTTGAACTAAAAAAAATTCAGAAGGAACTTGGAATTACTTTTGTATTTGTAACTCATGATCAAGAAGAAGCCTTAACAATGTCAGATACAATTGTTGTTATGAATAAAGGTGTTATTCAACAAATGGGAACTCCTGAAGATATCTATAACGAACCTGCTAACTCTTTTGTTGCTGATTTTATTGGTGAAAGTAATATTTTAGATGGAGTTATGCTTGACGATTATAAGGTTGAATTCTCAAATAGAGTCTTTGAGTGTGTTGATAAAGGATTTAATAAAAATGAAAAAATTGAAGTTGTTGTTAGACCTGAGGATATAAAAATAGTTAACGAAAATCAGGGAATGATTAATTGCACTGTTAATTCTGTAATTTTTAAAGGGGTACATTACGAAATGGAAGCTTCAGAAGAAAATAAAAAGTGGATAATTCATAATACTAAATATGCGGAAGTTGGCTCTATTATAGGCCTTGATATTTATCCTGAGGATATTCATATTATGAAAAAGGTATTAATTAATGAATAATGGTAAAATAAAAAACAGATCCCTAGCCTCCTACCCCTATATCTTTTGGAGCGGATTATTTATTGTTATCCCACTATTAATAGTAATATTCTTCGGCTTTACAATTAAAACTACTGATGGTTACATATTTTCATTAAAAAACTTTATAAAATTAATGCAACCCCAATACTTCACAGTATTTTATAGAAGTCTATCACTTGCACTATTTTCAACAATCGGATGTCTTATACTTGGATACCCTGTTGCTTATATTATTGCAAAGATGTCTCCTGGGAAAAGAAATATACTACTTATGTTATTTATAGTTCCTATGTGGATGAACTTCTTACTTAGAACTTATGCTTGGCTACCTATCCTTGGAAAAAAAGGTCTGTTAAATAATATATTAGTAAACTTCGGATTTGAACGTTTTAGTTTTTTATATACAGACGGAGCTGTTTTACTTGGTATGATATATAACTTCTTACCATTTATGGTACTTCCTATTTATACAGTACTAGTAAAAATGGATAAAGATTTAATAAACGCAGCTTCAGACCTTGGAGCCTCAAGAAAACAAATTTTTTCTAAAATAGTATTACCTCTTAGTATGCCAGGCGTTGTTTCCGGGATAACTATGGTATTTATGCCTGCAGTTTCTACCTTTGTAATTTCAAGATTACTTGGTGGAGGTCAATATATGCTACTTGGTAATCTAATAGAACAACAATTTACTACAATGGGGGATTGGAACTTTGGTTCTGCTATTTCAATATTTATGATGATTATTATTTTAATTTCTATGGCAGCTATGAGTAAATTTGAAGGTTCAGATAAAAAAGAAGGTGGAGGACAACTATGGTAAAAAGATTAGAAAAATTTATAAAAAGGTTTTACTTATTTTTTATATTCTTATTTCTATATACTCCAATCTTCACATTAATAGTTTTCTCATTTAACGATTCTAAATCAATGGGAAAATGGTCTGGTTTCACATTAAAGTGGTATGGAGAATTATTTAAAAACGAGAGAATTATTAAAGCTCTTTACTTTACTGTTTTAATTGCAGTACTTTCTTCAATTATAGCTACTATAATTGGAACATTTGCCGCAATTGGCATTAATAAAATGAAAGGTTTCAAAAAGACAATTCTTTTAAATATAAATTATTTACCTATATTAAATCCTGATATAGTAACAGGGATTGCATTAATGAGTTTATTTATTTTTGCTAGAGGTTTTATGAAATTAGAATTTGGTTTTACAACACTACTTATTTCACATATAACTTTTAATATTCCTTATGTAATACTAGCTGTTCTACCAAAACTCAAGCAACTTCCTGAAAATATAACTGAAGCTGCACTTGATTTAGGAGCAACACCTATTTATACATTACGAAAAATTATACTTCCACAAATAAAGCCTGGTATATTTGCAGGAATGTTAATTGCATTTACTATGTCTATTGATGACTTTGTAATAAGTTTCTTTACAGCAGGACCTGGGGTTACTAACCTTTCTATCGAAATATTTTCTATGGCAAGGAGAGGTATTAAACCAGAGATTAATGCACTGTCAACTCTAATGTTTTTAACAGTACTTATACTTTTACTTATAGTTAATAGAAAAGAGTTTAGGCATCGCAAAATAGATAACTAGTCAAAGATAATAATACTGACTAATTATTTATTTGGAGATGACTCACATCAAGAGGTGATAACAATGAAAAAGCTTAAAACATTAGGTGCTATTCTCTTAGCTACAGCAATTTCCACTTCCCTATTTGTTGGTTGTGGGAATAATTCTGGAATTGGTGAAAATGGGACAATTCACGTATTCAATGTTGGTGATTATATTAACCTAGATTTAATAGAAAAATTTGAACTAGAAACTAAAATAGATATAGTTTATGATGTTTATGATACTAACGAAACTATGTATCAAAGGGTATCCACAAACCCCGGTCAATATGACATAGTAGTGCCTTCTGATTATATGGTAGAGAGAATGATTAAAAATAATATGTTGGACGTGCTAGATTATTCTAACATTCCAAATATTAAACATATTGATGATAAATTCAGAAATTTAGCTTATGATCCTGAAAATAAATATACAGTTCCTTATATGTGGGGAACTGTAGGTATTATTTATGATGCAGATATAGTAACTGAACCTGTAACTAGCTGGGATATTTTATGGGATGAAAAATATGATAAAAAAAATATTTTAATGTTCGATTCAATGAGAGATACATTGGCAGTTTCTTTAAAAAGATTAGGCTACTCTTTAAACACTGTAAATCCTAATGAAATTAAAGCTGCACAGGAAGATTTAATAAAACAAAAGGACAAGGTTGATCCTTTATATGCAGGTGATGACGTTAAAGATAAAATGATAAATGGTGAGGCATCTATTGCTACAGTTTGGTCTGGTGATGCCCAATATATTATATCCGAATCCTATTTAAATCTTAAGTACGTAGTCCCAAAGGAAGGTTCAAACAAATGGTTTGACTCTATGGTAATTCCAAAAGATGCCCCAAACAAAAGTGGTGCAGAAGCCTTTATAAACTTCCTTTGCAATCCAGAAAATGCTGCAGAAAATGTAAATTATATTGGTTACTCAACTCCAAATAAAGGTGCTTTTGATTTACTTGATGAAGAAGTTAAAAATAATGAATCTGCCTACCCAAGTGATGCTACTTTAGATAACTGTGAAATATTCATTGATTTAGGTGATAACCTAAAACTTTATGATGAATCTTGGACAATTGTAACTTCTAAATAAATAAGAGCTATTTAAATAAATAATATAAAGAAACTCAGCACTTTTATATGCTGAGTTTTTTATATTACTTATATTAATTCTGGAAACCAAAGGTTTATCTCCCTAATTGCACTTTCTGTAGAATCTGATGAATGTACACAGTTTTTACTTTTATCTAATGCATATAATCTTCTTATTGTACCTTCTTCAGCTTTTTCTGGATTTGTTGCTCCATTTATTTTTCTTACTTTTTGTATAGCGCCTTCCCCTTCTACTACTAATGCACATAATGGACTTCTTGTAATAAATTTTATTAATTCCTCATAAAAAGATTTACCTTTATGTTCAGCGTAATGCTTACTTGCAAACCCTTCTGAAACCTTTTGCATTCTTAATTCTACAATTTTCAAACCTTCATTTTCATAAAAACTAATTATTTTACCTATTAAGTTTTTTTCTACAGCATCGGGCTTTATTAATACTAAGCTTCTTTCCATAATATATTCCCCTTTCCAAGAAATTTATACCAAATATATTGTATCATAATATTCTGAATATTAAAATATATTTATCTTTTTACTTAATTAGAAAAAAAATAACAAGCCAAAGCTAGTCCATCTCCAGCATCGGCTTGTTATTTTTTAGATTCCTAACGTTGAACTTCTGTATCATATAACATTAAATTATTATTTTTTATAACATTTGTTAATAAATCTGCATAAACTAATTCTCCATCTTCATTTTTAGCAGTTGCATATCCCGCATCTTCTAAAGCTTGTGTTTGCCCTTCATATGTTTTTTTATCAAAAATGCCCTTATCTCTATATCTATTATTTTCACTTAAAAATTTTCCATGATCTTTTATTGATTCTTCATAGTTTTGATAGGCTCTAAAATAACCTTGAATCACATCTTCATGATTTTCTTTAGTTTCCATATTTACCTTTTTACCATTCCATCTATCATCTGCTTTTATACCAAAAAGATTATTATGTTCTAATGATAAAGCAGATTCTCCCCAACCTGATTCTAAAATTGCTTGAGCTATTGTTACCGATGGTAAAATATTATACTCTTTATAACTTTTTTTAGCTTCTTCTGATACATCCGAAATAAAATTCATTTTATTTTCATCTTTTATTAAGTCCCTATTTAAATAATTATTTTTTATTTTAACTAAATACTCTTCGGCTTTTTTCTTTTCTTTAGACTTTAATCCCAGTTCATTAACTACAGATTTTAAAGTTTTAATACCTAATATCTTTTTATCTTTATCATATTTAAAAAAACTTTCTGATATTTTTTTAATTTCATCTTGATTATTTAATTTCTCTTTTCCATTATTTAAAGCTAAATCTATAGCTGCAACCTCTTGCCAACTTAATTGCAATTTATCCTTACTTAATTTATCTGTTTCATTTATATAATATATAATACTTTCATCTGAAAGGTTTATTGTATCCTTAACAAATATACCGCTCATTACAATAAGAGATATTATTGTAATTAATACCAGTATTGAAAATCCACTTGTAAATTTTATTTTCTTTTTATTGTTCTTCTTTTTTTTCTTATTATATCTATTAGGTTTTTTATAATTTTCTATTCCTTTATAAGTTCCTATTACATTCATTTGGCACCCCTCTATTTTTAGACATCTTAAAAACAATAACTGTATATATTATTTCTAGTCTCCATTTCCTTAACTCTATTCTATATTAAATTTCAACTTTAATATATAGGTATATTATTCATTACACTTTTAAAACCTCTATAAATAGACAATTAGTCCGTATTTTCATCTTTTTACACTATACTGATTAGTTATTTTCTTTCAGATACCTAAACTAAAAAAAGTCATATATTCATTTTTTTGAATATATGACTTTTCCTTATAACTTTATTATTTATTTTACAACGCCTTATTTAAATATATTATTTATGATGCTTTTAACTTAGCTACTTTCATTTCTGCAAAAAATTGTTCTGTTTCCTGAATAACTACATGTCTTAGCCCTATTAACCCAATTAAGTTAGGGAAGGCCATAAGACCATTAACTATATCTGCAATTATAAATATTAATTCTAATGGTAAAAATGAACCTACCGCTACTAAACCTATAAATATTATTTTATATGGTTTAATAGCTTTAATTCCACCTAAATATTCAATACATCTTTCACCATAATAGTTCCATCCAAGTATTGTTGTAAAAGCAAATATCATTAATCCTACATTTACAATGTACTTTCCAATATTCTCAATTGGAAGTCCAGATTCAAAGGCCGCTGTTGTTAATGCTGCTCCTTCAAAGTTTCCTACAGAACTACCCGCTATAACTATTACAAGTCCTGTCATTGTACAAATTATTATTGTATCAAAGAATGTTCCAGTCATTGATATTAATCCTTGTTTTACTGGAAGATTTGTTTTTGCTGCTGCTGCTGCTATTGGTGCACTTCCAAGACCTGCTTCATTTGAAAATATTCCCCTACCAATACCTCTTTGCATTGCCATTGATATTGTTATTCCAACTGCTCCACCTAATGCAGCTCTTGGGTTAAATGCACTTCTTATTATAAGACTTATAGCGCTTGGCACTTCTGCAATATTATATCCAAGTACTATCAGTGCTCCAACCACATAAAAAAGTATCATAATAGGCACTACTTTTTCTGACACTTTTGATATTCTTTTTATCCCACCTAGAGTAACTAAGGTTACCAGTACTGTTACTACTAAAGCTGTTACTACTACTGGTATTTTAAAACTTATAAATGCTGCATCTGAAATAGATTTTACTTGACCAAAAGTTCCTATTCCAAGTAGCGCAACTGCTACTCCAAAAATAGCAAATAAATTTGCAAGCCATTTTAAACCTAGACCATTTTTTATATAATACATTGGCCCTCCGGCCATTTCTCCATTTTTATCTACTTCTCTGTATTTAATTGCTAAAACTCCTTCTGCATATTTTGTAGCCATCCCAAAGAAAGCTGCAATCCACATCCAAAACAAAGCTCCTGGACCTCCAGCTTTTATAGCTGTAGCAACACCTACTATGTTACCTGTCCCAATTGTTGCTGATAAAGCCGTACATAAGGCTCCAAAACTTGAAACATCACCCTTTGCATCTTTATCACCCTCTTCATCATCCTTAGCAAATACATATTTTAAGGCAAGTGGTAATTTAAAGATTTGTAATAATTTTAGTCGATATGTTAGGTATATACCCGTCCCCATTAAAAGAATTAATAGAGGTGGTCCCCATATGACATTGTTAATAGATTGTAGGAAGTCTTGTACCCCCACTGTTGACATTAATAAATCGTTGATTTGCATTAAAAAATCCCCCTTAAATATAAATTTACGGAGGAGAATGGAATCACTTAAAAAACTATATAATTATGCCTTTTAAGTTTACCTATCCCCTGTCCTTTTACCTGAGAGTTTCGGCAAATAACTATACTGTATATAAAAATACCTATAGTTACGCCTTGCGCCTTCGGTGCTCATAGAGTCTCTCCAGAGGTTCGTCCAGTAACGGTCCTTATACCTGAAAGTTTTACTTCTTCGGTGGACTTTAAAAATCGCTCTCCCGCTACCTTCATCCGAACGTTATTAAATTGTATTTCTATTATATACGTATTTATCTTGAAAATCAATATTTTCTGTTAATATTTTATTTTAGGCACTTGAAAATAAATAATAGACCAAAGATGCGACGAATATTTTGTGTAAGACAAGGAAGTAAATTCGCAGATACTGGGGCTATCCAAGGATTTACTGACGCAGTATTACACAAAATAGGCTAGCATACTGGTCTATTATTTATTTGATTGTGCCTTAGATATATACTTAATAATAATTTCTCCGTATGCAGCTTTATAGTATATAAAATTATTCTTATTTATACTATAAAAAAATAATAGCGCTCTTATATATATATAAGAGAGCTATTTACACTTAGGTATATTCAAAAACAACTAAACAGTATGCCAGCCTATTATTTTTCTATGCCTAATTTAATTTATTTAAAGCATTCATATAAGCTAATAAACTAGCTTCTATAACATCAGTGCTTACACCTATCCCTAGTACAGTTTTATCTTGTAATGTTAATTTTACCCTTACTTCACCTAAAGCATCTGTTCCACTAGTTATAGCTTTTATTGAATAATCCTTAAGTTCTGGTTTTATATCTATGGCTCTTTCTAATGCATTGTACAGCGCATTTACTGGTCCATCCCCACAGGCTGCTTCTATTTTTTCGACCTTATTATATTCAATTTTAACTGTAGCTGTAGATTCAATATTATTTCCTGTTGTTACATTAAAGTTTATTAATTTATAAACATCATCTATTGGTACAACCCTTTGATTTACTAACGCTTCTATATCTCTATCTGATATTTCTTTTTTTCTATCTGCTAAATCCTTAAATTTCTTAAAAGCTTCCATAACTCTTTCTTTTTCTAAATTATATCCTAAAGTAATTAATCTATCTTCAAAAGCATGGCTACCTGAATGTTTTCCAAGAACCATATTATTAGTACTAAATCCTACGGATTCTGCTGTCATTATTTCATAGGTTTCTCTATTTTTCAATACTCCATCTTGATGAATTCCAGATTCATGTGAAAAAGCATTTGCTCCAACTATAGCCTTATTTGGTTGAACTGTTATTCCTGTAAAATGAGATACTAATTTAGAAACTCTATAAATTTTTTCGCTACAAATATTTGTTTCATTACTATAACAATCTTTTCTTGTTTTTAAAGCCATAGCAACTTCTTCTAATGATGCATTTCCAGCTCTTTCTCCAAGTCCATTTATTGCACATTCTACTTGCTCTGCTCCATTTTCAATTGCTGCTAGTGAGTTTGCTACTGCAAGACCTAAGTCATTATGACAATGGATACTTATTATAGCTTTATCTATATTTTTAACATTTTCTTTTACACCTTTAATTAATTCACCATATTCTGCTGGTATTGAATACCCTACAGTATCTGGAATATTAACTACTGTAGCCCCTGCATCTATTACAGCTTCTAAAATTTTATATAAAAATTCTTTTCTTGTTCTTGATCCATCTTCTGCTGAAAATTCTACATCTTCAACTAATGTTTTAGCATAGGTTACCATATTTGTAGCTTTTTCTAAAACCTGGTCTTCAGTCATATTTAATTTATATTTCATATGAATATCCGAAGTTGCAAGAAATACATGAATCCTTTTTTTAGGAGCATATTTAATTGCCTCATAAGCTCTATCTATATCTCCTTTATTACATCTTGCAAGTGCAGTTACTACTGATTTTTTTATATTTTGAGAAATTAATTTTACTGCTTCAAAATCACCATTAGATGCTATTGGAAATCCAGCTTCTATTACATCTACACCTAGTGATTCTAACTGTTTTGCCATTTCTAACTTTTCTTGTGGGTTTAAACTAACTCCTGGTGTTTGTTCCCCATCTCTTAATGTAGTATCAAAAATATAAATTTTCTTTGTCATAATAATTTCCCCCTTTTTATTTAGAGATCTTCAAAAAATAACTAATCAGATCCCTTATACCTTTTGCTATTGCTTATTACTTGTTTCAAGTCCCTGCATTGTTACAAATCATTTGTGCCCCATATTTTTAACAATTTTTAGAATAGTAAAAACCGCGTATTTCCACTCCTAATTGGAGCGAAAATACGCGGTACCATCCAAACTTTAACTTGATTTTGTTAACGCAGTATAAATTATATACCCGACAAGGCCTACTTAGGTTCAACCTTACAGCTCCTGAGCTAGTTCAAAAGTTATTGTTTATAGGCTTTCAGCAACCCTACTCTCTGTAAAACTTAATACTTCCTACTACTCTCATTCTCAGCTTTTATTTATTATATTGTTTGTAATCTTACTATATTTTGTATTTATTGTCAATATGTATTTATTCATAATTATTTTATAATTTACACATACTAATTTTATCTATATAAAAGAAAGGTGATAAAATGATAAAATTAATAGCTACAGACTTAGATGGAACTTTATTAGATGAAAATGGTAACTTACCTAAAGATTTCAGAAAAACTTTAAAAATTTTAACTACTAAGCATAATATTAAATTTATAGCAGCATCAGGCAGACCATATAATTCATTAAAAGAAGATTTTGGCGATCTTACGAATTCCATTATCCTAGTTTCAGATAACGGTGCTTTAATAACTGATTGTAATAATATTATTCATACTAACTTTATTGAACCAAGTTTAGTTAAAGCTCTTATATCTCACTATAGAAAAATTAACAAAGAAAATTTAGATATTATTTTATCTTGCAAAGATACTGCCTATATAGAAAGTACTAATGAAAGGTTTATAAAAGAAATGAGCAAGTACTACTATAAAAAAGAAGTAGTTGATAATATCCAAGAAATTACTGATGATGTTTTAAAAATTACTTTTTGTGACTTTGATAACATTAAAGAAACTGCCAAAAATCATTTTAATCCGATATTTGAAAACGAGCTCCAACTTTCCTTCTCAGGAGCTATTTGGCTAGACATAACCGATAAACATACTACTAAAGGAATTGGAGTTAAGAAAATACAAGAAAAATATGTTATTACAAAAGGTGAAACTATGGCATTTGGTGATTACTATAATGATATTACTTTATTTGAAAAAGCTTATTATAGTTATGCTATGGATAATGCTAGCGACTTTATAAAATCAAAGGCTAAATTTGTGGCTCCAAGCAATATAGATCATGGGGTTATTCAAGTATTAAAAAATAAATTTAATATTAAATGATTATAATATTAAATCTGTAACTATTCGCATTCATATTCATATTCATATTCATATTCATATTCATATTCATATTCTTTAATTATAAAATAATCTTTTAAATTAACATACAGTATTAAAAAATATCCTGCACAAAAGAGCATTTAGACACCTATGTCTAAATGCTCTTTCTTATATAATCTTAACCATTTTCATATCACTATTTTCCTCAAGGTTAAATCCAAATTTTTCATATAACTTTACTAATTTTTCATTATTTGCATTTAAAGATATTTTTTTATAACCTTTTTCCCTTGCTATATTATCTCCAGCTTCCATAAGCATATTTCCATAACCTTTGCCTCTATATTCTGGTTTAACTGCAATATTAGAAAGATAGTATTCATCTTTGTTACATTCTTTATAAAATAAATATCCACCTACAATATTAAATACTGCATATTTTACTTTTTCTACTAAATTACATTGCATTGGAAGTAATTTAATATCACTTTTAAAGGTTAAAGGTTTTATTTTTTTACCCTCTGCTGATAATAAAATCCCTATAAAGTTTTCATTCTCTTTGCATACTATAATATTATCTAGAGCAAATCTATTATCTTTTTCTTTTAACATTTCTATTAACCTTTTTCTCATTTCTACTTCTGTACCCTTGCCCCATTCATACTCTGGATGCATTTCTGTTTCATATATTAGATTACTAATATCTTCTATATCTTTATCTAATCCTTGAGCTAACCTTATATTTTTCAAAATTTAATACTCCTTACAGCATAAGGGAGCTTCAAAAAATAACTAGTCGGATTTTATTCTATCTTCTTTTAGCTCCCTTTTTATATAATTATTCTAAAGTTCTACTCTTCCTCTCTTCTCACCTTTATAAAAAGCTTTTATATTTTCTATTACTTCTTTAAATAATCTTTCTCTAGCTTCCACACTTGCCCATGCTATATGAGGTGTTAAAACTAAGTTTTCTTTATTTTTAATAGTTAATAATGGGTTATCCTTTTTCATTGGTTCTACTTCAAATACATCTAAAGCTGCTCCTGCTATTAGTTCTTCTTCAATAGCTCTTGCTAAATCCGCTTCAACAACTATAGGACCTCTTCCCATATTAACTAGTATAGAATTCTTTTTCATATTGCTAATTGCCTCATAATTCATTAATCCATTTGTTTTCTCGGTTAACGGAGCATGAATTGATATTATATCGCAAGTTTTTAATAACTCCTCAAATTCTACTCTTTTATATTCTAAGTTATTATTTTTTCCTGAAGTTGAATAATAAACTATATTAGATCCAAAAGCCTCTGCTATTTTAGCTACTTTCTTTCCTATAGCTCCAAAACCAACTATTCCCCATGTTTTACCTTCTAACTCATAAAATGGTTTAGTCAAATCTGTAAACAACTCCGAAGCTGCATATTCCCCTGATTTTACAAACTCATCATAGTAGGCTAGTTTATCATAAAGATTAAGGACTGTTGCAAAAGTATGTTGAGCTACTGCATTTGTTGAATAACCAGCTACATTAGTTACTGCTACTTTATTCTTTTTTGCATATTTTATATCTATATTGTTAAAACCTGTTGCTGTTTCACAAATTAGTTCTAAATTTTTAGCTTGGGATAAATTTTCTTCATTTAAAACAACCTTATTTGTAAGTATTATATTTGCATCCTTAATTCTTGAAACAACCTCTTCTTGACTTGTTGTTTCATAATATTCAACTTTTCCAAACTCTTCTAATCTTGAAAAATCAAGACCACCTAAAGTTTTTCCATCTAAAAGCACTATTTTCTTCATATTTTCCTCCTCTATTCTATTAAAATTCTATTTTTTCACTTACATTATAAATTTCTTTAATATACTATAAATACATTATACTATAAATAGATTTGATTTTTCTTGCTATTATTTCTTCAATGCTTTTAAAGTCTTATAAATATCATCTATATCCCCTTCTGACAAATCATCAAAATTATCTAATTTATATTTTACCGTTTCTATTAGTTCCCTCTTGAAATTATTTTTAATTTTTCGTCTTCCCCCATTAATTATTTTCATTGCAATTGTGCTGGTTGTAATTCCTATAAACCCTATTCCTACCACCATTAAAATAACAGCTACAACTCTCCCAAGTGAGGTTGTTAATAAAACGTCTCCATATCCTACAGTAGTAAATGTAACAAAGCACCACCACAGTGCATCTCCAAAACTCATTTTCTCTAATAATGATATTACAACCGCACTTATAACAATGACTAAAGTAGTCAAAATTAATACATAGTTAAATCTATTAATTCTGACAGCTTCTTTTATCTTATTTTTAAACTTTAATATTAATACTACTAATCTAAGTATTAATACAATTTTAATAATTTGTGATGAATTTATTAAAATTGCAAAATCTAATAATCTAAAAACTATTAAATATGTTTTCATAGGAATTATTGAAAAGAAATCTATAATATTTTCAAGGACAAATGTTGTTTTATATTTTGATAATAAAAATTTTCCAAAATAATCTATAACAAATATAATCCAAACAATTAAATCTATGTAATAAAATGATAGTAAAACTTCCTTTGGCAATACTATCATTAACTCTAAAACCAACATAATAGATATCATTAAAGCTAATAGACCAATAAATAATTCATATATTACTCTTTTTCTCATTTTGGCCCTCACTTATTAAATGCTTTAATATAATTATATTATTTTCAAGTATTTTTAATGCACTTATATTTTGCTATCTTCAAAAAACAACTATTTAATATGTTAATTTATTTTTCACAAGATTTTTATTTCTACAAAAAGAAAAACACTACGCAATTACGTAGTGTTTTTCATATACAAGATAAGCACATAAGCCGAGTTCTGTATTAAGCAATCATCTATCTAGGCCTATCGTTGCCAATAGGCTCAAGCGACACACCCGGAGACGGGACGGGCAATCCCATAAGTCTCTCTATTCGGTCTTGCTCCAAGTGGGGTTTACATAGCCGCGAAGTCTCCAACGCGCTGGTGAGCTCTTACCTCGCCTTTCCACCCTTACCTAAGTAAACTTAGGCGGTATCTCTCTGTTGCACTTTCCTTCAAGTCACCTTGACTGGACGTTATCCAGCACCCTGCCCTATGGAGCTCGGACTTTCCTCTCCTAGTTCTAGACTAGCAGCGATTGCATGTCTTACTTGCAAAATTTATAATAACACAAATTTTTGTGTAACACAAATGGTTTTTTTGTCATCTTATACAAATTGTAGAATTAAGCACAACATCCCTATAATAATCCACGAATAAAAACCTATTCCGGATAATAATAATGTAAGTACTATAAGTACATATATACAGCATTTTCCTGAATTAAAACCACCTTGATTTTGCCCACAATTTGTTCTACAATAAATATTTTTAACTACTGAATCTGTAATTTCTCTAATTGCTTTTTTTATATCTTTGCCCCAATTTTTTTTATAACAATTATTTTTCCCCATCACTCTTCCTCCGCCTAAACTATCATTATTACTTATTATATTCAAATAATCTAATCTAGTTACAACTAATTAAGAAAGTTTTTAAAAAATAACTATTCATGGTCTTAATCTCCTACTCCAAAATCTGTATTATGAAATAGAACTTCTATTGTTTCATGGTTTTCCAACTCTTTAAACTCTTTGCAGAACCACTTTATAAGTTCTTCATCTCTTTTAACTTTAGTTGTATTTTCAATAAATACATTTATTGTTGCATATTTAAAATTATTTAACACTATTTCTACATCTGTTTTTATTTGTTCCTTTGTTTGACCTTTAATCCCTACCATAATACATACAGATTGGAAAAGTTTTTTCACTTCTTCTGGTGTTTTAAAATTTGCATTTTTATTTAAAACTAAATTTCTAAAATCATTATCAAAGGTTTCTATTCCAATTTTAAATACTATTTCAATATTAAAAAGTTTCCTCATTTCATCTAATCTATGTCTATAGCACCAATGGCTCTCTAAAAATATTTTTTTTATACCCATTCTATCTACAACTTCTTTTATATATTCTAAAGTTTCTATTGGAAGTTCAAAGCAACTTCCAGAGTTTATTACTTCAAGTATCCCAAATTCTCCATCTACCTTGTCTAATATTTCCTTATTCAATTTATTTATTTCTTTTTCATCTAATCCATTATCATCTATATAATCGCAAAATGTACATTTCCCCCATACACAGGGGAATCCCTTTAATAGTACAATTTCTCTATTATTTTTATTAGTTATTTTATTATATCTTTCCATTTTCATCTCCTAAAGCATCTTCAGAAAAATGCTTCCTTTTCAAATTTACTGGTATTATTTTAATTAAATATATTACCAAACTAATTACTACTGCTTTATCAAGTAGATCTGTTAATATTTGAGTTGAAAAAACACTAGTAATTATATTAACTCCTGCTTCTTTTAAATACATCACTATGAAAGAACTTCCCGAAGTCGTTATTCCCCCAAATACATATGCTGCAATTATTGAAGCTACAATAGATGATGTTACAGTAACTATTATCATACCTATTGGTATTAATTTACCTTTAAACAATCCTTTCTTAAACAACATTCCTGCCATGAACCCAGATATAAGCTGTACTGGCATAAAATATAAAGATATTGGATCAAAAGTAATACCATTTATAAGCGAAGATACTCCACCTGTAACCACGCCCGCAATTGGTCCTAATAAAAACGCTGATAAAAATGTTCCTATTGTATCTAAATATACTGGTAATTTAAGTGTAAGTGCTAAAAATGCTCCAATAATATTGAATCCTACACACATAGCCATTAACGTAACATTAAATGTTTTATTTTCATTCATATTTATCTCCTCCTTAGTAATCCATCTAGTTATTTTTTGAATATATATTAGTTTTTTTACATTCCATACTTATTGTTATTTATAACTTCTTCTATATCTTTTATATTATCTTTAAAAATTCTTCCAAGGAAAAATCTAATGAATTTTTTAGAATCTACTTCTGTTAACACTAAGCCATTAGGTGCCTTTCTATAAAAATCACCTACATCCACCAAAGTTTGTCCAATCGCTATTCCATCGGTAACTATATCTAAGTAAGTCATAAAGCCCTTGCAGAAGCTATTATCTATAAAATAAGCTACTGCCAAAGGATCATTAATTACACAACCTAATGTTCTTTCTTGTTCCCAATGAAAATCAACATAGAATCTTGTTATTGATACAATAAATTCTGCTACATCTCCACCTATTTGCTTAATTAACTCAATATAATTTGGTGTTAAAACTATTTCTCTTGTAACATCTAACCCCACCATAGTAAATTTAACATTACTTTTATCAAACACTTCTTTTACAGCATCTGGATCTACCCAATAATTAAATTCAGCTACTTGAGAGCAATTTCCATGAGACTTAAAAGCCCCTCCCATAGAAACTATTTCTTTAATTTTATTAAATGATTCTTCATCTCTATTTAATGCTGTTGCAATATTAGTTAATGGTCCAAGTGCTATAATACTAATTTCTTCACTTTTTGCTTTTTCTAAAATAAAGTCTACTCCTCCATATAATACTTGGCCTCCTACTTTAGGATAATTACTTTCTCCAAGCCCATCTCCTCCATGAGTATCTTCTGCTGTAATCAATTTTCTAACTAAAGGAATTTCTTCGCCTATATAAACACCAATATCCTCTCTACCCATAAGCTTTAAAACCTTTTTTGCATTTTCTTCTCCCTTTTTTCCATTAACATTTCCAGATACTATTGTTATTCCTAAAATATCAAGTTCTGGTGAATTTATTGCTAAAATTAATGCTAATGCATCATCAATTCCTGGATCACAATCAATAATTACTTTTCTTTTCATATTAAATCCTCCAATTCTCTTAAAAGCTTTTTGAAAATAATTTGTCAAATTCTAATTTATTTTCTTTTATGTCTATTAATTATTAAAAAAATAAAAAAGGATAGATTTATCACTAAATCCATCCTCTTATATTTATTATTCATGTTTATAAATATAGCCCCTAAGGATAACTCCCTAAAGGTTCTTCTGTAAAATACTAGCTCTACCTATTAAATTATTAATAAGCAAATTAACTGTATTCAATTATACAGTTTTAATCCTAGTTTTTTATAGAGGGATGGTTACGAACCTCTCCCAGGAATATTCCTGGATTTTATTTAATTTTTAGATTGTTCTTTTTATAGATATTATTTATGGAATCTTTGACTAGTTATTTTTTGAAGATTCCTTATTTCCCTTATGCTCCCTAAATAAATTTATAGGGATCCTCTACTTTTGTAGATGTTATAAATTCTATTTCTTTAAATTCTTCTTTTATTTTTTCCATTGCTTTTAAAAATACTAACCATTCTGATGAAAAATGTCCAGTATCAATTATAGTAACCCCCATTTCTTTATAATCTAGAGCAAAATGATAAGTTGTGTCTCCTGTAATAATACAGTCAGCACCCATCTTCACTGCTTGACTAAAAAAGCTTTGTCCACTTCCATTAATTATTGCAATGTTTTTTATTTTTCTATTTCCATCTACAACTCTTAAAGTATTAATATTAAGTTTACTTTTGACTGTACTTATAAGCTCTGTTAAATCTATTTCTTTATCTAGTCTTATCATTCTTCCAAGACCTGCATTTTTATGGCTAGTTATTTTACTTTTCTCTAATATTTCATTAGATTTAAAACCTAACATCTCCACTATAGTTTGATTTAACCCATTCTCTGCAGAATCTAAATTTGTATGACTAGAATATAAATTAATATTGCTTCTTATTAATTTAATTATTTTTTTACCTTGAAGAGTGTCTGTTGTTATACTTTTAGGCTTATTAAATATCAACGGATGATGGCTAATTATTAAATCTACTTTTAGGTCCTTAGCTTCTTCAATAACTTCCAATGTACAGTCTAAGGCAAAAAGAACTCTTTTTACCTTTTCTGCCTTGTCCCCAACCATTAATCCTACGTTATCAAAATCTTCTTTAAGGTAAACTGGCGCTATTTTTTCCATAGCCTTTATAATCTGTTCTACTTTTATCATTTAAGCTCCCTTATAAAAAGTTTATCATACTTGAAATAACTACTATTTTTTCTTCTATTTCTACTTTTTTAATATTTGCAAGATCAGAATTAACTTCCGCACTTACAGCTTCTAATATTTTATTATAATTTTCTAGTTTTGATTGTAAATATTCTTTCATCAATGGATGTTTACTCATTAATAATTTAGGACTAATTTCATAATATATACTATCTAATTCGGTATTTTCGTCCTTTTTTCTCTTTACTTTAAACAGCTCGTAATATTTACCATCATCTTTGCATAGGTCTTCAGATATTATCTCATAGTCATTTGTATATAAATATTCTCTTAATCCTTCTGGATTTTGAGCTGGTTGTAATATTAAATAATCAAGATTATCAACCTTAGTTATATCCTTTTCTAAAATATCTTTTATTAATTTTCCACCCATTCCAGCAATTATAACTGCTTGAACTTCACCCTCTTTAATTGGCTCTAATCCTCCACCTAATCTGAATTCAAGTTCATCTCCCATACCTTCTAACAAAGCATTCAACCTTGCTTTATCTAATGGATCTTTATTAATGTCTGAAGCTATTGCCTTTTCGCAAAGACCTTTATTTAATGCATATAACGGGATATATCCATGATCTGTTCCTATATCTGACAATGATATTACTTTATCAATATGATCTGCTATAAATTCTAATCTTTTACTTAATCTCATTCTTCTTTACTCCTATGTTTATCATATTTTTTTCTGTTAAGACATTTTTTAAATAATAACTTTCTATGCAAATACACTAACATATTTACTTACTATTTTTTAAGATGCCTAAGATTATTACACTATAATTTTGTTTTATCTATCCTTAGTTTATACAACTTTTCATTAAATATTAATACTAATTTACTTTTACAGATTTAAATAAATTATTCTTCTATATTAAATAACAACTAATCTATTATTTAATAATTCTTCATAATATCTGCCTACAAAGTAAAGATTAGCACCACAGGGTGCTAATCTAAATAATCTTTTAATTTTTTACTTCTTGATGGGTGTCTTAGCTTCCTTAAAGCTTTTGCTTCAATTTGTCTAATTCTTTCTCTTGTAACATTAAACTCTTTACCAACTTCTTCAAGAGTTCTTGCTCTTCCATCATCTAAACCAAATCTTAACCTTAACACCTTCTCTTCTCTTGGTGTTAATGTATCTAGAACATTTATTAACTGTTCTTTTAACATTGTAAATGCCGCAGCTTCTGCTGGAGCCAATGCATCTTCATCTGGTATAAAATCTCCAAGATGTGAATCTTCTTCTTCACCAATAGGCGTTTCAAGAGAAACTGGTTCTTGAGCAATCTTTTGGATTTCTCTAACCTTTTCTACCGGTAATTCCATTACTTTAGAGATTTCCTCTGGTTGTGGATCTCTACCCAATTCTTGTAATAGTTGTCTTTGAACTCTTATAAGCTTATTGATAGTTTCAACCATATGAACAGGAATTCTAATTGTTCTAGCTTGATCGGCTATAGCTCTTGTTATCGCCTGTCTAATCCACCATGTAGCATATGTTGAGAATTTATATCCTTTTCTGTAGTCAAATTTTTCTACAGCTTTTATTAATCCCAAGTTACCTTCTTGAATTAAATCTAGGAATAACATTCCACGACCTACATATCTTTTTGCTATACTTACAAC
Organism: Clostridium gasigenes; assembly: GCF_017348895.1. NCBI lineage: Bacteria > Bacillati > Bacillota > Clostridia > Eubacteriales > Clostridiaceae > Clostridium > Clostridium gasigenes. The sequence continues at coordinate 101,355 of NZ_CP071376.1, forward strand.
AAGTCTTAAATTTGCTTCCGCTAATTTTTTCTTTGCAATTTGATCTCCATTTTCAATTCTTTGTGCTAAGCTTATTTCATCTTCTGATGATAAAAGTGGCACTTTTCCAATTTCTTTTAAGTACATTCTTACAGGATCATCTATGGCAATACCTTCTGGTACGCTTAGATCAATTTCTTCTTCTTCTTCTTCCTCGTCTTCTTCAACTACCTCTGTAGTAGCCTTTACCTGACCTAAAACTTCAATACCCATTGATTCTAAAACTTCATAAATTTTTTCTATTTGCTCTGTACTTAACTCTATATGTTCTATTTCATCCATTATTTCTTTATATGTTAAAGTTCCACTCTTCTTTCCTTTATCTAATAAGGTTTTAACAATAGTCATTTTATTACTTTTATCGCTCATGTTTTTTCCATCTTTTTTATCTTGCTTAGCTTTTGTTTTTTCATTTATCATTTTATTGCCTCCCTTCATACTTTCCACTATCTTCTTCCACCTCTTTTTAGTTGATTTTCTATTTTTGTTTTCTCAATAACTATTTGAATTGATTCTTCGATATTTCCACTTAACTCTAAAACTTTTTGTTCTCTTTTTAGAGTTTCTAATCTCTGAGTTAATTTATAATTATATAATTCTTTTATACAATCCATAATTTGCTTTTTACTATCAACTGCTTCAAAAACATTATAATCTTTTATTTTTAATACTTCTTTGATAGTTTTTACATCACGGCATTTTGATTCTATAAAAGTTATCATATTATTTAGTTTACCCTTTTGATTTTCTTTGATTATAGAGAATATTTCTTTATGTTCAGAAAGAATCAAATCTTCTTCCTTTAGGTTAGAAACTATATAATCAAAATATTCATCTTTAAGCATTAATTTCAATAAAGAACGTTCTGCTTTTAAAAAACCGGGCTCTACATATAATTTTGTTCCATTTTCTTCCTTATTATTCATGAAATTATTTTCTTTTGTATTCTTTGTTAATTCCCTTGATAAAACATCATATAATGTCTGCTCTCTAATACCTGTATTTTCGGATATTTTTTTAACATAAACATCCTTTTCTACCGGGTCTAAATCAGCTAATATATGCGTAACTCTATTACCGTATTTTACCAGTGAATTGCTTTCCTTAAAATCAATTCCATCTTCTGCTCTCTTTAATCTATAATCAATTAAAGGCTCCGCATCATTTATAAGTTTTTTAAAGGCTTCGCTTCCATTACTTCTTACAAATTCATCAGGATCTTTTCCTTTTGGAATATTTAAAACCCTTACATCAAAGCCTGCTTCTCTTAATATTTCAAGACCTCTAAGTGTTGCTGTTTGACCAGCTACATCCGCATCATAAGAAATAATTACTTTATCTGCATACCTTTTTAAAAGTCTTGCTTGGCTTGTTGTGAGTGCCGTTCCAAGGGATGCTACCACATTAGTAATACCATATTGATGTAATGTAATTAAATCCATATATCCTTCTACTATTATAAAATATCTATCAGGTATTTTATTTTTAATAGCAAAATTCAACCCATACAGATTAGTACCCTTTTGAAAAACTAAGGTTTCTGGTGAATTTAAATACTTAGGTTTAGAATCATCTAAAACTCTTCCTCCAAAGCCAATTACCTTACCCCTATAATCAAAAACAGGGAACATAACTCTATTCCTAAATCGATCGTATTGATTACCCTTTTTTTCACTTGTAGAAACTAATCCGGCTTCTAATAGCAACTCATCCTTAAACCCTTTTTTTCTTAAATGAAAAATTAAGTTGTTCCAACTATCTTTTGCAAACCCGAGCCCAAATTTTTTAATAGTTTCTTCTTGAATACCACGATTTAAAAAATATTCTTTAGAACTTTTTGTATTAATTAAATTTGAAAAGAAAAACCTTGCGGCTTCAACATTTACGTTATAGATTTGTTCTTTTTTTTCTGTAGTTTTATTTCTTTTTCCTGATTCATCTTCAATAACTATATTTACTCTTTCTGCTAAATACTTAACAGCATCTACAAAAGGTAAATTTTTATTTTTCATAACAAATGTTATAACGTTACCTGCTTCTCCACATCCAAAACATTTATATATTTGTTTATCTTGTGACACAGAAAAAGAAGGTGACTTTTCATTATGAAAGGGACATAGCCCTGAAAAATTCCTACCTGATCTTTTTAATTTTACAGTTTCTGATATAACATCTACTATATCACTCTGTTCTTTAATTTTTTCTAAAATTTCTTCAGAAATCTGCAAGGAGATCCCCCTCCTTACTATAAATTTTCTTCAACCTATTTATTATTCGACATAATATAATTAATTCCTTCTTAAAATATGATTTAATTATATTTTAATACATTTTATTTTTTTATATTTCAATTTTTGTTTTTTTATTATAAAAATATTTTCCCCAAAAACAAATTTTATATTTATACTTTTTAGTAAATTACAAACTTTGGTACAAAAATAGAATTAAATTTATTTAAACAATAATCATCACTCATCCCAGCTATATAATCAGCTACTGCTCTTTTCAAGCCTTCTTCTTCCAAAATAATTTTATACATATCTGGAAGTTCTTCTGGATTTTTAAAATAATGATCTATTAATTGTGTTAATATAAATTTAGCTTTACTTCTTTCTACGTTTAAAATATCCCCTAAATACACATTCTTAAACATAAACTGCCTAAGTTCCGTCATAGCTTCCCAAATTTCTAAGCTTAATGTTACATCAGGTATATTTTCATTGATATTTTTTGTAGTATTTTTAATCATATCAAGTACAAGAGTTTCTATTCTTTGTGAATGAGTATTTCCCAGTAATTTTATAACTTCTTTAGGCAATTCTTCTTCTGTTAATAATCCAGCTCTTATAGAATCATCAATATCATGATTTAAATAAGCAATTTTATCGCTATATTTTACAACACAGCCTTCTAACGTCATCGCTTTATTAGATCCCTTAGACAAACCACTATGATTTAAAATCCCATCTATAACTTCTGCCGTTAGATTTAACCCTTTTCCTTCTCTTTCCAATTTTTTAACTACTCTAACACTTTGTTCGTTATGTCTAAATCCTTCATCTAGAAAGTCTTTTAAAACTTCCTCTCCGTTATGAGCAAATGCTACATGACCTAAATCATGACCTAATGAAATTGCTTCTATTAGATTTTCATTTAATCCTATACCAGCACCTATAGTTCTAGCCACTTGAGCTACCTCTAAAGTATGCGTTAATCTTGTTCTATAGTGATCTCCAAAGGTTTTTATATAAACTTGTGTTTTATGTTTTAGCCTTCTGAAGGATTTGCAATGAATTATTCTATCTCTATCAACCATAAAACAAGTTCTTATAGTATCTCCTTCTTCATATCGCTCTCTTCCTAAGCTTTTACTACTAAATGTTGCTTGTGGTATAAATGTCAACTCTTCAAAACCTTCTATTTTCTCTCTTACGTTCACATATCTCACCTCTATATAACATATTCTATATATTTCTCCAAAAACCTTTATTTAATACAAGAATATAAAATATATTTATCATTAAATAGTCTATTTAACATTTAAAAATAATATCCTAATAATAAGTAATTTTATAAGGAGACTATTTATGGAAAATACTATATGTCCCTCCACTAAAGATTTACTATCCATTGAAAGCATGAAATCTTTTGTTTTACCACATTATGACCTTCAATTTGCAAATGTTACAATGGTTAAATTTAAAGATACAGATAAACAAAGAGCCGTTTATCGAGTTGATTTTAAAAATAAAAGTTATTGTTTGAAAAAAGTTTACTATGATGAATCTAATCTTCTATATGTATATTCTGCTATGGAATGGCTATATAGAAACAATTTAAATGTACCAAAATTATTACCTACAAAATCTAACAACAGATATATTAAGTATATGGGTATGTTATTTATATTAACACCTTGGGTAAATGGTTTAAAATGTGATTTTGACAACAAATATCATATGGAACTTTCATCAAAGGATCTAGCAAAGTTACATAAATCTTCCCAAAATTTTGTTCCAATTAGTGGTAGTTGTACTAGAATAGGTTGTGATGATTATCATATTTCTGTAGATAAACATTTAGAACAAATCTTAATTAGTGCAAAGCAAGCAAAACATCATAATGATAGATTTTCTAAAATCTTTTTAAAAAATCTTAATATTAATTTAGAACTTGCTAAACTTTCCTCTAAAATATCATCCAGTATTAACTGCTCCGAACTTTCAAAATCATTATGCCATGGTGATTTTGTAAATAAAAATATTTTAATTGCTGATTCTAATGTTTGGATTATAGATTTTGATAAATGTAAAATGGATTATTCAGCTCATGATATTTCATATTTTTTAAGACGACTTCTTAAAAGAGAAAATACTAATTGGGATACGGATTTAGCATTAAAAATAATTGATGATTATATGAAAGTTAATCCTTTAACTCCCTCAGATTTAAAATATATCCTTGCTTATATTGCTTTCCCACAAAAATATTGGAAAATTTCTAGAGATTATTATAAAAATATTAAACGTTGTAATAAAAATGCCTTTATTTCTTTACTTGAGAGAGGTCTTGATAGAACTGATTCTCAGCTTAAATTTATTAAGGAAATGATGATATTATTAGAAAAAGATTATGAAGTTAACTTTAACTAAAAAAGGAGCGCATATAGCGCTCCTTTTAATTTATTATCTTCTATTTTTCACTTGTGCTTGAGCTGCTGCTAGTCTAGCTAGAGGCACTCTAAACGGTGAACATGAAACATAGTCTAAGCCTATGTTATGACAGAACTCAACTGAAGATGGATCTCCACCATGTTCTCCACATATTCCAAGTTTAATATTTGGTCTTCCTTCTCTTCCCTTTTGAACTGCGAGTTTAATTAATTCTCCAACGCCTTTTTGATCTAATTTAGCAAATGGATCTTGTTCGTAAATTTTATTTTCGTAATAGTCTACTAAGAATTTAGCTGCATCATCTCTTGAGAAACCAAATGCCATTTGTGTTAAGTCATTTGTTCCAAATGAGAAGAATTCCGCTTCTTTAGCTATTTCATCTGCTATTATACAAGCTCTTGGAATTTCTATCATAGTACCCACTTTGTACTCTAACTTAACTCCTTTTTCTTTCATTACAGCTTCAGCAGTTCTAACTACTATATCTTTAACATATTTTAATTCTTTAACATCGCCAACTAATGGTATCATTATTTCTGGAATTATATCATATCCTTTATTTTCTTTAACAGCTATTGCAGCTTCAATTACTGCTCTTGTTTGCATTTCTGCAATTTCTGGATAAGATACAGCTAGTCTACAGCCTCTATGCCCCATCATTGGATTAAATTCATGCAATGATTCAACTGTTGCTTTTAATTCTTCAAATCCAATTCCCATATCCTTAGCTAGTGATGCAATATCTTCATCACTATGAGGCAGGAATTCATGTAATGGTGGATCTAAGAATCTAATTGTAGCTGGCATTCCTTCTAAAGCTTCATAGATACCTATAAAATCTTCTTTTTGCATTGGAAGTATTTTATCTAATGCACGTCTTCTTTCTTCAACATTTTTAGCAACTATCATTTCTCTAACTGCTTTTATTCTGTCTTCAGCGAAGAACATATGCTCAGTTCTACATAACCCAATACCTTCTGCTCCAAATTCAACTGCTTGTTTAGTATCTTTTGGAGTATCTGCATTTGTTCTAACTTTTAACTTTCTTATCTCATCTGCCCAACCCATGAATTTAGCAAAATGTCCTGATATTTCTGGTGTAACAGTTTTAACAGCTACTCCATATATATTTCCAGTTGATCCATCTATTGAGATGAAATCATCTGCTGTATAAACTTTTCCATCTACTTCTAAAGTTCTATTAACTTCACTTACTTTTAATTCTCCACAACCTGCAACACAGCAAGTTCCCATTCCTCTAGCAACTACTGCAGCATGAGATGTCATTCCACCTCTAACAGTTAATATACCTTTAGCTGCAATCATACCTTCTATATCTTCTGGTGAAGTTTCAAGCCTTACAAGAACTACATTTTCACCCTTTTCAGCTCTTTCCTTAGCTTCTTCAGCTGTGAATGCAATTGTGCCGCATGCAGCTCCTGGAGATGCTGGAAGTCCCTTACCAATAACCTTACTATTCTTTAAATCTTCCACATCAAAGGCCGGATGAAGTAATGAATCTAATTGTCTTGGCTCAACTTTTAGTATTGCTTCTTCTTTAGTTAAAGTTCCATCTTCAACTAAATCAACAGCAATTTTTAAAGCTGCTTGAGCTGTTCTCTTACCATTTCTAGTTTGCAAGAAGTATAACTTTCCTTCTTCAATTGTCATTTCCATATCTTGCATATCTTTATAATGTTTTTCTAAAGTATCTATAATATCAGTGAATTCTTTATATATTACTGGGTTTTGCTCTTCTAATTTTGAAATTGGAAGTGGTGTTCTTATACCAGCAACAACATCTTCGCCTTGTGCATTCATTAAGTATTCACCATAAACTATATTTTCACCAGTAGAAGGATCTCTTGAGAACACAACTCCAGTTCCTGATGTTTCTCCTTTATTTCCAAATACCATTTCTTGAACACTTACAGCTGTACCCCATTCTCCTGGAATATCATTTAATCTTCTATATACTATAGCTCTTGGATTATCCCATGATCTAAATACTGCAGTAATTGACTCTATTAATTGCTGCTTTGGATCTGCTAAGAATTCTTCACCCTTTTCTTTTTTATAAAGAGCCTTAAATCTCTTTACTAATTCCTTTAAATCTTCACCTGTTAAGTCGGTATCAACTTTAACACCTTTTTCTTCTTTTAATTCATCTATTATATTTTCGAATAATCTTTTTTCAATTCCCATAACTACATCTGAGAACATTTGTATAAATCTTCTATATGAATCATATGCAAATCTTGGATTGTTAGTTAATTTAGACATAGCTTCTACAGCTTCATCATTTAAACCAAGATTTAAAACAGTATCCATCATACCAGGCATTGACACTCTTGCTCCTGATCTTACTGATACTAATAATGGATTAGTAGTACTCCCGAATTCTTTACCTGTTATTTTTTCTAGTTTCGCAATATTTTCATGGATTTCTTTAATGATTTTTTCTGCGATTACTTTTCCATCCTCATAGTACTTATTACAAACTTCTGTTGTAACAATAAACCCTTGTGGCACTGGAATTCCTAGTATGCTCATTTCTGCTAAATTTGCCCCTTTGCCCCCTAGAAGATTTTTCATTGTTGCGTTGCCTTCACTAAAAAGGTAAACGTACTTCTTATTATCCATCTCAATACTCCTCCGTTCGATACTAATTCGATTATATACTATCGGAACTTGTGCCCCGTAGCTACCCATTTAAATTTACCCATTTTCAAACTTCACTCTTCGAATTACTATTTATACCCCAAGGGTATAACAATTATTAACTTCATAAAAAAAACTAAATTTGAAGTTAAAAATCATTTTACAAACTACCATTTTCGAACTTCTCTTAAGTACTTTCTCCAAGCTTTACAAATAGCTTTGTTATGTTAGTCTTTGAAATCTTACCTACTATTTTAAATTGCTCTTTTCCTTCGCACTTCTCATTAATTTTTTCAACTATAGGAACACTGTCTATTTCATGTTCTATAATTTTTTTAGCAACACTATATGCACTTTCCTCTGCATATGCACAAACTAGGTTTGGCATTCTTGTCATTATTACTCCTACTGGAACTTTATAAATATCGGTGCCTCCAATTGCAATTTTCAAGAAATCTTTTCTAGATACAGCACCTATGAGTATTCCGTTATTTTCAACAAATAATGTACCTACATCGTTTAAAAATAAGAATACGATTGCATCATATACCATAGTATTCTTATTAACAGTGATAGGTTTCGACATTATATCCCCAACCAATACTTTAGATATGTTATCCAAAATAGCAGTATCTGTAGGGTTACCAGCGTAAATATAACCAACCTTTGGTTTAGCATCTAATATTCCTATCATAGTTAGTATTGCAAGATCAGCTCTAAGTGCAGCTCTTGTAACCCCTAACTTTTCAGCTAATGCTTCACTTGTAATGGGCTGTCCTTCTTTTACTAACTTTATAATTTCCTCTTGTCTTCCTGATAACTTCAATTTTATACCTCTCTCCAACAACTTAAGGAATATTCAGATAATTTTGATTTGTTTGATATTTACAGTATAATTATAACATTTTATAAAAATTTGACTATGCTTAATTTTCTGAATAATTAGTCAAATTCGCTGAATATCCTTAATTTGTTCATTTTATTGACTTATATTACCTGTTTTACTTTCATTTACTCCTTATTTATCCGTTTCTTCAAAATTAGCAGTATAAGTATATACAGATTCTTCATTAGAATCGGCTTTATTACTACTTTTAGGACTCTTATATCCTTTAAAATTAACTTCATTAAATTTATTTTTTACTTTTTCAGCAATATCACTTGCTTTTTCTTTTACTTCACTTGTTGCCTTAGAAATATACTTATTTACAACTTCAACACTACCATCTGCCATAGTTAATTCTATAGTAATTTTAGTTACTACTGCTGCTATAACTCCAAACGCTAATACTTGAGGTAATATTATCCCGATCATTCCTGCTGCAATACCTGCATTTACTGGAATATCTATTAATTCTTTTTCATCTTTACTAATTCTTATTCTTGAAACATTTCCTTTATTGATTAAATCCTTTAACCAAACTTTAAATTCTTCAACAGTTTCTCCATTTTTATCATTTTCACCTTTTTCACCTTTTGATGATGTTTCAATAATAGGTAAAACTCCATTTATGCCTTTAATTTCTTCTATATATATTATTGCATCTAAAACTTCTCCATGACTAATTTCTAATGCATACTTTGCCTCAGCATAACTTGATCCTGTTCTTTCTTTTACTTTATCTACCTTTTCTAATGTTATTTCCATATATAATCACTCCTTTATATAATTTAGCATTTCTAAACTTTTAGGTTTTCTAGCGTAATTTGAAGATATAAGTAAAGTATTTACTTTGCTTATATCTTTTTTCACCTCTGAATTAATATTAAGTCTATAAACCTTCTCCATATCAGTGTTATTTAAGAATCTTAGCGCATTATATGCTGGCTTTGAAATATACATTCCATGTTGCCTATTACACATTTCACACACCCCACCAAAATGAGAAATAGATATATAATTAGTTACTGTTATTTTTTTTCTGCAACTAACACATTGATCTAAATTTAGTCCATACCCTGTTGATTTTAAAAGTTTTAATTCAAAAGATCTAATAAGCATTTCATAATTTAACGCATCTGTATTTAATAAATATAAACATTTAATAAAATCTTTATATAACTGTTTATTATTCTCACCATCTTCTAAACATATATCTATTAACTCACAAATATAGGATGAATAAGTAAGCTTCTCTAAGTTACTTAACAAACCTTGAAAAGAATTCTCTATTTTACCCTCTTGTAAATTAAATAGGTTCTTTCCTTTAAAGAGAACATAATCTGCATAACATAAAGGTAAAGTAAGAGCAAATAATCTGCTCTTACTTTTTTTAGTTCCTCTTGCTATAGCTGTTACCTTCCCGAATTCTTCAGTATATAACCATACTAATTTATCATTTTCTTTATAAGCCTGTGCTTTTATAACTACTGCTTTTGTTTTCTCTAATGACAGCAGAACCATCCCCTATTTTGTCTTTTTGTATCCTAATTCTTTCAAGAAATTTTGATTATCTCTCCATTCTTTTCTAACTTTAACCCAAACTTTAAGGTTAACCTTAGCATTTAAGAATCTTTCGATTTCATATCTTGCTGTTTCACCTATCTTCTTTAATCCTTGACCCTCTTTTCCTATTATAATTCCTTTGTGTGAATCTTTCTCACATATCATATCTACTTCAATATGCCAAGTTCCACTATCACTTTTTTTCATTTGAATAATATCTATAGCTATTCCATGAGGAACTTCTTCTCTTAAAGTTCTTAATGCTTTTTCTCTAATTATTTCTGATATAACAAATTTTTCTTGAACATCTGTTATCATATCTTCTGGATAATATTTTGGCCCTTCTGGCATATTTCCAACCATTAACTCTATTAACTTATCAACATTTCTACCTTTTCTTGCTGATATAGGGATTATTTCCTTAAAATCCATTTCTTTTGCAAATAGTTGTAATGTTTTTGCTACTCTTTCTTGTGTACTTTCATCAATCTTATTTAAAACTAGGAAAACAGGAGCTTTTTGATTTTTTAAAGCTTCTAAGATAAAAGCATCTCCTCTTCCTATTTCTTCATCTGGATTTACAAGGAACAACACAAGATCTACTTCTTTCATAGAATCCTTTGCTGAATTTACCATGTATTCACCTAATTTATGTTTAGGCTTATGTATCCCTGGAGTATCTACGAAGACCATTTGATAATCTTCTTTTGTTAAAATTGTTTGTATATTATTTCTTGTTGTTTGAGGTTTATTTGAAACTATTGAAAGTTTTTCACCCATAATTTTATTTAATAATGTTGATTTACCTACATTTGGTCTTCCTACTATTGTTATAAATCCTGATTTAAACATTTGTCCTCCTAATTTTCTAAATCTTTCTTAGTAAATGCTCCTGGCATTATTTCTTCAAAAGTCTTTAGAATATATTCATCTTTATTTTTTATAATTATAATCTTTGTATCTTTGTCTTCTGCAAACTCACCAATTACTTGCCTACATATTCCACAAGGATATGTAAATTCTTTTGTATCTCCAATTAATGCAATTACCTTTAATTTTCTATTTCCTTTTGATACAGCACTAAATATTGCGCTTCTTTCTGCACAGTTAGTAGCCCCATAAGATGCATTTTCTATATTACATCCAGTATATATCTCACCATCCTCAAATAAAACAGCAGCACCAACCTTAAAGTTAGAATAAGGACAATAGGCTAATTCCCTAGCCTCTATAGCTTTTTGTATAATATTATTATAATCCATAATTATGCCTCCTACTTTGTAATTTGTGTGTTATTATTAGGTTTTATTATATCACTATTTAATCTTAAAGTAGAGTATTAAATTTAAACCTATCTATAGTCTAAATATCGTGAATATAAACACTGTTAATAAAGTTCCAAATATTGCTCCAACTATAACCTCTAAAATGGAATGCACTTCTGAATCCACTCTGCTTTGAGCTGTAATAAAAGCCATTAAATAGCTTAAAAGTATGCATACAGGTTCTTCTGTAATAAGAGCTATAGCTGTTGCTACTGAAAATGATAATGCACTATGACCACTTGGCATTCCACCTTTTAATGGAGTTCCCTCTCCAAATATAGCTTTAACTATTACTGTTGCTATTGTTACAAATACTAACACTATAAAAATCATATAAGGCTCAGACTCTCTCACTTTATCTATCATTACATATGAAATATCTGAAAGTTTACCCCAGAAAATTATATATCCAACTATTAAAGCATTAATTGCAGTTACTAAAACCCCTCCAGCTGCAGCATTTTTAGCAACTTTAGCTAAAGGATGATAAAAATTTGTAGTCATATCTACAGCAGCTTCTATAGCTGTATTAATAAGTTCTGCTGTTATTACAAGCGTTATAGTAATTGCCAAAATTAAGAACTCACTTTTAGAAATATCAAAAAAGAAACACGCAAGTAACACACATAGTGTTACAAAGAGATGTATCTTCATATTCCTTTGAGTTCTTACTGTATCTAAAACTCCATCTATAGCATAGTTAAAGCTTTCTAATAGCCTCTTAAATTTCATATAATCATCCTTTTCTTTAGGCATCTAAAAAATTTCTAGTCAATGCTATTATTTTTTCAAAAGCGCCTTATCTTATAATCTCTAATTTATTTAATATTTCCTCTTCTCTTTTTCTCATTATTATTTTTTCAGAATCTTCCATATGGTCATATCCAAGCAAATGTAAAATAGAATGAACTATTAAGTACGAAACTTCTCTTTCATAAGAATGGTTATACTCTAAACTTTGCTCTAAAGCCTTTTCTAAAGAAAGTACCATATCACCTAAAACCAATTCATTTCCATCCATATATGTTTCATCAAATTCATATCCTTTATACATGTTTTTATATACTTTTTTATCTTCATAATCAAGCATAGGGAAGGATAACACATCTGTTTCCTTATTTATTCCTCTTGTTTCTTTGTTAATTTCTTTAATTTTATCATTATCAACAAATAGCAATGAAATTTGATATTCTTTATCTAGCTCTTCTTCTTTTAAAGTAAAGCTACAAACCTCACTTAATTTATCAATAAATTTTTCAGTTACTTTTAATTTATCTTGTCTATTATCTGTATATAACATCTTTCTCCTCCTATGGAGCTTCACAGAAACAACTAGTTTCTATGATTTTTTCAAGTATCTTAAATAATATTTAAATTTTTAAGGGAAAGGCAGATGCCCCTCCCCACTTTTTTTAGCTGTCTAACTTCTAACTTTTTCTGTCGGATATTCTATTCTTTTATGATATATTCCATTTAGAACTTTTAAGAAACATTTTCTTATTTTTTCTAAATCTCTTAAAGTTAAATCACAATTAACTAATTGGTCTGAATGTAACTTATCTTTAATTATATTATTTACCATTTCCTCTATTTTACCCTTAGTTGGCTCATTTATAGACCTTACCGCAGCTTCCACGCTATCTGCCAGCATTAATATACCAGCTTCCTTACTACAAGGCGTAGGTCCTGGATACCTGAAATCTTCTTCTTTAATATCTTCAGGTTTCTCTGCTGAATTTTTCATTGTATAATAAAAATATTTAACTAATGTAGTTCCATGATGTTGCTCTATTATATCTTGAATAACCTTTGGAACTTTATATTCCTTAGCCAGTTCTATTCCATCTTTAACATGAGATATTATTATAAGGGTACTTAAATTTGGAGTAATCTTATTATGTGGATTTTCTTTCCCCATTTGATTTTCTCCAAAGAAATATGGCCTTTTAATTTTACCAATATCATGATAATATGCTCCTATTCTAGCAATTACAGGATTCCCTCCGACTTCTTCAGTTGCAACTTCAGCTAAGTTAGCTACCATTACACTATGATGATAAGTTCCCGGTGCCTCCATTAGTAACCTCTTCATTAGAGGATGGTTTGGATTCGACATTTCTAAAAGCTTAATATTAGTAACTATATCAAATGTTGATTCTAAGAAAGGTAAAAACCCAACTGCCAGCACTCCTGACATAATTGATCCTAAAATAACAAATCCGGTATCTATAAAAATACCTGTTAAGTTATTAGATAACAACATACCAGTTGATAATGTAACTAATGCCGAAACCCCTGCAATATATATAGTTGAATATAATATATCATTTCTTTGTTGTAACTTCCTAAGCGTTGTTGATCCAATTATCACATTAACTATAGAAAGTATTATAATATGGGGACTAAACCCTACAACCACACTTACAAGTAAAATATTTAATGAATTTATAACTAATGAAGTTTTATAATCTAAAAGTAGTGTTAATAAAATTGGACCACAGGCTAAGGGTATTAAGAATGGTGATATTATATTTAATCCTCTTGCAAGTAAAAGAGATATTAAGTTAATAACACTTATCATAATAATCATCTTTATATTATTATAAATTTCTTTTTTATCCTTTGATAAATAAGAATATTGCATACCTAATACCATTGCTACAAATACTGCCAAAATCAAATAAGTATACATATAAGTTTTTCCAAGACCTTTATCTAATAATCCAAGTTCTCTTAATATTTCTATTTGACTTGATGTTATAGGTTCTCCTTCTTTAACTATGGTTTGATTTTTCTTTATTATTTCTTTTTGCAAATTTTTCTGTGCTTCCTTTACTTTTTCATCTGTCTTTTCTTTGTCAAAGAACAAGTTAGGTTTTATTTGACTAAATGCAATATTACTTAGTGCTAATTCTAATTCTCTTGAAATATCTTTTTTACTTAATTCATAGCTTACTATTCCATGTGAATTTTGAATATTTTCAATGTTATTTTCTTGAATATTATTTACATATACCAATTTCATTATTCCAAGTAAACTTTGTTCAAATTGAGCAATTTCTTCTTTAGTTAATGATAGTATAATTTTAAATTCATTTTCAGTTAAATTAAAACCTTCTATTTTTTTAGCTGCTGCTATTTTTTCCTTTTCATCAGTTATAGTGGCATTTATATTACTTATCTTATTAAATAACTTTGTAATATTTTCTTCTGCAGAAAGCTTTACTTCACCCTTTACAGTGTATTGCTTATCTACTTTTTCTAATATTTCCTCTTCCTTTTCTTTAGTTGCCCTTTCGTCTACAGTATCTCTTGGTGCCTTAATATCCGCATTTGCAATATCTCCCTCTGTTAAATTATATTTCTTAGGGGCTATTGCTGTAATAAGCAAAATATAAATAAGAACAAATACTATTGTAAAAATAAACATTCTTTTTGATCTATCCTTTGGTTTATAACCATTTCCATTAAAAAACATGTTTCCCACCTTCTTATCTACATAGTTTTAATATTCAATAGTATTATTGTCTACTATGTTTTGTTCAACTACAAAAACAATTCTAACTTTTATACTTTCATTGCCAATATCTTCTGTATTAACTATCTTATCTACTATTGTAGCTTCTCTAGTTAACTCATTAAGCAATGATTCTTCCGAACTTTTTATTGAATTTTCAATTGCCACTTCTTTTGTTAACTTAACATTTTTTTCTTCTCTTTCAAAATATACCACTTTATTTAGCATTTTACTACTGTCTTCTATTTTATCATATTCTTTAAAACCTTTTATAGCTTTTTTTATATAAATTTTCTTTCCAAATATATTCAAATAAACGTCACTATCCTTATTTCCATTTCTCTCCATGGATGTTCCGTTAATTTTAACTTCCATTGATTTTTCATAGAATGTATTAGCCATAACAATTCCATTTGGCGGAACTTGAAATTCTTCTCCCTCTTTTCCATCAATTCCTTCTATAACAATATCTCCAGCTTTAATAACATCGCCTGTTTTAACAACTGTTCTCCCAGCGTAGGCATAAACTCTATTTATTTGGCCATCCATTTTAGCAACTAGATTGCCTAGCTTTGGTTTTTTTTCTTCCGGTGGATTTACCTTTTCTTCTATTAAAACTTTCAACGTAGAGCCTTCTATCCTCACTCTAAGCCATAAAATATCTGAGTTTATATCTTCAAGTTTTTTTTCTATATCTTTTACTTCAATAGATTTTTTTAATGTTCCCGGCTTAATGCCCATATCATAAAGTTGTTGTCTTACTTCAAATGGAGATACATTTTTCTTTGTTTTTATTTCAATTCCCCAAATATAAGTGGATAAATAAAATATTATTCCAATAAACATTATTGCCCCAATTACTAAAGAAGAGCGTTTTTTTAGTTTTCCTAGTAAAAATAATGGTCCATCACGGCCTACAATATCCATTTTTCCATTTATTCTATTTACAACTTCTCTTAACTGTGCATAATCATTATAGTCTATATCTACTCTTAAAGTAGCTATGTCTATTTTTTTGACATTAGACACTTTAATTTCATTATTCCATAATATGTTTAATATTCTTTCAGGGTTTAAAACTTTAATTTCAACTGAAACTTTCCCATTTTTAAATTTATTTAACCCCATATATGTTACCTCTCATATGCTATCGATTTAAACTTACCACTAATTGTTGTAGTTGAACTTCCTATATATAGTATTTCAAAGTTCTCTCCATTTATGGTTATTGGTCCAAACCTACTATTTATTTTTATTATATTTCTTTCAAATACAATGATTCCTTTATGATTTTCTATAGT
Organism: Clostridium gasigenes; assembly: GCF_017348895.1. NCBI lineage: Bacteria > Bacillati > Bacillota > Clostridia > Eubacteriales > Clostridiaceae > Clostridium > Clostridium gasigenes. The sequence continues at coordinate 117,317 of NZ_CP071376.1, forward strand.
TATTTCTCTATCCCCTATAACTATAATTTTAGGAACATCCAAAATAACATCTTTAGGTAAATCAAACTTCTCTATAATAATTTCCCTACTTTTATTTAATTTTTCTTCCATAAAGCATCCTCTCCTTATTTAATAATCCCTCTTTGTACTTTATGATTAAATAAAAAAAAAAATTACTTTTTTAGACAACAAAAAGAACTCAATAAAATATTGAGTTCTTTTACTATTTATTAGTTAAATATTATTTTATAATTAATTAATAAATTTATCATCTGATCTACCAATTATTTCTGGTATAATTGAAACCTTAACTTTTTTCAATATATCTAATGTTATTTCAACTGTTATTTCCACCCAATGGTGTAGCTGTTTTTTTAATAATTTCTAATATCATTATAACTGCTGAGGAAGGTAACTAACTAAGATTTTTATTCAGTTTGTGACTGACCTTCCAAATCTCGTCTGTTTCCCTTTTTAAATTCAAGCGTTGTTCTTTTTGCTTGACTTCTTTTTCTAAAATTTCTATAACTTTATCTTGTTGAAGTCTATCTTTTACTGATGGCATTTTCATAAATTCTTTAAAAAGAATTAAACCCTACTTGAACTTTCTCTTTCTTGCAGCTTCTGATTTTTTCTTCTTCTTTACACTTGGCTTTTCATAGTGTTCTCTTTTTTTAACCTCTGCAAGAACTCCAGTTCTAGCGCATTTTTTCTTAAATCTTCTTAATGCACTTTCTAGTGTTTCATTCTCTCCAACTTTAATTTCTGACATCCTATATCCCTCCCTCCGTTAGCTCAAATTAATTAATTTAATTCAGCTACGGGCTTAACAACACATGCTATATTATACAATATTTGCAATTGCAATGTCAATAATAGATTGAAAAACTGTTAACCCGGTGGCCACTTTAACCCTCGCCCACCTAAAACATGAAAATGCATGTGATCAACAGTCTGTCCCCCTAATTCGCCGCAATTATTAACTATTCTATAACCCTCTTTATTAATTCCAAGCTCTCTTACTAGCTTATTAATAACAAGGAATATATGTGAAATAATATTCGAATTTATTTCACTTATTTCATTAGCACTTATGATATGTTCTTTAGGTATTACTAAAAAATGTACAGGTGCTTCAGGATTTATATCATAAAAAGCATAAACTTTTTCATCTTCATAAATCTTTTTACTCTGTATTTCACCATTAATTATTTTACAAAATATACAGTTCATAAATTCACCGCCTTATATATATAAATAAAATTTTTCTAAATTCCTAAACTAATTTAGCTACAGCAAAATTAGTTTCTGCTTTTTCTATATTAATCTTTAATATCTTCCCTCTAACATCCGTACAATTGCAAGGCACTTCTACTTTTATATAGTTCTTAGTGTAACCTTCTACTATTCCAGCTTTTCCAGGTACTTCAAATTCCATTAAAGCATCCATCTCTTTACCTACATATTTCTCTATAAATGATTTTTCATTAATTCCATTTAACTTTATAAGCATTTTACTTCTTTGTTCTTTGATCTTTCCATCTAACTGATTAGGCATATCAGCAGCCTTTGTTCCTTTTCTTGGGCTAAATTTAAATATATGAGTTTTAGTTAACTTTAATCTTTTTAAATACTCATATGTTTCATTAAATTCTTCTTCTGTTTCTCCTGGGAACCCCACAATAACATCAGTGCTTATTGAAACATCTTTTAAAGTTTCTCTTAAAAGCTTAACTGACATCGCATATTCTTTAGCCTCATATCTTCTATTCATTCTTTTTAAGGTTCCATCACTACCACTTTGAAGAGATAAATGGAAGTGTGGACATAACTTTTTAAAGCCTTTAATCTTTTCTATTACTTCTGGAGTAAAGAATGCCGGTTCAATAGATCCTATTCTAATTCTTTCAATCCCATCTACTTTTTCTATTTCTTCTATTAAATTTATTAAAGTTATGTTTCCTTCTAATTCTAAGCCATAAGAAGCCGTGTGAATACCTGATAGTATTATTTCCTTAAACCCATGGCTTGCAAGGCTCTTAACCTCTTCTATTACCTTTATAGGATCCTTTGAGCATACAGCCCCCCTAGCATACGGAATTAAACAATATGTGCAGAATCTATTACATCCATCTTGTATTTTTAAAAATGCTCTTGTTTTATCTTGATATTCTTCTATATTCAAGTTTTCAAACTTTTTATTTTTAAGTACACCTTTAACATGAACTTGATTCTGCCCTTCATCTTTAGCTTTATTCACAAAATAAACTACATCACCCTTATTTCTAGTTCCAAGCACTACATTAACGCCTGGAATTTTTGAAACTTCCTTTGGAGCCATTTGAGAATAACAACCAACTACAGCTATAATGGCATTTTCATTTAATTTTCTTGCTCTTCCAATAATTTGCCTAGATTTCCTATCACCCATATTAGTAACTGTACATGTATTAATTACATATACATCTGATACTTCATTAAAATCTACAACACTATATCCTTCTCTTATAAATTTTTCTGCCATAGCCTCTGAATCATATTGATTAACTTTACACCCCAGTGTGGCAAATGCAACATTCATTAAATATCTCCCCCTAAGTCACCTAATTCATATTGAATTAAAGAAGTAGCTACAAATCCAGCTGTTTCTGTTCTCAATATTCTACTTCCTAAAGTTATAATATATGCACCCTTCTCTTTAAGTATGCTTATCTCTTCATCTTCAAATCCACCTTCTGGTCCTACAAATATACCAATATTTTTAATAGTTCCTAAGTCAACATTTTTATCTTTTAGTTCTTTAAACAATGTTTTTACACCAAAATTTTCTGCATTTTCATAAGGTACTAACATTAAATCCACAGTGTTTATTCTATTTAAAACCTCTTCAAATGCTATAGGTTCTAAAACCTTTGGCACAATCGTTCTTTTGCTTTGTTTTGATGCTTCTAAAACAATCCTGTTTAATCTATCTAATTTTTTAAAATCACCTTTAAGCTTAACATCAACTCTTGAGGTTATTGTTGGTATAAATTCTGCAATGCCAAGTTCAGTCCCCTTTTGAACTATTAAATCCATTTTTTGAGATTTAGGTAATCCTTGGAACAAATATATTTTAACTTCACTTTCATTATTTATGTCTAATTTTTCTAAAATTGATATAATAACTTCCGTTTTCTCAACACTTTTTACTTCTCCTAAAAACTCTTCACCAACGCAGTTATTAAGAACTACTTTTTCACCCTTCGCTAGTCTTAACACCTTGTATATGTGTTTTACATCATCACCAACTATTCTTCCTTCTGTTTCGGAAAAATTTTCTTTTGGTGTAAAAAACTTATGCATATATCCTCTCTCCTAACCTTCTAGGCATCTCCGAGTAAATACCTTACTTTAATTTTGCAACTATACAGTTCCATTCGCCATCTTTATTCTTCTCTAAAACTTCAAATCCACTTTCTTCTAATTTGCTAACAACCATTTCAACTCTGTCATGAATAATTCCTGATGAAATAAAGTATCCACCATCTTTAAGAACCCTTTTAACATCATCTGTTAAAATACATACTATTTCAGCTAAAATATTAGCTACAACAATATCAGCCTTTCCACTTATGACTTCTACTAAATTTCCATATAACACTTCAATATTTTCTAATTTATTATGTGCTACATTTTCCTTAGCTACTTCTACTGCAACTGGATCTAAATCAACCCCTATAGCCATTTTAGCTTCAAGTTTTGCTGCTGCAATTGCAAGTATACCAGTTCCACAACCTACATCAAAAACAGTACTATCTAAATTAACATATCTTTCTAAAGCTTGAACGCACATTCTTGTTGTTTCATGAGTTCCTGTTCCAAAAGCCATACCTGGATCTAATTCTATTACTAACTCATTTTCTTTTGCTATATACTCTTCCCAAGTTGGTTTAACTACTATTCTTTCACCTAAAAGAGTTGGTTTATAATATTTTTTCCAGTTATTTGCCCAATCTTCTTCAAATATTTTTTCATTTTCTACTATACCTTCACCAACATCAATTCCAAGGTCTCTAATTTCTTCAACCTTCTCCTTAACATAGGCTATTATCTTTTCAATTTCATCTTCTTCTGAGAAATATGCTTTAACAACAGCACATTTACCTTTATGTTCCAACACATTAATGTCCGCAAAATCCCAAGTTAATGGACCTTCTTTTGTTTCTAGTATATCATTTGGATCCTCTATAGCTACACCCTTACAATCTAATCCATAAAATATTCCTGAAATTGGTTCTAACGCCTCACTTTTTGTGATTACTCTAATTTCTATCCAAGTTCCTTGCATTTAAATCAATCCTTTCTTTACATCCTTTGACTAATTCTATATTTTACACTTATGTAAAGATTGTGTCTAGTATTATGTTAATTAACCTTAGGCATCATAAAATAAATAATACACCAGTATCCTTGATTTTGGGTCTATTATTTATTTTACAATGCCTTATTAAAAAAGCACTGAAATTTAATTAATTTCAGTGCTTTAAGAGCTGTTAAAATTCTATTTAGCTAACTTTATAGCTTCTAATATTTTTTCATAATTAGGTTCATTAGTTACTTCTTCAAGATATTCTACAAATGTTACCTTATCTTCAGAATCTACAACAAATGATGCTCTTGTTAATAACCCTAACTCTTTAATATATGTTCCTGTAGCTTCTCCAAAATTTCTATCTTTATAATCAGATAGAATCTTAACATCCTCTACCCCCGCATCTCCACACCATCTTGCTTGTGCAAAGGGTAAATCCATTGATATTGTATAACAACTTGCACCTTTTATGTTACCTATCTCCAAATTGAATTTTTTAACTTCCATATCACATACACCAGTATCTATTGATGGTACTGATAAAAACACTCTAACTCCACTTGTATCCTTTAATGTAAATGGACTTAAATCATTAGCTGATACCGTAAAAGCCCTCATTTTTTCCCCAACCGAAACAGTATTACCTTCTAGTGTTAGAGGGTTACCCTTAAACTTAATTTTTTTCATTTTTTATTCCTCCTTCATATATTTATTTCATTAATATTAATCATTCCAAAAAACATTAATTATTATACTTAGATTATACCCCTTAACAATCTCCTTGTAAATGATAATTATTATCATTTATTATATGAATATATTTTTTATACTAAATACTTCTTAACTATTGCTTCGAATTTTGTTTCTCTATTAATTATAAACTCAGTAAATGTTATATTTTCTTCCTTAATCAACAAAGCTAGTTCATATAAAAATCTAGGTATTTCTGTGTTTATTAGGTCACCATAAACTTTTCCAAGCCTTGCATCGTATGCTTTGCATTCTCCACCTATATGAAGTTCAAAACATTCTTCTACTTTATCATTAACTCTTTTCTTTTTACCAGTAAACCCTATTCCTGCTATTTGATGAACTCCACATGAATTTCCACATCCCGATATATATACTTTTGGTAATATATCTTCATTAAAATTTTTATCTTTAAAGTACTCAATAATACTATTTAAAACACCTTGGCTATTACATAATCCAATTTGACATGTAGGTGTTCCTATGCAAGCTATGCTTTGCTCTAAGTTAGTTTCCCCTCCCATTCCGTGTGTAAGTTTAAGAAGACCCTCTGCTTCTTTTCCATTTAAGTTTCTAAACCAAACACCTTCAGTCATTGACAACCTTATTTCAGCATCATCACAATTTTCTAATTCATCTAATATAATATCTAATTGCTGTAATGTTAATTGACCACCTATTGGATGAAGGTAAACACTATATAAGCCTTCTTGCTTTTGTCTATATAACCTTGGATGTTTAGTATTTATTATTATTCCCTCTTTATTATAAACTTTAGCTTCTAGTTTCAAGTCAAAGCCACCATTAGCTTTAACTTCACTTACGTGCTTTTTATAGCACTTCAAGAACTCTTCTTTACCCATTCTTTCTAAAATATATCTAACACGAGCCTTATTCTTATTTTCATAATCTCCTTCTGCCTTAAACATAGAAATCATACCCTCAACATAATACAAAATATCATTTGATTCTATAAGTTCGTCTAACATAACCGCAAGTTTAGGATTTCTACCTAACCCACCACCTAAATAAACTTTAAAATATTCCTTCCCATCTTTATTTACTGCTAAGAAACCTAAATCTTGAACACTGCAATGCGCACCATCTTCTTCACTACTTGAGAATGATACTTTTAACTTTCTTGGTAGTTTATAAGTATATATCTCCTCCATAAAATAATTACCTACAGCTAATGCATATGGTGTAATATCAAAAGCTTCATCCCTATCTACTCCTGATAATGGTGATATAGCAACATTCCTTGGAAAGTTACCGCCAGATCCCCTTGTATAAATGTCTAATTCTAAAGCTTCTTTCATAATGTCACAAATTGGATCTATATCCAGCCCATGTAACTGAATAGCTTGACGTGTTGTAAAATGCATTCCACCTAAATTATACTTTTCTGTTATATCCCTAATTAATCTCATTTCACGAATATCTGTCATTCCTGAAGGTATTCTAAATCTTATCATAAATTTTTCCCCACCACGTTGAGCATATACCCCCATTCCACCTGAATCATGTTTAAATTGCATCATATTTATTTCTTTATTAATAAATCTATGTCCTACTTCTCTAAACTCTTCTATTTCACCTAATAAGATTTCTTTTAACTTAGTCATGTTATCACTCCTAAAAATATTTTCTTCTATTTTTAATTATATCACTAAAAAATATACTTACTTATTGGAAATATCTATATCGCTCATACCTATTTACCTATTTACTTTCTTTGGAACTTAGTTTTTAATATATCTTGTTAAACTTATTTACAGAAAAATAAAGAGCTCAGGAAAATCCTGAGCTCTTTATTGTTTATTATTTTTTATTAAATAAGTCTTTTATGCCCTTTTTATGAGCCACTTCATCAAAACTTTCTCCCGATGCTTCTATAAGCATTTTTAAGGCTTCTCTTTGTTTTTCATTAAGAGTTTTAGGGATATCAACTATTACTTTAACGTATTGATCCCCTCTACCTGTTGAGTTAACTCTTGGAATACCTTTATTCTTTAATCTGAATAATGTTCCTGATTGAGTACCTTGAGGTATAGTATATTTAACATCTCCATCAACAGTTGAAACTGTAATTTCAGTTCCAAGTGCAGCTTTTGCCATAGAAATATGTGTATCTATATAAACATCTACACCTTTTCTAGTAAACTTCTTTGACGGAGTTACATTTATTCTAATATATAAATCCCCTACAGGACCCCCATTAGTTCCATGTTCACCTTCGCCTCTAAGTGGCATTACATTTCCAGTATCAACACCTGCCGGTATATTAACACTAATTTTTCTATTTTTTCTAGTTTTCCCTCTACCGCTACATGATGGACAAGGTGTTTCTACAATTTTACCTTTTCCAGCACATTTGTCACAAGTTGAAGTGCTTGCAAAACTTCCAAGAGGTGTTTGTCTTTGAACTCTAACTTGCCCACTTCCATTACATGAAGGACATGTTTTAGCTGTTGTACCAGCCTTAGCTCCTGATCCACTACAATATTCACAGTTTTCACTTCTATTAATTGAAACATCCTTTTTAACTCCAAAAACAGCTTCTTCAAAAGTTAAAGTAACGCTATATTCAACATCAGCTCCTCTAGCCGGACCATTAGCTCTTCTGCCTCCGCCTCCGCCTCCAAAGAAACTTTCGAAAATATCACCAAACCCGCCCATATCTGAGAATCCACCAGCTCCACCGCCGCCAAATCCTGGGTCTCCATCAACTGTTCCAAATTGATCATATCTAGATTTCTTTTCTGGGTCTGAAAGAACTTGATATGCCTCATTTACTTCTTTAAATTTTGCTTCAGCTACGTCATTTCCCTGATTTTTATCAGGATGATACTTCATAGCTTGCTTTCTAAAAGCCTTTTTAATTTCATCTTCACTAGCGCCTTTTTGAATTTCAAGGCTTGCATAGTAATCTTTATTTGCCATGTATATTTTCACCGCCTAGATAATTTTGTTCTTTAAGGAGTTTCTTTAAAATAACAGTCCAAGGTTCCATGTACATTGACTAGTTATTTTTTACTATACCTTATAAAAGGGAAGACATCTAAGGTCTTCCCTTTTTTATTATAATCCATTATAACATATAGTTACTACTATTTATCTTCTTTAACTTCAAAATCTGCATCAACTACATTATCATCATGAGGTGCTCCTGCATTTGCTCCACCCATATTGTTTGGATCAAATCCTTCAGCTCCTGGTTGTGCTCCTGCATCTGCATACATTTTAGAAGATATAGCATAGAATTCTTGATTTAATGCTTCTATTGCTGCTTTTATAGCTTCTACGTCTTCTCCATCTTTAACTTCATTAAGTGCCGCTACTTTTTCATTTACCTTAGCTTTATCTTCTTCTGAAACTTTTTCTCCAAGTTCAGTTAAAGTTTTTTCTGTTTGGTAAATAACTTGTTCTGCATTATTCTTAACATCTATTTTTTCTTTTCTCTTTCCATCTTCTTCAGCAAACTTAGCTGCTTCATTAACTGCATTTTCTACTTCTGCATCGCTTAAGTTAGTTGAAGATGTAATTGTAACATTGGCTTCTTTACCACTTGCTTTATCTGTTGCTGATACCTTAACAATACCATTAGCATCTATATCAAATGTAACTTCTATTTGAGGTTCTCCTCTTCTTGCTGATAAAATTCCTGAAAGAGTAAATCTTCCTAAAGCCTTATTATCTGCAGCCATTTGTCTTTCACCTTGAACTATATTAATTTCAACTGATGTTTGACCATCTGCTGCTGTTGAGAATGTTTGACTCTTTTTAGCTGGAATAGTTGTATTTCTTTCTATTAAAGCAGTAGCAACTCCACCTAAAGTTTCGATTCCAAGTGTTAGAGGCGTAACATCTAATAATAATACATCCTTAACTTCTCCTGTTAACACACCTGCTTGAATAGCAGCTCCCATAGCAACACATTCATCTGGGTTAACGCCCTTTGAAGGTTCTTTTCCTGTAAAGTTCTTAACTGCTTCTACAACAGCTGGTATTCTTGTTGATCCTCCAACTAATACTATCTTTTGGATATCTCCAATTGATAATTTAGCATCACTTAATGCTTTCTTCATTGGTTCTATTGATCTTTGAACTAAGTCATGAGTAAGTTCATTGAACTTAGCTCTTGTAAGGTTCATATCAATATGCTTTGGACCAGTTGCATCAGCTGTGATGAATGGTAAGTTAATGTTTGTTTGTGTTGATGATGATAATTCAATTTTAGCTTTTTCAGCAGCTTCTTTTAATCTTTGAAGAGCCATTTTATCTTGTCTTAAATCAACTCCATATTCATTCTTGAAAGTATCAGCAATATAATTCATTACTTTCTCATCAAAGTCATCTCCACCAAGTTTTGTGTCTCCGTTTGTTGATAGAACTTCAAATATTCCATCTCCAAGTTCAAGAATTGATACGTCGAAAGTACCACCACCTAAGTCATAAACAAATATCTTTTGGTTTGTATCCATTTTATCTAAACCATAAGCTAAAGCTGCAGCTGTTGGTTCGTTTATTATTCTTAAAACTTCAAGCCCTGCTATTTTACCAGCATCTTTTGTTGCTTGTCTTTCAGCATCATTGAAGTAAGCTGGAACTGTTATAACTGCTTGAGTTACAGTTTCGCCTAAGTAAGCTTCTGCATCTATTTTAATTTTTTGTAATACCATTGATGATATTTCTTGTGGTGAATGTGATTTTCCATCTATATCTACTTTGTAGTTTGTTCCCATATGTCTCTTTATTGATATTATTGTCTTATCTGGATTAGTTATTGATTGTCTCTTAGCTACTTGACCTACTAATCTTTCTCCATTTGCTTGGAATGAAACTACTGAAGGAGTAGTTCTAGCGCCTTCTGCATTAGTGATTACTACTGGTTCTCCACCTTCCATTACTGCTACACATGAATTTGTTGTTCCTAAATCAATTCCTATAATTTTTCCCATTTTTTTGTTCCTCCTAAATTTTTTATACTTATTAGCTTTTTATATTTATATTTGTCAAATTAATAACTATTTTATTAATTTGCAACTTTAACCATTGTATGTCGTAATACTTTATCGCCTTTTTTGTATCCTTTTTGGAATACTTCAGCAACTACATTTTCCCCTAATTCTTCATCTTGAATATGCATAACTGCTTGGTGAAGATTTGGATCAAATTGTCCTGTTGTATCTATTTCATTAACACCTAACTTTTCAAATGAAGTATTAACACCTTTAATAGTCATTTCTATACCTTTTTTAAGGTCTTCTATATTTCCTTCTACACTTAATGCTCTTTCTAAATTATCAATTACAGGTAATATTTCCTTTAATACATCTACGCAAGCATCTGTATATATACCTTCTTTTTCTTTAATTGTTCTTTTTCTGTAATTTTCATATTCTGCACTAACTCTAAGTAATCTTTCTTTTAGTGCTTCATTTTCATTAGAAAGTCTTTTATTTTTATCTTTAAATTTCATAAGTGTTTTTAGAGGGTTTTCTTTTTCTTCCTCTTCTCCCTTTTCATTAGGATTTTCTTCTGAAACTTCATCTGTTGATTCTTCATTTTCTAAATTTTCCACGTCCTCAGTCTCAACTTGTTCAGCTTCAACTTCTTCGGCTTCAACTTTTTCTATTATATCTTCTTCAACTTCTCTTTTTTGTTCCATTTAACTACACCTCATTTTATTTTATTCTATACGTTGGTTCGTAATACTTTTATTTAATTCTTTCATAACTTGAGCCATAATTGCTATAACTTTAGAATAATTAATTCTTCTAGGTCCTATAAGTCCAATAGTTCCAATTGCATTTCCACCTAGAGAATATTCTGCTGAAATAATTGAACATTCCTTTGCTCCAGGAAAAAAGTTCTCATCCCCAATTTTAACACTTATATCACCCGATTGTTCTAAAAGTTCAATTACACAGTCTTTATTATTTAAAAGAGAAATTATCTCCTTAGCTTTATCTATATTGTTGTACTCTGGATAATTAAATATATTAGTAGTTCCTTCTACTAATATATCTGTACTCTCCGATTGACTCAACGTTTCATATAAAGCTGGTAACATACCATTAAATATTTCATCATATCCTGTTAATTCAATTTTTAGACTGTTAATTACTTCTAAATTTATTTCTTCTATTGTCAAATTTTTAAGTCTTATTTGTAAAACTTCATTTATTCTTTGAAATTCACTTTGTTCTGGCATTTCAACTACTCTTATTCTATTATTTTTAATTAAACCACTTTGTGTAACAACTACTAAAACCAAATTATGGTTATCTATCTTAAGTAATTGTATAGATTTTATATAGCTTTTTCTAACTGAAGGAGTTTGTACTATACAAGTTAAATTTGTAAGTTCAGAAAGTAATGTACTTGCTTGTTTTACAATTTTATCAACTTCATACAATGCGGAGTTTATAATGTATTCCTTTATCCTTAACTCCTCTTGAAGAGTTAAAGGGTCAACTTCCATTAAACTATCTACATACAATCTGTAGCCCTTACTTGAAGGAATTCTACCTGCTGATGTATGAGGTTGTTCTAAATAACCTAACTCTTCTAGGTCAGCCATTTCATTTCTGATTGTAGCTGAGCCAACTCCTAAGTCGTATTTTTTTGCTAATGTTCTCGAGCCCACAGGCTCTCCTGTGCTGATATAGTCATTAATGATAGCCTGAAGCACTTTTATTTTTCTTTCATCAATAGCCATGACATCACCTCTATCTGTTAGCACTCATTCAAGTCGAGTGCTAATGACTATATTACTAATATATTATTCTTTAGGATTTTTGTCAATTTAAAATGCCATTAAATTTTATTAAATAACATCATTTAATTTAAATAAATGCTATTTACTTCACTTTTCTAATAATTACTCCATTTTCCTAAATATTAAATTCAAAAAATTATTTATCTAATATAAACTCACTCATTACTTTATTAGATAACTCAATTCCCTTTTCTGTTAGAAACACCTTATTGTTTTTCTCTCCCATTAAACAACACAATATATTTTTATCAATTATATCTTTATATATACTTGTTATATTAATTCCAAATCTAGCTTTAAATTCATTTTTATCTATTCCCTCTAAAAGCCTAAGTCCCATAAACATAAATTCTTCTATATTATCTTCCTTAGAATTTTGTCTTCTTTCTTCTTCTACACTACTTTTTAAACTTATATTCTCTATATATTTTTTTATATTATTTATATTTTTAAATCTATAGTTATCCATAAATGAACTAGATGAAGATCCAACTCCTAGATATGGCATACATCTCCAATAAACTTTATTATGTTCACATTCGTATCCTTCTTTTGAATAATTAGATATTTCATATTGATTATATCCATATTCCTTTAAAACACCTTTTGTAATTTCATACATTTCTCTTTCATCATCTTCTGATGGTAATATTAATTTATCTTCATTCCACATTTTGTAGAAACATGTTCCCTCTTCTATTATTAAACTATATGCAGAAATATGCTCTGGATTTATTTTAGCTATAGTTTCCAAAGTTTCTCTCCACTGCGAAACCTTCTGATGTGGAAGTCCAAACATCAAATCTATATTTATATTCTTAAATCCAATTTTTCTAGCTAATTTAAAATTCTTTTCAAATTGTTTAAATGTATGTATTCTACCAATATCTTTAAGAAGTCCATCTTGAACTGCTTGAAGCCCCATACTTATTCTATTTACTCCACCTTCAAACATAGCAATTAATTTTTCAGCTTCTAAAGTTCCAGGATTACACTCCATAGAAAACTCCATATTTTCCATTAAGTTAAGTCTAGATATACAGTTTAAAACTTTTCTTATTTGATGAGTTTCTAAATAAGACGGAGTTCCACCACCTATAAATATACTTTTTATTAAATATCCACTAGCTTTTTCTTCAATTTCAGTGCATAAAGCCTCTACGTAATCCTCCATTAAACTTTCTAAGGCTGCATAGGATGGGAAATCACAATAAAAACACTTCTGTTTACAAAATGGTACATGCACATATAATGATATCTCTTTATTTTCTTTTATTATATTCATTTGTTCAGCTCTCTTCCTAATTCATCTTTTAATTAGCTTTATATTGCTATTAAAAAAATAAGGCATTTTATTCAATGCCTTATTTAACAGAATTAATTTATTATTTACTTTTATATTACCAAATAAAATTGGAATTACCCATAATATTTTTCTAATAGTTTGTAAATATTTTTAGCATAGTTATTTTATTTATAATATCTTTAACCTAAATATTAAATTCGAATATATTATTTGTATAATTATTTTGTATAAGGGAGTTTTAACATTGAAGACATTTAAAATTTTATCCTTTGATGGTGGTGGAATTAAAGGCGCCTTATCTGCACGAATTTTGAAAAGAATTTGCGAAAAATTTCCGAATCTTTTAGATGAAGTTGATTTATTTGCAGGCACTTCAACCGGTTCTTTAATTGCACTTTCCTTAGCTTATGGTAAAACTGCCAATTTTGTTGATGATTTATATAGCTATAGCAATACAAAGAAAATTTTTTCACCAAGTCAATATAACATATTTAAACCCAAGTACAGTAATTACAACTTAAGCCAACTTTTATTAGATTATTTTCCTGAAGATTTATTAATTAAAGATTTAAAGAAATATGTTTTCGTACCATCCTTTAATGTTAAGGGATTTACTAAAGATAGCTTTGAAGTTGTTTTCTTTAATAATCTTTGTAATAACTCAACTTATAATTCTAGAGTTATAGATGTAGCACTTTCGACTTCTGCTGCTCCTACCTACTTCCCTTCTCATAATAATTTTATAGATGGTGGGGTAGTTGCAAATAGTCCTACTGCTGCTGCTGTTTTTAGCGCTATGAATTGCTTTAGCACTCTATCATCTGGAAATGATTTTAGACTTTTATCCATAGGTACAGGCGATAGTCCTGATACAATTATAGGTGATACTTCAAAATGGGGTGCCGCTCAATGGGCATTTCACCCTTTTGCAAAAATGAAATCACCTTTTCTATCCTTAGTTATGGATGGAAGTAGCTATTTAGAAGATATCTATTGCAAAGAATTTTTAAAAACTAATTATTTTAGAATAAATCCTAAAGTTTCAAAGTTTATAGCAATGGATAAGCCCCAGTTTGTCCCCTTTTTAAAAAACTTAGGAACTGAAGTTGACTTAACAGAAACTTATAAATTTATAGAAACTATTTTTCTTAATTAATTATTTATTTTATGATGCCTTAGTCATCTAATGAATTATAATTTAAAAGAGCCAGATGCCCCTAAGGTAATCTGACTCTTTTAAAACGCTTATAAAGATTCTACTAACTCATATAAAACATATAGTATTAAAATATTGTTTACTTTTGAATTTTCTAAATACTAATCTACTTTAAGGATAGACATAAATGCTTCTTGTGGTATTTCAACTGATCCCACTTGTCTCATTCTCTTCTTTCCTTCTTTTTGTTTATTTAGAAGTTTCTTCTTTCTTGATATATCTCCACCATAACATTTAGCTAAAACATCTTTTCTCATTGCTTTTACTGTTTCTCTAGCTATTATCTTAGTTCCTATGGCAGCTTGAATTGGCACTTCAAACATTTGTTTTGGAATAATTGCCTTTAATTTTTCTGTTATTGATTTACCCTTTGCATATGCTCTTTCAGCTGGCACTATCATAGATAATGCATCTACTACATCTCCATTTAACATAAGGTCTAACTTAACAAGTTCTGTTTTTATATATCCCTTGAAGTCATAATCAAGAGATGCATAACCTCTAGTTCTTGATTTTAACGTATCAAAGAAATCATAAATAATTTCATTTAACGGAATATCATATTTAATTGAAACTCTAGTTTCTTCTAAGTATGTTATTCCAATAAATATTCCTCTTCTTTCTTGACAAAGTTCCATTACTGCACCAACGTATTCTGTTGGTGATATAATTGTACCCGTTACAACTGGTTCTTCCATATAATCTATTTCAGTTGCGGCTGGAAGATTTGTTGGGTTTGTTAATTTAATTTCTTCACCTTTTACTGTAATAACTTTATAAATAACTGATGGCGCAGTTGTGATTATATCTAAGTTAAATTCTCTTTCTACTCTTTCTTGAATAATTTCCATATGAAGTAGTCCTAAGAATCCACATCTAAATCCAAATCCTAAAGCTATTGATGTCTCCGGCTCAAAATTTAATGCTGCATCATTTATTTGCAATCTTTCTAAAGCATCTTTTAACTCCTGATATTTTGCTCCATCTACTGGATAAATACCTGAGTAAACCATTGGTATAGCAGGTTTATACCCTTCCATTGCTACCTCTGCTGGTCTATCTGCTTCAGTTATTGTATCTCCAACTCTTGCATCTCTTACATTTTTAATTGATGCTGCTATGTATCCAACGTCTCCGGCTCTTAATTCTGATATTGGTAATAACTTAGGAGTAAATATTCCTACCTCTGTTACTTCGCAAATCTTGTTTGTTGCCATTAACTTAATCTTTGTTCCAGGTTTTACAACACCATCAAATACTCTTACATATGAAACTACACCTTTATAGCTATCATAACATGAGTCAAATATTAGCGCCTTAAGTGGAGCTTCTTCATCACCGTTAGGTGCTGGTATCTTTTCTACAATTGTTTCTAACACATCTTGTATATTTAAACCTGTTTTTGCAGATATCATAGGTGCATCTCCAGCTTCAATTCCTATTACATCTTCAATTTCTTGTTTAACTTCATCTGGCCTTGCTGATTGCAAATCAACTTTATTTATTACTGGTGCTATTTCCAAATTATTATTTAATGCTAAATAACAGTTTGCTAGTGTTTGCGCTTGAACTCCTTGAGTTGCATCAACTACTAAAACAGCTCCCTCGCAGGCTGCTAAACTTCTTGAAACTTCATAAGTAAAATCTACGTGTCCTGGAGTATCTATAAGATTTAATATATATTCTTCTCCGTCAGCTCTTTTATAAACAAGTCTAGCTGCTTGAGACTTAATAGTAATTCCTCTTTCTCTTTCAATTTCCATATTATCTAGAACTTGTTCTTCCATTTCTCTTTTTGTTAAAGTTCCAGTTAACTCTAATAATCTATCTGCAAGAGTTGACTTGCCGTGATCTATATGTGCTACTATTGAAAAATTTCTAATATTATCTTGTCTATTTTTTTCCATATATTTAAACTGCTAACCCTTATGTTAAGTTAAAGCAGTTACTTCACCCCCATTATAATTAAATCAGCTAATTATATCATAGAAAGCTTATTATGTGTCAATAATAAAAGTATTTTAAAATACTTTTATTATTAACTTTCTAAATTTACTATCTGTACAGTACAACTTAGCAATATTAAAATGCCTAATTTTGTGAATCTTCCTGTTTTGTACTTTCCTCTACTGGTGCATTCTTCTGGTCAATAATAGACTCTTTATCTTTATCTTTATCAGTTTCTAAATTTTCTTCACCCTTAGTTTCTTCATTTCCTTGTTCTTCTATACTATTTTTATTTTTCCCTCTACTTTTTATAAAATCATCTACTTTTGAATCTAGTTCCTTATTTGTATTTTCTTTTTCTGTATTATTTTTATTTATATCTTTTATTTTATTATCAATTTTAGCTTTACCACTTAAAAATGCACTTTCAATTTTTGTTCCTGCAGTTATAACTACTTTTATAAATGGATTTTCTTTTTTTAAACGAAGTTCCTTCTCTTTAATTCTTAT
The DNA here is from genome assembly GCF_017348895.1 of Clostridium gasigenes. Taxonomy (NCBI): domain Bacteria; kingdom Bacillati; phylum Bacillota; class Clostridia; order Eubacteriales; family Clostridiaceae; genus Clostridium; species Clostridium gasigenes. The sequence continues at coordinate 134,184 of NZ_CP071376.1, forward strand.
TGACGCGTCCTCTTCCCCTTCACCTGTATAAATTTTAACCTCTGCATTATCTTTAATAAATTCTGTGAAGTCTTCTCCAAATTCTTCACTAACTAATGCATAATTATCTTCAGTATTCCCAATAGGAGATAGAGCCTTAGTATTTATTATATTTATTCTAATAAACCCTACTATTCCTAATAAAATTATAATAAACATTGATATAGCAAACTTCTTATTAAACATAAATGAGCACTCCCTATAGTTTTATCTATAAGAGTGCTCATTTTAATAAACTTCTATTCAATTTATTAATATTAAAATAAATAATCCTTTTAGACAGCTAAAAAACAATTCAATATTTTCATGTGTATTGGCTTGTTTTTATTTCTCTTATTCTGAACCATTTAAGTACTCTGCTAAAATTCTTGCTATATATTTACCTGTAAGCTTTGCTTCTTGAGCTGCATTTTTATGGGAACCAACTTCTATAATCATACTGCCTTCACAAAATCCTTGATTAAATCCATTTATTCCACCTAATCCTTCAAATATCTTAGTTGGCTTTATAAGTTCTGGGAACAATTTACTGCCTATGCCATATAACGCATCTACAGTTTTTTGATTTGCATCATAAGTTGGAACATTTTGAGATGTTACAAACATAAACTTAGCTAGACTCTGATCATTTAAAGTTGTCGTTACTAGACTCTTATTTTCTACCGAATCTCTATGCAAATCAATTACAATTTTAAATTTTCCATATTCATTTAAATATTTTTGTAACCCCTCGCGAGATCTATCATAAGCATCGTTATATGATACACTATAATTTGTTTTATCATGAACAACAGAGATTCCATAACCTTCTTCTAGTTCTTTAGCTAATACATCTCCAACCCCAACTACATTAGCATCAGAATTATTTGTTTGAGCTACTCCTGATTCAGCATACTGCTCCATTGTATGGGTATGATAAATAAATATTTCTGGTTTAGCTGAATTTAATGTTTTCTTAAGGCTTGGATTATAAGCCTTACTAACATCATTTAACTCTGCAATTTCTTCGGGGGTTAATTTAGCTATAGTATTTTCATTTACCTTAAATTTTTCAAAGCCTCTATTATGATCTCTTACTTCTGGATTGTTTATTGTAGCCTCACTAAAATAACTTACTTCATTTCCTATAATTCCAATTAAATTAATATTGGATAATCCTAATGCTTCTGCAACTACACCTTTTACTGATAACTTATTTTCTGCATATGCCTCATCTTTATACACCTGTGTTTTAACCATTGGCATACTTAAATTTAACATTTGAACATATGCATACCCCCCTCGTTCACTATTAGAATTTACAACTCCTACAGCTCTAGCTAAAAATATTATTACAAAACCTATAATTAAAAAGTATCCTAAATTTAAAGACGGTAACCTTCCTAAACTCTTTACTCTAACACTCCTTTTTAAAGGACTTATATTATTTCCCTTTTTAAAACCTATCATAGTAGCTCCTCCCTTATCCCTTAGAGAGCTTCAAAAACATTATTCTCTTTCAGCTCCCTTATATGTATATGGTAAGAGTTACATAATTATTAACACTTTTTTATTATTTTTTTTATTATTTTTTATGGATAACAGCCTATTTATGTTAGGGATCTAATTCATAAATTTATTTATATCTTCCATATCTAAATTCGGTTGTATAGCCATATTTATTCCGTTAGCAATTATTTTAGCTAATGAATTTACAATTGTATCTATATCTTTTGGAGTAACCATCAAATCTCCAATAAATGGATTTAACACTTCTTTTATTAATGCACTTTTTTCATTTTTATCAATAGACTTTAGCATATTATAAAATTCTTTACCTTCTTCTGCTTTCCCTATTAATTCATCCAAAAGTAAATCTATAGTATCATTTGCCATAGTTGCAGCATCAACAACTGTAGGAACTCCAATTGCAATAACCTTAACACCTAGAGTTTCTTCATTTATTTTCATTCTATGATTTCCAACTCCAGCTCCTGGAGAAATCCCAGTATCTCCTATTTGAATAGTTCTGTTAACTCTTTCAAGTTTTCTAGATCCTAATGCATCTACGCATATTACTAAATCTGGTTTTATTTTATTAACTAATGATTTTATAACTTCACCTGTTTCGATTCCTGTTATTCCAAGAACCCCTGGTGCTATTGTACATACAGATCTTACTGAATCATCTATAACATCTGGCATAACCTCTTTTAAATGTCTTGTAACCATTATTTTTTCTGACACCTTAGGTCCAAGAGCATCTGGAGTTACATTCCAATTACCAAGGCCAACCACTAAAACTGTTTTTTCATCTGGCATACTAACCATTCTTTTTAAAACATTCGAAACTACATAGGATACCTTATCCATAGACTCTCCATCGTAGTGTGTATATTCTGGGAAATCTATAGTTATGTAATTACCTTTTGGCTTACCAATTTTTTCACCAGCCTCATCAGTTTCTATTGTTACCGTAGATATTTTTATCTCTCCGTCTTTTTCTTCTTCTACAATAACCCCATCAATTTCACTTTTATTATCTCTTTTATACATTTCTCTAGCTTCTATTGCCAAATCTGTTCTTACGTTTATCATATAATACCTCCCTATTTTTATTTAAATCATTTTCTTGAAAAACGACAAATTAAATACCTCTGCTTTATTATTTTGCCTTAATGTTTAAATTTAATACTTGAAATACTAGACTTTCAATGATATAATATGGTATGTTAAAAACGAACTCGGTCACAGTTTTCCCCAAAGCTGTGAAGAGGCAACAAATAACCTAAGGGGGGTGAATTACAGATGGCAAATATTCAATCATCAAAGAAGAGAATAAAGGTTACAGAAACTAAAACTGCTCAAAACAGAATGATTAAATCAGCGTTAAAAACTACTATAAAGAAGTTTGAAACTGCTCTTGAATCAAACAGCAAAGACGAAGCTACAGTTTTATTAGTTAAAGTTGTTAAAGCTTTAGACATGGCTGCTCAAAAAGGAGTGGCTCATAAAAACATGGTTGCTAGAAAGAAGTCAAGATTAACTGCAAAGTTTAACGCTATGGCTTAATAAAATAAAAGCCGGTCTATTTAGACCGGCTATTATTTTTCTCAAAATTAACATAATTAAAAATATGGCACCCTTAAAAAAATATTAAAATCCGTCTTGGATTATTATTTCCTTAAGAATGCCTATGAATTTAAATTTTATTATTTATTTACCATAAATGTTTTAAAAAGCATTAATTCCATTTCAGTTTGCTTATCTATGCTACTAGATTTAATTTTCCTTTCAGTCTCTAAACAAATTTTCATTAATTGTTGTAATTGTTTAATGGAAAACCTGTTACATTGTGCCATTGTTTTTTCACAAACATAAGGATGCAATTTAAGGTATGATACTATTTGATCTAATTTTTTACCATTTAACATTAATACTTTAACTTCATATAATCTTTTAAAATGATTTTCTATGGATACTATTATAAGCATATGTTGATCTGCTTTAAATAAAAGTTCATCCATTAAATCAATTGCATTCTCTATTTTCTTTTGAGCTATAAAATCAACTAAATCAAAAATATCATCTTCACTTTTGTTTGGTATTAATTTATCTATATCGTTTTTTTGAATTTCTCTACCATAGGTATAATTTATTAACTTATCTACTTCTCTTTTTATAATATCAAAATTATTTTGAACCTTCTCTGAAAAATATCTTAATTCATTTTTACCAATTTCTTTTCCTTGATTTTTAAATACTTCTTCAACTTTTTTATAATACTTATCTTTTTTAAGTTTTTCACTGTGCACTATTTTGCAATTTTTACCTAAAGTGATTAATTTCCTATTTTTTTTTGGTGTCTCTCTTTTATCATTAAAAAGATAATACATAATAAGCACTGTATAGCTTGGCATATCCTTTAAATATGTTGACATCTCTCCATAGGTTTTCTTATCAGTTGAATCTGTTTTATCTTTCAAAAAATTTGCTCTATAAACTAAAACAACTTTCTTTTCTCCCATAAAAGGTATTGTTTCACAAGCATTCATTATTTCATCAAATGTAGTTGTTGATCCATCTAATTTAATATAATTTAAATCTTCAAAACCGGGTTCTACGACTTTACTCTTTATTAATTCTATACCTTCTTTTATTAATTGCTCATCTAAACCACAAAATATATATGAATTATCAATTACGCCTTTTTTAATTTCATTTTCTAAATTTTCAATATTAATCAAGATAATCCACCTTTCTTTACTATATCCTCAAAAATAACGCATTAAATATAAACCTATTATTTTTAAAAACCTCTAATCTAATGGTACAACTTCATCCTTTAATATAATAATTTCATTAAAGTCGCCCTTGCTAAAATCTATTATATCATATTCAGATTTGTTTTTCTCTCTCCATCTTTTCAATAAATATTCCTTATTTAAGTTCTGCAAAATAAAATCATCACCATTTTTTCTAAGTATAATATTTTCTCCTATTTTAATATTTTTAGGACTATTATAAATTTTATTTGCAATACATATTTTTTCAAGCCGTTTAAAGTCAGCATCTTTTTTCAAGGTTATTAATATTCTATCACCTTTATAGCTTAATAAATAAGCGCCTTCTCTATAATATTTAAGCTTTGGAATTGGGCTATAAATTGATATCATAATATAAATAATTGCTATAAATGGCATATACACAATTTTTTTATATCCTTTTTTATAAAAGTATCCACTCATTAACAATATTAAATACATAAAACTAGTATTTTCATTAAAATAAAATATTGGCAACATAAATTTTTCTAATATATCTATTATCTTATCCATAACTATAGTTACATAATAAGTAATAAAACATAGATAATTAAAAATAAACGGCATCCACCAAGTTATAACCAATAAATTCCCAATTAAGACAATTACACTAATAACAGGTGCTAAAATTATATTCCCAATAATAAAATTAAAAGAAAACTCCTTAAATGTTAAAACTAAGGCTGGAAATGATAAAATTTGAGCTGATAAGGTTAATGATAATCCCTCTCTTAAAAACTTAGGAAGCTTATATAATTTTTTATTTAGCTTCTTATTAAATAAAATAATACCTAATGTTGCTAAAAACGATAATATGAACCCTATTTCAAAAGCCCCATAAGGCTTCATAATTAAAATAATCACTCCAGCCAATGATAATCCTGCAGTGGGATTATAGTTTCTTCTTAGTGGCGTAGCTAGGCTAGTACATAATAGCATAATATATGCTCTTATTGTAGATAGAGCTGCCCCTGTAAATAATACATATAACAAAGCTATAAATGGCGTATATTTTCTCCCAAATATTTTTCTTAGAACGCCATAAACTAAAGCCATATGAAGCCCAGACACTGAAACTGCATGAAGAAGTCCAAGACTTTTCATATTCTCTTTATCATCCTCATCTAAAAACTCTGTATAACCAAAAGCTATAGAACTAACTAAAGAAGCTCTTCTCCATCCAAGCTTTTCCTTTATACTATAAAATATTTTTTCTCTTATTTTATAAAGCTTTGAAGTAAAATTATCTTTAAGTTTTTTATTCTCTACTATATTAAAAGTTCCAATATTCCCTCTAGCAATTTCTAATTCACTTATAAATTCTCCTCTAACTAATATCCTTTCCCCAATTTTGACTTTATCTAATTTTCCCTCTAAATATACCTTTCTCCTATTAATTTCACCACTTACAGAATAAGGCTTTACTGAAGTTATTGTAACTTTTTCAGTCACCCCTGGGGTGTAATTATAGTAAAAACTGTTATTTATTACTGCAACAACGAAAAACAACATCATTATCAATGTAATTTTTATTCCTTTTAAAAAATAAATAAGGACAAAAAAACAGCTAGCAATAAAAATTGCTAGCCATTGATATTTATAAAAACTTTTATAAGTTATAGTTCCTAAAATAAACATTCCAAATATATAAGGCATAGGATTTACTATGTTCTTATACTCATTTAAAATCAATGACATCACCTCATATTATGAGTCTTGCCATTTTGTTATAATTAAATCACCAATTAAATAAATTAATATTAATCCACCTATTATAATAGCTAAATTCTTTGAATATATAACAGAATTCATAAATCCTATCAAAACTCCACCTAATATATATATAATAATTGTTATTAACAATAATTTCACTCCTGTATTAAATGTTCTAAACGATAATTTAGAATTCACCATTCCATAAGAAACTAACATCCCACCTATAATCATATAAGCTGCAAACTCATTAAATTCAGAAAGTAAACCTATTGATAATACTGATAATAAAGAAAATAAACTACCCCTTATAAATGCCTTCTTTTTGTTTAATTCTTTTCTTCCCGAATTCATAACTAATAAGACTACTGGAGTTAACAAGAAAAAATTCATAAACATTAATGTATATAATTCAAATAATCTTAAATCAACTAGAGCATAATACCAATTTAAAGTTACAATTTCTGCTACTAACAATGTACTGTAAACTTTAATCCCGTTTTTTATAGATTTATCTAGTCCTATTCCTTCTTCACTAATTTTAAAGAAAGCTTTTAATCCATTTTCCTTTACATATAACTCTCCGCATCGTTTTAATAGTGTGGATGCTTTACCTTTTAATATAGAAAAGTGAGCTGATTTTACAATTGATAAATCACCTAGAGTTTCACCTTCTACTGCAACCTTAAACCCATCATCATTAAATATTGATATTACCTTGGTTTTAAGCTCTGGAGTTAATCTACAAAATATTCTTGTTCTTGAAATCACCTTATATAATTCTGTTTCGCTTAATGAATCTAATTCAACACCAGATATTACTTCCTTTGATGATGCTATTAATCCTATTTTTCTTCCTAGCATTTCTGCAACAATTTTATTATCATCTGTAAATATTAAAGGTAAAATCCCATTATCCATTAATTTTTCTATATCTTCACTAACATCTTCTACAAATAAGCTTTCTAAAGCAACTAACCCTACAAATACCAAATTACTTTCAATGTTTTCTGATTTTGAGGGCTGATAACTAAAACTTCTATATGCAAAGGCTTCAGTTAATAAACTTTCTCTTGAAAAACATAAATCTGCTAATTTAATTTTCTCTATATCTTGAGAATTTAATTCTCTTTCTATTCCATCAACTAATATATGTGTGCAAAACTCTAATACTCCATCTATAGTTCCTCTAGTGTTTGCTCTATATCCCTTATCGCATTTGTTAACTGTTGTTATTACATTTTTATTTGTATCCTTAGAAATTTCAAATTTCCTTTTATTTTCGCCATCTATAACAGCTTTAAACATTCTTTGTTCAGTACAATATTTAACATATGCTATTTCATACATATCACCTTTTGCCCAATTATTATCATTATTGTATTTAGAATCATTAGCTAAAAGTGATATATCTAATATCCTTCTTATATTTATATCTTTTATGTCTATTTCTCTATTATTGAATATTTTTTCATTTGTGTACATTTTATCAAAATACAACTCATTTTTTGTTATATTTCCAAACTTATTTATAAATATTACTTTAACATCATTCACTAAATTAAAAGATGAAAAATTTATAATATCAATATCTTCTTTTAAAAGCCTTTTTTTTATTATTTTTGAGTATGAAAAAATTATTATTGGAATACAAACATTAACTATAGAAAATAATCCATACATAAATATTTCTTGTTTATTAAATCCGCTACCTGGTAATACTAAATAAATTATTAACTCTACTAATATTAAGCATAACATTGCTTTTAATATAATATCCTCAATTTTCTTCTCCATGGTATGTTTATTATAACTATTCTCATTTATAATATCTAATAGCTTTCCAAGTTCAGTGTCATTACCAGTTTGAACCACTATCCCCATAGCTGTCCCTTCTTTAACAAAAGATCCTCTAAATAACATATTATTCATTTCTCCTAAGGAAGAAACTTGTCCATGAATTTTACTTTCGTATTTTTCCTTTATAAAATCTTCTCCTGTTATACTTCTTTCCTCTACTTTTAACCCATTACTTTTAACCAATCTTAAATCTGCTGATACAAATGAATTCTTTTTAAGAAGGACTATATCTCCTTTTACAATTTCATCAGCTTCTATTAATCTTTCAATCCCTTCTCTTAACACTATTACTTTTGATTTGTTTAAGTTTTGTAATATATCTAAATCATTTTTTCTTTTAAATTCATAATAACTTTTAAAAGCTATGTCAAATACTAATAATAAAAAATTTATAAGTGCCAAAATATTTAATCCCTTTAATAAAAAAAACAAACCTATTAAAATTGATGCATATATGTATTTTTTCTTCAATAAACCCTTCGCTATTGCCCATTTCCCATCCGTTTTTCCTAAGTTAATTATGTTATCTCCATATTTTTCTCTTCTTAATGTACAATCATACTCTAAGAGCCCTTTATCTATATTGCTTCCTAATGACCCAACAACTTCGATCCAATTTCTTCCGTAATACTCTTGCATAGTTTTTTCACTTCTCCTCTAATATTAATAACTACCCCTTAAGAGAGCTTCAAAAAAATAACTAGTTAGATCCCTTAGGTTATTCTTTAACGGTATTATTATATATGTATTTATAAAATAATAAAAGCATTTTTCATTACCTACTTGTCCCAATGCCTTAATTAGGTGCTTGAAAAAAAATAATATAATATCAAATCAATATATTTTTTTGAAAGTACCTTATGTTTAATCTATAAAAGCTATAGAAAAGGTGATAAGAATTTTATTCTTATCACCTAAAGGACCTTCAAAAAAATAACTAGTCAGATTATAGTCTATAAATCATGATTTAGTTTTTGGTGTAAATATTACTGCCATTAAATATCCAAATACAATTGCTGCTGTAATTCCACCTGCTGTCGCTGTAATTCCACCTGTAAAAGCCCCAACCAAACCATTTTCATTTACTGCTTTAATTGCACCTTTAGCAAGTGAATTTCCGAATCCAATTAAAGGTATAGTAGCTCCAGACCCACCAATTTCAATTACCTTGTCATAAAGCCCAAAAGCTCCAAGAGCTACTCCCATTGTTACAAAAAGCACAAGAATTCTAGCTGGAGTTAACTTAGTTGTATCCATTAATATTTGTCCTATTACACATATGGCTCCACCTATTACAAATGCATAAAAAAATTCCATTTTATTCACATCCTTTACTTATTAGCTTTAATCATAAAAAAATTAATAGTCTACTGTTTAACATAATTGACTAGTTATTTTTTTAAAGGTGAATAATCATCCTTAAATTCTATTGCAACTGCATGAGCTATTCCTGGGATACTTTCTCCTTGAAGTGATGATGTAGTACTCATTAATGCACCTGTAGAAATCAAAAGCATAGTTGTAATTTCTTTTCTCATAAGTTTTTTATAAAAATATCCTGCCATTACAACTGCAGAGCATCCACATCCACTACCACCAGCATCTGTTTTTTGAACTTTCTCATCAAAAATTATATCTCCACAATCTACATAATTAGCTCTTATATCACATCCATATTCATTTAATAATTTTGATGTTATTTCTTTGCCTACTCTTCCCAAGTCCCCCGTTGCTATAACATCATAATAATCCGGCTTTCTTCCAGTATCTTGAAAGTGTCTATAAATAGTGTCAACAGCTGCAGGCGCCATTGCAGCTCCCATATTATTAACATCTTTTACTCCATAATCCTTAACTACTCCTGTTGTGACATAAGTAATCCCAGGGAAATTTCCTTCCTTTGACAGTACCATTGCTCCAGATCCTGTAACTGTCCATTGACAAGTTCCACATCTTTGACATCCATATTCTAATGGAAATCTAAATTGTCTTTCCGATGAACTAAAATGTGATGAAGTAGATGCAACTACATTTGTTGCAAAATCTCCATCTATAAACATTGCTGCTATACTTAATGATTCTGCCATAGTAGAACAAGCTCCATATAGTCCAAAGAAAGGTATATTTAATTGTCTTGCCGCAAAAGTTGATGAAGTAATTTGATTTAATAAATCTCCTGCAAACAAATAATCTATATTTTCTTCCTTTAGTTTTACCCTTTCAATAGCACTTTTTATAGCTGTATGCATCATATCACTTTCAGCTTTTTCAAAACTATCTTTTCCACAAGTATCATCACTTAAAATTTCATCAAAATAAGTTTTAAGCGGTCCTTGGCCTTCCTTTGGTCCAACTATTGAATATGTAGAAATGATTTTTGGTGGGTTATCGAACTTTATAGTATGTTTCCCAACCTTTTTAGTTTTATTTTTCATAAAGTCTTCACCTTGTCCTCTCTATCTAATGTTTTTATATAATCCTCTTTAGAAAAATTATCCTCCATATACCCTTTATATTAATGATTTTTTGAATACAATTTCATTTATGATCCCTTAACTAACCCATAAATCTTTGGATTAAGAAGTATATAATACCAACTATTACAGAACTTCCGATTCCATATACTAAAACTGGACCTGCAATTGTAAACATCTTTGATGCCACTCCAAATACAAATCCTTCTTTTTTAAATTCCATTGCTGGAGATACAATTGCATTAGAGAATCCAGTAATAGGCACAACTGTACCTGCTCCTCCAAAAGCAGCAATTTTATCATATATTCCTACTCCTGTTAATAATGCTCCTAGTAGTATCATTATAATAGATACTACGCCTCTTGCTTCTTCTTCTGGACTACCGTATTTGACTAATATAAATTGAAATATCTGGGCAATTGTACATATTGCTCCACCAACTAAAAAAGCTAATACACAGTTTTTAGCAATTTTAGGTTTTGGCACTGCAGCCTTTGTAATACTTTCAAATTTTCTAACTATTTTCTGTTCTTTATTAGCCACTTCTTTCACTCCTTATTCTTTTAGTCATTGTAAAATAAATAACGAACCAAAGATTCTTTAAATATGCTTTATATATTTATTATCTCTAAAAAACCCAAATTAAAACTGGTATTTATATGCAAAAAGGCTTTTTGATTATTTTAGTCATCTAAAAAAAAAATAACAAGCCAATGTTCTATTCATATTGGCTTGTTATTTTTTTGAAGATGACTTATCAAAAAGCCTTTTAATTATTCTTCTAACTTTTTCCTCATAACAACTAAAACTTTTTTTTCTATTCTAGATACTTGTACCTGACTAATACCTAATAATTTTGCAACTTGTACCTGAGTTTTATCCTTGAAGTACCTAAGCATTATTATTTGTCTTGATTTTGTATCTAAACTTCTTAAAGCTTCCTTTAATGCTATTCTATCTATCATTTCTGTATCTTCTACACCTTTTTCACTTAACTTATCTATTAAAAGAACTGGTGCTCCATCATCTTGATGTATAGTATCATAAAGATAGTGTACTCCTGTAGATGCTTCTATTGCAAACACTATATCTTCCTTAGCTATTTGAGAGTATTTTGAAATTTCTTCTATTGTAGGATCCCGTCCTAGGTCTTTTGTCAATTGTTCCTTATCAAAGTGTATTTTTCTTGCTAAGCTTTTTACAGTTCTACTTACTTTAATAATACCATCATCTCTTATAAATCTCTTTATTTCTCCGATAATCATTGGAACTGCATATGTTGAAAATTTAACATTAAAGGATGGGTCAAAGTTTTTTATTGCTTTTACTAGACCTATAGAGCCAATTTGAAATATATCCTCATAGTCATATCCCCTATTAAGAAACTTTTTACTTATAGATGATACTAAAGGTAGGTTCATTTCAATAACCCTATTCATAGCTTTTCCGTCTCCAGCCTTTGCTAGAGGTATTAATTTTGAATTATCTTCATAATTATATTCCTCTTTTTTTACATTTATATTTTCCATATTTTTTTCACCTAACTTACTGAATTGAATTTCTTCTTCATTACAATTCTAGTTCCTTGTCCTTCTTTACTACTAACTTCTAAATCATCCATAAATGTTTCCATTACTGTAAAACCCATACCTGATCTTTCAAGATCAGGTCTAGAAGTGTATAGAGGTTCCATTGCTTGGTCTATATCTGGTATCCCTTTACCTTTATCACTAATAATAATTGTTATTTCATTACCAGTAATACTTGCCTCTATTTTGATTATTCCCTCTTTTCTATTTTCATAACCATGAATTATAGAATTTGTTACTGCTTCTGAAACAGAAGTTTTTACATCTGTAATTTCTTCTACAGTTGGGTCTAATTGAGCTACAAATGCTGCCACTGCAACTCTTGCAAACCCTTCATTTTGGGATATTGAGCAAAATTCAATACTTACTTTATTATCTTCCATTTCTAAACCCTCCATTAAATGCATCTTACTGCTTCATCTACACTGCTATAAGCATCTATAATTTTATATAGTCCTGAAAGTTCAAAAACTTTATTTGCATTTCTACTTACATCAGCGACACAAATTTTTCCAGATCTACCTTGCATTTTTTTAAACCTTCCTATAACAACACCAATACCTGAACTATCCATAAATGTAACTTCATTAAAATTTAACACAACTTTTTTTATATTATCTCTATCTATTCTATCGTCTATTTTCACTCTAACTTCCTCTGAACTATGATGATCTAACTCACCTATTAAACTAACAATTAGTTTGTCTTCACTTTTGTCAAACTTTAGATACATATAAAACTACTCCAAAGATTTCTCTCTAAGAGCAATTCACCTCCCCGCCTTATATTTTTCCTTCTTTTCCACATTTTAACATATTAACTTATTCATAGTCAAATACTTTTAGAACTTTATATGAAAATATTTTTAAAATAGATACTAAAAAATAACACAACCCTTCCATACGCCTATTTAAAATAAGGATATTAAAACTAAATAACTTATAGTTCTAATATCCTTATCTTAGTTTATTAAATTACTTATCTTTATCTTTATCTTTATCTTTATCTTTATCTTCATATTTTTTCAATTCTTCATTTATAGTTTTAAAGAAATCTTCTATAGTTTCTCCATCTTCTAATATCATCACCTCTATTGCATCATTTAAGGTTTCCATAGTATATATATGAAAATCACCATTTTCTATAGATTTCTCAATTTTTGAATTCAATATTATTTCATCCTTATTAGAGTTTGGTACTAAAACGCCCTTGTTTTTTACGTTATCAACTAACTTGCATACTTTATAAAACCCTTCTATTTTTTCATTTACTCCACCAATTGGCTGCACTTCTCCAAATTGATTAAGTGATCCAGTTACTGATATATTTTGCCTAATTGGTTTTTTACTTAATGCTGATAATATACATATCATTTCAGATACTGAGGCACTATCCCCCTCTATTAACCCATATATTTGTTCAAAACTTAAATGAAAATCTACAGTCATGGATTCATATGGATCTAATATACTACTTAATAAACCCTTTAAAATGTTTATAGATTTTTCATGTATTTTCCCACTTAAATTACTTTCTTTTTGAATGTCTACAATTCTTCCAGTGCCTTTATATGCAACACATGTCACCCTCATAGGTTTTCCAAAAGAATGATAACCTGTATCTAAAACTGCAAGAGCATTTATTGATCCTACCTTTTTACCATTTAAACTTAAAAGAATTTTATTTTCCTTAAACATTTTCATATATTCTTCTTCAACTTTTTCCTCTTCATAAGCAATAGCTGTTACATCTTCTTTCGATATTGTTTCCCCACCTCTTTCTTTGGTGTAGTTATTTGTTAATATAATTAACTTATCAATATCAATATCATCTATATTTATTTTACTCTTACTATTTGCTCTTCTACAAAGGTATTTTAAGACTTCCATTATTGCATCATCATCTATCTCTTTAATATTATTTTCTTTTATTCTATTTTTAACATAATCTTTAAGATAAAAAACAACTTCATCCCTCATCTCTACTATATCTGTAAATTCTGCTCTTAGAGGAAATAGCTTTTTGAAATCTTCATCCGCATTATAAAGAGTGTCGTAGCTTTCATAATCTCCAATTAATATTACCTTTAACTTAATTGCTATTGGTTTTGGCTTTAACCCATTAATTGATACTACCTCAGAATATACTCTCGAGGTATCATAGCTTAATTTATTCGCCATTAATGCCTTCTTTAAATAGTAATAACTATAGGGGCTCGTGGCAAGGGAACTTATTCTAATAATTATACAGCCCTCATTTGCTCTAATCATAGATCCGGAATTAATTAATGAAATATCAGTTGTATACACCCCATTATTATTCTCATACTCTACGCTTCCCATTAAATTATTTATACTTGGATCCTCCTCATATATAACTACCGGACTAAGATTAATTGAATTATCCACTAAAATTTTCACAGCATATTTATTTATTATTTCATAAAGTCCAGCTTCATCATCTTCTATACTCATGGTATAGGTATTTACGACTTCTTTTTCAATTTCTATGAATAATCTTTCTAAATATTCATAGGACTCATCATCATTTACGAATTCTAGTAAAGCATTATCTTTATACTCTTCCATTTCTACGATTAAAAATTTACTATAAATATTTTTAAGTTTCTTTATATATCTAACTTCTATTTCTTTTAGTGTATCTAAAATTCCCTCTGCCTTTTTCTTTAATGAAGCCGCTTTTAAACTTATTGATTCTTTTTTTTCTTTGTCTAAATCATCATATTGTTCTTCTGTTAAAGCTTCACCATTATTTATGGGTATAAAAGCAAACCCTTTTGCACTTGCTTTCACATCAAAACCTTCTACCTTTGCCATATCCATAAGTTCATTTATATATTTAGTTCTTTTTGATTCAATTTCATCTATTAACTTATCTTTCTTTTCATTTGATGAACTATTATAAAAGTCTTCTGCAAATTCAAGGTACTTATTCTTCAAACTTTCTACAGTTTCTTTTAATTGTTTTCCTTTTCCATTCTCTACAAAAATAGCCTCAGGTTTCTTCGCATCTTCTACTACTACATAACAAATATCCTTTGGAGGTTCTAATTTTTCGTACTGTTCCTTTATATATTTAATTAACTCTTTTAGTTTATTTTTCGAAAAAGAATCTATTACATACAGATTGAACCCGTCCTTTTCTATACTTAACGCCCTACCAACTCTTTTATATGAATCTTGAATTTCAGGAATTATCCGTTCCTTCTTTTCCTCAGCCTCATTGCATATTATTTTAAATATTACTTCCTTTGGAGTTAACTCTCTTTTCATATTGATTCCCACTTAAAAATCGTATTTACTACAATTTTCTTGAAGCAGTTCCCCCCTCTTTTATTAATATATTATATTAATATTCATAACCTTCCCTTTTAGATATTATTTTTTAAAATAAAACTGTATTTCTATTAATTTTTAAGCGTCTCAATAGTATTTAATGCACTATTAGTTAAATCATTACAACTCCGCTTATTATTTATTATTAAATGTACATTCCACCTTTAATATTATTAATATCAGTATACTTTTATAGGTTACTATTTGATATTGTTTATTAAGAGTTTTCACCACATATTTTACGACAAAAAAACACCAGTGCTTCCACGCTGGTGTTTTTTAATAACTAGTCAGATTCTAGTCTATTTTTCCCTTACTCTTCTTTTAATAATTTGAGTTTGATTTTGTACCATTACAAATTGCAATTGATGCTGAAGCTCCAATTCTAGTTGCTCCATTTTCTATCATTATCATAGCCTCTTCATTACTTCTAACTCCACCAGATGCTTTAACTCCCATATCAGGTCCAACAGTTTGTCTCATTAATCTAATATCTTCTTTTGTTGCTCCTCCACTTGAGAACCCAGTTGAAGTTTTAACAAAGTCTGCCCCTACTTCTTTTGCAATAGCGCAAACTTTTACTTTTTCTTCATCTGTTAAAAGACAGCTTTCTATTATAACCTTAGTTAAAGCTTTTCCTTTTGCTGCATTTACTACTGCTGCTATATCATTTTTAACATATTCTAAATTATTTTCTTTTAATTTACCAATGTTAATTACCATATCAACTTCTGTTGCACCATTTTCTATTGTTTGCTTAGTTTCAAAAACCTTAACTTCTGTAGTTGTTGCACCTAAAGGAAAACCTATTACTGTACAAACCTTAACTTCACTACCCTCTAATATTATAGCTGCTTTTTTCACCATTGATGGGTTAATACAAACTGATGCAAACCCATATTCTAATGCTTCCTTGCATAATTTCATTATTTCTGACTCTGTTGCCTCTGGTTTTAATATAGTATGATCTATCATTTTTGCTAATTCTTGTTTATTCATAAAAATTACCTCCTCTTTTGATTTCGTCTTAATTATAAAGTATGTTCAAAAAAATAACTAGCCAATATGGCTTATAATTAGAATAGTGTAAGCTGTTCTATTGTATTTTCTTTAAATGAAGATATTGTTAGCCCTATCAACCTTATTCCAGTAGTAAAATCTTCCCCTTCTATTATTTCTTCACATACTTTATAAAATTCTTCAACTTTATTTGTATAATAATTTAGTGTTTTACTTCTTGTATGACTTTCAAAAACACTACTTTTGTATTTTACTGTTATTGTTCTTCCTTCTAAGCTTCTCATAATTAAATCATTACTTATTTGAATACAAAAATCTTTTAAACAAATTAATAATTCTTCCTTATCCTCTGTATCTACTTTTAGAGTTCTCTCTTTTCCATAAGATTTCCTATCTTTTTCTATAATAACTTCTCTTTTATCAATTCCTCTAATCCTATCATAAATTTCCATGCCCCACTTACCTAAATATTCAAAATAGAAGTTCTTTGGCAGTTCATATAAATCTCTTATATAAAATATTCCCATATTATTTAATTTCTTTACTGATTTAGCCCCTAATCCATATATTTTAGAAATAGATAATGGTAATAGTATATCCGGAATCATATCTTCATTAATTACCATAATTCCATTTGGTTTATTCCAATCTGATCCAAGCTTTGCTAAAAATTTATTATAGGATATTCCAACTGAAATAGTTAATCCTAACTCTCTATAAACTCTTTTTTTAATAAAGAGTGCTGCTTCCATTCCATCTTTAAAGTTACTTTGACTTAAATCTAAATATGCCTCATCAATAGAGAGAGGTTCTACCAAAGGTGTAACCTCTCTTAATATTTCAAATATTTTTAATGATATTTCTTTATATCTACTATATCTAGTGAGTACATATATTCCATTTGGACAAAGTTTTTGAGCTATAAAAATTGGCATGGCTGAATGAATTCCATATTTCCTAGCTTCATAAGAACAAGTAGATACAACTCCCCGTTCACTTATTCCACCAACTATAACTGGCTTTCCTCTTAGCTTTGGATTATCTCTTTGCTCTACAGCAGCAAAAAAAGCATCCATATCTACATGCAAAATAATTTTGTCCATTTCCTGACCTCCTAGACATAATAGAGAAAATAACAAGTCAAAAATTCTTATTTGTTATTTATTTTCATGTCCCTTACACTAAAACTTCAGAGAAAACCCCTTTGTTTTTAGATTTTATAAAACAATACACTCCATGTCCTAGTAATTCATCTATATATCTTCTTTTTTCTGAAACTGCACAAAATGAAACTATTACAATAGCAATAATTGTTCTAAAGCCTTTGTCCATATAATACTCATATTCATATTCTTTCTCACAAAGTTCTTCTATTACACCCTCTACCATATCTGCATATTTTCTTGGTGTCACATTAGATAACACACCAAGTAATGGTAAAAACTGATGTGCTAGCTTTATTTCTCTTTTCTCCAACTGAAGTATGAATTCCATAGTTCTATACATATCTCCTGAAGAACCATTTAATATTATTGCATTAGCTAATCCCTGTACTCCATTTTTTGATTTTATATTAAGCTTTCCTATTTGATTAAATACAGTATCTATAAATTCATCAATAGTCTCTACATCTATATCATTTAATGCCCAAAGAGCACAAACTAAATAATCATCCTCTTTAGTTATATTATAGTATTTTTCTTTTAGTAGATAGAAAACTTCTTTTGTTTTCTTAACAACCTCAATTTTATTTTTGTTTTTACCATATTTTGCTATCACAAAAGCTGTTAGTGCTAAATGATCGCACTCATTAAAACCTTCTTGAACTAGCAAGTCCATTATTTCATATATATCATCAATAATTTCTTTTTCATCCAAATTATCTACCGCTATTAATAAAGAAAGTATATATAACATATCCCCTCTAAATGGTGATATTCTTGAGGATGTAGCTTTAATATATTTTCTTATTTCTTTTACCCTGTCTTCTGGAATTTCTTTTTCATAATGAGCATAAACTAATGAGGCATAATGATTTAACAGGTCCCCATCATTTCTTAAAAACTCTCTTGCATCTCTATAATTTTTTACCGTCAATTCAATTCTCTCATGGAGAAAATTTTCCATAACTTTCCCTCACTTTTACTTTTCAGCATATTATTTGTTCTCTAGGAGCTGAATTAAAATAACAAGTCAAAGATTCATAGGATATTTTGTGCTAGTGGAAGAACCATAGCTCAGAATCTTACTAGTTATTTTTTCAATCTCCCTTATATTATACTATAATATTTGTGTCAATTTCATAACAAATTTTTAACAATTGTTTTTTTATTTTTAACTATATTGAATAGTAAAATTCCTGGTGTTATACTTAGTGTATATACACCTATAAATTTTATGAAAGGTAGTGTAAACATGACATTAAAAGAAAATATATTAAAATTAAAAATTGAAAAAAATGCACTAATACTATCTCACTTATATGAATTAGATGAAATTCAAGAAATTGCTGATATTGTAGGCGATTCCTACTTTTTAAGTAAAAAAGCATTAGAAAGTACCAATGACTTAATTGTTTTTTGTGGAGTTCAATTTATGGCTGAAAGTGCGAAAATACTTTCTCCAAATAAAAAAATCCTTATTCCCTCTAATGAGACAACCTGTCCTATGGCCGACATGGCATCATTAGAAAAGCTTGAAATTTTAAAAGACAAGCATCCTAATGCAAAAATTGTTACTTATATAAATTCTAATTTAGATATTAAAGCAGTTTCTGATGTTTGTGTTACTTCTTCATCTGCTAAAAATATATTAGAAAATATTGATGAAGAGGAAATAATTTTCTTACCAGATAGAAATCTTGGTGAATATTTACAAGAACAAAATCCAAACAAAAAATTTATACTTTATAATGGCTTCTGTCCCACTCATGAAAGAATTGACAAAGAAGAAATAGTAAATTTAAAAAATAAATATAAAGACTTTAAAGTTTTAGTACATCCAGAATGTAATAAAGGAGTTCGTGATCTAGCCGATTTTATCGGTAGCACATCCGAACTTATAAATTATAGTGCTTCATCCCCTTTTAAAGGTTTCATTGTTGTTACCGAAGAAGGTGTTTTATATCAAATGAAACTTAAAAGTCCAAGTAAAACATTTATTAAAACAACTACTGGAATGATTTGTCCTAATATGAAAAAAATAACCCTGGAAAATTTATATACCTGTTTATTAAATGAAGAGTATGAAATTATTCTTAATGAAGGTTTACGAGTTAAAGCTCTTAAATCATTAGAAAATATGCACAGGCTTTCTTCTAAATAATTATGATTAAAAATACTGATGTTTTAATTATTGGAACAGGTATTTCCGGGCTATTCACCGCATTAAATTTAAAGGACAATATTAATATCATATTAGTTACTAAAGATAGGGTACGAGATTGTAACAGTTATTTGGCTCAAGGTGGTATTTCTATAGCATTAAATTCAGAAGATATTCCTTTATTTATAAATGACACTTTAACTGCAGGTAATTATAAAAATGATATTTCTGCACTTAATGTTTTAGCTAAAGAATCTTCAAGTGTTATACAAAAACTTATTTCCTTTGGCGTGTGCTTTGACAAAGAAAATAATAAATACCACTATACAAAAGAAGGTGGTCATAGTTGCTCTAGAATTATGCACATTAAAGATGAAACTGGAAAAGCTATTATGGAATGTTTACTAAAAGAAGTATCTAAAAGAAAAAATATAACTATTTTAGAAAATACAAAACTATTAGATATTATAGAAGATAAGAAATGTATTGGTGGATTATTTAATCAGAATTTCCATAGTATATATATCTATTCAAAGTTCACAATTATGGCAACTGGTGGGATAGGTGGATTATTTAATTCTTCTACTAATATCGAATCATTAACTGGTGATGGATTATCTATTGCTTTAAGGCATAATATTAAATTAAAGGACATGAACTATCTACAACTCCATCCAACAGTTTTATACGAGCCTACTATAAAAGGTAGACGACTTTTGCTTTCCGAATCCCTTAGAGGCGAAGGTGGATTACTTATTAATACTAAAGGAGAACATTTTGTAGATCCTCTTAACTCAAGACATATAGTATCATCTGCAATTTTGAAAGAAATATCTAAAACACCTAATACTCCATTTACTTATTTAAATATGACTATATTTCCCAAGGAATATTTAATTAATAGATTCCCATTTCTTTATAATGAATGTTTAAAGAGGGGCTATTCTATGGAACGTGATTTTCTCCCAGTATCCCCTGCTCATCATTATTGTATGGGTGGAATACTTGTTAATCTTAATTCAAGAACTTCATTAGATTCCCTATATGCAATAGGTGAAGTTAGTTGTACTGGAATCCATGGATCAAATAGACTAGCTAGTAATTCATTGCTAGAGGCTATTGTTTTTGGCAATAATTGTGCTAGTGATATTAATGAAAATATCATTAAAGAAGACTTCCCTACTCATGTGATTAACACTTTAAACTATTCAAATGAAATAAACATAAATTTTGTTAATTTTTTAAAAGGAAAGGCGGATAATAGATATGCTAAACTATTTAATTATTGATGATATAATTTTAAATTCACTTAAAGAGGATCTCCCTTTTGGTGATATTACAACCTCTTGTATTGTAACTGATGATGAAATAGCACAAGCTACAGTAATTTGTAAGGAAGATGGTATATTATGCGGTTTACCTGTATTTAGCCGTGTTTTTCATCTACTAGGTAATGTTGAGTTTACTCCTTTTATTAAAGAAGGAGCCCCTTTAATCTGTGGCGATGAGATAGGGATTTTAAAAGGAAATGCAAAAAACATATTAATTGGTGAGAGGGTAGCTTTGAACTTAATACAAAGAATGAGTGGAATAGCTACTTTAACAAAAAAATATTCTGATATTTTAGAAGGATTTAAAACTGAAATTCTTGATACTCGAAAAACGACTCCTTTGCTTAGAATTATTGAAAAATATGCAGTGAAAATTGGTGGAGGAAAAAATCATAGATATTCTTTATCTGATGGAATACTTATAAAAGATAATCATATTAGTTATGCCGGTAGTATAACTAATGCGGTTTCCCTTGCAAAACAAAACTGTTCATTTGTAAGAAAAATAGAAGTTGAAACTGAAACTAAAGAAGATGTTTTAGAAGCTCTAGCCTCTGGCGTTGATATAATAATGTTGGATAATATGTCGCCTAAAATGGTTAAAGAAATGGTTCTGTTAATAGATAAAAAGGCATTAATTGAGTGCTCTGGAAATATAACTCTTGAAACAGTATGTTCTTATGCAGAGTGTGGTGTTGACTATATATCAAGTGGTTCTTTAACTCATTCATTTAAAGTTCTAGATATAAGTCTTAAAAACTTATCTAAATTATAATTTTCTTAAAAATTTCTAAACTAAAAACTGCTAAGATGAATTCTTAGCAGTTTTTATTCTTTAGAGATAACTATCTACTGTACATTAGAATAAGAAAAGTAATAATAACCATTCCAATCCACAGCCGCATCCACATCTTCTACCTACTCTACATCCATTATTTGATCTAAATCTATTATTTGATCTACAGTTGCGAGAAGAACAAAATCTACAACTTCTTTTTTTATTAAAAACGAAAGTTATTTTTATAGTTTTATCTTCATCACAAATAAATATTTTTGGAAATCTGCATAAAATTTGTGATGTACGAGGATTATTCGAAGTTACAATCACGCAAAATTTCTTAGGTTTACAACCTTCACTTGTTTTGACTGGTCTTAAATTTGAAAAAGATATAGGTCCAAAACTTTCACATCCAAATGGACTTATAACGGCACGACCAAATTTAACAATAACATTAACAATAATATCATTATCACTATCAGTCATACAAACTGGAAGAGTATTCCTTATTCTTTGTGCTTCTGCACGGCTACAACAGTTAAAAATCATATTATACTTAGCGGGTGTACCTTCACAATGAGCAATTCTTTTTAAACATACTTTCATAATTCTGCCCCCTATTTCATCTTAGGGATCCAAATAACTAACTAGGTAGTATTATTATCTTTTGGCACTGTCCACCTTTGGTGTCACACTATACTTCGTCAGTAAATATAGCTAATAATAACAATATTAATTGCCTTTACTTCCTTGCCATAGTACAAAAAGCCTAATAATCTTTGACTAGTTATTTATTTTACGATTCCTTAAAGTTTAGTTTATATACTCCATACTATGCTAATATAATTTTTCTGATATTTAATTTTCAATATTTCTTTCTAATTTAGAAATTTATTAGAACAACTCTTCTATTTTACATGTATATGGCTAATTTTTTTAAAATTGATTATATCATTTTTACATAAAATCCATTATTATAAACTTCTTTATCATATTTAATTTCTATATTTGAACATAATTTTTTATCTTCATTTGAAATTACAAATTTTATATCATTTATAATTACTGTTATATCATTATCTCCTTTAAAACTAGAATAAATATTATATGCTGGCTTTCCACAACCATTTCCTACAACTTTAATTCTTGCATAATCCTCACTACTACTTTCAATTAAATTTAATAATCCAATTTTTGTTTTTTCATCAAACTTTATATTCATTTCCATTATAAAAACTCCTCTTTAATTAGATATTTTAGCATTTGTTATTCACCCACTAATTATACTAAAAATAGATTTAATAAAATAGTTTAATATATATAATAGTAAACTATTTCATTGTTTCAGCAATAGTGTGATTAATCTATTAATTAAACATTTTATATCCCTATAAAGTATGTTATAATATTTATTGTTATTATATTTATAATTTAAATTTTTATTTTATAAAAAAAGGAGTTTTTAGTATGGGTTTCAAAGATAAAATGACTAAGCATTTTAGTGATGCATATATACAAAAATATGGAGATAGAATGACTAGTGCTAATGGTACAGTTCTTTCAGTTAAAATCGAAGAAAAAAGTTTTCTTGGAATTATACGATCAATTGCTGTTTCACTAGTTTTAAAGCCAGATCAAGGAAAACAAATAATTAAATGCGCATATAGAAAGAAAAGATGGTTCAAAAAGCCAGAATTTATAGACATAAAACCAGGTCACAAATTAATAATTATGGGTCTTAGTGGTGAAAAAGGTAAAGAGCATAGTGAGGTTATAATAGCTTCAAATATAGCAAACTTAACAACTAAAAAAGATCTTCAACCCTTTGATCATAGCCAACTAAAAAAAGCTAGACAACAAGCAACGAAAATGAAAGCTAGATAAATTTTATCTAGCTTTATCTTAAAAAAGCCAGTCAAAATTTTGACTGGCTTTTTATTTTTTAGGATTCTTAGTTATCTCCCCAAAAATGCTTTATTAAAATTTGAATAGTTCCATATCATTAATAGCTTTTTCTACTAATTCATCTATTGCTAATACTGATTCTGACTTTCTAATTAATTCAAGCTTTGGCTTAATTTTTGGGTGCTTTGGAACAAATATAGTGCAACAATCTTCATAAGGTAAAATCGACGTCTCAAAAGTTCCTATTTCCCTTGCAACCTTAATAATATCCTCTTTATCCATTGCAATTAATGGTCTAAATGCAGGTCTATCCGCACAATCATCACTTACTATTAACCCTTCCATTGTTTGACTTGCAACTTGGCCTATACTTTCCCCAGAACAAACTGATTGGACTCCATTTTTTTCAGCAACTCCGCAAGCTATTCTCATCATAAATCTTCTCATTATAATTGTAAGTTCATCTTCTCTACACTTATCCATAATCTCCATTTGTATTTCTGTAAATGGAACTACGTATAAATTAACTTTTTCTGTGTAGCTTGAAAGTATTTTTGCTAAATCTTTTACTTTATCCTTAGCTCTTTCCGATGTATATGGGTGACTATGATAATATACACAATGAAGTTCAACTCCACGTCTTGCCATTTGATACCCTGCAACTGGCGAATCTAAGCCTCCTGATAACATAAGCATAGTACTACCATTCATTCCGTAAGGAAGCCCACCTGCACCCTTAATTTTGTCCTTATTTGTATATATATAAACTTTTTCTCTAATTTCAATATTTACTCTACATTCTGGGTTCTTAACATCTACTTTTAATTCTCCTTGGAAGTTATTTAATACATATCCTCCAACTTCTCTTGATGTTCCAAGCGAATCAGTTTGGAATAACTTATTTGCTCTATTAGTTTCTATTTTGAAAGTTTTTTGGTTAGCTTCTATAACCTTTCTTAAAGATTCTTCTTTTATTGCTTGCATATCTCTTTCAATAACTGTTACTATACATACTTCTGCAATTCCAAATACTCTTCTTACTCTATCTGCTGCTTCTTCAATATTTTCAGCTTCTATAAAATATCTTCCTTGATCTGAAATTATCTTAAAGTCTAATCCTTTTAATTTTAATTTAATATTATTTCTTAACTGCTTTTCAAACTTCCCCCTATTTTGCCCTTTTAAGAATATTTCTGATGCGTATTTTACTAATATTAATCTATTCATTATTTACCTCTCCTTAAAAACATTAATGATTTTTGTAACACTTCTATTGTTTTATCTATTTCTTCTTTTGTATTTTCTCCACTAAATGAAAATCTTATTGCACTTTCTATATCTTTATTTGATAATTTTAAGGATTTAATAACATAACTACCATGTACTACACTAGTTTTTGAAGTACATGCAGAACCTGTTGAAACATAAATATCTTCTGATTCTAATAAATGAAGTAATGTCTCTGCCCTTACTCCTCTAAAAGAAACATTTAATATATAAGGTGAATAATCATTTGTTATCGGACTATTAATTCTTATATCTTTAATTCCCTCTAGTTTTTCTATCATGTATCCTTTTAAAGCCCAAGCCTTATTATAATTTTCATCACGCCCTGATATAGTAATTTCTGCTGCCTTTTGAAGTCCCATTATTGCAGGTAAATTTTCCGTCCCTGCTCTCATGCCCTTTTCCTGACTTCCACCTTTTATTAAAGAGTTTAAAACTAAACCTTTTTTTAAATAACAAAAGCCTATACCCTTAGGTCCATGTATTTTATGAGCTGTTACAGATAACATGTCTATATTCATTTTTTTAACATCAATAGGTAACTTTCCATATGATTGAACTGCATCTACGTGAAATTTTGCCCTACTGCTTGTTTCTTTTATTAACTTTCCAATTTCCTCTATATTTTGAATTGATCCAATTTCATTATTTACGTGCATAATTGATACTAAAACAGTATTTTTACATATGCTTTTCCTTAAATCCTCTAATGAAATCATTCCATTTTCATCTACATCTAAATATGTAACTTCCACACCTTTTTCTTCTAATTCAATACAAGTTTTAAGTATTGATTGATGTTCAAAAGCAGTGGTGATTAAATGATGTCCAGGTTTAAGTAAACCCTTTAACATTAAATTATTTGCTTCGCTTCCACTTGATGTAAAATATATTTCATCCTTACTTGCACTTATAGTTGATGCTAAGTATTCACGAGACTCAGTAAGTCTCCTTTCACATTTAACACCTAATTTATGAAGCGAAGATGGGTTTCCGAAAAACTCTTTCATAGATACACAAACTTCATTTATAACTTCATCATAAGGTTTAGTTGTCGCACTATTATCAAAATAAATTTCCATATATTATTTTCTCCTTATAAGTCATTAAAACTCTGACTATTATGTTAAATATTTAATTCATATTAGTTCACTATGTTTAATAGTATTTATACTATATCAGAAATTAATTATTTAATAAAGTATTTTAATAAATTAAGACTGCCATACAAAATGAGTATGGCAGCCTTAATTTATTTCTAGACTTCTATATTTCCTTCCTTATTTAACTCAATATTTTCTTTGCTCACAAGCTTATTTTTTTGCCTCATACTTAATACTTCTACTCCCTTAAAAGCACATATCAAGAATGAAAAAGAGACAATATACCCATATCTAACTTGCTTTTCAGTTATTAAATATAAAATAATAAATCCTCCATAAATTAAATAGCTTAAATCTAACTCTTTATTTCTCTTCTTATCATATAATCCTATATACATTAAAATTAGAATAATTGAAAATAACAATTGGGTTCCTGGAACTACGGCATATGCATAAGCCGCTACCTTATTTGTATTAGCGCTATCTAAGGTAGCCCAATGATATGCTAAGGAATCTCCACTGCCCCAAAGAACTGCATATTTTATAAAATAAAATGCTATTACTACTATAACAGGTGGTCCTGTTAATCTTTCTTTAATTATTTCCCTGCTAACTTCCGATATCTTTTCTTTATCATAATTATACTTTTCTGGAATTGCTGCATCTGCTTCATTCCAGCTTCCTAAAGCTAAAATATTTGTTCCTTTTAAAACAGAAGTTATTTTAGGCTCAGATCCATTCCAAAGTTGGTACTCTGAAACCTTCATAGATACTAATATATTACTAATTAATATTAGTGGTAATATATAGGCCATAATTATCTTAGCTAAAGAACTTATCAATTTTTGTTTTGTTTTATATATTATTAAATATATTATATAAGCTACTAAAATTACACTCCCAACCATTCTAAATAAATTTCCAAAAGATAGTGCAAGTCCACATAATAATAAATAATTATTATTTAAACTTCCTTTTATTACTCTTATAAAAATATATATGCTTAAAATATAAAATGGCATTGCAATATTTTCAGAACAGGTAACTGAGTTGTACATTATAAAAGCAGGGTATATTATAGCTATAAGCAACGCATATAATCCATATTTTTCATTAAATATTTCTTTTATAATTAAATATATTAAATATGCCGATCCAATAGATAATAAAACATTTATAAATTTCACGACAAATAATGGATTCGGAAACAGTATTTGAATATACCCTAAATAAAGCATAGTTATAATAAGATGTGGAAACCTGCCCATATATGAGGTCCCTTGCATTGCCGAATAATCACCCTTAAAAGCATTTGGGGCTAAGTCCCATATCAAGCTAAAATCGGATGCAGGTAATGTTTTTACTGTGCATATCCACAAAAACCTAAACAAAAATCCTATTAATAAAAGAATCCCTATTAACCTTATATTATTATTCTTTATGTAACATTTGTTAATTATTTTTACCCCATAAAATATAAACCCTCCAATAGCTAATGTTATTATTAATGATAATATTAATAATAATATATAGCTTGTCTTATCTTTATTGGCATAATATAAGGTAACTAAAAAATATGATGCTATTGTTAAAATAACTGAATAAGCAATAAGTACTGGCATTATAATTTTTAATCCTCTGTTCATTAGTTTAGAAAAACTACAACTTAATTTATCCATATTTCCCCCTTGATTATTGTAACTTTATCTAATTATACCATATTTATCCCTATTTATAATAATAAAAAGAAAAGTAAAACACTTATAAAAGTATTTTACTTTCCTTTTTTGCAAAATATCAAAACTCTCATAGAGAGATTTAAACTAATTAAATTGACATCTAAGCAAAGCTACTCTTTGCTATTCCATAGCAATAAAATCCACCTTTTCTACATTTGGTATTTTAGCTAAATCTTCAAGTAAAGTTTTTATATCTCCATCTAATGATGATATATCTACTGTTAATGTTAGACTTGCCGCTTCATTTATCGGTATGCTTTGGTTTATTGTTAAAATGTTTCCACCTTCTTCAGATATATAATTTAATATTTCTGACAAAACACCTTTTTTATCTTTTATAATCATGCTAAATGTTACTTTTTTCCCTTGAGATGTTTCTGCAAATTCAAAAACAAAATCTTTGTATTTATAATAAACGCTTCTACTTATTCCCGCTGTTTTAGCAGCTTCAGTAACATCCTTAACTTTACCATCTTTTAAAAGATTCTTAGCATTAACTACTTTTTCATAAACATCTGCAAGTACTCTTTTATCAATTACTAAATAATTATCCTTCATTAGTTTTCTCCCTTTAAAATAACAGCCCCATGATTATCTACTTTTAATTCTACTACATCCCAATTTATATTATTATTTTTTAAGTACTTTTTTATACCTATTAAAAAATCTTTATTATCATCTTTTATCATAGTCATAATAGTTGGCCCTGCACCACTTAAAAAACAACCTACTGCCCCAAGTTCATATGATTTATTATATACTTCATCATAATGATTAATTAATTTACTTCTATAATTTTGATGAAACATATCATCACATGCATATTTCAAAAGCTCATAGTTTCCAGTTGAAAAACAAGAAACCATTAAAGCTGCTCTGCCTACATTATAAACTCCTTGCTTTAAGGATATTTCTCGTGGCAAGATTTCTCTAGCTTCCTTTGTTGATAATCTGAAATCTGGAATTAATCCAATAAAACTAATTCCAGGTTTTATATGAACTTTATTATATAGAGGCCTTCCATTATCTATTATAGCCACAACCATATCTCCAAACATAGCTGGTGCCACATTATCTGGATGTCCTTCCATTTCTACTCCAATATTAAAAAGTTCATCTTTGCTAAATTTATTTCCTGCAATAAAGTTTGCAGCAACAAGTCCCGCTACAATACAACTAGAACTTGATCCAAGCCCCCTTGATATTGGTACATCCTGCTTAATTACTTTTATTTTTAAACCTTTAGCCTTATAATTAGCCTTTTCAAAACACTTCATCATAGCTTCATATATAATATTCTTTGTGTTACAAAATTCTTCTGGAATTCCCTCAAACACCAGCCCAGTATCTACTTCGGAAATTTCATACTCATTATATAAATCAAAAGCTATTCCTAAAGAATCAAATCCTGGCCCCATATTTGCTGATGTAGCCGGAACTCTAACCCTTATCATTATTATTACCTTTTAAATATGAAAGTAATGCCTCTTTCATATTACCACTATCCCATACCTCATTATGAAGAATAGGCTTTTCATCTAATTTTTGTAAGTTAGTTGGAATATTCACCCCTGTATATTCCTTTAACTTATTTAAAACTTCGAAATCATTTATTTGCGCTACATCTAGCCCTAGTGCAGTGCAAATACTTCTTGGAAATTTATAAGGACTGGCTGTTGATACTAATAGGTATTGCGTATTATCATCTGTTTCTTTTACATACTTTTGATTAACTACATAAGCAACAGCTGTATGAGTATCCATTAAATATCCTTCAACCTCATATACACTTCTTATAGCCGTATAAACTTCATCCTTAGTTGCATATTCTCCATAAAAATCTTTTAAAAATTCTTTATAATTTTCTTTAACAGTATATATTCCATCATTATTTAATGAATCCATTAAATTTTTAACTTCATCACAATTTCTATTACTGGCTTCAAATAATAATCTTTCTAAATTAGATGAAACTAGAATGTCCATTGACGGTGATTCTGTAAGTTTAAGTTCACGACGTTTGTCATATACTGAAGTTTTAAAGAAATCTGTCAACACTTTATTTTCGTTAGATGCACATATAAACTTAGCTATAGGAAGGCCCATTTCCCTAGCATAATATGCAGCTAATATATTTCCAAAGTTTCCTGTTGGAACTACTACATTTATTTTATCGCCCTCTTTTATTTTTTGCTTATTGACTAATTGCAAATATCCGTAGAAATAATATACTATTTGTGGTATTAATCTACCAATATTAATAGAGTTTGCAGAAGATATTATATGCCCCTTATCTTTTAACTGTTCTCTAAAATTTTTATCGCCTAAAATTTTCTTTACCCCAGTTTGCGCATTATCAAAATTTCCATTAATGCCTATCACTTTTAGATTTTTCCCTTCTTGAGTAACCATTTGCTGCTTTTGCACTTCACTAACTCCTTTTTCAGGATAGTAAACTACAACTTTAAAACCTTCTACATTTTTGAACCCCTCAAGAGCTGCCTTTCCAGTATCCCCAGAAGTAGCTGTTAAAATTACTATTTCTTCTTTAACACTACAAATATTTTTAGCCCTCTTCATTATTTGTGGAAGAAATAGTAATGCGGCATCTTTAAATGCAGAGGTTGGTCCATGATAAAGCTCTAGAAAATTTTTCTCTTCTTTAACCTCAAATTTACCTTTATAGGCTTCATCTATAGCTTTTTTTAGATCCTCTTTTTTTATATCTGTGAAAAACTTGCTTATTATTTCATTAGCTAAATCTTCATAACAAATATTTGTTCTATTTTTTATTTTTTCATAAATTCTAGGAAATTTTTCAGGAACATATAGACCTCCATCACTAGCAATTCCATTTATAATTGCTCTTGCGGATAAAATGTCTTTTTCAGCTCCTCTTGTGCTAATAAATCTCATATACCCACCCCAAGTTTTTTTGATTTTTACATCTATTCTTTTATTTTCCATCCTATTATATTATATTATCATGTCTTTTATTTGTGCACAAGTGTTTTTCACAGAAACACAATTTATTTTTAAAAATATTAGTTTTTTCCTATTTATGGAACTGAAAGAAAATAATATACTATCCAATTAATCTTTTTTAAAGTGTCTTATTTAATTTCTAAATTAAATAAGAGTGATAAAAGTATATTTTTTTACTTTTATCACTCTATTTATTTCCTTACAGCTCACTAAGACCTGTTTAAAATTATTTTTTAGATTTTATAAGTAAGTATACACTATTTATAATGAATATTACTCCTGAGAAAAATAAAACAAGCATCCATTGTCCTATATTTAATGCTACTGTATTAAATACCCCTGATAAAAATGGTATATAAAGTATACTTAAGACCATTATCATTGATATTGCAACAGAACCTACAAGCCATGGGTTTGAGAATATCTTTATTTCAAATATTGAATGTCTTTCTGATCTACATTCAAAGACATGTAAAAGTTGTGATACCACAAGGGTTGTTAATGCTAGTGTTCTACATGTAACTAAATCATAATTATAATATCTGCCTGCCATAAATGATAACAGCGTGCATATACCAATTAAACATCCTCTTACTACTATTTTTGACCAAAGCCCTCTTGCAAAAATACTTTCGCCTTTTGATCTTGGTTGTTGATCCATAATGTCCTTATCTGCCGGATCCACTCCAAGTGCAATAGCTGGCAAACCATCTGTTGCTAAATTAACAAATAATATTTGTATTGGAGTAAGTGGATTTGGTAAGTAGAAAAGAGTTGCCAAAAACATTGTTAAAACTTCTCCTAAATTACAAGATAAAAGATATCTTATAAACTTTCTTATATTATCATATATAACTCTACCTTCTTCTATAGCCGCAACTATAGTTGCAAAATTATCATCCATAAGAACCATTGCTGCCGCTTCCTTAGTAACATCTGTTCCTGATATCCCCATTGCTATTCCAATATCAGCCTCTTTAATTGCAGGCGCATCATTAACTCCATCACCAGTCATTGCCACTATATTATTTCTTTTTTTAAATGCTTTAACTATCCTTAATTTATGATTTGGTGATACCCTTGCAAATACCCTTACATTATCAACTTTTTTCATTAACTCTTCTTCACTTAATTTCTCTATTTCATCACCAGTTAAAACTTGATCATCGCTACTGCAAATATTTATAGCCTTAGCAATAGCTAGTGCAGTATTTTTATGATCACCTGTAATCATAACAGGTTTTATTCCTGCAAGTTTACATTTCATAACCGCATCTCTAACTTCCAACCTAGGTGGATCCATGCTTCCAGCTACCCCTAAAAATACAAGCCCATTTTCTACTCTTTCATTTTTAACTAATTCCTCATCTTTATAAGCTGCTGCAATACACCTTAAAGCCCTATTTGACATAGATTCAATATATGATGCAACTTGCTTTTTCTTTTGAGGAGTTAATGGTTTTACTTTCCCCTGCTCAAGAATATGTGTACACTTATCTATTACTCTCTCCGGCGCACCTTTCATGTAGCAAGTTTCTTTGCCATCCTCTCTCATAATAACTGTCATCATTTTTCTAGTTGAGTCAAAAGGAATGTCAAATACTCTATTTGCATTTACTACAAAGCTTTCAAGTAATGGAACATCCTTGAAAAAGCCTTTAATTAAAGCTGTTTCTGTTGGATCTCCATGTAAAGCCTCTTCTATGTTTTTAACTTTAAAATTATAATTACAGTCATTACAATAAATAAATGCTTTCATTAACATAATATGTTCTGCAAGCTTTTCCTTTTCTAATTCATATATTTTTCCATTCATATACATTTCTTTTACAGTCATTTTATTTTGTGTTAATGTTCCTGTTTTATCAGAACAAATTACTGAAGTGCATCCAAGTGTTTCCACAGCTGGCAACTTTCTAATCAATGCATTTCTTTTAAGCATCCTTGAAACCCCTAAAGCTAAAGCAACAGTTACAATAGCTGCAAGCCCTTCTGGAATAGCTGCAACTGCAAGTGACACTCCAAGTAAAAACATTTCAGTTATATCATTTCCACGCATTATGCCTAAAACTGTTACTATTACACATATAACTAAGCATAGTGCAACTAAAACTTTACCTAAAGAATCTAATCTTTCTTTAAGAGGTGATTTTTCTTCTTCTATATTATCTAATAAATCTGCTATTTTACCCATTTCTGTTTTCATACCAATGGAGTCAACTAGCATTATACCTCTACCTTTTAATATAGTAGTTCCCATAAAACATTCATTTTTACCTTTTCGAGTATCTTTTGATACTCCAGCTGATTCCCCTGTTAAAAGTGATTCATCAATCATCATTGATGAAGCTTCAATAAAAGTTCCATCTGCTGGAATTCTATCTCCAACTTCAAGAATAACTAAATCACCAATAGTTAATTCTATTGAATTTAATACTTTTAGGGAACCATCTCTTATAACTTTACAAGTTGGAGCCGCAAGTTCCTTTAATGCCTCTAGCGATCTTTCTGTTTTATATTCTTGAACAAACCCTAAAATAGCATTTACAACTACTATTATTAAAATAGTTATTGCATCCGCTTTATCCCCAATTATTCCTGAAATTACAGTTGCACCTATTAGTACCCAAACTATAAAATCATTAAATTGTGCTAAAAATATTACTATTGGAGATGTTTTCTTTTTATGTTTTAACTCATTTAATCCATAGTTTATGCTTCTTTTCTCTGCTTCTTTTGTAGTTAGTCCACGACTAACCTCTCTTTCTTGTATCACTGATTTTCCTCCTTAAATAAGGGAGCTGAAATAAAATAACAAATCCAATATTGTGACTAGTTATTTTTTTGTGGATCCCTAAGCCTTCTCTAATAATATATATTAGAATTTAATAAATTTATGAGGATTTTCGTAACAAAAAAAATAGCAATGCATATGTATGCATTGCTACTTGTGTGAATAAAGGTCTTAAATAATCTGGCTAGTTGTTTTTTAAATATCCCTTAGCCATGATTAGTTTTTAAAATCTTCTATTCTTATAATATTATCTATTTTCTTTACTGTTTTAAGTTCATAAATTTCATCTATAGCTTCTATAACTTTAGCTTCTTTTGTATAGTGAGTTACAAGCACAAGCGTTACCTTATCATGCTGTGGGCTTTCTACCCCTCTTTGTATAACTGAACGTAAACTTATACCACAATCCCCTAAAATAGTAGTTATTTCGCCTAAAACTCCAGGCTTATCTTCTACTGTTGTTCTAATATAATATTTACTTTCTACACTTCTAATATCCCTTATTTTTTTATCCCATAAATTATTTTTAACTACTGGGTTTATATTTTCTAAATCTATATTACTTCTTAATATAGAAACCAAGTCACTAACTACAGCACTTCCTGTTGGCAGATCTCCTGCTCCTCTTCCATAAAACATTAAATCACCAACTGCATTCCCCTTTATAAAAATTGCGTTAAATGAATCATATACATTTGCTAAAGGATGATTTTTAGGAATCATGGTTGGATGAACTCTAAGTTCTAATTTTCCATTAACATCTTTTACTATTGCTAGTAATTTAATTACCATTTTAAACTCTTTTGCATAATCCATATCTATTGATTTTATATTTGTTATACCTTCTCTATAAACATTTTCTACATCTATTTTAGTTCCAAAAGCTAAAGATGATAAAATAGCTAATTTATATTGAGCATCAAAACCTTCTATATCTGAAGTTGGATCTGCCTCTGCATAACCCTTCTCTGTTGCTTCATCTAATGCTGCTTTAAAACTTAAGCCCTCTGTTTCCATTTTACTTAATATATAATTAGTAGTTCCATTAACTATTCCATATAATTGCTCAACTTTGTTAGCTGTTAAACTTTCGTTTATACCATTAATAATTGGTATTCCCCCAGCAACACTTGCTTCATAATGGAACATTACTCCCATGCTATCAGCCTTTTCAAAAATTTCATCCCCGCCAGTTGCAAGAAGCATTTTATTTGCAGTTACTATATGTTTCTTCTTATCCATAGCTTTTAACATATACTCTCTTGCCGGCTCTATGCCACCCATTACCTCAATTACAATTTTAATGTCCTTGTCATTTAATATTTCATTAAAATCCGTTGTTAAGATTTTTTCTGGTACAATAACCCCTCTATCCTTTTTAGTGTCTCTTACCAAAATTTTAGCTACTTCAATCTCATAACCAGAACGTTTTTGTATTTCTTCTTTGTTTGAATTTAAAATCTTCCAAACGCCACAACCGACATTGCCTAGCCCCAGCAAAGCAATTTTAACTTTTTTCATTTTAATAGCCCCCTTTTTTTTGCAATTTTATAACTATAAAGTCCCTATTATGTTTTTTATTATATCCCTATTATATTTTTTTTTCCATAATAATAAAATATTCTGTTATTTTTATTTTTGTATTTATTTTTATTTCTTTTAAATATATATCATTTTAGAAACTATTATTTTGTAGAACTCTTTACAAAACTCTCTCCTATATATAAAATAGTACTATATAAATATAATATTTAGGAGGTAACAACTTTGAAGGACATAATATACGTAACTGGACATAAAAACCCTGACTCTGATTCAATATGCGCAGCTTTTTCATATGCTGAGTTTAAAAATAAAACTGGAAACTTACCTGCAATTCCTGTTAGACTTGGAGATGTAAGTCAAGAAACTCAATACATTCTTGATTATTTCGGTGTAGAAGCTCCACAATATCTAAAAACTGTTAAATTAAAAGTTGAAGATTTACAATTTGATACTATTAGCCCAGTCTCCCCTGACATCTCTTTAAAGATGGCTTGGAACATAATGAAGGATAAAAACATTAAAACTTTACCTGTTGCTGATTGTAACGATCATTTACTAGGTGTTTTAGCAGTATCTAACTTAACTTCATGTTATATGGACATATGGGATAATACTATACTTTCAAAAAGTAATACATCTCTTGATAACATAATTGATACTCTTTCAGCTAAAGAATCATACATAAGCAACTCAAAATCTTCATTTCCTGGAAAAATAGTAGTTACTGCTATGCAACCAGATAGTATGAAGGGATATATTGATAAAGGTGATATTGCAATAGTTGGCGATAGACACGAAGCTCAAGATGCTTTGCTGGATATTGAAATTTCATTAATGATAGTAACTGGCTCACATACACCAACCGATGAAATTATCGAAAAAGCTAAAAATAAAAACATTACGATTATTGTAACACCACATGATTCATTCACTACTTCAAGACTTATTGTTCAAAGCATACCTGTAGGTTATGTTATGATTCGGGAGAATCTTATCACTTTCTCAAGTGATGATTTAGTAGATGATATTAGAGGTATAATGGCTGAAACTAGATTTAGAAGTTATCCTGTAACTGATTCTAACGGAAGAGTACTTGGAACAGTTTCAAGATATCATTTAATTTCAAACTATAAAAAGAAAATAATTCAAGTAGATCATAATGAAAGAGGTCAATCTGTTGATGGGCTTGAAGATGCAGAAATTCTTGAAATCATCGATCATCATAGAGTTGCTGATATTCAAACAAGTAATCCTATCTTCTTTAGAAATGAGCCTCTTGGAAGCACTTCAACAATAGTTGGTAAAAGTTTCTTTGAAAATGGTATTAGACCATCAAAACAAGCTGCTGGACTTTTATGTGGAGCTATAATTTCAGATACACTATTATTTAGAAGTCCCACATGTACTTACCAAGATAGGAATATGTGCAAAAAGCTTGCTGAAATAGCTGGAATTAACATTGAAGAGTTTGCTAAAGAAATGTTTAAAGCAGGAACTTCTTTAAAAGGAAAAACTGTTCCTCAAATCTTTAATCAAGATTTTAAACCATTCCAAATAGAGGATATAAAAGTTGGTATTGCACAAGTTAACACTATGGATATTGAAGGTTTCATGCCACTTAAAGATGAAATGCTTGACTATATGGAAACTAAAGCTAATGAAGCTAACCTTGATATGGTAATGTTATTATTAACAGACATATTAAATGAAGGTTCACAAATACTAGTTGCAGGTGAAAAACCTGAAATAGTAGAAAAAGCTTTCAAAGTAGAATTAAAAGATAAAGGTGCTTTCCTTCCTGGAGTACTTTCAAGAAAGAAACAAGTTGTACCACCGATTACTACATCTATAACTTCATCTTAATATTTAGAAGGCCTCTTTTATGAGGCTTTCTTTTTTTAGTAATTATAAATTAAAATTATATATAAGTTATATGCAAATAAATAACTTTCAAATTAATTTTAGTTATCAATAAAAAAAGTGGTAACTAAATAATTGTATACTTAGTTACCACTCTATTAAAAACA
Source organism: Clostridium gasigenes (assembly GCF_017348895.1). NCBI lineage: Bacteria > Bacillati > Bacillota > Clostridia > Eubacteriales > Clostridiaceae > Clostridium > Clostridium gasigenes. The sequence continues at coordinate 171,358 of NZ_CP071376.1, forward strand.
CTATCTAGCTCTTAAATTGTTTACCATTCCCCACATTTCATCTGCAGTTTTTACCCCTCTTGAACTTAACTCAAAGCTTCTTTGAGTAACTATCATATCTGCAAATTCTTCTGCTATATCAACATTTGACCCTTCAGTAAATCCTTGTGATAAATTAGCATCCCTTGTTCTGAAAACTTCTGTTCCCTTAACTGGTTGAAATAAATTATCGCCTATAGATACAAATGCTTTATCTCCTACTGCATTATAAACAGGTATTTCTCCAACCTTTAAAAAAGTATCATTTTGTTTTAAATGAACTGAACCTTCTTCATCAATCAAGAAATTATCCTTTGTAAACTTCACATTATCACTGCTAAATCCATTAGCATATTCAAGATCCAATTTATTTCCTCTTGCATCTACAAGGCTTCCAGCTCCATCTACAGCAAATGCTCCATCTCTTGTGTATGCACTTTCTCCATTTGGAGATTTTATTCTAAAATATCCAGGCCCATCTATTGCTATATCAGTACTTCTTAATGTTTCCATTAATTGGCCCTGACTATTATCTCTATACCATTCTCCAGTCTTTATACCTGTCCCTATAACTGATTCTTTATTATTTATAGCATAACCTTTTCTATCTAAACTTTCTGTTAATAAATCTTGAAATCCAACTTCTGCTTTTTTATATCCTATAGTTGTTGAATTCGCTAAATTATTTGATATAGCATCTAATTTTTCTTGATTAGCATTCATTCCACTTTTAGCTGTCCATAAAGTTCTTAACACTGCTTTTCCACTCCCTTTTAATCCTGTTTATTATCTAACAGCTCCAACTTCATTAGCTGCCTTTCCTAGTGACTCATCAATAGTTTGTATCATCTTTTGATTTGTTTCAAAACTTCTCATTGTAGTAATCATTTCTACCATCTCATTTGAAAGATTAATATTTGATTGTTCTAAAGCTCCCTGATTTACTAGTACCTGTGTATTATAAACTGGATTTTCTGAAGTATATTGATTATCCCCAACTTTTTTCAAAGTTTTATAATCCTTAAAATCTGCTAAGGCTAATGAATGTGTGGATTTTCCATTAACATTAACCCCATTATTATTATCAATTACAAAATTATCAGTTCCAACAAAAATTGGCTCCATTGCTCCAGTACTTTTATTTATACCTAAAACAGGATCACCACCATTTGTAACTAAGTACCCATCATTTTTAACTCTAAAGCTACCATCTCTAGTAAAAACTGTTTGATCCCCGCTTTTAACTGCAAAAAAACCTCTTCCATCTATAGCTAAATCCGTAGGTTTATTTGTTGACTTTAATAGACCTTGTGTAAATCTAGTATCTATACTATCAATTTTTGTACCAAGGCTAAGAGTTCCTATTGGATTTTTTACATTATGCCCACCAGATATTTTATCCTTATTTTGTATTAAAACTTCATCAAAGCTTTTCATTGATAAAGTATCACCTTTAAACCCTGTAGTATTAGCATTTGTTATGTTATTTGTTATTGTTGCCTGCTTATTTTCTAAAGTTATCATTCCTGATACTGCTGTATATAAACTTCTAATCATTTGTATCATCTCCTCCAAATAAAACTTTACACTCATAATCATAGTGCATGCCAAATCCTCTTGCTTTTTCTTCTATTTTATCATCTGAAATACTGGAGTTATATTTATAACTAAACATTATTACTGATGCTATAATCATTCCTATACCGATTCCCATTAATATTTTTCTATCACTTAGGAAACCTACTACATTTTTTAACTTTTGAATAATCCTTTTATTAATAGTACTTCCCCCTTACCTATAAACATCTTCGTGCAAATTTCTTCATCTGTAAATCCATCTTGAACTAACCTTTTCACTTCATTCACCTTATTAATTTTTTCAGGCTTATATGCGAAATTTATTTCTGATATAACATTCTTATCTTCAACTTTAATATCATTAGTTATAATATCGTCCTTTTCTATTTTTTCTTCAATACTTTCTAAATAATTTATTGTATTTTCTTTATTAGTTATGTCTAATACTGACGCTTTAATTTCTTCCATTTCTTTTTGTATATCAAAAATACTTTCTGCCAAATCTTTTCTTATTGATATAATCTCCACATCATAATCTCTATTTACAGTAGATTCTTCTCTTTTTAAAATTGAACTAAAAGAATTATCTTCTTTTTTTATTGCCTTAATATTTAATAAAATAAGTAACGCACCTATTATAATAAGTATAAATCCCATTACCATACCTCTTTTATATATATTTAACCTTTTCCATTATAACCCTTAAATTTCTAATTGCTCTACTATGTAATTGACATATTCTAGATTCAGATACTTCAAGTACATTTCCTATCTCTCTTAAATTTAATCCCTCAAAATAATATAAATTTAAAACTAATCTATCTTTCTCTTTTAACTTTTCTATACACTGTGCTAAAACATCTAATTTTTCTTTTTCTTCTAATGACCCTTCAGGACTTGGTGTTGTTTTATCTTCTACAAGACCCATAAATGATACATCATCATCTTCTGAATAAATTATTGTTTCTAGTGATACAATAGACATATAATTTATGTAATTTTCAATTTCACCAACTTCAAATAGTGTCATATTTAAATCTTTAGCAATTTCTGTTATAGTTGGCTCTCTCATAAACTTATTTTGAAGCCGTTCAATACTATCATTATATTTTGCAAGCTTATCCATAGCGCCTTTAGATATAGGTCTATTTTTTCTAATTTCATCAATCATAGATCCTCTAATTCTAATAGATGCATATGAAGAAAACTTCATCCCCTTAGTTGGATCAAATTTACTAATAGCATCCATAAGTCCAATAATACCGTAGCTTACTAAATCTTCGTATTCTATATATTTAGTTTTCCCAATACTAACCCTAGACGCTAAATATTTTACTAACGGAATATATTTTTCTATTATTTGTTCTTTATACATTACTGGACTTTGGCTCTCCATAACTTATCCCCTTTTATCGTAATTTTCTTTGTTCTCTCATAATTCTAAAAACTATTTGTATAATTCTTTCTCTTGTCCTATTATCTAATTCTTGAAAACTAATTCCATAAATGTATCTTTTATCTTCGGTTATATCCACCCTTACAATTTTCCCTTTTATTAAAACTCCCTCATTTTCACTACCTATCTTTGCACTTATTACATCACCTTTTTCAAGCTTTTCTCTTAACTTTATTCTCATACCTCCGCCACTTAGGTCTAATAATAATGCATTAGAAATTTTATCATCCGCTTGTCCATTCGTTTCTTTCTCATATTTTTTTATATTCTTAATTACTTGAACTGTATCAACACGTACATAATTACGTCTTTGAATCTTAATTACATCATATGGTAATGTAATACTATAGTAAGATATATTATTTTCTTTTATTCTATTTATTACTCTACATTTAAAGCTGAATATATTTTCTCCATTATCATAATAAACTAGTTCTATTTCTTCACCCGTTTTCAATGTAAGATATACTCCACCTACTACTGGAATACTAATTAATATATTTTTACTATTACTATCTTGAACCAAAGTTTTGTAAATTCCATCTGCCCACTTAACCTCTAATTTACTATTTATAACCACATCAAATTTTTTCACTCTATCACCCCTATGAAAATATATTAAAAAGTCTTTTAAATAGCCCTTCAACTCCGGAACCTTTTTGCTGTCTTTTTTCATTTATTATTTTTTTACTTATATCTTTTATACACTTTGCTGCATTACTGTTTGGGTAAGATATTACAACTGGGCTTTGCTCTCTTACTGCCATAACTAACTTTCTATCATCATCAATACAGCCTAAATATTTAGTTTCCAATTTTAGAAATCTTCCTACTGCTCTTTGAAATTTAAAGAAAGTTTCTTCGCCTTCCCCTTTATGAAAAGTTCTATTTACAACTATGCTTGTATCTTTATTTATTTTAAAGTATTTTACTGCTTTTAACAAGCTATATGCATCAGTTAGTGATGTTGGCTCTGGTGTAGTTACTATAATTACATCATCTGCACAGGCAATAAATGCTAATACACTTCTACTTATTCCAGCTCCTGTATCAATAAATATATAATCAAAGCCTTCTATATTTTCTATTTTTTCAAGAAATCCTTCTCTTTCATTTTGCTGAAGATCTTCTATATTGTTTAATCCTGAACCACCAGGTAATAACTTTATTCCCTCTGGTCCATCAACTAAAACATCTTCAATTGACATGCCGCCTTTCATAAGATCTAGCACATTATATTTCGGATATATTCCCATTAAAACATCATCATTTCCCATTCCTATATCAGCATCAAAAATCATTACTTTTTGACCCTGCCTTTGAAGAGAAATAGCTAAATTAACAACGAAATTACTTTTACCAACTCCACCTTTTCCAGATGTTATAGTTATTATTCTTGCTTTTTTTCTATTATTAAAATTATTTTTTTCACCACTTGCCAGTCGTCTTAAGCTTTCAGCTTGATCTAACATATGGTTTCCTCTCCGATTATTAATTTAATTAATCGGTCTTTAGTAGGAACCTTAATATCATCTGGTACATTTTGGCCCGTTGTTATAAATGAAACTGGTTTATTCGCTTTATTTATAATATTGAATATTCCTCCATAAACTGTTGTTTCATCAAGCTTTGTTATAATTATTTTATCATATTTAAGCTCTTCATATCCACTTAAAATTGTATCTATATCTCTATTTTTAGTTGTTCCACTTAGTACTAACGCTGTATGGTCTGGTTTTGCATTTTGTACGTATGCTCTAAGCTCTGAAATCTGCATTGTATTTTTGCTACTTCTTCCCGTTGTATCAATTAATATAACATCGCAATAGCTTAAAGCTTCTACAGACGACTCCATTTCTTTAATTGTGTTTACAACTTTAAATGGTAGGTTCATAATTTCTGCATAGGTTTTCAATTGATCTACAGCACCAATTCTATATGTGTCTATAGTTATTAATCCTACTTTCTTTTTTTCTATTAACGCAAGCCTACCTGCAAGTTTTGCAATAGTTGTAGTTTTACCAACTCCTGTTGGCCCAACTAGAACTACTCTTCCAAGTAAATCTTCACTATTTATTTGAATTTTAGAATTTAATAATTTTTTAAAATCTTCTTTAAAAATATCAAAATCCTCTGAACAGTTCTGCTTTATCTCTTTAAAATATTTTTCATTTATATCTATTTCTTTCATAAATCCAACTAATAAATCTTTCTCTTCTTCTTTTGATGTATTTTTAATAACTTTATTTAAAAGTTCTTTCATTTCCCTTACTTCTTCTGTAAGCTTACTATCTTCTTCACTACTTTTTTCTAATTCTTTAGATTTTACACTTAAAATATCTTTATTATTTAACTCTTCAATATCCATAAGTTTTTTAAGTCCTTCTAAGGACTCCTTAAAGGATTCGTCCTCTTCTTCTTTTTCAGCTTTAGCTGCTTTTTTATTATTTTCCAAAGCAGCTGTTACCTCTATTAACTTAGGAGAAAAATATCCTTTAAATCCAGGAGATTTAATTTTCCTTTGACTTATTATAATTGCATCTTTACCTAATTCATATCTTATTCTAGTTAATGCTTCATTCATACTTTTAACTGTATATTTCTTAATTATCATTATAAAGATACAACTCCTTCAGTTCTTATTTCTACATCATTTGGTATTTCATTTAATGAAATTACCATTATATGAGGAAACACCATTTCTATAAGCTTCCTAAATACACAACGAATATTTGGAGAAACTAAAATAACTGGTTGATTATTAAAGAAGTAAACTATTTCCACAGTATTTTTTATACTATCTAAAATTCTAGTTGTAGTATCTGGATCTACTGCTGGGAATGATCCCTGCATAGATTTTTGAACATTAGCTGCTATTATTTCTTCTATTTGTGGTGACAGCGTAACTACTACTACACTTCTATTTTCATCTATAATTTGATTGCAAATTGTTCTTCCAAGTGCAAATCTTACATATTCAGTTAAAAGTTCTAAATCTTTTGTAATTCTTGAGTTATCTGCAAGAGACTCCATAATTGTAACCATATCTTTTATTGGAACTTTCTCTTTTAAAAGATTTTGTAATACCTTTTGAAGTTCTCCAATTGTCATTAAATCTGGAATTAACTCATCTACAACAGCACTATATTTTTCTCTTGTATTATCAACTACTAATTTAACTTCTTGTCTACCTAATAATTCATATGAATGTGATTTTATAGTTTCTGTTAAATGAGTTACCATAACGGTTGTTGGATCCACTACTGTTAATCCCTTTATTTCAGCCTCTTCCCTTTGATCCTTATTTATCCAAGTTGCTGGCAAGTTAAAGGTTGGCTCTATTGCTCTTATCCCTGCAATGCTTGAATTGTCTCCTGACGGATCCATACAAAGCAACATATTTGGCATAAGCTCTGATGCTGCAACTACAGTTCCTCTTATTTTGATAACATACTCATTTGTTTTTAGTTGCAAGTTATCTCTTATTCTTATAGGTTGTACAACTATACCCATTTCAATAGCACACTGTCTTCTAACAGATGCAATTCTTTGAAGTAAGTCTCCACCTGTAGATTCATCTGCAAGTGGAATTAACCCATATCCAATTTCTACTTCCATAGGTTCTACATGAATTAAATCCATAACATTTTCAGGTTCTTTTCTTTCCATTTCAGTATATTCTTCTTCAACTTTTGCAATTTCCATTTCTTCTTTTTCAGATTCATCCTTATATAGTGCATAAGATAAATATCCTACAGCTGCTGCTACAGAAAAAAATGGTATCTTAGGCATACCTGGAACTAATCCTAATGCAAATATTACAGCAGATGCTATTGCTGTTGCAACTGGAAATGCTGTAAGTTGTTTAGTAATTGTTTTACCAAAATTTTCAGAAGATCCAGAACGTGTTACCAACAGACCTGCTGCTGTTGATATTAAAAGTGCTGGTATTTGACTTACAAGTCCATCTCCAATTGTAAGCTTTGTATATAATTCAGCAGCCTGTCCAACTGACATATTAAGTTGCATTACTCCAATAATAATTCCTGCTATAATATTTATTATAGTAATTATTATACCTGCGACTGCATCTCCTTTAACAAACTTAGATGCCCCATCCATTGCCCCATAAAAATCTGCTTCTGCTTGCAAATCTTGTCTTCTTTTCTTTGCCATTATTTCATCTATAAGACCTGAGTTTAAATCTGCATCTATACTCATTTGTTTACCAGGCATAGCATCTAATGTAAATCTAGCTGCTACTTCAGATACTCTTGATGATCCACTTGTAATAACCATAAATTGTATTATTACTATAATAAGGAATATAATTATACCAACTACATAATTTCCTCTAATAACAAAATCTCCAAATGCTGCAATAATTGATCCTGCATCTGCCTCTGTTAAAATTAATCTAGTTGATGATACATTAAGCCCTAGCCTAATTAATGTAGTTACAAGTAGTAGTGTTGGAAACACTGACATCTGCAATACATTAGTTGTAAACATTGTTATTAGTATTATTACAGCCGAAAGTGTAATATTAAAAGCTAATAAAATATCTAGCATTGGCTTTGGTATTGGAATTATTATCATCATGACTATTCCAAGAACCCCAAAGGCAACTAGTATATCTAGATTCTGTTTTAACTTAAACTTATTATCCGAAATCACCAAAATCACATCCTTTTCTTAGTAGAGTTATTTTTTCTTTTGCTTTAACTTGTATATCATAGCTAAAATTTCAGCCACAGCTTGATACATTTCTTGAGGTATATCTTGTTCTAACTCAACTTCTTGATAAATTAGCCTTGCTAGAGGTTTGTTTTCTATAATAGGTATATCAGCCTCTTTGGCTAATTCCTTTATTTTAATAGCTATATTTTCTGCGCCCTTTGCAACAAGCTTTGGGGCTTCCATTTGTCCCTCTACATATTTTATAGCAATTGCTATATGTGTTGGGTTTGTAATAATAACTGTAGCATCTGCTACTGATTGCATCATTCTATTTTGAGACATTTCTTTTTGTCTTTGTTTTATTTTAGCCTTTAATTGAGGATCACCCTCCATTTGCTTATACTCTTCTTTTACTTCTTGCTTAGACATTCTTAATTCTTTATTATGCAGTCTAAATTGAACAAAATAATCTATTGCGGCTAATGTTACAAGTAGTAATGTTATTTTTTTAAAAATTCCTAAAATTAATTCTTTTATTTCAATACCAATTGTTGGTAAATACAAATTGCTAATCTGCATTATTTTATCGAAATTATCAGCAATATACTTGTATCCAATAAAACCAACTATAGATATCATTACTAGGTTCTTTACAAGTTCTACTAATGTTTTCTTAGAAAACATATTTTTAAAACCCTTTATAGGATTTAGCTTTCCAAGTGATGGTTTAATAGGTTCCCCTGTTACTAAAAAACCAGTTTGCATTAAACTAGCAATTACTCCAGCTATCATTATTGGAAGTGCTACTGGTAATATCCCCATACCTATCCTTCCTACTACTGTTAAACTTATTGCTTTAATGCTTGTTTCTGTTAATTCCATTAAAAGATTATCTCCTAAAAAGTAAATTACATTTCCTTTTAATCCAGATATTAAAAACCCACTTAAAGCTATAATCACCAATGTACAAGCTGCCATAGTTAAAGCTAACCCTATATCTTTACTTCTTGCAATTTGACCTTTTTTTCTTGAATCTTGCTTTTTCTTGGATGTCGCTTCTTCAGTCTTTTCTTCTGCTGCAAATATAAATACCACAGGCATTAATCCAATTATTTTCCTATATATTTCTGGCAATGAACTAATTCCACTAATAAATATTTTAATTATTATTGGTAATGCGATTGTTATAGATATAAGTCCTACTACTATTTTAACTGGCATACCAAGAACCATTACATTAATCTGTGGTACTGCTCTTGATATAAGTCCCATACAAAGATCAGTTATTATAATTATCAATACAATTGGTATTGCAATTTTCAATCCTATCACGAAATATTTTGTTATTATTTCTATTAGTGCCATCATTGATTCTCCACTTACTATGGTATGACCAAGTGGAACCAATATAAAACTTTCAATTAAAGATTTTATTAACATATGATGTCCATTTATAGAGAAAAATACTACCATTGCAATAAAATGCAATAAATTCCCTGTTATTGATGTATTAGATTTACTATTAGGATCTAATACACTAATCATACTAAGCCCTATATGAACATCCATGAAACTACCTGCCATAATAACTACTTCAAAAGCTACATTAGTTATTAAACCAAGTATTAATCCTGTTGCTATTTCTGAAATTATGTATGTAATTAATATGTAGTTATTTGTTATTGCCTCTACCGCTTTAGTATCTATTCCTCCAACTAGTGTTATTGAAAAAATTAATGCAAAAAACATTTTCATTGTAGGCGGTGTGCCATTTGGAAAAAACACCTTTGTAATTGCAAAAAAACTAGTTACTCTTATAAATATAAAGAAAAGGGCTAAAAACTGGGCTATATCAACCATTTAAATGCCCCCTATGTAGATATTTTAATTATTAATTCAAATATTCTTTCTGTAAATGCTACAATTGTATGAAGCATAAAACTTGCCGTTAAAAGCCCTATTGCAGCTATTCCTATAAGCTTTGGAACAAATGTTAAAGTTTGCTCCTGAATTTGTGTTGTAGCTTGAAAAATACTTATTATAAGACCTATTACTATAGATACTAGTAGTATTGGACCTGCCATTTTCATTGATGTGAAAAGGGCATCTTTAACTATTCCTATTATTAAATTCTCACTCATTATAAGTCACCTCACCCAAAACTTAATACTAATGCTTTTGTAATTAAATACCATCCATCTACCATTACAAATAATAATAATTTAAAAGGTAGTGCTATCATAACTGGTGGAAGCATAAACATCCCCATAGACATTAGTACACTTGCAACTACCATATCTATAATTAAAAATGGTAAGAATAATAAAAACCCTATTTCAAAAGCGGTTTTAAGTTCACTTATTGCAAAAGCTGGTACCACAACATATAATGGCACATTCTCCCTTGTTACCTCTTCTTTATTTATTTTAGAAGTTTCAATAAATAATTCTAAATCCTTCTGCCTTGTTTCTTTAAGCATAAACTCTCTTAAAGGTTTTGCTCCTGCCTCAAAAGCTTGATCTTGATTTATAGTGTTTTCCATAAATGGTTTAAATGCATTATCATTTATAGTTGTATAAACTGGTTGCATTATAAATATTGTTAAAAATAATGAAATCCCTATTAAAACTTGATTAGGTATTGATTGTTGAGCCCCTAATGCACCTTTTAAAAATGAAAATACAACTACTATTCTCGTAAAACAAGTTGCCATCATTATTACTGATGGTAATAATGTTAAAATAGTTAAAAATATTAAAAGTTTTATATTATCTACATAATCTTTAGGAGTACCCTCTCCCCCTAAAGAAATATTAACATCTGGTATATCAACTGTATTTGGTGCTGCAAAGGCTTTCGTTGTGAAAAATATTGTTACTATTGCAAATGCTATTAACATAATACCTAAATACTTCTTTTTATTTTTCATTTCCTTTACCCCCGCTACAAATCTTCTTTTTTAGTTTCAAAGCTCTTTCTTTTATTAAATTAATTGTATTTTCATATTTAATATTTGTTTCTTCAAATCTTTTTAATTTTTCTTTTTGTATATTAATCATTTCCTCTTCAGATAAATCTTCTAACTTTTCTGTTTTTCCTTCAGATGATGACATTACATATCCTTTTTTCCCTATTTTTACAATTAATATGTAGCTATCTTTTGAGATTTGAACTTTATCTATTACATTAATATATTTATTATCATTAATATCATTAATCTTCTTATTACTTAGCTTAAATAGTATAAGTATTAATCCTAGTATTATTACTAATGATATTATTAGTTTTATAATCATCATAAAAATATCCATTTAACGCTTCCTTTATTGTACAATTTTCTCTGTTATATAAACATTTAAAATTACACCCTTTGTTAGTTTTTGATTTAATCTTTTAATTAACTCACTTTTTAAAGCCTCTTCATTTGCAGCTTCCAAATTTTCTACAGTGCAAGATTCAAAATAATGTACAACAACATCTCTTATTACTGCATGCTTTTTTTCAACTTCCGCAGTTAACTCTTTATTTTTTTCATCAAACCCTATTGATAATTTTAATTTAACATATCTTTTCGCATCCGTATCACTTAAGTTTACAAATACTTCTCCAACTTCACTAGTTATTTCTTCTATAACTACTACTTTTGCAGTGTCTCCACCTTTCATTGATGTAAAATATACACCTGCAAAGGTAGCTCCTCCAATTACTAATAGTACAACTATAAACGCTATTATTTTTTTTCCTTTACTCATCTCTTTCTCCTTTAAACTTTTTTATTAATTGTTATCAATTGCCATAATCAATATATCAACCCTTCTATTTTTCGCCATATTTTCTTCTGAATCATTTGCGGCTACCGGTTGATATTCCCCATATCCAGCTGCACTAAATCTCGCTGGGTTTTGCCCCATATTTTCTATAAAATACCTTACTACATTTACTGATCTATCTACCGATAGCTCCCAATTTGATGGAAACTTTGAGGTATTAATAACTCTGTTATCTGTGTGTCCTTCTACTAATATCTGATTGGGCACTGATCCTATTAATGAATTTATTTTTCCAAGTACCTCTTTACTATCTCCTCTTAATATTGAACTTGATGTCTCAAATAAAATATTATCTCTTAATTGAATTACAATTCCTCTTTCACTATTAATTATTTCTACTACTTCCTCTAAATCATTTTCTTCAACAAATTTTTTAACATTATCATACATTTGTTGTTGCGCTGTTGCTGCGTCATCAACAGGAGTTTCTATGTCCGCCTCCCCACCGATTAACGGAACAGTTCCATTATACAAATCATATTTCATTATAGTATCTCCAGATTCACCAGCCATAACTGTTTTAAAAGCTTGTGATAAGCTATCCAGTTTTTCTTGTTCAACACTAGACATTGCATATAAAAGCACGAAAAATGTAAGTAGCAATGTTATACAATCTGCATATGTAGCTAACCATTCATCACCTGTAAGTCCACCTTCCTGCTGCTTTTTCTTCCTAGCCATTATTTACAACTCCTTCATTAAGTTCAGCTGTTGAATTTTGATATTCTAATCTAACTTTTGGCTGCAGATATGTTAAAAGTTTTTCTTCTACTATTCTAGGGTTAACACCAGATTGAATTGATAGAATCCCTTCTAACATCATTTCTCTTATTCCAACTTCTTTAGCACTTTTTCTCTTTAAATCAGTTGCAATTGGCACACAAAAAAGGTTAGCCAGTATTGTTCCATAGAAAGTTGTAAGTAATGCTACTCCCATCCCTTTTGCTATACTAGTTACATCAGTTAAGTTTTGCATCATTTGTATAAGTCCTATTAACGTACCTATCATACCAAATGCTGGTGCAAAACCACCCCAAGCACTAAAAATTCCTGCATTTTTTGAATGCCTATCTTCCATTTCTCCAATTTCAAGTTCTAATATATTCTTTATAGTTTCTGGTTCAATACCATCAACTACCATTTGAAGTCCTTTTTTTAAAAATTTATCATCAATTTGGGATATTTCATCTTCTAGTGATAATAACCCTTCTCTTCTAGCTTTTCTTGAAAGCTCTGAAAACTTCATAATTATTTCTTTACCTGAGGTATCTGCCTCTTTAAATGATTGCCCAAGTAACTTAGGTATTTTCTTAATATCTTCTACTGAGTATGCAATTAAAACAGCACAAAAAGATCCACCTACAGTAATAAACACCGATGCCAAGTCCCAAAATATTTTTAGACTTCCACCCATTAACATCCCATAAAGTATTAATGCAAGTCCAATTACTATTCCTGCTGGCGTTAATTTATCTAACTTTTTCATATCTTAACTCCTCCTAAAACTTATAATTAATAATTTTGCTTTTATATCTAATTACCTTTTCTCTTACTTCTTCAATACTATCTAAAACAATATATTTTTTACTATTAGTTAATGTAATTAGAGTTTCAGGCATCTCTTCAATTTTCTCTATATGATCTGCATTTAATGTAAATTCTTTATTATTCATACCAGTTAAAATAATCATAATTTTACCACCTTTTTTTAAATTAATTAAGTTTAGATAAACATTTTTATATTATATTTACCTAAAGTTAATTATTTTTTTAATATATACTTATATTTAGTAATTTATAAGCTATAGGCTAGAAAGTTCTTTCGAACTTTCCTTTAGTACTCTATTTTCATTTGCCCATAGCTTATTTTCTACTAATTAAAAACTATCTCTTCAAGTTAATAATATCTTGTAATATTTCATCTCCTGTTGTTATCATTTTACCTGAGGCTTGGAATGCTCTAGTTGAGATTATCATATCAGTAAATTGCTCTGCTAAATCTACATTTGACATTTCAAGCATTCCTTGCAAATTAGCTCCATATCCCTTTGAGTTATCATCTCCAAGAGTTCCTACACCACTTTTAATTATAGCATCACCGGAGTTAACTGATGATGAATAAAGATTACCACCAAGTTTTGCTAATCCTTCTGGATTTTTAAAATTTGCCATTCCAATTTGTCCAAGTGCTGCAACTCTACCATCTTCTAATACTCCATTTATTATTCCTGTACTATCAATTGTATAAGTTTTAACTCGGAGTTCTAAATCTGTTCCTGGTATTTTTACCTTATCTGGTATTTTCATAGTTTTTAATTGTCCGTCATAAGCTTTAAGTGTTTTTGTTCCATCAACAAAGCTTAACAATCCATCTGTTCCTAAACTTTGTATTGGTGTACCACCAAGAGTAAGTCCTGATTCAGTTCCACCTATTTCCATAGTTTTACCTGTCACCATTATTGATTGATTGATTCCTTTGTTTTGAAGAGCTTTGTTAATTGAGTTTTGAGCTGCATCTATTGTCATTGCTCCAGCTGTAGTGAAATCTCCATTAATTGTAATTGTCTTATTTTTTTCATCTATTTCAGTATCTGATTTTGTTCCTGCTGTTATTTTACCAATTTGAATTTTATATCCATTTAAAGATCCACCTGGTGTAAATGCGAATTGCATTGAACCGAGTTCAAGAGCTGTTGCTGTCATTAGCTCTCCACCACCCTCAATTGCATCTGCAGTTAATCCTGAATAAATCTTAGCAGTTCCACCTGCCTTTATTTTATAATCATCTGTAATTGCTACCCCTTTAGTTTTTAAGGCTGCATTTATTGCACTTTCAAGCTCCACTGCACTAGTTCCTGGATATGAAGCAAAGTCACCTGATAAAACAATTTTTGCAGGTCTATTATCTGCAGCAATTGGTTTAGTTGGATCTTGTAGAGTAACTTCAGCACTAGGCACAGTTGATCTTGTATCTCCTATTTCAATTTCAATACCATTAAATTCAGTTCCTTGTGGTAATTCAAACTTAAATCCACCTACATTAATTTCTTTAGGAGCCTTATTATCAGTTCCTCCAGCAATTTTTATTTTACTACTAATATTATTCGCTACTGTTCCACCAACAGTTATTGTAGTTTTAATACTAGCATTTTTTAATGCAGTCTTCATCTTAGCATCTATATCTGTTGATGTAGCTACTTTTGCAGGGTCAACTGATGAAAAATTTCCCTTAATAATAATAGATGGTCCTTCTTTATTTATTAGCACTTCTGTTGGTCCATCAACTTGTTGTGCACTAATTGTATATCCATTTAGGTCTTTTCCGTTACCAAATGTAAAGTTTAAACCTGCTAATAGTTCAGTTACTACTTTACCATCTTTATCTACTAAAGCTCCTGTTGGAGGTGCTGCTATAGTTCCACTTGTATCTGTTTTACCTGTAATATTTGCTAAATTCAGAGCACTACCACTAATATTTAAAACTTCTTGTTTATAACCCTTACCTTTAATTTCTGCATTTATCTTTTCTTGTAAATTCTTAGCAGATACATTTCCGCCTACAAAATCACCATCTATTTTAATTTTCTTTGTATCTGGATCCAAATTAACTTTTAAATCTGTCCCTTTACCAACTTCTCCTATTTGAAAAGTATAACCATTTAATCCACTACCTTCACTTAATTGAAGCGTGAAACCACCAATTGTAACTGCATTAGGTGAAGTTGCATCTGCTCCTCCCTTAACACCTTCTGATGATAAATCCGCTATATTTATAGGTTTACCTGATACAAATACTTGTTGTGATATTCCACCTGATGAAAGGCCTTTATTTACAGCTGATTCTACTTGTGCTGTTGTCAATCCATTTATAGTTGAAAAATCTCCATTTACAACTATAAGTTTTTGAGTTTTATCAATATCTGCAGTTGTTACAGTTCCAGGTCCTACAGTTCCTAAAACAACTTTATAACCATTTAATTGTGACCCAGGTCCAAATTTAAAATCTAGCCCAGCTGTTGATACGTCGTTTGGTTCCTTTGCTGTAGCTTCCATTGAGCTATCATCATTTGTTAACGAATATCCCATAACTCTGTATCCATCACCAGTTAAAAGATTACCGCCTTCATCTAATATAAATGATCCATCTCTTGAATACATAATTTCTGTGTTTCCATTTGCAAGTGATTGTGCAGTTAGTCCATGTGACCCTGCTCTATGATTTACTTCTAAAACGCCATCATTTATTGCAGGTCCCTTGCTTACCATAAAGAATCCAGCGCCATCTATAGCTACATCTAATGATCTTCCAGTTGGTTGCATCATACCTTGAGTCATTACTGAATCAATACTTGCAAGTTGAACTCCAAGTCCCACTTGACTTGCATTTAATCCACCTTTATTATTTCCAGGTGCCATTGCATCTGAAACATTTTGACTTAGCATATCACTAAATCTTGCTCTTGATGACTTGAAAGAAGTAGTACCTACATTTGATATATTATTTCCTATAACATCTAATTTTACTTGGTTAACCTTCATTCCACTTATTCCTGAATACATTGATCTTAACATAAAATTTGACCTCCACCCTTTTTTAAAAATACCTTGCTTCTATCTTTCCACAAGGCAATAGCCTCCATTTCTGGTCCAGCCTATAAAATAACTACACTATCTATATTTGTAAATATATTTTCCTTAGCTCTTTCTTTTTCAACTGCTGTAATAACTGTCTTATTTTCAATACTAGCTATTAAAGCTACATCTTTATACATTATCACAGAATTTTTCGCACCTTTAGCTTCTGCTATTTTAAATCCTTTTCCTATAGCATCCATATCTTGCTCATTAAAGTTTATCTCCTTTAATCTATCTGCTGCATGTTTTGAAAGAGTATATCCCCTATTTTTTTCTATTGTTTTATCTAATATATCTTTAAATCTATTATTATTTTTCAGTTTATTTTGATTTATGGCATTTCCTGTACTAACATCCGGAAAATTCCCTACTGGATAAGCCCTTCCATCAACTATTCTAAATCCCATTAAAACTCACCTGTCTTTAATTTAATTAAACACTTTCTTGTTTTGGTGTTTCTGTATCTGGAGTTTCTGGTACTTCTTCACCCTTATCTGATACCTTAATAACCTTATCATAAGTAAATTCTTTAATTTCATCTGTACCATCTAGTTTAATTCTAACCTTTATAACACCAGAATCTTTAACAACTCCTAAAACAGTGCCCTTTAAGTTGTTCTCATCTTTATCTTTTTCACTTAGTTCAACATTTTTACCAATAAATGCTGTTGCCACTAAGAAAGACATATTTCCATTCATATTAGTAATTGGAGGAAGTGTGTAATCTGGTACATCTAAAACTGTTACAACATCAGCAATATCAAAGGGCTTAATCTCATTTTTACCATTTACATTAACCTCTACCGAAATAGTAGTCTTCCCAGCTGTAGTCGTAATAGCTTTAACTACTCCTGTATATGGTTTACCCTCATTATCAACAGCCTTCATGGTAACACCTTTTCCAGCTAAATTATGAGATGTATAATTAGTCATTGTAGTGTTTAGATTATTCATTTGCTCCATTGATGAAAATTGTGCCATTTGAGTAACATATTTTGTTGAATCATTATCTCCCATAGGATCCATATTAGATAATTCTGCTGATAATATTTTTAAAAAAGCATTTTTATCCATATCTTGCCCGGGTTTCATAATTTTAGTTCCTTTTTCTGTTGCTCTTTCACCTGTATAATTATTTATAGTTAAATCTGTCATAGTTTTCTTATCTATATTTATATCTGCCATAGTTTTCACTCCTTACACTAATAAATTTACACTACTATCATCATATAGCTTTTCATCCTCTTCTAAATCCTCTGTAAAAAATTCTAATTGCTTAGATGAATTTTTACCTTGTTTACTTTGATTATTCTTAAACAATTCATCTTGATTACTTTCTCCACCGTGATATGTAGGATCATCACTATAAAGTCCAATGTTTACTTCATGTATTTTAATATTTTGTTGTTCTAAACTCTTTTTAATCTCATTAAGATTAGAATTTAATAAGTTATATGTTTCTTTTGATATAGCTTTAATATCAGCTTTTAAAATCCCCTCTTCAGAAAGTAATTTTATTGTCATTTCTCCAAGTTCTTTTGGATAAATTTTAACTTTCAATTCTGCTACAGCATTTTTCATCATAAACTTAACATTTTTAATTATATCTGTATCCATAGTTTCTTTACTTACAACCATTGGTTCTTTAATAACCTCGGTAGATTTAACATTTAATCTGTTTATTAAAGTATTTTGATTATTTAAGCCTGCATTTTCATTTCCACCTAATATTTTTGCAAGAAGCTTATCTTCTTTAGAAACTTCAGTCTTTAGTCCTTCTACTTCTAATAACGATTTATCAACTACACCATTATCTTTAACTTCGCTAAATCTTTTAGGATCTAAAGTTGCTTTTAAATCTGTTAATACACTCTTAACTTCACTTTCAATAGTATTATTAGTAGAAATATCTATCTTACTAATTTGCTTAACATCTATAAACTCCTTAGTTACTATTGATTTATCATCAATTTTTTCAGTTCCTAATATTGTTTTTATATTTGTTACTATACTTTCAACTTCGCTCTTAGCTTCATTATCAATAGTATTAACCATAAACATATCCACTGTACTATTTTGCTTAGCTACTTTAATTTCATTAGTTTCAATTCCTTGCTTAGTAATTATTTTCGGTAATATATCTACTTTATTAAACAAGTTTTCAGTTAAGCCTTCTAAAGCTGTTTTAAATTCTTGCATTTGATTAGTAGATAAAACTCCATCAATTTTTTTTGAATTTAAAGCATCTAAAATAGTATTTGTTAAATTCAAAGCCTCTTTAGTAAGATTATTATTTTTTATTACTTCCATATCAACTTGAGTATCAATATTATTTAACAAAGGAATCTCTTTATTATTAACTTCTGCAATACTACTTTGCATAAGCATTGGATCTTCAAGTTTTACTGGTAATAAACTTTTAATCTCTGGTGAATTTAAAATTTGATTTAAAAGAGCTACTACCTCTTCAAGTATTTGGCCTTCAAATTTATTTCCTTGGAAATTTTCTTCATTACTAATAATTTCAACTACTTCCTTAATAGTCTCTTTAACAGTAGACTCTTCTGTTACTTTAACATCATTAATATTTATAAATTCTTTTTTATTTAAACTATTATCTGATTTATTTTCATCATTAGTAGGTTGTTCTGTTTTTTTATTTAAAATCTTTTTGAAATTATTATCTGTAGTTATTTTTTCTACATTATTACTTTTCGAAGTATTTTGAGTTGGCTCTTTAGTAGGTATGTTTAAACTAAATTTGTTATCTATCATCTATTTTTCACCTCCCTTCCCTTGGACATCTCTATTATTTTCTTTGAAGCTGCTTGATTTCTCATATATGCATAAAGAGCAAATTCATCATTATTTATCTGTTCAATTCTGTTTTGCTCCTTGTTATATGATATCAACTGATTTTCTTTAAGAATATCAACTGTTTTTCTTTCTACTTGCTTCTTTTTCAAGTCTTCTCTTCTGAAATCTAACTCTCGCTCTCTAAGCTTCAGTTCTTTTTCTGTTTCATCTATTCCCTTATTAAGAGCAAACAAATAGTTCTTTTTAATTTTTTGATAAACTAAGGTTTCCCCTTTATTTATACCATTATATTTTTTATAATTATCATTTAAGTCATTTAACTTAATTTCAGTTTTTTTAGTTTCTCTTTGACTTTGGGTGAATTTTCTTTTACTTTCTTCTTCTTGTTTACCTCTTATTTCTAGAAGTTTTTCTAAACCAAATTTAAACCCTTTTGGCATATTACCCCTTCTTTCTATCTATTAAATAGCGATATTAAATTTCCTACTGAGTCTTCAAATTCTGATTTTTCTTCAACACTCTGCTTTAAATAATTTTCTAAAGCATCATGATATTCTATAGATAAATCAATTTTTTTATTGCTACCTCTTACATAAGCTCCTAGATTAATTAAATCTTCTGATTCTTTATAAGTTGCAAGTAAATCTCTTGCTATTGATGCTGATTCTTTATGATCCTTATCAGCAATTGAAGACATAAGTCTACTTACACTATTTAGAATATCAATTGCTGGATAATGGTTCTTATGAGCAAGTGCTCTTGATAACACAATATGTCCATCTAAAATACCTCTTACGGCATCTGCAATAGGCTCATTAAAATCATCACCATCAACAAGAACTGTATAAAAGCCTGTAATGGACCCCTTCTCTGAGGTCCCTGCTCTTTCCATTAACTTAGGTAACATTGCAAAAACTGAAGGTGTATATCCTTTTTGAGCTGGTGGTTCTCCAATAGCAAGTCCAACTTCTCTTTGAGCCATAGCAAACCTTGTAACAGAATCCATCATTAAAATAACTTTCTTACCTTGATCTCTAAAATATTCTGCTATAGCTGTTGCTGTTAATGCACCTTTTATTCTTACAAGAGCCGGTTTATCTGAAGTTGCACAAACTACAACTGATCTTTTCATACCTTCTGGCCCTAAATCTTTTTCAATAAATTCAAGAACCTCTCTTCCTCTTTCCCCAATTAAAGCAATTACATTTATATCCGCTTTTGCCTCTCTTGCTATCATCCCAAGTGTTGTACTTTTACCAACCCCTGACCCTGCAAATATACCTATTCTTTGACCATCACCACAGGTCAAAAAACCATCAATAGCTCTTACACCTGTAGGTAATACTTCTTTTATTCTTTTTCTTTTTAATGGATCTGGAGGTTGATTTTCTAAAGGATAGGCTTTATCACTTAAAATATCATCTCCTTCTAAAGGATTTCCCAGACCATCAAGAACCCGTCCTAAGAGTTCATTTGAACACTTAACTTCTAAAGGTCTCTTTTCTGGTATTACTCTACACCCTGGAGCTATTCCTATAAGTTCTCCAAGGGGCATTAGCAAAACAGCGTCTTCCCTAAACCCCACAACTTCACAGTTTATAGGCTTGTTTTCCAGATTATATATAGTACAAAGTTCTCCTACAAAAGCTTGTATGCCTTGCACCTCAATAGTTAATCCAATAATTTGTTTTACAATGCCTTCACAGTATGTTGTATTTATTTCTTGGATTTTTTTGTTTAACATATCAAAATCTATGTTTATCATATTTTCCTCCAACATACTATTTAAGTATTAGTTCTTCTAATTTTTGTAGTGTAATATCCATTCCTACAATTGTCTTTCCTGTCTTTTTTTGAACTTCAGCATTTCCAGGTTCCATAAGTGTATCTTCTAAAATAAATATTTCTCCCTTTATTGCATAAGCTTTTTGCCAATAACTTAACTTTTCTCTAATAGATTCACTATGCACTGGGTTACATTTTATAACTATATTTTCTTCACCTTTAGATTTTTCTAAAATAGGATCTATTAAATGTAATATTCCCTCTGACAATTTAAGTTCTTTACTTGCAATTACTTTAGCCATTTCTAAGGCAAGATTAAGTATTTCATTTCTTTTTTCACTCATATAGTTTTCATAATCACAAGCGGCTAATGCTAAAATACTTTCTGCTTTTTCTATGTCTTTTTTAACCTTATCTTCTGTATCCATTAAAGATTTTTCATAGCCCTTTTTATAACCATCCTCATATCCATTTCCAGTGCCATTTGCATATCCACTATCATAAGCAACTCTTTCAGCTATAGCTGCTTCTTCTAAGGATTTTAAAACTATTACTTCTGCCTCTTTTTTAGCGTTTTTAACAATTCCTACACCAATATTTTCATAACTTTGCATTATGGAGTCAACATCTATAACCTCTTCTTGGTCTTCTTTCTCTTCTCTTGAAGTTTTATTAATGTACTTAGTAGCAATTATTTGATTATTTCCTATAGTTGCTACTGCACTCTTTATAAGGTTATACGATGATTGCATCTTCCCCACCTCTTGAGACAATTATTTCTCCTGCTTCTTCTAATCTTCTAATTATAGAAACAATTTTTTGTTGTGCTTTTTCCACATCCATTAATCTTACAGGTCCAAGGAATTCCATATCTTCCTTTAATGAAGCTGCAGCTCTCTTAGATTGGTTCTTGTAAATAACATTTGCCACATCTTCAGAACAGCCCTTAAGTGCAAGCGCAAGTTCTTTAACTTCAACTTCTCTAAGAATCCTTTGAATTGAAACATCATCAAGAGTGATAATATCTTCAAATACAAACATTGAATTCTTAATTTTTTCAGCAAGGGCTTCATCTTCTCTTTCTAAGCCTTCTGTAATATTCTTCTCTGTAGTTCTATCAACTTGATTTAATATATCTACAAGTGTTTCTACCCCACCAAGAGTTGTCATTTCAGTTCTTAAAACACTAAATAATTTAGTATTAAGCACTTTTTCAATTTCTTTAATTACCATTGGTGATGTATTACTCATAGTAGCAATCCTTAAAGCCACGTCACTTTGAACATCCTCTGGCAGCTCAGCTAAAACCTGAGCTGCTTTATCTGGTTGAAGATAACATAATATTAAAGCTATCGTCTGTGGATGCTCATAGTTAAGAACATTTAACAGTTGGCTAGCATCTGCTTTTCTCGCTATTGCAAATGGTCTATATTGTTGGTTTGCTTCTGATACTCTACTAAGTATTTCAGTTGCCTTTTGAGGTCCTAAAGCCTTTGAAAGTAATGCTCTTGCATAGTCCATTCCACCTTCAACAATATAATCTTTAGCTTTATTTGTTTCTAAGAACTCATTTAATATATTTTCTCTTTGCTCTGAAGAAACTGAAGCTATATTTGCAATTTCATAAGTAATTTTTTGTATTTCACTTTCTGGAAGCTTCTTTAATATACCCGAAGAGGCTTCTGGTCCAAGAGTTATAAACAGTATAGCTACTTTTTGTATTCCATTTAATTTATTTATGTCTCTTGCCATTTTATCACCTCTCATTTTCAGATAACCAGGACTTAACAATATCTACTACTTGTTCTGGTTTATCTTGTGCATATTTTTTAATTTCTTCTTCAAGCTGTGTCTTAGGATTATTATCACCAAAATCTATTGGAGTTAACGGTTCTTGTATATTTTTAGATATTCTATCCTCAATAACCACATCTAATAAATTCCCTTCTTCTTCTTCGACTTTAGCATTTTTCCTTCTCTTTTTAAGTAAAACTACTATAATTGTAATAATTATTCCTAAACCAAGTAATCCTATAACAACGTATGTAATAATCTTATTTCTTTGTTCTGCCTTTAACATTTCATCCATAGCTGCAGTAGCTGCATCATCTTTTTCTAACGGATCAAAGTTTATACCTTCAATAGTAATAGCATCCCCTCTTTCAAGGTTAAATCCTATAGCCGTTCCCACTGAATTTTCAATTGCTTTTTGCAACTTTGCATCTAAATCCCCATCTACAAATACTGTTGCTGTTAATCTTTTAACTTCCCCTGGCGCACTAATTACCTTACTTTCTGTTTTTCCACTTTCATAATTAGTTTTTTGATCTTCCTTTGAAGATTTGGAAGTTGTATTTTTATCATCTATAGTATTTCCCATATTATTATCTACAGGACTTTCTGTTGCTTGTCCATCACCTGTTCCATTAATTTCTTTTAAAGTTTGTTGACTTACTATAACTTTATTTGGATCAATTACTGTTTTTGTTTCTTGTTTTGAATCAAAATCTAATTCCACATTTACCTGAGTAGTTATTTTTTTCCCTAAAACTGGTTGCAATAGATCAAGTATTGATTTTTCAAGAGTCTTTTCATATTTTTGTTCTAATAAATAATGTTTTTCAATAGTCTCCGAACTAACAACACTTTCATCAGTATTATTTAAATCCTTAGTTAGTAAATTCATCTTATCATCAACAACTTCTATGTTTCCCTTAGGAATATTTTCTGTACTTCCAGAAACTAAAGCTACAATTGAACTAACTTGTTCAGTGGAAAGATCATTTCCAGCTACAAGTTTTAAATAAACAGCTGCTTTTCCTGGCTCCTTATCTTCTACAAATACAGAATCCTTTGAAGGAGTTATATGTACTCTTACATTATCAACTTGAGGAAAACTTTTTATAGTTTTTTCCAATTCTCCTTGTTGCATTCTAATCTTTTTAATTTTAAATTCCTCATCAGTCATTCCAAAAGAACTACTACCATCCATAAGTTCAAAGCCCTTACTTCCTGTAGATAACTCTGGAGCAATTTCTAATCTTAACTCATCTACATTGTCTTTTGGCACCATTATTGAATCGCCTTCTATTTTCATGTCCACTTTCTTTTCTTTTAGCTTACTTGTAACAAGCTGTGCATCATTTGGGTCAAGCCCTGAAAATAGAACTTTATATTTATTATTGGCAGAATAAAAAAACATTGACATTATAGCAATAATTAATGTAACTAAGGCTATAACAATCGCAATTTTCACACCTTTGCCTAAAGCTTTAAATCCCGTCCAAAGTTTCTTAAAGCCTTCTTTAAGCTTATCCATCTACACTCAATCTCCTTACCTTATAGCTGCATTCTCGTTAGTTCTTGTACTGCCTCTACTACTTTATTTCTAATTTGAACTGCTAATTGAAGAGAGATTTTTGCCTCTTCACCAGCTAACATAACATCATTTATATCTACATCTTTACCTGAAACAAATCCTTTAGTTAATTCATCAGCTGCAACTTGTTTATCATTTACTTTATCTAAGCTCTCTTTGAAAAAGCTATCAAAACTTACCCCACTTGATTGTTTATCATTCTTTAAAGGATTATTAAATATAGCTTCACTTGGTACAAATCCATTAATTTTCATATTTATAACTCCTACCTTCCAATTTCTAATGATTTCATAAACATGCTTTTACTAGCATTTAAGGTATCAACGTTAGCTTCATAAGATCTTGAAGCCGATATCATATCTGCCATTTCATTTAACACATTAACATTTGGCATTGTTACATAACCTTCCTTATTAGCATCTGGATGACTTGGATCAAAAACAGTTCTTAAAGGAGACTTGTCCTCAAGTATTCCAACTGCTTTAACCCCATTTAAGCCCTTTTCATTATCTAATGATTCTTGAAAAACAGCTACTTTTCTAACGTAAGGTTTTCCATCTTCTCCTCTTGTAGTTGTTGCATTAGCCATATTAGATGTTATTGTATCCATCCTTAACCGTTCTGCTGAAAGCCCACTTGCACTAATCCTCATAGAATTAAACATACTCATTATTATCTACCTCCCACCTGCAATTATATTTTTCATAGAATTTAATTTTCCATTAGCCTGAGTAATTAAAGCATTATACATAAGTGTATTTGAAGCTTGATTTACTTTTTCCAAATCTAAATCTACATTATTTCCATCAGTTCTCATACTAGTACTTTTATCTTGTTTTATAGATATACTTCCCAACTCATTATCATCTTTTATATGACCCGTCTTAGTTTGTTTTAACTCAAAGTTTTCTTTTGCATTTTTAAAATTCTCTTCAAAAGTTACATATGATTTTTTATATTCTTTTGTATTTATGTTTGCCATATTATTTGCTATAACTTTTCCTCTTAAAGTTGAAGCTTTAAGCCCCTGTTTAATCAAGCTATAGGTTTCATTATTGCTTATATCCACTGTTCTTGTCTCCTCTACAATCTTTTTATATTAATTCGTCAAATTGTTATCATATAGAACATTATATGATAACCAGCATCTTTTTCATAGTCCTTTTTTGAAATACATTAACTTTTATATTAAACTTTTTTATCAAATTTTTATAATAATATTTACTTGTTTTTTTTATATTTTACTTATATATTCTAAATACTTTTTACTTTAACTTTCCTTTTTTTCCATATAATATATTAAACATATTAATTTTATTATTTTGCGAATAATTTTCTTATATTTTGTTGTATTAAATTAATTTTTCACTCAAATATAATATTAAAAATGTCGAAATATAGTTCTTATTAAAATAAGGACTTTACATTTTTAAATTATTGTGTTAAAGATTTTTTATTCATAAATTCAAAAAAAACCTACCAATTTTTATTGGCAAGTTCTTCTTTATACTTAAATATATACTTTTACTCTTATATTTACTAAAACAATTTCTATTTAACTCTTTCTAAAATACTTAATATATCTGATGGGAATCTATTTGTTTGAGCAAGTAAAGCTGTTGAAGCTTCATGTAAAATTGAAGTTCTTGCATAATCAGCCATTTCTACCCCAATATCTGAATCTCTTATACTACTATCAGCCTTTTCTAAACCCTGCATGCTACTCGCTAAATTATTTGCTGTACTTTCCATTCTATTTTGAATAGCTCCGTACCTACTTCTAACACGACTAACATTAGATATAGCTTCATCAATAACAGATAAATTTTTAGCACTATTCTCAATACTAGTAACATCCACATTACTTAAAGAGTTTCCCGTCTTATCCCTTAGCCCATCTGTAGTTACATTAAACATAGGTATTTTAATTTCTTCTTTAGCATTAGCCCCTATCATAGAAGTTTTATACTCTGGGTTATCATTGTTACTAACAAACTTATTACTTATTAAGTTAACTCCATTAAAATTTGAATTTTTAGCAGTATAATCTATAGTCTGTTTTAATTGGTCAATTTCTAATTGAATAATTTTTAAATCCCCGTCATTATTACTTCCACTACTAGCTTGAACAGTAAGTTCCTTCATTCTAACTAAAGAATTACTTACAGTTTCTAAAGTTCCATCTATTGCTTGAATCATAGAAACTCCATCTTGAAGATTCTTCTCTGCAGATTGTAATCCCCTAATTTGCATTCTAAAATTCTCACTTTGTCCAAGCTTATTAGGGTTATCCTTTGCACTATTAATTTTTTGTCCAGTTGATATTCTATTTAGAACTCCACCCTGCACATTTAAATTTTTCTTATAATTTTGATATACATTTAACGAATCCATATTTTGATGTAATCTCATAAAATCTTCACTCCTAAACTACTTACTTATATATAATATCGTACACTTCCTATAAATCTTGATACATATTAAAATTATCCAATGTATGAAATTTTTCAAAACTATCTAAATTCTTTATTTTATTTTTAATTTTACTTCATTTAAAAAATTCACTAATAAATGATTACTTTTCCCAAGTCACAGTAACCCAATAAAAAGAGCACCAACAGCCATTACGGCTACTAATGCTCATTCTAGTGTTCTCCCCATTTCACTTTATCTATCCACTACTATGCTCTTCCATCAAAATGTTGTCCTACATTCGTGTCTACTGCAACATTCTTCATTATTTCTGTAATCTGCGTAGCATTTTCCTTACCAGTCTCCATAGCCATTTTCATTACTGCTATACCAGCTGATTCTTGTACTCTTGATTGACTCATTACCATTGATAGTGCCCCGATGTCCATTCGATCACCTCAGTTTCACTATTTTTCCAAGCAACAGTTACCGTTGAATATACTTAGTTAATTGTCGATTGTTTTTTCAATAACTTAACTTAATATAGATTATTATCTCTAAATATGTCCACTTATGAATTATACCTACACTCTACATGTCTATTAAATATCTAATATAATTCTATTTTCCATTAAAATATCTTGTATATATAGCATTAATTTTTCTCATTATTGAAGCTAATGCTTCAGTTTCTGTCTTTATTATTAAATGTACATGATTATCCATCAAACAATAGCAAATAATTTTATATCCAAAATGACTATAATAATGAAGTGCACCTTCTATAATAGTTATATAAAATAAAAAATCCTCATCATCTCTAAAAATATCATTTCTATGATTGCCTCTAACAGTTACATGATAGGAAGCACCTTCATACCACTCTCTTTTTGGTGTTGCCATACATTTCAACTCCTTACTTTCCATTCATTAAAGAATTATTGACAACAAACATATATAATAAACAAAAAAGCTACGTTGAAAAATAAAATTCCATCATAGCTTCTTATAATATAATTCCAATTTTTGTTCCCCAAGAGAAGTTGAGTGACACTTTTGTTATCTGCAAGCTTTTAACTTTGCTATATCATAACAATTAACTTTAGTCACTTCTTCAACTTCTGTTACTTCTTTAAGTATCTTATCAAGCTTTGTATTGGTTTCAGTTCTAAACTCTGTTAAATCAGCGGTTTGATTATGTGTTGATTCAAGTTTAGCTTCAATATTATCAAATCTTTTATTTACTTCATCAAATCTTTTATTTACTTCATCAAATTTTTGATTTACTTCCACTCTAAATTCTTTACTTTCCTTTTGCATGCTCATTAGAACTTCTAATATTTTTTCCTCCATCATAGCACCTCTTTAAGTATCATATTATTTACATAATAACAGTCCTTTCAAAAATTGTCTACATTATAATTCCAGAATAATTTTCCAACATTCTAAGAGTAGTCTTTTAGCCATTTTTTTATACTTCTCATATGAATTATTGACAACAACTCTCTATAATAAACAAAAGGCTACGCCGAACAATAAAAGTTCAAGATAGCCTTCAAATCTAATTTCCAATTTTTTGTTACCCTGAGGAACTTGAGTAGGCCGAAGTAACACTCTTTTTTTTGGTGTTGCCATACATTTCAACTCCTTACTTTCCATTCATTAAAGAATTATTGACAACAAACATATATAATAAACAAAAAAGCTACGATGAAAAAATAAAATTCCATCATAGCTTTCTCTTATATAATTTCCAATTTTTGTTCCCCAGGGGAAGTAGCACCGCAAGGTACTTGCTACAAGTCACAGTTACCTATATGGGAAGTATCCCCTCAAAGCTCTTGCTATTTCATTTCTTCTACTGCCGGCAATATACCTACAAACCTTGCAATAGATACTATTGTTAGTACAATCCCCGAAAAAGTCTCTACAAAAACAATATTATTAAGGAATTTACCGTTATTAACAATTAAATCACCATTAAATGTTGCTATACACAAAAAACTCGCCTTTACAAAATATAGCCAACTATAAATTATTTCAAAATTATTAATCCTTATTATTGAAATAACCATTACAGAATACCAAAATATTATTTCTACATAATTATGAATAAGAAGGACTAAAATCCTAGGGATAGATTTAACTTTATACGTTACCCCTTTTTTCTCACATCTATATGGGTCAAATATTATAACGTTGATTTGATAAATAATAATTTCAAAAACTCTCAAAATAGCATATATAAATGCTATCCAATTTATAACATTATTATCTAAATTGTATATAAGTAATGATAACGTTATAGATAAACCTAAGTTAGTAACTACCCATATTTCAACAAATCTAAATTTATTTTTCACCCTATTCCATACAAAAATTCTTATTACTTCGAATACAGATATTTTACTTAATAAGAAGAATATCTTTTCCCACAAATCCATTATAAAACCTTCATCTTGTTTCACTTCATTCATCGCATATCACCTATTCCCAATTTTCTTCGTTAATATATATTTATAATACTCATAGGTTTCTTAATATTTTTCTACAACATGAATTTTCTACTACTAAAAGGAGTGAGATATAAAATCTCACTCCTTAATTTTGATTATATTAGCTTACAATTATCTTAATAATTGAAGAACTTGTTGTGGTTGTTGATTAGCTTGTGAAAGCATAGCTTGTGCAGCTTGAGAAAGAATATTGTTCTTTGAGAATGTTGACATTTCCTTAGCCATGTTAACGTCTCTTATTCTTGACTCAGCTGATGTTAAGTTTTCACTTGATGTTCCTAAATTAGCTATTGTATGCTCTAATCTATTTGAATAAGCACCAAGTTTTGCTCTTTCTGCTGATACTGATGCTGTAGCTGCATCAAGTACTTTAATTGCAGCTGTAGCTTTTGTAGCATCAGATACATCAAGTGCATGTTCTCCTGCTGTTGAAACATCTGATAAATCATTAGCTACTCCAGTAGCTACGTAAGAAGCTCCAACAACTGCTGTAGCTCCAACACCTGCTGCTGCTCCTCCTGCTGTTCCTGATAATCCTAAAGCAGCAGAACGCATATCGCTAATGCTAGCAGTAAATTGTTGTCCTTGATTTGCACCAATTTGGTATGTGAATGCTGATGATGCTGCAGTAGTTATAGCTGCTGTTCCTTTACTTCCAACAGTAGTTGTAGCCGCTGTTGTTCCTGTAGAAGTTATAGCTGTTGCACCTTCTTGTCCACCTTTTTGAGTTAATGTAAGTTTATTATCTGCTGCAGTATATGCACCTACAGTATATTTAGCACTTAAAGTAGCATCTGCTTCTATTGCTGTTTTCAAAAGAGCAAAACGTGAATCCACATCAGTACCAGCCCCAACTGTAAGATCTATACCATCAATTGTAACAGTACCAGCTGCTAGTGCAGCATTTGTTAATGTAGCTACGCCGGCAACTGCTGGTACTGCTGGTGTTGTTATTTTACTTGCTGTTACAACTCCTGATGTACCATTAAGTAACTTTTGAGTATTGAACTCAGTGTTGTTACCAATTCTGCTTGTTTCTGAAGTTAATTGATTCATTTCTTTTTGTATTTGTGTTCTATCATCAGTTGTATTAGTATCATTTGATGATTGAACTGCAAGTTCTCTCATTCTTTGAAGAATTGAAGTTGTTTCATTTAAAGCACCTTCAGCAGTTCCAATCATTGATATACCATCTTGAGCAT
Source organism: Clostridium gasigenes (assembly GCF_017348895.1). Classification (NCBI taxonomy): domain Bacteria; kingdom Bacillati; phylum Bacillota; class Clostridia; order Eubacteriales; family Clostridiaceae; genus Clostridium; species Clostridium gasigenes. The sequence continues at coordinate 201,666 of NZ_CP071376.1, forward strand.
TAGCTGAAGCTTGGTCTAAACCTCTGATTTGTCCTCTCATTTTTTCTGATATAGCAAGACCTGCTGCATCGTCTCCAGCCTTATTAATTCTTAAACCTGAAGAAAGTTTTTCCATTGATTTACCAGCATTTGCTTGGTTGATCCCCATTTGTCTGTTAGCGTTCATAGCTCCCATGTTGTGATTAATTATCATAATAAATTCCTCCTTGAATTTTGTCGGGCATCCGTGCCCTTTTTTTATTTATAGTTAAACTCTTTGAGTTTACTAACATTTTAAAGATACTTGGTAGTTTGTTATAACTACTTTCCTCTTATATTTAATATTCGTATTGTTTTTCTTATACTTTATAGTTATTTTATAAAAATTTAATTTTATTTTAATATAATTAAATTTAATTTATTAACTATACTTAATTTATCGTCACCTAGTTATAATACTTTATACTTTTGTATTAAAAAAGTTTATTGAATTTAAATTTGCTCCATATCCTCTATTTGCTTGCTTCTTCATTATTGTTTTTCTAATTTCTTCTTTTACTTTTCTTTGTTCTTCTTCTATAACTTCTTTAACTTGTTTTTCTAAATTTAAAATATCAAATTCTTTACCTATTTTTATTTTTTCTTCTTTAGATAAATCTATTTCAACTATTTTATTTAATAGATTTTGTCTTTCTTCCATTAATTCTTCTGCGTTAGCCTCTTCTTTTATTTCTTTTATTAAATCTAAAGAAACACTCTTATACTTTTCTAACAATTCTCTTAAGTCCATTAATTTCCACCCATTTGTTGTGTCATCATACTTTGTTGCGAATTATATTTATTCATAATAACTTCTAATTTAGCATACTTAGAATATAAAGATTTTTCTCTTCTTGCAAAGTCTTTTTCTAATTCTTCCATTTTTTTATTATATTTCTCGATACTTTTTGTTAAATCATTGTTACTAACACTTGGAGATCCTTCTACACCAACCCTCTTAATTAAACTTGAAGCTACTGTAACTGTTTCATCGAAAATAACATCCTTTAACCTTTGAAGAACTCCAGTTTTAGATGCTTTTTCATTTTCCGGTGTTCCTTCCGGAGGTAAACCTATAAGTGATTTCATAATTTCTTCTGAATTACTCTCTAAAGCTTTTGTTAATTTATCTACATCTACTGTAAATGTCCCATTTTTGCTTTCATAATCTTTAACAGGTTTTATTCCTATTTTTTCAATATTTATGCTAGCTCCCGGTACTGACCTCATAGCTTCTTTCATTTTATTTGCAATTCTAGTAAGGTCAGAATCCCTATATAATTGCCCTTGTTTTGTTTTTTCATTCCAAAGTTTAACTTCACTTTCAGACATTTCTTTTTTCTGTTCTTCTGATAAAGGCATATAATTCTTATTACGTTTTTCAGAAGTCATCTTATTTAATTTTTCCATCAAAACATTATAATCATTTATAAAAAGCACTATTTTATCTACTGTTGCTTTTGCATCTGTTTTACCCGTAATTCTTACTTCACTAGTAGTTACATCATTAAATGAAAATTCAACACCATCATATACAACTTTATTAGAACTTCCATCAACATCCTTAGATTCACCTCTTGAATTAGTTATAGTTGCTTTAGAATTTTTCCCTTTAGCTTCTAAATCAGCTATTGGAGTTCCTAATTTATCATTCCCTAATCCCGTTATCTTAAATTCATTTGGTTTATCTACAGTCCCTATTCCCATACTACCACTTTCAAACACTAGCCCATTTGAGAACTGACTATATTTAACTGTAACATCTATTTTTCCAAGTAAAAGTTCCTTGTTTATTCGCTCTGCTAACTTACTAGGATCTTTTAATTCATCAGCAGTTATAACACCTATAGATATAGGTGTAGGTATAGGTGTTCCTGCCATTTCTAGAGCAAACCCTTCACCAGCCTTTAAATATTCAGTTTTCAATGTGGTCGTCGCTTTAGATGCAAGTTGTGTAACGCTAACTTTATAATTTTCTGCTTTCCCTCCCGCAAGTCCATTTACAGAAACCGCTCCACTATCTGTGGATTCAAAGGTTGTTGTTCCCCAATTTTTTGATTGCAGTAAGCTATCTTGATTCGAAAACTCAAGATACTTACGATGAAATTCTTTTGAATCTTTAAGTACATCTCTATATAATTGTTGTTTCATTTCTACTATTTCTCTTTTTTGTTTTGTTTGGTCTACTTTTATTCTATATGGTTTCATTGAATCTTTTACTACTTGATCTACATCAAGCCCACTTGCTAATCCTGTTACTCTCATACTTCACCTCTTAATTTTAATTATGCATTTTTCATTTGTCCTTTTGAAACTTTATCAGCTTCATTCCATATATCTCTTATTTCTTCTATAAGTGGTATTATTTCATCCAATATTTTTATATCTTTTTTTATATTTGCTTCTACTAATTTTTCTTTTATAAAGTCATATAGTCTATACATTTGAACTGCCCATTCTCCTGCCTTTTGATCTAAAGTTATCATTAGTTCTGTAAATATATTTTGTGTTTTAACTATATTTTCATGGCACTTTTTTATATCTTTATCTTCCATAGCTTGTCTAGAAATTTTTACAAATCTTACCGAACCATCTAAAAGCATTAATAATAACTGTTGCTTTGATACATGGTTTACGCTGTTATTTTTATATGCATTTAATCCATTATTTCCATACATATTTGTTATCCCCCTATTTTTTCACATCTAAAAACGAACCCTGTGATGATATATTTTTATCCGATTTTTTTTCTGCTTTTATTTCAATATCTGGCTTTATGTCTTTAGTTGCTTCTATAATTATTTTTTCTTTATTTAAATCTTCTTTTATATAATCTTCAAAGGTTTTTTTTCTATTTTTTTCACTATCTTTATATATAGCTATTTCAGATTTTCTATGAATTTTACCATTTCTTGTTTTTTCATAAACTTTTCTTCTTAGGTCTGTGTCGATTTTATTTAACAAAAAATTCATTTCTCCACATCCTTTAATATTATCTAAGCCTTTTTATCTACAAGTACTCCTGCAAGTTCACACATTTTAGCCACTACATCTAGTATTTTCTTTGGTGGCACCTCCATAAGAACTTCTTGTGTATCATTATCTATAATCTTAATCATTATATCTCCTAATACTTCATGAACTGAATATTCTGCTCTTGTATTATCCTCGTGTAAAAATTTATTTAATTTATCTATCGCCTTTGCTATATCTTCTTCTTTATAGCCTTTATCTTTAGATGTTACCGCTGTATTTTTATTGCTTTCCACTTGCTTAAAGTCTACTTTTTTAATTTCTGTAGAAACTTGTCCACTTTCGCTCATAGCTTTTAGTTCCACATTAACACCTCTATTTTTTAAACTTTTTAAGTATATCCATATCTATTTTTATAGCTTCAATATTTTCACTTTCAACTTCGGTGTAAAGTTCTTTTCTTAAAATTCTTATTTCTCTAGGTGCATCTATTGCAATTTTAACACTGCCATCATCTATTTTTGAAATTGTTATCTCAATATTATCACCTATAAGTAACGATTCACCTTTTTTTCTAGTAATAACTAACATACGTCCACTCCTTACATTAAAGGATGTTTTATTTTGTACACATCTTTATCTACTATTAATTGTTCCCCAAACTTTTCTTTAATATTTAATACTAAAGGTGCTCTTAGGTTTGTTGTTATATTTTCTACCTTTGAACTTACATTAACAATCGAATAGAGCATTACATCTTTTTGATTTTCTATTTTAATATTTTTAATTATTTCTTCACTTAACTTTATTTCATAATCCTCTATTACATCAAATGGAGATATTATTATAAATGCTAATTCATTATTTTGCACTGATTGTAATATTTTAAATGGTCCTTCTTCTATTTCTTTAATTACATAGGTTTTGTATTCTTCACAACCTGGAATTCCCTTTTTAAAGGTTATTATTTCTTCTGCCTTATATTGAATTTTACCATGTACCGGTGAAATTAATTCCATTTAGTATTCCTCCTATCTTAAAAAGTCCATTAATGAAGGTTGTATAACTTTTGCACTTGTTTGAAGTGATGCCATATACACACTTTGCATAACAGAGGCTTCTATAGTTTTTTCTGCAAAATCTATATCTTCTGTTTGTGATAAAATACCCGTCATATTGAAGTTTTCTGCTTCATTTTGTTCCTGTGCTGCTTCCATTCTATTTTGCTTTGATCCAACTTCTGATCTAATCTTTAAAAGATTAGACATTACAGCATCCATATCTTTAAGATTTTCATTTGTAACTTTTTTAGATTCTCCAGGAACGTCTGAATCTAAATTATTTGTTATATCTTTGAATAAATTCATTACATTAATAGAGTTTCCTTCTAAATTTTCAAACATTAAAACATCTGTTGCAGATACGTTATATTCAACCTTAACCCCTTGAGATATTTCAGTGTTTAAGTTTCCACCAATCATATTAATTTGGTTTTTTATATCTTCTTCTGTACTATTAAGATCTAACACTTCTCCATCTCTTCCACTTAAATGTATTATATTATTTTTTGTAACTGCATCTTCCATAGATCCCACAGGTTTAGAACTTCCTTTAGTTCCTCCAAATATATATTTACCATCAAAACTGGTATTTAATATCTGAGATACTTCATTTATTCTTTCATTTATTTCATCTTTAATAGCTCTTTTTTCATCAGAACCATAAGCTGCATTTCCAGCCGATACCATAAGTTCTCTAACTCTTTGAAATGAATTATTCACCTGTTCTAGTGCTGTATCTGTTGTATCTAAAAAACTTACTGTATCCTTAATATTTTGATTATATTGCTTATTTGTACCAATATCTCCATGTAGTTGCATACTTCTTGCAACTTTAAAAGGATCATCTGATGGTCTTCTAAATTCTTTACCCGATGTTAATTGATTATTTATAGTTTTCATCCTATTTTGATTTGTATTTACATCTCTTAAAAAATTTGTAGACATCATTGAGTTTGTAATTCTCATAATCTTATCTCTCCTCCGCTATCTCTTTAAGCCATTAATTACCACATCTAATAATTCATCTATTGTAGAAATTATCTTTGCACTTGCATTGTATGCATGTTGAAATTGTACTAAGTTTGCCATTTCTTCATCTAATGAAACTCCTGAAATAGAAGTTCTACTTTCTTCTAAACTATATAATAAATCTTCTTGATTTGCAGCCATTCTACTAGCTTCTTGAGCTTGTACTCCTAATCTATCAATAGTATCTTTAAAATAAGAATCCATTTTCATACCACTTGAACTGTTAACTATTTTCATACCATTATCTTGAAGAACACTTCCACCTTTTGAAAGGTCAAACATATCCTTTCTTGAAATTATAGTTTCATTTACATCTTGCACTCTTAATATAGAATCTCTAAGTTGTGCAAGTGCAAGAGCTCTTGCTCCATCTGCATCTCCATCTATATTATTATGTGATGCAAAGGCAAATTTATCATCATTAGTTCTAGTTTTTATTTTCATAACATCTTCTAATATCTCTTTATTCATTGAAATATTTTTAGCTGTTATTTCATCTTCAGCAACTAGAGTATCATCAAGATTTGTTAATATATTATTATTATTGTATTTAACAACTGAACCATTAACAAAAAACGGTGTTGCATCTCTATCTGGGTTTCCGCCTCCATTTAACGGGTCATCCATACCACTATGAACTGCATTTACAGAAAACGCTAAGGTTTTAGCTAATTTATTTAGTTGATTCATATAATCTTGTATATCTTTTTGTACAGAAACAACTCCATTAAGTTCTCCGTTACTTGGTTTAAACATAAGTATTTCAGAAGCTTGTACAGTTTCTCCATTTCTTATAGGATACCCATCACCTTTTGTAGCTTGACCGCTTGAGTTTGCCCAAATAATTCTATTATCCATAACATCTTTAATTTGCTCTTTGCTTAATCCTGATACCTTCATGGTTTGTTTATTAGAATCATTTTTCATATTACCATTTTTATAATATGTAATTATATGAGTGTTCCCACTTGGATCGTTTTTATCCACTTCCATACTTGATATATATGAAAACCTTGCAGCTTCTGTATTTGGACTTGAAGTTACTACATTTGGAGTTTTCATATCTCCAACATCTTCTGGTCTAATGCATATTCCCTCAAATTCTTTTTTATCTACTACAAAATTAAATTTATTACTTAATTCATCTAATAATGTATCTCTTTTATCTAAAAGATCATTTGGCATATTTCCTGATACTTTAACACTTATTATTTCTTGATTTAACCTATCAACTTGATCTAAAATACTATTTACCCCTGTAACTCCAGCTCTTATTGAATCTTGTGCATTTGCTTGCAGCTTCTCAAGTTGACTGTATGTATGATTTAAAGCATCTGCAAGTGCTGCTGATTGTTGTGCCACTACTGTTCTTCCATTAGAACTACTTGGTTGCTTTGAAAGTTCTTGGAATGAATCAAAAAACTTCCCCATCAATGATGATATTCCTGTTTCTGATGGTTCATTAAATATTGTTTCTACTTCTTGTAATGTTTTACTTCTTGTATCATATTTTCCAAGAGATGAATTTTCTCCTCTTACTTGATAATCTAAGAACCCGTCTCTTACTCTTTCAATTGCAGCTACTTGGGCACCAGTTCCAAGTTGTCCTACATCTCCAGTCATCCCCATAGGTCTTGTTGTTTCAATTTTAGTTCTTTGTCTTGAATAACCTGGTGTATTTGCATTTGAAATATTATGTGATGTTACATCAATACTTCTTTGTTGAACATTCATACCACGCTTTGCTATATTAAAAGTTGAAAATAATCCTGACACGCTTTCTCCTCCTTAAGTAAGTGGTTAATATTTTAAATACCACTTACTCTTAATTTCTATTATAAAAGATTTTCTACCTTCTCAGATTTCCATATGAATTATAAGTTTTAACATCTCTTCTTGGATTAATTATATTTAACATTTTATTTACATATCCAAGTTGTTGCTTTATTAAAGCCTCATTAGTATCTTTTTGAAGTATAATCTCTTCTAAAAGTTTTTGAATTTTTCTATATAAATTATCTAAATTATCATTATCAATAGTTTTAACTATTTCTCTCATACTTTTATTTCCTATTAGTTTTCTTCTCTCAACTTCAAATTCTGCAATTCCCTTATTACAAGTTTGAAGCCTTTCAACCATTTCTTCCATGCCAAAAACATTTTTTGACATGATAAGTTTAAATTGTTCATCTAATAGAACTAATAAATTTTTAAGAGCTTTATCTTCTTTAACTAATACTTCTGTTAATTTATCTATCATAATTTCTATTTTATCTCCTTCATGACATCTAACATACTTTTAGCTGTAAGCTTTGCATCTATATTATAAGTTCCATTTAAAATTTTATTTTTTATTTCTTCAACTTTCGCAGCCTTATCATAGCTTGATGTTTCTACTGCATAATCATTTAAAACTTTACCAGCTTCAGATAATTCTATTCTATCTGAAGTCTTTACCTTATCTATTTTTTCAATTTTATTGCTAGCAACTTTATTATAATAATTAACAGTTGATAGTGGTCCCATACCTTTTATGTTCATTTAATATACCTCCACAATTTAATTCTATATTTTATTATCGTAAAAAACTCTTTTAAGTTTATAGCAATTAGGAAAAATACTTCCATAAAGCATTTTATTATTAATAAAAATGCTATGTAAATTATAAATATAATTTACATAGCATTTAAAAATTATTTTATTTAAGAGATTTAATTCTATCAGCGCCACTAACTATATTAGTTATTCTTACTCCGAAGTTTTCGTCTACAACTACAACTTCTCCATAAGCTATTTTTTTGCCGTTTACAAGTATTTCTACAGGTTCTTCAGCAAGTTTATCTAACTCTATTAATGATCCTGTACTTAAATTCAATATATCTTTTACACTTTTCTTTGTTCTTCCAAGAACTACTGAAATATTTAAAGGAACATCTAATATTAAATCTATATTTTTATGTGGTTCTCCTATTCTTGAAGGTGTTAATTGCCCAAACTTAGCTTCATGGACTTCAACTGCCTTAACTTCTCTTTGTGGCGCCCTTTCTGGCTCTCTTTGAACTTCTGCTTGTGATTCATAAGAAATAGTTTTTTCCTCTACTTTATAGTTATTAATTTCAACTACAGGTTTTTCAACTACGGGTTCTTCAATTTTTTCTTCACCCATCATAATAGAAACTATTTTTTTTGCTGTTTCTATAGGTAGAATTTGCATTATTTCTGAATCTACTAAAGTTCCTATGGTTATGTTAAACTTAACTCTTACTATTTGTTCATCTTCATCTAAGGTATCTGATATTGTTTCAGTTATTTCGCTCCAAATTTTAGAGTTTGGAGGGGATATATTAACTATTCTCGCAAACATAGTTGCCATAGATGTAGCTGATGATCCTATCATTTGATTCATAGCTTCTTGAACTGCACTTATTTCAATTTCTGATAGTTCTGTATTTTGTACATTACCATCTCCACCCATCATTAAGTTTGCAATAACTCCTGCATCTGCAACTTTCATTATTAGAATATTTCTTCCAACTATTCCTTCTGTATATTCAACATCTAATATAATATTTGGATATTCAAATTCTTTTTTTATATCTCTTAAAGTAGTTACACTAACTACAGGAGTTGTTATATTTACTTGTTGATTTACAAGTTGGTAAAGGGCTGTTGATGCAGACCCCATGGATATATTACCAATTTCGCCCAGCAAATCTTTTTCAATATCTGTTAATATTTCAGTATCAACATTTTCTTTAGAAGTTTCTATATCGCCATTTAATAATGCGTCTATTTCTTCCTGTGATAAAAATCCATTGCTCATTTTATCTCACATCCTTATCTATAATATCCAAAAGTTCTATTCCAATATTTTTACCAACTATACCTGGCTTTGCAAGGAAGCATTCTTCATCTTCTACAAACACTTTTACTGGTTCATTACATTTTGTTCCTAGCCTTAGCACATCTCCATTAACTAATTTTAAAAACTCATCTATTGTTATTTCTACGTCTCCAATTTCAGCTCTCATAGAGACATCTACTGTTTTTAATAAATCTTTAATCTTTTCTGTAGATTCTTCTAACGCATCTGTTACTTCATTACGGAACCAATATTGAACTATTAATTTATCTAAGACTTTTTCCACACTTAAATATGGAATGCAAAGATTCATATATGTAGTTTTCTTTCCTATTTCAACTGAAAAGTTTAATAATGCAACAGCTTCATTTGGTGCTAAAGTTTGGTTAGCTGTAGGATTTGTTATTAGCTCCTCAAAAACGGGTTCAACTTCCAACACTTCCTCCCAGGCTAGCACTAGGTTTTTTATCAAATCAGTTGTAACTTCCTTCATTATATTCTTATCTATATCTGAAAATTCTTTATTAACACTTATTCTCTCGCCTGTTCCACCTAGCAATATATCTAATATTTGAAAAGAAAACTCCGGATTAATTTCAAGTAAAATATTGCCTTGAAGTGGTGCCATCTTAAATAATGTAATTATTGTTGGGTTTGGAATAGAGTGTATAAATTCTTCATAAGTTATTTGCTCTACACTTTGAATATCAACTTTAACATTTTTCCTTAGCTGTCCTGATAGATAATTTGATATAATACGAGCAAAATTATCATGAACCATTTCTAATGTTCTAATATGATCTTTTGAGAACTTTTGAGGACTTCTAAAATCATATTTTTTAACTTTATGCACATCTTCATCTTTAATTATTAGCTCTTTTCCTTCTACGTCCCCTGTAGATAGGGCAGACAACAAGGCGTCTATTTCACTTTGTGATAAAACCTCTGCCATTTTCTTCCCTCTTTTCTTATTTATTTAACAGCTTTTCTATTTCTATAACTGTAAATAATTTTCCATCTAAGTTAATTATTCCTTTGATGTAATTTTCAGCTGTATATGCCGGTAAATTTTGTATATTAATTTCATCCACCTCTATAACTTCTTCAACCTCATCTACTGATATACCTATTTCTTCTTCATACAACTTAAGTATAATAATATTATTTTGCTTCTTTTCAGAAACAATATTCAAAAGCAAGTTTATATCAACTAATGACTTGATACTTCCTCTTAAATTTATTAATCCTTTAATGTAATTTGGTGAGTTAGGCACCTCTGTTATTATCATCATATCATTTATGCTCTGTATCTTTTCAGTTTCCACTGCAAAGTGTTCTTCCCCTAATTTAAATACTACAAATTGCATTTAACTTGCCTCCTAATAAACTATTAGCCAACAACTTTATTGATAGCTTCAAGTACTCTATCTGCTTGGAATGGTTTTACTATGAAATCTTTAGCTCCTGCTTTTATAGCATCCATAACCATTGATTGTTGTCCCATTGCTGAACACATTACTATTTTTGCACTTGGATCAAATGCCTTTATTTGTTTTACTGCTTCAATTCCATCCATCTCTGGCATTGTAATATCCATTGTTACTACATCTGGTTTTTCTTGTTTATATAATTCAACCGCTTGAAGTCCGTTACACCCTTCTCCAACTACTTCAAACCCATTCTTTTGAAGTATATCCTTAACCATCATTCTCATAAATGCTGCATCGTCTACTATTAATACTCTTGTCATATTTATCCCTCCAAAATTAGGCTATTCCTAATGATTTTAAAATTTGCTCTAAAGCACCCGGACCTGGGACATAGTAAAAATGTCCTGTTATTTTACTACTTTCATCCCCAATAAAATTTGTTTCAATCTCTAAAATATCTTCGTCATACTGTCCCGCTTCAATAAATGTTGAAATTAATATTGCACTTATCATATCGTTAGCAACTGCTGGTACCGAAACTATAGCTTCAACATTTATAAATTGTGATATAGCATTCATAAATGAAGATGAAATTATATTTCCAATTTCACTTATTACTGATATCGCCATTTCATCCATATGTCTTTCTGTGCTACCAGTTAACTTTTCTACTATATTAAAAGCTACATCTTTTTCAAAAATGTATAAAACGCTTCCAGAAAGCTCTCCAAGTACTCTTACAAGTACCGCTACAACTTCATGTTCTCCATAGTTATCTAATAATTTGTCAAATTTTATTATATCAACATTTGGTACAGCCATATCTATTTTTTGAGAAAAAAGAATTGATAATGCTGTTGCTGAATTTCCTGCACCTATATTAGATACTTCTCTTAACGCATCTAGTTGAAGTGGGTTTAAGTTACTATAATTCACTTATTGTTCCCTCCTATCTAAATTAATACTGCAACATCTAATATTAATGTTACCAATCCATTACCTAAAATGGTAGCTCCAATATATTCTTTTAAGGAACTTAATGTCTTTCCTAATGGTTTTATTACTATTTCTTGTTGTCCAAGTAAAGAATCAACCAATAAACCTACTGTTTTGCCTCCTACCTTAACTATGATAATAAAACTTTTTTCTTTTTCTTCTGAGTCTATACCTAATCTATTATTTAACCTTATTAAGTTAATAATTTCTTCTCTATAGACAATAACTTCTTCACCATTAGTTTTCTTTATGTTTTCTTCTTTATAATCAATTACTCTATCTATAAATCCAAGAGAAATAGCTAGAGTTTCATTACCAACTTTCACAAGTAAGGCTTGTATAATTTGCAATGTAAGCGGAAGTTTTATTATAAATGTTGACCCAACGCCCTCTTCACTTACAACCTCTACAGATCCTCCTAAGGCAGAAATTTTTGTTTTTACAACATCCATTCCAACTCCTCTACCAGATACATCTGTAACTACCTCGTTAGTACTAAATCCTTGAGCAAAAATAAGATTTTTTAAATCATTATCTCTCATACCCTCAGTGTTAATTCCAACTTTTTCAGCCTTAGCTCTTACCTTTTCTACATTTATTCCAGCACCATCATCTGTAACCTTAATTAAAGCTTTAGTACCTTCTTGATAAGCTATTAATTTTATTGTTCCTTGAGGGTTTTTGCCTTGTGCAATTCTAGCTTCTCTGCTTTCAATTCCATGATCTGCAGCATTTCTAAGTAGATGTATTAAAGGTTCTCCTATTTCATCTATTACAGTTCTATCAAGCTCTGTTTGAGCCCCTTCTACAACAAAATCAATATCTCTATTTAGTTCTAATGATAAATCTCTTATCATTCTTGGGAACCTATTAAATACAACTTCTAAAGGAAGCATTCTTATTTTCATAACTAACTCCTGTAACTCAGAAGTTGTTCTTTCTACTTGCTCTAGTGTTTCAACTAATTCCTGCGATTTATCATCTATAACTATTTGTTCTAATCTAGTTCTATAAATAACAAGTTCTGAAACCATGTTCATTAATTTATCTATTCTATCAAGATCAACTCTTACAGATTGATGAGCCTTCTTAACATCCTTTTTCTTTTCAACTTTAGTTTGTTCTTCTTTTTTATTAGATACTATTTCCTTTGGTTTTATAATTTCTTCTTCTTTTGTTTCAATATTTGTTGCTTCAATATTTGTTGCTTCGGTATTAGTTACCTCAACATCGCTTACTTCAACTTTTCTTACTTCAGAAATATTACTAACTATTTTATTTATTTCCTCTTTTGTACTACTTGTGATTAGCATAAAGTACAATTCTAAATCAAATTGCTCATTTTCAATATCCTCTGTTGATGGTATTGATTTTAAAATTTCGCCTTGTGCTTCTAGTTCTTGAACTATTAAAAATGCTCTAGCTGATTTTAAAATTGTATTTTGACTAAGTGTAATATTAACATTTATTACATTCATACCACTTTCAATAGCTTGCTTTGCAACAGATATATCATACTCATTCAAATCTTCTTTGATATTTTTTTCAACAATTTCCTCTATAACTTCTTCGGGCTTATCATTTTCTTCATTTGCAATTTTATCTAAAGATGCCATAACTGTTTTTATCTCAATAGCTTCATCATTACCGTTTTCAATGTTATTAACCATTTTTTCAAGTGTATCTAGACACTCAAATAATATTGTAACAACATATTCAGTTACTTTTAATTTGCCCTCTCTAAACTTTGATAAGACATCTTCCATTTTATGAGTTAGTTCTGCTATATCACTAAATCCCATTGTAGCTGCCATTCCTTTAATAGTATGCGCAACTCTAAATATTTCATTTAATTTATCCACATCATGTGGACTTTGCTCTAAATATAGCAATGCTTCATTTAAAGTTTGCAGATTATCCATAGATTCTTCAAGAAACATGTTCATATATTGTGATGTATCCATTTTCCCCTCTCCTTTTATACTTTCTTATAAATGAAAGTTGACACTTTTTCAAATCCATATTCTTTATAGTTATATATACTCTCTGTTGCTCCAACAAAAAGTAATCCGCCTTTTTTCAAAGACTCATTAAATCTTTGGAAAATAACCTTCTTAACATCATTTTTAAAATAAATAACAACATTTCTACATACTATTAAATCAAAATCTTTTTCATATTTATCTACAATAAGATCGTGTTTTTTAAATGTAACCATAGATTTAATATTTTTGTTTACAATGAATTTTTTATCTTCTTTTATAAAGTATTTATCCAGAATATTTTTTTGCACATTTTTTATATCTGCTTCTCCAAATACTCCTTCTTTTGCTTTCTTTAAAATTGTTGAATCAATATCTGTTGCAATAATAGAATGTTTACCAGTTGGACTTATCTCCTGCATTATCATTGCAATGCTATAAGGTTCACAACCAATAGAGCATGCTGCACTCCATATTTTTAATTTATTATTTTTAGGTAATAAATCTTTTTTTATATTGCTCTCTAACTCTTTAAACAATTCTGTATTTCTAAAAAATTCAGTTACATTAATAGTTATAAAATCTAAAAACTTTTGTTTTTGATCCTCATCACTAAGTAAAGCTTTTTTATATTCATTTAAATCTTTTATTCCAACCCTAGACATTAAACTAGTTATTCTTCTATTAAGTTGTTCTTGCTTATATGCTTCTAAATTTATACCTAGTTCTTTAAATGCCCATTTATTAAAATCATCAAAATCCATAAATTCTCCTATCGTTTATTCAATAAACTCTTGATTTTAAAACCTATTTTATCTAAAGGTAAAACATAATCTACTGCCCCTGTTTCATAAGCAGCTTTTGGCATCCCATATATAACACAACTTTCTTCGTCTTGAGATATTGTAGTTCCACCTACAGCTTTAATAGCTTTAGTACCTTCTGCTCCATCTCTACCCATTCCTGTTAATATTACCGATATAGCCCGACCTTTCCACACTTTAGATATTGATACAAATAATTTGTCTACAGCAGGTTTTACGCCCCATATGCTTGGTCCATCAGTTAAGATGATTTTCTCACCTTTTATAACTTCCATATGATATCCACCCGGTGCTATATAAACCTTATTCTTTTCTATCTTTATTCCATCACTTGCTTCTAAGACTTCTATAGCACAGCACCTATTTAATCTATCTGCAAAAGATTTAGTAAACCCCTTAGGCATATGTTGCACTATCAATACCGCTACGCCTAAATCTCCTGGCAATTCCATTAACAACTTCTCTACAGTCTTTGGCCCTCCCGTTGAAGCACCTATAACTATTACATCATAACTATTTACAGCCATATTACTAAATCCTACTTTCTGTTAAATACGCTTTATTTCTAAACCTATACTCTTTATTTCAACTATTCCATCTTTTGAATTAACTATCATTGTTCTTCCTTTGTTGCCTCCAACTTCACTAGCTATTATACGCATCCCAGTTACTTTCATTATATCTATAACTGCTTCTATATTTCTTTTCCCTACATCACTTATTATTTTGCTATCTGCAAATTGAAACATAGATGCTCCACCAGCTATCTTTACCTCTATATTTCTGGTTTCACAGCCTAAAGCTTTCATTTTTGATAATAATATAGGAACTGCTAAATCTGCATATTTCATTTCATTAGTTATTTTTTTAAACTTAGTGCTATCTGGAAGCATTATATGTGCAAGGCCTGCTATGTTTTTTCTTCTATCATAAAATGATATTCCAACACAGGAACCTAGTCCAATAGTTAAAACTTTTTCTGGATTTTTAACTATTTTCATATCAGCTATACCTACTCTAACCTCTATATTCTCATTCAATAAGTTCACCTCTAAAATACTATTGCTTCTTCTTCTTCTTCTGTTAATATTTTTGATAAATCTAGTATTATTATTATTTTCTTTTCTTTTTTAACTAATCCTTTTATGTATTTTTGTGAAATAAAAGTTGATATAGTTCTTGGATCATCTATATCTTCTTCATTTATATTTATAACTTCACAAACACTATCTACAAGTATGGCAAATTTACCCACTTGTTTTTTTATAACTATAAGCTTGTTTTCATCGCTAATAGCTTTACTTTTTAATTTAAACTTATTAGCTAAATTAATTATAGGTAATATTCCATCTTCATACTTAATAACTCCATCTAAAAACTCTGGTGATTCTGGTAATTGAGTTGGTATTTCATAGCCTAATATTCTTTCAACTTCCATTATATCAGTTGCATAAAGCTCTTTATTTAACTCAAACACTAATATTTTAAATTCTTTCATTACTTTTCCCTCCTTATAAATATAACTTATCTACTATAATTTCTCCATTTTTATCACTATACGCATGTACATCCTTAGAATCTTTAAGCAGAACATGTTTTCTTTTTCCTACTATAAATATAGTATTTTCATATGCTACATCTGCATATATATGACCATTTTTTTCAACCTGCAATTTAGTTCCTACCCCAACTTCATTTCCTACAACATTTACTTTTATAAGTTCATCAGCCTTCAAATATCCACCTTTACACTGAGATTTTTCTCCAGTAAATTCTATATTCCCCATTGCAAAAATTTTAGAAATATAACTTCCTTTACCTATAATCGAAACATTACCTGTAACTTCAATATCTGCCTCTTGGCAATATTCAATTATCAAGTCTTTACTTAAAGTATTTTCAATTTCAAGTAATTCCATTTCATTATTTAGCACTTCTATAATTTCTTCAATTTCAGTGTATTTCTTTATATTAATTGGGCCTACACCTATTAATTTTTTTCTAATTATAGAAATTAATTCTGACTTACCATCTAAGTTAGCTAATTCTATTCCAATTATAGCTGTACAATTCTTTGGTATTGTTTTATATTTACTTTCAATTAAAGTTTTTACCAAATACCCATCAGTTAAATTTTCATCAATTAACTTTTTTTCTTTCAAGAAAATAATATTTTCTAAAAGAGATTGCAGTTGCTCTTTTAACAATAATAGTTCTTGTCCTTTTTTTTGTTTTAATAGGTCTTGTCCACCTATTTTAATTTCTGTATTGACTATATTACCAAGTACTATAGAACTATCATTTACTTTAATATTTGCTTTAAAGGTACCACCTACAACATTTATAGAATTAGCAACTATATTCATTCCCTCAGTTACTTTTCCATTAACCTTAACATCTCCATGAAAATTAATATTTCCACTTTTTATATCTACATCTCCATTAACAGTATGTAGTTTATTTACCTGAAAAATATTTTTCCCAACAGATATTTTTCCATCTATAGTAGCTAATATTTTATTTCCTTCTAAGCTGCAACCACTACCCACTTTAAATTTTAACTCTTTTACTGGTTTAGTCTTTATTTTCTTACCGTAGATGCTTATTCCTTCTTTACCTAAGCTTCCTTTTATTATTTCGGCTATTATGTCTCCTTTCTTTACACTTTCTATTAAAATTTTATTTTTATAATCTATTTTTCTCATAGTATCTGTATTTTCTTCATCTTTATTGACATTATATACAAATTTAATTTTATCTTGCACAGGTTCTTCTGGTGGAGTTGACGCCGCAATACAAAAATCTTTTATATCTCTACTTTGTTCTATTAATTTAATTTCTTCTTTTTTTATACCCATTATTATTTTATTTTCATGAAGATAATTTACAATCTCTGTTGCTGTAAATAAAGGAGGCAGTTCACCCCTTACCTCATTATGTTCTAGTGCTAAAACATTATTTTCTATAGCATTTTTTATTTCATATCTAAAACCTGTTTCATAATTTATATTAACTCTTGCTTCTGTATTATCTACATTAGTTTTTATATTAATATGTCTCTTACCTTTAATCTCTTCTCTATCAAATACTATTTCATCATTTTCTTTAACTATTGAAGTTTCTCTTATTTTTTTCCCATTAACAAATAACTTACAATCATTATTTAATATAATTTTAGCATATTCTCCAGACCCTATTGGATTTTTAACTATTATTTTCCCATTCTTTACTTCTACACTTCCATTTAAATTCTCTATATCATTAGTGTCTAACCCAGTACCCACTTTATCCATAATGTCCCCCTAAATATATTATATATATTATACAGTATACCATAGCTTTCTATAGATGTATTAAATTTTTTTATATGTTTTAAACTATATTAATTTTTTCATTAAACATTTTTATTGTTATATAGATCCATAAGTTTTCTCATAATTTCATTATCAACATTCATAATAATACTATCCACTTTAGAAATGGGTAGTATTCCTGGAGAAGTTCCTGATATAAACATTGCATCTATTTCTTCTAATTCTGTATATTTACTGTTCTTTTCATCAAAATCTATATTTTCACTTTTAGCAATTTCTATAATTTTTCCCCTTGTAACCCCTGGTAATACAGCTTCTATCTTCGAAGTAAATAACTTATTATCTTTAATTAAAAATATATTAGATTTACTTCCTTCTGTTATATATCCATTATTATCAACGAGTATTGCCTCAAATGCATTTTTCTTTTTTATTTCTTCATTTACTTTTTCTCTAAATTTGCAATCAATTACTTTCGCATTTGGATTATGTCTTTCTCCATGATACAAAATAGTATCTACTCCATTTTTATACATTTCATCAGTTGGATATATATGCTTAATATAAAACACTTTCATTAAATCTTCATCAATATTAAATGTAATTTTTACATTTCCTTCTTTTTTATGATTAGCGGATATAACTCTTTCTAAATATTCAGCTATTTTATTGTATTCATAAGGAAAACTCTTATCCATAAGATTAAATGACTTTTCCATTCTCTTTAAATGTACTTCTAAAAATAATGGTTCCCCATTATTTATTCTTATTACTTCATAAATAATTTTATCTTTACTATTTTTTTCATCATTGAAATTCTTTGTTGAATCTAAATGACCATCCTCAATGAAAAAACTATTAATCGCTTCCATCAGTATCCTCCTTCTTAATTCCACTTTAGTATTTCAAACTCATGCTTCTTTTTATAATTTATTAAATATGGTTTTCCAACTAAATCTAATAATGGTTTATCTGAAAGTGAATCTGAAAACATATATGAATTTTCAAAATCAACATCAATATTTTCTTTCTCTATAACTTCCATTAACCTTTTTACCTTTTCTTCACCTTTGCAATTAAACCCATCCATTTTCCTTGCAAACTTACCTTCCTCAAAAAGAAATTTAGTTCCTATAATTAAATCTACTTCTTTAATTGCATATAATTCTGTTAAATAAAACTCTGGTGATGCTGAAATTAAAAATATCTTATAACCTTCACGCTTTAACTTCTTCATCATATCTAATGCATCTTTATATAATAGTTTACTTAATCTTTCCTCATAAAAAGACTTAACTAAATCTACTAAATGTTTTTCTTCTATTTTATCTATAAATTTCAGGAATTTCTCTTTAACTTTTCTTTCATCATAAATTCCTACTCCATACATTGTCCCACTAAATATTGCTCTTGGCAAAAATTTAATCATTTTCTTATCCTTTGAAATAACATATTTAAATAATTCCATTAATGTTTCTTTTCTTGTTATTGTATAGTCTACATCAAAAATCGCTAATTTATCCATGATTTTCCCCTTTAAATTCATGCTTACTTTTATTTTGGCATATTCACTTATTGAGCTGTGCTGAGTTTTCGTAAAAAGACCTCAAGTCTATCTAAACCTTTTTCAATCAACTCAATAGATGTTGCATATGATACTCTTATATAATTATCTAATCCAAATGCAGCTCCTGGAATTACCGCAACTTTCTCTTCATCTAATAATAACTCTGAAAACTCTAAAGAACTAGTAATTTTTTTTCCATTTAATTCTTTATTAAAGAATTTTTCTATATTTATCATAACGTAAAAAGCACCATTTGGTTTAATAATATCTAATCCGCCTATATCATTAATTTTTTTCATCATAAAGTTTCTTCTCTTTTCAAATTCAACTATCATAGAATTTATATTCTCTTGAGTTCCTGTTAAAGCTTCAATGGCTGCATATTGTGTTATAGAATTTGTATTTGATGTCATATGACTTTGTATACTTACCATTAACTTTGCTATTTCTAGTGGTGCTGCCGCATATCCTATTCTCCACCCTGTCATTGCATAAGATTTTGATAATCCATTAATAACAATAGTTCTTTTAAATGCATCTTCTGAAATAGAAGCTACGCTTACATGTTTCTTATTATCATATATTAATTTCTCATATATTTCATCTGATACTATTATTAAATTGTATTTTTTAGCAAATTCAGCAATCTTAGTTAATTCTTCTTTTGAATATATTGTTCCTGTTGGATTATTTGGACTATTTAATAATATTGCTTTGGTTTTACCCGTAACTACATTTTCTAAGGCTTCTATTGTATATTTATAATTACAATCTTCTCCCGTTTGAACGTAAACAGGTTTTCCATCAGCAATCCTTACAAGTTCTGGATAACTAACCCAATATGGTACTGGTATTATAACCTCATCACCTGGATTTAATATTGCCATAAAAACATTTGCCAAACTTTGTTTTGCTCCAGTCGAAACTATAATCTGATTAGGATTATACTCTAATTCATTATCTTTCTTAAATTTATCACAAATAGCTTTTCTAAGTTCTAAAACACCACTTGTTTGAGTATATTTTGTCTTTCCTTCTCTCATTGCTTTTATAGCTGCATTAATAATATTATCTGGAGTATTAAAATCCGGTTCCCCTGCTCCAAAACTAACTATATCTATTCCAGCTTCTTTAAGTTCTTTAGCCTTTGCTGTTATTGAAAGAGTTATTGATGGATTAATACCTATTGCTTTTTTTGATAAATTCATATATTTATCCCCCCATTTTAGGCACTTTTTTAAATAACTAATCTTTGTACTAATCTATTTTGCGCCTTATTTCTTATTTATTTTATTTAATAACACTTCATTTATTCCATAGCTTCCAAGCCCAGTATCATGAAATGATTGTTTTCCATGATAATCACTTCCTCCTGTTATACAAAGTTTATACTTTGTTGCTAAATTATAAAAATAATTTGTTTGTTCTTTAGTATGACTTGGATGATATACCTCAATTCCTTTTAATCCATAACATTTTAGATCTTTTATTATCTTTTCTATTCCAAGTCCTCTACACATTTGACCTGGATGAGCAAGGACCGGTATACCTCCTGATGTACTTATTAATTGCAAAGTTTCTTTATAATTTAATTTAAAGCCTTTTACATAAGCTGGTTTTCCTTTAACTAAATAGGATGTAAACGCCGCTTTATAATTATCAAAGTATCCATTTTTAACCATAGCATTAGCAATATGACTTCTTCCAACTGTAGAATCTAAATCAATACCTAAATCCTCTAACCCTAAATGAATTCCATATTTTTTTAACTCAAACAACATCTTTTCTATTCTATTTAGCCTAGACTTATTCAATTTATTAACTACTTCTTTTAAACTTTCATTCCCTATATCTATATTATAACCAAGCATATGTATTTCTAATTCCTGAAATTCTGTACTTAATTCTATTCCAGGTATTATACTTACATCTTGCCATATACTATTTGCAACATACTGAGATGCTATTGAATCATGATCTGTTATGGATATAACTTTTACACCCTTTTCTCTTGCTAAGCAAATAATTTCCTCTGGTGTCATAGTTCCATCAGAATAACATGAATGAATATGTAAATCTGCATATTTCATTTCTTACACCCTTTTTCTCGTATTAGGGATTTTTTTAAATAACTAATAATATTATGGTATATTTCGTCTTTAAACCCCTTAAATATTTAAAAATAATTCTCTATTCTTATATCTTATAATAAAAATATATCACTATTAAAATAAATTGTAAATTAATAAGCAAAAAAAAGATGCCCTAAGGCATCTTTTTCTTATGATTCTTGTGATTCATCTGCTAATTCACTATAATAAGCTGACACTCTATCAAATTCAACTTCATCTGGAACTTCTAGTTCTCCTGATTCAGTTGATCTGAATAAGTAAACTGAATCTTCTTCTGGGTTTTGAGCTAAGATGTATTCATTTTCTTCAAATTCGAATGCATCTATTATTGGACATGATACAACACTTCCGTCTTCATTTTCTAAATCTACTACGAAGTCTTCGTGATCTCCACATCCGCAGTCATCTCCACATTCACCTTCATGTTCTGCTTCATGATCGTGTCCACAACCACAGTTATCTCCACAACCTTTATGTTCTTCATGATCATGGCTACATCCACAACCTTCATTTCCTTCTGTACTACAACATTTGTTTAATTCTTTACTCATATTAAATTCCTCCTTTTATTAGACATTTAAAATATCTTATGTCGTCTTAATTAATTCTACCCTTAAATCAAATAAAATAAAAGCATTTTAAGGATTTTTTTCATAAAACTTAGTAAAATTAGCTTATTTTTTAATTTTCATACCTTTTTATTCCTCTTTTGTTATAATTACTAAGTTTTTATTTAAGGTATTTTCAAAAAAAATAAGGGCCTAAGCCCTTATCTATTTTGAAACTCTATTTTTGATTAGCTAATTTCTTGTATCCTTCTAATCTTTCTAAAGCATCTCTTTCTGTCTTTTCAAATAAAGCATCTGCAGCTTCAGGGAATGCCTTTGCTAATGATGAGTATCTAACTTCTCCCATTAAGAATTCTCTGAAATCACTCTTTGGTTCTTTTGAATCTAAAGTAAATGGATTCTTAGTTCCTTGTAGTGATGGATTGAATCTGTAAAGACCCCAATATCCACATTCTACAGCTTTCTTAGATTCCTCTTGGCTATTAGCCATTCCAATCTTAATACCTTGGCTTATACATGGAGCATAAGCTATTATTAATGATGGTCCCTTATAAGCTTCAGCTTCTGCTATAGCTTTAAGAGTTTGGTTTTTATCTGCACCCATTGATATTTGTGCTACATATACATAACCGTAAGTCATTGCCATCATACCAAGATCTTTCTTCTTAGTTTTCTTACCTGCTGCAGCAAACTTAGCGATTGCAGCTGTAGGTGTAGATTTTGATGCTTGACCTCCAGTGTTTGAGTACATTTCTGTATCAAATACAAGGATATTTACGTCTTCACCTGATGCTAATACATGATCAACTCCACCGTATCCGATGTCGTAAGCCCATCCATCTCCACCAAATATCCATTGTGATCTCTTAACTAAGTATTCTTTATCTCTTAATACTTCTTTAACTGATTCACATTTTAATGATTCTAAAACAGCTAATGTTTTATCAGCTCTATCTCTAGTGCCTTCGCCGTTTTCTATATTATCAATCCAATCTTTAAGGATTGCTTTAGCATCTTCTGAAATTTCTTCAGCAAGTACTGCTTCTAAGTTTGAAGCTATTCTTTCTCTTATAGCCTTAACCCCTAGATACATACCAATTCCGAATTCAGCATTATCTTCAAATAATGAGTTAGCCCAAGCTGGACCATGGCCATTATGATTCTTTGTATATGGTGTAGCTGGAGCAGAGCCTCCCCAAATTGATGAACATCCTGTCGCATTAGCTATCATCATTCTATCTCCGAATAATTGAGTAACTAATTTAGCATAAGGTGTTTCTCCACAACCAGCGCAAGCTCCTGAGAACTCAAGTAATGGTTGTTCAAATTGACTACCCTTTACTGTTTCTTTCTTCATTGGATTTTTCTTAGGTGATATTTCATTAACTGAATATTCCCAAACTTTTATTTGTTCTTCTTGTGTATCTGCTGGCTTCATAATTAAAGCCTTTCCTGGTGCTGGACACACTTGAGCACAGTTTCCACAACCAGTACAATCTAAAGGAGTTATTCCTATGCTGTAGTAAGTAGTCTCTTCTGTCTTTAATGCCTTTGCAGCTACAATCTTCATTGCTTCTGGTGCATTTGCTTTTTCATCTTCATTTAATAAGAATGGTCTTATTACAGCATGAGGACAAACATAAGCACATTGATTACATTGGATACAATTATCTTGAACCCACTCAGGAACATTAACAGCTACGCCTCTTTTTTCATATGCAGCAGTACCTGCTTCAAACGTACCATCTTCCATTCCTATAAATGTTGAAACTGGTAAATCGAAACCTTCTTGTCTAGTCATAGGGTTAACTATGTTTTTAACGAAGGCTGGTATTGTGTCATCTTCAACAATTTTTTCTACAACTACATCTTTCCAATGAGCTGGAACATCTATCTTAATGATTGATTGAACTCCCTTGTCGATTGCAGCATAATTCATGTTAACAACTTTTTCACCTTTTTTACCATATGATTTAACAACGGCATCTTTTAAGTACTTAACAGCATCTTCAACTGGAATAATGTTAGCTATCTTAAAGAAAGCAGCTTGCATTATCATGTTGATTCTTCCACCAAGACCAATTTCTTGTGCTATTTTAACAGCATTTAAAGTGTAGAATTGTATATTGTTTTGAGCTATATATTTCTTCATTGAAGCTGGTAACTTTTCTTCTACTTCTTCTGGTGTCCATATAGTATTTAATAAGAAGTTACTTCCCTTCTTTAATCCATCTAGTACGTTATATTTATAAACGTATGCTTGGTTATGACATGCAATAAAATCAGCCTTATCAATTAAGTAAGGTGACTTAATTGGTTTTTTACCAAATCTTAAATGAGATACTGTTATACCACCTGATTTCTTTGAATCATATGCAAAGTAACCTTGTGCAAACATATCTGTATGATCTCCGATGATTTTGATAGCGCTCTTATTAGCTCCAACAGTACCATCTGATCCAAGTCCCCAGAATTTACATGCTTTTGTACCACTAGGTGTTGCATCTATATCAACAACGTCTAATGAAGTATGTGTAACATCATCAACTATACCTATAGTGAATCCATTCTTAGGATTTTCCTTGCATAATTCAGCATATACACCAGCTATATGAGTTGGGTTTGGATCTTTTGATCCAAGTCCATATCTACCACCAATTATTACTGGAGCATTTTCACGTCCATAATATGCACTTCTAATATCTAAGTATAAAGGTTCTCCAATTGATCCTGGTTCCTTTGTTCTATCTAAAACAGCAATTGACTTAACAGTTGCAGGTATAACTTTCAATAATTTTTCTATTGAGAATGGTCTGTAAAGTCTTACTTTTACAAGTCCAACTTTATTTCCATTAGCATTTAAATAATCTATTGTTTCTTCGATAACATCTGTTGATGATCCCATTGAAACTATTATTCTATCTGCATCTTTTGCTCCATAGTAATCGAAACAATGATATTCTCTTCCAGTTAGTTTTGTTATTTCAGCCATATAGCTTTCAACAATATCAGGAATTTCATCATAGAATCTATTTACTGATTCTCTTGTTTGAAAATATATATCAGGATTTTGAGCTGTTCCTCTAGTCACTGGGCGATTAGGGTTCATTGCTCTACTTCTAAAATCTGCTAATGCATCTTGATCAACTAATGCTGCTAATTCATCATATTCAATAACTTCAATTTTTTGTATTTCATGTGAAGTTCTGAATCCATCAAAGAAGTTCATAAATGGTATCTTTGATTTTATTGTAGCTAAATGCGCAACAGCTGATAAGTCCATAACTTCTTGAACTGATCCTTCTGCAAGCATTGCAAAACCTGTTTGTCTTGCTGCCATAACATCTTGGTGATCTCCAAATATATTTAATGATGATGTAGCTAAAGCTCTAGCTGCAACATGAAAAACTGAAGGTAACATTTCGCCTGCTATTTTATACATATTTGGGATCATTAATAATAATCCTTGCGATGCAGTATAAGTTGTTGTTAATGCTCCAGCTTGTAACGAACCATGAACAGCACCTGCTGCTCCAGCTTCTGATTGCATTTCCATAACCTTAACCGTTTGTCCAAATATGTTTTTCTTTCCTTGTGACATCCATTCATCCACATGTTCTGCCATTGGTGATGAAGGTGTAATTGGGAATATTGCTGCTACATCAGTAAATGCATACGAAATATGTGCCGCAGCTGTATTTCCATCCATTGTTTTCATTTTTCTCATTATATTTGACCTCTCTTCCATAAATTAAAATTTCTTCTAAATCTATTTAGTCAATTCCTCGCCAAGTTTTTTAGCTATTTCTAGTTCTTTATCACTTGGTGATTCTTTAACGGCTAAGTTTGCAATTACATTAAATTTGTAGTCTTCCATTCTAACTACCCAATCTTTCATAAATTGTCCTTCGTCCCATCCATATGAACCAAATAAAACAAGTTTTTTATTATTGTTAGGAAGCAATTTAAATTCTTTTATAAATGGCTCCATTTCATGTTGTTCTATTTTATTATTGTCCATAGAAGGACTTCCAAATGCTACTGCATCTGCCATGGTTACATCTTCAATAGTTGCATCTTGTACATGTTTAACAGTAACATTCGCACCATATTTTTCTGCACTTTCTGCTATTGCATTAGCAAGCACTTCTACATTGCCACCATTGCTCCAATAAATAATTGATACTTTTTTCATATTACAGCACTCCATCCTTTAACCATAAATATGGTCTGTTTTTTGGATATTTATTACCTATTTTTACTTGACTATTTTATTATATACCACTATTTTGTTTTTGCAAGTCTATGAAATCTTATATTAGGCTAATATCCCTTAATCTTCTATAAATTAGGGTATTTCACTTGTTTAACTCTATACATTGTACAATTACTTTAATTATCTCATCAACACCGTTCTTTAACTTACTATTTTGCATATTTTCTATTAAAATATCCTTCTTTTCTTTAAGTTCAGTCAATTTTATCATTAATAAATCAGATTCCATCATAACATCTTCATCTAATACTAATGAAAATCCTTCCTTTTCAAAAGAATTTGCATTCAATATTTGATCTCCTCTACTTATTTTCCTTGAAAGAGGAATTAATAAGGTTGGTTTTCTAAGAACTAAAAGTTCAAAAATTACATTTGCGCCTGCTCTTGAAATTATAAAATCAGCTGCTTGCAGGAAATGTGGCAAATCTTCTTTTACATATTCAAATTGTCTATATCCGTTTATTTTTTCACACTCTTTATCTAAGTTTCCTCTGCCGCAAATATGAATAACATTAAATTCTTTTAGAATTTCTTTTATATTCCTTCTTACCTCATCATTAATACTTTTTGCACCTAAACTTCCTCCAATTACAAGAAGTATATCTTTATTATCTTTAAACCCGCATATTTGTTTTCCTTTTATCTTGCTTCCTTCAATTATTTCTCGTCTTATAGGAGTTCCTGTTAAAACACCTTTACCATCTTTTATATAATTCAAACTTTCTCTAAAAGTTACACATAACTTTTTACAAAAAGGTGCTGATAATTTATTAGCAAGTCCAGGAGTTAAATCTGATTCATGTGAAACTACAGGTATTTTTTTCATAGATGCTGCAATAACAACTGGCACTGCAACAAATCCACCTTTTGAAAATATTATATCAGGCTTTTCTTTTGATAATATCTTACTTGCTTGAAAAACACCTTTCATTACTTTAAATGGATCAGAAAAATTTTTCATATCAAAATATCTTCTAAGCTTACCTGAGGATATTTCATAATAAGGTATTTTTGCATCTTTAATAATCTCTTTTTCTATTCCAAGGACGCTTCCAATATACTTAATTTCAAAACCATTTTCTTTTAATTTTGGCGCTAATGCAAGATTTGGTGTAACATGACCTGCAGTTCCTCCGCCAGTCATAATAATTTTATATTTACTCATATGAATCACTCCTTAAATCTATCTTTAATTTTATAATATCTATTTTAAATAAAACTTACATTTTTAATATTATTACCACTTTTTCCTTCAATTACTTGTTATATTTTTTCAAAAGTTACGCAAGCTATAATCATCATCAATAAGGAGGTGACAATAATGGCAAAAACTTTAGTACCAGAAGCTAAGAACGGTCTATCAAAATTCAAAACTGAAGTAGCTAATGAAATGGGTGTACCATTTACTGACTACAACGGAAACCTTTCATCAAAACAATGCGGAAGCGTTGGTGGAGAAATGGTTAAGAAAATGGTAGAGAGCTATGAAAAAGGAATCTAATAGTATCCTTTGGAACTGTTAACCCTTTATTTCACAATATTGCATTAAAGTTAGAATTGCAATACTAAAGAATTAGAGTATCTTATTTTTAGATACTCTAATTTTGTTTTCTTAGACACCTGAAAAAAAATAATAGACTACAAAATTGATCTATTATCATTTTTGAAAGAGCCTTAAACATTATGATATTCTTAAATTCTTTATCATCAGTTGAACAGTTCTTCTACCATTAAATTCATTTACATTCGGATAATATATCAAGTCTATTTTCCCTCTAATACAATTACTATCACAAGCTTTTAAAAATACTTCTTCTCCATACTTATCAATATACACTTCTTTAAAATATTCAAGTTTATCAAAAGATAATCCATCAATGGCTGAGTTTTTTCCTGGAATTTTGCATCTTAATTTTAGATAGTTTTTTTCTTTTCCAATTAACCATATTTTATCTATTTCTACATCTTTTACTGCAAATAATGGACTAGGATTACCTTTCCCAAAAGGTCTTAACCCTTCAATTACTTTAATTAAATCTTCGTCTAAGTATTGAAGTGGCAATGGTAAATCTATTTTAACTACAGGCTTAACATCTTCCTCTGTTAATGTACATATATTATTTAATTTTTCTCTAAGTTTTGGAATATTTTCTTCTAGTAATGATAATCCTGCTGCCATTGGATGTCCTCCAAATTTACTCATAAGATCCTTGCACTTAGATAATTCTTCAAATATATTATAACATTCTATGGATCTTGCGGAACCCTTTGGCATTTCTTTTCCTTTTGTTAATACTATACAAGGAAGATTATATCTCTCTTTCATTCTTCCTGCTACAATTCCTGCAATACTTTCATGTATTTCTTCATCATAAACAACTATAACCTTATTATGATGGAAATTTTCTTTTTCTATTTTTTCTACTATTCTTTCTGCACTATCTTTTGTTAGTTCTTGCCTTCTAGCGTTTAAATCATAAAGTTTTTTAGCCAAATCTTTTGCTTTTCTTTCATCTTCTGTAATTAATAAATCTACTGAAAGATTAGCTGTTTCTAATCTCCCTGTTGCATTAATACAAGGGCCTATTACAAATCCTAAATGATATTCATTGACTTCCTTCTCCTGTAACCCAGTTACGTTTCTAAGTTCAATTAATCCTTTATTATTAGTCTTATTTATCATTTTAAGGCCATTTTTAACTATTATTCTATTTTCATCTAAAAGATCTACCACATCACATACAGTTGAAATAGCTGCATATTCAATAAGTTCTTTGTATTCATTTTCCTTAATTCCCATTTTTTTATAAAGACATTGTGAGAATTTTAACGCTACTCCCGCTCCACAAAGATGTTTAAATGGATAGGTACAATCATTTCTTTTAGGGTTTATTACAGCATCTGCTTTAGGCATTATAGATACAAATTCCCCATCTACTTCTTTTAATGGAATATCATGATGGTCAGTTAGAACAACTTCCATTCCTAGTTCTTTAGCAAGCTTAACCTCTTCAAAGGCTGAAATTCCATTATCGCAAGTTAATATAACATCATGGCCTTCATCTTTAAGCTTTTGAATTCTTCCACTATGCATACCATATCCTTCTTCTTCTCTATGTGGAATATGATAAGAAAAATTAGCTCCAACTTTTTTTAGTGCTTTATATAAAATAACAGTACTTATAACTCCATCACAATCATAATCACCATAAATAACTATTTTTTTATTATTAATCACAGCTTCCCTTATTATATCCACACCTTTATCCATATCTTTTAATAAAAAACCATCATAAAGATTATTTATGTCTGGACTCAAAAACTTTTTAGCCCCTTCTACTGTACTTATCCCTCTATTAGCTAATATTCTTAAGGCTAAAGGATTTTCTTTAACATTTTTAGAGAGCTTTTCAAATTCTTCTTTTTTATTAATTACAACCCATTTTTCCCTCATTTATAGACCCCCTACTTGCTTAATTTTTTGCAAAAAATAAATGTGTGCCTATTCAGCTACACACTTTATTTTTACTCTTTGGGTATATTTTTTAAAACAACATTCCTGCCTTAACTTGTTCTAGCTTCTCTGGTTTAAATTTATTCAATATTTCAAAAGCAAAGGGTATTGCCGCTGCCGGTCCTCTACCAGTTATTATATTCTCAAAACTTACAACTAATTCCTCTTTATAATTGCAGTTTCCTAGTTCTTTTTCAAATCCAGGATAACAGGTCATATCTTTTCCTTCTGTTATACCAGCTTCTCCTAAGGCTATTGGACCTGCACATATTCCGCAAATTAATTTCCCTTTATTATTGAAATCTTTTATTAATTCTATAACTCTACTATTTTCTTTTAAATTCTTTGCCCCAGGCATTCCTCCAGGTAAGACTATACAATCATAATCTTTTATTTCATTATCATTTATATTTTTATCAGCTTTAACAATTATTTTATGAGATGAGCATACTTCTAATCCCTCTAATGCAAAAGTGTCACAAGAAATCTCTGCTCTTCTTAAAATATCAACAACCGTTAATGCCTCTATTGTTTCAAACCCATCTGCTAATAAAACTGCTACCTTTTCCATACTAATCGCTCCTTTTCATGTCCCTAAGGGAGCTCCAAAAAAATAACAAGCCAATATGCTAGTCTATTTTGTGCCATAGGTTGCACCTTGACTGGTTATTTTTTTAATGCTTAAGTTAAAATATTACTTCTTTAATTTCATCTTCAAGGACTACTACCATTATGCTACTGCCTCTACCTGCTCTATTTTGAAGTTTTATTTCTTCTATATCTAGTTCTTTCTTTTCTTTATTCTTAGATACAAGAGTTATTTTATTTTCAATAGTTACTGAAATTTCTGAATCATTTTGTTTATTTGGTATAACTATAGCTTTACCAAATAAAACTGAATCATCTTCTTTTAAACTTATGCCTGTTACCCCTGTAGCTAATTTACCCATGGCGTTTACATTTTCTGATGAAAATTTAATTGCCATTCCTCTTTTAGTTACCATTACAAGTTCTGCTTCCTTAGAATTACAAATTTCTATAGATACTATTTCATCACCTTCATACTTAAATTTGTATGAAATTTGATATGAATAACTTCCATCAAACTCTTTTAAATAAGTTTTCTTTATCATTCCCTTTTTTGTGAATAAATAAACTATTTTATCATCTTCAAATCTCTTAATTGAATATAATTGTATTACAACTTCACCTTTAGCTATATCATCAATAATAGTTTTTAACGGAATTTCTTCTTTATCTACGCTTTGAAGTAAGAATGCTGGAACCTTATATACTCTTCCAAGGTTTGTAAACATAAGTACTTCACTTTTAGAATCTGTATTCACTTTAAGTTTATCTTGCTTCCTAGCTCTTTGAAATCCTTTAATATTCCCCTTAGCTGTTACACCAATTGTAAACTCTGCAAATTCCATTTTATCTGAATACTCTACACTAAGAACTTCATCCTTAGCTGAAATATTAAATAATTGTAATCCTAATATATTTCTTGGTTCTTCTTCAATTTCTGGTAACTCTAAACTGAATTTTAATCCTCTTTTAGTTTCAACTCTTAAGAATTCCGATTTATTATTTTCTTCCAATAAAGTTATATCCATAACTTCATCACCGTCTTTTAATTTTAAAGCTTGTAGCTTTGTATAAGTTGTTTGGAATTTGTCTAAGCTACTCTTTTTAATATAACCTTGAGTTGTAATAAATTGAAGCATCTTATTTGGCATCATTGATGATACCGACATTACTGAAACTATAACTTCTTTATCTAAGTTTAAAGTCTTAATTAATCTATCAACTTTTTCGCCTTTTTCCTTCCACTTAAGTTCCGGTATATTAATCCCCTTAGTCTGATACATATTCCCCTTATTTGTAAATATCAGCAATGTATCTCTTGTATTCGATTTAACAAGGAATTTAAGACTATCACCTTCTCTATAATCAATATCTTCTGGATTTGCATTTGATCTATTATAGGTTTTAAGAGGAATACTCTTAATAAATCCATCTTTTGAAAGAGTAACCATTATATCTTCTACTATTATTAATTCTTCTATATCAATTTTAGCTTCACTATCATCTTCTATAATAGCCGTTCTTCTTGGGTCTTTAAATTTTTCTGTTATTTCTATTAACTCAGTTTTAATAACCTTCAAAAGTTCACTTGGATTTTTCAATATATTTTTAAGCTTCTTAATTAACTTTTCTAATTCATTATATTCTTTTTGGAATACTTTTATTTCAAGACCTGTTAATCTATAAAGCATTAATTCTAAAATTGCATCAGATTGAATTTCAGTAAAATCAAATCTAGCTCTTATATTTTCGCCTGCATCCTTTTTAGATTTTGAAGCTCTAATTATTTTAATAAGCTCATCTAAAACATCAATTGCTTTTATAAACCCTTCTACAATATGGAATCTTTTTTCCGATATTGCTAATTCTCTTATAGTCCTTCTTGTAACTATATCCTTTTGATGGTTAACATAATGCTCAATTATAGTCTTAAGCCCCATTGTTTGAGGTTTCCCATCTGCAAGTGCTACCATATTAAAGCTTATGTTACATTGAAGGTCAGTTTTCTTAAATAAATATTTAAGAACTTTATCAGCCATATCTTCATCTACAGCTTTTCTAAACTCAATAACAGAACGAATCCCATTTCTATCTGATTCATCTCTAATATCAACAATAGATTCTAACGCTTTTGCATGTCTTTTATCGCCTGTCATTTCTGATATTAGTTGAAGCATCTTCGCCTTATTTCTTCTATACGGAAACTCAGTTATTACTATTCCAACTCTTCCATTTTCCAATTTTTCTATAGAACACTTAGATCTTAAACTTACTTTACCTTCACCTGTTTCATAAGCCGCAATCAAAGAATTTCTACCTATAAGTATTCCACCCGTTGGTAGATCTGGTCCTTTGATATGATTCATTAACTCTCTAGTTGTTATTTCTGGATTATCTATATAAGCAAGTACTCCATCTGTAACTTCACCTAAATTATGTGGTGGTATGTTAGTTGCAAGTCCAACTGCAATACCAAATGTTCCATTTACAAGTAAATTTGGATATCTACTTGGTAATACCTTAGGTTCTAGTTCACTCTCTGAATAGTTAAGAACCATATCTACTGTATCTTTCTCTATATCTCTTAGCATTTCCATAGCAATTGGTGCAAGTCTTGCTTCTGTATAACGCATTGCAGCCGCTCCATCACCATCACTTGAACCCCAGTTTCCTTGTCCATCAATAAGTGGTGCTCTTGTTGAAAAGTTTTGAGCCATAATTACCATAGCATCATAAACAGAAGTATCACCATGTGGATGATACTTTCCTAAAATATCCCCAACTATTCTAGCTGATTTATAATAAGGTCTATCTGGATATGCTTTTAATTGATAGGCTCCATATAATATTCTCCTATGTACTGGTTTTAAACCATCTCTTACATCTGGAAGAGCTCTTTCTTTAGCTACCTCAATAGCATAAGGAAGATAATTATCAGGCATTGCCTCATCAATTGGCACTCTTATAATATTATTATCTCTTGGTATCTCATTAACTTTTTTCGCCATAACACTTCTCCATCCTTATCTATTAAAATTCTCCGTATTTATACATATATTTCCTTCTAGGCTCAACAATTTCCCCCATTAGAAGTGAAACCATTTTTTCTGCTTTTGTAGCATCTTCTATAGTTACCTGCATTAATGTTCTTGACTCAGGATTTAGTGTTGTTTGCCATAATTGCTCTGGGTTCATTTCTCCAAGCCCTTTGTATCTTTGTATAAGAGCTCCCTTACCTATTTCTTTTTTAACTTTTTCTAAATCTTCATCACTATATGCATATTTAGCTACTTCTCCACTTTTTGTGTTTTTATAAACTTTATACAATGGTGGTCTAGCTAAATATAAATGTCCATTTGCAATAAGTGGTCTCATATATCTGTATATATAGGTCATCCATAATGTTCTTATATGGTATCCATCTACATCTGCATCACTCATAATAATTATTTTATCATACTTTAAATCCTGCTCTTTATAATTATCTAATGTTCCTGTTCCTACAGCAGTATTAAATATTTTAAGTTCCTCTGAGGCTAAAACATTTTCAAGCTTTTGCTTTTCAGTATTCATTATTTTACCTTTTGAAGGCATTATTGTTTGGAATCTTCTATCCCTAGCTTGCTTTGCAGACCCTCCAGCGGAATCTCCTTCCACTACAATGAATTCATTTACTGTTTTGTCTTTTAACGTACATACAGCTACCCTACCTGCAAGTGGTGATGTCCCCTTACCTATCTTTTTCTTTTCAGCATCATTAATTTTTTTTATTTTTTCTCTTCTTTGAGCTGCTTGAAGGGCATTATTAATAATACTAGTTGCGAGTTCTTTGTTATCTTCTATCCATTCGCTAAACTTAGTGTATGCTAAATCATTCATCATTGTATACGCTTCAGAGCTTCCAAGTTTTGTTTTAGTTTGTCCCTCAAATACAGGGTCAGTAATTTTAATTCTAAGGATAGCGGTCATACCTTCTCTTAAATCATCACCTTCAAAATCCTTATCCTTTTCTTTCACTAATCCTAATTTTTTCGCACCTTCTTTAAAACTTCTTGTCATCCCAGTTTTAAATCCAGTTTCATGAGTACCAGCTTCTGTAGTTGGTATATTATTAACATAACTTCCAATATACTCTGTAGTTGAATCTGTAAACTGAATACATACTTCTGCATACATTTCTACATTCTCTAATGATCTTTCGCCATCAAAAATTATAGGATTTGGATGAAGTGTTGTTTTACTTTCATTTAAGTATTCAATAAAGTCTAAAAGACCTCTTTCTGAGTAATATTCTTTCTTTACTTCTTCATCTTTTCTTTTATCTACTAACTCTAAATGTATTCCTTTATTTTGAAATGCTAACTGTTGCAGTCTTTCATCAATAATATCAAATTTAAAATCAATTGTTGAGAAAATATCCTTATCTGGCATAAATGTAACTTTAGTTCCTGTTTTTTTACTTGTGCCCACTATATCTAGCCCAGTAACAGCTGTTCCTGGCATATCTTTTTTTAGTTCTTTATCATAGGAATATTCAAACCTTTGTTTATATAAGTTTCCTTTTTGATAAATTTCAACTACTAACCATTTTGAAAGAGCATTAACTACTGCGGCTCCAACTCCATGTAATCCTCCAGAAGTTTTATAATTTTTATTATCAAACTTTCCTCCAGTATGCAACTCGGTAAATACCATTTCAACACCAGATTTTTTCTTTATTGGATGTATTCCTGTTGGAATACCTCGTCCATTATCTATTATAGTTATACTTTTATCTTTATTTATAATTACTGTAGTTCTATCACCATGACCATTAGATATTTCATCAATAGAGTTATCTAATATTTCCCACACACAATGATGTAGCCCCTTGCTTCCTGTAGATCCAATATACATTCCAGGTCTTACCCTTACCGGCTCTAGCTTTTCTAAGGAAGTTAAATCCGTAACATCATAGCCCTTAATTATTTCCTTACCCATAACAAACCTCCAAAATTAATTACATCCTAACACTAAGGTATTTTCAAAAAATAACTACTTATATTCTAGTTTATTTTCTTTTAGAGCCCTAATGATTTTAAATAATATATCTTATTTAAAAATTTTAGTTTTTATTATATTTCAAAATATCTATATACAATAATAATTTGTCCAAATTTATAACTTTTTATAATTTTCTATTTATAAATCAACTTTTATAATTTTATTATAATTCTTCTCACCCTAAAAATATATATTCTTTTATTTTTTTTGTCAAACTAATGTTCTCTTATCATTGAAAAATGCCACACTATTTTTCAAAATAATAACCCAGCACCTAAGTGCTGGGTTATTATTTTAAACATCACAAATTTCTATACTTCTAACATGTTTAGTAGGATTCCATTCTTTATTATTTTTATTTAATATACCTTGAATTGTTATTGGTATCCAAGTTAATGTATATAAAGAATATAATAAGAATCTGAAAAAGAAAATACAAGTTTTCTTTCCAAGGAATAAATAAGTTCCAAGTAAGAAAGCTAAATTGTATATAACATCAGCTACTAACACTAGCATTGTATGTTCTTTTCCTATAATTAATGGAATCACCACAAAACTAATAGCGTAGAATATTAATAATATAAAGAATCCTCGTGATATCTTTTTATCTAATTTCAAAATAATTGGTATTATTACAAATTGGATCCCAGCTAATAATGTAAATAGAACATCCCCAAATAAATCATTAAATGAAAATATATTCATTAGCTCTGGATTAATCAGCTCTATACCTGTTAAAAGCATTGATATACCTAACATTAAAGTTAAAAATGGTTGTATAACATATAATGCACAATCTAAAATAAACCATTTCTTCTCTTTTAAACCTTTTTTCAGTAACTTAAAGAAATATCTAGAAGCTACATCTGTAAATCCTTGCATCCATCTTTTTCTTTGTATCCATGATTGTTTTAACGTTAAAGGTTTTTCATCATAAATAATAGCATCATGAGCCCAACCAACTTTTTCTCCATTTAAAATAAGTTTACATGAAAACTCAAGATCTTCTGTAAGGCAAGTTGCGCCCCATCCCAAATCTTTAAGCATATTTGTATCAATTGCAAATCCAGTACCACCTATTTGGTTTGATAGCCCTACATTTGCTCTCGCCAATTGGAACATTCTATTTTGAGACCAGAATGCTACAGAATACGAAGTTGCAATCCAAGAATCATTTGGATTTTTACTATCTATATATCCTTGTACTACCTTATATCCTTCACTCATTTTTGAATTTATCTCTTTTATCCAATCTGGTGAAACTAAGTTATCTGCATCAAAAACAGCTACTACATCATATTTTTTATTCATTTTAAATATTTTTGCAAACATCCATTCTAAAGCATAACCTTTACCTCTTTGTTCTTTATTAAATCTTTCGTAAACATCTGCCCCATACTTTCTTGCAATTTTAGCTGTATTGTCTGTACAATTATCAGCTATAACAAAAATATCATACATTTCCTTTGGATAATTCTGTTTTTTTAAACTTTCTACAAGATTACCAATAACTACTTCCTCATTATGAGCTGCTACAAGCATGGCAAATCTTTTCTCTGAATTATAAGTTTTCTTCTCATCCTTTCTTCGTAACCCGAAAAAAGCCAAAACAAAATAATACATAGTTAAAGTAAATACTAAAACTTGAAATACGCATGTTACAGCAAAAGTAATTTTCTCCATTATATCACTCCTTAATTAAAGGACTTGCTCCCCATTTTATGTTTAATCCTCTTAATTCAATCCTTTATAAATATATTCTAATCAACTTAAAAAATCAAGTATTGATTTCTTAAAAATTAATTAATTTTTTAATTAACTCTATTTTACTCTTATATTATTATATTTACAAAGTTTTTTAATATGCTTTATATGTCTCAAAAAAATAACAAGTCAAATATACCTTATTATTACTCAAAATAATAAGGATGTCTAAATAGACATCCTTAATTTTTTTAAAATTCCCTTAAACTATTCCTTGAGACATCACAGCTTCTGCTACTTTCATGAACCCAGCAATATTTGCTCCTACTAAAATATTTCCTACTTCTCCATATTCTTTTGCTGCTTCACTAGCATTTTTATAAATATTTTTCATAATACTTTGAAGTTTTTCATCTACTTCTTCAAATGTCCATGATAATCTCATCCCATTTTGAGACATTTCTAAAGCTGAACAAGCAACTCCACCTGCATTTGCAGCTTTAGCAGGTCCAAATAATATCCCTGCATTTTGAATTATTTCAATAGCTTCTAAAGTTGATGGCATATTAGCACCTTCTGAAATAGCTTTTACTCCATTTCCAACTAATATTTTAGCTGATTCTTCATTTATTTCTCCTTGTGTTGCACAAGGAAGCGCTATATCACATTTAATTTCCCAAATTTTTGTACATCCCTCAACATATTTAGCTGATGGTACACTTTCTAAATATTCTTTAATTCTTCCTCTTTTAACTTCTTTAATTTCCCTTACAACATCTAAGTTAATTCCATTTTCATCATATATATATCCATTTGAATCACTTAAAGCAACAACTTTTGCACCAAGTTCAGTAGCCTTTTGTGTTGCATATATAGCAACATTACCTGAACCTGAAATAACAACTGTTTTTCCATTAAAGCTTAAATTATTATCTTTTAACATTTCCTCTGTAAAATAAACTAATCCAAATCCTGTTGCTTCTGTTCTTGCAAGGCTTCCTCCAAAAGTAAGTCCCTTACCAGTTAAAACGCCTTGATCATTTGTACTTCTTATTTTTTTATAATATCCATACATATAACCAATTTCACGTCCACCGACACCAATGTCTCCTGCTGGAACATCAAGATTTGGCCCTATATGTTTACAAAGCTCTGACATAAAGCTTTGGCAAAATCTCATTATTTCTCTGTCCGATTTCCCTTTAGGATTAAAATCAGCTCCACCTTTACCTCCTCCAATTGGAAGACCTGTTAATGAATTTTTAAATATTTGTTCAAATCCTAAAAATTTAACAATACTTGCATTAACTGACGGATGGAATCTTAACCCACCTTTATATGGTCCTATCGCACTGTTAAACTGTATTCTAAAGCCTCTGTTTACTTGTACAGTTCCATTATCATCAACCCATGGTACTCTAAACAATATTTGTCTTTCCGGTTCTACTAACCTTTCCAAAATACCTTCTTGAACATATTCTGGATGTTTGTCAAATACAGGTGCTAATGAATTTAACACTTCTGTTACTGCATCTTGGAATTCTTTTTCCCCTTTATTTCTTTGTTTAACTTGATCTATTACTTTTTGAACATATTGTTCTCCAATCATACTTCCAGCCCCTTTTTTCTTTTTATTTATATAATACATTATAGTAGATTATTTTGCTATATTTTTTTAAATTTTGTTATTTTTTCATTAAATTCATTTTATTTACTTTGTTTTTTTAACAAACCACTAATATAAGGAATATTCAGAAACTCGCAGAGTATTATTTTGTTATAATTACCATATATCATTATGTATTATATCTGTCCTATTACTATAAACTAAAGTATATTGAAAAAGATATATGTAAACTTGGACTATTTTTAAAATAACTAATACACTTTCAAATAAATAACCGCAATTTCTTATATTTTAACTAAAAATATAAGAATTTAACTAGGAGGGCCAAATGAAAATAGGATATGCTTGTACGCCATTACTACTGCCTTTTAAAACTACAAGAAGATTTCAATTAAAATATTATTCCGAAGATATTTTAATTAAATATATAAAAGAAAATTTAGATGACCTTAAAAACATCTTAATATATAATAACTCAGTTTCTATTAAACTTTTTAGAATAAGCTCAGACATTATCCCATTTGGTAGTCATTATATAAATACATTTAATTGGAGCGAATATTTTAAAGATGAACTTTTATCAATTGGTACTTATATAAAAGAAAATAATATGAGAGTTTCCATGCATCCAGGTCAATATACAGTGTTAAATTCTCCTGATAATGAAATAGTAAAAAGATCTGTACTGGATTTATCTTATCAAGCCAAGTTTTTAGATAGCCTTGGTCTAAATAAAACTCATAAATTAATTCTTCATATCGGCGGTGTTTATGGAGATAAACCCGCCGCAATAAATCGATTCATAAATACTTTTTTAAACTTAGATAATAATATAAAGAAAAGATTAATTATAGAAAACGATGAAAAAAATTACTCTATTGATGAAGTCTTATTAATAGGAACTACTTGTAATATTCCTGTTGTTTTTGATAATTTTCACAATTTTTGCTTTGCTGATAATATATATACTTTAAAAGAAATATTAACTAGAGTTAAGGCTACCTGGCCCTTAGATGATGGAAATATTAAAGTTCATTATAGCCAACAGAATTCTTCTAAAAAGAAAGGCTCACATTCCCAAACTATTATAGTTTTAGATTTTTTAAATTATTATAATAATGTTAAAAATTTTGATTTAGATATTATGTTAGAAGTCAAGAATAAAAATGTTTCAACAATTAAAATTTTAAATGTTATAAACGAGTTAAACGGAACTGTTTCTATAGACGAACTTTATAATGAATTAGACAGGTATAAATTAATTATTTTGTCATATGGAGAAGATTGTTTATCAAAAGCTGTTAGTATTTTAGAAACCAAAAACTCATTTATAGATCTGTATTCGTATATAGATACTCTTTTATTATCTAATCAAACTCCACCCTTCTATAATTATAGTTTAAATCGAGCTTTTAAAGAAATGAAAGAATCACTAATTCCTAAAGAAATAAGTCATTTTAATAAATTATATAAAGAAAATAAGTACATTGGTGCTAAGGAATATTTATTTAAACTAGCTTTAAGATATAATCTTCCTATTTATAAATCTTATTATTTTAATTGATACGCTAAATCTATTAAGACATCTTCAAAAAAACATCTTTTATAAACTTAATTTTAAAAATTAAAAGAAGCGCTAATGCGCCTCTTTTTTTCCTAACCAATAAAATATTAAAGCTGTTAACCCACCTAGAATTAAGCCTCCGAAATGTCCAAAGTTATCAATATTAGGTACTGATAGTCCTATTATTATATTTAAAACTATTACTTCTATGATATTCATCATAAAAGACTTTCCTATACTCTTCTTATTTATAACTCCAAACACTAGCATAGAACCAAGTAGTCCAAATACTGCTCCAGATGCACCAACTGAAATACTCTGTGGACTAAGCATATAACTTAGTAAACTTCCCCCTAATGCTGATAAAAAATAAATAATTAAATATTTCTTCCATCCATATATTTTCTCCACTTGAGGTCCTATAACATTAAGGGCCATCATATTAAACCCAATATGTACTAATCCACCATGTAAAAATGCAGCTGTTATAAGTCTCCATACCTGTCCATCATTAATTAGCACATTGACCTTAGCCCCCATATTTGCAAGTGTATATATATCTATTTCGAATAAATTTCTAGCCTTAATTACTGAAACTAAATATATCAATATATTTAAAGAAATTAATATATATGTAGCTTTGTATTTGTTTATTTTTTCTTTTGGAGTTATATCTACCTTAACCATCTTATCAATTATTTGTCCTAAAGGCTTACAACTTTCATGACAATAAGATATTTTTTGGTCTCCTAACGAAAATATAAGTTTATTCTTATAGCTTTCCTTATCTATTAATATATAATCACCATTTGTAACAATTACACTATTTAAAGAATAGGGCTTATTAAAAGTCCTACCTAAAAATTCTTTAGCCTCATTATAGTTAACAGACTCTTCTACATCAGTTGTAACTATAACTGTATAAATAGATTCTCCAAGGTCTAACACTCCAATCCATTTATCTTTATCACTATATTTACTGTGATAATCTTTCATAAAGAAACCTGCTTCTTTAGATAACATATTAAAAAACAGCTTTTCAAACTTTTCCACAAACGCCATCTCCCAAGGTTGGGCACCTTCAAAAAACATATACTCAATTGACTTGTTATTTTTTAAAAATGCCCTATTAAAATACTTATATACTTACTTTAAAACACCTAAATTTCTTTTTCTATCATATCTAGAAGTTCATTAAATCTTTCAATTGTTGCTTCTACTGGTTTTGATGTTGTCATATCAACTCCAGCTTTTTTAAGAATTTCTATAGGGTAATTACTTCCTCCACTCTTTAAGAAAGTAACATATTTTTCTACTGCATTTTCTTTTTTATCTAAGATTGACTTAGCAAAAGCTGAAGCTGCCGCATATCCAGTTGCATATTGATAAACATAAAAATCAGAATAAAAGTGTGGAATCCTTGACCATTCTACATCTATTTCAGGATCTACTATCATGTCTGGTCCAAAGTATTTTTGATTTAATTCTATCCATGCTTTGTTATAATCTTCTGCAG
Source organism: Clostridium gasigenes (assembly GCF_017348895.1). Taxonomy (NCBI): domain Bacteria; kingdom Bacillati; phylum Bacillota; class Clostridia; order Eubacteriales; family Clostridiaceae; genus Clostridium; species Clostridium gasigenes. The sequence continues at coordinate 243,255 of NZ_CP071376.1, forward strand.
TTAATGGAATTCCATTTTCTAAACTTTCATGGGTATAAAGTTCAAACTCTGCAAACATTAATTGTCTAAATACTGTTGTTCTTATTTGTTCAAGCTCTTGATTTATTAAATATAATCTCTTTTGCTTATCTGTTTCTTTATTAATTAAATAATGAATTAATAAAGCTTCATTAGTTGTTGACGCAACTTCTGCACAAAAAAGAGTGTATCCTGCATAAATATAAGGTTGTTCTTTTCTTGAATAATATGAGTGGATTGAATGACCCATCTCATGAGCTAATGTCGATACATCATTTAACTCATAATTATAGTTAAGTAGCACATATGGCATAGTATCATATCCACCCCAAGAATAAGCTCCGCCTCTTTTACCTTTATTTTGGTATATATCTATCCAGCCATCTTTAACTCCATCTTTAAATATATTTAAATATTCTTCTCCAAGAGGATTTAACCCTTCAACTATCATTTTAACTGCATCATCAAATTCTATATGATTTTTTGGAACCTCAATAACAGGAACATATAAATCATACATATGCATTTCTTCTAAGCCTAAAAGTCTCTTCTTTAATGCTACATATCTATGCATAGATGAAAGATTATCATTAATTGTTTTAATAGCATTACGATATACCTCTAGTGGGATATTATTAGGTTTTAAAGATGAATCTAGTGCCCCTTCATATTTTCTAATTTTTGCACCAAAATTAAAATTCTTAATTGAACTTGAAAGAATTGTAGCTAGTGTATTCTCGAAACCCTTATACTCTTTAAATAAAGTTTTAAAAGCTTCTTCTCTTACAGCTCTATTTTTACTTTTAATAAATGATGAATAATTTCCTTCTGTTAATTCTACCTTTTTGCCATCTTCATCTGTTACATCTCCAAATTTCATATCTGCATTTGTAAAAATACTATGAATTGATGAAGGTGAATCTAAACAATCAGAAACTCCTGCTAATAATTCTTCTTCTGATTTACTTAAAATATGTGGCTTTTCTTTTAAAATATCATTAAATAAGAATTCATAAATTTTAAGTTTTGGATTTTTTTTAATTGATTCTTTAATAAAATTTTCTGGCATCTCAAGAATTTCTGGAACAAAATATGCTGTATATGTTGCAAACTCAGCCATATAACTATCTATTTTACTCATCATCCCTTGATACTTTGAATTTTTAGTATCTTCATCGCATCTTAAATGTGCATAAACATAAATAATTTCTGCTTTTCTAGATGTTTTTTCATAAATATCTAAGTATTTAATAAGATTTTCTGCATTTTCTAATTTTCCTTCAAAGCTTTTTAAATTAGGTGCTTCTTCTTTCAATTCTTTAAAGGCTTTTTCCCATTCCTCATCAGATGAAAATACCTTATTAACTTTCCATTTGCACTTCTCTTCTATTTCATCTCTCATTTTAAGAACTTTACTTTCACTCATATTTTTTAATTTCTCCCTTCTTCATATTAAATAAGGAATTTGGAAAAAAACAACTAATAAATATGTTAGTTGTTTTTTTGAAACTCCATTAAATATATTCTGCTTCCTTTCCTTGGATATCTTTAAATGCATTTTCCATTGATTCTTCTATTAAAGCTACACATTTGTCTATTCTACCTTTTACAACATCATAGTCTTCATTATATTCAAACTTTACTAAGAATGTTGGGTTAAATTCATCTAAAGAATCTTCTATAGCAAATTTATTTTCTTCAAAAATACTATAGTTAAAAACATCGTATATAGCTGAGTATTCCCATTCTTCTATATCTTTATTTGTATCAAAGTATAAATTAATTGTATTATCTAAAACAAATAATTTTTTTACATATAACGCTCCATCTGATACTTTAAAACTTCCTAGCTCCTTTGTTATAAATCCTGTCTCTTTATCTTTTTCCATTAATACTAAACTTGAAAAATCCATATTAATCTTCCTTCCGTGGTTTATTTTTCTTATTTTATCTACACCTCTATTATATGTTGTACCCATAACATAAATCAATATATGTATTTACTTATTGTAAATTTATGGTAATATTATTATAAAAGGTTCTAATTATTTAATTTATGCATCTACAAAATAACAAGTCACCGCAGAATTTATATTTAATAGTTATTTTTAAGATGACTTAATTTACCTTAAGGAGGGTATTTATGAGAAGTAAGAAGAAAAATGTAATGATTAAAAGAAAGGTAAGACTTAGGAAAAGAAGAAAAATGTTTTTTTTAGGTACTATAATTTTTTTAAGCTGCGCTATTATATTTACCACATTATTTTATAAATTATATATTAATTCTAAGTGTAAAAACTTATCTTATTCAATAAATTATACTTTAACAAATAAATCTGAAAAAAAGCAACGCTTACTAGAGGTCAAGGACGTAAATTTAGTGTTTCAAGATGATGACAGTGCAATTGTAGACGTATCTGGCCCTGGCAAAGAAAATCCTCATAGTAACACTAATGTAAAAGCATCTTTCAAAAAGACCTCTTTCGGAGTTTGGAAACTTAATAAAGCTTCCTTAATTTCTTCAGAAAATTAGTTATTGCAAATTATTCGCATTTCCTTGTATAATAGAGTTAGAAAACTTAGGAGATGATTTTTTGATTACCATAAATAATTTGTGTTTTTCATACACAAACAAAGCACCATATATACTAAATAACATTAATTTAAATATACCTTCTGGTGTTTATGTTTCTGTTGTTGGCGAAAATGGTAGTTGTAAAACAACACTAATTAAACTTATCCTTGGACTTTTAAATCCTACTTCTGGCTCTATTAACATTACGGCTAACTCAATAGGATACGTTCCTCAAAAGTTAGATTCTTTTAACGCCCAATTCCCAATCACTGTAACTGAAGTGCTTGATTGTCATAAAAAAACTTTAGGCAAAAATAAAAAAATAGATATTCCTGCTGCTTTGAAAAGTGTAAATTTATATGAATATAAAAATAAATTATTAGGTAACCTTTCTGGTGGTCAGCAACAAAGAGTTTTAATTGCACGTGCATTAATGGGAAATCCTGATATTATCATACTTGACGAGCCTTCTACGGGTGTAGATGAAGCTAATCAAAAAGAAATTTATAGCATTATATCTCAAATTAATAAAGTGGATAAAAAAACTATTATATCTATTGAACATAATATTCACATAGCCCTTAAATATTCAACACATATACTTAAAGTACATAATGGAAATGTTAAACTTTATACATCTAGCGAATATAAAATCTTAAGAGATAGAAATTTTGAGATAAACAGTGCTATTTAATTTTTCTTTAAAGCTTTAATTTATACAGAAAGGTAGGTTTCAATGTTACAATTAGAATTTATGCAAAATGCCTTTATGGCAAGTTTTATTATTTCAATACTATGTCCCTTTATAGGACTTTTTTTAGTTCTTAGAAGATACTCAATGATAGGTGATACTCTTTCTCACTCTTCATTTGCTGGAGTTGCAATAGGCTTAGTTATTGGTCTTAATCCTTTAATAACAGCTTTCCTATTCACTTCATTATGTGCTTTAATTATAGAGTTTTTAAGAGATTACTATAAAAAGTATGCTGAGCTTGTAATGTCACTCGTCCTTACTTTTAGCCTTGGTATTGCTATTATATTAATTAGTAGCGGCAAAGCCTCTGCTAATGTTAATTCATATTTATTTGGCAGTATATTAACAGTAACTAGATCCGATATTGTGTTAATATCAATTGTAGGTATTACTTGTATAGCTATACTTATGCTTCTTTATAATAAACTTGTATATATAACTTTTGATGAAGAAGGTGCAAAAACTTCTGGAATTAAAGTTAAAGCTATTAACTACATATTTACATTATTAGTTGGTGCAACAATATCTATGTCAATACGAATAATGGGAATCTTAGTTATATCCTCAATTATGGTAGTTCCAGTTGCTACTGCAATGCAACTAAAGAAAAGCTTTAAAACTACTCTTATATTTTCAATAATATTTGGTTTTATAGATATTATGTTAGGTCTTGTTTTCTCATATTACATAAATAGTGCACCAGGTGGTACTATTGCCCTAACTTCTGTATTTACACTTATTATGGTTATCATATATGAACGTTTTAGAGGCTAATGTAGATTCAAATACAAAAAGCTAGGTAAGAATAAATTTTAGAAAAACTAAAATTCATTCCTACCTAGCTTTTTTTGAGGCTTACTTATTCTTTACAATCCTCGCAAACACCTTTCATTTCTAGTTTGTGTTCTTTTAATGTAAATCCAACTTGAGCCTTTAATAATTCTTCTATATGTTGCATTGGACAAGGAAATGCTATTTCTTTATGGCAAATATCACATTCTACTGTATGATTATGTTTATTTTTTTTTAAGGAATAAATAAAATGGCCTTCTCCAAGGCTTACTTTATTAATAATATTTTTTTCTTCAAATAGTTCAAGACCCCTATATATTGTACTTAAATTCACATTTATACCCTGACTTTTACATTCTTCATAAAGATTTTCTGCCGAAATACCTTTAGTTATATTTTCTAAAATATTCAATAAAGCTATTCTAGCTTTTGTTATTTTTATTTCATTTTTTTTAAGATAGTTATTCCACTCCATACTTTCACCTACTCATTTAAGGCTTATTCAAAAAATAACAAGCTACTATGCTAGTATATTTTGTGCCTTGACTTGTTATTTTTTTAAAATCCCTAATATATATTATATCATATTAAGACTTCAATTATAATACTATAAAAATATCATCTTAAGTCCAAATAAAACAAGTATTATTCCACCAAAAAAATCTGCATACCTACATATAAAATCTATTTTTTTTACATATCTACATAAATAGAAACCAATAGTACAAATTAATAATGTAATTAATCCTGCTAATACAGAATCTACAAACATAAGTGAATAACCGCCTATATAATGAAATGTTGTAAATCCAACGACTAAGGCATCTATACTTACAGATATACCAAGAAGAATATGCATATACTTCTTCTCTAGTATAGACTTTTCATCTCCCTCACTTTTTATTCCTCCCAGTATCATAACCATACCAATAATCCCCATAATAATTCCACCTATCAAATTGGGGATGCTTGCTATATATGTATCAAAAAAATTTCCCCATATTCCTCCAACTAAAATAAATAAAAACTGAAATATTGCAAAAGATAGTATGCATTTAATTTTAGTATTTCTTCTTACTTTACAATTTAAGCCTAAACTTATAGTTACCCCTAATGCATCCATAGCTATAGCTACTCCTATTATAATAACCTCTCTTAACCCCATTTATATACTTATCCTCCTATTTTATAGAGTCTACTATATATTTTATTATATTTTTTTTATTTTATGTATCATATTATTTTTTTAATAAACCCTTTATTTAATGCATATTTTGTTGTATATTATTAAATAGAGTACATAATAAGTTAAAAAGTATATCACATTGCATATTTTATAATAAAAGGAGCGTATTTAAATGGCTAATTGTATCATTGCCCAATCAGGTGGACCAACATCTGTAATTAATTCAAGTGTAGTAGGTTTACTTAAGGCGAATAAAGATTTAGATTTATTTGACAATGTTTATGGCGGCTTAAACGGAATTGAAGGTATCTTAAACGGAAGCCTAATAAACTTAACAACCCTTTCAGATGAAGAAATCCAAATTTTTAGATATACACCTTCTTCTGGCCTTGGATCTTGTAGATATAAAATGAAAAACCTTGAAGATGGAGCAGAAGAATATGATAAACTTTTAGAAATTTTAAAAGCTAATGATATTAAAGCATTTTTTTATGTAGGCGGTAATGATTCAATGGATACTATTGCTAAGCTAGGAAAATATGCTGTGGAAACTGGACTTGATATAAAGTTTATGGGAATACCTAAAACTATAGATAATGATTTAATGTTTACAGATCATACACCTGGATTCGGAAGTGCTGCAAAATTTATTGCAACAACTGTTTTAGAAACTTATCTTGATTCATCAGTTTATATAAATAATGGTATATTCATACTAGAGACTATGGGCCGTGATACAGGATGGCTTGCAGCTTCAGCCTGCCTTGCTCAAATTAATGGAAAACCTGTAGCTGATTTTATTTATCTACCTGAGATAGCTTTTGATATAGATAAATTTTTAAGTGATGTAAACCAAAAGTTTAAGGAACAAAACCAAGTCTATATAGTTGTATCCGAAGGGATACGAAATGCGGAAGGTACATTTGTAACTGAAGTAGAAAAACAACATGATACTTTTGGACATGCTCAGCTTGGTGGAGTTGGTAACTATCTTAAGCATTTAATAATTAACTCTGGTATAACTACAAGAGTTAAATCACTTGAGCTTGGTGTACTGCAAAGATGTGCAATACATTGCGCTAGCAATGTAGATTTACAAGAAGCTTATGATGCTGGGTATTCAGCATTAGAATTTGCAAGAGATGGTATGTCTGGCTATATGGTAGGAATTAAAAGGGATTCTAATTCCCCTTATAAAGTATCATATTTTCTAGTCCCAGCAGATAAAATAGCTAATAACGTTAAATACTTTCCAACGGAATGGGTAAACACGGCTGGTAATCATCTAACTGAAGAAGCACTAAACTACTTTACTCCTTTAGTTAACGGCGAACCATCTTTAATACTTGAAAATTACTTGCCTAAATTTAAATCTTTTAATAATCCTAAGAATAAGTAAAACTTAGTAATCTAAAGGAAAATAGCAAAATAGCTTATAGCTATTTTGCTATTAATTAGCTAATATGCTAATTAAAATTTTGATATATTTTTACTTATCCATTCAATTGTGTTTAGAAATATATTTACCTCTTCTATGCTATTATATATTCCAAAGCTTACCCGAACCATCCCTTGCATCTTCAAATTTGAATTTGTTAGATACGCTGTTGCTTCTTCATCTGATAAATGTAACAGTCTTCTTACATATGGATGAGCACAAAAAGCACCCTGCCTTACTGCTATTGCTTTATATTCTGCTAATATTTTAGCAACTTCAGCATTATATATACCTTCAATATTAAATACTGTAATTCCTAATCTATCTTCATAATTTTCCAAATCCCCATAATTTATAATTTTTGGTATAGATTTCATACCTTCTAATGTCTTTGATAAAATTTCTTTTTCATGCTTTTCAATTTTATCATATCCTATTTTCTCTAGTTCCTTAATACCCTCTACTAATGCTACCGCTCCAAAGAAATTAGGGCTTCCAGCTTCATTTTTTTCAGGTGTCTGTAGCCATATTTCACTATAATCTAACACTGCCTCAACAGTTCCTCCACCTTTTATATCTGGTTCTACATCATTAAAATACGTGTTTAGTCCAACTATTGCGCCACTACCAAAAGGTGCATACATTTTATGAGCTGAGAACACTAAAAAATCTATATTTTCAAGTTCCTGGTTAGATGTCATATAAATTCTTTTATGCGCCACAATTTGAGCACCATCAACTATTAATTTTGCACCATACTTATGCACAGTTTTTGCAATTTTAGTTAGATCGTTCACATATCCAGTTACATTAGATGCCGCTATTAACGATACAAACTTAACCTTCCCATTATAATTTATAAGCTTTTCCTCTAATTCCTCTATCTTTAATCTACCATTATTATCAACTTCTATATAATCTACTATACATTTATTTCTCCAGGGCAAATCATTAGAATGATGTTCCATTCTACTAGTTATCACTACATCATATTTACTTGTTATTAATATATTAGATAACTTATTTATCCCCTCTGTTGTATTGTTAACAAATATTATAGTGTATTTATCTAAAGGAGCTTTAAAAAAATCTGAAATGAAATTTCTACACTCATTATATACCGCTGTGGAAAACTCAGATTTTTGACCAAGTCCTCTTCCTATAGAACCATAATCTTCACTAGCCTCTATTATTTTATTAATAACTTGCTTAAATACTGGTGTAGTAGCTGCATTATCAAAATTTATTGGTATTACCTTATGCCCACCTAAAATAGGCACCTTTTTATCTAGTCCTATAAATAAATCTCTCAATTTATCAACCCTTCCATTAAACATTATAAGTGACACTCAAAATTTTACATTTTAATATTAGAACTTAATTATCAGCTTGTAATGAAATTTTATATTAGTAGCTCCACTATATATTATTCAAAATATTAATTTATGACACAAATTACAACACTATACTATTTTTTAGTACTAGAACCATCTTCATTCTCATAATCTATAAAAGCTTGAAAAAACAGTTAATCAAATTCTGGTGTATTTTCATGTCCCTAAGGTAACATATATAAATATCTATCATATATTTATAATAAATATTCTTTTGGAGGTAAAAAATGAATTCAAAAAAAAATACTTTGGTTGATAGGTCTGATGATTTAACTTTCATTCCTTTAAACATTAAAGAACCATTTAAATCTAAAGATTCCTCATGGGTTCCTTGTATGGATGTAGATGCTAATAATATGACTAATAACTTCTTTATAGGGCTACCTGATTTACAAACTACTCAGGATTTTAATCCTCTTCCTAATATGAATACTAACCCAGTACCTCTTTATCCAGCAACTATTCCTACACCTTCAATATACAGTTCAGACAATAATACTACTAATAATAATTCTAATCCAACTAACATAGCTGACAAAGATGAACTTTATCCATCTGAATTACCTGCATTACCTCAATTACCTGAAAGTGAATTATACAACTACACTGAAGATACTAATATTGATAGATTTACAAATGCGCTTACTCACTTAGATATACTTAGAGATTTTGATTTATCTATTAATTCTGATATTACAAATGATACTAGGTGTTGCTCTTCTCATGATATTGATAAAATATTTAATGATATGGAAAAAAATAATAACGGAGTGCTTAGCACCTTAAAATCATATAAAATTCCTTATCCAATTGCTACTTTAATAATTAAAAAGATTATTAAATTAACTCTTGATTATTCAAGGGAAGAGTAGGTGATATTATGAACTTTTGTAGAGAAACATTGCCTAATTCACAAAGCAGGCTTAGATTAATCCATGCCCTTCCTGAGGCGGGCTCTATTGATGTTTATGCTAATGGTGAACTTATTGCCAAAGGATTACTATTTGGGAAAGTTGTACCCTATTTACAATTAAAGCCTGGAAGTTATGAAATTCAATTATATCCTTCTGGCTTATATGATAACCCACTTTTTACTAAGACAATTGATTTACTTCCAAACAGTGCATCAACTGTTTCTATTATTACTTTCTATAATAGTATTGACTTGTTTCTATTAAATGATTCAACTAGTGGTCCTAGTATATCTAACTCATTTTTAAGATTTATACATTTATCTCCAAATTCGCCATTACTAACCCTTTCTTTATTAAATAATGTTCCCCTTTTTAGTAATGTTGAATATGTAGAAACCACAGGATATTATCCCTTATCACCAGGCATTTATAACTTTAGAGTTACGCTTTCCTCTCTTCAGGCAATATCTCAACTTATTACAAACCTCAGACTTCTTAATGGACAGTTTTATACAATATATATAATAGGTTTATTTAACAATACTCCTCCACTTGGATATTTAGTTTTAAGAGATAGCCTATAATTTAAATATAAAAAAAGGTGTGATTTTATTAAATTTGCATCTTTTTTTCATTTTATAATTTCATAATTTGATTACCTTACTAGTTGATAGTATAATTAACTATGACATTTGATTTTTATTATTTTTTACATAGATGAGCCTTCTTTAAAAATGACAGTTTAAAGCTGCAAAGATGGCAATTAGGGAGCTAAAATAATATGACTAGTTATTTTTTGAAGCTGCCTTGAAAGATGGAGGATAACAATGGTAATTTTAAGTTGCAAGGATATAAGAAAAAGCTACGGTATTAGAGATGTATTAAAAAATGTTACATTTTCTATTAACGAAGGTGATAAAGTTGGTATTATAGGTGGAAATGGCGAAGGTAAATCTACTCTTTTTAAAATTCTTACAAAGGATTTAAATTATGATAATGGTGAAATATTTTTAGATAAAAATAAATCCCTTGGTTACCTGTCTCAAAACATTACACTTAATATGAATAACTCTATCTATGATGAGTTAGTTTGTGTTTTTCAAGAACTCCTAAACATGGAGACTAAGCTTGCTAATTTAGAAGTCAAAATGAGCGAGCCTTATGATGAAAATAATGCTGCTTATCATGATAAATTAATAAAAGACTATACAAATATTCAAGATTTATATGGACCTAGAGGTGGTTACACTTACAGAGGTGAAATATCTAAAGTTTTAAAAGGACTTGGATTTCTTGAAGATGACTTTAATAAAACTATATCTACATTAAGTGGGGGGCAAAAAACTAGAGTTTCTCTTTGTAGACTACTTCTTCGCAAACCAGATATAATTCTTTTAGATGAGCCTACTAATCATTTAGATTTAGAAGCTATAGAATGGCTTGAAGATTATTTGAAGTCTTATAAAGGAACAGTCTTAGTAGTTTCTCATGATAGATTCTTCTTAGATGCAGTTACTACACATACATTTGAAGTAATTAATGGTCATGTTAATTGTTATAACGTTCCTTACACTAAATTCTTAGATCTTAGAGCAAAAGACCATGAAGCTCAATTAAAAGCTTATACTCTACAGCAGGTTGAAATTAAAAGACAGGAAGCTATTATTGAAAAATTCAGATCTTTCAATAGAGAAAAGAGTATTAAAGCTGCCGAAAGCCGTGAAAAAGCTCTTGATAAAATTGATAGACTTGATACCCCAGATAAAGATAAAGAAGCTTCAAAAATACAATTTGAAACTTCAGTTAAAAGTGGTTATGATGTCTTACATGCAGAAAATTTAGCTAAAAGCTATGGTTTAAAAACATTATTTACAACTCTTGATTTTGATTTAAAACGAGGAGAAAAAGTCGCATTAATTGGTGAAAATGGACGTGGTAAAACTACTTTATTTAAAATCATCATGAACACAGTAGGTGCAGACAAAGGAAATATTATTCTTGGCACTAACGTAAATGTTGGATATTATGATCAAGAGCAATCTAATCTTAATTTAGATAAAAGTATAATAGACGAGGTTTGGGATGACTTCCCTCACTTAACTACTTCTAAACTTAGAAATGCACTTGCTTCATTTCTATTTACAGGAGATGATGTATTTAAAATCATAAATACCTTAAGTGGTGGAGAAAAGTGTAGAATTAATCTTTTAAAACTTATGCTTTCTCGCTCTAACTTACTTTTATTAGATGAACCAACAAACCATTTAGATATTATGTCAAGAGAAGCGCTAGAAGATGCTATTTTAAGCTATGATGGTACCTTAATGATAATATCTCATGATAGATATTTTCTTAATAAAGTAATTAATAGAATACTAGAACTTAAGGAATGTGGAATTAATGAGTACTTAGGTAACTACAGCTACTATCTAGAGAAAAAAGCTAATCCCCTTCGTTTCCAAGAAATTGAAGAATTACAAAATGGTAAAACTAAAACTCAGGTTAAAGACGAAAAGAAAAAGAAAAGAGAATTAGAAAAAGAAGAGAAAACTGTAAAACTTAAGCTAAAAAAAATTGAAGATGATATTGCTTCAAAGGAAGATGATTTATTAGTTCTTCAAGAACAATTATGCCTTGAAGAAATTTATGCAAATCCAAAAGAAAGTGAAAGAGTTAATAAAAAAATAGCTGTTCTTGAAGAAGTAGTCTCTTCCCTTTATGAAGAATGGGAAAATTTAGCTTAAAGAGCTTAAATAAAATAATAAATCAAAGATTCTGAGGATATTTTTAGCTAGGCAAAGAACCACAACATTTACATAGACTCACTATGTAAATGTTGTGGTAACGAAGCCTAGTGGCAAATACACCAGAATCTGATTAATTATTTATTTGTAGATTCCTTTATAAAACCTATCTTAGGCCAGTTGATCCAAACCCACCTTCTGCTCTTTCACTTGATGATAATTTTTCTACTTCTATTATATCAACTTTCCATACTGGTTTAACTACCATTTGAGCTATCTTCATTCCTTTTTCAACTGTAAAACTATTTTTACTATGATTAATTAATATAACTCCAACTTCCCCTCTGTAACCTTCATCTATAGTTCCCGGAGTATTTAAAACTGTTATACCAAATTTTAACGCTAATCCACTTCTTGGTCTAACTTGTGCCTCAGTTTGCTCTGGCAATTCTATTTTTATTCCGGTTTTAATTAATGCACTTTCTCCTGGGGTAATTACTATATTTTCTACAGAATATAAATCTAAACCTGCATCACCAGAGTGTGCGGCTCTTGGAAGTATTGCATCCTTATGTATTCTTTCTACTTTTAATGACATCTTATTCATTTTCTCTCCTCCAATTCTCATTTCAATATATTTAAATTTTATCATATTTTTTTCAAAGTGCCTAATATATTTTTAGACCATAACTTTAGCAAAAAGTTATGGTCTAAAAAAACTATTTTTCTTTTATTTATTCAAATGGCCCTTATGGTCGCTGAAAGAAAATATATTTAAATCTGACTAGATATTTTTTGAAGTTCCCTATAACAAGATGGTTTAATTTTATTTACTACACATATATTTGCATCTTTAATGGAATTATCAATAGTTACTTCATTCCATGTAATATAAACAGGCTTTTCAAAGAATTTTCTATCTACTAATGAAATTATTCTATAACATCCATTTACTAAATTATCGAAAATAATCTCTCCTTTAAAATCTGTTAACTTTGATTCATGTAATTTAGGACAAACACCATTCAATTCATATAAATTAACTTTTGCCCCTTTAATTTCAACACCATTGCTATCCTCTAATTTAACTGACACCTTAATTTTCCCACTACTATCATCATAATTTTCTTCACATACTTCACACTTTTCTTCACACTTTTCTTCATATTTTTCTTCATATTTTTCTTCATATTTTTTATCCAATTCTTCATATTCTATATGCTTTTCATCAGTACTATCTTCATAACTAGACTCTTCTGGATATTGTATTTCCATATCAAATTCATTATTATTTGATCTTTCATAGATACTATCATTATTGTTATAGCCACTACTTTCTTTTCCAAACGTACCATCTTCTTGTTTACTTATATCATTTTCACAATATTCACCAAAAACAATATTTAAATCTTCTCCTAAGTTAGAATATTCATCATCTATCCTTATTTTCATTTCTAGGCCCCCTAAGTATAATATATCTACATAATACGTCTATACTTATATTTTGGTGCTAATAAAAAACTAATTGATATTAATTTAAATCTATCAACATCATCTTTTTAGCTAATTCAAAAGGCTTTGGCTTGCTATAATAATAACCTTGTATTATATCGCATTTAATACTTTTTAAATACTCTACCTGCTTTTTAGTCTCTACCCCTTCAGCCACTACTACTATATCTAAACAATGTGATAAATCCACTATTTTTTCTATTATATATTCACTTTTTTTATCAATACTTATTCCATCTATAAAACTTTTATCAATTTTAAGTACATCTATTGGAAGAATTTTTAAATAACTTAAAGATGAATATCCTGTTCCAAAGTCATCTAATGCAATACTTACTCCAATTTTCTTAAGTTTTTTTAAAATATCTATATTTTTATCTACAGACTTCATTATTATACTCTCTGTTATCTCAAATTCTATATAACTTGGAGGTAAATTATATGCTTTAAGTGTATCTGAAACAAAATCGACTATTTCATCATCCCTAATCTGTATGCCAGATAAATTTATAGCTATTTTAAATTTCTTATTTGTAGTTAATGAAAGTTGTTTACACCTTTTTATTGACTCTTCAATTATAGATTTACCTATATTAATTATAAGACCTGTTCGCTCTGCTATTGGTATAAATTCTGTTGGTGATACAATCCCAAGCTCTGAACTATTCCATCTAGCTAATGATTCATATCCAACAACTTCTTCTGTAAAAGTATTTACTTTAGCTTGATATAATACAATAATCTCATTTTTATCTAGCGCTGTTCTTAATCCTTTTTCAATTTCAAAATCTCTATTAAATTCTTTTAATAGGTTTATATCAAAGAATTGATATCTATTTTTCCCATTAGCTTTAGCCTTATACATAGCTATATCAGCTCTTTTTAATAATGAATCTAGATTTTCTCCATCAAATGGATATAAACTAACCCCTATACTTAATGTACAATAAACATCTTTTCCATCAACTTTTATAGAATCGTTAAATCTCTTTATTATAGCTTGTATTAATTCCTCTACTTCTATATTATTTTTAATTTTAGTTTTAGCAATTACAAATTCATCTCCACCTAATCTTGCAAAATGACTATTTTCATCAATTATTCCATACATCTCTTCACAAAATTTTTCTAATAAAGAATCTCCTAAATTATGTCCATATGTATCATTTATATATTTAAAATTATCTAAATCTATAAATATAATAGCTATACTTTCATTCCCCTTATTACTTTCAAGTGATTTATTAACATTTTCAACAAATAATCTTCTATTAGCAATTCCAGTTACCTCATCGTAATAACTCATAAAATAAATTTTAAGTTCCTTTTCTTTTATATCAGTTATATCAATTAATGATCCATATACATACATTTTACCATCATCACCTATAGATCTCTTTCCACTAGCATGAACCCATACAATTTTATTTTCTTTACTTACAAGTCTATATTCTACTTCATAATCTACAGTATCTTTTCCATATAATAATTTCTGTATTTTTTCTCTATATGATTTAATATCCTTACTAAATATAAAAAATTCCCACTGTTTTAAAGTTATTATTACCTCTCCATGTAGCCCTATACAACTATCATGATTATACTGAAAATAATTAACTATTTTTTTATCAAAAATAATTTTTTCTTTTTCAATATCTATACAAAAAATTATATTGCTAGACCCCTCTACAACTAATTTATACTTTTTATTTCCTTCTTCTATTAACTGTTGTTGTTTAACCTTTTCTGTTATATCATTTATTATCCCTGCAAGGTAAAATACGCCTTCTTTAAACCTTCCTATTCCATTTAAATTTATAATTATCTCTTTTCCTTTTGTATTTTTAAAAGTATATTGAATATCAAATTTCTCCACTATTTTATTATTACATATATTACTAATTATTTCCTCAACTCTAGCTCTATCCTTAGGTACAATAAACTCAAACAATTTTCCAAAGGTATCTATATTACTCTTCACTTGTAAAATATCTTTTATTGTACTAGATAAATATAAGATTTTACTTTTATCATCCCATTCCCATATAGATCCATTTAAGGCTTCTATAGCCATATTATATCTTTTATAATTTGTTTTAGACATTTTGTTTGCTTTTTCATATTCTTCTTTTTTTAAAATAATCCTTTTCATTAAATATATACATATGCAAATAGCTATAAATCCAAAAAATATTATAGCTCCTAATCCCAAAAAGACCTCTCTTTTACTCATATATTCACCAATACCTTTACAATAATATATATATTACATTATCACATATTTTTACTTTTTATACTGTTTTTTATCAAATTATGATATACATTTACAAAAAACGATTTCTAATTCCTATATTAAATAGAAATTTATAATATTATCACCATATAATTACTCTTTTATTTTTTAAATACTTTGGCATACTAAGATTATCTAGTAATAACTAAAGGAAGGGATGAATTCTTTGTGAAAAAATTTTTTTTAAGAAACATTATAATATTATTTTTAACTTTATTTTTATTCTCATCATTAAGTTTAACATCATTAGCTTGCCAAACCGATGTTGAAAAGGTTATTTATCTTACTTTTGATGATGGTCCTGGCGGTAAAATAACTAATAAAATTTTAGATACATTAAAAGAGGAAGGTGTTCCAGCTACATTTTTTGTAATTGGATGTCAAGTCCAAAATCAAGAAGATATTATTTTGCGTATGAAAAACGAAGGTCACAGTATAGGATTACATAGTGTAACCCATGATAGAAATAAACTATATCATGGCAATGAAGGATTCTTAAAGGAAATGTTAAATGATCAAGCAATTTTAGAAAAAACTACTGGTCAAAAATATAAGATATTAAGATTTCCATTTGGTTGTAATAATAATACTTATAAATTAACAGATTCCTTAGTAAATTTAATTCACGAAAATGATTTAAGAATTTATGACTGGACTCAAGATACTTGTGATGGTGCAAATGCTAATTCTTCTCCAGATTGTATTTTAAAAAAATCTATCAGCGAGAAAAACAATATAACTCTATTAATGCATTGTGGCTACATAAATAAAAATAGTGCTACTGCATTACCTTCAATTATAAAACATTATAAAAAAGAAGGTTATACATTTAAAGCAATTGACGAAACAACTCCAGAAATTTATAAAGTTACAAAACACAATAACTAAGCTATTAATTTAAAAAATAAATAATTATGATTAGTAGATTTTTATCTACTAATCATAACTTTTGATTAATTGTAGTTCAAGCTTTTACTGTTGTTTTCGTTGCTTTTAATGCGACCTTTACAGCTTTAAATAATATTATTCCAATTATAGTATTCATTATTGCAGCTGGTATAACTACCACTTTTACAAGAGCCATGAATTCACTTGGCAAACCTACAATAAATTGTGCCGATAATAAAAACACCAATCCACTTATTATAGTTCCTATAGGTAAGCATATAGCCATTTTAGTAATATCTTTAAATCTATTTCTTAATGGTAATAATGCAAAATATATTATATTAGAAGTAACTACTTTATCTATAATGTTAGGAAGTTGCCCCCCTGGAAATTTTGTTGTTAAAGATGTGAAAACCCCAATTATAATTCCTGATATCAAAGTAGTTTTATAATCATTATTTAATATTATTATTATAAACAACATTGCTAGAGCTAAATCTGGTTGCATTGGTAATCCTATTGTTGGAGTTATTTGATGCAGTATTGCACCTATTGCTATTAATATCGAATTAATTGTCATTTTCTTTATATCCATTTTTTTATTCATTTCTATTTCCCCCTTGAAATTTTAATAATAAATTTAAGTTTTCTCCCACTAGATAAATTTTCTAAGTTTTAGTTGTCCTGTGGTATTACTATTAAGCAAATCCCCTCTGAAACTAATACCCCCTTGATTACACATTCACTTCATAACATACCACTCAACTCCTTTTTAGATAATAAAAAAACTCCGTCCTAAATTAATAGGACGGAGAATATCCGCGTTGCCACCTAAATTGCTTATAAAAAAGCCACTTATATTTCAGGTACTATATAAATACCCTATTTGCTGTAACGTGCAACCCACGGCTTAGCTACTATCATTAGATTTCACCTTGCTCCTCAAAGGCCCATTCACTATTTGCTGCAGTACCGAAATCACACCACCTTCGGTTCTCTGAATCTTTACCAAATTAGTTACTATCCCTCTTCAATGGAATATCATTGTTTCTTTATTCTATACTATGTTCTTTCACCATATTTGTCAACTATTTTTTTAATTTTAAATATTTTTTATATTATATTCTATCTCGGTAGCATATTTATTACATTTTCAAATACTTGTGGCTTACTATAATAATAACCTTGAACAATATCACAATAGATACTTTTTAAGTAATCAACTTGCTCTATTACCTCTACCCCTTCTGCTACAACTTTAATGCCAAGCTTGTGAGATAATTGTATTATATTTTCTACTATACATCTACTTTTATGATTATCTATCATGTCTACAACAAAACTTCTATCAATTTTTAAAACATCTATAGGTAATTTAGTTAAGTAATTAAGTGATGAATACCCAGTTCCAAAATCATCTAAGGCAATAGACACTCCAAGAGCTTTAATCTCTAGCAAAGCTTCAATATTTTTATCAAAACTTTTCATAAGCATACTCTCTGTTATTTCTATTTCTATGTATTTAGGAGAAATATCATATATCTCCATTACAGTCTTAAATGTATTTACTAGGGTTCTATCTCTTAGCTGTACCTCTGATAAATTAAGAGCTATTTTAAAATTATCATAACCTTCTTTTAATAAATATTTAATCTTTGAACAAACTTCTTCTAAAACAAAGTTTCCAATTGGTATAATAAGTCTAGTTGTCTCTGCTATAGGAATAAATTCCACAGGGCTCACAAATCCAAGTTCTTCACTTTTCCATCTTAACAAAGCTTCAAACCCACCAGTTTTATCATTATTAAGTTCAACTTTTGGTTGAAAAACTACAAACATTTCCCCCTTATCTAAAGCTGTTCTTAACCCTTTTTGTATTGTATATATTTTATTAAGTTCATGAGATATATTATAATTAAAGAATTGATACTGATTTTTACCATTACTTTTTGCTATATACATAGCTGCATCTGCATTTTTTAATAACTCTTCAAAATCAACACCATCATCAGGGAATATAGATGTTCCTATACTAACTGTTGAATATATTTCATTTTCCTCTATATAAAATGCATCTTTAAATCTATGAATTATTTTATTAGCCATTTTTTCTACATCTACTAAACTTGTAATGTTAGGAATAAATATTAAAAATTCATCTCCGCCAAACCTACATATTAATTCTTTATCTTCAGATATTTTTTCTAATTCATATGCTACTGCTTCAATAAATAAATCTCCACATCTATGACCATATGAATCATTAATAAATTTAAAATTATCTAAATCTATTATAATAAGTGATCCTCTTGATTCATTTTCTTTATGTTTTGTTATGTAATCTTCTATTATTTGTTTTAAGTAACCTCTATTATGAACACCTGTTAATTCGTCATAATTACTTATATACTTAAGTTTAATATTAGCTTCTTTTTCATTTGTTATATCATCTATATACCCTTCAAAACCAATTAAACTACCGTCGGAATTCCTTTTAACTCGTCCCTTCAAGCTAATCCATTTTTCTTTGCCATATATATCATTGATTTTAATTTCTAAGCCTTCATAAATACTTTGCGTAGGATTATTTATTAATGTACTAATTTCTTTAATATAATCTTTATGAATATATTTTATACAGTCATTAAAATTCATGTTAATGCATATATTATCTAATCCTATTATATCTTTGTTATTGCCGTAAAATGAAACTATGCCATCATATTTATTAGTAACAATAAAAATACCTTTAATTAATTCTTCTCTATTTTTAGATAAAAATCCTTCATTATTACTTTTTTCAAGCACATTGCTAATATTAAAGAAGTATCCTTCTCTTATATTAGGGTTTTCTATATTTATTATTGATCGCGCAAAAATTTTAATTAACTGCCCATAATTATTTCTAAATTTAAAAATAATTTCATCAAATGATGCTTCGTTGATTGATTCATATTTTATTCCTTTAAAAAAGTCCTCAACTCTAGAAACATCATCACAATGTACGTTTTTTAGTAAATTATTATAGCAACAAATCCCTGTGATTTGTTCTTTATTGTATACTTCATCATTGCAAAAAAATTCATTGCTTTGAATGTTGAATCTCCACTCACTTGCCCCTATCCCCTTAAATGATATAACGTCCTTGTTATTTTCATATTTGCTATTCATAATATACTACCCTCTACCACGCTTATTTTTATATATTAAATAATTTATTTTTCACTTTTTATTTTTTAATTTTTTTATCATTAACTAATGTAGCAACTAATGCTGCTGTAGCTGCTATTAATAAAGCCATTTTCCCTATTTTCTTAGCTTTCATATTTTCACTCCCTTTTCTCTTTTTATAATTATTGCCTATTTCCCAATATATATAACATTTTTTATATTTGCGAAAATTTTATTAACTCTATTTTATTATCTTTTACAATTTTTTTTATAGCTTCTGATTTTAAAGCATTAAGTTCTATAGTTCTATAGTTTAAATAAGAACTAATATTTCGTAACTCTTCATCTATTATAGCTGGATGAGCCATAACCTCCACTACATCTACACTATTTAACTCTTTTAGTCTTTTAATTAAGTAATCTTCATTTGCATTACCTTCATAAAAATCTCCAATCATAATATCTGGTGATTTAATATTAAATTCTTTTACAATATGCATATATTCACTACTTGGACACCTTACTGGAACATTGAATTCTCTAGCTAAGGAAAGGACTAATCTAAACACACTTTCATTAAATATATAAAAGTGATGATGTCCATCAATATGATTTAATTCCATACCTGTAGATATAAATTTACTTATTTGTGCTCTTAATTCTTTTTCTAATTCATCCATATCAATTTCTTTAGGCATGTAGTTTGGCTTTTTATAAAAATTACCATCTTCAGTTACTAATGAGGCAACTTCAATCTGTGATAAAATTGGTTTCCCACAAGTTAAATTAAGATGTACTCCCATTTCATTTATTCCATTTTCTTTAGCCATCTTCATAGATTCTTCAAAATAAGGCATATTCGCCATTGCAGTTGTATCGGTCATAATTCCATTTTTCATTGCATCTATTATACCTTTAGATACACCCATTGTTAACCCAAAATCATCACCATTTACTATTAATTTCATATTATTCACCACCCTTATCTTGTACCTATTTTATTACTTTGTCTATAATTTAAGAGCTTTTAAAATAACTAGTCATATTCTTGTCTATTCGCCGATTATAGTTCTTATACTATAGCAAAACATCCTCGAATCCTTGACTTTTTGTTTTCTTTCTGCTCCCTAAATCCAAATTGTCATCTATGTAAACTATACCATATTTTCATTAATATATAAAGTTTCTTTTTGAAAATAAAAAAAACTTCAATCAAATATTTTTACCTTGATTGAAGTTTTTTTATTTAAGAAAAAGAAGTTAAATAATTATATTTTATTAGTTATTTTTTGCCCTTTTTATTTACTTCCGGAACTGGTGCAACATCATTTTTTTTAGGTGCTTGAAAATGATCATTTTCCCAAGTAGCCCTTTGTCCATGTTTAGCCATAATCTCACCTCCCTTTATTATTTCTTTATATTATTTGTTTAATTGCATTATTTTATTCCTGTTTCTAAGGAAGCTAAAAAAAAGGTAGGGATAACCCTACCTTTCATCATACTCATCTAAATAAGAAACTTTTTCACCGTCTTTTTTCCAACCTAATATAGAATCAACATTTACATTTTCAGCCGATTTAAATATAGACTTTTCAACTCCATCAAAGTTCTTCTTTAATTCTTTAATTAAACCTTTAATTTCATATCTCTTATTCCCTATTTTCTTAGCAGCTACCATACAAGCACAATTAAGAGGCCAAATTCCGCAGTAGTTTATAAATTTCTTTATATTATCTTCTTCTATATAATACATTGGTCTTATAAGCTCCATATTTTCAAAATTTGCTGACTTTAATTTAGGAAGCATTGTTTTAAAGTTTCCTGCATATAAAACATTTAACATAGTTGTTTCAATGACATCATTGTAATGATGTCCAAGTGCTAATTTATTGCATCCAAGTTCTTTTGCCTTTGCATAAAGGGAACCTCGTCTCATTCTTGCACAAAGATAACATGGATATTCCTTAGCTTTTTCATCTATAACATCGAAAATACCCGATTTATAAATTGTTACTGGTATTTCTAGATGCTTACAGTTTTCCTCAAGCAACTCTCTTATTTGTGAATGATACCCAGGATCCATAGCTATAAATTCTAATTCAAAATTAACATTACCATGTATCTTTAATTCTTGCATTAATTTAGCTAAAAGAAGAGAATCCTTACCACCTGAAATAGCTACAGCTATTTTATCTCCCTCTTCTACTAAATTATAATCTTTAACAGCTCTTATAAATTTAGTCCAAAGTTCTTTTCTATATGTTTTAACTATACTACGTTCTATTTCCTTAACTGTCTTTTTTTCTTCTTGCGGAATTATTATCTCGCAACCTTTTCCTGCTATGCCGCTCATTTAAATCACCTCTATATAATAAATCTTTCTCAAAGTATAACATTTATTTTCTAAGTTGCAAATCTTTTATCCCAGTTATAATACTTATTATTCATCTAAACTACATTCTAATAAATATACAGCATACTGACTTACTAATTATTTTTATTAGTAACATTTATAAGGTTTTATAAGTATACTATTTATAAAGTAATACGTAGGAGTTTTTAGAATAATGTTCTATAAAGATAATCTTTTTGAAAATAAAAATGAAACATTTGATGAATATGAATTTTCTTCATTTCCTCTTGAAGAAATGCAACGTATTCCTCAGATACCTGGTGGGTTTACCCCAAACTTTCAGCCTCCAAATTTTCCTGGTGGCAACTTTCCTAGTGGCAATCCCCAAGGTGGAAACTCCCCTGGTGTAAACGTCCCTGGCGTAAATATAAATCCATCGCAACTTGGTGCACCTCCAAATTTTATTCCTAACCAAAATGATAAAGCGGTAAAAAGCTTAACTTCATCTAATTCTGGTGGCCCTCAATCAAAATTCGTAAGTCAAAACTCAATAAAATTTTGTCTTTTCCAATTTACTTATATTTGGGAAAGAGGTGGTAGAAACTACTGGGCATTTTTATTAAATGTTGATAGAGTTTCAGTTTCTGGTTTAAGATGGTTCGGTAGACGTTGGGCTTATTTCGGTGTAGATTTAAGAAGAATAGATTCTTTTGTTTGTTATAGAAATAAGTGTGAAAGTTGTCTTGAAGACAATTTATCTAGACAAACTAATGAAAATGGATTTAAAAACACTAAAAAGCTTTATACTAATAGCGAAGTTAGAGAATCAGTTAGTAAAACATTAGTTTCCTTAAATATACCCGAAACAAAAGATGATTTTACAGTTCAACCTATAGGAATTGTAGATAGTGAAAATATTGAAAATACAATTCCATGTGTTTCCTCTCGAGACACTCAATACACAATTGAACTAGAAGTCATGTACCCAGAAACTCTAGATGAAACCATAAAAGATAAGATAATCGAATATGCAAATGAAGCATGTGAAGAAACTGTTACTATTATTAATGCTACACGAGGAAATACCCATTCTGTTAATCCTCTTGAAAACTTTAATAATTCTACAAAAGTAATTTCAAAAGCTTTAGCACAGTTTTCTTCAGAATTCAACTCAAAACTTAGAGACCCTAAAATAGATAAGGATATAGCAAGATCTATTACCTATTCTATAACTCAAGGTAAAACAACTGATCCTTGGAAAACTATTTGATTTTTACCAAGGCAATCTCTAAATACATTTTTATATAACTTTAAAAACTTAATAATTTCAAAATAAATATTAAATTTTTTTAATATTTAAAAGCAGTAAGTAAATCCTATTTTAGAATTTACTTACTGCTTTTTATTTTTTTCATAATAGCTGCTGTTTATATATTTTTATTATAATTTATTTACCTCTTCTAACTTCCTATTATTTTTATACATTATATACTTCAAAAATAATATTTCAACTAATATAAAAAATAAATTTACGGCTTCATACTCTACACTATTACCTATATTTACTACAGAAGTGTTTATATACAAACTTTCTTTACTTAATTTTGCTAGTTCATTATTTTTTAATTTAGTCACTGAGATAAATGGTATATTTCTTATTGATAATTGTTTTGCAAACCCCCTAATATGACTTGATTCTCCTGATAATGATATAACTATCATTAAGTCATTGGAGGTCATAGTATCTAATGTTAAATCTATTTCTGCTATTCCATCTATAACTGCAAAACACTCTTTTCCAGATAAAAAAATTCTCTTTACTTCTTGTGCCACTGATTTTTGAACTGCACCAGTACCATATATAAACACTCTTCTACTTTCATAAATCATCTCACAAACTTTTGAGTAGTCTCTTTTTTTCATCTCATCAATACTACTTTTAAACTCATTACAAACTATTTCAACAAAGTTTTCATCAATAATTTCCTCAGTCATTTCCCATTTTAAATAAACCTTTAATTCACTATATCCTTTTAATGATAATTTCTGTGCAAACCTTAAAATTGTTGTTCTTGATACATTACATTTCCCTGCAAGATCATCAATAGTTAATCCACAACATTCCTTTTTATTACTATATATATACTTCCATATATGTAAATCATTTTGATTTAATTTGTCATAATGTGCATTAATAAGTTCATCTATTCTCATAATATCATCACTTCCTATATCTACAAGTATAGCAAACTTATACCTTACTTAATAGACGTATATTAGAAATAGAAAATAGGATGTTGCTTAAAATAATTTTGCAACATCCTCTTCTTAATTGTATTAACTATTTTTTATTTTAATTCTGGCCAGTATTCTGTGTTTTCCTTTATTAAATCATCAAGAATTTCTTTAGCAACTTTTACACTTGGTACTGTTTTTGATAATGAAATTGCTTGCCATAATTTTTGATACGATTTCTCTGCCCATGCTTCTACAACTAATTTTTCAACTGAAACTTGTTGTCCCATTAAGCCCTTTTGGAATTCAGGAATTGTACCTATTGTTAATGCTGTTGGTCCATTACTTCCTACTAAGCATGGTATTTCAACCATTGCAGTCTTATCAAAATTTTCTATTGCTCCATTATTTTCTACTATTAACAACATTCTTTCTTGAGTATTATATGATATTGCTCTTGCAAGATCTACTATATATGATGCATGTTCATCTATTTCTAATGTTGATCCTTCTGATTTTCCGGCTTTATAGATTTTTCTACATTCTCCGAAAACATGTTTTTCTCTACCATCCATAACTTCATTTGCCCTTGTATAGTTTTTATCTGAATGCTCAACTACATAATCAGGGAATAAATAATATTTTAAATATGTGTTTGGTAATGTTGTAGGATCTATTTCATATATATCCCTAGCTTTTCTAAATGTATCACTCCAAGTTGGATCTGTATGTTGGTTTTCATCTTCAACTTTAGTATCATATCCATATTTTTTAACATGTGCTTTAATTTTTGGCATTAAATCATTTCCTGCTTTATCTGTAATGCTTGACCACCAACCGAAGTGATTAAGTCCATAATACTTAACTATCATATCTTTTCTTGATTCTAAACCAGCTATTTGTGCCATATGCCCTTCTATTCCTATTGGCATATCACATATATTTAATATTTTAGTATTTGGAATTAACTTTCTTGTAGCTTCTGCAACTATAGCAGCTGGATTTGAATAGTTTAACATCCATGCATCCGGTGAATATTTTTCCATATATCCTGCAATCTCTAATATTCCACCAATTGATCTCATTCCATAAGCAATTCCTCCAGGACCGCAAGTTTCTTGACCTACTACTCCATGCTTTAGTGG
Organism: Clostridium gasigenes; assembly: GCF_017348895.1. Taxonomy (NCBI): domain Bacteria; kingdom Bacillati; phylum Bacillota; class Clostridia; order Eubacteriales; family Clostridiaceae; genus Clostridium; species Clostridium gasigenes. The sequence continues at coordinate 268,667 of NZ_CP071376.1, forward strand.
AATTTTTTCATCTAATTCTCTCATTGCATATTTACCAACTCTTATATGTGCCATTACAAAATCCACATCTGTAAATGCTTCTTCTGGATCCACTGTTGCTAAAAACTCTATTTCCGGTGCTTTTTCCTTTAATAATATTTCACATGCTTTTGCAATTACATCTTGTCTTTCTTTATCATTGTCATAAAATTTAATCTTTCTAATTGGGAATTTATATAAATTATCTAAAAGCATTAACACTATCCCTGGTGTAAAAGTACTTCCTCCACCTGCTATTAAAATTGAAAACTTCTTCATAATTTTTCTCTCCTCTATATCTTTTTATTTTGTTTTTATTAATAATTCTTTCTACAACTTAATATTATCAAGTATGATCTTATCAATCAATACATTAGGCTTGTTTAGGGAATAAGCTCTCTTGTTGTTCTTACTCACTTTTTTTGTGAATATTCACAGCTATTAGTTAAGTCATCTTCAATCTAATAATCCCAATTATAAATATAACTACAATTCTACTATTTCTTTTAGATGCTTAAATTATTACCCATTAATAGTTCAACTTCTTCTGCAACTTTTACAACTGATAGTCCAATAATTACTTGAACTGCTTTTCCTTTCTTAACTAAGCCATGTGCTCCTGCTTTTTTAAATACAGAAATATCTTGCACTAAATTTTCATCAACTACAGATATACGCAGTCTAGTTGCACAATTATTAAGTTGTGAAATATTTTCTTTTCCACCTAGTGCTTTTATAATCATTTCTGCTTTGCTTAATAATTTTTTTTCTGTATCAACAATTTTATCTTCAGTTAAAGATTTTTCTATTTTCTTTAACTTATAATCTGACTTGCTATAAAGTTTTGTTTCTTCGTCTTCATCTTCTCTACCTGGTGTCTTAAACTTAAACTTTAATATTAAGTATCTAAATACTACAAAATAAATTCCTGTAAATATAAGCCCTATAATTATTTGTGTTATATATGTCGTAGTGTGATTACTAAATAACGGAATCCAATTTAATGCTATCCAATCAATTAATCCACCACCAAAATTACCAACTACTCCAAAAGAAAATGCTATTGATGATAAAGTTGCTGCTAATAATGCATGTACTAAAAATAATACTGGCGCAATAAATAAGAATGTAAATTCAAGTGGTTCTGTAATTCCTGCAACTACTGCTGTTAATGTTGCGGGGATCAATAAACCTAATACAATTTTCTTTTTATTTGGTTTAGCTGTAACATAAAATGCTGCTGCTATTCCTAAAGATCCAAATACCTTTGACATTCCATGAAGGGCAAATCCACCTTCTGGGAATAATGTTTTTAACGGTTCAGTTGATGATGAGAATTGTGATAAATGCAATGCCCAATAAGAATTTATTCCACCTTCAACAACTACTGAATCAAATATAAATGGTGTATATATAAAATGATGTAAACCTGTTGGGATAAGTATTCTTTCTAAGAAAGTATATACCCAAACTCCAATGACTCCAGATCCTACTAATATTCCTTGTAATGCTGCTATAACGCCTTGTACCTTTGGCCATATAAATGCCATTACCACTGCTAATGGAATCATTGCAAAGAACCCGATCATTGCAATGAACGCTGATCCTCTAAATGTCCCTAAAAATTCTGGCAACTCTACATCAAAGAACTTATCATGCATCCAAACTACAATACCCGATATTAATATTGCTCCTATCATACCTGTATCTAAAGTTTTAATACCTGCTATAGTTGTTAATCCACTAGCACCACCAACTTCTGCTGCAAAATTGACTCCAAATGCTGGCCCCCAAGTTGAAAGTATAGCGCCTAAAAAATAATTAAAAGTTAAATATATTACTAATGATTCCATACAAGCTCTTGCTTGTTGCTTTTTAGCTAATCCAATAGGTAATCCTATTACAAACAAAAGAGGTAATTGCTTAAATACTGTCCATGCGCCTTGTTCTATGATATTCCATATCTGATACCATAATCCGCTCTCTCTTGCTAAGGAACCCATTATTTCAGGATTCTTAAATAAAATTGAAAATCCAACCATTATTCCTGAAAATGCAAATAACAATACTGGAGTAAACATTGCGCCACCAAAGCGCTGAATTTTCTGCATCATATATTCTCTTCTCCTTACAAATTATTTTCGTTTGCTTTCTAACTTATTTTAATACCAAAACGTTTTGTTAAAATTATATTACCAAGATTATTAAACGTTATCAATAGATTGCAGTGATTAAGTTATTTTTACCATCTATAGGACTTTATATCTTTTATTGTGAATTTTCACAACATTAAGTAACGATTTTTATTTCTTTAAATAATCGCTAAAAAGTCCAAAGAGTTTTAACCTCTCTGGACTTTTTAATTTAACTATAAATTTTACTCGTTTTCTTTTATCCATTCATTACATAAAGTCTTAAACATCTCTTCCTTATAAGTAAATTCAATATCAATTATATCTATTAATTTACCATCTTCATCACTTACATGTATGCTATTAAATTCATCGTTTTCAAACTTGAATTTATTAATTATTGCTACATATTCTTCTTCCATATATATTCACCTACTTTTATAAATTTAATCTTAGACATCTTTTTCAAAATAATAATCCATTATACTAGTCTATTTTCTTGAAAGTGCCTTATTATAATATTTCTCTATTATCACTTAAACTTATTTAAATATCAACTATTTTAATTATATTAAATCAAAGCATTATTAATTTAGGCATCTTCAAATACCTAATGAAGTATATTTATAAACAAAGTAATAATTGCTGAGTTTGCAAAATCAATAAATAAACATCCTACAATAGGTACTACAAAATATGGAGTTGGAGCAAACCCATATTTACTAGTTAACGCATCCATATTTGCCACTGCATTAGGTGTAGCTCCCATACCAAATCCACAACTAGCTGATGCAAAAACTGCAGCGTCATAATTTTTTCCCATTACACGGAAAATTATAAAATAAGAGAATAGTCCCATAAGAACTGTTTGCCCCATAAGCATAACAATCATAGGAAGTGCTAAATCAAATAGTTCCCATAACTTCAATCCCATTAATGCCATAGATAAGAAGAATGAAAGGCTAATACCTCCAATTGCTTCAATTTCTTTTTCTTCAAGTCTAACTTTTCTCATATCACAAATATTTCTAATAATAGCAGCTGCAATCATTGCTCCAATATATGATGGGAAAGTTAACCCTAAATCTTGAATGAAATTAGATATTATTGATCCTATTCCCATTGCAAGGAAAATCCAAGATGCTCCATTCATAAGCTTTTTGTGACATAGAATAGCTTTATCATCCTCATGAAAATCACTTACAGGAATTGATTTATCATGTGACTCTTTAGGAGTTTTAATATTATTTCGTTCTATTAAGTTTTTTGCAACAAACCCACCTATAAAACTACCCATAACTAGCCCAAATGTTGCTGACGCAAAGGATACAGTAGTCGCACCTGCAATTCCCATTTTTTCTAGAAGTGGTCCAAATGAGCCTGCAGTTCCATGACCACCCACCATAGGAATAGAAGCTGTGCAAAGTCCTAATAATGGATCTAAATTGAATAATAATGCTAAAGAAGCACCTAAAACATCCTGGAATATTACTAGTAATATTGATAGAAATAAGAAAATGACAACCTTTATGCCACCCTTCTTTAATATTTTAAGACTAGCCGTATAACCAATGCTAGTAAAAAATGCAGTCATAAAAATGTTTTGTAATGTTATATCTAAACTTATAGTAGCAATATTAGTTATCTTTAAAATAAGCATTAATAGCGCAAATATAATTCCCCCTATAACAGCAGCTGGTATACAATATTTCGATAATGCTTTTACCTTTTTCTTTAAATACTTCCCTAAATAGAACACGACAGTGGCTAATGCCATTGTTTCAAATATATCAAATTTTAATTCCATAATTTTTCTCCTCTTATCTTTTGTTATTTTACGTTATTTATTAATATGTTTTTATTTTTCAGGAAAACATTTTATTCCTTGTGGAAAATTAAACACATCACAAGGATCATATTTTCCTTTTACTTCTCTTAATTTTTTTATATTTTCACCATAATATTCTTTTTCATAACCCTGTAGTTCTGCAAAAGGAAAGTTAATAAATGACCCTTTAGTAACTATCTTTATATAATTAAAGGCCTCTTTAACCCATTCTCTATTTACTTGTGCATATTGTGACTTCTCCCAAACAGACTGTAGCCCCATAATAAATTTTGAGCCTCTATAATAAAATGCTGTACTATATTTATCCTTATCTTGAATTGCTCCACCTAAACCATATAATGAAATTGATACATATACTGCTCCCTCTGGTCTATTCTTTACTAATTTTATAAGATTCTCAATTTCACTTATAGTATAATCCTTATCTACAAATCTTCCTGTAGATTTATATTTTTCATAATCTGGATGGCTATCTTGAATACTTCTATTAGCCTCTAACACCGTAATATATTCTAGTTTAACATCCACCTTACTAATAATATTTTTAAATGGTTTTAAGATATTATTAGCTTCTTCTTCATTACCATAAAATAATCCTGTAAACTTAATTCCAGTCCCTTTATCTTGCGAATTATATATAGCCATTTTTAAATTAACTCTTCTATCTAAATTTTTAAATTCAGTCTGAAACATTTTGAATATATTAATGCTTTCCTCAAGTTCTATATGTGGATAATCTATATTTATAAGTGTTGCCATTTTAATTTTTTTAGGAAGGTTAAATGTCATTTCAGTAACTATTCCAAAATTACCTCCGCCACCACCTCTACAAGCCCAAAATAAATCTTCATTATAATTTTCATTTGCAATTATTATGTTACCTTCATAATCTATAATTTTAACTTCTATTAATATATCACAACCTAGCCCTAAAAGCCTACTTGAATATCCCCAACCACCGCCTAATACAAATCCAGGAACTCCAACAGTTGGACATCCACCCCCTGGAAATACATAACCATGTTCTCCTAGAGCCTCATATAATTCTCTATTCCTAACTCCACCTTGTATTTTAACTATATTTTTTTCCTCATCTATATAAATATCACTCATTCTGCTAACATCAATAACTACTACATCATTGCCAGTTGAGTAACCTTCATAGTTATGACAACCCGACCTTATTCTAATAGGTAATAAATTCACTCTAGCCCAAGATATTGCAGTGCAAACATCCTTTTCACTCTGACAATATACAATTACCAATGGATATTGTTCAATAGCTCTATTCCAGGCTTTCCTGCTCTCTTCATAACTAAAATCATCTCTTGTAACTACTTCACCTGTTAACGCATCGTAATTAAATTTTATCATTTGTTTCACCTTCTTTTAATTGTTTATATTTATAATAATCTAATTTACTTATTAGATTTTAGTATTAATTATATACTAATGCAACAATATAATTAATATTTCCTTCTACTTTATATTTACAAGCATACAAATGTTTAATAGATTATAATATATATTAAATACATTATACTAAAGGAGATACTATAAATGAAATCAAATAATGATACAAAAAATAAATCTAAGGAATTAATATGTCCTATATGTGATGAAATAATGAAACAATATGACTATACATATGATACTCTTAAAGATGTAAAAGTTAATTATAAGTGTGATCATTGTGGACACAAAAGCACTAAAATTCTTTAAACAACTAGTCTTTACTTCAATTATAATATGTCCAAAAGATTAACTCGGAGTAATAGTTACTCCACCTAAAAAGTAGCCAGTTTTAAACTGGCTACTTCTTTTAGAAGCATTATTCAGAAACTATTACCTTACCTGTTTCTAATGAATACTTTGCCCCAACTACTTTCACTTTATTTTCCTCTAATAAATGTTTTATCACTTCACTATTCTTAATTTCATTAATACTTTGCTTAATATTTTCATCTTCAGTATTACTGTATATTAATTTATTATCTTTAATATTTATCTTAGCACTATTATAGGCAGGTGTTATTTCTTTTGCAATAGCTCCAATGTTTTCACTAAAATCTCCACCATCAATAGTGGCTTTCACTGCGCCACATTTTTCATGACCAAGAACCATAATTAATGGTGCACCTAAATGCTCAACACCATATTCTATACTTCCTAGTGAAATTTGATCCACTACATTCCCTGCATTTCTTATAACAAATATATTTCCAAATCCCTCATTAAATAATAGTTCTGGTGGTACTCTTGAATCTGAGCAACTTATAATTACAGCATAAGGATATTGCCCATCTTCAAATAAATCACTTTTTGTCTCTTCTGTTAAATCAGTATTTTTTTCTTTTCCATCTACAAACCGCTTATTTCCATCTTTTAAAAGGTTAAGAGCCTCATCTGCATTAACTTCTGTTCCCTTTGGAGAGACGTTTAACTGTTTTCCCTTTTGTGAACTACAAGAAATCAAAACTATGCTTATTAATAATGTTGTTAATAAAGTCAATAAAAAAATATTTTTTTTATTACCACTCATATAACCACCTCCAAATTACAATTTTAACTAAAAAAGAGGACATATACAAGCTATTTCAAATACTATTCAACGTAGATTACTATATTCATTAACTGAGTCCTTTGAAATCTCACCATTCTCTATTTCAATAATTCTATCAGCTAAGCTTGCAATTCTATTATCATGTGTAATAATTATAAAAGTTGTCCCAAATTCTTTATTTATTTCTCTCAAAAGATTATATATTTCCATGGTTGTATCCGAATCTAAATTTCCCGTTGGCTCATCGGCTAATATTATTTCTGGACTATTCATAAGAGCCCTCGCTATAGCAACCCTTTGTTGTTGTCCACCTGACAGGTTCAATGCCATATTGTTTTTTAATTTTAATAATCCAACTTTATCCAAAAGAAATTCTGCCCTTTTACTAATTGTCTTTACATCCTTAACACCCTCAATAAGTGCTGGCATCATAATATTTTCTATAGCATTAAACTCAGGTAGCAAATGATGAAATTGAAATATAAATCCTATTTCCTTATTTCTTAATGCTGAAATATCATTTTTGGAAAGTGATTTTGTACTAACACCATTAATATAAACTTTGCCTTCACTTTCCTTATCTAATGTACCCATTATATTTAACAGTGTACTTTTACCACTTCCACTTTGCCCAATAATTGCATTAAATGTACCTTTTTCTATTTCAAGGTTTATACCTTTAAGAACTGTATTTTTAATTGTTTCACCATATATTTTTTTAACATTCTCTAACTTAATAATCATAATATCCTCCTATAACTTTATTGCTTCAACTGGATTTAATTTCAATGATTTTCTTGCCGGTATTATTGAAGATATAATACACGCCACAATTGCAATAACTAAAGATAATATTACAAAATTAATATTTATGCTTCCTGATATTAATGAACTTCCATCACTATTTTTAACAAATACTGTGAAGGTTTTAAATAAACCTATCCCAATAACCGCTCCAAATATAGCTCCAATAATTCCAAGCAATCCTCCTTGAATAATGAAAATTCTAGATGCTTGCTTATCTGTAATTCCCATAGCTTTTAATATACCAATTTGTTTTGTTTTTTGCATTACTGTAATAGCTAATATACTAGCTATTGCAACAATTACAGATAAAACTACAAATACTTGAATTGTATAGCTTGATGCTGATTGTCCCTTTAAACCAGTTAACAAACTTTCATTTACTTCGATCCAATTTGGAGTAATATATTTTTCACCAACTGTAGCCTCAATTTTATTTGAAATTTCCTCTACATCAAAAATATTTGAATTTCCAACTTGTGTTTCAACAGAAGTAATAGTATCATTTCCTAATCCATAAATGCTTCTTATTGTATTTAAATCTGTGACAACATAGCTTTTATTCAAAGCTTCCACCTTTAAGTCAATTATCCCTGTAACTTTTACATTTATAACATCCTTTTTAGGTGTTAAAAGATTTACTTCATCACCACTTTCTATTTCTAATTGCTGTGCTAATAACTTTCCAATTATTATTTCATTAACATTTGATGGTAAGTTTCCGCTTATTAACTTGTCATTAAACTTATAGATTTTTTCTCCCGCATTTAGATTAAACCCCCTAAGTATAACCGCAAGACTTTTATCATCCTTTGAAATTAACCCAGGTTGATCCAATGTCTCTATGGCTGTAACTATTCTGCTATCAGTTTCAGCTACATTCTTTTTTAACTCACTCCCATTTTCAATTAATGTATTATCCTCACTTTTTATTGTAATATGAGAAGTTCCCCCTATAGTGTTTTTAACCAAATCATTTTGTAGATTTTGGATTAATAATCCTAAAAATATTTGAATACTTATCCCCAGTCCTATGGCTAAAGCTATTAAAAGGGTTTGTCCTTTATTATTTTTCAAAAATCTATATGCTATCTTAAATGATAATTTCATTTTTGTCCTCCTTATTAATTTTAAATTATATTATACATTTATCAGCTCTAATAATTAATGATAATTATTAGATATTTGTGATTATTGTTATATTTTTATAATTATTATATTTTTATAATATTCTCTTTCCAGGTATTAGTCAATATATAAAATAAACTTTTAAATATAACGAAAAGGAGTTACAAAAAAATAACTCCTCTTCATTAACCTATTATACAATTTTAGTTCTTTAATCTTTTTTATGTGTCTTTTTTGTATGTTTAGCTGGAGAATTATTAACTTTTTTCTCCTTTTCTTGTTGACTTCCGCAAGAAGAATCCTGTTTTTCGCTCATAGCATTAATACCTCCTAAAATAAAAATTCGACCATAATATTTCCTTTTTATTTTATCCAATATACAAATTATAATGCTATGAAATTAATAACAAAAATATAAACAGATATTTAGTAGCTTCTATATTTATATTTTATTATCCTTCACTAAAAATATTTTGATATACCTTACTCATAATGATTCTCCCCTAATATATTTTCCCCATCACTTGCCATGGAAATTAATCTTCTATATTCTTCTAGCAATATTACTTTTCCTTTTTCTGTTATTATATAACTTCTTTTTCTACCTTGAACTTCTGTTTCTTTTATCATATTTTCTTTTTCAAACTTACCAAGCAAAGCATATAAGGTTCCAGGCCCTACCCTTACACGACCATTGGAAATTTCATCCACACTAGCCATAATATCTACACCACAATTTTCCTTTAGCAATGACATTAGTATATAATACATTGGCTCCGTTAAGTTTTGAAATTGCTCCCTTGCCATTTACTGTCACCTCCAATATTAATTATCCATAAATACTTTTTCATATACCTTATTAAATAATTCATCTTCACTTAAGTTCTTATCCCAGCCACTAATTTCAATGAGCTTATTGGCTGAAACCATAAGATAAATATGCCCATGTTCATTCATATATACTTTTATACTATCTGGCAAATTAGTTTCTTTCTCGATATATTTCACATTAATTTCTTTCATCCAACTCATTATCTTATTAAAATCATACTTTACTGCCCATTCATATTTACTTTGGAATAATTCATAAGATAAATGTTCATTTTTTCCTTTATTACTGTAATGTAATGTTGATGCTAAAATCCCATTATTCTCATTTATATATAAAGCTTCTTCATCTACAGCTTCATCATTAAAATCCCTTAGAGTTAAAATATAATTATCTTTTTTTATTTCATTTTCTCTATTCCCCGAAAAAATTTCACTAAAAATTAATCCGTTCATTATTACAACGCTAAGTATAATAATAACAACATAACTTATAATATTAATTATTCTCTTTTTCTTATATTTATATTTAGTTTCACTTACAAAATTCATCACTGTTGCTATTGCACCTATTATTAATAAATTTAATACAAGAATTTTAAATACAAACACTTCTCCCATCATTGTCATAGATACTATTAGTAATAAAACCGGGAGCACCATTAATTTATATATAATCCTTTTAATTTTTATAGCTTTTAAATAATTATAAGATACAGCTTCTTCTCTTTTTAAACTTCTTCGTCCTTTAACTATCCAAATAATAAAGTTAATAAATCCTATACTCTCATGTATGACAAACATGCCATACAGCATCAATGTAAATAATTGCAAATTGTTTGCTAAGAAATTCGCATTAAAACTACCTATAGTTGCCATATATTGACCAAATAAAAGTATTGTAATAGTAAATAAATTTAAAAGAACATATTTTAAAGATGCTTTACATATACAATTAAACTTCTCCTCTTCCTCAGTATGAATAGGTATACTTTCTATTTCATTTTCACTACAATAAATTTGTATTTTTTCTCTTTCGCAAACAAAATCCCAACCTGAAACACTGCAATATTCTCTATATTCTAATGCTCTATCACTATTTCTTCCATCAAAAAATGATACCTTATCCATTATATCTACTGAATATTTTATTCTTTTAGGATCTATTCTTTTTAATTTTAATATTAGTCCTCTTATATTCTGTAATTTCCATCCCTTTAAAGCCATATCCTCTAAATATTTTTCTAAAGCCTTATATTCATATGGTAAAAAATTAAATAAAACCCATTTAGTATTTCTTATTATCATAAATCTCTCCCCCCAAAAAAATATTTCCTATTTCCCACTAATATCGAGTATCGATATTCTTAATTAAATTATAATATCGACAATCCATATTGTCAATATTTTCATTCCTATAATTTAACATAAACACTTGGAATTCCATCATAGTAAGAAAGCTGAAGGAAAATAACAAGTCAAATATTCTGAGGATATTTTGTGCTACACAAAGATTTACAGCCTTAGCATAGTGAGCTATATAAAGGCTATGGTCCTGGATCACATCTCAAAACAGACCAGAATCTGACTATTTATACTAGCTATTTTTATACTTAAAATTTTTTGTAACATTTTTTTTGTAAATTAATAGTATATATAGATTCTAAAAACTACGAATCAATATTTTTTAATTCTATGTAATAAAAAAATACTAATCTTTTTTGTTTTATGAAAGGAGTTGACTATGCGATTTAAAAAAATATTAATAATTAGCACAGTAATTGTTCTTGTAATTACATCAACAGTTTATACACAAGCAGAAAGCTTTGGTTTTAATTCAAAGGATACAGCAACTAATAATTTTGTTGTTTCTGACGTTAATATTGAAGTTGAAGAGAAATTTACTACTGAAGATAATTGGTCAGGATTATTTAAGGAAAAGGAAGTGGCTATAAAAAACTTAAGTAATACAGATGTATTACTTAGAGTGAATATTACACCAAAATGGGAAGATAAAAGTGGAAACCCAGTAGCATTAAATGCAAGTAGCAACATAGTTAAGCTTAAATTTGAGAATTTGAATACAGATACAGGTTGGATTTATGGAGATGATGGCTATTATTACTATAATTCCATTATAAAAACTGGTGATAGTACACTTCCGCTATTATCTGGAGTTGAACTTAATATAGCGGATGAAAATATCGCTGAGATGTATAGAGGAAATAATCTTACTATTGATGTGAAATCAGAATGTGTTCAAGCGTCAAAGGATGCCTATGCAAAGACATGGGCAAATATAAATAATCCTACTATAAAATCTATTTTAAATAATTTGTGTATTAGGTAGTATAAATGAAAAAGAATAAAATTTTTAATGTTTTAATAAACATACTTTTTTATAGTTTCATTATAACTTTTAGCCTTATGCTAATTTTTTCAATAGTAAATAATAAAAAAGGAAAAGAAACCTCTATATTAGGATATAAATTTTATACTGTTTTATCAGAAAGTATGAGCCCAACCTTGAATAAAGGAACAATAATAGCCATAAAAAAAGCTGATGTAAAGATTGGAGATATAATTACATTTAAGCCTACAAGCGAAAGTAGTAATACCACTCATAGAATAATTAAAATTAACGAAGCTCATGAAGTCACCTATGTAACTAAGGGTGATAACAATAAAGTAGAGGACCCAAAATTAGTTACAGAAAATCAAATAGTTGGCAAAGTTGAATTTAGTATTCCTTATGTTGGATTACTAATAGAGTCTATAAAAAGTAATTTGTTTACATCAATCCTAATAATAAGTTTATTAATTTTAGTGGTTTATGTAATTAAATATAAATTAAAATTTGGGAGGGCAAAAAATGAATAAGAAAAAAATAGCAGCAATATTAATTACAGGTGCACTAACAGTATCTATTATAGGGGGGACTTTTGCATGGTTTACTGCAAGCGACTCTGTAACAAATCCATTTAGTACTGGGACAACTGACGATTCAAACAATCCAAATTCCGGAGTAAAGGTTCAAGAAGAATTTAAACTTGAAGATGCTAAAACCATAACCCCCGGAACAGAGATTAATAAAGATGTTCAAGCTAAAAATACATCCAGCTACGATGAATTTATAAGAGTTGACTTTAAAATAGTTTGGAAAGATAAGGATGGAAAGGAAGTTACTAAAGTAACTGTAGGTGGAACTGAATATACATTAGATAATAAGTTAGTAGAGTTAAAGACTAAAAACATTTCTACTGATGGTACACAAGGAACTTGGGTTCTAGATAGTACTGACGGCAAATATTATTACATTGGAAAGGTTGCTACAGGAAGCTATACCAATACATTATTAGACTCAGTAAAGCTTAGTCCATTAGCTGGAAATGAATATAAGAATTTAAAGTTTGATGTAGTTGTTACAGCAGAAGCAATTCAAGCTTCAAATGGAGCTTATAAGGACTGGGCTTCTGATAATATAAAGACATATTTAGGTTCTGAAGAAGCTAAAGTAGCCTTTGCACCAACAGATGTAGCGGAGCCAAACGGCAGCAACTAATAAAATAATAGGAGTGACAGCATGGTTAAATATAAAAAAATATTTGTTATAGCTGCCGCACTTCTTTTATTAGTAACAGAAAAAGGGTGGGCAACAACATTGCTCCCCCCTAATGTTAAATTAATAGGAAATGCAGAAGGCTTAGTTAATGTTCCTGGAGAAAGTCCCTTTCTTCAAGGAGTAAATATGTTACCAGGAGATAATATTACAAGGCAAATGGTAATAGAAAATGACTATGATTATCCATATGAAATATTTTTAAAGGCAGAAAGAGTAACTCCAAAAGAGGAATATGACTTACTTGAAAAACTACACCTTAAAATAAATTATAATGACAAAACAATATATAATGGAGTTATAATTGGTGAAAATTTGTTAGTAGATACTATATCCTTAGGAGTTATAAATCCTGGAGAAAATAAAATATTAATCGGAGAAGTAGAACTTGAAGGTTCTACTATAGGAAATGAATATAAAAATAAATATGGAGAAATTAAATGGATTTTTACAGCAGTTAGAAAAGAGACTTCTATTAAAATCCCATATACTGGTGATAAGGGGGTTTTACCTTATGTTATAGTAGCAATCCTTAGCTTAGGTGGAATAATAACTATTACAATAGTAGGCAGGAGGAAAAAAGAAATATGAAAAAATATTTAAAATCAATCTTAATAGCCTGTCTTACAATAGTATTTATACTAGGAGTATTTCCTATGGGTAATTATAATAAAGTGAAATGCGAAGAATCCCCTCGATTAACATTAAAAAAAGAGGCAACTAAAATAAGCGATGATGAATACAAAATTGAACTAACAGTCGATGGACCAGCATCACCAGATAAAACTGGTACTGATATAATTATTGTTATGGATTCATCTGGAAGTATGAAAAATTCAATGGCATTATTAAATAATTCTATAAAGAACTTTTGCTCAAAAATGTTAAAAATGAATAACACTAGAATTTCTGTAATTGATTTTGATGGTCCAAATACTTTTTCCGGTACTGGTTCTATGAAAGATGCAAGAATCATCACTGAAAAAACTACTAACGGTGGATTTGAAAGTAATTATAAGAATATTACTAATGCAATTGATACTAAAATTTCAGTTGCTGGAGCTACAAATACACAGGCAGCTATAAGAACTGTTAAAAATCAATTAATAGTTTCTGAAAAATCTAGACCTAACGTTGATAGATATGTAATATTTTTTACAGATGGGATTCCAACAACTGCAATAGGTGAATCGGTAGTTAATGAAGATAATAGGTATAAAATTGAAAATTATATTAAACTATCAAAGACAGAATTTGATAGTATTGATAAGAAAGATACAAAATTTATATCACTAGGATTGCTAAATTATTCTAATTGGCAGAATGTTCAAGCTCATGAGCTTTTAAACTATATTCAAAATAGCGGCTTTAAGGATATACAAAATAATACTGATATAGACTCTATTTATACACAAATTAGAAATGATATTGTTTTACAGCTACTAATTGCAAAAAATGCAGTATTGACTGATATTGTTTCAAAAAACTTTGAAATTATACCAAATAGTAATGAACCTAGCACTATACCAATGACAGTATCGTCAGCAGAAAATACTGTATCATTTAATATTGATGAAATTACCACAAGTGGTACTAAGGTTTCCTTTAGAGTAAAGACTAAGGATGCGTATTACGCTAATAATGAAGAACCAACTAATGATAAAGCTGTATTAAACTATACTACTCCAAAAACAAATAGTCCAATTGAAGGAACATTTAATGTTCCAATAGTTAAGCTTGAACCAATAAAAGGGTCTATAACCATTATAAAAGAAGTAGATAAAAATGGAATGGAACCTCCTTCTGGAGATACTTTCACTGTGAAATTACATGGTGGAAAATCTATGGAGGAATATAACTTTGATTTAGCATCAAACTCCACCACAAAGGTAGATTTTACATTAAAAGATAAAGATACAACAAATCTTATTTATCCATACTATTTAACTATTGGTGAATATGATATAACAGAAATTATTCCTATGAATTATACGCTGAAAGAGATCTATGTTAATGGAACTAAGGTAGACACACCTAAATTCACAATAGATAAAGATAATCCTAATATAACAATAAAACTTGTTAATAAATATGATAATGATAGGTTCTTTACAGATACTCAATCAAAAGAAAATCAACTAAAATATAATCCTACTACACAATAAGAGAATTAGAATTTCAAATAAAAGGTCGAGGACTACCACCCCTCAGCCTTTTTCTATATGTATCGGAGGTTTTTATGAAGAAATTAAGAAAGTATTTTTACCTTATTACCGCATACTTATCATTAAGTAATAATTCTATTGCATTATCAATATCTTTTTCTTTTATTAGTATATAGTCTGTATCGTAAGTATAAATAGCAAATATACTTATTCCCTGGCTTGCCATTAAACTACTAATACCAGCTAAAATTCCTACTAATGCAAAATCTAAAGGGCCTTCTACTTTTAATACTTTCCAATTTTTTCATATTTAATGTCAGTAGGAATACTTTCTTGTAAACATACAATTGATAATTCATCTTCTGTTTTAGTTATAGAATAAAATTCACCATCTATAGCCCAGTTAGGAATTGAATTAGCTTTATCTAATCTACAAACTCCATATTTTTCTTTTAATAATTTCATTGTTAATTTTTCTTGCGACATTTTAAATTCCCTCCTTTTATTTTCAAACTAAAATTTTCTACATTTACAATCAGTCTATAAATTGAGTCTATTAATTATTATTTTTTCTAAATATATAAGTACTAAAGACACCAATTCCATTAGTACTTTCAATATGATTAACCAGTTCAAAATAGTCTTTTATCTCATCAAAATCATTCTCATAAATTAGGTCATCTTTTGTGATTTTATCATCAACTTTATGGTTAGCTCCAAATCCATTAATAAAAAGAATTCCACCTCTATTTATATTTCTATAAATTACATTTAAAATTTCTTTGCTTAATCTATAATGATTTATAACTATATTATCAAAAACTCCTATATCCTTTAGTGCATCCTTGATACTTAAATCTACTTGTTTTACAATTACTGAATGTCCATGTAAAATTGAAAATTTATTTAATCTTTCCAGTGCTTTTTCACTAAAATCTATGGCAGTAACTTTAAAATCATTTTCAAGTAGAAAAATAGTATTTCTACCATCTCCACAAGCAACATCTAAAACAGTACCAGCTTTAAAGCATCCTATACTTTCCACTAATATTTTTTCAGGTGAGAAGAGATCTTTACCTCTTCTATAGAATTTTTCATCCCAATAATCTTTATTTCCCATATAATCCATCCCAGTATCCCTCCTACTATATATTTTTTTGATATTTATAATATCAATCTAATTTTCCAGTTAATAGTCTCTTCTTTTCATTATCTATTTGTAGATCAGGTAATTCTTTTGATAATATTGTGAAAATTCCATAAAAATATTTCAATTCTTATTCAATTGTATCTATATATTTAGGCAGAAAAAATTGTTGTGTAATATTATAACGTACTTCCTTTTCGTTCTGTACTGTAAATAACTAGACTCCTCATAAGCCGCCACTCCTTCTTTTCCAAATTTGCCCTATTGTTTTATTATACCATATCCCTAAATCCAAACTAATTTATATAACTTATTTTTCAATTTCAATGGTTTCACCATACATATTTACTTTATAAATTTTATAATAATATTCTTTATCTTCTAATTTAAAATCAAATTTTATCTATTTATTAAATTATTACTCCTCTCAATATACATAAATATAGATTTTTTTATAATTTTACTTAAACTGAAAAAGAGTTAGCCTTTTAAATCTAACTATTTTGGTAATTTCTTCCATTTTAGTAATTACCTTTTCTCTTCTAATTCTATTCTTGCTTTACTGTTCCTATTTCTTCTATATTTATTAAGAAATAGGAACACCTCCTAATCTATAATATCAGTCCCCTTTAGTTTAGTTATATAAGTTTCTATATCATCGCTCATTTTAGGCACTGCGCACCTTAGGCGTAAATTCTAAACTCCTTTAAACACATAGACATAGACGTAAAACTTTCTATTAATATAAAATATTCTGAGAAGCTCTGTTTAATAGATAATTTTATTAATAATCTTAAATCTTCATCTTCTATTCTATGTAACTTTGAAAATTCCTTATCTACTACTACTAAGGTTTCTTTTATATTTTTTATTAGATCATATAATCTTTGTTTATTTATCCCATTTTTATATTTTTATTCATTAAATCCATTACCTCAATTTCTCTATGTAATTTCTTCTCTAAAAATTCCTCTATTGATAATATGTTATTAATAGCAATTGTTTTATAACTTAGAATACTATATCTATGTCTGAATACTCTTCAAAATTTTCTGTTAATATACTTCCAAATAATATTACTGTAACAAAAGGAGCTAGCATTTCGCTAACTCTTAATAAGGTATAATAAATTTTATTTTTTGCATTTTTTTATTTATCTACCATTTTTTTTATTTTATCAACATACTTACTTGGAATATTTAGCTTTTCGGCGATTATTTTATTATCTACCCCTTTGCTAATTAAATTTTTTATTTGTTTAATATTTTCAGGTTTCTTAATGAAATCTATAACAAATTTACCTAAAACATTATTTTTTATTTTTTTTATCTTATCAAACATTATTTCTCCCTTGTTTTTTATACTATATTTTTATATAGTTCATGATAATCTATTGATTCATCCAACATATTATCTCGTATAACAATAAATTTGTTATTTAAAGCCTCTATTTTTATAATATTATACACTATCATCTTTACTTTTCATTTCATCAATAGCTCCACTAGTTAACTGTTCCTATTCCTAAATTTATTACTTCAACATCTGTAGTTTTTTCATAATCAAAATAATAATTAATTCTATTGTAATCTACTAATTTCTTCGATGACCCAATAGTTAACTCTGTTACTATTATTGTAACTCTTGCATCTTTTGAGACTATATCCACTACATCCATACAGCCTTCTACAAGTTCATCATCTCGTGTTATCTCTAAGTTAGTTTTACTAACAAGTTTATAGTTACTTATTTCTAATTCTACTCTTGCTTTATACTCTTCTTTTGTAGTATATAATCCTAGTACCTCTGGTTGTTCTTGATCTATGCTCTCTGCATACCCATCATAGGAATATTCTATTAATTCTACTAAATATAATTTATTCATATATAATTTCCCCTTTATTTATTATTTTAATATTTTCTATATGGAAATATTATTCTTGTATTATCTTTAATTATAGAAATACTACATTATTTTTCTTATAAATTAATAACGTATTATCCTTTTTGTGAAAACCTCAATAAATATCCATCTAAATCCTGAACTAACAGCTCTTTCATTTTTATAATTTCACCATTAGATTCATATTCACTTTCAATAATATCCCTAAATAAATTTATATTATTTTTCACTAAACTAGATTTTATGATAGCTACATCATCAATCCCTATTTGAAAATTCACGCCTCGGCCAAATGGATATTGTAATTTACCCGTATTCCAGTAACCATTAATTTCTTCTATCATTATTTGTGCTTTTCCTAATGATAAAAAAGCAAATTTATCTTCTACCCTCTCATACTCTAGCTTAAATCCTAGAACATCAATATAAAACCTTTTAGATTCTACAATACTACTTACTGATAATTCTGGTATTAAATCATTAAACTTCATAACCCCCCCTATTTCTTTTTATCATTATATATATGTTACTTGTACGCTCTCTTTATTTACTATTGTACCCAAAATAGGTTGATTTAACAACCACAACAACAACTTAAAAAGAGCTAGGTCATTTCTCCCAGATCTTTATTTAGTTAAATTTTCAACTTGTCCCTTAGTTAGACCAGTTTTTTCTGCAATAATCTCTATAGCTAAAACCCCAATAAGCTTTTTAGCTATATTTATTCTTTCTTCTATTCTTCCTTGGTATTTTGCATCTGTTATCAAGTCTACTTCTATCTGAGATTCCTCTTCTCTAGCTCTCCAAAATTCCATGGATTCTAAATCAGTACTCATATAATCAAGTCCTTTTTCAGTTATCCTAATATCCATTTCCCTCATAACCCCAAATGCACCTTTAAACTCTATAATTCCTGACCTTACAAGTTCTTTTACCCTCCAGAATATGTAGTCATCACAAATTTTAGTCTCACTATTCCCAAGGATAGCTCCTACTGTTCTTGCTGATTTTTTAAATTCTTTTTCTGTGTATTTTAATATATCACTATCAAAATAATTTTCACCTACACTCTTCACCTTACCATCTTTAAAAACACGAAGTATTGAGTTATCTCTTTTTAATAAGTTCCAAGCCTTAATTAATTCATCATATTCTTCTAACTTAACTTTTCTTTTCTGTTTAATAAATGGTTTTAGCTGCTCAGTCATAACATCTCCTAATGACCTATATGTATATACATCACCATTTTCAATTTTATGAATTACATCTGAGACATTTATAATATATATATGGCTACACTTCCCCTTTAAAAGTTCCAAAGTATACAACATACCACAAATCTCACTACCACAATTTCCATACCATAAATAAATTACATCTGAGTTCTTGATTCTCAAAATCTTTTTATGAACACTTTTATAAATCCTACTATACTCTTGTTGTAAATAGTTCTCACCATGAGATTGAATTAACTTATCTTCTTTATAAATATTATTCCACCAATTAATTCTGTCACCCACATTTATTACATCCGCTATAGGCCCTTGCGAAATATCATCATCAAATGTGATAACCTCATTCTCCTCTATTGACTCTTTCTTTTTAAAAGCATGTCTTAAACTTATACCCGCACACTCTGAAAACCCTATATGTATTATTTTCACCATAACTTCCTCCCCAAAATAATATTTTCCCCTTTAAAAATCTTACTTTCATTTATTCTCAACCTTTATTACTAACTTTGTAACTTACCTACTTAAATGTTATTATCCAAATAATTTATTGTCAATTTGTTCACTCTAATTTTTTATAACATAAACAGAGCTAGTTTTTACACTAACTCTTCAAATTATGGAACTACTATACTATTTTAGTTGTCCAATCCTCACAATTCCAAGTTTCTGTTATTATATCTCTATAGAATTCTGGTTCATGGGATACAAGTAATATTGTACCTTTATATGCTATTAATGCTTGTTTTAATTCCTCTTTTGCATCTACATCTAAATGGTTAGTAGGCTCATCGAAGATTAATATATTTGTTTCATTGTTTAATATCTTGCAAAGTCTTACTTTTGCTGCTTCTCCACCTGATAATACCATTATTTTAGATTCTATTTGCTTTGTTGTTAATCCACATTTAGCAAGTGAGGCTCTTATTTCATATTGTGTTTTCCCTGGAAACTCTTGCCATATTTCTTCCATGCATGAGTTTGTGTTTCCTGATTTATCCTCTTGTTCAAAGTATCCTATGTGTTGATAATCTCCAAGTTCCACTTCTCCACTTAATGGTTTAACTTTTCCAAGCAAACTTTTTAGTAGTGTAGATTTTCCTAGTCCATTTGCTCCAACTAAAGCTATCTTTTGACCTCTTTCCATAGCTAAGTTAAGTGGTTTTGTTAATGGACTATCATATCCTATAACTAAATCTTTAGTTTCGAATATAACTTTTCCAGCGGTTCTTGCTTGTTTAAATCTAAATTCTGGCTTTGGTTTATCTTTAGATAATTCTAAAACATCCATTTTATCAAGTTTCTTTTGTCTTGATTTAGCCATATTAGAAGTAGCTACATTAGCTTTGTTTCTAGCTACAAAATCTTCAAGCCTTGCAATTTCCTTTTGTTGTTTTTCAAAAGCTTGCTCATGTCTTTTTTTATTATCTTCATATAATCTCATAAACTCAGTATGATCACCTACATATCTAGTAAGCTTTCTTTCTTCAACATGATACACTAAGTTAACTACTTCATTTAAGAATGGAATATCATGAGATATTAATATAAATGCATTTTCATAACTTTGCAGATATCTCTTAAGCCATTCAATATGTTCTTCATCTAAATAGTTTGTAGGCTCATCTAAAAGAAGTATGTCAGGCTTTTGAAGAAGTAATTTACCTAAAAGAATTTTCGTTCTTTGTCCACCAGATAAATCATCTACATCTTTATCTAACCCAACACCTGATAACCCAAGACCCTTAGCAATTTCTTCAACCTTAGGATCAATTACATAAAAACCATTATGGTCTAAAAGATCTTGAATAGTAGCTGTTCTTTCAAGCATTTTATTAAGTTCTTCTTCTGTAACTTCCCCCATTTTTTCATAAAGAGAGTTCATTTCCGCTTCTAAATCAAATAAATATTTAAAAGCATCTCTTAATGCATCTCTTACACTTTGTCCTTTTACTAAAGCCGCATGTTGATCCATGTATCCAACTCTAACATTATTTGACCAAACTACTTTTCCTTCATCTGGCATAAGCTTATCTGTTACTATATTCATGAAAGTTGATTTACCTTCACCATTTGCTCCAATTAACCCTACATGTTCACCTTTTAAAAGTCTAAATGACACGTCTTCAAAAATAGCTCTGTCACCAAAACCATGATTCATATTTTTCACTAATAAAACACTCATATTTTTCCTCCTATAATCAAACGACAAATAAGGTGCAATTTAATATCACACCTTATTTATTATAAACTATTATGTCATAAAATAAAGATATTTTTTCTTTTACTATATCTATTTTTGAGATACCTTAATACATATATTCCTTTACATCTTCACAAATAGATATTTTTAAAGAATTATCTTCTAATACTTTTTTGTATGAACATAAAAATTCATTTAATTCTAAATCAGCTAAATCAATTTTCCCTGGGCTTTTTAAAATTACATTCTCACTTTCAACATATATAATCACATTGTTTTTCTCATTTTTAATGTAGTATGTGCTTACAGCTTTTACTTCCATTCTTTCTTTATATTTCTCTTGGAATCCCATTGCTTTTCTTGCTTTTTCATAGCTGTTTGCATCAGCGTGTATATTATTTAATCCCATGTCTTTAAGCTGCTTTTCAAAGGCTCCAGTATCTAAACCATATCGCTCCATAAGTTTAGTTTGCATTTTTAAAAATCTATCTTGAGATATATTATTTTCTTCCATATATAATGTTATTTCTTTTGTGAACTCAGCCATATTTAATTTTCCCTCTGCCATTTTGTAATATAAAGAGTACATGTATGCTTCAATTTTATCTATATCCTTATCCATATCTTTTTCACTAGCTTTATTTTTAATTTGATTAAAATCTATTACTTTATCCATTTAAAACATCTCCCTAATTATAAAATAAATCTTAGTATCATTATACAATACTAAGATTTATTATTCCATATTCTTAAAAAACTATTACTATTCCTTAACTTTTTATTAATCTGTTCCTATTGCTGTCCAAACTTCATTATAAAGTTCTAACTCTTCTGTGTTTAAATGTTTATATACTTCACATTTATCCATAACTTCTTTTGGCATATAAGCCCCTGGATTGTTTTTAACTTCATCTGATTGAGCTTCCATTGCTCCTTTATGCGGAGTTGTATAACCAATTTCTTCTGCTATTTTTAATGCATTTTCTTTTTCACTTACAAAATTAATAAATTTTTCTGCTACATCTTTATTATTTGCATTAGTTGGTATTGCCCATGAATCTAACCAGAAATCTGCTCCCTCTTTTGGAACTATATATTCTAAGTTCTCGTTTTCATCTGCAAGCGTTAACCCTTCACCTGACCAAATCATAGCAATTGCAGCTTCCCCTTGTCTCATTATATCCATAACATCATCCGCACCATATTTTAAAACAAGAGGCTTCTGATCTATTAAAGATTGTTTTGCTTCCTCTAATTCTTTATGACTTGTACTATTTATTGAATATCCTAATCTTTTTAAAGCCATTCCAATAGTATCTCTTTGTGAATTTAATAAGAAAATTTGCTTTTCATATTTTTTATCCCACATTATATTCCAACTATCCACTGGATCTTTTACTAAATCTTTATTATATACTATACCAATTGTTCCATTCATATAAGGAACTGTGTACTCATTATTTGTATCGTATGGTTTTGCCAAATCATCTTCATTCATTTCTTGTAAATTTGGTATATTTTCTTTATTTAATTTTTGAAGCTTCCCTTCTTGAATTAATCTGTCAGCCATGTTATCTGAAACTAAAATTGCATCATATTCAACCTTTCCTGAAGTTGCTTCTATGTACATAGTTTCCATTTCATCGAATTTTTTCTCGTTTACTTTTACATCATACTTTTCTTCGAATTCTTCTATTACTCCATCTGCAATGTTTTCTCCATAGTTTAAAATATTAATTGTAGTTTCATATTTTTTTCCACAACCTACAAATAAAGATACTCCTAAAACCATTATTGACAATAAAGCAGTAATTTTAAATATTTTGTTCATTTGTTTGCTCCCTTTTAATTGTATTTTTTATTTACTAATAAACATTATCATTTATTATATAGTTTATTTTGAAATTTGAAAAGTATAAATTTAACAGAATATATTTCTGAACTCTTTAAAATATTATATTTTTATAACTTTTAAATTTATTATTATTGCAAATAGAACATTTGTTCGCTATAATTATTTTTATAAATCTATAAAAATAAGGGTGATTAATTTGAATATAAACGAAAAATTACAAGTATTATCTGCTGCTGCAAAATATGATGTGTCTTGTTCTTCTTCTGGCTCTAAACGTAAAAATAAAAATAATGGACTTGGCGATGCTTCATCTAATGGTATTTGTCATAGTTTTGCTGCTGATGGTAGATGTATTTCTCTTTTAAAGATACTACTTACTAATAATTGCATTTATGATTGTAAGTATTGTGTTAATGGTTCTTCAAAAGATGTTGAAAGAGCTATCTTTTCACCTGAAGAGGTTGTTTCTTTAACAATAAATTTCTATAAGCGTAATTACATTGAAGGTTTATTTTTAAGCTCTGCTATATTTAAATCTCCAAACTATACTATGGAACTTTTATTATCTGTTGTTAAAAAATTACGACTTGAAGAAAACTTTAACGGTTATATTCATCTTAAAGCAATTCCTGGGGCTGATGATATTTTGATTAAAGAAGCTGGCGAATTTGTAGATAGAATGAGTGTAAATATAGAACTGCCTTCTTCAAGTAGCCTAAAATTACTTGCACCTCAAAAGACAAAGCATGCAATACTAGCACCTATGAATCTTATTAAAAATAATATTATTGAACATAACTATATGAAGAAAACAATAAAATCAACTCCACTATTTGTTCCTGGTGGTCAAAGTACTCAATTAATTATTGGAGCTACCCCTGAAAGTGATTATAAAATTTTGAACCTTTCTGAAAATCTTTATAACACTTATAATCTTAAAAGAGTTTATTACTCTGCTTATGTTCCTGTTATAAAAGATAATAATTTTTTACCAGACATTACTCATCCACCTCTTGTTCGTGAGCATAGGCTTTATCAAGCTGATTGGCTTTTAAGGTTTTATGGGTTTAAAGCTGAAGAATTATTGAAAAATAAAGATGATAATTTTGATTTAAATTTTGATCCTAAAACATCTTGGGCTTTAAATAATATTGATAAATTTCCAATTGAGATTAATAAAGCTTCCTATGAAGCTCTTCTTAGAATTCCTGGTATAGGGGTAATATCTGCAAAAAGAATTCTTATAACAAGAAAAGTTCACACACTAAATTTTGAGGATTTAAGAAAGCTTGGAATTATACTTAAACGTGCCCAATATTTTATAACATGCACCGGCAAATATTATGGTGATGTTTCCTTTGATGATGAAAAGATTAGAAATAGACTACTATATATGGATAAGCCTTCTTTAGATAGGCAAAACTTATCACAACTTTCATTTTTTGATGATATTAAACCTAATAGTAGCGGTATACTATTACCTGAGAAAAAGAAAATACTTTTACCTAAAGATACCTATACTTCAACTACTGGACAGTTTTAAGAAAGGAGATTTTATTTTGATTATATATTTTTACGATGGAACTTTTGAAGGTTTGTTAACTTCTATTTATGATGGGTTTTATGCTACTACCCCACCAAATATTATCTCTACTAAATATGAGCATGAAGTAGATTTTCTTTCCGAAGTAGTTAATATAGAAACTGATACTATAAAACATAAAAAAGTACAAACCTCTATAGTTACTAAAATTGATCCACTTTGCTTAAATAAATTATATAATGTTTTTTTATCAAATAAAGAAGATAAGGGCATGTTATGCTTTAACTATCTTAAATTAGCTTTTAAAATTGGACCTGACATACACAAATATCTTCATAATGATTTAGTAAAATCTATTGATAGTATAAATAAAAAAATTTCTCTTGAATCACATAGATTTACGGGATTTGTTAGATTTTCTTATATTAACGATAAATTTCTTTATTCTTCAATTGAGCCAGATAATAATATATTAGAATTTATTTCACCACATTTTCAAAGAAGATTTCCAGGTGAATATTGGATTATCCACGATATAAATCGTGGACTTGCTTCAATTTATAATACAATTTCCTGGGAAATTGTCGAAATGGATATGGAATCCTATAACGAATTAAAAAATTATACAGATGGCTTCCATGACCTTTGGAAAGACTATTTCACTTCAGTTACAATAAAAGAAAGAGCAAACCCTAGACATCAAAAAGGTCAAATGCCTAAACGTTATTGGAAACATCTTACTGAAGTGAAATAATAATTTGCTTAAATAGTTGCTATAGCTTCTATTTCTATAACTGAATCTTTTGGTAATCTTGCTACTTCCACACAGCTTCTTGCCGGTGGATTTTCCTTAAAGTACTCTGCATATATTTCATTTACAAGCGCAAAATCATTCATATTTTTAACAAATACAGAAACTTTAACAACCTTATCTAAACTAGTTCCAGCAGCTTCTAAAACAGCCTTTACATTTTCTAAAGATTGTCTAGTTGCCTTTTGTATATCCATAACTAATTCTCCAGTTGCTGGGTTCACTGGAATTTGTCCTGATGTGAAAATAAAATCTCCAACTCTCATTCCTTGTGAATATGGTCCTATTGCTTGTGGTGCATTATTTGTTGAAATAATTTCTCTTTTCATAACTACACTTCCTTTGTATATTTATTTATTTTTAACATATACTAACTACAAATAATTAATAAGGAGGTCTTTACTTTGAGTAAAAAACCCCAAAAAAATAATACTAACATTAATAACAAAAATTTAAAAAATGCATCTCCTGAACCTAATGACGGTGTTTTTATAGATAATTCCCCTAAGGATAAATTTTCTACTAATGGCACCGTTCGATACGGGGAAGAAGCAGATAACTGCGATATTTAATTAGCTTCTCCCATAGGTCATAAACTTCTAGAATTGTTTTTGATTATCTTTTTAAGGTCCAATACTTCTCTCCTTTTCAAAAACAATTCTAGTTAGATACAAAAAAAATAATAGACTATTTATATTAAAACTATACGCTCTTTTCTTTCCTTCTGCAATATTCTATTGAAATAACAATTATAATTTAGCATTTTTTTGGATTTATTGGATTAACTATTTATGTCCTGCCTCAAAAGTGGTAAAATTAGATATTATATGAATAAAGAATTTTTAAAAAATAAATTCGTTTATCATAGTTACACAAGATATAAAAGGAGCGATTAAAATGAGTAAAGATGTAAACATTGATTGGAGTAAACTTACTTTCGACTATATTAAAACTGATTACAGATATTTGTCAATTTGGAAAGATGGTCAATGGGACGAAGGAAAGTTAGTTGAAGATAATATGCTAACAATAAGCGAAGCTTCTACTGCTCTTCATTATGGGCAACAATGCTTTGAGGGCCTTAAAGCTTATAGAACTAAAGATGGAAAAATACAGTTATTTAGACCAAATAGAAATGCTGCAAGAATGAATGACAGTAATGCGAAGTTATTAATGCCTGAAATTCCTGAAGAAAAGTTCATTGATGCTTGCATGCAAGTTGTTAGAGCTAATGAACACTTTGTTCCACCTTACGGAACTGGAGCTACTCTTTACCTAAGACCATTTATGATAGGTGTTGGAAATAACATAGGGGTTAAACCAGCCTCAGAATATATTTTTTCAGTATTTTGTATGCCTGTTGGTCCATATTTTAAAGGTGGACTTGCTCCATGCAACTTTATAATTTCAGATTATGATAGAGCTGCACCTCAAGGTACTGGTGGACAAAAAGTTGGTGGAAACTATGCAGCGTCAATGCAACCACATAAAATAGCAGCTGAAAAAGGATTTACAGATTGTATTTACTTAGATCCAGCTACCCATACGAAAATAGAAGAAGTAGGTGCTGCAAACTTCTTTGGAATAACAAAGGATAATAAATTTATTACACCAATATCACCTTCAATTCTTCCAAGTATAACAAAGTATTCATTAATTGATATAGCTAAAGACTACTTAAATCTTGAAGTTTTAGAAAGGGATGTATTGGCTGATAACCTTAGTGAATTTAAAGAAGCTGGTGCTTGTGGCACTGCTGCTGTTATAACTCCAATTGGTGGAATATCTTATAAAGATGAACTTCATGTGTTCCATAGTGAAACTGAAGTTGGCCCAATTGTAAAAGAATTATATAGAATTCTTTGTGGAATTCAATTTGGAGATGTAGAAGCTCCAGAAGGTTGGATCTACAAAGTTTAAGTAAATAAAAAAGGTTAAGTTTTCAACAAATGAAAACTTAACCTTTTGATTTTATTATATATGTATTTTATTTTTTATCCTTAGTTATATAATAGTACGGAAGTGCTACGAACACTACTCCACCTATAAAGTTACCTATAGATACTACAATTATGTTATACGCGTAACCAGCTAAAGTCACTTGTGCAGGATCAATCATCCAACCCATTGCAAGCATTCCCATATTAGCTACACTATGTTCAAATCCTGCTGTTATAAATGTAAATAAACACCAGAATATCATTAATATTTTCGCTGTTTCTTCTTTTAGCTTATATGTCATCCATACAGCTAAACAAACAAGTATGTTACATAATATACCCTTTATTAAAAGAGGCATAAATCCTATCTCAATTTTAGTAATTGAACTACTTACTATAAAATCTCCAATATAAGAGTTAGCTCCACTAGCAAGTCCGGCTTGTACGAATAGTGTAGCACCAATTACTCCACCTATTATATTACCAATCCAACTACCAAACCAAATAGTTAAAGCATCTTTCCATGTAACTTTCTTTTCTAGTCCGCCAAGTGTCATTATCATAGCATTACTAGTAAATAAATCTCCACCAGCCATTAAAACTAAACTTAAAGCAACACCAAAAGATAATCCCATTACTATTTTATAATTTGCTGAACCACCATGCTTCATTATTCCACCAATAGTATAAATAAGCATAATACCAAGGCTTACAAATAAACTTCCAATGATTGCACTAGTTAAATATCTAGTTTTTCCTTTTTTGTATAACCCAATTTTAACTTCTGCCGAATGGGCTATTTTATCAATTTCATTACTGTACATTTACATCCCGCCTAACTCAAGTATATTTTCTTGTTATGTTTTTAACAATTCCTTATATATAATACAACCTTTTATGGAATTTTTCAATTAAAATTGGAAGTTCACCCTTCTTAACGCTTTTAAAGCTCCCTATTTTTAATATACTTATCTAGAATACAAGAATACTAACTTGTTATTTATTTGGAGATGTCTTAATTAGTACATATCACCCTATTTATTTAATAGACCCTATTTCATCAAATGGATATACTCTAAAAGATGCACTTCCTTCAACTTGATTACAATCAATAAGTCCAAATTTTCTACTATCTCTACTTACAGATCTGTTATCTCCAAGTACAAATAACTTACCTTCTGAAACTGTAATTGGAAGTTTAAAATCGTTACTTATAGTTTCACCTTTTGCATAAGGTTCATCTAGTTTTTCATTATTTAAATATACAACTCCATCTTTTATATCAACTTCATCTCCGGAAACTCCAATAACCCTTTTTACTAATCTATTATTGTTATTATTTTTTTTACCAAGTATTGATCTTATATTCTCCCTAGTGTCTTCAATAATAGTTCCCCTTTTACAATTCTCAAGAAATATAATAATGTCTCCCCTTTTAGGTTCACTAAAGTTATAATTTAATTTATCCACTATTAGATGTTGTCCATCATGTAATGTATTGTCCATAGAACTTTGTTCTACTTTTACATTTGCCAAAACCTTACTATTAACTATTGAAACTATACAAATTGCTACTAGCACAGAAAAAATTCCACCTCTAATTTCCTTCATTATATTTTTATTCTTAATCATTAATATGCCCTCCCTATAAAATAATTAACTCTTCACTCGCAACTTATTAGTTACCACCTATTATATTAATTATATCATATCAATTCAATATTTTTACATATCTATGTTAAATAATAAGCCTTAGGCATAGTAAACTAACTAACCTTAATTGCACATATAAAGTCAGCTTATCTAAATGATATAAAGCAGCGCAGGGTTTGCTGAAAAACAAAAAAAATTAGAGCCACTTTAATAATGTGGCTCTAATTAATTAAATCTAGTTTAATTTAATTTAGTTTTTAACGATAGCTAGTTGCTATTGCAGTTTTTAATATTTTAGGATCACGTTTATATGGAGTTACTGGACATATTTCTTTATTTACTCCAAGTAATTTATATACTGCCATTCTAGCTGCACGAACTGAATATTCTTCTGTAAATACCATATCTTCTGCTATTTCAACAAATTGACTTATCATTGCAAAGTTTGTAGATCCTTTTGGCACAACTTCTGGACGATCTGACATTGCTCTTGGTTGGAAGTGTGAATCTATATAAGGCATCATACATGGAATTACATTTATAACACTTTCCATTATTTCATCTTTCTCATTTTCAAAGTGTAAATGATGTAATAGTTCAGTCATCATTTCTTCACCAGTACAATCTCTCATTGGTTTCTTTACAAAATTACCTTCTTTTTCTGTGAACAATCCATATCCCCAGAATATTGTAGTATCTAAAGGTTGATTTTTAAAATGTGGTTGAGCTGCAACTACTATACTCATTAACCAATTAGAATCTTTAAATGTCATTAAAGCTCCACTACCTGGTATATTACCTGATAATTTTTCAATTTTCTTTAATAATTCATTTCCTTTGCATGTAACAGTAAAGCTTTCCCAGTTTGTTTCTTCTGGATGATTAAAGAATGGTTCTGGGTTTCCAAGTCCTGGTTTTTTAGCCGCTACTTTTTCCCATAGTTGTCCAGATATTGGTTTGCTTGGGTTATATTCTGCCGGTGTAGTAAGATCTCCAAGTGTTGCACAATCTGTCATACAACCATTAGTCATAATACATATATCACCATTATTTAATGTAATTAATTTTTCTTCTCCATCATGATCACAATGAATTGCAGTAACAGTAATACCATCACCGTCTTTAAAATCTAAATCTGTTACAGTACATTTAATACTGAAGTCTACATTTGCTTTATCTAAATACTCTTTAATTGGAAGAATAACAGAGTCATATTGATTATATTGAGTACGTGTTACCCCTTCTAAAGTTTCTATACGTGGGAATTCAAATATCATTCTTTCCATATAACGTTTGAATTCAAATAAACTAGACCACTTTTGGAAAGCAAATGTAGTTTGCCACATATACCAGAAATTTGTTTCAAAGAAATGTGGAGTTGATTTGAACCATTGTTCTATAGTCATATTATCTAGTTTTTTCTCAGGGGTTACCATAAGTTTTCCTAAAGTCATACGATCCTTATTATTAAATCCCATACTTGTTACATCTTGAATTATTCCAAATTTATCTATTAAACGAGCTTGTGCTTTTGTAGGATGTTGATGATCAAAATTTAATATTTCCTCTGTTACGCTTTTTTTATCATCTTCAATAGATGGAATTGTAGAAAATAGTTCCCAGAAGTTTTCATAAGTTTCTTCGTTAAGCATTCTACCACCACGACATACAAAACCATTTGCTACATTACCAGCTCCATCATTACTTCCGCCTAAAATATTCATACCTTCTATTATATGTATATTTTCGCCCTTAAAGTTACAATCTCTTATAAGATAAGCTGCTCCTGCTAGTGATCCTAAACCACCACCTATAAAATAGGCTTGTTTTTCTCCATAATCTCTAAAAACAAAAGTGTTTTCTTTAATTTCTTTATTTTCCTTACATTTTTTATTTGTGTATATTGCAGCCGCTGCTGCTGTTGCTCCCACTAATGCACTAACCATTAAAAATTTATTATTTGTCTTTTTGCTTACCATATTAAATTCCTTCTTTCATAATATATTCTCTCCGTGTTCTTAATATAGTATAAAAAATTGTATTTGTAATTATACTATTTATTATATGTGTCTAAAAAAACTACACATTTATATTATTGGTTAAAATTCAGACAGTTATTAATATTTGTCTATATAATCTTCAAAATTAAAGCTTTAATATTTATATAAGTTAATTTAGGAATTTGAAAATAAATAACAAGTCACAGATGTGATATATATTTTATATCAGAGAAGTAAACAGCTTCCTGTTATAGTGTATTATCAAAGGGTTCTCCCAACAAAGTATAATGTAAATAGACTAACATGCTGACTTGTTATTTATTTGAACGTCCCTTAAATAAGGTGGATGAAGTTTATGACTATAGATTACAAAATTAGAAAGGCTACATTAGAAACTGCAATTAATGTATTATTAATACAAAAAAGGAAATCTACAAACCGTACTGCTAGAAATATTATTGATATTGGATGTAGCTTGAGTAAAAATACTATAACAGAAGATACTATAGATAAAATTTACAATGAATTAATTACTTTAATTCCAAATGAAAATATAAAAATAATAAAAATTTTTGTTGTTGAAAATTTTCTATAAAAAAATGAAGCATATAATATATATGCTTCATAGTAATAAATATCTTTCATAGCCTAATTTTTCTGTATTAAGAGCTAACTGCTTTAAATGGCTGGAAACACTTTTTGTAGATTCATTCATTCCCGATTTTACCCAAGATAATACTACCCCACAAATTCCAAAAGAATAGAATTCAGAAATAAACCCCTTGGCTTCTTCACTTAACTTACTTTTCTCATCTAGCTTTTCTATAGCATCTTTAAATATTACACTAGTTATATTTAAAAGATAATCCTTAAAATATTCATCTGAGTTCTTTATTGTATTTATGTAAAAGGATTTATTTTCTTTCATTATTTCTAATAATTCATATATACGATCACTCCAATTATCAAAACTAATATCTTCAATAACCTTTATAAATAACTCATTATAATAAATCCAGTTTAAAAGTTCATACTTATCTTGAAAATGATAATAGAAAGTTTGACGATTCAATCCACAATTTTTTGTAATATCTGAAATTGATATTTTTTCTATGTTTTTAATTTTACAAGTCTCTTTAAGAGCTTCTGCTATTGCTTTTTTCGTAATCAAAGATTCTGACATAATTCTCTCCTTACATAAATATAATCATGTATAATTACTATTATACTTCCAAAGTTATTCATATGGCTATAATTTTTTCATAATTATTTTTATATAGCTATACTTCTATATTAGATACTTTACCATAACTGATTATCAAATTGGTTTATTTTTTTTAAAAGTCACTTAAATAAATTTACCACTAATTTCCTTTGTAAGAAATGAACAACTACAATCGTATATTAATTGAATAGAGAATTAATGGGGGTGATAAACTATGAATGAAAAGGAGCTTATTCAAGGATTGAAGGATGGAAAAGAAAAATACTTATACATTCTAATAGACCACTATGGAAAGCTTTTTCATGGTATTATTAAAAGCGTTTTATGTTCTTCACATGAAGAAAGTTTTATTGATCAGTGCTACAATGATGTGATTCTAACTATTTGGTTTAACATCAAAAAGTATGATGAAAATAAGGGTCCCTTTAAAAATTGGTTAATTTCCTTAATAATATTTAAATCCATTGATTTT
The DNA here is from genome assembly GCF_017348895.1 of Clostridium gasigenes. Classification (NCBI taxonomy): domain Bacteria; kingdom Bacillati; phylum Bacillota; class Clostridia; order Eubacteriales; family Clostridiaceae; genus Clostridium; species Clostridium gasigenes. The sequence goes on from NZ_CP071376.1 coordinate 301,757, forward strand.
AAAAGATCTCGCAACAAAATGTATAGAAATGAAGTGCTTTCCCCTAATCTTGAGGATTCATGTAATATTCTTTCTGAAATCATAAAAACAGAAGAAAAAGCTGAACTTATAAAGGCAATTGAGTCTTTAGATGAAATAGATAGAGAAGTTTTCAAACTACGTTTTCTTGAAGAATCTACTATTGATGATATATCTTCAAAACTTAAAATTTCTAAAAGCACTGTCTATACTCGCATTTCTAGAGGGAAAATTAAATTAAAAAATATAATTGAAGGAGTTACATCATGAGCTATGAATTAGATTTAAGCAAGGTTGATTTTATTGATATAACTGAAGATGAAATTAATAATTTGAAAATTCTTGGTGAAAGCTTTGATGAGACTGATAAAAATAGAAAAATAGAATTAAAACGTCAAATCATTAAAGAAAACATTAGAATTATTGAAGAAAATGCTAATACCGAACTTGAAGAAAATGAATTTGTTGAATTCACTTTTTTGGCAAAGGCTACTTACCTTAATACCTATATAAATATTTTTGGTTCTTCGGATAATATGATTGCTCCCATGATTTTAGGGAAATTTGATGTTGGCGATAAATTCAAAGTTTTTGTCACTCATAAAAAAATTATGTTCTATGAGTTAGATAATATGTTTAGCATAAAGCGATTCTATATCGTTAACTGTACTGATGTTCTGAAAATAAAATCTGTTAGCAAAAATGACTCTATAAAATTTACTTTCCGCTGTGAAAAAGATAAATATAATAACTTCAGGGAGAGCCGTGACTTATTTCTTCATATTTATATGTACAAAAAAATTCATCTTGAAGTTTTCTCTGCTGACAGAGAAATTATAAAAACTTATTTTGAAGATAAGTTTTCAAATATGTAATTATATTAATTTTCAATTACCTTATTTAATAGCTGAACAGTTACTATTAATTTAAATCTATTAAAAGCCGCACACTAACTTATCTAGTGTACGGCTTTAATATTTGTTATTTATAAGTTTTCTCCTACTATGCCTTATTTACTTTTCTCTTTTCTGTTTCATCCACAATTAATGCTGCAACAGATGCCCCAGTAACATTAGTTGCTGTTCTAATCATATCTATTATAGAATCTACTGCAATTACCATTGCCATACCTTCTATAGGTAACCCCAATGTTGCAAGTACAACTGTTGTTGACATTGTAGCTGATCCAGGAACACCTGCAATTCCTATAGATGAAACAATAGTTGTTAATATTATTAATATATATGAATAAATTGTAAGTTCTATATTAAAAACATTTGCTACAAATATTGCTACTATTGCAGGATAAAAACCACCACATCCATTTAATCCTACTGTAGCGCCAATAGGTGCTACTAAACTTGCAATACTTTGTGAAACTCCAGTTCTTTCTACTAAAGATTTAATTGTAACTGGTAAAGTTCCATAACTACTTTGGCTTGTAAATGCTACTACTTGTGCTGGGAAAATTCCTTTGAAAAATTTCAATGGATTCTTTCTTGCAACAAAAGCAATTAAAGGTGTATATACAATTATAAATTGAAGTATGGCTGCAATATAAACAGCTATAATCACCCAGATTAATGACTTTATAGTTTCTATTCCATTACTAGCTGCTGCTGTAGCAATTAATGCAAACACTCCATATGGAATTATTTTCAATACCATCTTTGTAATTATTAATACTATGTCATAAGCAGATAATATAAAATCTTTAAAAGGTTTTGCTTTTTCTGGATTTGTATTATCTTGTATAACTAATGCTACTGCTACAAATAGTGAAAATATTACAACAGGAATTATTCTATTGTCTACAATTGCCGCTATTGGATTTGATGGCAACATATCTATTAACACTTTTGAAAAGGCTGGGATTTCTCTTTCTTTAAAACTTTCTACCCCTGCAAAGCTTAACCCTTGTCCTAATTTTAATGTATTAGCTACGATAATACCTATAGCGGCTGCAACTCCTGTAGTTCCTAGTAAAATAGTAAAAGTTTTAATTCCTACTGATTTTAAAGTTTTTAAATCTCCAATTCTTACTATACTAGTTATTAATGATGTCATAACTAAAGGTACAACTACCATCTTAATTAAAGACATATATGCTTTTCCAACTGTATCTAAAAATAGGATATCTTCTTTGAATATAATTCCAAGTATTAATCCTAAAGAAAGTGCCATCAGTGTAGCAAATGAAAATTTATTTGTTTTCTCTTTTACTTTATATATAATGTATATTGAAATTATTGATAGTATTATTGCTAATATTAATTTAGTGTTTGTCATTTGTAATCTCTCCCTTAATTTCGAATTTTTTCATTGCTTTTCTAGTTAGTAAACTATATTTTAATTTAATAAATTATAATCATATTTATTGAACTAAAAAAAACCTTCTACCCCTGTAATATACAGAGGTAGAAGGTTATACTTCTACTGTTCCACTCTAATTAGATAATAAATATCCATATTATTTCTGGTACAAAAATACCATAACTCTATAATGGGAGTTCCCATAAAAACCTACTTAATTCGGCTTTTCTGCTCCAAGGGGCACTTCAACAATACTTATTATAGGTTATCTCAGCTAACTAACCTTTCTCTGTAGTAACTTATATTACTTACTTTCCCTTTTCAACGCATTTGAAATTTCTTATTCATTTTTTATTATACTATACTATTTTTTTATACAAGTCAATATAATTATTTAACCTGTTATAATAATAAATAAATTTATTATTATATAAAATTATGAAAAGTCTCTTTTGGTAAAATATCCATAATTTTAGGCAAATTTTCTTTTAAAACAGTAAAGTGTTTTTCTATTTCTTCTTGTATCTCTAGTCTCATATTCAATTCGCTATCATAACTTTTATCTATTTCATCCCCACAGTAGCAGTCATTATCTTTTTTACTAATACCCTTCCAAACTTCACAACCTTGGAATGGATTCGCTGTACCAAGATATAATTCTTCTTCATTGTCTACAAATAATATTCTACCACCATAATTATTTGGATTTTTCAATCCTCTTTTTACTATACTCTTAAATGACCTTCCGTCTTTTGAAACATATAAATCAAAGCCAATTGGATACTTAATTTTAGCTAGTATTCTAACAACTGCTTCATAAACTCCTATTATCATTAGTAAAATACTTTTATCTATAATAATATATGTTCTATGTAGTTAGCTGTTTCTCAATATTTATAATAAATAAAAAAAGTATTGAAATTCTTTATTATAAGAACTCAACACTTTTTATTTATAATACATAAAGTTTCTATTCTATTTCTTGAGTATTTAGAATTAAACCATTTTTAAAAACAACTATCAATATCTGCTAAGCTAGAATAACTCTATCATCTAAGTTTCCATTAAATGTTACTGTGGTAAAGTGCTCTATTAGCTTTTCTTTTGTTAAAGCTTGTTTAGCTAATCCAGTCTTATCTAAAACCTGCTTACCATTATGCATCATTATAATTCTATTTCCATAATCTATTGCATGATTTATATTATGGGTTATCATTAATGTTGTTATATTTTTTTCTTTAACTATTTTATCTGTAATAAACATTATATTTTCTGATGTCTTCGGATCTAAGGCAGCTGTATGCTCATCCAGAAGAAGTATTTCTGGTTTCTTTAATGTTGCCATTAACAGTGACAATGCTTGTCTTTGCCCTCCTGATAATAATCCTACTTTAGTATCCAGCTTATCCTCTAATCCTAAATTTAATATTGATAATTGCTCTTTAAAAAAGCTTGTTCTTTTTTTATCTATTCCAAAAGCAAATCCAAAATTTTTCCCTTTGTTATCTGCTAGTGCCATATTTTCTATAATTGTCATAGATGGAGATGTTCCTTTTGTAGGATCTTGAAATACTCTTGCTATAAACTTAGCTCTCTTGTGCTCCTTCATATTTGTTATTTCATTTCCATTTAAAAATATCCCTCCATTATCAATAGGAAGTGTTCCTGCGATCATATTTAAAACTGTTGATTTTCCAGCTCCATTACTTCCAACTATAGTTATAAAATCACCTTTGTTTATTAATAAATTAAATTTATCAAATAACTTTGTTTCATTTACTGTTCCAGTATTAAATATCTTATCAACTTCTTTTATATTAAGCATTTAAAGCACCTCTCTTTTTAAACATTTTTCCTATACTACTTGAAAACTTATTGTTATTCATCACTATTGCAATAATAACAATTAGAGAGGTTATTAACTTAACATCAGTTGGTGGGAATCCAGCTTTTAGAGCGAGTCCTATACTTAATTTATATAATATGGCTCCTATAATTACTATAGTGGTCGCCTTTAATACTCTTTCACTTTTAAATACTGATTGTCCTAAAATAATAGCAGCTAATGCCATTATAACAAGACCAGTTCCCATAGATATATCTGAGAAATTTTGATATTGTGCCATTATTCCTCCTGAAAGAGCTACAAGCCCATTAGAAAACATAAGTGCAATAATTTTTATTTTACCAGTACTTACTGCAAGGGTAGTTACCAATGTTTCGTTATCCCCTGTTGCCTTCAATATGAATCCAAACTTTGTTTTAAATATTAAATCCATAGCTATTTTTATAATTATGGTTATTATAATTATAATCATCAACTTATTTTCTGATGAAAATATACTCCCTTTATCAAAAATAGGTAGATTTGCCTTACCCATTATTCTTAAATTTATAGAATATAATCCAATCATCACAAGTATTCCAGATAAAAGATTTGTTATCTTAAATTTCACATGAAGTATTCCTGTAATAAGCCCACCTAAGGCCCCTGCTATAAATGCAAATATTAGTGATACAAATGGATTTACATTATTTATAATAGCAACTATAGATACAGCTGCCCCCAGAGAAAAGGTTCCATCAACTGATAAATCAGGAAAATCTAATATAGTGTAAGTTATATATACACCTAAAGCAGCTATAGCTATTATAAGTCCTTGTTCTAATATTCCTATAAAGAAAGGCATATTATTCGCCTCCCTTTATCAGCTTTGCTTTATCCATAATATCTTTAGAAATTTTAACTCCTAGCTTTTCTAAAGTATCCGTATTTATAATAAGCTCTGTATCTTTTAAAGAACTTACTGACATTTGTTTTATATCTTGTCCTTTAATAACTTCTACAGCCTTAAGCCCAGCTTCAAAACCTAATTTTTTGTAACTTATTCCTTCGGTTATTAAAGCGCCCCCTTTAACATGAGCCTCTTCTGCTCCAACTACAGGAATTTTCTTTTCTATAGCTTTTGCTGAAATTAAAGGCATTGAAGATGCTATTAGATTATCTGTTAATGTGTATAATATATCAACTTTATCTAGTATTATATCTAAAGCTGTTGTCATATCATTAACACTAGTTACACCAGATGTTATTATTTCTAAATCATATTTTCCAGCTATTTCTTTTGCTTTTTCTATTTGAACCTCTGAGTTTACTTCACTTGTATTATATAAAATCCCTATTTTCTTGCTTTGTGGAAATATATCTTTTAATAATTTAAACTGCTTATCTAAAGGAGCTTCATCGCTTGTTCCTGCAACATTAGTATTTGATGTTTCTATACTACTAACAAGCCCCGCCTTCACAGGATCTGATACTGCTGTAACTATTATTGGAATTTCTTTTGTTGAGTTAAAAGCAGCTTGAGCTGCAGGTGTTGCAATCGCAAATATTAAATCTTTTTCCTGTGACACAAAATTTTGTGAAATCATTTGAGAAGTTCCTATATCTCCTTGTGCATTTTGAATTTCTATATTTAGGTTTTCTCCCTGCACATATCCTTTAGACTCTAATGCTTCTATAAATCCCTCTCTTGCTGCATCTAATGCAGGATGCTCTGCTATCTGAGTAATACCAATTGATATTTTTTTATTTTGATTGCCACCTTTATTTGCTGAACAACCAGCTATAATTGTTGTGGTTAAAATAATTGAAATTAATAATGAAACTTTTTTCTTAACTACCATACTACCATCCTCCTAAAATTAACTTTTTTTTAAAATAAAAAGACCCTACTTATAATTTATAAGTAGGGTCCATAAATATCACTTAAGTATCTTTTAGAGATATTCAAATAAATACCTAGTCAATATTCTTATCTTTGACTGGTTCTTTATTTTATGATCCCTTATTGTTAGATACATTATTTACGATTAAACTTATCTCCTACCAAACTACTATGCTACTTTTTTTAATATACTACTTCTATTACTATGCAACTACTTCTACTATGCTACTTTTTTACGGCACTTCAATCTCCACAACATTTACCTAAATCCCCTATGCCTATGCTATGGTTCTTAACCTAACACAAAACATCCTCAAAATCTTTGGCTTGTTATTTTCTTTTGGAACCTTAATTATTACTAATAATACAATCATTTTAAAATACTGTCAATGTTTTTTTACATTTCAGGTATTGATCTATGACCTATTCCAATAACTACCTCATTTAAATGCAATAAACCTATACTTAAGAATATTGTTACACTTAAGTGTTCTCCATATCTTGCAATACCTATCTTTCCACCAACACTTAATCCATTAGCTTTAGATGATACTTGCATTAAAGCTTCTCTTGTAGCACCTACAACAGCACCATCATGAAGATGGCAATCTTTAATAATTCCAGTTCTTTTTGATGCCACTAACGCTCTCTCAATTATTTTAGGTATAGATGTATTTAAGTTTCCACCTATATCTACTGCTACTGCAAATATATCCTCTTTTCTTAACTCATCTACTAATTTATGTTCTTCTTCTCTTGTTGATATGGCCATTTTAGTTGCTATCTTTGCTACTTCAACACTATTTTTTTCTATCATAATTTCCTCCAATTTTCATATTAAAAATTTTTGAATCTCATCTTCTAGCCTATTTATAAGTTCTTTTTATATATTTAATTTTATCACATTAGAACTATTTATATAAGGCTTTTGAAAATAACTAATATCCATATTTTTTATTTGAAAATAATAATAAATTATATATTTTTTCACCTAATAATATCATAGCAAAATAATTTCCAACCATATGAATTAAATCAAAGGGAATCCCTCTAATCCAATAAGCTATTGCTACATTCATTCCTGAAGCAAATATATACGGTATTGCATATAATGCTCCAAATATTAATCCGAATCCTGCGGAAAAAATAGCTAACCCTAAAAAATTCTTATTAAATTTATTTTTTAAAATATATGTTATCATAACAAGGGCTGGCCATATTATTAAATATCCTATCCACCATAAACCAAAACCATACATAAGACCCATTGACATTACAAATACAAAGACTATATATAGTGCTTTTTTTTCATAAATCAGCGTAAATATTATTAATAATAATGATACTAATTCAACATTTGGTATAAAATTCAATGCTATTTGAGATACAACTACAATAGCTCCTAAGAAACCCATCAATATAATTGTTTTTAAATTGTTTCTCATTTTTAGAAACCTACTTTATAAATAAACTCTATTTTATCTCCATCTTTTATAACTGTGTCATCTATTCCAGTTTGTGCATCTTCTCCATTTATAGCTATGTTCCACCATTGTTGTTTAGCCATTTCTGTATCTATTCCATCTACTTTAGTAACCATTCTACCAAAATCGCCTTTACTTGTTTCTGCTATTCCCATTTCATCTAATGCTACTCCAAGCTTTTCTGCATCAGTTCTATGTATATGCTCTTTTTCATAATTTTCATCTTTGTTTATAACTGTAACAGTTATCTCTTTATTTCCTTTAACAGTCTTTTCTGTTAAAAACTTATTATAACTAAAGTATCCCCCTATAGCTATAATTACAATTAATAATGATACTAAAACCTTTTTATTATTCATTTTATTCTCTCCTTATATTTTAAAATTTCTAAAACAAAAAGAAGCACTCTAAAAAAAGTGCTTCTTTATATAAACATATTAAAATCAAAATAATTTAATAGTTATAAATACAACGCTCTTCCCTCCGAAGATATATAGTTTTCTATTATAATTAAATATCCTGACTCTTGCTTCATTCTTTAAGCTTTCCTTCCCAGAACTTTAATTCTAGTGGTTTTTTAAGCTTATCGTCCACAATTACAGTAGCGGGGGCTGCTATGGATTTTCACCATATTCCTTAATTAATAATTATATTAAATTTTATTTTCATCTTTTTTTATAGTAACATATTTTTGATTGTTTCACAACTCAATTACTTTTGTTCTGCCCAATCAGCTGGATAAGTTACATACATAAATTTAGCATAGTTTGGTACACAGAATTGTATTTTACTACCTTTAGGTACTAAAATAATTTCTCCAGCATCAGCGCAAACTTTTCTTCCATCTATATTTATTTCAAGTCTACCTTCTATAACATATTGTATTTCATCATACATTAATGTCCAATCAAAAGTTGTTTCTTTCATTTCCATAAGCCCACAACCAAGTCTTGGACTTTCTTCTAATGATAATGCATCTCTTAACATAACATTGTCTTGTGATTTACCTGTATCGAACTTTTCAAGCTTAAGCATAGGTAACTTAACAGACATAATTCCACTTTGATCTACATGTCTATCTGCATTTACATTAGTTACTCCTGATAAGTTTTCTTTAATAATTTTTCTTACTAAATCTTCAATAATGCTTCTATCTAAATTTTCCATAACTAACACTCCTTAATTACATATTTATTATTATTTACTCTTATTTTTAGCCATTGTTTTATTAGCGATTATACAAGCAATAACTACTGCTGTAATTCCACCTACAAGTTTACCAACTATCATAGGGAAAATCATTTCTTTAGCAACTCCTGCTGTAAATCCTAAATGATCTCCAATTACAAATGCTGCTGAAACTGCAAATGCGATATTTATTATTTTTCCTCTTTCATCCATATCTTTTAACATACCAAACATAGGAATACTATTTGCTAATGTAGCAACCATACCTGCTGCTGCAATATCATTCATTTTAAGAAGTTTTCCCATTTTTAATAATGGCTTCTTAAATACTTTAGTTATTACAAGTACCATTGGGAATGCTCCTGCTAGAACAATTGCTATATTTCCAACAATTCCAATTCCTTCATCAATTGATGCCATACCTGGTATTACTACAAGACCAGTTAATTTTTCTATAATAGCTGCTGCTAGTCCAAGAGTTATAATTACAACTACACCTTTACCAAAATAAGTAAAACCTTTAATCATTTTTTCAGGCATTTTCCAAAGTCCTAAAACTACTAATGCTGCGAATATTACAATTGGAACTAAATTTTTCAACATCATAACTATTGGGAAACCTGCTACTAATCCACCAGCTAAACATCCAAGTGGAATAGTTATTATACCTGCAAGTACACCTGTTGCTAAATATTTATGATCTTCTTTTTCTATAATTCCTAAAGCTACAGGAATAGTAAATACTATTGTAGGTCCAAGCATTGCTCCTAGTATTGCTCCTGCAAATAACCCTGCTTGAGGATCTTTTGCAAGTTCTAAAGCTAATGGAAATCCACCCATATCATTTGCAAGCAATGTTGTTGCAAACATTGCAGGGTCAGCTCCTAAAAATTCATATAATGGAACTACTACTGGCTTCAATACGTCAGCAAGTACTGGAGCTAAACATATTACTCCAACCATAGCAATTGCTAATGCTCCCATTGCCATTAAACCTTCTTCAAATTTTTCACCAAGACCAAATTTATTTCCTATACATTTATCAATAGCACCTAATGCCATAAATACCGCCATAATACATATTATAATTTCATTAATTTCCATAATTAATACCTCTTTTCTTATAAGTCATCTTTTTTTAATAACAAGCCAATATTTTAATACTTGACTTGTTATTTTTGTCAGATGCCCGAAATAATATTTAGTACTTTTAATAATTCCGTGTCCGGTGATGGAATAATCTCATAGCATAATAGTTTGTCCTTTTTTATAACCTTTAAAGCACATTCTATAGCTTCCTTTACCCCACTTAATTGACCTGACACAATATAATAACACTTTCCACCTGTGGTAAATCCTAATGATAACTTAACTAAGGTAACTTCACCATTTTTTAGTGAAGTATCTAATGCAACAATACCTTCAGCTACAGAGATAGTTTCTACTATACCTATAGCTAAGCTGGCACTGCGTAAATATTTGTTTTTTATTGCATTTATAATATCCTCATGAATATTAGGTAGTATTTTAGTGGATATTATGTATTTATTATTTTCTTTTAATGCAGCCTCTAAAGCTGCATTAACACTTCCTACATCACCACAAACAATAACAAAGAATTTCCCGGGGCATATAGGTTTACAGTATAAAGGTTCCACATCTGCAGCTTTTAGCATTTTATCAACAACCGAAATTCCTGAGGCAATACTTCTAAGTTCAACAATTGCAACCGCTCTAGACATTGTCAACCTCTACTGAATCAACTATTCCTACTATAACTGCATCAACAGGTATTTCTTTGTATTCTATAGAAATTCTTGCGGCTGATCCTGTAGTCACTAAAACTGTATCCCCTATTCCAGCACCAACATTATCTGCTGCTACGAAAACCTCACCTTTTTCATTAAAATTTTCATCTAATGGCTTTACTACCATAAACTTAATTCCATTTAGTTTTTCGTCTTTTCTAGTGGACCAAATATTTCCTACAACCTTACCTATTACCATTATAATTCCTCCATTTATGCTCTTGTGATGTTTAAATGATATATTCTAACAAAATCTTTTGCTAGAGGTGTTAATATTGATTTTTTATCAATAGTTATGTTTCTAACACCATTCATATATACTTTTCTTAAATCTGACTCTGCTATAAGCTTTTTATTTCTTATATGCAAACTGTCTTTTACTTCAATAATTTCAGTAGATTGTACTTCTTTATGAAAAACTACATCATCATTGTTTTTTACAGTTTCATTTTCTATTAAATTGCTTTTTGATTTTTTTTGATTTAATTCAGCTTTTAATGAATCTACCTGAACTATTCTAACTCCAAAATTTCTTACCTTTTCTTCATATTCTAAAAATGTTTTATATAATGTTTTAGGTGCTGTTCCCTTAAACTTTCTATATTCCATACCATCTTCAAGTACTATAACATTTTTACCCATAAATATAGCTTCAATCATTTTACTAAGCATTTTTGAACTACTCATCCCTAATGCTAATGATGCTAAACCATTAGTACATAAACTCGGACAAATTATATGTTCATAAGAATTTAAATCAATATTATCTTCATAATATTCTAAATCAAAATCACTGCCTAGCAATTCTTGTATTTTATTATTATTTTCTTTAGATAATAATAATATTTTCTTCTTCATAACTGTATTTTGTTTTATATTATTAAATACTTGTTCTGTAATTAAGGCAACTAATTTATCAAACTCCAAAATATCACCACCTATTTTATTATTCTAGCTAATATTCCATTCTTAAAACCACAAGCATTTGCTTCATCATAATCTATATGCATCTTAGAATTAAAATGCTCTGAAACTCTTATAGCTACATCATCAAATATTAATTTTCTTGAACCTAATACTTGAACCTTTACATTTTCTTTATCATTAACTTTAAATTTCTTAGCATCCTTTGGTGTTAAATGAATATGTCTTTTAGCTATAATAGTTCCTTCTTCTAGTTTAACTGCTGATTTTTCTCCAACAATTAATATTCCACAAGAGCCTTTAACATCTCCACTTTCTCTTACTGGTACTTTTAAACCTAAAATTAATGCATCAGTAGCTGAAATTTCAACTTGAGTATCTTTTCGTTCTGGTCCTAAAACTACAACATTTGCCATAGATCCCTTTGGTCCTATTAGTGTTACTCTTTCCTTACAAGCAAATTGTCCGGGTTGAGAAAGTTCCTTAACCTTAGTAAGTTGATACCCTTTTCCAAACAATATATCTATACATTCTCTACTTAAATGAACATGTCTACCAGAGGCTTCAACCCCTATAAAAATTTCTTCTTTTACTTTACTTAAAACTTGTTCAACTAAATTATCAATTAATTTATCGTCCATGTATTTTCTCCTTATTTGTATATTCGCCAGCTAAAAACTTAAACATCATTATCCAAAATAAAGAAGAAAGCCTATTTAGTGCCCTTACAATATCTTCTCTTTCTACATCACCATACTCAGTTTTAAAAGCATTATAAGATGCTAGTTCCACTTCTCTTGTAGCTGATCTTAAAGAATTTAATGCAACTACAATTTCACCATTTTTATAACTTGGCTGAAAATGACCCATACCATAATATTTTTTAGGATGATGTGATTTTTCTCTAAGTTCCTTTTCATCCATATCTAAAAGCTTAAATTCATTTAATTTTTCTTCAAGAACTTCTGCTCTTAATAGATTTCTAACAAAACCTAAAATTTCTTCTAAGTCATTTGTAAGCTTTTCATGCTTTAATTTATCAGAAAGTATTTGAACCTGTAATATTTGAGATTCTAAACTATCAAATTTCCCTCTTAATATAATTCTACTATGATTTTTAAATACTAATAGATTTCCATTAAGATGAGTCATGTGTTCAGGTTTACTGTCTAAATATCCCCCAAATATAGTTCTAAATTTAGGCTCAATTCTTACTTCTTTCTCAATAATAACAGGTTCATTTATTTCTTTTATTTTTTCAACAATCTTTAATTGTATATTATTATCACTTAAATATCCTTTTGCTGATGGAGTTACTATTACTCCTTTTTCAACTTCATATTCTTTAAGTAACTTTAAATCCTTATCTCTTAAACGTTTTCTGATCTCTGTTTCTGTTAAAACGCTCATTATCTCACATCCTTATGGAATATAAACATACTACCCGCCAAACGCGGATAGTATGTTTTGAAATTTATTATTCTGCTATTTTTGGAATTAATATATCTACTTCAGCATGTGGTCTTGGGATTACGTGTACTGATACTAATTCTCCTACTCTTTCAGCAGCAGCAGCTCCAGCATCTGTAGCTGCTTTAACAGCTCCAACATCGCCTCTTACCATAACTGTTACTAATCCAGCACCGATTTGTTCTTTACCTACTAATGTTACGTTTGCAGCTTTCACCATTGCGTCTGCAGCCTCGATTGCTGCTACTAATCCTTTAGTTTCTACCATTCCTAATGCGTTTGTGTTTGCCATAATATTTTGCCTCCTAAATTTTGAATTTATTTAAATTTTAATGTTAACTAATTATTTGTTTAACTTTTGCATAATTTTTTCAACTAGAACATTTATTAAATCTTCTTCGTTGCTTACTGTACAAGCAGATTCTACGCTTTGTGATTTAGTTCCTCTTAATTCTTCTAACTCTCTAACACCATAACCTACTCTTTTTATATTTATTAGATTTAATGGACCTATGTTATCAGAAGTTGAACTTCCACCAACAGCTCCACAACCTAAAGTTAATGCTGGTAATAAATTTGTAGATGCTCCTATTCCTCCAAGTGCTCCTGGAGTGTTTACAAGTAATCTACTTACTGGTTTCTTTAATGCAAATTCTCTAATAACTTCTTGGTTTTCACTATGAAGTACTAAAGTATGTCCTGCACCTTCATTATTTAATATCTCAATACATCTTTCGCAAGCTGTATTCCAATTATCCTCAACATAGAATGCTAGTATTGGACAAAGTTTTTCTTTTGAATATGGAACTTTATGTCCAACTCTATTTTCTCTAGCTATAATAACTCTTGTACCTTTTGGTATTTCTATCCCTACAAGACTAGCTATAACCTCTGCACTTTTACCAACTATTTGAGGATTCATTGTACCATTAGGTCTTAAAATGAACTTCTCAAGCTTTTTGCTTTGTTCTTCTGTTACAAAATAAGCACCTGAGTTTTTAAGTTCTTCAACTACCTTATCTTCAATTTCTTTTTCAACAACAATTGATTGTTCTGAAGCACATATAGTACCATTATCAAAAGTTTTTGAATCCATAATTCTTTTTACTGCTAATTTAATATTTGCACTTTTTTCAATAAATGCAGGACCATTTCCAGGGCCTACTCCTATTGCTGGAGTTCCTGAAGAGTAAGCTGCCTTAACCATTGCAGAACCACCTGTAGCTAAAATTAATGCTACATCATTATGCTTCATAAGTTCATCAGTACCTTGCATGGTTGGAACTGTCATACATCCTATAGCTCCATCTGGACATCCAGCTGCAACAGATGCTTCTGATATTATTCTTACAGTTTCAAGAATACAATTCTTTGCATTTGGATGCGGTGAAAATACAATTGAATTTCCTGATTTAATAGCTATCATAGCTTTATAAATTGCTGTAGATGTTGGATTTGTTGATGGTATAAGACCCGCAACAACTCCCATTGGTACAGCTACTTCTAAAACCTTTAAAGCTTTATCTTCATTTATAATTCCAACTGTCTTCACATCTTTTATAGATTCATATACAACCTTTGAAGCAAAAGTATTCTTAACTATCTTATCTTCCCATTTCCCAAAACCAGTTTCTGAATGTGCCATTTTCGCTAATTTCTCAGCATTTTCATAACCTGCATCAGAAATTGCTTTTACAATTTTGTTTATCTCTTCTTGACTCATTTCAGATAATCTTTTTTGAGCAATTTTTGCTTTTGCTATAAGATTTCTAACCTCTTGTATTGAAACTAGATCCTTATCTAATAATTCCATTACTTATCTCCTTCTCTATAGTGCTTATCTATAACTTCTATAAGCCTATCTTTCTTAGCAAATTTAATTTGTTTATTATTCATTTCTGTTATTTTCAATTGTCTTGCTAACCTTCTAAGTTCTTCTACATTCATAGCTTTAATCTCTATGATTGTATAAACTTTTTTCTCTTTTAGCTCTATCTTTTCTTCTATCTTTTCTTCTATCTTTTCTTCACATTTATCCACTTTTTCTATCAAAATTTCATCTTCTATTTTAACCGGATTAGTTACCTCAGTAACTTCTGAAATATTAATTTCAGCTATATCACTATTAATAACTTCTTCAGTTTTTTCTGAATAATTTAAAGTTTCACTATTAACATTCAACTCATTTTTTTTTGTCTTATCATTAAAATTTAATATCATAGCTTCAGTTTGATTATCCATTCTTGATATTACAGTAGAAGAAAATATAGAACTTATTTTACTTGCAGCAACCTTTGCAACTGCTACAGCCTCTTGCACTGCATCTACATCTCCTATAATCTTAACAGTTGTTAAACCAGAAGATATCTTTTCTACTCCTAGAAGTTTAACATCAGCGGCTTTTAAAGCTGAATCAGCGGCTTCTATTGCTCCAACTAAACCATTAACTTCTATAAGGCCAAGCGCTTTTCCACCCATTTTAATCACTTCTCTTCTTAGTAACTAGTTGGATTTTCAGCAACAAATTCTACAGCTGCTGCGAATGCATCACAAGCTGCTTTGCAAGCTGATTGGCTTCCAGTTAATAAGCCTCCACCAAAGTTAGTTTCAGTTGGTGGTGTAAATAAAACAGTTACCTTAACATCTGCAGCTTTAAGAGCTGCATCTATACCATACATAGCTTCAAGTGGAGGTGCTACTAAATAAGCAAGAGCTTCCCCTTCTTTTATACCTGCTGTTTTTGATAAGTAAGAGCCTGTTCTTGATACACAATGAGCGAAATATGGAACTGTATTATCATCATTTGCGCTTATAAAATGAGCTCCATTTTCAATGAAATCTATAGCTGCATTTAAACCACTTCTTACTTCATCTGGGCTTGTTCCAGCTATCATTCCTATAACTTCACCAGCAAGCTTTGTTGATGAATTTGCAGAACCTGCATACATACTTTTTCCATAAACTACTTCAACTCCAGCAGCTTTAGTAGCTTCATCTAACGCTGTATATGTTACATCATCTATATCTGCTGTTATTATTCCTAAACTCTTTTGATAAGGTTTAAGTTCTAATAATTCTGCCATATCGGGACTTACATTTGATATTATTTTCACACCTAAAACAGTTGCACGTAATGCTTCGTTTTTCATATTATTAACTCCCCTTTTTTATAAACTTTTTAAATCTATACCTGATGCTTTTTTATCTATCATAGTTTTTACAAGTTCTGCAATATGAGCTCCAGCTTCAACAGCTGTTGTTCCACCCTTGTGTATGTTAGATATAACTGTTCTTCTTGCTTCTGGCATACCTACTGTAGCCTTATATGCTATATAAGCACTCATAGATTCTGCTGTTACTAGACCTGGTCTTTCACCAACTAATAACAATGTAACATCTGTTCCTGTTATCTCTGATATTACATCCATTGCAGGTACTCTACAATGTTTTACAAATATACAAGGACCTGCATCTATTCCATATCCCTTTAATCCTTGAATTATAGCTGGTAATATATCTTTAACATTTGCTTCTATAGCAGCTGAACTTAATCCATCTCCAATTACTATTTGAACCTTAGAATTTTTGTTTAATGATTTTCTCATTATATCCTTAGATTCATCAGAAAATTGTCTTCCGAAATCAGGTCTTGTAATATATTGATCTTTATCCTTACATATAGTATTAACTTTAATAAAGTTCATTTCTTTTACAAATTCCTCTGAAACATCTGAGAACACTGAATCTTGAGCTGCTGCATGATCCGCTCTAAATCTTAATGATGTTATAGTCTTATATCTAGGACCTGCTCTCCATATACCAACTCTAGCTGGAGTATTCATTTTCATTTTTAAATATCCATCTTTATCTTCTGGATTTGGAACTAATAATTGTTCCTTTAAATCAACTAATGTTATATCTTCAATATAACCATCTTCTATATTTGAAGTTTCATTTTGTTTTTCTACTTTATTTTCTTTTGGTAGTTCAACATTACCCTTCATCATTTCAGTAAGTAATGATTCAACCATGGACTTTAATTCTTTTTCGTTTACCATTTTTAGTTCCCCCTCTTACTTAAGAAATATTGACGCATCTCCTGCTTTTTCTGTTAACTTACCATCTTTATAAATTCCCATTTTTTCAAGCCATACTTCAAATTCCTTTATAGGTCTTAATCCTACAAGTTCTCTTAGTGTAGCTGCTTCATGATATCCTGTACATTGATAATTAAGCATTACATCATCGCCATGTGGAACTCCCATAAAGTATGTGCAACCTGCTTCTGCAAGTAAAACTGCAAGGTTTTCTATATCATTTTGATCAGCTTTCATATGGTTTGTATAACAAGCATCACATCCCATTGGAAGTCCTGTTAATTTACCCATAAAGTGATCTTCAAGTCCTGCTCTTATAACTTGTTTTGAATCATATAAATATTCGGGTCCAATGAATCCAACAACTGTATTTACGATGAATGGTTCAAATTTCTTAGCAAATCCATAACATCTAGCTTCCATAGTTACTTGATCTACTCCATGATGAGCATCTGAAGATAATTCTGAACCTTGTCCTGTTTCAAAATACATAACATTTGGTCCAGTTCCAGTTCCATGTTTTAAAGCTAATTGTCTTGCTTCTTCTATTGTAGCTGCATTAAATCCAAAAGCTGTATTTCCTTTTTCTGAACCAGCTATTGATTGGAATATTAAATCTGCTGGAGCACCATTTCTGATTGCTTCCATTTGTGTAGTTACATGAGCTAGTACACAAGTTTGAGTAGGTATATCCCATTTTCTCTTGAATTCATCAAATTTCTTTAATACTCTTGTTACACTTTCAACAGAGTCATCAACAGGATTAAGTCCAAGTACTGCATCTCCAACTCCATAGCTTAAACCTTCCATTAATGAAGCAAGAATACCATCTGGATTATCTGTTGGATGGTTAGGTTGTAATCTTATTGAAAGTCTTCCTTCTTCTCCTATTGTTGTGTTACAGTGAGCAGTTACTTTTATTTTCTTAGCTCCGTAAATTAAATCTAAGTTAGACATAATTTTTGCAACAGCAGCAATCATTTCTGATGTTAAACCTTTTGAAACTCTTCCAATATCTCTACCAGTTGTATTATGATCTAATAACCATTCTCTTAAATCTGATACTGTCCAATCTTTAATTTCTGCATATATTTTTTCATTGACATTATCTTGGATTATTCTTGTTACCTCATCAATTTCATAAGGCACTGCTGGATTATTTCTTAAATCTTCAAGTGTCATGTTTGATACAACAACCTTTGCTGCAACTCTTTCCTCAGCACTTGTAGCTGCAATACCTGCTAGTTGATCACCTGATTTTTCTTCATTAGCTTTTGCAAGCACCTCTATTACACTTTTAAATTCATAGCTTTTACCAAATAGTTTTGTTTTTAATTTCAAAATAATTCACCCCTTCTTTAATTAAATACTAAAGTTTTAATAACAACAGGTACTACTTGTCCGCCAACTAGTGGCTTTCCAATATCTATGTAGTCTCCATTTTCCACCCTCACTCCATCTATACAAACTATATTTTTCTTATAGTTTAAATATCTATGAAGTGTTTGCCCTAAAACCTTAGCCATGTCATTTTCGACGATTACTGTTAAAGGTAGATCTTTTTCTATTAATTCATTCATACCTTTTAATAAAGACTGTGCTATTTCTTCTACTTCTATAAAACTTGGGTTCTTCTTGCCATTTATTGCAACAGCAACTCTTTGTAGTTCTCCCTCAATCTTAAACCAATTTAATTTTTCTATTATCTTATCAGCTATTAACGAAGTATCTTTTTCCTCTTCTATAGAAAGTTTTAATATAGGTAGATTTTTCAGAGGAAAGTTATCCTCAGTGTAAGTTATTGTACTACCACTTATATCAGTGGTATGTGAACCAGCCCCTACAACTGTAGCTCTTATGGTTTCAGTTGAGTTCACGAGAGTTAACTTGCTAAGTAGCAAGGATTTTTTAATGGCTCTACCAAGAAGTATTCCTATATCACCATATTTAAAAACATCCTTTTCTTCCAAACCCTTATATATATAATCTGCAACTCCTCCTGAGAAAGATATGCAATTTATATGCGTATTTAAATCAATTCCCTTTTTAGTTAATATTCTTTGATAAAAATCATTTTCTTTTGTTACTCCCACAGAAATTTCAAGTAACTTAACCATTTCATCAATTATTTTCTGAACTGCTGTTTCTGAATAACTATCACCAACATTAATATTAATATTATTTATTTCTACTAATTCTTTAATTTTTGGTGCTATATAAGTTATTTTTTTTGAAGTTACATCTATTTTTATCAGTCTTCCTCCAATATCGAGGCACCCTGTATCTATTAATTCTCCCCTTGTAAATACTGCTATATTGGAAGTTCCCCCTCCAACATCAATATTAACTACTGTATTGTTATTTTCCTTTGAATAAACATCTGCTCCAGCACCTTTAGCCGAAATTATACTTTCAAGATCTGGACCTGCTGTTGCAACAACAAAATCTCCTGCAAAACCACTTAAATTATGAAGCACTATATTTGCATTTTCTTTTCTCGCTGTTTCACCAGTTATTATTACAGCACCAGTAGATATTTCTTCTTTTTTAACACCAGCTTTAATATATTCCTTTTGTACTATTTCTAAAATTTTCTCCATATCTATTTCTTTCCCTCTAAGTATCGGCGTGAAATAGATATCACTTCTATAAATAATTTCCTTACCAACAATACTTATTCTTGGCACTGAAAAACTAGATGCCATATTTTCTATAGTTATATTTGAAAAAACTAGTTGTGTTGTTGATGTTCCAATATCAATTCCTACGCTTAAAATTTCTTCTTTCATCACTACACCCCACAAAAAAGAGACTTAATGTTAAACCTTTTTAAAAAAAAGTCATAACATTAAGCCTCTTTGCTTAATACTTTTACTACAGCGTAAAAGTTGTTATATCTATACTATAAATTTTATTATTATGCTAGTTCCTGATCTATTAGAATCTATAATAAGATTCCCTTTGAGTTTATCCTTAACATAGCTTGAAACTATTTTACTTCCAAGGCTATCTTTTCTAGTATCGTTTATATCAAATCCAATACCATCATCAATAACTTTAACTATCTTATATTCTCCAATTGATTCAAGTATTAATTTTATAGAGCCTTTATCTCTTCCTATAAAAGCATGCTCCATAGAGTTTTGAAATAGCTCATTTACTATTAATGCTATAGTAGTAGACTTATCGCTATTAACAATAAAATCATCACCACTTATATCAATAGAAACTTTGTTAGAATTACTAAAGCATCTTAACATATTATTTTTAATAGTTGATAATACTTCTATTATAGATATATTATCTTCTATCTGTTTAGATAATAGTTCATGAGTTGTAGCAATTGATAAAATTCTATTCCCACTCTCAAGTAATGCAAGCTTGGCTTCATCGCCTATGCAATTTCGACTCTGAAGTCTTAATAATGAAGCTATAGTTTGAAGGTTATTCTTAACTCTATGATGTATTTCTCTTATAGCTACTGATTTAGAAATTATCTCATCGTCCTTATTCTTTATTTCTGTTAAATCATTTATTATCATAATAATTTTATTTTCACTATTATCTGTAACTATTTTTTTAACTTCAAAATAGTTATTTCCAATGGTTACTTTTTTATGCAAAAGAAAATTTTTATATTCTTTTGGATTTATTTCATTTATTTCTGTTAATGTTATTTCATCAAACCGCAAGTTATTATAATCTAACTCATTTAGTGATTCAAAAAAACCTAACTTTTCATAAATATTATCAGCACTCTTATTTTTAAGAACAAGCTTTCCTTCACTATTAAAAATAAGTATTGCTTCCTTCATTTCATCTTTAAAATCATTTTCATAATTTAATAAAGTCATTAAGGTTGAAGTTAATACCTCATTATCATCTGATAATGATTTGATTTTCTCATCAGTTAATATTTCTTTACTTATATTTCTTTCAGTTATTAAAACTGCTATAGTGTTTTCTCCATTTTTTATAGGTATTACATTTTGCTTTACCCATATGTTTTCTTGTGTTTTAGCATGAATATTTTTTGTATGAATACCTAGTTCTAAACTTCTTAAAACACCTGGTTCATTTACTCTTAATGCAAGTTCACCAACAACTGAATTCTTATATAAGCTTTGTCCATCACTTGGTCTACTTTCAAATACAACTAAAGCACTATTTTCAATGTTGCTTTTAATATCTATGAAAACATCACAAGTTTCTATTTGTGTAATATATTCTGCAGCCTTACTTGTTTCAATGATAATTTTAATATCACTATCTGTTAGACTTGACTGTTGTTCACATAAATTTTCGGTAATTTTATATTTCATAAGCAATTACAATCGCCTCTCCAATACTCCTCATTGAACATCTTCTATCCATGCTTAATTTTCTTATTTTTTCATAGGATTCTTCTTCAGTAAGGTTGTCTTCTTTCATAAGCATGCCTTTTGCTCTTTCAATTATTTTTCTCTCTTCAATTTTTTTAATACTTAAATCCAGTTCTTTTTTTAATTTTTTAAACTCACTAGATTTTGAGTATACCATCTCAACTGTAGGTATCAAAGATTTTTCATCCAAGGGTTTAAGTAAATATGCAAATACACCAACGTCTTTAGCTTTTTCTATAAATTCTTTATCTGAAAAAGCTGTTAAAAGTATAATCCCACCTGCATAACCACCCCTTGAGATAATTTTAGCTGCCTTTAGACCATCTAAATTAGGCATATTTATATCCATCAATATAATATCAGGTAAATATTTTTTACTAGCTTCAACGGCATCAAATCCATCACTTGCTTCTGCTACTACATCGTAACCTGCATCAACTAATAATGACTTCAAATCCATCCTCGTAATAGGTTCATCATCGACTATTACAATTCTTTTACTCATACCACACCTCTATTATTTCAAATATTCTTCTAATTCTTTTATCCCTATGCTTTCCATAGTTGAAATTTTAAAAATCCTCTGTGCACCTGCATTTATTAATGCTTCTTCTGCCTTTATTATTTCCTCTTCACTATTCGATAAATCAATCTTAGTTATAATACCGATTACCTCTTTAGGAAAAATACTTGCAAAAGCTGGTGGAAAATAATTTTCTTCTTCTGTGCAATCTTGTATCAAAGCTATTACATCAGCATCTACTGAAGTAACAATTAATGCTCTATAGTATGATCTATTTTCTATGTACTCACCAGGAGTATCTATTGCATTTTCATAATTATCAATAGCTTGAGTTTTCTTATACTCTAGATTCTCTGCATGTAATTTTTGGCATAATGTAGTTTTTCCACAACCGCATTTTCCCATAAAAATAACTTTTTTCATTTCTTCACCTAAGTCCTTGTTATTTCTGCTGGAGTAAATTTTAATATATTCGAAAGAACAATTAAAACTTGTCCCAATGCTGATTCTACGGATGAAACATCACCTGTTATAACAAGAGAACCACTGAATCTATCAACAAAACCAATTTGAACATCTGCTGCCTTAGTAGCGACATCTGCTGCGATAATAGAAGCTTCACCAGGTGTAATAGTTAATATGCCAATAGCATTTTTATTATCTCCATTTAATCCTAATTTCTTATATAAATCCTTATTAGGATTTGCAATTAAATGAGCTAATGTAACTTGCTTACCAGGTACATATTCTTGAATCACTCTTTGTTTTTCGTTAATTTCACTCATTTTATACCAACTTTCTTAAAAAAAATATATAAAGCTCCTTAAAAATATAATACTATTCTTAAGAAGCTTCGTTGCTACATATGAATAACACGCCCTTGTGCTATATAAAAATTGTACTCCTTTACAAATAATTTGTCAACATTTTTTAAATTATTTGTAAACTATTAATTAGAAATTATATTTAAAATTTTTATTATCTCATTTTTATTTGGAACTCTTGGATTTGTGATTGTACAACCATCAACTAAAGCACTTTCTGCTATAGCATCTATACTATTATTTATTTCATTTATATCCTTTCCACATTCCTTTAATGTTCTTGGCATATTCATTTCTTTTTGTAATTTTACAATCCAATTTATTAAACTCTTAACACCAGTTCTTACATTAGAACAAGGTAAATCTAAAATCTTAGCTACATTTGCATATCTTATAGCTGCATTTGAATATTCACAATTTGTATATCCTGTTAGATCTGCATTATATTCTACAATATGAGGAAGCAATATAGAATTTGTTCTTCCATGAGCTATATGTAGTTTTCCGCCTATACCATGAGCTATACCATGATTTAAACCTAATGAAGCCTCATTAAATGCCATTCCTGCTAAACATGAAGCTGAATGCATTTTCTCTCTTGCCTCTGTATTATTTCCATCTTTATATGCTCTTAAAAGATAATCACTAACTAATTTTATAGATTTTTCTGCTAAAGCATCAGTAAAGTCATTAGATTTTGTACTAACATAAGCTTCTAAACTATGCGTTAATACATCCATTCCTGTATCAGCCGTAATAAAATTCGGAACAGTTTTCACAAGTTCTGGATCTAATATAGCTTCATTTGGTAATAAACTATCTGATACTAGTGGATACTTTATATTTTTTTCTTTATCAGTTATTACTGAAAAACTAGTAACCTCTGAGCCTGTCCCACTTGTTGTTGGTATAGCTATAAAATATACATCATCAGTTTTAGTTATTTTTAAAGCAAATTCTTTTATAGCTTTTGCAGCATCAATAGCTGATCCTCCACCTAAAGCTATTATAGCTTCTGGCTTAAACTCCATCATTTTATTTACACCAACTACTACAGTTTCAATAGGTGGATCTGGAACAATTTCATCAAATACAATATATTCTACTGACCCTTTTTCAAGTTGTTCCGTTATTTTTTTAATAGTGCCACTCTTAACCATAAACGGATCTGTGATTACCATTACTTTTTTATAGTTTAGTTCACTTAATCTTGATAGTGAACCTTCACCAAAATAAATTTTGGTTTTAATTGAAAATTTATTCATTGCATTACCTCCTAAAAAATAAAAGCTCCATAGGATAAATCCCCATGAAGCTTCGTTGCTCATCAAATACACGTCATTGTGCATTAAATTATAAGTTAATTTTAATACTTATAAGGTTTTTGGTCAATAGATTTAATTTTTTTTGTAAATTCACCTTATCATTACGTAACATATTAAAAATATAAAACATATAATATACTAAAATATAATTTAGGTTTTACTGTTGCATTAATCAATAAATTTTCATGTATAAAAATCAATATTAAAGAACTATACAGGTCAGGATCATATTATGACAATGTTATTTTTACAAATCTCAGGTTGTGATGGGCTAAGAGATATTGATGATAAGTTTTGTAAATAAAAAAGAAGATGTTGCTTAAAATAATTTAAGCGACATCTTCTTTATGTTTAAAGGATAGAATGATTATCCGAATAAGCTGAATTGGTATTAGTATCATTACTTCCATGGTTTAAGAAAGCATTAAGAATAATTGCAACTATAGAACCTGAAACTATTCCACTTCCAAAAATAGATTGGAAAAATTGTGGTGTTTGTGAAAGTAATTCAGGAACCGCTGTAATTCCAAGGCCTACACCTAAAGAACAAGCAACTATTAAAATATTTGAATCTTTTTCTAAATCAGCGGCAAATAACATTTTTATACCAGCAACAGCAACAGTACCAAACATTATAGTAGTAGCCCCACCAATAACAGGTTGAGGAATAATTGTAGCTAAAGCTGCAAACTTTGGAATTAATCCAAGAGCGACAAGGATAATACCAGATGCAACAACTACAAAACGACTAAATATTTTGCTTAAAGATAGAAGTCCTAGGTTTTGATTGAAGGTAGTATAAGGGAAAGAATTAAATATTCCACCTAAAATTGTTGCTATTCCCTCTGCTCGTAGTCCTTTTACAATATCTTTTTCAGAAAGGTCCTTTTCACATAACTTTGCAACTCCCATAAAGGTTCCAGTAGATTCAACCATAATTACAAACATAACTAAAGTCATCATAATAATTGAACTAAGTTCAAATTTAGGAAATCCAAAAACAAATGGTTTAACAAAGCTAACCCATTTTGCATTAGCAACAATAGAGAAGTCAACCATACCCATAAAGGATGCTACTATAGTTCCAATAACTATACCATTAAGGATAGATATTGATTTAAAGAATCCTTTTAAATATTTGTTTGAAAGTAAAATAATAAACATTACTAGTCCCGCTAATGATATATTAGCAATGCTTCCAAAATCTTTAGAACCAGCACCACCGCCACAACTTCTAATACCAACATTAATTAAGGAAAGCCCAATAATGCTTACTACAGAGCCGGTTACAACAGTGGGGAAAAATCTTAGTAATTTACCATACAATGGAGCAATTAAAATAACAATAAATCCTGAAACTATTATTGCACCATATGCATAATCCATTCCTAAAGATTTACCTATAATAATTAATGGACCTACAGCAGCAAAGGTACATCCAAGTATAACAGGTAATTTAATACATGCAAAATTACCTATTCCAATGGCTTGCAGCAATGTAGCTATACCACAAGTAAATAAATCAGCTGCAACTAACAATTCTAATTGTTGAGGGCTTAAACCTACAGCAGCACCAATTATAAGGGGTACAGCTACAGCACCGGCATACATAGCGAGTACATGTTGAAGTCCTAGAGTAGCTAATTGTCCTAGTGGGAGCATTTCATCTAATTTATTTGTTTTGGTTACTTTTTTCTGATTTTTTATATTCATTAACGAGACCCCCTATAAAATTAATAGTAAAATTTCAACAAATTTATATTATAATTATATAGATACTTATTAGTAATTATGAATCTTAATTGGATAAAATCTATATAAGTTCTAATTAGTAATCTACATTAATTCCAGATAACTAACCATACAACTGTAAGTAATCTAGCTTTTAATATGTATATTATTTAATAGAACTTATATAGATTTATATTAATAATAATAATAGTAGTCTTTATACTGTAGTGTAGTATCTTTTACTATGCAGCTTTTTTCTTTGTTAAATATAAACCTGAAGCTATAAGTGCTACAGATATAATAGCTATTCCAGTTGCTCCAATTGGTGCACCTGTTTTAGGAATTCCTTGTCCTGTTTTAATTGAAGTTCCATCTGAAGTTGAATCTGTTTTTACTTCATTAACATTTGGAATTATTGTTCCTCCATTATTGTCTGGAGTTATTGTTCCTCCATTATTATCTGGAGTTGTTGTTCCTCCATTATTGTCTGGAGTTGTTGTTCCTCCATTATTGTCTGGAATTGTTGTTCCTCCATTATTATCTGGAGTTGTTGTTCCTCCATTATTGTCTGGAGTTGTTGTATCTATTGCTGGTGCATCACCTGCAATTAGAACTTGTTCAAATTTAAAATCAAGAGGCTTATCTTTAGATGTAGTTTCTTTTAATTCTTTTACTAAAGCATCTCTTATTGGCACTGACATATCAGCTAGATTAGAAACTCCCTTAGAGAAATCAAACTTATCTCCACCAGTAGACATAAAATCATTAGTAACTACTGAATAAGTCCCATCTTCCTTAACAACTGTTCCATCATCTAGAATCATTTTAGTTATTCTTGATCCAAATGCCGCTTTTTCATTGTAGTAAATCTTAATACCAGCAACTTGAACCCAGCCTATTTCCGTATTGTCTATTCCATTTTCCATTACTTTCTTTAATTGAGTTCCTGTAATATTCATTTTCACTAAAGTATTATCAAATGGCATTACATCATAAAGGTTACCCATAGTTATTTCACCTTTAGCTATTGGAGTTCTTAGTCCTCCTCCATTTGTTATACCTATTTGTACTCCAGCTACTTTAGCCATAACCTTTGCTGTGTAGTATCCAAGTGGTGATGTTCCTTTAATAGCTTTTCTATCATGATCTAAACTTATATTAGTATATCCTACTACTTCATCTAGAAGTGGTTTTACATCATTTACATATATGTCCAACATATCTTTAACTTCTTTATTAGGTGCTATTTCCTTAGCTCTTGTAGTTACTTTATCTAAATTAGCTTCTTTTAGTAACAACTTGTTATTGCTATCAAATACTAAGTTTATTTTCCCAATATTTCTTCCATTATATCCTGTTTGTATTACTGGAATACCATTTACCATACCGGCAACTTCTTGATGACTATGTGCTGTAATTACAGCATCTATATTTTTTGCAGATTTTGCAACCTCTGCACCTTCCCCTGTTATTTCCTTAGTTTTAGCATCTTGGAATGTTCCTAAGTGAGATAATACAACTACTGCATCAACCTTAACATTCTCACTTCCAACACCCTTATTTTTTAATAAGTCTGCCCAGTAGTTAACTGTTTCAACTGGATCTCTAAATTCGTAATCTTTTACATTTTCAGCCTTTGTTTGGAATACTGTTTGCGGAGTAGTAATACCTATTATACCTATTTTAACTCCATCTTTTTCCACTATTTTATATGGCTTAGCCCAGCTTGGTGTATCTTTAGTTCCTTTTAAATAAATATTAGAAGCTAAGAAATCCATCCCTGAATCTTTAGACCATTTTTCAAACATATTAGTTCCATCTTTACCTACTACACCCCAATCAAATTCATGATTTCCTATTGCAGATGCAACAAATTCATTAGCCTTGAAGAACTTATTCATAGGTTCTCCAGTTAATAAATTTGATAAGGCAGAACCTTGATAATTATCTCCTGCTGAAACCAGGATTGTATTTGGATTTTCTGCTTTATAGTCATTAAACACTGTAGAAAGCTTAGCTACTCCTACATTTTTTCCTTGTTCTACTAAAGCACCATGTATATCATTTATAGATGCTAAAGAGATAAATTTATTACCTGTCGCTTTCTTTAAATCCTCAACAGTTAAACTTACACTATTTACAGCTCTTGGATCTTGTCCTGCTGGAAGCGTAACTGCTTTATCTTTAAGAGCTTGTACCGCAACATTTCTTAAAGTAGGATCCCAGTTATTACCTGTAACTTTCCAGTTATTATTCATTTTAGGTGATATAGTTCCACCCTTTACATTTTTAATATAATCTCCTATAAGTTCTCTTACTCCACCTATATTAGATTTAATATCTTTCTCTATAATTTCTGGAAGAGCTTCTCCAGCTTTAAATATTGGTCCATAAGATAATAATTGAGTATTAGCTCTGTAATTATTTACTGCTACTTTCACAGAATCTTCATCTTTAATTGCTGTTCCATCCATTTTAGTTAAATTAACTATTCTTGATCCTACAGGTTTTGATATATCTATACCAAATTTAACACCTGAGAACATATCATAGTTATATAATCTAGAAGTTGGATTGAATGATATTGTTAAGTCCCCTGGCTTATATTGATTATAATAGCTAGCTGACCATTCCATATATTTCTTTAATTGTGTTCCTGTCATTTTAAGAGAATAAAGAGTATTTTCATATTTATAAATTAGTGAAGAATCAGCTTTCTTAAATTCTCCTTCTTTAACAACTGGACTTGACGCATCAAATATAGCCGATGCTGCTACATCTGCTCCTGAATAATGCATTTGAACTTCATTTATTAGATTAATAAGTGGTGTTTCTTGCAATTGAGCTTGTGGAACCTTATCTATTTCATTTTCCGGAGATAAATTACCATCAACTAATTTACCAATAATTTTATTTGCATCAGTTATTGCAAAATCATTATATGATTTAAGTGAAGTCATCATCTCTGTATCCGGTGTAACATCCTTAATTTTAGTTATTTTAGCTGTTACGTCATTAACTCTATCTGCAACTATATATTTACCATCTTTCTTTGTAACTTTAATATCAACCTTACCTATTGTCTTTCCTCTTGCATCATTTTCGATCATTTTAACGCCATTATAAACGTTGAATTTTCCTGGGTTATCGGTATTTACAGTTGTATCATCAACAATTTTATGTCCATGTCCTGCCACTACAAAATCTAGACCTTGAACATCATTTAAAAGATTTACAACTCCAGATCCATGTACATCATACTCATCACCTTCACTCATATGAACAGTTGCAATGATTACATCTGCTTTATTACCATCTTTAATTTCTTTGATGGCAGCTTTAGCTTCATCTATAGGATTAGTTACTTTATATCCGTTAAGATTTTCTTCATCCCATCTAGTTATATTTGGTGTTGTTATTCCTAAAATAGCAACTTTTACTCCACCTTTTTCTACTATTGTATAGTTACCATACATTCTAGTTTTTCCATCTTTTTCATATACGTTCGCACTTAGTACTTTAGCATTCGCTGTACCATAGGCTTCTTTAAGCTTGTCTATTCCTCCATTAAATTCATGATTACCTAAAGTAACTGAATCATACCCTATTTCATTAAAGGCTTTTATCATAGGGTTTCCTTCTAGTTTATATTCTGGATTACTTTTAAAAAATATTTCAGCTGAATTTTCTTGTATTGTATCACCAGCATCTACAACTATAGTGTTTGGATTTTTCGATCTATACTCTTTAACCACTGTAGCAATTTGAGCTAAACTCCCTGATTTATCCTCTTTATTTTGAGCATAGTCATATGGATAAAATCTCCCATGAAAATCAGAAGTCGCTATAAGCTGAATGTTAACGATTTCATCTTCGGCAGCTTTTACCGTTATAGGGCTAAATAAACTAAATAACATAATAGCGCTTAATGTTGCTGCTAAAGTCTTTTTGCTTTTAAATTTCTTTAATATAAACATATTTTTGCACCTTCCCTTTGTAAATTTTTTATTTTATTGCAAACTAATTATAATATATACATAACATTAATTTCCATCTAATTTTTTCTAATTTTATTTTTATATTCCTTCTTTTATTTTATTGATATTTTATTTGTGTATTATTTACTATTTTGTTATTATTATTACATATTTTTTCCTATTTTATTTTTTTAAAGTTCAAAAAAATATTAATTACCTAATTTAAACAGTTTGACTTGTTTTGTAAATTATGTTATATAGCTTACCTTTTGTAATAAAAAAGGAGGTTGTAAAATTAATTACAACCTCCTTTCTTATTACTCTTTATCCCAATTTTTTATAACCTCACTGGCTTCTACTCCAGGATAATACATCTTATCCTCTCCCTGGTTTCCTATAGCAAAAAGAGAAAATCCTAAGAACCAAGGTTCATCTTTATATGCTATTTTATAAGCCTCAAAACAATTTCCCTGCTCGCGACTATTAATCACAGTTGTTTTATAAGGATTCCATGGCTCTATAGAAGCTTTTTCAGTTCTCGGAAAGCCTAATTCTCCAAAGAAAATTGGTTTTTCCCATTTTTCATTAAAAGCTTTTACTTCTTCTTTTATTTCTTGTTTTCTATAATATCTTTGTGATGAATTTATTGAATTTACTAAATTATCCACTGTATTTATATCATTATCTGTAAGCTCAAAATATGAAGCAATAGATATAAAGTCTACCTTTGAAAACAACTTATTATTTAATTTATTTTCATATTGGCTCTTTAATTGTTTTTCTATTTCCATAGTACTTTCAACATTCCAATTAGTTGTTATCCAAAAGCTAGTTCTATATGTTACTAATCCCTTATAATATCCTCTAACATAATCAATTATATTACAAAACTCATCTTCCATATATTCTAACTTTGAGAAGCTAGTTGCTATGTTAAATGCATCTATATGATAGGGTATTGCTATTTCATCTATTAAGGGCTTAATGACCTTTGTTTTCCAATTATTAAAAAAAGCTTCTTTATCTTCTGGATTTAGTTCCGTTTCATATTTACTTCCATTCTCTATCCATGGATAAGGTTCTAGGATTATATTAATATCTCTTCCTTTTAGCTCATCAAGTAGCATTTTTGCTCTTTCTAAACTATTGTCATATATACTCATATCACTAGATGAGAGAGAATCAATATTTATTACTACAGGAAGATTTATAGTATTTAGTCCAAACTTATCAATATCATTAAGTGCCTCTTCTACTGTATAATCAGTAGATAAATTACCTGATTTTATTTTTTTTTCAAATTTATCGTTTAAAGTTTTTCCTTGAAATTTATTTATACTCTTATTAATTATCCCTCTAGTTGTATAATTAAAGTTATACATATAAAAACATACGACAACTATAAAAAAAATAGTCACTAGCCCTATTTTATTTTTTTTAGACATAATATCCCACCTTGTATTTATTAATAATTATTTAGACTTATTATTTTTTCTAAATACCTTAATTTTATATTTTTTCTTATATAATAAAATTGCACTTATTGTAAATGTGACTAATGCTAATAGCACTACTAATAAAATCTTAGAACTACTACTTAGCTTTATTATTTTATCATAACTTGGTGCTTCCACTTCTTCCTTATATTTAAAGCATCTAACATTTCCATGCTCATCTATAACTGCTCCATCTCCATTTAGTTTATAAAACTCCTTATCTTCACTTAAAAACAACAAGCTTTTTTCTAACAAATCCGCCCTTGGTGATGTTAAAACCAGCATATTTCTTTGTGAGTTATATGGTGATTTATCTAATTGGAATGTTGATATTGTCTTTGAAAAATCATCCATAAGGGTTAATTTTTCATTAGATTCAAACTTTGTATATTCATTATTATACTGCATCCAAAGATTTTTGTTTAATTCTTTTATTAATTTATTATTATCTGGGGTACCATAAACAATAATATTTTTATCATTATGCTGATTTTCTAAGTTTTTTGAACTTATAGCCTCTAAACTTCCTAAATTGTACTTAGTTTGTTTTTCCATATAAGCTGACATATTACCTAGAGCTGTTAACTCACTACTTGAAAGATTATCAGGTAGAACAAATAATGTTTCATTCATATCCCAATCAGATACAAATGGTGCTGGATATGTATCAAAATAAAATTGTTTTAGTTCCTTATTATTAATTTGAATAGTTGAATCATCTCTAACAAATACCCATGGTTGCTTTTGATCTCTTATCTCACAATTTACATCATTTAGTAATAAATCAAAGGCAAACTTTATTTCAACAAAGAATATGTTTGTAACATCTTCTGGTACTGTAATTAAAAGATTATCTTCATTTGCCTTCTCTTTTTCTAGCTTTTTACTAGCAACTGGAATATCATTTATAAATACTGTAAATAAAGATCTATCAAAATCTAAATTTTCAGAATACCTGAAATTTATATTAATTGTATCTCCTACACTTAATTGTCTATTTTGAGGTAATGAGTAGTTAATAGCCATTTCATTTCTAAATAATCCTTCTACAGTTTTTTGGTTATATCCAAGTTCCTTAAATGTGAAAGTTTTTTGTGGTTCCTTAATCTTATCATTTAAATCCATTTTACTATTTATATAAACTGAACTTTTGTTAACTTGGCTAACCAACTCCTTATTCATAAGGAATTTAACAGCACTAATTAATTCTTTATCATTTTCCGATAAAATATACAGAATTTTTTCCTGTCCTGTAGCTCCTACTGGTGAGTTTGCTATGTTGATATAGGCTTGATTATTAAGATCTTCAAAACCTCCTATCCCTTTTTTTAATATTTCTGGCATAGCATCTATTCTTCCTATATATGCTATATTACTTTTTTCTAAAGCCTTCCCATTTTCAGCTTTAATAATTTGTCCCTTTCCGCCTTCTCTTGCAATTAATCCTTGCATTTTTAATGCTGA
Source organism: Clostridium gasigenes (assembly GCF_017348895.1). NCBI lineage: Bacteria > Bacillati > Bacillota > Clostridia > Eubacteriales > Clostridiaceae > Clostridium > Clostridium gasigenes. The sequence goes on from NZ_CP071376.1 coordinate 334,509, forward strand.
TGTTAATTCTCCATCAGTATAACTATCAGGAATTACTATTTTAGTGATTTCATATCCTCCCATATTTACTAATGGATAGGTCAGTTCACTTATTAAATTTTCTGGAATCATATTTGTTTGAGTTATATTAACTTTTGACTCTTTCTTTAAAACTAGCCAATTTGCAGTGTTTAAATCATCTGTACATGGCATATCTGTAAGTCTAAGATAACCTTCTACCTTAATCTCATTAAAGCCATCCTTTAATAATTCTAATGGAAGTTTTAATTCTATAGTTTGGTTTTGTCCATTATTACTTTCTATTTTTTTCGAATAAAATTCTGTTCCATTTACTAAAAAGGTTAAATAACTGCCTATATTTTTTTCTAATACATCTGTAACTTCAAAAACCATAGAGGTCTTTATATCCTTAATATTAGTTCTCTTATCTATATTAAAATTCCAAGAATAACTATCATAAACTCCTGAAAAAGAAACATTCTTTGAAAGCTCTAGATCTTTATTATAGCTATTATTACTATAACTTCTATTTTTCAAAACTCCCTGTGCTACCTTCGCTGGAATCACAGTCAATATTGAAACAATTAATAATATTAAAGTTACAATTTTGTTTATATTATTAAATATTTTTTTATTCATACCGTACCTCCTATTTTTCAAGATTCCTTACTCAAACCGTTCTGTTTTATACCACTTTACTTCTTTTTTTAATATTGTATCTTTTATAAAACTATAAAAACCGTACCCAGCAACAACGCCCCATAACTTACAATAAGTAAAGTACATAAGTAAAATTACGATAAAATTTTTAAATGTTAATTCTCCTTTTTCTGTTGATATGCAAACTAAAAGTGATAATACAAATACCGATAAAGCCATCACCCATATAGCCAGTACATATCCTTTTACATGAACTTGTATTAATCCAAGCAAACCAAGAATAAAAATAGCATCTGAAAGTATATTTGCTGACAAAAACAGAAAATATATAGTTACATAATATATAAGATCAAATCTTATAACTCCAGCACTTGGTTTGAAAATGTACTTTGCATTTTTTATTACTACATAAATATTTCCTTTAGCCCATCTTGTTCTTTGCCTAAACCAAACCTTTAAGGTTTGTGGTTCCTGCTCCCAGGTAACTGCCAGGGGCATAAATTTTATTTTATAACCCATTCTATAAAGTCTAAAGCTAATTTCAGTATCCTCTGTTATTGCCTTAGTATCCCAACCGCCCATTTCTTCTATTAATTTTCTTCTTACTACAAAGTTAGTTCCTGGAATAGTACAAAGATTAAAGATCTGCCATCTTCCCGCTTGTGCCATCCACTGAAAAGATAATGTCTCTATATTAATAAATGCAGTTAGTAAATTCACATTTTTATTTCTACATCTAAACTTACCTATAACTGCGCCAAGTTTTGGGTCCTCGTCAATAGTTTGAATTAAATATTTTAAAGCCTTTGGCTCTGGAGTATTATCCGCATCATAAATAGCAAGATATTCACCCCGGCTTATATTAAATGCCATGTTTAAAGCATTCGATTTTCCCTTCCCGCCAGTTACACTATCTGTGTTTATCACAGTAAAATTTCTTCCTTTATATTTATCCTTAACCTGATTTAATATCTCTTCAGAGTTATCTGAAGAATTATCATTAATTATTATTATTTCATATCTTTCCTTTGGATAATCTAATCTTAAAAGAGACTCTGCAGTCCTCTTTATAACCACCCCCTCATTATGAGATGGTACCATAACGGTTACAAATGGATAGTAATCCAATTCTTCCTTCATTTTTTTATCATGTATTTTTGTATAATAAATATATCCTCCGATTACTAAAATAATGTTCATAAAAATAACTACCCATATCACTCCTAAAGAGTACACTAGTAAATAATCAACCAGGCTCATATTGATCTCCTTTACTTAAAATACTTTTTCTTATCTATTTTTAAACTGTATAAGAAGAATATTATAAATACGATTACACCCATAATAGCAATTACAAATATTCCTTTGTTTACGTTAGTTAAATCAATAATACCCGATTTTTCCGGTATCTCATCTTCCAAGCTTTTATCTTCATCCCCATATAACCCCTGTTTTGATAAAAATTTATTTCCTCGTAAATTCACATCATTAACCATTAATCCATTTCTATTATTAGTTATTTTATTATTACCAAAGGTTAATTTACTTTCTAAATTTATAGTATTGGAAAATTCTATTCCCTTTTTTTTATATAATCGTATTTTTTCTTGAAGATCCTTAATTGGCTCATTGCCTTTAATCCCTATTGCTACATCAGTTAATAGTTCCTTTGAAAAATTCAATTCATCACCATCAATTTTTAGCAACACATTATCAAAATAACCTATAGAATATTTTTCAAAATCTATTACCCCTAAATTTTGATTTTCATTAATTATTATTGTAGACGTCTCATCTAAATATTTTTTTCTATCATTTCTATATAAATAATAATCATTTATGGTTATTGCTATTGGATACACCTTATAATTTACAAAGGCATCCTGGGCAATAGAAACATTTTGCATTAGTTCTTCTTCTGTAGGTCCCTTATCATACAAATAAGGATCGCCTAAAATAACAGTTCCACCTGAGGCAACACAATATCTTAGAGTCTCAACATATCTTTTCATGGCATCAAACTCTAAATTTTCATAGACCCCCATGGCACTAATTAAAAACGGAATTCCCTGATCATATAAATAGTCTGCCTTTTTAACTAGCAAATTTAAATCGTCATATGGATAAACTTCATCTATTAATAGATAACAATTTCTCTTTTTATTTTCCTTATTATTAAATTTATCATTTATTTTTTTCTTTATTTCTAATATTGATCTCTTACCTTTGAAATTTAATGGAACTACTTCCTTATCAGAAGAATTCTTTCCAATCCATAATAATTTTTCACTTCTTGTGTACAGCTCCTCTACTTGATTCTTTTTCAAGCTCCCCTCTTCATTGGATAATATAATAATGCCCTCAGCATTATTTAAATCTTCTGCTGTATAACTATTTATTTTTCTTAATTCTATGTTTTTTCCTGTAGTCAATGCCATTTTTATAACATAATTCAAATTATTATTTTCGCTTGCATACTCCTTATATTGATCATATATAATTAGTAATTCACTCTTATTCTCTATTGCTAAGGAAACCTTCCAAGGAAGTATTAATGTTATTTCTATACATAAAATAATTGCTTTTTTTATATTATTAAACATCATACTCTAATTCTTTCTCTGCTAAATTAATAAAGTTCATAGGATCTATCACCTGTTCATTTTGAGTAAAGCCTCCTATTTGAACCTCAACATTTAAATTTTTATATAGTTTTTCTTTTCCTATTTTTATCTCCCTAACAGCTTCCTTCATCCTATTTTTCACAACTAAAGCCCCATCTTCATCACATATTAATATATAGGCAAATGTTTTTTTATCAATTAAATATTTTCCATCCTCATATCTTAAAGTTTCACCTAATACCTCTGAACATTTTCTTATTACTTCCTTAAATAAATCTTCTCCTACTATACTAGCTAGCTTATCACTATATTTAAGTCTTACCATTACTAATGTTATTGGCATCTTATATCTTTTGTGTAAATTCATATATATAGGCATTTCATTTATAAATGCACTTCCATTTTTTATTCCTGTAGATTCATCCATCATTATAAACTTTTTATTTTTTTCTTCTAGCTCACTAATCTTAACCTGCATTTCTAATATTAATTCCGCTATTGTAGATATTAATAAAGCAGTTAATGGAACTATTATAATCCAATAAAAAATTTTATTATCTAATACTACCCCTTTAGTAAATGAAAGATAAAATTTATAGGTGCAATAAACAAAATCTACTATCATACCTACTATTAAGGCCCCAGTTTTTCCTAGATAATAGCTAATTTGAGCCACAATCATTAATATCATTAACATTATATATCCTTCTAGACTTTTACTTAATTCTAAATATACAAAGGCTATGCATGCCACAAAAAAATATCCTACCATTAATGTTGCATACAAATCAATTTTCATACTTATTTTTTCATTGCTTCCCAATTTTTTTCCCCTCCATTATTATTAAATATTGCATTATTAATCTAATTACCATTAAGTCGAATGTCAAATTATACAAAAACTCATGTTTTGCAATATCAGCATCACCTGCTCCAACTACTGATATTATAATTTGTGAAAACCCTGCTAAAAAAATATATAAATACGCCTCTTCAAATAAGCACCCATTAACATCTTTAGTATTAAGGCTTTTTTTATAACTTTTAAAGGAACATAAAAAGTAAATTATTAAAAATAAAATCATAAACCCAGATGTCTTAAATAAGCTTTTATCTTTTACACCGCTCCATCCACTAAAAAAATAACTTTTATCTCCATATGGTTTCCCTTCACTTTTTTCATAGTTTCCCATGGATTCAGGCTTTATAGTGTATGCATTTTTAATACCTACTTTTAAAATCGATTTAAATTCTTTTGGATGTTTTAAATAATATATAAAAAGTGATGGTATTGAATAGTTTTCATAAAAATCTTCCTTTAGCCTTTCATCATTTGGATTTATAGAGGGTACTTTTTTATAAAAATTTTCCCCTTCTAGCAAAGAGTAGCTTGCGTCTATACCAAAATTCTCTAATACCTTTTCTGGATCTTCTCCATTCATAAGTGAACCTCTAGTCATCGCATGAAATCTATTCATATAGTCAAAATCGCCCTTTATAGATTTATATAATAACCCTGCTGATACTATAAATAAAATACCTATTACTATTGATATTATCTTTATATGTCTACTCTTATTAACAGTTCCAATCCTTATAACTAGTATTGCAGCTAACACCCCTATTGGTGCTAATTGTTGCTTTGCTCCAAAAAATAATAAACAAACAATAGAGAATAAAATTAAATTCACCAAATTTATTTTGTTGAATTTTATCATATATAGTAATATGGCTACACTTAGTAAAAAGCAAGCTATTATTACCCCTTCACCATAAAATGAATTGAAATATGAAATATATGCTGTATCACAAAAAATAAATGTATATATAATTGCTATAAGATACTTAAATTTTTGTGTTTTTATATCCTTTGTAAAAACCTTAACTAGTAAATAACCTGCTACTGCATGTAAACTCAAAAATATTACTGAAAGAAATCTAATATCAAAAACATTACTATTATTAAATATTTTTGATATGTAAACTGCTAATTTTATAAATATAGATTGAGTTGAAAATAATGCTCCAGTTGTTTCATTTGCATATTTATATATTCCATATTCTCTGTTAAAATATCCAAACATTATATCGTTATCATTATTTGATAAATGGTATAATCCATTTTGACTTATGATTCTATAAAAGTCACCATTATCAGCAATCCCGATTATTGGTTTTATAAATAACACAAATGTACCTATAATCATTATTAGAATAAGCACTGTAATTTGTGGGGTCATCTTAATTTTTATAAAATTATATAACCTTTTCACATCTAATTTTTTATACATAAATTACCTCTTTATTGTTTTTTATTAATTTATAAAACCCCTTAAACCCCATAAAAAATAGTCTTTATTATTTTACACAATAAAGACTACTTTTATTTAAATTTATCTATACAATTAATAATAATTTCTAATCTTAAATTAATATTTAAGATTAAACTTCACCTCAAAATAATTTTATACAAAAGGAGCTAGGATCTTTAGCAATTTCATGCTAAAGGTCCTAGCTCTCTTTATATTTGAGACTATAGATAACTTCGTGTATATGTAATCTACTGTTCCTCAGTATCCCTAAATTTGTTTGTTTTTTTATCACTCAATTTTACTAATTGCTTCTTAGCAAATATAAAAATTAATTTTATAACTAAATATATTAAGAAAACATATAAAAAGCCATAGATTCCATAGGCGATATCAGCAAATTCCATATTCCCCCTATTAGTTAGCTTTTGTTGTATCTCAATTACAAATACAATAACAATCATAACAGTAAATGTATAAATAAATGATATAGCTGTTATGCTATACTTTGCCAATCTTTTAAATACAAATTGCGTAATAGTAAATATAGCCATACCTATAATAGCCATTGATATAAAGTGTAGCTTTTTGTCATCAATTGCATAATCACCTATTCCAACAAAATTTACAACTTCATCGTGAATATTATTAATGAACTCAGCCATAATTTTTAATAATTTTATTATAGTACCACCCCCTAAGTATTTATACATATACAAATAAATATCAATACTTATATTTATTATATCACTAAACCTTACCTAGTCATAATTGTTTTATCAATTTTAAAAGGCACCTGAGCCGCCTCCACCTCCACCACCAAAGTCTCCACCACTTGAGCCACCAGTAAATCCCCCACCAGAATCATTATTACTAGGTGTTGCATTATTATATATTGAATTCATGGTATTCATGTGAATTAAATAGTAGTTAAAGTAATATGTTCTATTAATATAATTAAGTGAATCCATGTCACGTTCACTAGCTCTTTTTGCAGTAATTATTAATTCATTAATGTAATGCTCAATTGAGGCATTATTAATTCCTAATGCTCTTGCATATAAAAGAATAGTATCTGCTGTATTAAATTCATTTAACCGTTCTTTAAGGTTGATAGTATTCTCTATAAACCCTTTGTATGATAACCATTTTAATTTTTCATTATAAAATTCATTTGTTAATGTTTCTCTATTTCCAATAATGGTAAAGAAGCCTTGTAATTTAGCATCTTCTCCGACTTTCACTTTCCATTCATTTAATTTTTTTAAAAATATTTTTGCTTTCGATTCTTTCTTTAATAAATTTTGTATATTAATCAATGAAAATTCATTATCTATCTCATAAACCGAAAACCATTTAATAATAAAATTAAGATGAGCTTCTTTAGGTAAAGTTTTATTAATGTTTCTTTTAAAGATTAAATCATTATCTGATTTATTACTCAAAAAACCTTTTTTTGTATGTTTAAGTTGTTCAATATTATAATACCCTAAGTTACACAGGTAGAATAAAGTAGAACTAAGAATTTCCTGAGAAATATTTTTCTTACCTATTAATAAATTAACTAAAGCCGGTGAAATTCTAGAAGGAGGCTCAATATATTGAATATTTGAAATAAATTTGTACTCATTCCTATATTTTTTAATAGCTTCATTACGTTTTTTATTTTCACTAACAACTAATATAACTATTAAAGTAATAATTCCACCAACAATTAAAATAAAAATAATGCCTCCATAATTTGGATTTTTAGAATTATTCTCAGAAACAATATCCTTATTATTAGGTTCTGTATTCCCCTTAATACTATCGTTACCTGATATTATAGAACTATTAACTAAAAATTCTGCTGGAATAGTTAAATCAATACCTATCCTGGAGGATAAGTTTTTATAATTAATATTTATTCCATTATTAATATAACTAGTTAAAAGTTCACCATCTCCAAAGGTTTGGTATCTGGAATTTTCAGCAGTAAGTATTTGATTATAAAAACTAATATTAAGATTAGCTTCCTTTATAGATGAAATATTTTCTACTGAATAAAAATCCCAATATAATTGACCAGTAGTTTCATATTTTTTAGCTACATTCTTAGCAGTATAATTCACCTTAAAAATTTTCTTTTCATTAGAGGTTCTTGAATATAATTTAATTGACGTTTTATCTCCATTTTCTGAAATTTCATAGGTATTTTCAGCCCCTATATTTCCCGATGTAGCTATAGTTTCAAACCCAGATTTATCAATAACAATAACTGAATTTATTATATAGCCATCAGAGCCAGTTGAATTTAACTCTCTAAGAAACCCATTAAAATCCCCTGAAAAATTATAAGTTAAATATTCAGTTACATTAATATCCCCATTATCCATAATAGCTGCATTAATATCTACCTTATCAATTTCATAGCTTTTAGTATCTGCAAAGCAAGGAACAAAGTTAAATAGCAATAAAAATAGCAAAGTAAAACTTAATAACTTTTTCACCTAATCAACCCCTTAATTCTTTTTATTCACCTTTATCAGCAATCATAATAAATTTAACATTAATTATACATTATATATATTCATTTATATATTTTAAAATTTACTCCACACAATACCTAAGTACAGTTTTTAATTTCTCTGTTTCAATTTCCCTTAAATCTGAAAGATATATCTCTCTATGTGCTTTTGTTTTTATAATTAAATTATTTTCCTCACAATACTCTTTCATAATAGAAAAACTCTTAGGTTCATCATCAAAAGAACCTATATGCAACATTTGAACTGAAAGTTCATCTTTTATAGTTCCAAAAGTAACTTTATCTAGTAATTTATGTGGCTTTTTCTTTTTAACAATTTCCATTGCTTTTACTATAAGTTCCTCTGTTACAAAATCTGGTTGCCTAATCATTATCTTATAAATAAACTCATCTTTATTTAAGATTTTTTGTTTTTTTCCTACCTCTGTTAAGTCCCAAATTCCTTCTAATGGATAAACAGTATATTCAAAATATCCTTCTGGGATATATCCATTTTTAGGCATCATTTTTATTGCATAGGCAAGTGAATATAATACTCCTATTGCTTCTGAAAACTCTTCGCTATTTGGATTTCCTTTTCCTTTTATCATGAAAAACTTAAATTCAGGAATATCTATCAAAGCTGGCTTTTCTTTAGGAATATAATATTCTTTTTCATGCCTTCTCCACTCATGCTTCATAATCTATATTTCCTCAACTGGGATTATTATTTCAGTAATATACTTGCTTTGGTTTCCTTTGAAAATCATACCAGGACCTTTTAAATATGTCTCTCTTGCTGGACCTATGCAATTAATATTATTTTTGCTCGCATAATCAAAAAGAGCTTTATATGCATTATTTAACTCCTCGTATTTCCCATAATGTATAGTAGAAATCCCCTTTATTGATGGTAATTTTTTAATATTTACAGTTGATGTCTCTATATATTTTTTAATAGGTACACAAACTTCTATATCAGCAATTTCATTATATTCACCATCATGATACAAATTAAAAGGAGTTCCGCTCGCTTTACCTTTAATGGTTTTATAAATAGATTTAATATAGTTTCCAACATCACAATATCTTCCTTTGTACCTAATTGATGCAACCATTATTTCCGGCATGCTTTTTATTTCTACTTTATAATCCATATGACATTCCTCCATTAAATTATATTCTGTATAGAGGTTAAGTTTTTTTAGCAATTCTTCTTGCTGAAATATTTTCTTTTTAATGATTTCCTTCTTTTCTTCAAAAACATAAGATAAATCCTCACTATTATTACAGATAGATAGTACATCTTTTATTTCAGAAATTGAGAAATCTAATTCTCTTAAAAGAACTAATAATTTAGCTTTTTGAAAATCTTCTTCATTATAATATCTATATCCATTTTCATCATTACGAAATGATGGCAGAAGTATTTTCTCTTCATCATAGTACCTTAATGTTTTTACACTAAGATTTGTTATCTTTGAAAACTCACCTATTTTATACATAACTCACCTCTATATTCAAATTATAATCTATCCATTGCACTGGAGTGTCAATAATATTTTCTCCGATTAAAAATTCTATATATTAATATTATATCATAGAGAATTAACTTTCTTAATGTCTATACATTACTTGCATTATAAAAAGTTGTTAGGCTTACAAAGGTTGGGTATAATAATAACTATAGTAAATGAGTGGAGGGTGATTTTATGGATCTTACTGATATTATAAATATAGTTGTTAAAAAGTATAATATTGATTGTATAGGTCTATTTGGAAGTAGAGCTAGAAATGATCATAATGAATACTCTGATTATGATTTATTTATTATAGCGCATATTGATTTAGATACTGAATTGACACTTGAATCAGAATTTGAAACTTTACTTAATGCTCCTGTAGATTTAATAAGCTTGTCTAAAGATACAGATGTAATATTACTTAAAAATATAATGAATGATTCAGTAATATTATATAATCAAAATGATAAGTATGAAAAATTATATTCTTTTGTAGAAAACTTTTTTATAGAAAACCATGATTTCTTAAAATTAAGAGAACATGACCTTATTTATGGGTAAAGGGAGGTGCTTTAATGATTAATAAAGATAGAGTTTTGAAATTATTAACTGATTTAAATGAATGGAACATAGAATATACAGAGTGTGTAAAAGAAATAGAAAATAATAAAAATGAAAATCTTAAAAAAATTTTATACCATAGTATTAGGGCATATTTTTTAGACTTTCATATTCTTTGCGAAGATTATATTTCAATAAACTTAAAAGACCTAAATAAATTTAAAATTAGCTTATCAGCAATTGATGGAATGGAAATAATAAAGGATTCTAATAGAATAGGTATTGATTTTCTTAATTTCTATGCTACATCAAGAAGACTTCGAAATAGGCTCGCACATAGATATAAGCTTCCTTCTGATGAAGAGCTATTATTAAACTTAAAAAACAATGTAAAATATATATTAGAATTACAAAAGTCAATCAAATTACTAATCTCTTATAATTAATCTTTACCAAAAAGCTAGTAGTTGCCAAACAGCAATTACTAGCTTTTTTTATTGTTTTTATTCAGTTTATCCAAAATTATTTACATGCTTTTTGGATATGCCTAAGATAATTAAACTCTTATGACTTCTTCATAACATTTACATCTCAACTATTATTTGAGTAAACTCTCCTAATTCACTTAAAATAATAATTTTCCCCTTATAATTATTAACTATTCTATCTGCTATTGATAATCCTAGTCCAAATGATTTATTAGTATTACATCTAGATTTATCAACCTTATACAACCTGTTTAATACATATGGTATTTCCGCTTTAGAAATCCCCATTCCGTTATCCTTAACGGATATTATTATTTTATTATTAACCTTAGTTAATTTAATATTAATTTCAATATTTTCCTTATTGTTATATTTTATTGCATTATCTATAAATATAATTAGAATTTGTTTTAGATGATCTTTCATAATTTTAACTTTCAAATTTGAATCAATTATAATTTCAAACTTAACATTATTGTTTAATATTTTATAATTTTCTACTATATATAATATTACAGGTTCAACATTTATAGGTTCTATTTCATCTAAATTTATAACTTCTTTTTCATTTCTAGATATTATTAATAAATCACTTACTATTTTACTTAACCTCTCCGTTTCATTAATGCAAATATCTAAAGATTTTTCAAGACGCTCTTTATCATTCTTTCCCCATCTTTTTATCATTTTTAAATGACCAAGAAGGGCTGTAAGTGGAGTTCTAAGTTCATGAGATGCATCTGACACAAATCTACTTTGATTATCAAATGACTCTTGCAGATCATCCATCATAGAGTTAAATACTATGTTTACCTTATCAAATTCATCATTTGATTCTGAAATTTCAACCCTTTGTGTAATTCCATTTTTTTTAATTTCTGTCATTGTGTTTGATAATACCTTTAATCTTAATATAAATCGCTTTGATAAATATATAGCCCCAATAACACTTAAAACTAAGCCTATAAATAAGGCAAATATAAAGGTTTCAAAATAACTTTCTATAAATTCATGAAAAATATTCTCGCCTTTAACTATTTGTATTTTATGTTCCTCACCCTTTATACTAATTACTTCATCTAATACTATATATTTTTCAAACCTGATATATTTCACTTTAGTTCTTAAATTCACACTTTCATCACTTAATTCGATTTTATCCCATATATTACTATCTGTTGCATATTCAACATAACCATCTTTATATATACGAATAAATTCATCTTCATTACCTATGAATTCATCTATTTCTTTTCCTTCTATATTTATGTTTGATAATAGGTACTTAATTTCTTCATATCTATTTCTTACCTGTTCTTTTTGATAATCTATACTAAAAAAATTAATACTTACTATTTGTATGCCTGTATAGATAACTAATATTGCAACTATAATAGCTAGTGATCCTATAGTAAGCTCTAAAAAAATTGGTAATCGCTTTTTTCTTTTCATAGATATAATCTCATAATATACCCAACAGCTCTAACTGTTTGGATATATTCTTCTTTATCGTTTTGATTTAACTTATTTCTTAAATAGCTTACATAAACATCTATTCCATTCGTCCCTGCATCATGATCATAACCCCATACTTTATCTAATATTACATCTCTAGCTACTACTTTATTTTTATTATTAATAAGAAGAATTAATAATTCATATTCCTTATTTGTTAAATTTAACTTTATAGAATTTTTAATAACAGTTCTTGATCCTCTATCTATAATAATATCTTTAAACCTAAGTTTTTCCATAGTTACTTTTTCTTCGCGTCTAAAAACAACCTGAATTCTTGCAAGTAATTCTTCTATATCAAAAGGCTTTGCTAAATAATCATCTGCCCCTATTTGAAGCCCTGCAACCTTATCCATAACACTATCCTTTGCGCTAAGCATTATAACAGGAATGTCTTTTTCTCTTTTTAGCCTTCTACATACTTCTAAACCGCTTAATGTAGGAAGCATTAAATCCAGTATTATTAAATCATAATCTCCATCTATAGCTTCCCTTAATCCAACCTTACCATCTTCACAAACCTTAGCATTATATCCTTCATATTCCAATTCAATTTTTATAAAATCCGAAATATTTGCCTCATCTTCAATAATTAAAATGTTTCTCAAAATATCACCTCTAATGATATTATATCATTATTTTTAATCATCATATCTTTCTTCATATGGATTTTCTATATCTGTTATAGCTCCTGATTTTGAGCTTACCGTAATCTCTTTAAGCATATTTTCCTTATCCTTTATTTCAAATTTATATTCAAAAGTTGCATCTTCAAAATCTAAGTCTTTTTCAAAGTCGACTACCTCTCCTTGAATTTTTTTAAGGGCTATCCCTTCTGCTTCACTCTTACTATATTTAATATTTGATTTAGCATAACTATAGTAAACACAACCAAGCACTATTACTAACGCAACCCCAATTGAAGCTATAAAAACACCAATCTTTATTATTTTCTTCTTATATGATATTATATATTCAATAAATTTAACAATTTTATCAAAAACCTTTTCCATATTTTATCACTCCATTTATTTATTTTTTTAATACGATCTATTCTTTTTCATATACCTAAAATTCCTTAATCTAAAGCAATTTTTTTTCTAATACTACCTTCAGCTTTTCTAATCCAAATATTAATGATCCACCAATTAAAAAATATATAATACTAAAGTTATTAAAACTAACACTGCTAAAAAAATTCCTCCTCTTTTCTAATTACTTGTTTAGATATTAATTACTTTCTCATTGATTTAATTATATTGTAAACTCCTATATAAGAAATTAAATCAATATTAGAGTTACATTAATTTTTTTTAATAAATAGGCATCTCCAAATAAATAACAAGAATACTGACTTGTTATTTATTTGGAGATGCAAAAAAAGGTTTCAGATAAATATGTATCTGAAACCTTTTTTGTGGTTATTTATTTCAACTTAAATGTTTTAGGTGCCATCTTATAAATAGTAAACAAAGCTATTGGTATAAATAACATTGTTATAACTATTACTACCAAAGTAAAGTAACTAGTAGCTACTTTTATTTGAAGCGCTTGATATGAAACCATGTATACAATGAAATTTGAAATATGAAATAGCGGACTCTTTATTGTTAAATCTTTAGTGTAAGGTTGAACTATATAATACATAAACAAGTGATATATAGAAAAGAAACCGCTAAGTCCAAGTATAGCTAAAAATATAGGAAGTAACTCTATAATATTATAAGCTTTACCACAGAAAATAATTATTATGGTTAATCCTAAGCATATTGTAACACTAGGAATTAAGTTATATAAAACAACTCTTTTAAGCCTTACTCTAAAGTTATCTAAAATTGCCTTTGGATCTTTATAATAGCCATATCTTAGCAAGCTGATGTCACAATTGAAAAACATAGCCTTACAAATTCGTTGTGTTGTAGATATCATATACATTACAAATACTAAATATCCACTTGCTTTTATTATATTCGCTGCTACTTTTTCTTTATAATTCGGAAATATTAATAGTAGTATTACAGCAGCTACTGTAGCTACTCCAATTATTACTACTCTATTTCTTATAGCATTTATAACTATTTTTTTATGTCTATTAAAAAATATTGAGTTTAAATAGTCATATCCACTTTTTTTATTTAACTTCTTACTATTTAAAGTTTTTATATCTATACTCTTTTCATTTATTGCAACATCTGCAAAAACTACGCCCTTAAGGTTCTCACCATCATTAAATATAGCTCCTTTGGATATTAACCTTTTAGAAAGTGCAGTATAACTTTTAGAATTCCATAAATAAGATGATGCTAAAAATCCTAAAACTATAATAATACAAATTGAAATTGGATTTAAAATTATAAATTCACCTAATATAATATTAAAAAATGGTAATAGATACGCAAATATAGGCGCTACTAAAATTAGAACTATTGGTAGCACCTTATTTCGTCCTAGTACAACCTTATATTTATTAAAGATAAAGAGAACTACAGTTTCCCCCAACATTCTAAAAGCACCTAATGTTAATAGTACTATTAGTGTCTTTTTAAATCCTATATTAATTAACATTAACGGGCTTAGAAAAATTGACTGTGAAATTATCTTATAAATAATTTGTCCTAAATAATATTTCTTAGGGTCAACTCGCATTAAAGTAATCATGTTATAAGCATCCTTGTCCACTTTTAATAACATACTATTTAATAATGATCCTGCCATAAAACTTAAAATAAAATATATGTGTATATATAATCTTTCTGTATCTACTTCAATTCCTCTTCCTTTAACTAAAGCTACTGTTGGTATTCCTACAAATATAGCTAAATATATAGCTTTTCTAAAGAACTCAGAGAATAGGCTAAGTATATATTTAATTAATCCTAAAACCATCTTAACCTTAGTCTCTTTATATAAGCTTTCAGGTATCTTTTTTCCTATTAAAGGTAACTTACTTAAAAGATATATAAATGAGTTAGCCCCTTCTACAAAAGACACTTTAAAACTAGTAAGAAATATATTAAGCATCATTATTCTCCTTTAGCAACTCAATTATCTTTTCCTCTAAATTTTCACTACTTAATAGTGCCTTGTCCACTTTATCTAATGTCCCATTATTTAATATAACTAATTCATCACAAAGATCCACAGCTAATTGCATTATATGAGTTGAAAATATTAATATATGATCATTCTTCATTTCCTTAAGTAACTTTTTCATTTCAAGAGCTACAACTACATCAAATGATGTTAATGGTTCATCTAATAATATTACTGGTGGTCTAGTTATAATGCAGCAAAGCATTTGTATTTTATTTTTCATTCCATGGGAATATCCTTTTATTAATTTATAACTATCTTCTTTAGTTATTTTAATTAATTTTAGATATTCATCTATACTTTTAATATTCTCAATACTATCTTTATTTATATCAATATAAAACTTCAAAAATTCATAACCAGTTAAAAAATCTGGTAGTATAGGTTCTGAAAATACATAACCTATTTTTGAGTGATCTAAATTTATAATGTTGTCATTTTCATCTAATAAACTCACAGACCCATTGTCTAATTCTAGCTCCTCACTTATACAGTTAAAAAGTGTTGTTTTCCCTGCACCATTTCGCCCTAGTAAGCCATATATTTTACCCTTTTCAAAAGTAAAACTAGCCTTATTTAACACCTTTTTATCCCCAAATTTTTTTTCAATATCATTTAATAATAACTTCATAAAGCCCCTCCATTATATTGTAATTTTTATTAAACCTTGCTGCTTCAACGTAATTATAACACAAGCCCCAAATTCATCCAATAAAGTTTAAGTAGCTATCATATTCACATTAATTATAATTAATGTGTGGTAAAATAAAAAAACTTAAGTAATTCGCCTTATGAATCACTTAAGTTTTAATATAATTTTACATTTATCAATATTAATTATCTACAAAATTTATCCCTTTATTTAATTTATTAATTCTTTTTTATCCACACTAGAATTATATATTAATCCTAAGAGAATCAATAATCCCCCAATAATTTTTCCTTTTGAAACAAATCCTACTATGAAATAATCAATAAATATACCTGTAAAAAGCTGACCTATAAATATAAGCAAAGTAGTATATATAGTAGGGATTTTAGGAATTATAATATTAGATGTCGAAACAACAATTACTCCAAGCAACCCACCTAAGAACGCCCAAAATGGTATTTCACTTAAACTACCAACAGATAAGTCTACATAATTTCTCACTATACTTAATAATAATATAGTACTTACTAGACCTACTATATAGTTTATAAGAGTTCCTTGAAGAACGCCTATTTTTTTAGCTAGATGTGAATTTATAATCATAGCTACTATAGTAATAGAACCACATAAAACTGCTAAAATAATATATAACATATTTATCCTCCTCTTTCTAAGTCAATTTAAAAAATAATAAAATAGCAAATTGATCTATTTTTTTAAAATGCTTAATATATTATCATTGTAACTAGCCCTAATAATATTATAGAAAATCCAATAATTTTTTTCTTTTTAAATTTATAAATATCTAATCCAAATAATCCATAATGATCTATTAAAGAAGCTAATACTAGTTGTCCAAAAACACCTAATGATAATGTTAAAGAAGCTCCTAGAGAATTGAAGCATAAATTATTTAAAAACACTACGAAAACTCCTATTGACCCCGCACTAAATAAATAAATCGGAATATTTTTCTTTAACTTGAACTTCTCTTTTTTTAATATTAAGATAATAATTAAAGAAATAAGTCCTACTATATGGATTATTAATATCGCTACATACTGATTTGTATATTTTGCCAGAGCACCATTAAACGTTACCATTATAGTAATTAATAATCCTATAAATACCGCATACGATTTATACATGTAATTTCCCCCATTCCTTGATTACGTCTCTTTTCTAAGATTAACATAGAATTTTAATCTTATATATGACATATGTCCTATTCTGATTAATTAATATTAGTCATTTTTCAGTTCTAGTTCACTTCTGTAAAATAAACGATTATAATAATACTTATAAATATTGAAATGCTTAATAATTTTTATCTCCCTTAGATGATTACAAGGAGGACTAATTAAATGAACCGTATAAATAATCAATCTAAATTAGATGATTACATAGAAAAATATAATATTGAAGATTTCTTTGGAATAGATATGAAAAAACACATGGAGTTACATGCTTTTAATAAAGGAAGTCACATTGTCAAAGTTAATGAACCAATAGATTATTTTTATTTTTTTGTAGAAGGTAAAATAAAGGTATATACTATTCTGAAAAACGGTAAATCTCTACTTTTTAGATTATACAATCCACTAACTATAATTGGGGATGTTGAATTTATTGATTGTGATAAAGCTAATTCAAACATTGAAGCAATAAATGAATGTTTATGCATTGCAATATCTATGAGTAATATAAGAAAATACGCTGTCAATGATCCAACTTTTCTAAAGTGTATTTGTCAGAGCCTTGGTAAAAAATTTATTAGTGCCTCTATCGCCAGTTCAATAAATATTCTCTACCCTCTAGAAAATAGATTATCAAGTTATCTACTTGCTATTGCACCAGAGAATAGTGAACATTCCAATTTAGATGGTGGAATAATAACAGATAAATTTACAGAAATGGCTGATTTACTTGGAACAAGCTATAGACACTTAATCAGAACTATAAATAAATTATGCGATGAAAATATAATAAAAAAAGAAAGAAATTCCATTATCATTCTAAATATAAATGCATTGGAAAAACTTGCTGGAGATTTATATAAATAAATAAAAAGGAGAATTATAATGAATATTTTAATTAGAAAAGCATCCGTAAAAGATTTAGATGCAGTAACAAAAGTTGAAGCAATCTGTTTCCCAAAGGAAGAGGCAGCTACTAGAGCATCCTTAGAAAAACGTATTAAAACATTTTCAGAACGCTTTTTTGTAGCAGAAATAGATAAGAAAATTATAGGATTTATAAATGGCTGTATTACTAATGAGAGCACTATATATGACGAACTATATTTTGACTCTAAACTACATATTCCAAATGGAGATTTCCAAACTATTTTTGGCCTTGATGTAATCCCGGATTATCGTAATTTGGGAATTGCCGCACAGTTAATGAATTATATGATTGAAACATCAAAATTAGCAGGTAGAAAAGGTGTTATTCTAACTTGCAAATTAAATCTTGTTGATTATTATACAAAGTTTGGATATATAAATAAAGGTATATCTAAATCAGTACATGGTGGAACTGAATGGTATGATATGATTTTAATCTTTTAGATAAAATCATAAGTTGTTTATTTTCATAATCTTAAATTGACGTCTTTATATAAGGGAGCTCCAAATAAATTTATTTAGTTTATGATGCGTAAGTAAAAGTATAAAAATAAGCTAGGCTTAATGCCTAGCTGTATATACTTAATAACTGTAACTTTACAGTAGAGTATTTCATAGTGAAAATGATATATAACACATCTATCCCACTACTATAATTATTTTATTTCTGTTTCATCAAAACTGCATTTATACCTTTTTAACAAATTCAGATTTTAGTTTCATAGCTCCAATACCATCGATTTTGCAATCAATATTGTGATCTCCATCAACTAAACGTATATTTTTTATTTTTATACCTACTTTTACAACTGCTGAACATCCTTTTACTTTAAGATCTTTGATTACTGTTATGCAATCACCATTACTTAAGATATTTCCATTTGCATCTTTGATAATCTTTTCATCTTCACTATTTTCGTTTTCTAATTCTAAAGCCCACTCATGAGCACATTCTGGGCAAATAAAAAGACTTCTATCTTCATAAGTGTATTCTGAATTACATTTTGGACAATTTGGTAAATCAACCATAATTCCATTTCCTCCATTCGTTATTCTTAGACATTTAAAGATGTCTAAATTATAATATATATAAGCATATAAGGCGTTCCTTATATGCTTATATATATTATCATAGTCTTCTTATATTGACAAACCAACCCCTAATCTCTGATTAAAGTTATATTATCCCTATCTAATATTGAATTTAATATCCCATCTCTTCGTTTATAAATATCACATAGATTCTATCTCTTCTATTTTGTTTTCTGATTAAAGTATATTCACAGCATATTCTTTCATCACTTTGACAATCCATACAATACCCTACCTTTGCACAAGGAGTTTGTTTATTAAGTCTTTTTGCATTTGCTGGCGCTGCTATATTTTTATTTCTCTCTATAGCTTCTTCAACATTTTTCACTATTTTATTTATTCCAGCTACAACTATAACCTTGTCTGGTCCATATAACATGGCTGCAACTCTATTTCCATTACCATCTACATTATAAAGTTCCCCTTGTTCAGTTATAGCATTAGTACTAGAAAAATATGCATCTGCTGAAAATGTTGCCCTATATATTTTTTTTACGTCTTCTTGCACTAATCCATCTTTATATCTATCAAGGAACTCATATCTTCCGCTTCTTAAATGATCCATTACCCCTGTTTCAAACAATGTCATAGATCCCCCACATCCCACTAAAGATCCCTCTTTAACTATTTCTTCAATTTTTTCTATAAGTTCTTCCCTTGATTTAACTAAGTAGCCGTTCATATTATTCTTTTGTAATGAATCTATTACTCTTTCGGCTCTTTTTTCATTTACCCATTTAATATTTTTATCCACATTAATCACTCCTATACTATCTATTAGCGCAGGCTTGCCTTTTTTTATTTTTTTAATATATATAAATTTCAGGAGAATTATATATATTGCTCCAATTATTTATTAAAAAATCTCTCATTTCTATGTATTCACTATTAGTCATTTCCTTTGCACCCACAGGACAATTTCTTATACAGCGACAACACTTAATACATCTTTCTTTATCAACAATCCTACAGTTTTGATTGCTTATAGCATTAGTGGGACAAGAATTTTTACATATTCCACAATCTATACAATTATCATTAGTTTCTGGTGCCATAGGTTTCATTTTACTTACCTTTACCACATAAGGATAATTTCCTGGAACATTCAAGTTTCCTATTTCACTAATATCCTTTATTGAATCAATCTTTATCTTAACTCTGTCACCAAATTTTTTTGCTATTTCTAAGTCCTTTTTATTTGGTCTTCCACTTCCTAAAAGTTCAGTATAAGAATGCTCTCCTACAAATGCAGCTGCCCCTACTCCTATAAACCCATTTTCTTCAAATGTATTCTTTAATTCTAATAAAGCATCTTCATAGGCTCTGTTGCCATATGTTACAACAAAAATTACTAGAGTATTATTACCCTTTACTTTATTAAAATATTCGACTAAAAACTTAGGTACTCGTCCAGCATAAACTGGAACGCCTACAATAACTAAGTCTTTTTCTGTAAAAACTAACCCTTCATTTCTATTTTCCTCTAATGTTATATCATTTTCAAATAATTCATTACTAATAGCACTTCCAATTTCCTTTACAACCTTAGCTGTTCTATCTGTAGCGCTAAAATAAATCAAATTTACTCTCATATCTTTTCTCCTACTATACTATTTGTTAATACTTACTATTATAGGCACTTTTTTATATTTTAACAATAAAAGGTCATAAGTTTCCTTATGACCTTTCCTAATCTCAACTGCCAAACAGGTAGGTTCTCTTCGCCAATGTTAACTAAGGTTTTGAAATAGCAACACTTCTCCTACAAGTAACTCCCCTTTAAGGTAGTTGACTTACAACAACATGATAATCTTTACCATTATTGTTATCCCATTTAACTTCATTTGAATTAAAGTCATACTTAAAACAATAATCTAAAGTTGAACCTTTCTTAACATAAACATCAGTCCAGAAAGCTTCAAATTCTCTTCCCATGTAAGCATCTACAAAATGTCTACTTAGCTCAACATCTTTTATTTCATTCCACCCGTTTACTCCAAAATGTACAGTAATATTTTTAATGTCCCTAGTATCCACTTTATCATAGGCTATTGGAGCTGATATTCTATAAACTACCCATTCATCATTTTCTGCTGCATGAACCGTTTTAGGCATTAATAACGTTCCCATTATTAAAGTTACTGATAAAAAACAAAGTATTATTTTTTTCATATTTTTATTCCTCCTTACATGTTTTATGATTTTATTATACATTTAATTACATAAATTGTATAATAAAGAATTACCTCTTGTAACCATTTTCTTTTACAAAATACTTAAATTTGCTTTAAATTACAATAAGTATATTAACTTTTCATAACTATAACTCCAATATTTGCCATTAAAGCTTAATTAAATAATGTTTTATAGAGTAATCATAAATTTTCTTATCCACCATCATTTAAACGCATTAAAATAAGCCATACATTTCTGCACGACTTATCTTAATTAGCATTTAATCATATTTATTTCATTTCAATTATCCAGTTACATTATTAACCTACTTGTCTCTGAAAATATCGCCATTCACCTCATTACTCTGAAGGCATGTTCGACAAGTGCTCGCTAATATTACTCAGCTAATGATTTAATTTCTTTGTAACTCTTAAGATCTGTATAAAGTTCGTCATTAATAGGATTACGCTTTGTCTTAACAATCTTGTAAATATAGTATCCAAATACTGCGATATTTGCTAGTAATGCTACTAAGCTTACAATGAATAAAGCAGTTGTGTTATGTGATGATTTAACTGCAAATTGTGATTCATCAATGAAACTTGGATAGGTCATTGCAAACATACACCATAATGCAAGTGTTTGTGCACGATGCTGTAGCCAAGCCCCCTTCTTGATAAAGAAAGCTGCAAATGTAGGAGCTAGTAATAACGCTACCCCACAGTACCATGCATGTTCAGGTAAGCAGTTATATGTGTATGCAAAGTTCCAAATATCATATGCTATAATCCAGAACCAAAGCATGTCAGGCCATAACATATCCTTGCTCTTATCTTTACTGATGCAGATTCCAACCCAACCTGTAATAGTAATGATATTTAAGATACCTGCAATTCCATTCATAATATTCCAGGAACCGCTTATAGTCATCATTCCTTCAAACATCTCTTTATTAAGATGTAATCCGTAAATTTGAAAATCACGTGCTACTGCTTCGCAAATATTGATTGCTAAAATCAATGGTGGAAAACACAAAAGCCATTTTTTGCTACTTGCGCCTTTCACATGTCTAATCAGCCAAAAGCCAATGCATCCTGCAAGTGATGAGTACACTTTAGCATAATGGAACCAATCGTTTACACTTGTTCCTTTAGTAGTTTTTGGCCATACTGCAAAGGTAAGAACCAGTGGTAATACGACGAAAAAAAATACTCCTCCCCATTTATATTTACGACCTACTTCATTTAGTCCAATCAACACAAAAAATACTACCAGCAACATAAGCCAGTTTGTCCAAGGTTGTGCTTCGAAAAAAAACATAAATATTCCTCCTTAATAAAATATAATAATTCCAGTAATTTAAAACCAATTCTCCTACAATTTACTAATATAAGTGTACGCGTTTATTTAATGATTGTCAATAAATGTAGATTACATTTAGCGCTTAGAAATCATTACTTAGCAGTATTGAAATTGCTCAAAGGTGCTATCCCATCCTCAATTTTCAAAGAAAAAAATGCTTGCTATGAAATGCCAAGAAAATATCAGTATTTTGGTAGTCTTGTATTATATTTTGAGGAATATACTTAGTATAGATTATAATGCTAGTCATAATTATAAATATATAAAAGGAGTTGAATTCATTTGCCTACAGATATTAAATATATACAGCAAATTAATCCAACTTATGAAGAGAGACTTAAAATGTTAAGGATTGCTCTAGAAGAAGGAAATCACATTGAAGATTTTGATAATTTAGTAGAGTTGCTTGGTCCACCAAAAGATATTACAACAATTAGCTCTCCAGAACATTGCAAAGGGCTTAAGGTAGGTGTAATAGGCGGAGGGCTTTCAGGGCTGGCTTCTGCCTTTGAACTTAGAAAGCTTGGCTTTGATATTACTATCTTTGAATCAGAGGAAAAACGTATTGGTGGCAGGGTTCATACCCATTACTTTGATAAGAATAAAAGATTTTATGGAGAACTTGGAGCTATGCGGATACCTGTAAGCCATGAAACTACATGGCACTATATAGACCTTTTTGGTTTAAAAACAAGGCCGTTTATTCAAAACAATGAAAATGCATTTATCTATGTAAGAAATAAACGTGCAAGAAATGATCCTCAAGGTAAAAGTGTAATGGAGAAAATATATCCTGAATTTAATCTTGCACCATGGGAAAGAAGTACACCTTGGCAAAAACTTATTGGTTATGCATTAGGAAGTAATCTTTTAAAAATACATCCAGATATAAGAAAAGAACTTGTGCAAATTAAAAAGAAATATTCAAATACAATTGAATATATGGATAGTTTAAGTATACGACAAGTACTTGAAAAAATGAATTTAAGTGAAGGTGCTATAGAGATGCTCTCATGCGTTTCACCTTTTGCAGGTTATTTCTACTACAATAATTATTATGAAAATCTTCAAGAAGAATATACCGTAGACTATGCTTATAGATATGAAATAGTTGATGGCTTTGTTAATCTCCCACTTGCTTTTTATAATTCTTTAATGTCTAAAAAACCTAAGGAATACTCTAATATTCAAGAAAAAAATTTAGGGAAAATTCTTTGGAAAAATGGAAAAGCAGTAACAGGTATATATAAAAAAGATAAAAACAATAAGGTTATACTACAATATAAAAATAAAAAATCCTCAGAAATTTTTCAGGAAACCTTTGATTTTATTGTTTGTACAATTCCTTTTTCTAATCTTCGTAATGTTACTGTATATCCTATGTTTAGTACTGAAAAAATGCAGGCAATAAAAGAAGTTAACTATACATCAGCTCAAAAAACTGTTTTTATGTGCAATAAACGTTTTTGGGAAGAAGGAGATACTAAAGAGAAAATAATAGGAGGTGGATCCCATACTGATTTATCAGTTGGAACTATATGGTACAATGATTATTATAAAGGTGTTAGTAATAGTCATATACAAAATAAGAAAATTTCTAATAATAACGGAGGAGTTCTTTTAGCATCTTACAATTTAAATCAAGATTCAATCCGTTTAGGTAACTTAGAAGATAAAACACGTGTTGAAGAAATAAAAAGACAAATTGAATCTATTCATGGCCTTAAAAAAGGATATCTTGATTCTATAGTTGATGACTTTAAAACTGCTCAATGGAATAATGAAAAAGGATTTTATGGAGGATTTTGTTATGCTAAACCTGGACACTTCAGGCTATTCTCATATGCAATGGCGAAACCAGAATATGAGAATAGAGTATACTTTGCTGGTGAACACGTTTCTTCAAGCCATGCTTGGATGCAAGGGGCTGTAAATAGTGCCATGAAAGCTGCTAATGATATAGCCGAATATTGTGAAAAAGGTTAATCTATATTCAATAAAAAACTGCAATAAAGGCTTAAACTGGTACCTATAGAATGGACAGTTAGAAAAAAAGTGCTAAACATTTATTTAACTGACTCTATTTTATAGGGTCTTTTTTATTGTAAAATATTTTAAAGGAGGATTGTAGTTATGGGAAGAATCTATTTTACAGATGAACAATTGAAAGATTTATCAGTAAATCCATTTGTAAAAAAGCTAGTAATAAAGCTATTACTTATACAGATGAATTTAAGGAGTATTATGTTTCTGAATATAATACCGGGAAAATGCCATTAGAAATACTACGGAATGCAGGATTTGATGTTAAGGCTTTAGGAAAACAGAGAGTTGATAATTTATCGCGCCGATTTCTAAGTATGGGAAAACGACAAGAAGGTTTTAGTGACTTAAGGAAGGAAACCTCTGGACGATTAGCTACAAAATATTTGACACCTGATGAACAAATTACACGTCTCAAACATCAAGTTAGATATCTAAAACAAGAAAATGAGTTTCTAAAAAAATGAATTTTATAAATCGGGAGGCGCAATGGAAGTCCAAGCTAAAACAGAAGAAAAATTCAAAATAATTCAGCAAATGCTTTCACGGAATAATAATTTATTAAATATTAGTTGGCTCTGTGAATATGCAGGGGTATCTAGATCAGGTTATTATAATTGGTTATCTTCTAAAGATCATAGAAATAAAAAAGAGGAAGAAGATAGAAAAGATTTTGAGATTATATTATTGCTTATCAGTTTCGTGGATATGACAAAGGTAAACGTGGTATTTACATGAGGCTTCTAAATACTGGGGTACGTATGAACATCAAGAAATAATAAGTAGATTGATGAAAAAATTTAATTTAACATGTCCTATTAGAAAAGCAAACCCGTACCGCCGAATGGCAAAGGCCCTAAAAACTAATAATGTTGCTGAAAATTTATTAAATAGAGAATTCACTAACTATGGGGCAAGAATGGTCTTATTAACAGACATTACATATATATCTTATGCCAATAGTCAAAGAGCATATCTTTCAACTATTCTGGATGCTTATACAAAGCAAATTCTAGCAGCATATGTTCTAAGTGAATCTCTAGAAATAGATTTTGTATTAGAAACTGTACATACTTATTCGTGAACATGGCATTTCTCTGACAAGCGAAACTCTAATTCACTCAGATCAAGGTTGCCATTATACTAGCGTTAAATTTCAAGAGATTATATCAAAGCAAGAAATTAGACAATCGATGTCTCGAAGAGGTAATTGTTGGGACAATGCCCCACAAGAATCCTTCTTCGGACATATGAAAGATGAAATTCACCTTGGAAAATGCAACACATTTAATCTACTGAAACAAGAAACTGATAATTATATTGATTATTATAATAACAATAGATATCAATAGAATTTGGCCAAGCTATCACCAAATAAATACTACGAATATCTAGAAATCGGTGAATATCCGATTAAAATCTAGCTAAACTAATTTTATATATTAATATAATTTAAAGCACTGGTAAATACCTACAAACGGTATAATACCAGTGCTTTCTTGTCATACATCTTCCATAAAAAATGTTCCAATTCATTTTTTAGGCGTTTTTTTCTAACTGTCCTTGACATAGGGACCACTTTAGCTTTAGCTCTATTGCAGTTTCATCATTTAAATGATTTTATTTAAAACACTACTTGTACTTGGAATATTTTAACCCCTAGGAGTCTTTAGGAACGTTTGATACTTATCCCTAGAAAATCTTGACTTCCCTGAATGTATTTCCAAAAGAAGACTCCCCAGTGAGGTAGCCTTTTAAAGTAATGAAATTAGTTAAAATAATTTAACATAATAAAATTAATATTACTTACTTTATAATCTGAATTTTTTTAATTTAACTTAATCCCATTAATTAATTCTAAAAATAGATAAAGTTCCAATAGGTCCGGATAAAACTGTTAATACTATACTAATAGGACCATTTGAATTGTTGGCAAATCTAAAACTTTCTCCTGCTGTTGCGGCATAAATTACATTAGAACCACTTAACGTTGGATTTGTTACTAAAATAGATATACCACCAATACGAGTTGCACTAGGAACTTGTTCCAAGTCAATTTGTAAAGCAAATGTTAAAGGAATTGAGTAACAGCTAACTTCCAGTCGATTACATAAACACCTGTTGTATTAACTGTAAATATACCTGATACTGGATTATAAATTATATCAGATCCTATAATATTTACAGTATCATAAATAACAGTGCCTCCGACTGGAATTGATATTTTATTTGTTGTTATAACACCATTTGCATACGAATTAAAACTTGGACCAGTAGAACCTGTAGGTCCTTGAATACCGGTAGCTCCAGTTGCTCCAGTTGTTCCAGTTACTCCTGTTGCTCCAGTTGCTCCAGTTGCTCCTGTTACTCCAGTTGCTCCTGTTACTCCAGTTACTCCAGTTGCTCCAGTTGCTCCTGTTGCTCCTGTTGCTCCTGTTGCTCCTGTTGCTCCTGTTGCTCCTGTTGCTCCAGTTGCTCCAGTTGCTCCAGTTGCTCCTGTTGCTCCAGTTCTCCCAGTTGCTCCAGTTACTCCAGTTTGTCCAGTTACTCCAGTTGCTCCTGTTACTCCAGTTGCTCCAGTTGCTCCTGTTGCTCCTGTTGCTCCTGTTGCTCCTGTTGCTCCTGTTGCTCCTGTTGCTCCTGTTGCTCCAGTTGCTCCTGTTGCTCCAGTTGCTCCTGTTGCTCCAGTTGCTCCTGTTGCTCCTGTTGCTCCTGTTGCTCCAGTTACTCCAGTTGCTCCAGTTGCTCCAGTTGCTCCAGTTGCTCCTGTTGCTCCAGTTGCTCCTGTTGCTCCAGTTCTCCCAGTTGCTCCAGTTGCTCCTGTTACTCCTGTTACTCCTGTTACTCCAGTTACTCCTGTTGCTCCAGTTCTCCCAGTTGCTCCTGTTACTCCTGTTGCTCCTGTTTGCCCTATACATTTCGGATGGCAAGGTTGACAACAATCGTATCTGTCCCTATAATTAGGATAATTTATATCCCCTTCAGAACCATATCTGTAATTACTCATAATAGACACCTCCCTCATTAATAATACTTTTTTTATTTAATATGCCGATATTTTTTTTATATCTTCATATTCTCTATACATAGTATGCAGATATTTTGTTTTGCGTTACATAGTTATGTTAATACGTGTCTAAATTAGAAAAAATATAGATTATAACATCCTAAAGCTGCAAAATAATAAGTATTATAGTCTCAAGCATTTGAATCATTATCAAAGTTCAATGTTTTTTTCTTAATTTTTAGTGATTCATTTGTATAATAATAAACACCAAGACAATCCTTTTCTCTGTAATCTAATAAAGATAGTAAGTGCTTGCCTTTGGCTATAACTAAATCACTAATAAGAAAACTGCAATAAAGTTTTAACTCTATCGCAGTTTCTTCATCAAAATGATTCTATTTTAAACACTACTTGTACCTGGGATATTTACGCAACATTAGGCGCGTTTGCTACTTCTTAATTTTTTAATAAGGTCAGTAATATCTTCGTTGTACTTGCTTTGTAAAACCATAATCAATAATTACTGGTATTCCATCAATTATACCCCAACTACTTTTCTTACATAAATCTTCCAATAATAAATTATACTTCCACTGAATAGTCTGTATTCCCTTCAATCTAATAAATTCCCGACTATTACTAACATTGAAATATTTCAATACATGTGAAAAATTATTTATTGTATCAGCCTTCTTCATTATCAGAAACTTGAAATCTCCTGAAACTTCTATAACCTTTGCAAATAAATTTGAATTATCATTAAATGAAATCTGATACTCAACCTGATTTTGTGCAATTCCTGCTATATTTTTTGCTACCTTTATTACATATCCATTCCCCAAATCGAATACTTTTCGGCCAGAACCGGAGCCAATATATCTATAAACCATTTGTTTCATCCCCAATATACTTCGATTAAATTTATCACTCGTTTCGAACACCTGATTTCTAATAATCTAATTTAAGTTAAGCTATTAGAAAATATTCTACATACTTATATTATTCAGTTTATAGTTAATGGGTTCATATGTTTAGCACACAATATTAATGTTCGAATAAATAATTTAAAATTCGTAAGCATCAAAGATTCTCCGTATATAATTACTAAATATAAAATCATATAATAATCCCAGTAGAAAGCAGCTATTGCTTTCTACTGGGTTTTCAAATTTAGTATTTCAGCAGCCTTAGTCATGCATCCATCAAGTGGATTTGCATTAAAATCTCCTACAAGTATTGTATTTCTATTTTCATAATCCAAAAAGCTATCGAATATTTTTCGATAGCTTTTGCTTATAAATTACCTTATATATAAATTAGGTTACTTCTTAAAATTAGATTTATCAATTATAAATAAACGTGGTTCTTGTAAGTAATCTTGAACAATCCTAAGAGCTTCACCAAATCTTTGATAATGAACCACTTCTCTTTCTCTTAAAAATTTTAATGGTTCTATTACATCAGGATCATCAGCCACATTTATTAGATACTCATAGGTGGCTCTTGCTTTTTGCTCTGCTGCTAAATTTTCAGTAAGATCTACAATTGGATCTCCTTTTGATTGAATATAAGAAGCATTAAAAGGAACGCCAGAAGCACTTACAGGATATATCCCTCTACCGTGATCTACATAGTAGCCACCCATTCCTGCATTATTAATTTCTTCAAGGCTTGCATCTTTCATTAATTGCCTAACCATTGAACCAACCATCTCTAAATGAGCTAACTCTTCTGTCCCTATATCATTACATGTTGCTATAGCTTGTGGAGTAATCATTGAAAAACGTTGACTTAAATATCTTAACGAAGCTGCTAATTCACCATCTGGTCCTCCATATTGAGTGATTATAATTTTTGCCATTTCAGGATTTGGATTCTTTATTTTCACTGGATATTCTAAGAATTTGTCATACGTCCACATAAATCATATATCCTCCCTTTCAATTTTAAAGTTAGCATCACTTTCCCAAGGCCAAGGTTCACTTATCCATTGCCATAAAGATGAATTCGATGAATCATGTTGAGTTAACATTCCATAATTCATTTCATAGGTTTCTCTTAATCCTTTGCATAGCATTACATAATAATTATATTTTTTTATAGCATGTTTATCTGATGGATGAGTATTAAGATATAAAGCTAAATCTACCTTCATAAACTGAGAGGTAGTAATTTGTTTTAATAGTTCCATTTTATCTATATCATCTATATCATTTCTCATAAGACACCCGCCTTCTTTCAGGCTCGCGTTTCTCTTTTGTTTCATATGGACTGTATAATTCAGGAAAAGCAGTTCCTTTATTTAACGCTTGTAGAGGTGTGAACAGATCGCATAAGATTTGGAATGGAACATAAGCAGCTGCTAACCTGACATTTTTTATTTCAGTTTCTTGAGGTATACAACTGCTATTTTGAGAACATTGTGATTTATTTTCTTTGTTTCTCATCTGTTTCAATTTAACTCTCCTTAAAATATTAATTATATTATATAATATTCAATTTATACAAAAAGTTCCAAAAAGTTGTTACTTAACTTATATATATATCTATTTTGCCGTTAACTTTAATATGATTTTATAATAAGTTTAAATTAAGCCTTCGTTTTTTTATTCCTAACTGGCTTATATTCATACTTACTTTCATCTTGTTCATTAATATATTCATAACCATTTTGTTCACTTTTTTTTAATCCTAATGAAGCCATTTGCTTTTTAGTTACAGTTAATTTATTGCTCATAATATAGTCACTCCCTAAATTTTTATTTTGAATAAATTTAAATCTCTATCGTATTAAATATTATATATCTAATCTCTTGATTATTTTTTCCTAAACTTTTGTATATATTCTATTAAATATTTTTATCTTACTCAAAATATATCAATCCAAGAAAGTAGTATACATTTATTCAATTAATAAACTTAGAATATATAACTTAATCTCCAATAAAAAACTACAATAAAGTTTTAACTTTATTGTAGTTTCATAATTAAAATTAACTCTCATATTTTTTTATAGTAGGGCTTATAAATAATATTTATAAGCCCTGTTTCTTCATCATCTATAATTTTAGCATCAACCTCATACAAAGACTTTATTAATTCTGTGGTTAAGACTTCCTTTGGTGTTCCAACCTTAATAATTCCACCTGCTTTTAGGGCAT
Organism: Clostridium gasigenes; assembly: GCF_017348895.1. Lineage (NCBI taxonomy): Bacteria > Bacillati > Bacillota > Clostridia > Eubacteriales > Clostridiaceae > Clostridium > Clostridium gasigenes. The sequence continues at coordinate 365,406 of NZ_CP071376.1, forward strand.
AAACCTTATCACAATATAAAGCAACAATATTTAAATCGTGAATAGCGGCTATAACTGTAACCCCAAGTTCTTTTACAGTATCCATAAACTGAAGCTGATACTTTATATCTAGATGATTTGTAGGTTCATCTAGAATAAGACACTCTGTTTTTTGTGCTAATGCCCTTGCAAGAATTATTCTTTGCTTTTCTCCCCCTGATAAACTTGAAAAGTTTCGTTTAGCATAATCTATCATACCTACTTTTTTTAAAGACTCTTCCATGATTCTATAATCGTAAACATTATCTTTTTCTATAAATTTTTTATGTGGTGACCGTCCCATTAGAACTATATCTGAAACAGTAAAATCAAAATTATAATTATTATGTTGAGATACCACAGCCATTTTTCTTGCACTTTCTTTCATAGAAAAATCCTTGCTATTTTTATCATCTAACAATATAGCTCCTGTAGACGGCTGCAGAGTTCTGTATATACATTTTAAAAATGTACTTTTGCCACTACCATTAGGCCCTATAATACCTACAAATTCTTTTTTCTTTGCATGAATACTTAAGCCTTTCAATATATGACTCCCACCTAAATAAGCTTCTATATCTAAAGTCTTTACCTCCATCAATCATTACCTCCAAATCCATATGATTTACTTACCATAAGATATATAAAACTTGGTGCACCTATCATAGAAATTAATATTCCTATTGGAAGTTCACTTCCTTGTATTATAATCCTTGATAAAACATCTGCCCAAACCAAAAATATAGCTCCTACTAATGCTGATAATAGAATAATTCTTTTATGATCTGTTCCAAATATCATTCTTACAAGATGAGGAATAATGAGCCCCACAAACCCAATCATACCAGATGCATATACTATGAATCCAATTACAACAGATGTAATTATAAGATAAAATTGTCTATACTTGTGCAAATCTGTACCTAAAGTTATAGAAACTTCATCACCAAGCAGCATTAAATTAAGCGTTCTATATTGCGTTATAAAAAACAATGTAGATATTATTACAACAGGAAGAATTATTCTTATATTTTGCCATTTTGCACCTGCAAGGCTTCCCATTAGCCAATATGCTATACTCTGCATGCCATCTCTATTATTAGCAAAGTATACAATAAAGCTTGAAAATGCTGAGCATACAGTACTTAACGCCATACCTGCTAGCAAAAGCTTTGTTGAATTAGCTCTTCCATTTACATTTGCAAGGGTTAATACAAGTATTGATATTGCAAATGCTCCAATGAAAGCGCATATTCCTACATAATTACTACCAAAAAAGACCCCAACACCAAGCAAAATTGCTAATGTAGCCCCAAGAGATGCCCCTGAAGAAACACCTAATATATATGGATCTGCTAGGGGGTTTTGCACAATCGCTTGCATTATGACCCCTGATACGGAAAGGCCTATACCTACAGCAACTGCCAACATAATTCTTGGGAGCCTTATAAACCAAACAATATCATGGACAGGCCCACTTGATAAAAATTTTGCATCACCAATACTAAATAGTTTGTACATTATAATTTCATATACATCTTTTATAGAAATCTCAACTGAGCCCATAGTTACTGTTATTAAAATAGAAAAAATCAAAAAAAATACAAGTATAATGGAAACACCTATATAAGTAGGCGTTCCATTTATCAAAGATTTTTGTGTGTTATTTTTATAAATTCTTTTCATTTTTATTTATCCTCATATAATTCAGGATATAACCCCTTTGAAATTGTCTTTATACCGTCTAAAGTTCTAATACCACTAGCATAAACTTCACTGAGCATTATAGGGTGAACACGTTCTGACTTTATTGCTGAAATACTTGAAAGACCTTCATTAGTCATAATACTTCTTAATGCAGATTCTTTATCAATTTCCTTACCATAGTAAACAGTAAAAATCACATCTGGATTAATCTTTATCAAATCTTCATTCCCCATTTTCCCACTAGATTTTGCTACTAAATTTGCTCCAACCCCCTTTGCAATATCACCACCAATACTATCTTCTCCATAAATTCTATAGACACCGTCTTTTTCTACTTCCAAAATAACTGTTTTAACAGCCTCTTTTTCCTTAACCAAATCCTTTACTTTTTCAATTTCTTTTTTCATGTTATTAACAATATCATTAGCTTTATTTTCTACATTGAAAATTTTACCTATGTTTAAAATATCATCATATTCATTTTGCAGACTATCTGGTTTAATAACACCGCTGTTTTGTGCCATATATGTATTTATACCTCTTTCATGCCAAAAATCTACATCTCCAAGTTTTTTTTCAGCGAATAGAGAATACCAACCTAATATAAAATCAGGTTCTAATCCAATAACCTCTTCTTTTGTAGGTGTTTTTTCATAATGTTTTAACTTACTAAATTCACTTTTATATTCATCTTTAACATCATGATCCAATCCAGACACTCCAATTATTTTATCCTGTAATCCTAATGCTAATAATGTTTCTATTGAATTTTGATATACTGCAATAACTTTTTCTGGTGATTTTTCAAAAGTAACTTTGACAGGATTTTTAGCATAATCATATGTTGTGATTGTAACAGGATAATGTGCTGACTGTTCATTACTATTTTCTACTTTAGTTTCTGCTTTAGGTGCTGTTGTCTCATCTTGATTCCCACATCCGGTTATTCCAAATGCCATTAACCCTATTAAAATCATACTTATTATCTTTTTCATTTTAAGTTTCTCTCCTTTATTTATCCCTTGTATACCCAATCAATACTTCTTAATATTTTTAATGAGTACCTTCTACCACTTCTATATTATATCTTTTAAATATCTCTTTTATTTCTTCTGTTCTTTGAATTTGACACTTAACAATACAAACACCAAGGTGAAGCTTTTGAACCCCTGCTTGTTCTAATTTTCTAGCAATATTTATCAAGTTTTCATCAGAATTACTTGAACATGAATCACATGTGAAAAATGACATAAGTTCTAAATTTTCGTTTTTATATATACTAAAGTTTTTCTCTCTGTTATTTAAAGCTTTAAAGCATCCCATGGTTGTACATATTCCATTTATTTTTTCACATACTCCGATAGCTATCTTCATTTTTACCTCCTATAAAATAAATTATTCCAAAAAAAATGATAACCTTTTAACAACAGTTAAAAGGCTATCAATTGAAAAAAATATTTTTCAAACGTTTCCCCCCCTATCACTCGTAGAGTTGTCATCACATTAAAATAGGCAGGTCTTCTGGCTTAAGTATCAACACTCCTGCAGTCTTCCCAGTTTCCCAGTGACATATTGCAAGAGCTCCTCTATTACAGCGGCGGGACCGCGTGGGATTAAAACCCACTTCCCTTTTAATTAACAGATATTAAATACCTGTTAAACCTATTTTTGTATATTCAATTTTACAATTTTATTTTATCATATTACAATTACATTAATCAAATAAATTTTAGTTCTATATTGCTTCAATTTCCTCAAAATCTCTGGTTACATCTTTAACCCATTTTCCACTAGTAACCCTAAATATACTTACTATAGATTTCAATACTTCATCTGACTTAATAATAAAGAAAACTATAACTATTGGTAATTTAAATACGAATGCAGCTAAGAATCCTCCTGGAATTGCAACTAACCACATAAATATAATGTCATTAACAAGAACAAACTTAGCGTCTCCACCACCCCTAAGAACTCCCATCATCATATTAACCCCAAGTGATTGAAAAACAACTATTATAGATGTTACTTTCATTATCTCCATGGCTATCATTTTAGTAGCGTCTGTTACATTATATAAATCAACAACTACCGGTCTTATAAGATATATAATTATTCCTGCTATCATTCCCATAGCAATACTAAAAAATCCAATAGTAAAGGCATATTCTACCGCCGCCTCTTTCTTCCCTTCCCCAATTGTATTTCCTACTATAACTGCTGCTGCATTAGATAATCCAAATATAAATACAGTTACAAATTGATGAGCCACGGTATTTATACTATTTGCTGCTACTATATCTGTACCCAGCCTCCCTACTATAATAGAAATCATAGATGCTCCTGTTGACCAAAGTAACTCATTAAATAGTACAGGAGTACAAATCTTAATAAAATCTTTTAGCATTAACTTATCAATTTTCAATAAGTATTTTATTTTAAGCCTTATTTTCTCTTCATAAAAAGCAATGAATATTAATACTATTGCAAATTCAATAATTCTTGCAATTACCGTTGCTATTGCAGCTCCCTTAATGCCAAGTTTTGGAGCACCCAAGTTACCAAAAATAAGTACCCAATTAAGGAAAGCATTAACTATTAATGAAATACTATATACTACTATTGATATTCTTACAGTTTTAACAGAACGAAGAATCATAATTGTACAATTTGTTACTGCATAGAACAGATATCCTATGCAAATAATTTTTAAATAGCTTGCCCCAGCTTCAATCACCGCTGAATCTGCTGTAAATATACTCATAAATTGTTTTGGAATAAATACTCCTATTCCAATAAATATAAGAGTTATTCCAATACATACTCTATACATTATTGATAATATTTTATGAATAGATTTTTTGTCACCTTTCCCAAAGTACTGTGAAATCATAATGTTTGATCCACCAGCTAGTCCAAACATTAATATCATAAGTATAAAAAACAGATTATTTGCAATTGCAACTGCTGATAGTTGAACCTCGCCTAATGATCCAACCATAATAGTATCAATCATACTAACAGCAAATGTAATAATATTTTGTATCGCTATTGGTAATGAAATACTTAAAAGTAATTTATAAAACTTCCTGTCTTTTGTTATTTTCATCATTATTTTCACCTCATCTACAGTTTTTTTTATAACATTACGCCACTATATCTCTTTTACTGTTATTTTATCATTTACTTTATTCAATTATTATTCTCTAAAAATATATATCCGAAAACTCTATAGATACCTTCTCAACCTTATCTATTTCAATATTTTTAAATAAATTCTCATTGCTATCTTCTACTAGCTTTACAGGAAGCTTTATAATAAACTCACTTCCCTTTCCATACTCGCTATTAACTGATATACTTCCATCATGCATTTCAACTAATAATTTTACAAGTGATAATCCTCTATTCCACTACCTTCGTTTTCTCTAGTTAAAGATTTATTTACCTGTATAAATCTTTCAAATATACTATCTAAATTTTCTTTTTTGATTCCAACTCCTGAATCCTTTACAGAAATCATTATTGAATCCTCTTCAGATGTTACATTTACAGATATTTTTCCCTGCTGCTTTGTAAACTTTATTGAATTTGATAACAGATTTAATATTATTCGTTCAATTTTATCTGGATCACATGAAATTATTTTTTTATTAGTATTGGAGTAAAATTCAAGGTCTAAATACTTAAGTCTTGCAAATTCTGAAACTGACATTGTTATATCTTCTACTATTTTTACAATATCATAGTTTTTAAGATTTAGGTCTAAAAAACCTGCATCTATCCTCGTGATATCAATTAAATTATTAACTAATCTTATTAATCTATAGCAATTTTGCTTCATAATTTTCTTTAAATTTATAATCTTTTCATAGATTTTAGAATCCGATATATTTCCTACATATATGTCCATTAGCTGTATAGCCCCTAGTATTACGTTTAATGGAGTTCTGAATTCATGGGATATATTCGCAAAAAATTCTGTTCTAAGTTTTTCATATTCCATCGCTTCATTTAATGTTTTTATATTTTCTTCAGCCTTTTTTTTAGCCTCTTCGGTTAACTTCCTTTTCGAAATATCCCTAACTATTATTATTAATTCATTTTTTGTTAACGGTACCAATCTACCTTCAAAATATTTTAGTTGCTCATTATCATTGGTACAAAACTCCTCTTCAACTAAATTATTTGTTGTTAAAACTTTATGTATAGCCTTATTAAAAAACATTTTTGTATCCCTAGGAACTATATCATTAAAAAGCTCTCCCTTATATTCATTAGGAACTATATCAAAATCAGAATGTATTCCTGATTTGCAATCTAATATGATTCCCTGTGAATTTATACGGAAGTAAAGGTCAGGCAATACTTCAAATATCTTTTCAAGTTCTTTAGTTTTTCTTCTCAACTTTTCTTCGGTACTCTTTCTACCAGTTACATCAATGCCAAATGCCCAAGAATTCCATTTAGGAATAGGAAATTCTTTAGAAATATTAAACCATGATATGGTTTTTACACTTCCATCTTTACATACCATGTCATATTCTAAATCTTTAAAGTTACAATCTAACTCTCTTATTTGCTTTAATATTTTTTCTTTGTAAGCTTCATCCGGATATACAGTTTTCCATATTTCATGATTGTTTTTGATTTCTTCCTTAGAATAACCTGTAACTATTTCACATTCTTTGTTCCATACTATTATATTATCCTTTTCATCAATAGCATCCATCATAATTGGCATATTTTCAATAATAAAATTCAACTTCTCTTTACTTTCTTTAAGTTTTATCTCAGTTATCTTTTCATTAGTTACATCATTTAAAACAACAATGATTTTTTTCACTTGAAAATTCTCTTCAACTATCTTTCTAAGTTTAATCCTGAAATGTAACACATGAATGTTTGTTTTAAACTCTTTTTCTAAACATAAAATCTCTTTAGTATTATCATTTTTAAAGTTAACCAAATCCGTCCCAATCCATTCTCCTATATTACTTTTGATATCCTTAGAGTTTATACTTAAACTATTTTCAAACATATTCATTGCATCTGAGTTTACTGTTATTATTTCAATATTATTATCAAAAGTAATAATAGGTACAGGCAAACTATCTAATAATGCTTTCATTTCTATCTCACTGCAAAACATATAAACTGCTCCCTTCCTTATAGCATTCCAATATCTGTAAGTACCTATCCCCTTACAAAAACTAGAACAGTTTTTGTTGCTATTTTATCATTTATTTATTCATACCCCTAATTATACCAAGTTATTTATAGTTTAGTAATCTATTTTTCAAACCACATTCTCAAAATATGTATTTAAGCAAAAGTTATCCACAGTTTGAAAATCTACAATACCGTATAAAGTAAAAAACTGCACTAAAGCCTTAGCTCTATTACAGTTTCATCACTCATTTTTAACACTACTTGTACCTGGAAATTTTAAAACTCCATCTTATTGAATTTATTTTACTATGCCCTAATTTTCAAACTCTGTATTTAATAAAGCATATACATACATGTCCTTGCATTCCCCTGTAACATTATGACATTCGAAGTTTCTTAGATATCCTTCTTCTTTAAAGTTGAATTTTTCTAATATATTTTTTGAAGCAATATTTTCCTCACAAACAAATGCTTGTATTCTAACTAATCCTAGCTTTTTAAACCCTAATGATAACACTTGATTTATTGCTTCTGACATAATTCCATTACGCCAATAATTTTCTGATAATTCATATCCAATCTCAGCTCTTTTGCCTTCAAATCCATTTAAGAATATTGTACCTATAATTTTATCACTTACTTTATCAGCTATTGCAAATCTAATAATCCACCCATCAATATATCCTTGATTCCATATTTTTAAGACTTCAGTACATCTTTCCAATGTTTCTGGTCCATTCCAATCAAGATAACGATATACATTTTTATTAGAATAATACTTTAATAAATCACTGGCATCTTCTAGCATTAATTTTCTTAATCTAATTTTATCACTTTCCATTACTGGAAATTCTTTAAATACCTTTTTAAAATTCAATTTAATTTCCCCCAAATATTTTAAATTTCAAATTACGAATATCCCCTTTAGGCATGAGATAAGATAGGAAACATTAACTTATTTACTCCAAATATGTTTCTCTCTCTACCTTTTACAAAAAGTGTAGTATCCTCATCTTTAAATAATATTTCTTCATAAAAAAGATTTTCATTTGGCGTAAATCCTAAAATGACTTCTTTTATTTCATCACTAATTATTTCATCAATGATAATATCTAATTTAATATCTTTAGTACTAGAAATATCTTGTACATATAATTTATTTCCATCAAACTCTGCAATAACTACAGTATTATAATCCTCAAGATAATAAATACTATCTTTCATAAATGATGTACAATAAAACATTACAAGAGATATACAATTTAACATTGTAACCTTAGAAAAAGATATTCTATTATTAACTATGTTATAAAGTAATTCTCTATGGTTTTTATTTGCCATATCCATCTTTGTCATATTTCTTGACTTACATTTTTTATTCACATTAATTGAGCATTGATATTCATTCATTGGTACAAATCCAAATTTAGGATAAAATTCAAGAACACTATCATTAGCAAAAAGGTATATTAGCTCACATTTATCTTCCCATTCTTTTAACACCCTTTCCATAAGTGCTTTGCATAAACCTCTTCCTCTATATTCATCAGCAGTCATAACTGTTCCTATTTGTATATATCTCTTTTGTTCATCTAAAATTAAGAACTCCATAATACTTACAGAAACATTAGCAACAACAATTTCATCTTCTAATAATGAATATGTTATATATCCATCTCCCCAATATCCACCATTGTACCATTGCTCAAAATCTATACCAAAAGTTTTTCTTGCCAGATTATTAAAGCTAGTTCTTAATATTTGATTATTTTTATAATCAGAAATATACCTATATTGCTTACCTTCTATCTCCAAACATTCTCTCATTTTTTACTCCCACTTATATCAATATTTTTTATTTACTATATAAATTAATCTTCTTATCTATATTTTATTATTAATTTTTCAATTACTCAACCTATTAAATTTTTATCAAATAAAAATAAGCCACAAACTATATAAATAGTCTATGGCCCATTAAATATTTATTTATTTCTTTCCTTTAAAATAATTCTATCTATACTCTTTTCAGATAAAAAATACTTTTCTGCAAGAACTTTTTTACTTGTACCACTATTATATTCATCATAAATAGTTAAATCTCTTAATTTAATTTCCTCTCGGGTGTTAGTTTTTTCTCCCCATTGTTTTCTATTACATTCTTTCCTAGGAATATAAATTACTCCACAGTCTACATACTTTTGATCTAATTACCGTCTTGAATCTACTCTAAATTCAATTTATTTTTAATAATATAATTGCATGCTATAAAAGATACTATTCCAAATAAAATCTCACAAACTAATAAAATATGGATAGTGCCCATAAAATTAGTCCCATTATCCATAAGACTAGGATCATTAGCAATAAACATAATTGCTTGTATAACGGCTTTAATAGTACCAATTATCATATTTAATACTATAAAAGATCCAAAAGATGCAAGAATTCTATTTTTGTTAAATAGGTGTCCTATTGATATTGATAGATATAATATTAAAATACTTGATATCATTAATACAAATGCATATAAAATTATTTCTAGTGCAAATCCATAATATTCTTGCGGTACATAACCTGTAAACTCAGCAAAATTAGTAAATAAATCCGTGAACATACCTTTTGAAAATGCCATTATAATTATAGATAAAACTGCTACAATTCCACTAACAATAATCCAAATAATTGAAGCTCCAAGTTTACTTAAAATATTCATCCAAGTTCGAACTGGTAATGTATTCATCAAGTATCCTTCATCACCTAATAAATTTTTATAAAATCTTTGTACGATTACGAAAAATGTTATAATAAATATTGCTACCATAGTACATCCATAGGCAAATATAGTTATCATTACTGGAATACCACCTAATAGCTCACTATTAGCGTTATTATTAATTCCCATAAATAACTTATTTATAAGTGCAAACATTAATAATGCAATATATAGTGGTATAAGTGTTCTTGCCGTAGATTTTAATTCGTACTTAATTAATTTTCCTAACATTTAAATACCTCCCTAAACAATGCATCAACAGTTTTGCCTTCTTCTTCTCTTATTTCATCTACACTTTTACATAATGTAACAGTTCCATATGAAATAAAGATTACATCATCAAGTATTTGTTCTATATCAGAAATTAAATGCGTTGAAATAACTACTGTAGCATTTTCATTATAATTATTAATTATTGTATTTAAAATATACTCTCTCGCTGCAGGATCTACTCCTGCAATTGGCTCATCTAATAAATATAAATCAGCTTCCCTACTCATAACTAATATAAGTTGAACTTTTTCCTTTGTTCCTTTTGACATTGTCTTTAATTTATCTTTTGGATCTATATTTAATCTCTTTAACATATCATAAGCTTTCTCGGAATTAAAATCCTCATAAAAATCTTCAAAGAAATTAATTATGTCAGAAACCTTCATCCACTCATTAAGATAAGTCCTTTCCGGTAAATATGAGACTATTTTTTTAGTTTCAACCCCTGGCTTTTTACCTGCTATTAATATTTCTCCGCTTGTTGCTGTTAAAAGTCCATTGGCAAGTTTTATAAGTGTACTTTTTCCACTTCCATTTGGTCCAAGCAAACCAACTATTCTCCCCTTATTTATTGTTAAGTCTATTCCTTTTAATGCTTCTTTGCTTCCAAAGCTCTTCACTAAATTTCTACACTCTAATATAGGATCACTCATTATTATTCCCCTCCCCTAATTCTTTTAAAATAATTATACTTTCTTCCTTGTTAAAACCTATACTTTCCATACTTCTTAGAAACTTTTCTGATTGTTCTGTTGCCAAATATTTTTTTAATTTTTCAATCTTTCTTATATCATCTGTAATAAATCTTCCACTGGTTGTTTGACTCTGAACTATTCCTGTTTTTTCTAGCTCACTTAAAGCTTTTTGCATTGTATTAGGATTCACAGATGCTTCGCTTGCCATATCTCTTACTGATGGTAACCTTCCACCAGCTTTATACAATCCAGATATTATTCTTAATTGGATTTGTTCAATTAATTGTAAGTATATTGGTCTATCATCCTTAAATTCCCACGGCATAATCTCACCCCTTTGTATTAACCTCTTAATACAATGCTATACCATTTTATGTCTATTGTCAAATTATTTAAACAAAAAACTGCAATAAAGTTTTTAACTCTATTACAGTCTCATAATTTAAATATTATAGTTTTATGATGCCTAAACTACTAGCACGTCCTTTAAAGGGTAGCCATTCTTCATAACTTTCAGCAGTACTAGGTATAAATTTCATTTTTTTAAAACCTTCACCTGTTGATTTATATTGAGATCTTAATTGATTTTTCTCTTCATAAACATTAAGTTCTGAAATTAGCCCTACGGCTTTTAGCGCTAGGATATGTGTTTCTATAGTTTTATCGCAACATTGTCTTTCATTTCCATATTCTAAATTAATTAGCCTTATAATCTCACCTGTATTTATTACTTTAGGCTGAATACTTCTTTCACAAATTAATTGAAGCATTCTAAATTTCATTGGTAGTTTCATATTATTACTCCTCATATTTTCTTAATTTCACCATTTCTTTTGGGTTTCCAGAAACCAAAATTGCTCCAAATACAATTATAAAACACCCAATTATTAAATTTGGAGAAGCATGTACACCATTTATTAACCATTCTAAGATTATTACCCATATAGGATAAGTAATATTAAGAGCCATAGCTCTTCCTACTCCAGTCTTACTTAACCCAAGATAAAAAGTTATATAGGATACACTACATACTATGCCTGCTAATATTAAAGTTAGCATATTAGGAGTTGTAAATGAATTAGATAATATTTCATGTACTTTTATAAATGGGATAACACAAAATAGATACATGAAGAATGAAACTGTTTGTCTAACCGAAATAGCTATTTCAGGATCTACAACATCCATAGCATAAGCACCAAGAACTCCTTCTAACCCCCATCCTAATGCAGCTATAAATGCAAATAGTATTCCTAAATAAAACTTAGGATATATTGTAGCCGTTGGTGCTACATATCCTGTAGCTATAGCTCCAATAACACATAATAAGATTCCTATTAAAGTTCTTTTATTTAGTTTTTCTTTAAGAAATATTACAGCTAAAATTGTTCCAACAGCAGGATAACAAGAAGTTATAACTGCTGTATACGAAACTCCCGCCATATTAATTCCAATTAAATATCCTGACATTGCAAGTGGTCCGCTAAATACTGCTGAAATAATAATAAGCAAACCCATTTTACTAAATAAACACCTATTAAATTCTTTTATTTTACCAGTATACCAATTGTAAAGTAAAATAAAAAGAGATGAAAATCCTGTATGTATGCATGCCACTATAAGAGATGCTTGAACTGCAGTTTTAACATCGTTAAATGGATATCTAGTTAATAAATATCCAAGTAGAACTGCGTCTACCCCCCATGTTATACCCGAAATCAAGCAATTACCTATACCCCTTTTAGCATAATGTAAATCTCTCTTCAACATTAAACTAGCTATATCTTCCAATATTAATCGTCCCTTTCATATATATAAACTTTGTATAAGTCATCATAAAATAAATAACAGACTAGTATACTTTGTATATTATTTATTTTATAATACCTAATTACAAAATTTAAGATTTATATATTTTCAATTTAGATTGTAGAACTTTTAAATTTTATTCAATATATTTTATTATTTTGCAAGGATTTCCAACTGCGACAACATTAGCTGGAATATTTTTTGTAACCACGCTACCAGAACCTATTACGCTATTATCTCCAATAATTATACCTGGGTTTATTATTGATCCACCTCCAATCCATACATTATTTCCTATAGTCACAGATTTTGTATAATCAGCATTTTTTGGTCTTAGTTTCGGATCAAGTAGATGAGTTGCAGTAAATATACTTACATTAGGGGCAATTAATACATCATTTCCAATTTTCACAAAGCCATCATCTAAAACTAAAAAATTAAAATTAGCATAGAAATTTTCTCCAATTTCTATGTTAGTACCATAATCACAAAGGAAAGGAGGTTCTATTTCAAAATTTTTTCCTATTTTCGAAAATAGTTTTTTTATAATATTTATTCTTTCTTCTGTTTCTTCAGGATCTGTATTATTATATACTTTTGTAAGATGTCTAGCTTTATTTCTTAAAATTATTAAATCTTTATCATACGCATTATATATTTCACCATTTAGCATTTTTTGTTTTTCACTCATTTTATACACTCCTATTCATCTCTTCTTAATTAATAGAGTATAGCATAACAGTATAATAAATATGGCTATACTGGTCATAAGGACTCCTATGTATAGTAAAGTGTTTAGAAAAGGAACCATAGCGTATATGTTTAAAGCTTATAGTCTCTATCGATAATATCAGGGGGATTTTACAAGAATTTGAAGAAATAATTATGATGAAACATTCTATGTACCCTTAAAAAATCGCGTAAAAATAGGTAGTCCATATTTGGACTACCTATTTTAGTATAGTATATCAATAATTTAGTCTAACAGAGCTTTATTTTTTATTTCATATGTATATCCATTTGAGGGTAAGGGATATCAATTTCTTCATTATCAAACTTAATCTTGACTTTTTCTAATAAATCAAAATAAACTGTCAAATAATCCTCAGTTTTGCACCAAGCTCGAAGAACAAAGTTTACTGAGCTATTCCCATGTTCATTTATAGCAATAAATGGCTCGGGAACATTTAAAATTGAATTATGTTTATTCACAATTTCAGTAAGTACTTTCTTTACATGTAAAATGTCAGCTGTATAAGCTACTGCAAATACTAAATCAACTCTTCTTGTATCTTTTGCAGTATAGTTTACTACAATACCGTTAGATAAAGTTCCGTTTGGTATAACAATTGACTTATTATCATTAGTTACTAAGTTTGTATAGAAAATTTTAATACTTTCAACAGTACCTGAATGTCCATTCGCTTCAATATAATCTCCTACTTTAAAAGGTTTGATAAATAGTAGTATTACTCCACCAGCAAAGTTTGATAAACTTCCTTGAAGAGCAAGTCCAACTGCTAAACCAGCAGAAGCTATAAGAGCCGCAAAACCAGTTGTTGGGATACCTATGTAACCTAATATAAATATAACTAAAAGAATTTTCAGTATAGCTTCACATAAGCCATCTAAAAAAGTAATAAGTGTTGCCTCAACATTTTGTTTCTCTAAAATAGCTCTAAATCCTATAATAACCTTGTTTATTAATTTGAAACCAATAAAAAGAGAAATTAAACCTATAATAAGTTTTAAACCGTTTGTTGATGCCCAAAAAATAATTTGTTCCGAAATTTTAGTTATGTCCATAAAGCCCTCCAATCTAATTGTAAAATTGATTATAGTCAAAAATTTATAATAAATCAATTGTTCTGAATTATTATATTAGTAAGTGAAAATGATATCACCTAACTGTAAATCTTACTAAGAAATTGAATAATACAACTATTACACTATTTGTGTTTTATATTTACTGATTATTAAAATAAAGTTATAAAACAAAAATACCCCATTTCCAAAACAGCTTTACCAAAACCATCTTCGAAAAACTCTATCATTGCATCAGTATTATTGCCTATAATTCTTGAAAAAGCTACAATATAATCTTTTATGTCTTCAGGATCTATTTTTTCATTTTTATTCATACAATACTTCAAAAATACAGCATACCTTACTAATAAATACTCCAATATAATCATTTGAAAAGAAATTGCCATCTCCTCAACATCATTACTGACGCAGCTACTTAAAATCTTAGCTACAATACAATTCTCAATTAGCTTATTATGTTCTTCAAATAAACTTTTATAATCATGCCACTTTGCTGAAAGACTTTCAATTTTAATAGTTTCCGCAAAGTTAGAACTATCTTTAAAAAGCTCCTCTAAAATAGAAACTTCCTTATAATTCTGTATAATATCTAAAAATAGAGAATTAATTTCTTCAATTGAATCATCTGTGTTTAACTCTATTTCGTTATACGTAGCTATAAGTTTTTGTATATACTCTCCTTTATTATACTTTTCTATTTTTTCTAATAAAGTATCTTCTCTAATATTTTTATTTTCTAAAGTAGTTAATAACATTTCAAAACTAATAATAAGCTTATCTTCTAATAAAAAATTCTCCTGATTTATTATATTAATAAGGGCTTCTCTTATTCTAAGTTCTAATAAATGGCTTTTTAAATTAGTATCCTTTTCTGAAATTATATTTATTTTTCCAGCTATGCTTCCCATAAGTTCTACTACTTCTGGACATGCACATGATAATGAAAGTTCCTTTCTATCCTCAAAGATATTCTCTATCCTAGGAAATGTATGACATGTTAAAGATAAATACCCTTCTCCATGGCCTTTTACTATCTGGCATAACCCCTGTTTATCTAAGAAAGGACACGCTTCACCAGTCTCCTTATCTATAAAATACTCTGTTTTACTTCCACATTTTTTTATTTTTACATTATTAAAAATATAATCAACCTTATCATTTTCTTTTTCCCATTTATTATAAGTATCAGTATCTATACTGACATCCCAACCTTCACAACATGTAAATTTGCATTTATCAGCTATGCAATTAAACTTATCATAATTTGAAATTTTTAAGATATCTATTCCTTTATTCATATAATTTTACTCCAATTTTTTATAATATTTGTTTAACCATTAATTATTATAATAGATTTATTTGGTTTTAGTATATTTTTTATTATCTAAAACTATGTAAATCATATATGCCCATTATAACCTACTTGTTGTGATTTTCTATAAGTAATAATAAACCCTACTTAATCGTTAGTAAGTATTTTATGAACTATCTTCATCTTGTGCTTAATTATATATGTATATCATTCACTTGTATTTTGACAAATATAACTCAAGCCTCAATAAAAAACTGCAATAAAGTTTTAACTCTATTGCAGTTTCATCATTCAAATTATTTTATTTATTATCTACCTTTTAGGGCACACTTTCCTTTTTAAATACATTGAGTGTTTTCGTTCCTAATAGCTTGATAGTCTTTACGCTCTGTATACAAATCATCCTTAAGAGGATTCTTCTTGTTTTTAATAATTGTTCTAACTTGATAAATTCCAACTCCAACATTAAATACTAAAGCTAAAATACTTACTGTATAATAAGCTGTTGAGCTATGTGTTGAAGCTACTGCATATTTACCATGAACAAAGAAATTTGGAATTGTTAACATAAGCATCATGTAAAGTGCTAATGTATGAACTCTATGTTGAGCCCAAGCACCTTTTTTGATTGTAAATGCAGGGATTGTACAAGATATAAGCAATGCTGCACTATAAAATGCACGATCTGTTACGCAGTTGTAAACATAAGCAAAGTTCCAAAGATCATAAGCTATAATCCAGAACCACATCATATCAGGCCACACTAAATCATGATGCTTATCCTTGCTTATAATAATACCACACCAACCGCAAAGGGCTAACATATTAATAATACCGGCAATTCCATTCATAGCATTCCATGGACCACCCTTGAAGAACATATCGTCTATTACACCTTGCATGCCCATGACTTGAAATTCACGAACAACTGCTTCTAATATATTAAGTGCAAGAATGGCAGGTGCCAATGCCAGACACCATTTTTTGCTTTGCATTTTTTTATTAAAACGTAGTCCTAAACCAATATAACATCCTACTAATGCAGAATAAGTTTTGACCCATGCAAACCAGTTAGCTGTTTGAGCACCGGTTCCTGATCCAGACGTTTTTGGCCAAACAAAAATTGTAAGTATAATAGGTAATACAACAAAAAATAAAATACCTGTTAACTTGTTATATCGAGTTACTTCATTGAAAATCATAAGACCTGCTAAAATAGCTATCCAAACTAACCCTGAATACAACGGAATAGATTCAAATAAAAACATTATTATACCTCCTAAACTTTTATAACAAACCGATCAGTCGTTATGTTAATGATATCATATAATGTAATTTTATGCCAACAAAATATTACTTAAAGCATCAATAAACTCTTGTTGATTCTTACTCTTATCTTCAGATTGTGCTATCCTTTTAATTGCTATATCAACGCAATTTGAAAGAAAAAGACTGTAATAAAGTTTTTAACTCTATTACAGTCTCATAATTTAAATTTTTTATACTACTATATATCTAGTTCTTCTCCCTTTTGCTCCATTTGCCATACCATATACAAGTAGTTGGCAGCTTCATACCACAACTTTGTATCCTCCTGTTCTAAAATATCATAAACCTTAGAATTGTAGAAATTTATTAAAGCATCTTTTCTATTTACACCTTTATTATCAACTTCTTTTTCAATAACTTTTGAAACCTTTAACGGAATGAATATGTGCACATTCTCTTGCGTTACTTTTGGTAATTTCATATTAAACCTCCTCAAAGCCAATAAACTTTAATCTTAACATCGCCTTCTCACTATGAAATGAAATTTGATCATCTAACTTATATGTTCTTAACTCGTTTATTGCAGTATTAAAATCCATAAATTTATTTTCAAAAGCATTTAGACATGTATATACTCTATCATCTGCTACCGCACCCTTAACTATATCAAATCTATGCTTAAAATCTTCCTTCATCCTATTATCTAATACAAAATTTAGCCAATTTTCGCTTGGTCCATTAAATTCTATTACTTGTAATTCCTTATCATCTATAAAACTATCTTCTAATTCGTAAATACTTATATATCCACTTTGAACAGACTCTCTTCTTTTCTTAATCTGAGACCACTTATACGCTTTTCCTTACTAGTAGTTGTATAAAACCCATGTCCAAAATCCAAAGTTCTATTTCCTTTTATAAGTTTAGGGTACTCAACTAAAATATGACTTCCGTGATAAAGTTTCATATCTTATATCCTCTCTTTTTTAAGAATTGTTCTATTTCATCAATAATATATCCTTTACCTTGTGTATGAAGTATATCATATCCATCTGTTAAGAAGTCTATAACCCCACTTTGATTAAACAAATTTGCAACTTCCTTACCTTTCATGTTATGCTCCATCTTAAAATTTTCTATACAAAATGAAATGAACTCAATAATTACATCACCAGAATATAAATTTTTCATAAAGTCACCGCCCTTTTATACATATCAACTAATTATCTATAACTATATTATAACTTAATTTAATTACCCAAATTTCAATATAATATTATTATTTTATATTTTAAGCAACCTGCTACTAAGATTTTTTTAATATCCCCTACAGTACTACTCTACCCAGTAATTAATTTAACATTACGCTTATATTTGGTAAAAACTAAGACTTCAAAACCCTTATTCTGGAAACCCTATTTTCAAAATTTACTTATTGTAAACAAACCGTATGCGATAGTTCATGTATTAGAATAACTTGGACAGTTTTGTGCTTATATGAAATGATTGAACTTAGTCGAAAAAAATGTTATGCTATCAATATTAAACTTAGTAAAATGTCTTTACTATATAAAAATAAATTATAAAATTTCAATTAATACGATAATATATTAAAGAGCTTATTTTTGTAAGCTCTTTTTTAATGATAAAGAGAGGTACTAATATGATAAAAGTTGATAACTTATCCTACTCATTTCCAAAAAAAGATCTATATAATAACATTTCATTTACATTAGAAGATGATCAACATTGTGCTTTCATAGGAACAAATGGCAGTGGAAAAAGTACACTGATAGATATACTTATTGATCCAGAAAAATATATGTTCGATGGTACTTTAGAGAAGTCCCCTAATTGTAGAATTGGGTATGTAAGTCAATTTTCACAACAGGACGAAACAAAAGAAATTACAGTTTTCGAATATATCGGAGAAGAATTTATTAAACTACAAAATGAAATGACATCTATTTGCAGCGAAATGGAAACATCTTCAGATATTGATACTTTACTAGAAAAGTATCAACAAACTTTAGATGCATTTGATGCAATTAATGGTGATGATTTCGAAAAAGTTATTAATAAAAAACTAAATCTTACAAACTTAATGAAGTATAAAGATATAATGATATCTGCCCTTAGTGGTGGTGAAATCAAGCTTATTCAAGTAATTAAGGCAATGCTAAATAGTCCTGACTTAATGATTATGGATGAACCAGATGTGTTTTTAGACTTTGAAAACCTTAATTCTCTTAAAAATCTAATTAATTCACACAAAGGAACAATGTTAATTATTACTCACAACAGATATCTACTTAATCATTGTTTCAACAAAATTATTCACCTTGAAAATATGGAAATACAAGAGTTTGATGGAAGCTATATTGATTATAACTTCTCATTACTTCAAACTAAAATTGAGTTACAAGAACTAGCTGCTGTTGATAATGAAGAAATTGATAGAAACGACAAACTAATAGATAAACTAAGATTTCTCGCAACTGATCATGCTGAACCTGCAAAAGGAAGAGCTCTAAAGGCTAGAGTTAAAGTTCAAGAAAGATTAGAAAAACGTAGAATAAAAGCCCCATTTGTAGAAATTAAAGAACCTTATATAAGTTTAGCTGCCTATAATGTAATGGATGAAGCCACTGTTTTAAAAGTTACTGATTACAGTGTTGCCTTTGATGAAATGCTTCTAGAAAATGTTACCTTTGAGATTAAATCTACTGATAAAGTAGCCATTGTCGGCTCAAATGGTACAGGAAAAACTACTTTACTAGGAGAAATCTTAAAAAACAATAATGATTCTATTGAGATAAATGAAAATGTTGAAATAGCATATTTATCTCAACTACAAGGCAAAACGCTAAATAATTCTAATACCATACTTGAAGAGTTTTTCGATGTTGGTTTCGAAACTCGTGAAGATATTGTATCACATATTTCAGACTATGGTTTTGAAGAAAAAATAATTAATCAAAAAATAGGCACATTATCTGGTGGAGAGAAAAATCTACTTCAATTAGCTAAAATTTCTGAAAGTAAATCAAACATGTTGCTTCTTGATGAACCAACATGCCATTTAGATACATATTCACAAATAGCACTTGAAAAAGCTATACAACATTATAAAGGTTCTATTATAATGATTTCACATGATTTCTATACTATAGTAAACTGTATGGATTATGTTTTAATCATTGAAGATAAGACAATTAGAAAAGTAAAGATGAAAAAATTTAAAAGGATGATTTATGCTAATCATTTTGGCAGAGACTATTTAGAAATTGAACAAAACAAAAAAATAGTTGAAACAAAAATACAATTAGCTTTAAAATATAATGATTTTATCCTTGCAAAAGAGTTATCTGAAGAGTTAGAATCGCTGATTAAGTTACTTCAAATTTAGTGAGTAACAAGGGGCTCACGCCCTTCCCCTCTAACACCTCGGTGGCAATGTCATCAAGCTAAGAATACATTAAAATTGGTAAAATAAAAAGGATATGTAAAAACATCTCCCCAACACATAAATTATCTATTATAATTTTATTGTAATAACAATGGTAAAAACTGAAACTCATAGCTCATTATTCTGGAAACTATATTTTCAGAATAATGAGCTATTTCATTTATTAAACTGTAGAACTTATTGTTTTTAATAATATCCCTTTTCACATAATAGATCATAACAATAATTTACTTCTTCATCAGTAAATAATTCTGCATATTGAGCTTTAACAATAGTCGCCTCCATTGTTAATTCAAGGACTCTCACTTCTACTAATTTATTAAAACAATCCGATGTCCTACCTTTTCTGAAAATTTCCTGTGCAGTTCTAACTATTCCAAATCTATTTATTGTTTCTAGAAATCTTGTCATGTTACAACCATATTCTTTTTCTGCTATTTCACAACTTCTAATAACTTCCTGTTGTAATTTTTTCTCTAATGTTCCCATCTTTACACTCCAATTAATATTTATTTTGCTAAAATAATTATAACATTAAATATACTCCATTTTAATAAAAACTTTGCCACCTATAAACAAATAACAATCAAATATAGACGCTTTTACAACTTCTAAAAACTCTTCAATAACAACTTTAGCTTAAACAAAAAAACTCCAATAAAGTTTTTATCTCTATTGCAGTTGAATTGCTCATTTTTCATATTACTTGTACCTGGAATATTTCAATACCCGCGGGGGTCGTGGCCCCGCCTTAGTTTTCTAAGGGTGAAGGGGCTTGTTATTCTGGAAACTCTGTTTTCAGAATTTGCTTTTTTCCAAAGCATCAATCCATGAATGCCCATCAGTAATTAATTCAATTTGAAATGCTACTTGTATTGTAGCTCTTGGACTCTTTACTTCAAAGCCCTCTTCCTCTAGTTAATCAGATTCTCCAAAAACTTCTATTCGTTCTTCAATCTTTAAATCCATATAATTAGTAACAATATTCTTTATATCCTCTATATCTCTTATTATAGATATTCCTAATTTTAAATTATTTTCATAAAATTTAATATATGTTTCTTGTTTAATTCTTATATTATTTTTATTTTTAGGGTTCATTATAATACATTCTGGTATCAAGTATTTCTTAATATTATTTTCTAAGTTATCTTCTAAATCAATAAATAATATTAAATGATAATTTTGAAACCAATAACGTTCATTTTTCTTTAATTTTAATTTTTCAATATTTTCATACTTAAAAATATTATCTTTTAAATAATATGATATAAGAAGCTGGTTATTACAATCAACAACAATATTCTCCGTTTCTTCCAATATAGAATCAAATCCTAATATTTTTATTGCATAATAATAATATAATTGCTCTTCGTTATAAGACTTACATAATACGTCCTTATATCTTACTTCTAAAAATTTCTTGAATATTTCTCCTGTAAAATAAGGAAAATGTTTAAATTTATTTATAGAATATATCATTACTTCCGGAGAAAATTTAAATATATAACACAATTGATGACAATTAAATTCTTGAATAGAATATTTTTTCATATCCAATTCTTGAAAATATGTTGATTTGAAAAAATTAGTTAAAAAAATCTTTTTTGATTTATAATCCTTTAAATTAGACATACGATAAATTAACTGATTAGTAAAATGTAATTTATTGTCATTATTTTTTTGGTTATATCTACTCTTACATTCATATATAATTTTTTTCCAATACTTTTCTATTAAATGATACTCATTATATTCTAAATAAGTCCATATCTCTACTTTGCCATCATTTCTTTCTAAATTATATCTCTCCAATGCAATATTAAATAAATTAATTATTTTTTGATTATCTTTTCTATTACAAAAGAAATAAAAATCATCTGAAAAATAAGAAAAACTACAATCAATCTGAGCTTTCTCTAATCTATTTTGGATTTCATCACTTATTTCTTTTGAATATTTTTCTGCAAAATATAATGATATATAATTCCCCATTATTAAACCATTTGTATTTCCTAAATTTAAATTTGATAGATATCTCTCATCCTCTTGCTCCTTAAACTCAATGTGATGTGTGTAAATTCTTTCATAATAACTTTTAATATCCAGTTTAAGCAGATTATCATATATACATAATTTTTGAAAATCATTTTCTAAATATACATCATATATTCCTGTTGCAAAATCTCCTGTATCTAAATTAGGAACTAACCTTTTACGCTTGTCAATTTTAGATGTATCTAAAAAGTGTTCATAATCCTTAAAGCATTCATATGCACATATAAAATTTAATATATTAGGCATTTTTAGTGTTCTATATTTATTATTTTCTTTTCTAACTCTAAAGTTTATTGGTTCTGTCCAAGTCAAATTTTCTATTTTAATCTCATCAATTTCGAAGGGAAAATCCATATTATCTATATTAAAAAAATGTCTAATTGAGTTTTTAAAATTATAAAAATTATTTATCTCCAAATCAATCTCCTCTCCTTAATACACTTTAATTCATATTCAGCACTATTTATGATATGGTATTTCTACCACAAAACTATTCCCTAACCTAGTAGCAAGTACTTGCTACTGACGATCACTACCTCCCCTTGGTGTGTTTTTAAGTCGCCAGCTTGTCTGGCATGAAATTTCTAATAATTTTATTATTATATATACATTACTATAGTTAAGTGGTTTCATTTTCAATACTAGCTTGTGACATTGCCCTTGAGCTTAGGTTGATACAAAAAATAATCCATATCTATATCTAAAATTTTTACTCTTTTATATTTTTGTCATCAATTATATCATTAAATATTTTATAGTTTTTAATATCTTCTCCCATTGCCAATATCTTATTTTTAATTTTTAATTTTTGCTTTTCATCTAACTTCTCTTTTTCCTTTTCTAAATTCCTCATTATATTTTTGAATTCATTTGCAACTGCACTGGTTATTTTCTGATTTTTCGCTTCTATGTTTCCGTTTCCAATATCGACCTTTGTATTAATCCATTGTTCTTCTAAGCTCTTCTTATATAAAGTTACAACGATCACACCCATCATATTCGTAATTGTGAAATATGTTCCAATATCTTCATAACATATTGTATATGAAGTAATTCCTCTATGAATAGCAACATGAGGTTGTAATTTCTTGAATTCTTCACCTAATTCACCTGAAACTTTTTCAATTCTATCGAAGAAAAATATGTGATTTTCTATTTGAGAAATATTGTGCTTCTTTTTTAGTAAATAATTTTTCATATTAGATTCTCTATCAATCAAACAAAGAAGCGCATCGATACCAATTCCCCCATTTTCAACAAAATCCATAATATCTAAATATAAGCTTCTCCAGCTCAATGATGTTAAAAAGAAATACAAACGGTGATCATAATCAAAGCTATCTTTTCCATCCTTCAAATATGGATAAAATATATTATTAGCAAACCAAGTCTCACTTTCACTAAATAATTCTTCACATTTACCACATAAAAGATAGTGTTTTTCTATATCCTGAACTACTTTATTTGAATTCTCTGTATTTCTTATTGCTCCAATTGACGTCTTTTTTAAATTTCTGCCAACTAATTTAGGAACGATATGGCTAAGTCTTATATCCCCATAATTTCCACATAATGCACATGTATTTACTCTATACATAAATATCACCTTTCAGCTAAATTATTATTTATTGTTAAATTTATAAATAATAATATTTTCATTTTTTTGTATTTTATATTCTTTCAATTATTATTAAATACTTCTTACCATTGGCAATCACAACCTCATGCGATTGTATTTTCAAGGCTTAATCTTGTATGATGCCAAATTGCTATTAATTGGGTAATATCTTATTTCATAGTATCTCTTCTTATCATTTGATCAATAGATTCTTTGATATAATCTATACATTTCTTTTGAAATCTATAACTAGTAGATGAAACTCCTCCAAAGTCTATGAATTTTGAAGAATTCATTCCTCTTACAATTGCTTTATACGCTAAATGATAATCTGCTTCTATTAGTTTATCCCTCTCAAAAAAAACCTTAAGTATCAAGTAATCATAAGATAATGTTAATGGTATTAAAAAGCTTATGAGAAATTTATGATTACCTTTTGGTGTTATTTGGGTAACAAATTCTTTAGAAAATATATTCTCTATCTCTTCTTCAATAGAAATTTTATTATAAAAATCTAAAAAACCTTTTAAATAATTCTCAATTTCCACCTTTTTAAGCTCCAATTTTTCTTCTGATAAATTTTTCATATCTTTCATAAATCTTTCTACATAGTACGGCGTATCATTTTTTCCCTCCACTAAACCTGAATATGAATATCCAAGACATGCATATAAATCATAATTTATAGTTTTATCCTTCTTTCTTGTATCATTATACTTAAACATTTTTTTGAATTTACACATCTTACTTAAATTCTGAATTAGTGTATCTTTTATCCAAAGTGAAAATTTAGAACGATATACTACTTCATTTAATTCTTGCCTTGTTAATGGATTAGTAGCTTGATTAAACCTCATGAATACCTCATATTCTAATTCTTCATTGTTTGAAACATCAATACTTTCAACGTTAATTTGACTATCCATTTCTAAACGATTTTTTACATTTGGTGGAAGTTGATCAAATTTCTGACCATTAAGACTTTTTAGCTTAGTTAGTTCTGTTAATGCAAATTCATTATTTTTAAATCTGTACATCGCTTTTAATCTATGAGCCCCATCTATTACATTTAATAATACTTTTTCTTGTTCTGTATCCTTTGAAAGATATATAACTGGTATAGGAATATTTAATAATAATGATTCTATTATGCTAGATTCTTTTTTCTTCCCAAATTTATATTCACGTTGATAATCTGGATCTAAGACTATTCCCCCATGTTTTCTATCATATCCATCGCTAATCAAACTACATAATTGTCCAAACTGATATACGTTCTTCCTTACTTCGCATTTCCATTCATTAAACTCTGTAAGATCCATATTTTGTTTATGTTTCATAATAAGTATCCTCCCTGTATAATCTAATATTTCACAGAAACTCGTTAGAGCGTGAGATTACCTCATTTTATCGATTTAACTTTTTTTAGAAAGTGCTTACCCATAGACACCACTACCTATCCACCTGGATTTTATCCTTATTAATTATAAACTTTTCATACTTCACAAAAAAATAACCAATTCCTTTTTAATTTATTACGCCTTAAAAATTTTACTATCATTAATTATTCTTCATACATATGTAAATCCTCTAACAATATTGCTAATTTCACCTACCCACTCAATATAAGTAATTTTATAACCCTTAATGGATTAACTATCATTTACAGACTAGCTTGGCCTATCTAGTATAACTATATTTCCATTAACACTATAATTGCCCCTTGAATTAGATACACTCAACAAGAGTCACCTTTTTCAAAATTAAATCCTATTAGTCCAGCATTTAAGGTTATCCCAGTCAATCTATTTTTTATACTTCTAATAATTCTTATAAACATAGGACATGCCTCCTTTACTTCTCCATTGGCTTTATTTGACTCTTGTAAGGTATTACCCTTGTTCAATGTACCTACCTAAATATTAATTTATATTTTAATTTATATTTTAATTATACATCATATCCCATATAATATTTACTATTTATTCATATTTATTATAACTTTGCATTTTTTTGTAGTTTTTCCCTCTATCAGCATCTAAATTTCTTAAAATAAAAGAGCTATAGAAGTTTAAAATCATATTTTAAACTTCTATAGCTCTCTCAATTTTCATAACTATTATATTATCTAACTTATTTCTTATCACATCTTAATTTACCATATTATACCCCTATATAACATTACTTAATAATGGTATAATATCCAAGTTATAAACAAAAAAATCCCGTAGTATAGATGGCTACGGGGGTTTTGAACGTTTTATCCCCCTTGGACTATTGATGATATTTCATCATAGTTAGGGGGTGGTATTGAATATGCTAGAGTTAATTATAAAAAGTGTTTTTACTATTTATATTATTAGATTAGTTTTAAAACATAATCTTTTTGTTTCTAAGTTAATTATCAAGGTTAAATTTCTTGGTATTCACATAGAACTTAATGGCAAAGAGAAAAAGCACCCATCCAGAGAAGATTAGTGCTTTACTCTTCAATATAATATTAAATTAAATTTATTCAATAGCCCTAAAACAAAATAAACGTTTTAGGATTAGCTTAGTGTTTGCGCACTAAGCTTTTCTTATATATATTATATCAAATTTTCATAAAAAATAAACCCTTTAATTAAATATTTAATTTTTTTATTTAATATCATCTACCCTACAATATTAATCCTCTAATCTCCTCGACATAAACCCGTCGTATCTCCTCATACTCAAGCAAAGCCTTCATATTAACATCCACCTCAATACCCTCATTCCTCAACTTATGTGCCCAGGATTTTTCTCCATTTTCTATATCTTTTTTCGCGTGGTTTCCTGGTAACATTAGTATTGGTATTAGTAGTGTTTCTTTAATCTCTTTCTCTTTCAACTCACCAATTATAACATCTACATTTCTGTCTCCATCTATTGTTCCTATTAATAGTTTCTTATAACCCAGTGCTTTGAATCTTTCTTCTAATTTATAATAACTTTCGTTTGATCCATTTTTTGAACCATGTCCAACTAGCACTACATTTTTATCTTTTGGCACTTCACGGCTTATTGCATCTATAAATCTATCACAGGCTTTTTCTAGTTCTTTTTCTTTGTACCCAAGTAGTGTTTTGCCTATTTTTAAACTTCTAAATGATTTGGAATAGGTATTCATAATTTTTTTTATATCTTCATACTCAGTTCCTGCCATAACATGAAGTGGTTGAAGCACTACTTCTTCATATCCTTCACTACTTAAATAAAATAGTGCTTCATCTATTCTAAGAACTGGAATATTTTCATTGATTTTTAATATATTAATTAGTGTTTTAGATGTAAATGCTTTTAACACTAAGTATTTATTATTAAATTCTTTTCTTATTTCTTCTTCCATTGGCACAATACAATTCTCTATTGCATCTTTATTTGCTGTTCCAAAACATACTAATAAAATCGCTTTTCTCATAGTTGCTCCTTCTAATTAAAATTTCTAAATGTTTCTAAAAATTTATCTATATGTTCTTCATTATGTTTTACACTTAAGAATAATGCTTCAAATTGTGATGGTGGTATATTGAATCCATTTTCTAGCATATGCAGGAAGTATTTTTTAAACATTTCTACATTACAGGTTTTAACATCATCATAACATCTTACTTCTTTTAGATTAGTAAAGAACATTGTCATCATTCCACCTTGTCTATTTATTACTAGTGGAATGTTCTTTTCTTTTGCTATTTCTAGCATACCTTTTTCTAATCTTTCTCCCATTTTTTCTATATGTGTATAAAGATCTGGATTTTCTTTTAATTTATTTAATGTTGCAAGTCCTGCTGCCATAACAACTGGGTTTCCTGACATTGTTCCGGCTTGGTAAACTCCTCCCATTGGAGATAGTTGTTCCATAACTTCTCGTCTTCCACCATAAGCTCCACATGGAAGCCCACCACCCATTATTTTAGCATATGTTACTAAATCTGGTTTTACATTAAATAATGTTTGTGCTCCTTTAAATGCAACTCTAAATCCACTCATAACTTCGTCAAATACAAGTAATGCACCATATTCATCACATAATTCTCTTAATGTTTTCATAAAGTTTTCTTCAGCTTTTATAACTCCCATATTACCTGCAACTGGTTCTATTATTATAGCTGCTATATCTTTACCATAGGTTTTAAATAATTCTCTTACTTGTTCTCCATTATTGTAAACACCTATAAGTGTATTTTCTATACTTTCCTTAGGAACTCCAAGTGATCCTGGTATTCCTTCTGTTAAAACTCCAGAGCCAGCTTCAATTAAGAAGCCATCAAAATGTCCATGGTAACATCCTGCAAATTTAATTATTTTGCTTTTATTTGTATATCCTCTTGCAAGTTTAACAGCACTCATAGTAGCTTCTGTTCCAGAGTTAACCATTCTAACCATATCTATATTTTCTAAGTTTTCACATAGGAATTTTCCCATTAAAAGTTCTAGCTCTGTTGGTGCTCCAAATGCTATTGAACTTTGCACAGTTTCGCAAATAGTAGTAACTACATCTTCGTCACTATGTCCAAGTAGCATAGGTCCCCAAGCTAAAACAAAATCTATATATTCTTTTCCATTTTCATCTTTTATAATTACGCCTTTTCCACTTTTAATAATTGGTGGTGTTATAGGCATTCCCTTGTAAGCTCTTACTGGTGAATTTACTCCACCTGGCATATACTTCTTTGATTCTTCAAATATCTCAGAGTTGTTCATTTTGTTTTCCTCCTAAATGCTTTACTACATTTCTATGTTATCTATGTTATCTATGTTATCTATTTTACCACACATATTAATCCTTATATTATAATAGCAATTTAGTAGCTCAATATCTTGCTACTAAATTGCTACTTAATATAATATCTTTATTTATTTTAACCTATATTTTCTTTATTTATTATCTTCTTTAATCCATTTTGAAGCTTCTAATGCATAATAAGTAATTATCATATCTGCTCCTGCTCTTTTAATTGAAAGTAACATTTCAAGGGCTACTGCTTTTTCATTTATAAGTCCAAGTTTTGCTCCGGCTTTAACTATTGCAAATTCTCCACTTACACTATAAGCACATACTGGAACATTTACTCTTTCTTTTGCGCCTTTAATTATATCTAAATATGAAAGTGCAGGTTTAACCATTATTATATCTGCGCCCTCTTCTACATCCATATCAATTTCGTGTAATGCTTCTCTTCCATTAGCTGGGTCCATTTGATAAGTTTTTCTATCTCCAGACTTTGGTGCTGAATTTGCAGCTGCTCTAAATGGGCCATAAAATGCAGAGCAATATTTAGCAGAATAACTCATTATTGCTACATTTTCATATCCGTTTATATCAAGTACATTTCTTATGTAACCTACTCTACCATCCATCATATCAGAAGGCGCAACCATATGAGCTCCAGCTTTTGCATGCGATAGAGCTATTTCTCCAATCTTAACTAAAGTTTTATCATTCTCAACTACATCACCATCTAAAATTCCGCAATGTCCATGATCTGTATATTGGCACATACAAACATCAGTTATTACATATAGTTTATCTGATATTTCACGAGTTTTTGCCACTGCTTTTTGAACTATTCCATTTTCACTATAAGCTTCTGAACCTGTGCAATCTTTATGTTCTGGTAATCCAAATAAAATTACCCCTTTAATTCCAAGTTCTTCTACTTCTTTAATAACTTCTGGTAGCCTATCTATTGACCAATGATAATTACCTTCAAGTGATGATATTTCTTCTTTTATATTTTCCCCTTCTACTACAAATATAGGAAATATAAAATCATTACTTGTTAAAGTATTTTCTCTTACCATATCTCTTATAAATGCTGTTTCTCTTAACCTTCTACCTCTTTTTATCATAATAGCCTCCTAATTTTTTAGCACCCCATGTGTATTTTTTTCCAATTAACCAAACTACACATGAGGTGTAAAATTTACCAATCAACTTTTCTATTTGCTTTCTATTTTATACATATCTACTATTTCTCCAAGGAATCCATCTTCTGAATGATTCTTGCACATTTCACATTCAATGTTATGATCTTTTAACGCTTTAAATGTTTGTGGTCCTATAGCAATATTTTTCTTTTCTTTTATTTTATCTAATCCTACCATTGATACCATGTTATTTACTGTGCTTGGGCTTGTATAAAGTATTAAATCTACTTCACTAAAAGCATTTACATTTTTAATTTCTCCACAAAGAGTATCATAAGTGTGAACTCTATCTACTTCTACTCCTAGTTTTTCAATTTCTATTTTTAAATATTCTCTACTTAATTTAGAGCAAGGCATAAGTACTTTTTCTCCACTATTTAAATGTGGCGCTAGTTCTTTAAATAATCCTTCACCAACAAATTCTTTTGCCATAACAAAGGCTGGTATCCCTCTTTTTTCTAAGGCTTTTTTTGTTGCTTTTCCAACTACTGAAAATTTTGCTTTAAGTTTTCTTATGTCATATTTTTTCTCTATTAAATAATCAAAAAACATTTCTACTCCATTTACTGAAGTTAATATTATATGATCATAATTTTCTAATTTATTAATGTAGCTTTCTAAATTAATTTTAGTTTCTTTAATTTTTATAGAGTTTATTTCTGTAACTTCTGCTCCTAATTCTCTTAATTTATTTTTAAGATTTGAGCTTTGTTCTTTTGAACGTGTTACACATATGTTTTTCCCAAACAATGGTTTGTTTTCATACCATGCTAATTTTTCATTTAAAGTTACAACTTCTCCAACTACAATTATACAAGGTGATTTTAAACCTGCTTCTTTAACTTTTTCCGAAATATTTTCTAAAGTTCCAACTACTTTTCTTTGTTTTGAAGATGTTCCCCTCATAACAACAGCTGAAGCCGTATTAATATCTTTCCCATTTGCTACTAAGTTATCTACTATATTTTCTAGGTTATCTAGCCCCATCATAAATACAAGTGTACCATTTTCTTTAGCTAAGGCTTCCCAGTTTATTTTTAAAACTCCTGCGGACATTCCAGTTACAATATGAAAACTTTGTGCCATTCCTCTTTGTGTTATAGGAATACCTGCATAATTTAATACTGATATTGGAGATGTTACTCCTGGAATAACTTCAAATTCAATGTTTTCTTCTACAAGTGATAGAACTTCTTCTCCACCTCTCCCAAAAACATAAGGATCTCCACCTTTTATTCTTCCAACTGTGTGACCTTCTTTAGCTAGTTTAACTAACATTTCATTTATTTGTTCTTGTGTTTTATAATGACATCCAGGTTCTTTGCCACAATAATATATTTCACAATTATCATTTAAATAGTTTAATACGTTATTTGAAACTAATCTATCATACATAACAGCGCTGCATTCTTTTAAAACTCTAGTAGCTTTTAATGTTAAAAGCTCCTCATCTCCAGGACCTGTTCCAATTATATAAACTTTACTCATTATATGTGCTCCTTTTCAATGAATACTAATCTATAGTATCTTTTTTTAATATTTTAAAAATCATCACTTATCCTAATAATATCTTCTCTGCAAGTTTGATTCCAAGCTCTATGTTATTCTCTTTATTTCCTATAATATCTTTTTTAACTATTTTCCCACCTACACTAAATGTTCCTATCATATATAAATCATTTCCTTTAACTTGTGAATAAGCCCCTATTAAAGTATGACAACCTCCATTTAGCACTTTCATAAAACTTCTTTCTGCTTCAACTGTTACTCTAACTTCTTCATTGTCTAAAGCTTTAAAATATTTATTAGTTTCAGCACCAATTAAACATTCTATTCCAAGTGCCCCTTGTCCTATAGCTGGCAGAAATATTTCCGGATTAAAATAATCTGTTATTATATCTTCAATTCCTAATCTATGTAATCCAGCTGCTGCTAAAATAATTCCATCCATATTTTGATTTTTCATTTTTTCAAGTCTAGTTTGAACATTTCCTCTTATAGGTACTATTTCTATATCTGGTCTTAGAATTCTTAATTGTGCGGCTCTTCTAATACTACTTGTTCCCACTATGGCACCATTTCTTAATTCATTAATTTTAATACCATTTTGTGATACAAATGCATCTCTTACATCTTGTCTCTCTGGCATTGCAACTAATTCAAAACCTTCTGGCAATAAAAACGGTACATCTTTCATACTATGTACTGCAGCATGTGCTTCCCCATTTGCTAATGCCATTTCTATTTCCTTTACAAACAAACCTTTTCCACCAATTTTATCTAGAGTTACATCTAACCTCCTGTCCCCTTCTGTTACTACTAAAAGTTTTTTTGAATCTAATCCACTATTTTCTTTTATAAGTTCCATTACTCTATCTGCTTGAACTTGCGCTAACATGCTTTTTCTTGTTGCTATAATTAATTCCATAACATCACCTCATATCTAATTTTTCTATTATATATTTCCCGAAAAATAATTTCAAAGCTAATTTACTTTTATTTTTTTCCCAAATGAATTTAAAATCCTCTGTACTTATAAAATCTATTATTTCTTTTTTATTATAATCTAAATTTTTAGCTTTGTTTCTTATTAACCCTGTATATTCTATAAAGTCATCATAACCTTTTAAAGTTTCCATAGCAGCTTCTGCTGCTAAAACTGCCCCTTTAGGGTTTCCAACCTTTGTGTTTAATGCAAAACTTATATTTGAAATTTCTCTTTGAACAGGAACTACTGCCATTCCTTCTTTAAAATTTGAGCAGTCTATAAATATTTTAAACAACTCTTCACAATTGGAAGAAATCTCTTCTCTTAATTTATTATCATCTAAAGCTAATATAATAATATGTTTGTCTTCTATAAAATTTTTGTTATATGATCTCTTATTTAGCACTATATTATCACATTCTATATTTATGAATTCGTTTAGAAATGTTTTTGACAATATCTCCACATAACATCCTTTTTCAATAAAGTTTTTTGCCTTTATAAAACCTGCTTTTCCTCCACCAATAATTCCAACCCTTAATTTATGGGACATTAGTGCAAGATATGTATATTCTATTTCCTTAGTTCGAATATTTTCTCCAGTATTCGTAGACATTCATCCTCACAACCTTTTAGCTTTTCTTCCTTTAAGACTTCTATTGCCCTATTTACATAAGCATCTGATGTACTTTTAATTAATGTCTTAGCAAGTTTTATATCATCCGAATTTTTACATTTATTATAAAAGCTGTCGCATCTTTCTTCTACTACTTTATTTCCGGCTTCTTTTATATTTTTAATATGTGGTGATATACCTCTTAGCTTTTTCCAATCTATGTACTCTTTAATAGCATCATTAGTAATATATTTAAAATACTGCATTCTTTCATTTCTAAGTTTTTTATTAACATCATCCATAGCGCTAATATCATCAATATCATATAATTTAACTCTTTTATAATCTCCAATTTCTTTCTCAATATCTCTTGGAAGAGCTAAATCAAATATAATTAAAGGATTTCCATCTTTCTTAACATGCTTTTTTTCTATTACCAAATGAGGTGCTGATGTACACGAAATAATACATTCAATATTATCAGTATTTTCTCTACCCTCATCATAGTTCATAACTTTAACTCTACTATCTATTAAGTCAGTAATACTTTCTACATTTCTAACTACTAATATTAGTGAAGTTATATCATGAGCTAAAGCATATTTTACAACTAATTTACCAACTTCTCCAAAACCAATTACCATAAAGTTTTTAGCTCCTGAATTTATTGCTTCATTAATAGCTATTGATGATGATGAAACTGGTATTTCATAAAGTTTTCCCTCTGTTCTAAATCTTTTTCCACAGGTTATAGCCTCTTGAAACAACCTTTGCAACTCTAATTTAACAGATCCTAGCTTTAAACTTTGCTTATACGCATTTTTAATTTGCCCAAGTATTTGATCCTCACCTAATATTTTTGAATGAAAGCCACTAACGACCTCCATTAAATGTTTTATTGTATTTTCTTCTTCTAAACAAAAACAGTATTTTTTAAAGTTCAAATCCCAGTTAAAAACTTGAAAAACCTTTTCCAAGCCTTCTTCTACTGTGTAAGAACTATTTAAATAGACTTCCGTCCTATTGCAGGTACTTATTATAACTACTTCATTAAAATAATTTAAAAGTTTATTTGTAAATTCTTCTTGTTTTCTTGTATTTAATGATAGCTTTTCTCTTATTTCTAATTCTATATTCTTCTTAAGTCCAATTACCTGTATCATACTTGTTCTCCCTAAATAATGTTTAGACATTTTTTTAAATAGACTAGCATATTGGCTTGTTATTTTTTGAAGATGCCTTAATCTATTTCCCCATATTTTTTATATCTTACCATACTCATTATACTATTTTAGAAGTTTATATTATAGTATTATAATATAAATACTATAATATTTTGCAATTTTCTTTTAACTTTTTAATATATATTAAATGAAAGAGGATATAAAATGATCTCAGTTACAGATATTAAATAAAATAAGGCTATTGCATTTTATTATTTTGCAATAGCCTTATTTTTTCAAATTCTTTATTTAATTGACTTTTTTAGAATTACCATAAACCAAACTAAAGAAACTCCAAATATAGCATGTGCTAAACCAGCAATATGACTAAGTCCTGAAAAATCTTTACCAGTTACTTGTAAAATACCTCTTGCTACTAATGTTGATAACATATATATTAATGCAACATTATGGAATATCAACCATTTTCCAAAGTGTTTTACCTCTGATATTTTGAAATTCTTTTCTAATAATAAAACTATTAAGAAAAATAAAAATCCTAACACTAAAACATGTGAATGTACTGCTCCTAGAACTGTTTGTCCCTCAAATCCATTAATCTTAGTAAATTCTCTATAAAAAACTCCTAAAACTAAGCCTAAAACTAAATAGAACATTGATAAATTTAAATATTTTTTCATTATGTTTTCCTCCACTAATTATTATCTTTTGATATTTATTATTCATTCTATATCTTATTTCTTTTTAAATCAATTATTATTTTATTATATTTATTGTATTTAAAGATTATCTATAGGTAATACTTTAATAAGAATACTTTTAAGGAGGAGATTTTTATGAGAGTACCAAAACATATAGGTATAATCCCTGATGGCAATAGACGATGGGCAATTGGGCAAGGTTTCTCTAAAGATATGGGGTATGCATCTGGTATAGATCCTGGACTTCTAGTTTTCAAGCTATGCCAAAAAGAAAATGTAGAAGAATTAACCTACTATGGTTTTACAACCGATAATGCTAAACGTCCCACAGTTCAAAAAGAGGCCTTTATCAAGGCTTGTATTGATGCGGTTAAATTAATAGAAAAGGAAGATTCTGAAATACTTGTAATGGGAGATAGTGAATCTCCTGTTTTTCCAAAAGAATTACTTCCATATACCACTCGCAGAGTCTTTGGAAAAGGTGGAATTAAAGTTAATTTTTTAGTAAACTATGGATGGGAATGGGATTTAAATGCTTTAAAATCTGCTGATTCTAAAAGAAAAAATATCACAAATAATATTATGTCTAGCGATATTTCTCGTATGGACTTAATTATACGTTGGGGTGGTCGAAGACGATTAAGTGGTTTTTTACCTGTTCAATCTGTGTACTCTGATTTTTATATTATAGAAGATCTTTGGCCTGATTTTATTGAAAAACACTTTTACGATGCAATAAATTGGTATGATAAACAAGATGTAACTCTTGGGGGCTAACCCTTTTTTATATAGTAAACATTCAAATAAATATCAAGTCAGTATGCTATTTTGCATCATACTTTGTAGACCTAACCTGCTTATAGTACAACATAATCAACGGAACCAGTCTCCTTGTCTGATGCAAAATATATGTTTCATCCTTAACTTGTTATTTATTTTCATGTACCTAAGTCATCTTTGTAACTCATTGGCTTAGTCAACTTCACAAATTAAACGAATTACATTAAAGTCGTATTTTTTATATCATTAATATTAAATGGAGTATTTTGATAAACACAATAATTTAACCAATTTCCAAAAACTATGTTAGCACTTCCACGCCATCTTACCATTGGTGTACAATCTGAATTGTCATTTGGAAAATAATTTTTAGGAACATTTATTTTCAATCCTTTTTCGATATCCCTTAGATATTCATCCCTTAATGTATTTCTATCATATTCTAGGTGGCCACTAACAAATATTTGTCTTCTTTCTTTTGTTGCTACAATAAATACTCCTGCCTCTTCTGATTCTGATAATATTTCTAATCCCTCTACCTTTTCTATGTCTTCTCTTTTAACTTCTGTATGCCTTGAGTGTGGCGCATAAAATATATCATCTAACCCTCTTGTAATGTCAACATTAGGATTATTTACCCAATGAGGAAATACTCCAAACATCTTTTCTTTTAGTGGGTATTTTTCAATTCCATAATGATAATATAATGCAGCTTGAGCTCCCCAACAAATATGTAATGTTGAAAATACATTTTCTTTACTCCATTCCATTATTTCTTTAAGTTCATCCCAATATAATACTTCGTCAAAATTCATTTGTTCTACTGGTGCCCCTGTAATTATTAACCCATCGAACTTTTCCCCTTTTATATCATCAAAATAATTGTAGAATTTTTTTAAATGCAAAAGAGATGTATTTTGAGAAGTATAACTTTTAGTTTGTATCAGCTTTACCTCTACTTGTATTGGAGTATTTGATAAGTATCTTAAAAGTTCATTTTCTGCCTGAATCTTTTTTGGCATTAAATTTACTATAGCTATTTTTAAAGGTCTAATATCTTGATTCTTAGCTCTTTCCATATTCATAACAAATATGTTTTCACTAGATAAAACCTTAAAAGCTGGTAATTCAACTGGAATCTTAATTGGCAATTATACCATCCCCTTATAAACTAATTAAACCATAAGTTGGTTTAATTTTAAACATCAATATAATTTTAAGTTATAAAAAAATATTAAATAATATATACAAAGTACTTCGGCTTGATAATTTAAAAATATTTTACTAAAACAAAAAACCTTAGCAAAGAGTATCCTTTAAGGTTTACTCAATGCTAAAGTTCTTTTAAAACATATTCTAATTTAAAATTATTTGTCTATTATAAAAACTATAACAATATAGTTTTTATACGTTTGCTCCTGTAAAACATGCACCTGTATAAGTTGATGGAATACCTGATATTTGATCTATATAACACATACCAAGAATAAATTTATCAGCACCACTTGTAACGCTTACTACCGATTGCCCAACTACGTCTATTATAACGTTCCCTAAATTAAATCCATTACCTTCTACATCTATATTTATTGGTTCAGTAGGAATAAATGTTTTTAGGTTACATAAAGAATTCTTAACCGTATTTGCACATCGGCTGCAAGTATTAGGAATATTACATCCAGTAGGAATAACCACTGGTGTTGCGATACCAACTCTAAATCCTGCAAGACTACATATAGGATATAGACTTATTCCTTGATTATCTTCTAAAACAACAGTAAAATCATTTATACATTTAATTGTTCCATCTACATTTCCTATAGTTGAATTTACTGTTGCTAATTCTATACCAGTTACTCCAATAACTTGTATTAATGCTGAATTCATACCGTCAAGACAACCTTCTTCACCACAAGGACCAGTCGCTCCTTTTTCTCCTGTTGCTCCTGTTCTTCCAGTTACTCCTGTTGCTCCAGTTGCCCCAGTTCTTCCAGTTGCTCCAGTTACTCCAGTTACTCCAGTTACTCCAGTTACTCCAGTTGCTCCAGTTGCTCCTGTTGCTCCAGTTGCTCCAGTTGCTCCAGTTGCTCCTGTTGCTCCAGTTGCTCCAGTTGCTCCTGTTGCTCCAGTACAACAAGGCCCAGTCGCTCCAGTTGCTCCTGTCGCGCCAGTTACTCCTGTTACTCCAGTTACTCCAGTTACTCCGGTTACTCCGGTTACTCCGGTTACTCCGGTTACTCCGGTTACTCCGGTTACTCCGGTTACTCCGGTTACTCCGGTTACTCCAGTTGCTCCAGTTGCTCCGGTTCTTCCAGTTGCTCCAGTTGCTCCAGTTGCTCCAGTTGCTCCAGTTTCACCAGTTACTCCAGTTACTCCAGTCGCTCCTGTTGTTCCTGTTACTCCGGTTGCTCCAGTTGCTCCAGTTTCACCAGTTACTCCAGTTACTCCAGTTGCTCCAGTTGCTCCAGTCGCTCCTGTTGTTCCTGTTACTCCGGTTGCTCCAGTTGCTCCAGTTGCTCCAGTTTCACCAGTTACTCCAGTTACTCCTGTTACTCCTGTTACTCCAGTTGCTCCAGTTGCTCCAGTTGCTCCAGTTGCTCCAGTTGCTCCAGTTGCTCCAGTTGCTCCTGTTACTCCTGTTACTCCTGTTACCCCTGTTACTCCTGTTACTCCTGTTACTCCTGTTACTCCTGTTACTCCTGTTACTCCTGTTACTCCTGTTACTCCTGTTACTCCTGTTACTCCTGTTACTCCTGTTACTCCTGTTACTCCTGTTACTCCTGTTACTCCTGTTACTCCTGTTACTCCTGTTACTCCTGTTGCTCCTGTCGCTCCTGTCGCTCCTGTACAACAAGGACCAGTTGCTCCGGTTGCTCCGGTTCTTCCAGTTGCCCCTTTTCTTCCTCTACGACCTACACAACAACAACAATTATCATGACATTTATCATGACATTTATCATGACATTTATCATGACATTTATCATGACATTTATCATGACAATCATCATGACAATCATCATGACATTTGTCATGACATTTATCATGACATTTATCATGACATTTATCATGACAATCATCATGACATTTATCATGACATTTATCATGACAATCATCATGACATTTATCATGACATTTATCATGACAATCATCATGACAATCATCATTGCAATTATTAATACAAGAATCTCCATATGAAACAATTAAATAAGGTGGGTTAATAACATTTATAGAGCTAAATTTACAGAATAACTCTTTATTTATACCTTCTATTATTATTCCATAATTCTCTTCACCCTCTGCCCATTTATTAACAATATTACTTATATCTATTTTTATATATCTCCCACTATAGGATTGGTTTACCATAAACTTAGATGACTTATTATAATCAATTTCATGTATGTTACTTAAAGTAACACTATTTGCATCAAGTCCTTTAATATTTTTTTTGACTATAAACTCACTCTCATAACAATTACTATTTGATATAACTTCATTTACAAATAGATATAAATATGCAGATTCAATTACTTTATATTTTATTTTTGACACATCAAAGCTTATTAAAGTTTTATATATATCAAACTCATAATAATTTATTAATCTAACCCCCGCAAATAAATCTACTGCGTCTGAGAAATTTGTATATGGTTCTAAACTCGTTACATAACTACTATACGTAGCATTTATCTTAATACTATCGTTCAACCCAAACCACCGCCTTAATATTATATTTATATATATATAATATTAATATGTGCCTCACTATGTTCATAATATATTATATTATGACTATTATATATTAAAATTAATTAACTGATTTTTAGTCACACATTTTTAAATATCTTAATAATAGCCTATTTGACACTATACTTCTTATTAAATATAATGAATAACAATAACCTTGGTATAATATATTACTATTAAATCTTAATTCACAAAGGTTAATTGGTTTAAAGGTGGTTTTATAATGGATAAAATTAATTTTATAGAACAAATTAAAGCAGCTTCAAAAACTGAAACTTGTGACTTAGTCATTAAAAATGTAACTATTATAGATGTATTTGAAAATGATTCTTTTATTTCTGATGTAGCTATTAAGCATGGATACATTGTTGGTATTGGTGAATATAATGGTGCTTTTACTATTGATGGAACAGGAAAGTATATTTGTCCTGGACTTATTGATGGACATGCTCATATTGAATCTTCATTAACAACTCCAAACGAATATTATAAGGCTGCACTTATTCATGGAATAACTTCAATAATTACTGACCCTCATGAGATTGCTAATGTTTTAGGAATAGCTGGTATAGAGCTTATGTTTAAATTAAGTGAAAACATACCTTTTGATTTTTACTTTATGTTACCATCTTGCGTTCCTGCAACTTCATTTGAAAATAGCGGTGCAGTACTAGAAAGTGAAGATTTATCTCCTCTTTATACTAATCAAAAAGTACTTGGACTTGCTGAAGTAATGAATTTTCCTTCTGTTTTAAATTGTGATGAAAACATGATAAATAAAATCTGGGATGCTAGATCTAAAGGATTAATTATAGATGGACACGGCGCCGGTTTTGATAAAACAATGTTAAACGCATATACTACTGCTAATATAACAACAGATCACGAATGTCATAATGCAGATGAAGTCATAGATAGAATAAGACGTGGTATGTATGTTTTAATACGTGAAGGTACTGTAGCTAAAAATCTTAAAGAATTAATAAAAGCTACTTCAATTGCTAATAGTAGACGTGTTTGTTTATGTACCGATGATAAGCATATTGATGATTTAATTGAAAATGGAAGCATAGATAATTCGATAAAAATGGTAATAGAATATGGTTTAAAACCAGAAACAGCTATTCAAATGTCCACTTTAAATACTGCTGAATGTTATGGTTTAAAACATAAAGGTGCAATAGCCCCTGGATATATAGCCGATTTCCTAATTTTAGATGAATTAAATACTTTTAAAATAAATTCTGTTTATAAAAATGGTAATCTTGTAGTTAAAGAAAACAAACTTATAAATATTGATGAGAACGATTCTATAATAATAAATATAAAAAATAGTGTTAATCTTCCACCGCTATCAAAAGAAAGCTTTAAAATAAATATTAAAGAGAAATCTATTTTAAATGTAATTGAAATCATTCCAAACAAGCTTGAAAGTAATCACCTAAGGATTAATATTAACGAAGTTTCTATTAATGATGAGTTTACATCATCTACGGCCTTAGATTTATTAAAAGTAGCTGTAATTGAAAGACATAATGCGACTGGCAACATAGGGCTTGGCATCCTTAAAGGTTTAAATATAAAAGAAGGCGCGATTGCTACAACCATTGCTCACGATTCTCATAATATGATAGTTTGTGGCTCTACAGATTCAGATATGTTATTTGCAGTTGAAGAACTTAAAAAAATAAAAGGTGGCATTATAGTTGTAAAAAACAAAACTATATTAGCTTCTATTTCGCTTGAAATTGGTGGTTTAATTACCTCACGTAAATCTGAAGATGTTATAAAAGATATTAACAACCTTAACTTAGCTGTAAATAAAATTGCACCTGATATAAACTTTAATCCATTTTTAACGTTATCATTCCTATCACTACCTGTAATTCCCACTATTAAAATTACAGATAAAGGTTTGTTTGATGTAATTAAATTTGAGTTTATACCTGTTGCAGAATAATTCACCTAAATTCTAACCATAGGAGTGATATTATATTATGAATACTTATAGAGGATATATTGGAACTTATACTAAAGGCGAAAGTGAAGGTATATATAATTTTTCCTTAGATAATACTACAGGACTAATTTCTAATATCAGCTTAGCTTCTAAAATTGAAAACCCAACCTACTTAAAAATTAACAGTAATACTAGAAAGTTATATTCTGTTATAAAGTTAAATGATGAAAATAATAATGTATGTGGTGGTGTGGCTTCTTTTAATATTAATGATGATTTTACTCTTACCTATTTAAACTCATCCTCTTCCTCTGGAAAGCCACCTTGTTACGTGAGTTTAGATAATATAAATAACACTGTATTTTCAGGTAATTATCATGAAAAAAATATAATTTCCTATAGCTTAAAAGAAACAGGTGAACTTAATAATATTATTTCCGAAATTATTCACAAGGATAAATCTCATATACATTTTGTAGATTTAACTCCTGATAAAAAATATTTATGTGCTGTTGATTTAGGATATGATGAAGTTATTTTATATAATTATAATCAAGGATTTATAGGTAATAGATTGATTTTAAAAGTTAAAAAGGGATCTGGTCCAAGACATATAATATTTCATCCAAATGGAAAATTCGCTTATTTAATATGTGAATCCTCCTCTGAAATAGTTATCTTATCTTATGACTCAATTTTAGGATTTAGTATATTAAATTATATATCTACAGTTCCTGAAAACTTTAATGGTATTAATTCAGCCGCTGCTATTCGCATAAGTTCAGATGGTAAATTTCTTTATGGCTCAAATAGAGGGGATAATTCACTTGTAGTTTATTCAATCTGCAACTCTACTGGTAATTTAACCTTAATTAATATTTATAGAACTTATGGTGATGGTCCTAGAGATTTTAATTTAACTCCAAGTGAAGATTTCATTGTAATTTGTAATGAACTAACTAATAATCTAACTGTTTATAAAAGAGATATTCTTAATGGAACATTATCACTTATTCAGAAAAATATTAATGTTCCTACACCAGTATGTATAACTTTTTTATAATTCTCCTTATATTTAATCTATTTATATAGTTATCTTTTCACAAATTCGACATAAATAAAAGCTATCTAAATTTGCAAACTGCATAACTTAGATAGCTTTTTACTACTAATAAATACTTAATGTCCTCTTCAGTATCCCTGTTAAATATGCAATAACTACTCCATAGTTTGTTATTGCCACATTATTTTCTTTGCAGTAGTTTATTCTATTTATAACTGTTTTTCTATTTATCATACAGGCCCCACAATGAATAATTAAATCATATTTTTTTATATCTTCAGGAAAATCACTCCCTACTCTAAATTCATAGTTTAATTCTGCACCTACATATTTATTAAGCATTTTTGGTATTTTAAATCTTCCTATATCTTCATGGGAAATATTATGTGAACAGCTTTCTGAAATTAATATTTTAGAATCTTTATTTAACTCTTCAATTTTCTTTGCACCTTGCACAAATGAGTCTAAATCACCTTTTTGCCTTGCAAATAATATTGAGAAACTTGTTAGTTTAATGTTGCTCGGAACTATTTTATCTACACTTTTAAAGGCTTGTGAATCTGTTATTACTAAATCCACATCTTTAATTTCTTCTAATGCTGATTCTAGTTCTGTATCTCTCACAACATAGCTTTTTATCCCATGATCTAAACAATCTCTTATACATTGAACTTGTGGTAGAATTAATCTTCCCTTTGGAGCTTCAGAATCTATTGGCACAACTAAAATAACCTTACTGTTATAAGGTAGTAAATCTCCAACTAGAGGGGAATCCTCCTCTTCTAGTTCTATTTTCTTAATTAGTTCTTCCTTTAACGTTTCTATTCCCTCACCTGTTCTAGATGATAAAAATATTACATTTTTTAAAATTTCTTTTACTTTATTAAGCTCTTCTACACTAGCTGTATCCACCTTATTAATTACAGTAATATATGGAATATTATACTTCTTAAATCTTAATTTTATTTCATTATAATTTTCTATATCTAAATCATTAATATCCATTACATATAATCCTATATCAGTCTTCTTTAATACTTCTAAGGTTTTTTTAACTCTTATTTC
This sequence comes from Clostridium gasigenes, assembly GCF_017348895.1. Classification (NCBI taxonomy): domain Bacteria; kingdom Bacillati; phylum Bacillota; class Clostridia; order Eubacteriales; family Clostridiaceae; genus Clostridium; species Clostridium gasigenes. Next base: position 408,965 of record NZ_CP071376.1, read on the forward strand.
ACCAAGTTTGCTTTTATCATCAAGCCCTGCAGTATCAATAAATAAAACTGGTCCAACTGGGATTAACTCCATAGCCTTTGAAACTGGATCTGTTGTTGTACCACGAGTTTTTGAAACTATGGATACTTCTTGATTTAAAAGGCAGTTAATTAAAGATGATTTACCTGCATTTGTTTTTCCATATATGGCTATATGTTTTCTATTTGAGTTTGGTGTACTATTCATGACTCCTCCTAAAGATATAAATCTCTTTCACCTTTTTTAAGTTTTTCTATATTATTTTTAAGAAGGATTTTTATATCATCTCTTTTAATTCTTTCTGATTCCTTTTTAACTAAGGCTTCTGCCTTTTCTAAAATTTCTTTGTCACCATAATCTAAAGCAAATTCCATTAATGTCATCATTGCATTAGGCTCACATACATTTTGTATTTCACCTGATTTTGCAAGTTTCATAAATCTTTCACCAGTTCTTCCTTTTCTGTAACAAGCAGTGCAATAACTTGGAATGTATCCATCATCAAGTAATCCTTTTAAAACTTCTAAAGTTGATCTGCTATCTGAAGTAATAAATTGTTCTATGCTTCCACCTTTTTCTCTTTCTGTGTATCCACCTACACCAGTGCTTGAACCTGCACTTACTTGAGAAACTCCATATTTTAATACTTCTCTTCTAATTTCTGATGTTTCTCTTGTAGACATAATTAACCCTGTAAATGGCACTGCTATTCTAATTATTGCTACTAATTTCTTAAACATTTCATCTGTAAGAAGGTTTGGAAAATTTTCTAAAGTCATTCCCTCTGCTGGTTTAATTCTTGGCATAGAAATTGTATGGAATCCAACTCCAAATTTCTTTTCTAAATGCTCGTTGTGCATCATTAATCCTAAAACTTCAAATTTAGGATCTGAAAGCCCAAATAGTACACCAGCTCCAACATCATCAACTCCAGCTTCCATTGCTCTATCAAAAGCTGTTAAATGATAGTTATAATCTCCTTTTAATGATTTTGGATGCATAGCTTCATAACTTGGTTTATTATAAGTTTCTTGGAATAATATATAAGTTCCGATATTAGCTTTCTTTAATTTTTTATAATTTTCAACAGTTGTTGCTGCTATATTAACATTAACTCTTCTAATTTCACCATTTCTATTTTGTGTTTTATAAATTGTATCTAAACATTCTAAAACATACTCAATTGGTGCATTTACTGGATCTTCTCCAAGTTCTAATGCCAATCTTTTATGTCCCATTTTTTCTAAAATTTTAACTTCTTGTGCAACTTCTTCTTGTGTTAATCTTCTTCTTTTAAATGTATTACAGTTTTTATATCCACAATAAACACAATTGTTCACACAATAATCACTAACATATAGTGGAGCAAACATAACAATTCTTTTACCATAAATAGATTCTTTTATTTCCCCAGCTATTTTATACATTTCTGATAGTTGCTCTTCATTATCAGTTTCAAGTAAAATTGCTATATCCTTATGAGATAATCCTTTGCTTTTTTTTGCTCTATTTAATACCTCTTGAATTTCTTCTTTTGTTGCATTTTTCGAACTTTCTAAAACCTCTTCAATATATTTGTGATCTATAAACATACCTATCCCTCCACTTTTAATTATTATATTTTAGAATATACTTTAAATATTCTAATCTGATTTTCATATAAATGTTTTCCAAATTATCATTTGCTTTTTATATAATATATTCTAATAATCACCTTCTAAAGTAAATGTCTTTTTAACATCATTTTTAATAACTTTTTTAGTTTGCCAAGCTATGTTATCCCCTCTTGTAATTTCCACTTCAAACCCTGCACCTTTAATTCTATTTTCTATGCATAATCTACATTCAGCGGCTTCATCACCTGTACATATTTTCCCATCATATAATGAATATTTCTCCCTAACACTTGTTGGTGAAAGATTTGGCATAACAACATTTCCACCTGCCTTTATTCCCTTTTCTCTCCCCTGTGTATCTATACTTCCAAGTGCTGTAGTAGATGGAAGCAACACATCTGGAAGCAATAGCCTTACTAAGGCTAGCATTGTAGTTGTTTTATCTACACTACCACCAATTTCATTTGCAAGGTTTGTATCCTTATGTGGTATAAATGGTCCTATTCCACACATTTGTGGCTCTAAATCTTTTACAAACCTAAGGTCATTAACTAAATCTTTATTTGTTTGTCCTGGTAATCCAACCATAAATCCTGGACCTATTTGGAATCCTATTTTCTTTAAGTTCCATAAACATTCGCGTCGGCTTTCAAAACTTGCACCAGGATGAAACTTTTCATAAAGTTCTTTAGTTGCAGTTTCATGTCTTAAAAGATATCTATCAGCCCCAGCCTTAAACATTTTTTCATAAGATTCATAACTTCGTTCTCCAAGTGAAAGTGTTATTGCATTATTTGGATATTTATCTTTTATTTTAGTAATAATTTCAACCATTATTTCATCTGTAAAAAAAGGATCTTCTCCACCTTGAAGCACATAAGTTTTATATCCAAGTCTGTCTCCTATATCTGCACATTCAATAATGTCTTCTATTGTTAATCTATATCTATCTGCTTTTTTATTACTTGCTCTAATGCCACAATACTCACAATTTTTAACACAATAATTGGTAAATTCTATTAATCCTCTCATATACACCTTATTTCCATAAGTTCTCATTCTAGTAGCATGAGATTTTTTAACAAGATACTCTTTACTATCTTTGTCCAAATTATCAAGAATATATAATAATTCTTCATTAGTAGCATTATTTGTTTCATATAATTTGTTTATATATTTTTTTATCATCCTAAAACCTACCTTTAATCTTAGGTATCTTCAAAAAAATAATAAGTCACTATGCCATTCTATTTTTTAAAGTTCCCTTATAATTCTTTTTTACTAATAGCTGTTTTAACCATTACTCCTTCTATATTTCCAAGTTTCCCTGTAAGACTATTTATTTCATCCAAATCTCCAATTACCGTTATTGAAATTACTGATACCCCTTCTTCAAAAGGTATTCCCATACGGCCTCTAATGCTTCCTCTAAAAGTTGAAACAACTTCGTTAAACTCTTGTTGACATCTTTCTGGTTCCTCTAATATCGCACTTACAACTGCTATTTTTTTCATTTTATTATTCACCTCTTTATATCTCCTGTAGCTATGCTACACAAGATTTCTTTATTTAAAATAATCCTCAATTAAGCTAAAAAAACCTAGCCTTCTAATATATAGAAAGCTAGATTTAAACTCTATTATAAATTGACTTTTTATTCAGCACATCTAAACAAATCACTATTAAAGTAATTTATTACAATCTGCCATCATTGTATAACTAAACCATAGTAAACCTAAAATATTATAAATACTAATTACGGTATATTCTAAAATAACCATCTGATATAATAGCACCTTTGACTGTTATTTTAAATATTCCTAAAGCATATAACATTTATTAATATTATGCTTTCATTATTCAATAAATAATAGTTTCAACTCTAATTGCTTATTATCATAGTTTTCTTTCAGATTAGATTTAGTTATTTAAAAATAATTTATCTTTTCTGTTAGATTAATTTCTAAGTATTATTAAACAAATATATAAAGATTAATCTCTAAACATTTGAATAATAAATATCTATTTATTTATTTATTATATCACTTACAGTTAAATTACACCATTTTTAAAATACACTTTATTTTTCTTTAATTTTTTCCTTAATTAATAAATCTATTTTTTCATCATCATCCATACTACCTATTAAAACTAATTTACCCAAATTCACCTTTATCTTAACTTAATATCTAATTTGATAAATTATTTTCATAACATTCTAAGTCAAAGAAAAATATAACACTATTATTACCACTTTCTACACCAAAGTTACTTCCATGTAACTCTAGAATTATTTTAACTATAAATAGTCCTAGCCCTGTTCCCCCATATTTTTTATTTCTTGATTTTTCACCTCTATAAAATGAATTCCATATATTTTTCAAATCCTCTTCTTCTAATGTAACTCCAAAATTCTCTATAGTAAATTTATATTTTTTTCCCTCTAACTGTACTTTAAGATTGATCTTCTCTCCACAAGGTGTATATTTAATTGCATTTGTAAAAAGGTTTGTTATAACTTGATTAATTCTTTTTTCATCACCTACAGCAATAGCTTCATCATTTATATCAATATTAAAATTTAGTTTTTTCTTATTTATCATAGATCTTAGTTTATCATTTTCCTTTAAAATCACTCTACACAAATCAAAAGGTTCTTTCTTCAACTTAAATGCTGGTGATTCTAGCTTAGATATTTCTAGCATCTCTTTAACTAAGTCATTCATTTTAACAGTTTCCTCTAATATATCATCATACATTTCTGTGGTGTATATTCCATTTTTTATTCCACCAATAACCCCTTGTATTATAGTAATTGGAGTTTTTAATTCATGAGATATATTTGCCACTAGCTCTTTTCGTTTTTCCTCTTGAATACTTTGAATATTAATATCTTCTTTTAATTTTATATTAGAACTCTTAAGTTCATTTAGAGCTCCTTGTAAATTATCTGAAATTAAGTTTAGGGAGTTTCCCAATGTTCCTATTTCATCCTCTCTATCTACCTCGTAATTATGATTAAAATCACATTCTGATATTCTTTTTGCAACCTTACTCATATCAAGTAATGGTCTTATCATAAATTTAGAATAAACTATTGATATAATTATAACTAAAATTAATATAATAAAAAATATAATAAAATAGAAACCATTCATTGTCCCCATTATATCATTTACTTGAGATAAATTTGAAAATGCTACTACACTACCATTTCCTCTACTCTCACTATTAAGAAGTATTTCATTATCTCCACTTGGGCTCTTTAACTTAGCCTCATAATTTTTATTATTAAGTAAATTATTATTGTCATCTTCACTTAAATATAAATCTATATTTATAAAATATGATTTACTTTCATGTTGTATATTACTAACAATCCCCAAAACCTTTACTTCACTATCCTCTGAATTTGTGCTATAGGCTGGTTTCAAAGTCCCCACAGCTACATTAGTATCACTTGGTACTATGTCGTAAATAGGTTTAACCTCAATATTATTAACAAATATTTTGCTTGGGAACATATATCCATACCCATCTGTAAAACCATCTACTTCAACTCTATCTCCTTTTTCCACATTTACATTTTTAAATTGATCTCCTAATACTATTTTATATTCTTTTGCTGAAATATCATCATTGACTATAATATTTTTAGCTTGCATATAGTCATTCATACTTATATTTTCTGCATAATCTTTTGATCTAAAGGATAAGTTTATTCCAGTTTCAGAGTTAACTTTACTTATATACTCCATTATTTCTACTTTATCACTTTCATAATTAAGCAAAGTTGAAAATTTATTTAACTCTATTTTTAGATCCTTTTCTTTTTCACCTAAATAATATTTTTCAAAATATACTGCTTGAAAAAAAAGTTGTGAAACTACTATACATATTAGGATTATTAAGTTCATTGAAAATAACTTATAGAATATACTCTTTTTAAATAATTTATTCAACTTCAAATTTATATCCAACTCCAAACACTGTTCTTATGCAATATGACTTATGTTTCAGACTTTTCCTCAACTTTTTTATTTGTGAATCTACAACTCTAGTATTTCCATAATATTCGTATCCCCACTTTGTTTCTAAAATCTTTTCTCTTGATATAACAATATTTTTATTTTCCATTAAATACGCTAAAACCTCAAATTGCTTAGGCTCTATTTCTATTTTTTCTTCATCTATATAAACTTCTACTTTTAATTTATCTAATTTTATTCCATTGTATTCTAATATATCTTCTTTAATATTTTGTGACATTGAATCAATTCTATTAAGTAAAACCCTAGATTTAGCTATTAAAATATCTATACTAAATGGCTTAGTTATATAATCATCTACGTTTAATTCATACCCCATTAATATATCCTCTTCCTCAGACCTTGCAGTAACCATAATCACGGGAACATTAGATTCCTTTCTAATCCGTCTTAAAACTGTAAAACCATCTAGCCTTGGCAACATAACGTCTAATATAATTAGATCTATACTTTTATTAAACATTTCAATACCTTCAACCCCATCTTTGGCACTATAAACATTAAATCCACTATGACTGAAATAATCACAAATCATCTTATTTATCTTTTCTTCATCTTCAACTATTAATATATTCTTGTTATTCATTTTGACCTCCAAATTTAGGCATCATAAAATAAAACATACTAGTCTATTATCTATTTTATAATATCACCTACTGTTAATATATCATAAAAATTTATCTCCTATAAAATAATATTCTCCTTATATTCTAATATAAAAGTTGATACTTTAATATTAATAGTCACCAAAAAGTCATAAATTATTTACTATATATAACTTTTTAGGTAGATTAATATTTAATCCACCTAAAAAGTTATATTTTTATTTTCTTAATGCTATTGCTGGCTCTGTTTTTATTAATTTTATATTTATAATATATGATATCCCTATAGTAAGAACTATGTTTAATCCTATTAAAATTAAGTAAGATAACATATTTAAGTCTAGTTTATATCCAAATTGCATTATATATACGCTATCTAATAATTTGATTAAAATTCCTGATATAGCCGTTGATATTGCAAAAAAGTATAAACTCTCTTTAAACATTATCTTCTTTATATTCTTCATAGTATATCCAAGTGCACAAAGTAGACCTATCTCTGTATATCTTTCTATGGAAATTTTATAAAGCATAGCTATACTTATTAAAATTCCTACTATTAATATTAAGTATGATAATACTGTGTATAGTTTTATTAGACTAGTAAAAGAATCTTGGAATGCTTTTATTTCAGTTGCCTTTGTAAATATTCCTATGTTCTTACCTTTGAGTTCTTTATCTATTGATACAATGTCATCAAAGTTTTTCATATCAAAAGATACTGCTGCTGGATTCTCTTTATCAATATTATATCTACTATATATATGTTTTTCAACATCTGTACTTACTATAAAATCTTGATATTGAGAGTTACTTAAGCCACTTACTGTTAACTCTATCTTCTCAACTTCACCAGTTTTATTTGTGTATTCTAAAGATATTTTCTCGCCTATTATGTTTTCTATTTTATCAGTAATTCTATTAGCCACATTTGAAGAAAGTACAATTTCAAACTTTCCAAACCTTGGCATGTTTCCATATGCCATAGTTTCTTTTGATGTTGATGTTGGAGTCTTAATTGTCATATCTAGATTTCTATTATTATAAGTTATTTTAATATTTTCAATGTTATATTGATAATAAACATTTTCAACACTATCCATATCATTTAACTTATTAAATATAGATTTTAAATCTTCATTAACTACTTTACCATTATCATAGCCAGGAGCTTGCCCCTTATTATAGAATAAATTCTTCTCTTTAAATTCACTTATTACATTGTTAGTTATATTTCTAGATCCCATTGATGCCACAAATGCCGATACTCCAAAGGCTATAATTAATGCCGCTATTATAAATTTAACCATATGAATTTTAAAGTTTTTCAAACTTAACTTTAAAGCTGTATTTTTACTTAGCTTAGGAACATTATCCTTATTTATAGCATTTTCACTATCTTTTAAATTATCATCATCTTCTTCTACTTTATCTTTAGCAACTTCTTCATTTTCATAATCATAACTTGAACTACTAATTATTTTTTTATCTAAACTTGAATTAACTTTTATATTAAAGTTATCTAACTCAATTATCTCATCTGCATATGGTGCAACCTCTTCATCATGAGTTATTACTATAACAATTCTCTCTTTAGATATTTCTTTTAAAATTTCCATAATACTTTTAGTAGCTTCACTATCTAATGCACCAGTTGGTTCATCTGCTAGAATTATTTTCGGATTATTTATAAGAGCTCTAGCAATTGATACTCTTTGCTTTTGTCCACCACTTAGCGTTTCTATGCTTTGATTTATTTGATCTTCAAGACCAAGCTTAATTAAAAGTTCTACTGCTCTCTTCTCTTTTTCTTTTTCACGTATGCTACTGTTTAAATGTATTCCCATTAATACATTTTCAAGCGAAGTATAACCTTTTAAAAGGTTATACTGTTGAAAAATAAATCCTACATTATTAAATCTATATTTACATAAATCATCACTGCTTAAATTATTAATATTTAAACCATCTATATTAATTTCTCCAATATAATCTCTATCAAATCCAGCTAATAGATTTAATAAAGTTGTTTTACCTGAACCACTTGGTCCTAGAAAACATGTTAGTGCATTATTTTTAAAACTATAATTAGCATTGATATAAATTTTAGATTCACCAAAATTTTTATTAAGATTTTTAAATCTTATCATTATCTATCACCTGTACTTAAATTATTTTTCACCTTTGTATTTCCTGCTATTAATGCTGCTATAATCCCCATAATAATTCCCTGAGCTAATATTATAATCACCCCTAGCATTATGCTACTAGACCTTGATGCTGACATATCAAACATAATACTTGAAAGCTTATTTATTGCTGGAGACCCTACTACAAAAATTATTATTGATAATATTGATGCTAATATATACTCAACTATACTTAATTTAAATAAACCTTTATTTGAATACCCATTAATTTTGAATATTGCATATTCAGATTTTCTTAAATATGAATTTATTAATGTTACTGCTAAGCTTCCCACTATTGCTACTATTGCTATTATTATTGATACTGAGTTTGATTGTTCACTTGTAGTATCGCTTATTTTTAATATGTCTTTTACAGATTCAAATTGCCCCATAGGTGTTATTCCCAATTTATTCAATTCTTCAACTACTGGAATAATATCTTTTACATCTTTAACTCTCATTTCAAAAGATAAATTAGTTGTGCTACTATTTAATTGTTTTTTAATATCCTTAACAACTTCCATACTATAAACAAATGAATCTTCTGGTTCAAATGAAAATGTTCCGCCCTTTGCATCATCAAATTTAACTGTTGTATCTACTACCCCTACTATTGTTAAATCATTAATTGTAATTGGCTTTTCCACTGGGTTCCCTGATGACCAATCAAATTCACTACCTTTAATAGAAATTTTCTTTCCAACTACATCTTCTGATTTTAATTTTAATTTTTCAACAATTATCTTAGGTATTGCCACTTCTTTTTTATTTTGGTTTGGCATAGCACCATAAACTAATTTATCAATGCTAGGATAGTTACCGCTATTTTCTACTTCGTAATTACTTTTAGCTCCATCAATTGTAATTGTCATCTCTCCAACTGGTTGACCAACTATAAAATGTTCTATTCTTGGATCATTCATATATTTCTCAATTAAAGCTGATACATCCTGCTTTATGTCTACTTTACCACCACTTGGCGTCTTATTTCCATCTGTACCACCTGCACTAATAGCCTCAGTTGGTACACTTATATCTCTTAGCCTATCACCTTTCTCACTAATTAACTTATCCATAATTCCACTTTGTTCATTAGCTATACCACCACTAAAGTTTAGAAGTAAAAAATATGATGACATTACTAATATTAGAGAGGTTAATACAAATTTAACTCCAAGGCCTTTAAAGTTTTTAAACCCTTGAGAAAATGCACTTAAAAATGATAGCTTAGGTTTTATAACTGCTTTTTTAACATTTGCTATCTTTTCTGTAGCTGATTTAGAAATTGCTTCTATTTGACCACCTTTTAAAAGAAAAGTATTACTTTCATTATCAACTAACGACTTATCATGGGTAACTACTATAACTATTTTTTCTTTAGATATTTTTTTTAAAGCGCTCATAATAACCTTTGATGATTTACTATCTAAAGCTCCAGTAGGTTCATCTGCTATTATTATATCAGGATTTTTTACTAATGCTCTAGCTATTGCAACTCGCTGTTTTTCTCCACCGGATAACTTTCCTACATTTTTTTTAGCAAGTTTTGCAATGCCTAATCTAGTAAGAATTATATTAACTTGTTTATTCTTTTCATCTTCACTTAAATTTGATAATTCTAAAACTAACTTTACATTATCTGCTACTGATAAATGATTTAAAAGTTGAAAATTCTGCCATATAAATCCTACTGAATTATAATAATACGAATCTAATTGGCTTTTACTAAAACTCTTTAAGCTCTCACCTTTAAAAAATATTTCTCCATCAAACTCATTATCAATACCACTTATTAATTTTAAAAGAGTAGATTTACCACTACCAGATGATCCTAATATAAAATTAATGCCTCCATTAAACTCTACATTAATATTATTTAAAACCTTAACCTCATTAAATTTCTTAACAATATTTTTAAGTACTAACATTTCACTCTCTCCTTCACCTTAATCTTTTTTCAGATTTCATAAATATAATATCCCATATATTTATGACAGTGAAATGTATTAGTTATGACTTTCATGTGCCCTTTTTCATATATACCCACCTCAAAAAAATGATACTCCTTGACCCTATGTTAAGGTCAAGGAGTATCTATGTTATTCAATAAATAATAGTTTAAACTCTAGTTGCTTATTATCATAGTTTTCTTTCAGAATAGATTTAGTTATTTTTTTAATTAGTTAATTGTCTTAAACAAGTTTTTAAATCGTCTTCTGGAGTGCTTATTGGTCTAATATCAAAAGTATCTACTAAGTATTGTAATACATTAGGTGTTATAAATGCTGGTAGTGTTGGTCCTAAGAATATTCCCTTTATACCTAATGATAATAACGCTAAAAGATCTGCTACTGCTTTTTGTTCGTACCATGATAATATAATTGATAGAGGTAATCCATTTACATCTGTATCAAATGCATCTGCTAAAGCTGTTGCTATTTTAACTGCTGAATATGCATCATTACATTGACCTATATCTAATAACCTTGGTAGCCCAGCAACTTCTCCAAAGTTTAATTTATTGAATCTATATTTACCACAAGCTAAAGTTAATATAATGCAATCCTGTGGTACCATTTTAGCAAAATCTGTGTAGTAATTTCTTCCTGATCTTGCTCCATCACATCCACCTATTAAGAAGAAGTGCTTTATTTTACCATCCTTAACAGCTCCTACTATTTCATTTGCATGAGAAAGTGTGGCTTTATGTCCAAAACCTACTAATATTTCATGTTTTTCTTCATCTTTTTCAAACCCACCAAGTTCTAGGGCTTTATTTATGATTTCACTAAAATCTTTGCAACCATCCTTATTTTTTGGAACGTATTTTATAGCATCCCAACCAACAACACTAGTTGTAAATATTCTATCTTTATAACTTGGTCTTGGTTTCATAAGACAATTTGTAGTCATTAATATACATCCTGGAATATTATCAAATTCTTTTTGTTGATCTTGCCATGCTCCACCAAAATTTCCTACAAGATGTTCATGTTTTTTAAGTTCTGGATATCCATGTGCTGGTATCATTTCTCCATGAGTATATATATTTATTCCTTTTCCTTTTGTTTGTTCTAAAAGCATTTGCAAATCATTTAAATCATGTCCTGAAACTATAATAAATGGACCCTTTTTAACCTGTACATTTACCATATGAGGAGTTGGATTTTCATAAATAGTAGTGTTAGCTTCATCTAATAATCGCATTACCTCAACACTAATTTCTCCAGTTCTCATTGTCATTCTAATTAAATCTTCTAACACAAGTTTATCATTAGTTGTTGCTTCAAGACCTAAAAAATAAAATTGATCTACTTGCTCACTATTATATTTTATAGCTCTTGCCTGATGTCCATAAGCAGAAACACCTTTTAATCCATAAACTATTGTTTGTCTTAATGAACGTATATCTGCATCTACCTCTTGGTCATACATAATACCTGCTTTTTTTGCATCTTGAAGCATTTCTTCTTTTGTATTACTTAAGTTATATGTAGCCTGCACTGGGTAGTTATCACTATATTTAGCTTTTTTTCTTAACCCTTCTTTGATTTGTTGAGATTCCTTTAAAAGTTCTACATGAACCTCTGCATCAAAATTTACATTAGTTAAAGTTGTAAATAAACAATTTTCAACAAACTCAACTATTTTTTTATCTATAATTTCTCCTTTATCAATTAGAGTCTTTGCATAAATGCTAATTCCTTTTAATTGATAAACGATTAAATCTTGAAGACATGCAACCTCTGGTGTCTTTCCACAAACACCAAGCTTTGTACAGCCTTTCCCCCCTGCTGTTTGCTCACACTGATAACAGAACATAGGATTTTCCATAATCACAATCACTCCTTAATTTATTTATCTCATAATTATTTATCTCCTATTAAACTAAACTTATTCATATATCTAAAAAGGAGTATCTAATTAATAAATTAGATACTCCTTTTTAGATAAATCACTTCAATTTCACATCTTAAAGAACTTTTTCTTTAAAATTATCTAGTCCAACTCTATCTATAAAAAATCCCATTTTTTCCCCTGCCTCAGCATTTTCTTTATAATACTTAAATACTGAATCCACAAGGTTTAATGCTTCTTCCTCTGTTAATTCTTTAGCAATAATATCTGCGATTCTTGGGTTATATCCTGCAGAGCCGCCTACAACTACCATCATTCCTGGTTTATCTGCTATAATACCTACATCTTTACTATAAACACTACCACAAGCATTAAGACAACCAGATACACCTATTTTAGTTCTGCAAGGCATTTCTTCCCATTGATATTTTTTAGAAAGCTTCATTCCTATTATCATAGTATTATGCTTTGCTCTTTTACAAAATCCTGCTGGACACATTTCAACGTTCTTAACAGAATTTTGTGATTTAACTGCGGGTTCCATTTTAAGTTCATCCCAAATTGCAGGTAAATCTTCATCTTGTAAATTAGTAATTAAAATTCTTTGACCTGAAGTTATTTTCAAAACTCCATGATATTTTCTTGCAACTCCTGCTATTTTCTCTAATGTCTCTGGGCTAACAAATCCACCTGGAATATGTGGAGTTATTGCGTAAGTTCTTTTTCCATCTCTAACTTTCTGTAAGTTACCATATGTATTACCCATAATTCTTCTCCTTTTTATTTAAAACGTATTATATATACACATTTTACTATAGTATAATACCCTTTGCAAAGTTTTATTCTACCTTTCCTTCTATTTATTTTCACATACTATACAAAACAAACGGTGCCTCTGTGAGACACCGTTTTATTATCTATCTTAAAGTACAAATTTTTCTATAACTTTAGCTACTCCATCATTTTCATTAGTATCAGTTATATAATTTGCAACCTTTTTAACTTCTGCAAAGGCATTTCCCATTGCAACTCCAAGTCCTGCATATTCAATCATATGAAGATCATTGCCTGCATCACCCATAGTTATTATTTCTTCTCTTTTAACTCCTAAATGTTGAGCTAAAAGTTCAACCCCTGTACCCTTATTAGCTTCTTTATTTAAGAATTCTAAGAAGAACGGTGCACTTCTAACTACAGTATATTTATCATAAAGCTCTTTAGGTAAGTTATCTACAGCCCTTTGCAGAATTTCTGGTTCATCTATCATCATAATTTTTATCATATTATCTTCTGCATCAATGTTATCAAAATTAAATTCTTTAAAGTTTATTCCATTTATATCTGCTTCTACTAAAGTATATTTATTACTTTTAGGAGTTATTAATCCTTCATTCTCAGAAAAAGAATGAATATTCACTTTAAGTTCTTTACTTAAATTATACAAATATGTTGCATCTGATCCCTTTAAAGTCCTCTTTGATATTATTTCTTTATTTTTAGTTTTTTGAACTAATGATCCATTATAACTTAATACATAATCATTTTCTCCAAGCATATCAAGTTCTTCTAAATATCTATGTACCCCTTCTATTGGTCTTCCTGTTGCTAAAACAACTGTAACACCTTTATCTCTAGCTGCCTTAAGGGCATCTTTAGTTCTTTGCGAAACTGTTTTATCTTCTCTTAATAAAGTTCCATCCATGTCAAGTGCAATTAATTTGTACATAATCCTCATCCTCCGTAATTCAAATTTTATTATAATTATATCATATAATAGCGCTGCAAATAAAAACTACCCAAATTAATTGAGTAGTTTAATACATATCATCTAATGACGTGTTATTTTATTTATTATTTTAGATTAAATTGAGCTTTCATTTGAAGTTTTTCACCTGTGAATGTAAAACTTGCATTAGATCCATCTTTATTTATCCAACTATACATTACTGATTCAATATCCATAATTTTACTTTGAGATAAAATTTGTCCTTCTCCAATAATAGCTTTAACTTCATCATAAGTCATGCCTTCTTTAACTTCATCATACTTAGCTGATGTTATCTTAGCATCCATATCTTTAAGTCCCATTTGAGCTTTTCCTGTTACAATATCATTCTGAATTGTAACATTCATATTGCTTATACCAGTTCCATTCCATTGATATATAGCAGTTTTTATTCCACTAACCTCTGCTGAACTGAGCTCTTTTCCTTCTCCAAGCAATGTTTTTACATCTTCATATTTAGAACCCATGTTAATTTTATTGAAATTTTCAAAGTTTACTTTGGAGTCTTCTTTTACGCTTCCAACACTACTATTTGAAGCAGTTGTACTTTCTGATTTTTTCCCACCACTTGTAGTAGCTACTATAATTACAAATACTATTACTACTAATATTCCTGTAAGCACCTTATGCCTTCCTAAAAAGCTTCTTTGATTCTTACCACAATGAACACATTTCTTAACGCCTTTTGCAATTTCTTTATCACAAGCCTTACATTTTATCATTTTACTCATTAAAAATCCCCCTTAATTTTGAATTCCATTCAATATATTACCATGTTTTCATAATTAGTTCAATTAAATATAATATTTGCATTTATTTATAAATATAAATATCTCAAGTTAGTTTTTTACACTAACATTGTGAATATTGCTATTTCAGAAAGGTTTGATTTTTTACCAGTTATTCCATCTTGTTTTAATTCTTTTCATTGAAATCGATTGCATTAGATGGTATAATTTCCAAGTATGTGTTAATTAATCCATATAACCCACTGATTAAAATTTCTAAGGAGGATTTAAAATGAAAAAATTTATTCTAACTGCAATGTTAACTTGTATTTTTTCAATCAATTCATTCGCTCTGTCAGACGGTAAAGTTACTCCTGCTGCTGAAAATACTGATAATGTAAAAGTAACTATATTAGGTAGCTCAGATCTTCACGGACGATTTGTTCCATGGGAATATGCCTCAGATAAAGAAAATATGACTGGTAGTTTAACTCAGATATCATCCTTGGTTTCTAAATTAAGGAATGAAAACCCAAACACTATTTTAATTGATGCTGGTGATTCTATTCAAGATAATATGGTTGAAACTTTTAACAAAGGTCCAGTTCAACCTATGGTATTAGGTATGAATTATCTTAATTACGATGCTTGGGTTATGGGAAACCATGAATTTAATTTTGGATTAGATGTTCTTAAAAATGTAACTAGCCAATTTAATGGAGCAGTTCTTGGTGGAAATATTTACAACACTGACGGCTCTAGATTTATGGATGCAACTACTATAATTGAAAAAAATGGAGTGAAAATAGGAATTATAGGTATAACTACTCCTATGATAGCTCAATTTGAAAATCCTGATCATATTAAAGGAATAGAATTTAGAGATACAGTAAAAGAAACAAAGAAAGCTATTGCGGATTTAACTGGAAAAGTTGATGCTATAATTGGCGTTATGCATATGGGTCTTGAGAATGAAAATAACATTCCAAATACAGGAATCTCAGATATAGCAAAAGAATGTCCAGAACTTACTGCTATAATTGGAGGTCATATGCATGCATTAGTTAAAGAAACAACTATTAATGGAGTTCTTATAACTGAACCTAGTAAATATGGACAAGCCTTATCAAAGATTGATTTAAATTTCACTAAAAAAGATGGTAAATATCAATTAGATAGCAAAAAGACAGATGCTATAAATATTAATAATTTACCTTCAGATACAAACCTTGAAAAATTATTAGAACCATACCACAATAACTTACGTGAAAATGTTAATAGTCCTATTGGTGAATTAAAAGGAATTAATATGGTTGACGAAAATGAAATTGCTGGAATACCAACTATACATATGGACGATACTCCATTAGTTGATTTCTTCCATGAGGTATCCCTATATTACAGTAATGCAGATGTTATTGGTTTAGGTATTGATAACGATGCTCCAAAACTTGATGTTGGACCAATAAAGAAAAAAGATATTGCTTTTAATTACAGATATACTAGTGGTGAAATAACAGTTTACGAAGTAAAAGGAAGTGACCTAAAAAAATATATGGAATGGTCTGCCGGTTATTATAACACATTAAATCCTGGTGATATAACTGTAAGCTTTAATCCTAAAAGAAGAGCATCAAAATATAGTACAAATGATATGTTTGGTGGAATAAATTACAAAATAGATTTAACTCAAAAAGAAGGAAATAGAATAAAAGATGTAAAATTCAAAGATGGTAGAGAAATTAAAGATACTGATGTTATTAAACTTGGTATGAACTCATATAGAATGGAACAACTTTTAGCTAAAGGCGGAATTTTTGATGGTTTGAGTTTTAATAAGCTTTGGGATTCAAAAGTTGCTATTGGTGAAGAAGCTGGAACTATACGAAATATGTCTATAGATTATATTATGAATGTTAAGAAAGGTCTTATAGAATCTAAGAAAGAAAATAATTGGACAATCTTAGGGATTGATAGAACTTCAAAAGAATATAAGAAGGTTGTTGAATTAGTAAACAATGGAACTATTAAAGTTCCATCAACAGAAGATGGAAAATATACTAATATAGCATCTATAAATATAAAAGATCTCCCTAAAGATTCTTTAATAGATAACACTGATACTATTACTCCTAACATTCCTAGTACTCCGGTTACACCTACCACTCCTGGTGATACTAATATTATTAATACTACTGATACAACTACTGATACAACTATTGCTACATCCACTAATGAAAGCTCAACTACTTTAAAAAGTGATATAAATAAATCAAACGCATTACCAAAAACAGGTAGCATTTTAGGTGCTACTGCAATTATTACTTTAAGCTTAATTAGTTTAGCATTAGGTGCATTCTTATTAAGAAAAAAACATAAATCTAATTAACAATATAATAAAAGCTATTTATAATAATTCAGGATTTTTCATTTCTAATATTATACTAAATAGAGATGCAGAAACCTTTAATAAAAATATGATTGAAGCATTGAAGTAAACTCTGTGCTATTATAAAAACTTTCACTTTTGATAATAGCACGGATTTTAGTAAGTTTAAATATTTACAGAATGCATTAGATTTTACTGCCTACTTTCCAAATTTATATAATTACCCTATTTTAAAATTGGAATCTCTATTGTTACCTGTGCGCCTCCAGTAAGAGGTGAGTTACCAATATAGAGCGTTCCATCATGTAGATTTGAAAATGATTCGGTAATGTACAGACCTATACCAAAATGAATTTTAGATGCCCGGCTAGAATCGCCCATATAAAACTGTTTCGTGGCAGATTTAATATCCTCTCCTGAAAATCCTTTTCCACTGTCAGTTGTCATAAAGCTAATTTTATTATTTAGTGATTTTACCTCAAAATAAAGCTTTGCCCTATTGGGGGAGTAATCCACCGCATTTGAAATAACATTCATAATTGCACGGTGAAGTAAAAATTGATCAATAATAATTGAACTAGGAACCCCAATTTTAGTAAATTCGACTTTAAGTTTCTTGGTATTTGCAAGTGCTTCAAGCTGGCTGTGAATTGTGTCAATAAAATTTTCAAAATCTATTGTTTCTAACTGTAGAAAAAGGTTTTTTTCCGAATTTGAAATTTCAATTAGTGTTTTTATATACTGATTAATCTGTATGGTGTTTTTTAAAATATAATCACTATATTCCTGTTGCTCTTTATTTAATATAGAGTCTGACAGCAATTCTGCGTTTCCTTTGATAATAGTTAATGGTGTTTTAAGATCGTGTGCAAGAGCTGAAATCTGCTTTTTCTTTGCTTCTTCAACATTCCATTGCTGCTCCAAAGACTTTTTTAATTCTGTTTTCATGTCAGATATTGATAAAAGTACCTCATTAAATTCTTTTATTCCTGAATACTTTATATCAAAGTCCAAATCTTGTTCCTTAATTTTTTTAGTAGCTTCCATTAGAGGCTTAAGATGTTTATTTAAATTTTTCGAATAAATAGTAGTAGCAATGAAAACAATTAAAAAATATAATATAATAAAGGTTACAAGCATAATAATTTCTGGTGATGTAACATGCTGATTTAAAAACTCAGATTTATAACTCATTTGGACATAATATTGCAAAACACAAAACCCATCTTGTCTTTCAATGAAATAGTAGCTTTTCTTGCTTCCATCTCTTGGGTAAGTGCCCTTAGCATATTCTGTTGCCTCCAATAATGTCTGACCCTCTAAATTTGTTTTTACAACTTGATATTTTTTATCTAAGACAACAAATTTACATCCATAGGGTATCATATCCTCTGTAATTTCTGGTGTAGATTCAAGCAATGGTTTGGCAAGTCTAGCCAAATCCTCGCTATAACTAGGTAGCAGAATCATTCCCTTTTTTATTCCCAGATTACAAATTGCAATATATATCCCAGCAAAAACAATAAATGAAACTCCCAAAATTAATAAATACTTAAAAAAAACTGTCTTTAGCGTAAAAGCTTTTTTCTTTACTTCCATTTGTATCCGATCCCCCATACTGTCTCAATTGGTGACAGTGCAAAAGCAGCTAGCTTTGCCCGTATGTTTTTAACATGCTCCGTAATAGCACTACTGTCACTTTCACCATCATACCCATAAAGAGCTTCATATATTTTGTCCTTTGAAAAAACCTGTCCTTGATTTCTAGCAAGTAATTCGCAGATGCTATATTCACTTTTAGTTAAGGGAATTTTTTTACCATCTTCTAAAATTTCCTTACCAGATAAATCAAACTTCACTCCTGATACACAAAGCGTACTGTGTTTTTCACGTTTTTCACGCCTTAAGTAAGCATTTACTCTAGCCCTTAATTCCCCCATTCCAAATGGTTTTGTAATGTAATCATCAGCGCCGAGCCCTAACCCATACATAATATCTATTTCCATGGTTTTCGCAGTAAGAAAAACAATTGGGCAATCCACAATATCTCTAATATTCTTACAAAAAGTAAATCCATCTATACCTGGCATCATAACATCCAGTAAAATCAAATCAAATTTTATAAACTCATTTGTTAAAATTTTTTCAGGATTTTCAACTGTAGTTACCAAATGATTATCTTTCTGAAGAATGTTTTTAATTAAAGCCAGAATATCAGGTTCATCATCAATAACCAAAATTTTCGCCATATTCCTTCCCCCTTTCTCCAATTAAGCCATTATAAAATATAGTAATAGACCAATAATCAAGGATACTGAGCTGTTATTTATTTTACTATGCCTAATATATTTCCTAATAAACATTATAATGGAAAAAATTTACGAACTCAACTTGTGGATGCCCTACATAAATTTTAAATCCAAATGTCACTTATTCGTAAATATCCTCTTCTTCATATTTAATGGCTGTTTTATCAGTAGACCCTATTACTACCGGAATAGCTTTATAAAAGTTATTATTGATTTGCACAGCAATACCTTCTTTATCATCGATATTTTCTATTAAGCAAACATTTTGAAAAGGAACAATAAACTTTGCATCTTTAGGAAGATTCTCCTTAATATTCTTTGTCATTAAAACAATATCTAAATCAATTTCTTTTTCCTCAATGATACAATAATTTTTATCTAACGTAGTTATTTTGTTAATAATCCCGTTCCATCCCCCAATTTTAGACCTCTCTAATAAAACATTTGAAATTTGATAGTTTGTTCCGTTATAACTGATTTGAGTCGCATTTTCAGCATTAATTTCACAAACAACTTTATTTTTAATTGCATTATTTCTTACTTTACTCATTATGTTATCTACTGGAAAACATCCTGTTACCATCATACAAAACAAAGCCGTGAAAAAAATTGCCAATACTTTTTTTATCTTCATAATAATTTCTCCTTAATCATAGGACTTTCTACCCTCCCATTGTCTGAACCAAAATAAACTTGAGAAGAATAACATACCTATAGCAAATAACATTATAAATATTCCTTGTTTCGTATCAAATACAGCTTCAGTAGGGGCAGAAGGATTGGCCCATGCGAAAACGAGATAGTCACAAAACCTCACTCCCCACGCCCACGGAACCCAACTCCACACCTTATCTCCAAGACCAGTAAGCATCAGAGCAGAAACCAGACTTCCTACAACTCCAAGCCCTGTGGAAGCTCCTTTTCCAAATTGAAGACTTATGAACACGTGCAAGATATAAAGAAACATATTTCCTATTACTAATGCTCCTGCGGCTTTCAAGTAAAAAATATTGGGCATTGTTTGGAATCCAAGTGCAAATGTTCCTACAGCAAGTATAATAGAAAAACTTTCCAATAAAAGTAACACAATTAGCTTACTCAAATACGTGGTGCATTTTGATTTTGTACTGCACAGTAGTGTTTGAAAATTTCCAGCTTGCTCTTCCTGCTCAATTACTATCCCGCTGATTATTCCTATCAGCAAAGGAAATGCAATTGCTAGGATCTCCAGATACCCACTTATTTTTTTTACTGAGTCAAATGAAGATAATCTATAATACGCCAAAAACATGATTGCTCCCGCTAGTGGAATAAGTAAATGAATCCACGGAATAGAAGTATGTCTTAATTTATAAAAATCCGATTTTATACACCTAAGTAAAGCAATCATATTAATTAACCTCCTGTTTTTCAAACCAATTAGCGGTAACAATCAGTAGCAAGATAAACAGGGCAACTGACAAAACAATTCCAATTGGAATCACGAGCGGATTTCGCAGTGGATCTCCTATGCCTGCTAGCTCTCCATTTGGCAAAATCCCAAGAACGGAACACATAATACGTGACGTCCAACTATAAGGAGAAATCCACCACATTGATGTACTTACAGCCATAACATTTAATACAGTTCCAACTCCAGCGTTTATCAAAACTGTTCCTAGCATTCCCAGTTTCTTCGCTAAAAACATACAAAGTGGAATCTGCCATAAAGATGTAACTGCAATCAAACCAGCTCCGGCAAATGCACTAAAAGCCGGTATGGGAGTGATCCTTAGATAACTTCCTAAAAAAATTCCAACTAACAAAATCATACATGAGAAAGTCATATAAATCCCGTTTACCAAAACTTTTGAAATCCATACTTTTTTTAAAGAAATTGGTAGACCAAATACAGCCCTATAGCGCAACTTTTTTTGATCCTTTTCGTTAGTCATTACTGCCATTATTGAAATATATCCGGGCAAAATCATCATGTACCACTGATTGAAGCTATTGGCTTCGAAATATTTTCCGGTCATAAATCCAATTACCAAAGTAACTATAGGTGCGATAAGAATCAATTTTTTTATAAATGTTCCCTTGTTTTTTAAATTTTCAGCCTGTAAATATTTAAGCATTATAACCCCTCCTTCCTATTTTTTTTCACAACCTCTGTGAAAAGTACTTCCAAATCTTCTCCAGGATTAATTTTGCCGTTATATCCGAGTACCCCATTGCTGATGATACCAATGTGGTCTGCAATAAGTTCAACCTCAGACAATATATGGCTAGATAAAATAACTGTCATTCCATGCGACGGGAAAGAACGTATTAACTCACGCAAATCTTGTATTCCAAGAGGATCCAGGCCATTTGTAGGCTCATCCAAAATTAACAATTTGGGTTTATTTAGTAGTGCAATTGCAATTCCAAGCCTCTGCTTCATCCCCATAGAAAATTGTCCTGCTTTCTTTTTTCTTGTATTTTTCAAATCAACAATGTCCAGCACTTCTTTAATACGAGAATCTGGAAGCCCTAAAAGAATTGTTCGTACTTTAAGGTTTTCAACCGCTGTTAGATTTTCATAAAGAGGTGGAGATTCAATCAAAACTCCTATATTAGAAAGATCATTCCTGCTCCATTCATGACCTTCGAAAATAATTTTTCCTGATGTTGGATGAAGCATTCCCGTAACCATTTTTAATAGAGTTGATTTTCCAGCACCATTCGGGCCTAGCAATCCATAGACAGAATTTTTCTCAATGGATAGCGAAATGTTGTTTACTGCACGCTGCCTCTTGAAATCCTTGCAAAGATCTTTTGTTTGTAAAATGTAATTATCCATATTCATATCACCCTTTCCTTTACTATAGTTTTATAATACTAAGCAATTATAAGGATTCTATAAGGATTAAAAAAATTCTTTCTTTAACATGAGTTACTCTATTTAGTTATTTTTTATATTTATTGCTATTAATTATATAGCCTAATAGATATAAAAAAGTAAAAAACCACCTTTCATAGTGATTTTGATACTTAAATCAAATTCACTCTATGAAAGGTGGTTTTCTATATTTTTAGGAATAATAAATCTGTATAAATGTTTGCTTTTAGATTCCTTACTATTCCTAAGATAAATTCCATAATTCTTGTTTTGTTGTTGAGATAGCCATTGCACCTGCACTAATTGATTCCATTATATCTTTCTTAGTCTCAATCAATCCCCCTGCTATAATTGGTACCTTCACTTCATTTCCCATTTTTTTAATAATTTTACTTGCAACTCCAGGCATAACCTCTACTGCATCTGGAAGTACTGATTGTATATTTCTTATTCCGGTTTCCAATGATAAAGAATCTACTGCAAATATTCTTTGTATTGCGCAGAATCCTAATTTTTTCCCATTTTTTATATTTGTTGCTCTTGTAGATATAATTCCATACGGTTGTCCACATTCTTTTATAAAAAGCATCCCTGTATGATCGCCCTTTAACCCTTCTATTAAATCCACATGTACGAATACTACTTTTTCTGCTTTTTTAAGCTTCTCACATATCTTCTTTATAGTCATTATGCTTCCATATAATACAAAAACAATAAGAACCTTACTAGTAATTACATTTTTTAAATCTTCATCATTTCTTATGGCTGCAATAACTGGATTTTCTATTAGCCATTCTTCTAATTTCTCCAATGATGTTTCCTCCAAAATTTTATTTTAGTTTATGCATCTCCAAATAAATTACAAGAGCACTTACTTGTCATTTATTTAAAAATGTTTTCTATAATATACTCAAAAATAGCAACATAAATTAAGGGGCCACTTCCTTGAATTATGTCGCTATTATACTCAGTATATCCTAATTAAATCCAGTTTATCACAATCTTATTTTTCTTTCAAGTAAATTGGTATTATTATATTTTTATTGAAAATTAATAAAAAATTTACTTCTTATATTAAAAAAATATATTTAATAAAAAAGCAATTTTTTAAAATTAGGCTTGTATTTTTTTAATTATTCTGTTAATATAAAAATACAATAATGTATGGGCGGAGAAAAGAGAGCCTTGATTTATGGGTATTTTATACCTATTAGTCAAGGTTCTCTTTTTATTTGCATTTAGGAGGTAAAATAATGTTTGACGTAACTATTGTTGGCGCTGGTATTATTGGCTGCGCAATATCAAGAGAGTTGTCTAAATATAATTTAAAAACATGTGTACTTGAAAAATCTATCGATGTTGCTTCTGGTACAACAAAAGCAAATAGCGCAATTGTGCATGCGGGCTTTGATGCTAAGCCTAATAGCTTAAAAGGAAAATTAAACGCAAAAGGTAATGCAATGTACACACAACTTGCAAAGGAATTAGATTTTCCCTTTAAAAGGAATGGCTCATTAGTTCTATGCTTTGATGCTGAACACATGGTTGATCTTGATTCTTTACTAGCTCAAGGTAAAAAAAATGGTGTTCCTGATTTAGTTATTCTTGATGGAGATCAAGTTAGAAAAATGGAACCTAATGTAACTGATAACTGTGTTGGTGCACTATATGCTCCTACTGGAGGAATAGTTTGTCCATATGAAATGACTGTTGGCTTTGCTGAAAACGCATACATTAATGGTGTTGAGTTTAAATTTGAAACTGAGGTTACTAATATAGAAAAAAATTCAAATAGTTATATTGTAAAAACTAATAAAGGTGATATTGAAACAAAAATAGTAATAAATGCAGCTGGTTTATTTTCAGATGACATTAATAATATGGTGAGTAATAAAAAGCTTAAAATAATTCCAAGAAAAGGCGAATATGTTTTATTTGATAAAGCTGTAGGAAATTTAGTAACAAATACTATTTTCCAACTTCCAACTAAACTTGGAAAAGGAATTTTAGTTACTCCTACTGTTCATGGTAATCTTTTAATCGGACCTACTGCTGTAGATATAACTGATAAAAATAATCTTTATACAACACAAGAAGGTATTGATGAGATTGTTTTGAAGGCTCAACTTAGCATTCAAACTCCCCTTCCTATGAATATGTCTATAACCTCTTTTGCAGGTAATAGGGCAACTAGTGAATTAGATGATTTCATAATTGAAGAAGTTTCTGATGCTAAAAACTTTATTAATGTTGCATCAATTGCATCTCCTGGGCTAACTAGCGCCCCAAGTATTGCTGCAATGGTATCTGATATGATAGTAGAAAAATTAGTTCCTGAAAAAAATATTAATTTTAATCCTATAAGAAAAGGTATAAGAAAATTCAGCGAAATGTCAAATGAAGAAAGAAAAGCAATAATCAAGGAAATACCTGAATACGGAAAAATTGTTTGCAGGTGTGAATCTGTAACAGAAGGTGAAATAATAGAGGCTATAAGAAGCCCTCTTGGAGCAAAAACACTTGATGGAATTAAAATAAGAACAAGAGCTGGAACTGGAAGATGTCAAGCTGGGTTCTGTGCAACAAAAATTGTTGATATTCTTTCAAAAGAACTTAATATATCTCGCTCTGAAATCACAAAATTTGGTGGTAATTCTACTTTGTTAGTTGGAAAAAATAAAGAATCTTTATAAATTGGAGGGGTATATATGCAAGAATATGATTTAATCATAATTGGTGGAGGTCCTGCTGGGCTTGCTGCTGCAGTTTCTGCAAAAGATCAAGGTATAAACAGCATTTTAATTATAGAGAGAGACGATGAATTAGGTGGTATCTTAAACCAATGTATTCATAATGGTTTTGGTCTTCACACCTTTAAAGAAGAGTTAACTGGTCCTGAGTATTCACAAAGATTTATTGATAAGGTTATAAGTTATGGTATTGAATTTAAGTTAAATACTATGGTATTAGATGTAAATGATAATAAGCAAGTTACCGCTGTAAATACAGAAGATGGTATCCTTGAACTTCAAGCTAAAGCAATTATACTTGCAATGGGCTGTCGTGAAAGACCAAGAGGTGCTCTAAACATACCAGGTTCAAGATGTGCTGGTATTTATACAGCTGGAACTGCTCAAAAATATGTTAATGTTGAAGGTTTAATGCCTGGAAAAGAGGTAGTAATACTTGGTTCTGGCGATATAGGTCTTATAATGGCAAGAAGAATGACTCTAGAGGGTGCAAAAGTAAAGGCATGTGTTGAATTAATGTCTTACTCCGGTGGCCTTAAAAGAAATATTGTACAATGCTTAGATGATTTTAATATTCCTTTAAAATTAAGCCACACTGTTACAAATATACATGGGAAAGATAGACTTGAAGGCATTACTATAGCTCAAGTTGATAATAACAGAAAGCCAATTAAGGGTACTGAGGAATATATTGTTTGCGATACATTACTATTATCTGTTGGACTTCTACCTGAAAATGAACTTTCTAGAAATGCAAATGTTAAACTTTCTAGAGTTACTGGTGGTCCTATAGTAGATGAAAGTATGCAGACAAGTATTCCTGGAATATTTACCTGTGGCAACGTGCTTCACGTTCACGATTTAGTAGATAATGTAACTACAGAGAGCTATACTGCTGGTAGAAATGCTGCCAATTATATAAATGGAATTCATAAGGTTGGAAATATTATTGATGTTTTCGCAACAGATGGAGTTAGGTATACAGTACCAAATACTATCAATCCTGAAAATGTTGACACTTTACTAGATGTTAGATTTAGAGTTGGAGAAGTATTCAAAGGTGCTTATATTTCTGTTTACTTTGATGATGTTAGAGAAATGCATTTAAAGAAGAAGATTCTTACACCAGGTGAAATGGAAAGCGTTAAATTAACTAAAGCAGTTTTTGACAAATATAGTGAATGCAAGAAAATTACTATTAAAGTAGAAAAGGAGTAATGAATTATGAGTACAAGAGAATTGACCTGCATAGGATGTCCCATAGGTTGTGCTCTTACAGTAGAGCTTGAGGGCACAGAAGTTCTAAGCGTAAAAGGAAATACCTGTAAGATAGGTGAAACCTATGGCAAAAAAGAATGTACTAATCCAACAAGAGTTGTTACTTCATCT
This sequence comes from Clostridium gasigenes, assembly GCF_017348895.1. NCBI lineage: Bacteria > Bacillati > Bacillota > Clostridia > Eubacteriales > Clostridiaceae > Clostridium > Clostridium gasigenes. Next base: position 435,517 of record NZ_CP071376.1, read on the forward strand.
GTTTTAGTGACCGGTGGAAAAAACGAAATAGTTCCTGTAAAAACTCAACATGATATCCCAAAGAATATGATTTATGACTGTGTAGCAGCATTAAAAAATGTTGTAGTAAAAGCCCCTATTTCTATAGGTGATATTGTACTTGAAAATGTACTTAACACAGGTGTAAATATTATTGTAACTAAGGATGTTAAATTGAAACATTAGTATTACCTTTAGGTAAATATCTCAAAAATAAATTCTATAAATAATTAAGTATTATGTATATTATCTATAAAGTATAATATACATAATACTACACTAATAAAAATAGATTTTATTCTTAATTCAATAATCTTTAACACAAGAATAAGTTTATTGAACTTAAGAATATTAAAGTATTAATCTAAAGTATTTAAATTAAGATGAATTTACGCTATTGATCAATAGCGTTTTTCTATAAATGTTAAGCAAACGTTTACCAAATAAAATGAATGAGGAGTGTACAAAATTATGGCTAAGTATGTAATGTCACTAGACCAAGGAACAACAAGTTCAAGATGTATTTTATTTAATAAAGAAGGTTTAATTGTAAGTGTTGCACAAAAAGAATTCACACAAATTTTCCCTAGCCCAGGTTTGGTTGAGCATGATCCAATGGAAATTTGGGCTACTCAATTAGGTGTAGCTCAAGAAGCTATGGCTAAAGTTGGTGCAACTGCAACAGATATATCTGCTATTGGTATTACTAATCAAAGAGAAACTACAGTAGTTTGGAATAAACACACTGGCGTTCCTGTGTACAATGCAATTGTTTGGCAATGCCGAAGAACAGCTGGTATGTGTGATGAATTAAAGGCTGTAGGATTTGATAAAGTTGTAAGAAATAAAACTGGACTTATCCTTGATGCTTATTTTTCCGGAACAAAAGTAAAATGGATACTTGATAATGTTGAGGGTGCTAGAGATGAAGCTGAAAAAGGCAATTTACTATTTGGTACTATTGATACATGGTTAATTTGGAAATTAACAAACGGAGCTGTTCATGTAACAGATTATACAAATGCCTCTAGAACACTTCTATATGACATTCATGAATTACAATGGGATGATGAAATACTTGAGACTTTAAATATCCCTAAATCAATGCTTGCCGAAGTAAAACCATCAAGTTATGTTTATGGATACACTGATAATTCAATATTTGGTTCTCCAATACCAATAGCAGGTGCTGCTGGTGATCAACAAGCTGCCTTATTTGGACAAACCTGTTATCAAGCTGGGACTGCTAAAAACACTTATGGAACTGGTTGTTTCTTGCTAATGAATACTGGTGAAAAAGCTGTTGATTCCCATAATGGTTTGCTTACAACTATAGCTTATGGTATTAACGGAAAAGTTAACTACGCTCTTGAAGGCAGTGTATTTGTTGCCGGTGCAGCTATTCAATGGTTAAGAGATGAATTAAGAATGATAAAGACCGCTGGTGAATCTGGAGAATATGCAAGTATGGTTGAAAGTACTGACGGTGTCTATATGGTACCAGCTTTTGTTGGACTTGGAGCACCATATTGGGATCCATATGCAAGAGGCGCAATAGTTGGTTTAACTAGAGGCACTAAGAAAGAACACTTTATAAGAGCAGCTCTTGAATCTATAGCTTATCAAACAAATGATGTATTAAAAGCTATGCAAGAAGATTCAGGAATTACACTTAAAGCTTTAAAAGTTGATGGTGGAGCCTGTGCTAATAACTTCTTAATGCAATTCCAATCAGATCTATTAGATGTTCAAGTTGATAGACCTGAAGTTATTGAAACAACAGCTTTAGGTGCTGCCTATTTAGCTGGACTTGCAGTTGGCTATTGGAAAGATCAAGAAGAAATTTCAAAGAATTGGGCACTATCAAGATCATTCAAGCCAAAAATGACAGAAGAAAATAGAACAGAACTTTTAAAAGGTTGGCACAAAGCAGTTGGAAGATCAATGGACTGGGCAAAATAATTAAAGCTATTTTTAATTATTAGAACCCAAGTGAAAACTTAATTTTTATTTTTATCTAAACAAATTATGTAGGGGGTATAAACAATATGTCACATTATTATGCAGAGTTTTTTGGAACAATGATACTTATTCTTCTTGGTGATGGTGTAGTTGCAAATGTATGTTTATCAAAAACAAAAGGAAATAATTCTGGTTGGATAGTTATAGCTTTTGGTTGGGCATTTGCAGTTGGTGTTCCCGCTTACATCTTTGGACCTGCAAGTGGAGCTTCATTCAATCCTGCTCTTACTCTTGGCCTAGCTGCAATTGGTAATTTATCATGGTCACTTGTACCTGGTTATATACTAGCTGAGCTTCTAGGAGCTATGGCAGGTGCAATTTTAGTTTGGTTAATGTATTTCCCTCATTGGGAAGCTACAGAAGACAAAGGAGCAAAACTTGCTGTATTCTGTACTGGACCTGCAATCAGAAATACACCAGCAAACTTTTTCTCAGAATTCCTTGGAACATTTGTATTAGTATTTGCATTATTAGGAGTTGGACAAACAGCATCTGCTCCTGGATTTGGACCACTTATTGCTGCATTTATAATTTTAGTAATAGGTTTAAGTTTAGGTGGTACAACAGGATATGCTATTAATCCTGCTAGAGATTTAGGACCTAGACTAATTCATGCAATTTGCCCTATTGCCGGTAAAGGTGATAGTGATTGGGGATATGCATGGATACCAGTAGTAGCTCCAATTTGTGGTGGTATTTTAGGTGCATTAGCATTCGTTGCCTTATTGGGTTAAATTTAACCTTTAATTTTATTAGTTTTTAATTGACTTATTTATTATTTTTTAATAAAAAGCTGTGAAGTAACAACTTCACAGCTTTTTCCATTTTCATTATTTATTAGCTTTTTGTATTCTTATTGATTTTCCTTTTATAGTTATTTCTCGATGGTTTTTAAGTACTATATTACCTTTACCATTTAAAATATCAACAAAAGAGCAAGTATCTTGAATATCTATAATGCCAATATCTTCTCCTGTTAATTCTTTTAAGTTGCTTAAAGCTCCAACTACATCAATAGCTCTAAGTTTTTTCTTTTTTCCACCTGTAAGATGTATTTTAGTAATGTCTGTATGTATAGCTACTTTTTTAACACCTTTATTTAATCCAAAAGCTTTTTGACTTTCTTTGAAAATAATCTTTCCGACCTTAACCTCTTCATCACTTGGATGGTTACCTTCTTTTATTTCATATCCAACATAACTTTCTACTGATGATAAAAATCTTTTTTCAAATTTAGAAACAAAGGAAATTGCACACCCTTCACGGCCGGCTCTCCCTGTTCTTCCTATTCTATGGACATAGTTTTCTGTTTCTCCTGGTAATTCATAGTTAAATACATGAGTAATATTATCAACATGTATTCCACGTGACGCTATATCAGTTGCAATTAAAACCTTAAACTCTTTATTTTTAAATCTTTCCATTGTAGATAATCTATCTTTTTGCTCCATATCTCCATGAAGTTGCTCAACCATTACACCATCTTTTTTAAGCTTATCGTGTAGTTCTCGAACTTTATCTTTTGTATTACAAAATACAATTGCAGCATCTGGAGTATTTGCATAAAGATTTCTTGTAAGCGCATTTGCTTTTTCATCATATTCAAGTTCTAGGAAACTTTCTTTTATTTTATCTCTATTAAATACCTCTGATTGTACATTTAGCACTTTAGGATTTCTCATATATTTTCCACATAATTTCTCAATTATTTCTGGAAGTGTAGCTGAGAATAATGCAGTTGTTCTATCTTTAGGCATAACTTCTAAAATTTCTTTAATTTGATCTATAAATCCCATACTAAGCATTTTATCTGCTTCATCTATTATCACAAACTTTATATCATCAAGTTTTAAGTTTCCTTTTCTTATATGGTCACTAATTCTTCCCGGTGTTCCTGATACTATATGTACTCTTTGTTTAAGCTCTCTAACTTGTTCATGAAAAGGTTGCTTTCCAAAAACAGCTGCCGCTCTAACTTTTTTAAGTCTCCCTATGTTAGATATATCTTCTTTTACTTGAAGTGCAAGTTCTCTAGTTGGAACAAGTATTAACCCTTGTACTCTTGATTCTTCAACTTCAACCATTTCACATAATGGAATACCAAAACTAGCTGTTTTACCACTACCAGTTTGAGATTTCACTATAATATCTTCTCTATTTAAAATATAAGGTATTGCTTCTATTTGTACTTCTGAAGGTTTTTTATACCCTAAATTTTCTAAAGCCTTAACTATATCGTCACTTAATTTTAATTCACTAAATCCTTTGTTTTCCATGCTTATCTCCTAACCTTTCTCTAAATAATATATCCATTGTACCTTATGTTCCTACAATAAACAAATTTAACAACTCTATTATATAATTATTCATCACTTAAATCTTTATCCACAGTTTTAGTAATTAAATTAGATTTATTTTTTAGATAAATTAAGTGTTTCTAACAACATTTACCACCTGTTGATCAAGTGGTATAATTAGTTAAAATAGTAAATGGAGGAATAACTAAATATGAAGAGAAAAACAGAGTTCACAGTATTTTTTGTAATAGTCTTCTTGTTAATAGCTCTAGTAACACTTATATTTTTAGGGTATAACCCTATGAAGAAAATTATTAAGACTTCTAATGTAGAAAGTGTTTACATTGAAACCTATAGAGATAAAATGTCGGGGAATAAGGAGTTTAAATTTGATACTATTATAAAGTATAAGGATGGTACTACTGAAAATTTAACAGATTTAGATTATAAAAGTAGTGATGAAAATGTAATAACTTTTAACGAAGGTAAAATAGCAACAAAAAATAAAGGTACTGCTACTATAAGTGTTACTTACTTAGGTAAGGAAGCTGAAAGAAGTATTGAAGTTGTTTCAGATGATGAGGTTTTAAATGATTTAAGTATAAGTCATAACGTTGTTTTTAATTGGATATTTGAAGAAGATACTTTAAAAATTTGGTGGAGTGGCGCCCCCGATTTGAGAAGATACACAATAACAAAAAAAGAAGATGGTGAAGAGGAACAGATTATAGTAAGTAGAGAAATTGGTACTGAGTTTAGTGAAAAGATTACTGATTTCAACACGAACTCCGAGTATACACTTTATCTAATAAGTGACTTTGGAATATCTCAAAAAATAAAAAGTATAAATACAAAAGATATAAATACATCAAATAATTCTAATAATATAAAAAATGAAAATAGTAATAAATCAAATACAGATGATAAAGATAAATTGAAAAATACTACAGATGATGTTGGGTATAAGATGATAGAAGAAGCTAGTGAGAATAATAATTTATATCCAAGATATGAATTACGATCTGGATTAGTAGTTGTTAAATTAAATGCTGATGGTGCCTGGGATTCATTGTATGTATATAAATATATCGAGGATGGAAAAGTGAAAAAATTAAAGTACAGGATAGGATCACCAATCGGAACAGAGTATTATTTAGAATTTAACTTTAATGGGCAAGTTTATAAAGATGCTGGAATTGTAAAAAATGATACTACTCTTAAAGAGTTTATAATACCTCAGGATATGCAACAAGGAGATTTAATTAAATATAAGATAAGAGGGAAATTAAATAATACTGAAGCAGAATATATAGGAATAGATTATTATTCAAAAGATAACTTCAAGGATTATGAAAATGATTAAGTATAAAACTTAAGATTATATTTACTGGTTACTTCTTCAACTAGTACGTGACCATTCTGATCACATAAAACAAAAAGATTACAAATAATACACCGTAATCTTTTTGTTTTATTTTCTATTAACTTATTTTCTTTGATCATTAATAAATCTTTCTATTCTTTTTAATGCTTCCATTATATTTTCCATTGAAGATGCGTAGCAAGCTCTTATAAACCCTTCTCCACAATCTCCAAAAGCATTTCCTGGAATTACTAATATTTTTTCCGTCTTTAAAAGTTTTTCACAGAATTCATCTGAAGTCATACCTGTAGATTTAATACATGGGAATACATAAAATGCTCCTAGAGGCTCAAAACAATCAAGTCCCATTTTTTTAAACCCATCAACTAACACTCTTCTTCTTCTGTTATATTCCCTAACCATAGTGAAAACACTATCGTCTCCAGATTTTAAAGCTTCAATTGCTGCAAACTGCGAAACTGTAGGTGAACACATTAATGCATATTGATGTATTTTTTTTATAGCATCTATTAATATTGGATGACCACAAATATATCCAAGCCTCCATCCAGTCATTGCATAAGCTTTAGAGAAACCATTAATAACTAAAGTTTTTTCCTTCATTTCTGGGAAACTCGCAATAGATACATGTTTTCTATCATAAGAAAGCTCTGCGTATATCTCATCTGAAATTACTATTACATCTTTATCTTTTAAAACCTCTACTATACCAGATAGTTCCTCTCTAGTCATAATAGCTCCTGTTGGATTATTTGGGAAAGGAATTATCACAACTTTAGTTTTAGGTGTAATAGCTTCTTCTAACATTTTAGGTGTAAGTTTAAATTCATCTTCTGCTCTAAGATTTAGTACCTTTGCTGTTGCACCTGTAAATGCTGTACAGCCTTTATAAGCTACAAAGCTTGGCTCTGGAATAATAACTTCGTCTCCAGGTCCAACTAAAGCTCTGAGTGCTATATCAATACCTTCGCTTCCCCCTACTGTAACTAATATTTCATCAAGCGGATTATATTTAAGATCAAATCTTCTATCTAAATACTTTGCAATTTCTGTTCGAAGTTCAATAAACCCCGCATTTGATGAATAATGTGTATGTCCTTTTTCTAAAGAATAAATTCCAGCTTCCCTAACATTCCAAGGGGTAACAAAATCTGGTTCCCCAACTCCTAGTGATATTACATCTTCCATTTCATTGATTATATCAAAATACTTTCTTATGCCTGATGGGGGCATATTTCTAACATTATCAACAATCATATCTTCTAATATCATACGAAAATATCCTCTCTTTCAGTCTTTTTCTTTTCTTTAAATATTCTTCCATGATCTTTATATTTCTTAAGCACAAAGTGAGTAGCCGTTCCTGTAACATATTCTTGTATAGCTAGTTTACCTGATACAAACATTGCTACTTCCTTCATAGTTTTTCCTTCAACTATAACGGTTAAATCAAACCCACCTGAAGACATTAAATAACAAGCTTTAACTTGCTTAAAATTATATATTCTTTCAGCAACTTTATCGAAACCCTCTCCTCTTTGTGGAGTTATCTTAACTTCAATTAATGCTGTAACTGTCTCTTTGCCTGTATTTTCCCAATTTATAAGAGTAGTATATCCTGCTATTATGTTTTTTTCTTCATAATCTCTAATGGCATCTCTAACCTCTTCTACTGATTTTCCTGCCATAATAGCAATTTGCTCATCACTATATCTACTGTTTTTTTCTAAAATTTCTAGAATTTCTTCCATAATTTAAAACCTCCCTTTTTTATCTTTAATATAAATCGGTATAAAAAAACCTTCCTCCAAGTAATGGACGAAGGAACCACTTCACTGCACCCCCTAAGTAAGGGACATTCAAATAAATAGCAATCCAAAAACTTTTTATAACTAAATTAGAATAATTAATATTCTCCAAAGTCACTATTTTCAACATTTTTGCTATTTCTCTATATTATAATGCTAATGCATATTAATTTCAATACTTTAACTATAGTATCTTTATTACTTTTATATTATTTCCTAACTTTCAAGGTATATTTTCTTAATTTATTGTTTTGTATTTCTATTGTATGTATAATTAATTATCATAGGTCATTTTGATATCCTAAGGAATATTCAAAAAAATAACTAGTCAACTTCTGGCCTATTTTGTTTCAGATCCCTAACTAAAAAAATATAAAGGTTGTGTAATATTTGAATAATGAAGGAAAGTCAAAATTGAAGCAATATATTTTGATAGCAACTTATATAATAGTTCTATCTTTTATATTACTTAATTTATCTGCACTAAACTCTGGACTTGGTAAAACTTTATCAATACTTAGTCCCTTTACAACTGCAATAGGAATTGCTTTTGTATTTAATTTACCAATGAAATTATTTGAAAACAAAGTTTTTAATTTCTTAGATAATCAAAAATCTCCTACAGCTAAGAAATTAAAAAGACCACTTTCTATTTTGGCCACTATTATTACTATTTTTGGATTATTAATAACTCTTATAGTTTTTGTTATTCCTCAACTAGTAGAAAGTGTTTCAACACTTGTGGATTCTGTTCCTGGATATATGAGATCATTTGAACATTTAATTAATCAATATGTTAATTCTACAGAGTTATTAAAAATAATTAGCGACAAATTACTACTTGCATGGAAAGATATACTTCAAGTTGGAGGTCAACTTCTTGGAAATTCTTTAAACGGTATATTAAATGTAACTATAGGTATAACAAGTGGCGTTGTTAACTTTATTCTTTCATTAGTTTTAGCAATTTATATGTTAGCTAGTAAAGAAACTTTACTACTTCAATTAAAGAAATTTATTTATGCCTTCAGCAAAAGAAGCTTTGCAGATAGAATTATGGAAATAGGTAACATCGCTAATGTTACTTTTGCTAGTTTCATTACTGGTCAATGTATAGAAGCAGTTATAATAGGATTCTTATGTTTTATTGGAATGACTATACTTGCACTTCCTTATGCTTTATTAATTAGTGTAATTATAGGTGTAACTGCATTAATTCCGATTTTCGGAGCATTTATAGGAATTATACCCTCTGCATTTATTATTATGATAATTTCACCAATACAAGCAATGATATTTATTATCTTCATAATTGTTCTTCAACAATTTGAAGGTGCATTTATATATCCAAAAGTTGTTGGAGGTTCTATAGGACTTTCTGCAATATGGGTTATGCTTGCAATGCTAGTTGGTGGTAGTCTTTTTGGCTTCCTTGGAATGTTACTTGGTATTCCAACATTTGGAGTTATATATAAACTAATTAGCAGATCTACAACTAATAAATTAAAATCTAAAGATATATCATTTAAGTAAAATATCTTCAAAGAAAAAAGAACACAATCTATGCTATAACTTAGCTACGATTGTGTTCTTTTTATTACATTCTGTCTGCTGCTATTTCGTCTGCTCTTTTTTCTTTTCTTCCTTCGATTACTGATTGGAATTTTTCTCCAGCATTTTTAAATACTATTGATATTGTTAAGAATACAACTAATACTATCGCTAGTATTGATACATCTTTAACTATTACTGAGTAGTCAATTACTGTTGCTGATATTACTTCTCTATACGCCTGTACTACATAAGTAAATGGCATATAAGGATTTAATACTTTAAACATATTTGGTACTAATTCTAATGGGAATGTACCTGCACATGCTGTTAATTGAAGTATTAATAATACTATTCCAAGAAGTCTTCCTGCATCTCCTAGTAAAGATATTAAACATTGAATTATTGATATAAATACTAGTGAGAAAAATATTGTAAGACCTATATATAATGGTACATTACCTGGTTTTAACCCAAGAGTAAGTACTACTACACTTACCAATATTGCTTGCATAACTCCTATAAATCCAAATGCTACGAACTTCCCTGCTATCTTATCAAATTTAGATAAATTTTCATCATCATGAGTTTGTGTTGGTATAACAAAGAACATCATAATTGCACCGATCCATAAAGAAAGTGCTATAAAGTAAGGTGCAAAACCTGTACCATAATTAGGTATTGGGTTTATTGGTTCTACATTCATTTCTGCTGGTTCTCCTATATACTCACCCATTGTTTCTGGTGAATTTATAAGACCTGCTTTAATTTCTGTAGCTCCATCTGCAAGTTTAGTTTTTAATTCTTCTGAACCATCATAAAGTTTAACAACTCCATCTTTTAGTTCTGGTACTTTAGCTGATAATTCCTTTACGCCAGTATTTAATTTAGTTTGGCCATCAACTAATGCATTTGATCCTACCATCAGGTCTTTTGATCCTGAATATAATGCTGTTACGCCTTGGCTTAATGCAGGAATATTTGAGTATAAATCATTTACACCTGTATTTAATTTACCTTGACCATCAACTAATGCATTTGATCCTACCATCATTTCTTTTGATCCTGAATTTAATGCTGTTACTCCTTCGCTTAATGCAGGAATATTTGATTTTAAAGCACTAAGTCCTCCATTAATTTGATTAGCTCCACCATTTAGTTTAACTAATCCAGTGTTTAATCCACCCATATTATCTGAAAGAGATTTTAATCCATTTCCAAATGACTTTGGTGTTTCTTCATTTATTCCGGCTTCTAATCTATTTAATCCACCGATTATTTGATTAACGCCACCATTTACTTCTGCTACACTACCTATTAATCTAGTTGTACCTGCTGCAGCTTCATTTACTTTTCCAGTATATAATTGCATACCACCCTCAAACTTATTTAACTCACCATTTAAAAATTCTGAACTTTTTGTAAGTTTTGTAAGTTTTTCCGGAGTATCTTTATTTGCATCTTGTAATTCTTTTAATTTTCCTAATGCTAATGCTATGTTTGCATCTTTTTCTTTTGAATCAGGAGCTTTCATAGCCTCCTTAAGATCTGCTACAACTAAGTCCATTTTTTTAGAAGAATCATTAACTTTCACTATAAGTTCGTCCACATCAGTTTTTACTCCACCATAGACATTTTTAATAGCAGTTGATCCTGCTGCAAATTTATCACTTGCAGGTTTTAAACCCGCTGCCCCTTTAGCTAATAATTCTATCTCTGCTTTTTTGTCTTCTGCATTTAATTTTGCACTTAATCCATTAGCTCCAGCTTGTAATTTTGTTACTCCTGGATAAACAGTTGTCTTAAATGCTGAATATAAACTTTTACTACCATATGCTAATTTATCTGATCCATCTTTTGCTTCTAGCATACCATTTTTCAAGTCATTAGATCCACCATATAATTGATCTACTCCACTACTTAATGTTGGAATTTTACCACTTAAAGTTCCAAGACCTGTTGATATTGCTGAAACTCCACTGTTTAATTTTCCTTGTCCATCATTTAATTGTGATGATCCATCTTTTAATTGATTTACTCCACTGCTTAGTGTTGGTATTTTACCACTTAAAGTTCCAAGACCTGTTGATATTGCTGAAACTCCATTGTTTAACTTTCCTTGTCCATCATTTAATTGTGATGAACCATCTGCTAATTTTTTAGTTCCATCTTCAAGCATTGGTACTTTTTCATTTAACTGAGCCATACCATCATAAATTTGTTTACTTCCATCTGCTGCTTGGACCATTCCATCCTTTACCTCATATAACTTTTCAAAAGCTACAGTTAGATATTGGTTAGATATAGTACTAGTTATTTGCTCCTTAAGTAATCCTTCTACCTTAGAATTTATTTGTGAAGCTAAGAAATTTTTCTTTTCGTTACATACAAATTTTAAATCTGCAACTTGAGGTGCTCCTTCTTTTGCTGCAAGTGTACTACTTGAGAAATTTTTTGGTATTACGAATTTAGCGTAATAATCATCTCCCTCAAGTCCTTTATCTGATTGTTCCTCTGTAACAAACTTCCATCCTAGACTTTCATCTTCTTTCAGGTTGTCTACTACATCTTGTCCGTAGTTTACATTTTTACCATCTAAACTACTTCCCTCATCAAGATTAACCACTGCAACTGGCATTTTACTTAGTCTGGAATATGGATCCCAAAAGGCATCTAAATATAGTAAAGAGTATAATAGCGGAACAATAATAATTGCTATAACTGAAACTCTTATAAACCTATTTTTAAAAATACTTTTAATATCATTTCCAGCGATTTTTAGAAAATTCATTTAATCACTCTCCATCTTTGTACTGGGTAGTCAGTTTATATTATTGATAATACTCTTTTTGTACTGACTAGTCAATACTATTTTTAAAATTTAATATTTATTTAACATTTATTTAACATAAAAAAAAAGCTAATCTTTGAGATTAACTTCTTAGTACGCATTAAATCTAAAGAATAACTATAATATATCTGGAAGTATTCAAAAAATAACAATTCAAAATTCTATGTATATTCATTCATTACTTTTAAAAGATTTCTAATTAAAAATTTTATCTTCTTTCAATTGTATTCCATATCTAACTTGATTCATAAATTTTTCAACAATCTCATCATGATCATATTGACCTTCGTTTATAATTTCATATAAAGCTGATGAGAATAATACTCCTATAAATGAATATCCTAAAATTTCAGAATTTAAACCTTTACTATGCTTTTCTGCTATAACTTCATCAAATCCAACTGTAGTAATATTAATTAAAGTTTTAACCTGCTCCCTCATTTCCTTATGTCTACTTGCTATTCCCCACATTTGGCTCATTATTACCCTAAATAGGTCCTTATTTTCATAAACATATTTTAACTGAACCGTTGCAGATATTTTCATTTTTTCTATTGGATCTTTTATCCCTATTACAGCTTCCAAAACTTCTTCTTTTATAAAATTTATTCCCTCTTTAATTATAAAGTTAAATAAATCCTCTTTACCTTTAAAGTGATAATATAAAGTTCCCTTGGCAACACCAGCATTAATTGCAACTTCTTCTACTGTTGCCCCTTCATATCCATAGCTTGAAAAAACCTTTATTGCAGAGTCAAAAATAGCTTTTTTTGTTTTATTCATATTAAAACGTTACGTAAACTTTATAAAACTATACACTAAATCACTTTTAAGTTTTATAATTTTATCCTTTTTACGTAACTCCCCCCTCTCTTATTTATTTTTTAAAAAGTGTCTCAACACTTCAAAACTTGTTTTGCTGACCGGTCAGTCTAATTATAAATCAATTATAACACTTCATTAACATAATGCAACATATGTATTTTTTCCAAGTGACTAACTTTACTTTAAAATGTATCTCTTTATATTTTAAATTGCTTTCTTTTATTAAAGAAGTTTCTATAGGACATATATGTCGCTATTATAGTTGCTATTGACGATGATGATAAAATCATAAACGTAACCATTATTTGAAACTTTATTGCAACAAGTGGAGATTTGCCTGCTAAAATTAAACCTGTCATCATTCCCGGAAGTGCTACTATTCCTAAAGTTTTTGCAGAATCTATAGTTGGAAGCATAGATATTTTTATGCTATCCCTTATTATACTTTTCGAGGCTACATTTACATCTGCTCCAAGGGATAACTTTACCTCAACTTCACCTCGTCTACTTTTGAAACTAGCATTTAAGTTTCTATAACTTAATCCAATAGCAACCATTGAATTGCTAATTACCATTCCTGCTATTGGTATAACTTCACTAGGTTTAAAATTTATTGCTCCTGAAATTATTAAAACTGTCATTATTATTGTAGTTCCTACAGCTATTGATATAAATGATAGCCAAACTACATTTTTAATACCCGACCCTCTTTTTTTAGTGTTTAAAGCGGCATTAATTATCATTACTAAAACTAATGAAATTGTGAATATAGGATTTTCAAATCCAAATATAATATCTAAAATATATCCGACTACTATTAATTGAACCAATGCTCTTAATGAACTAATTATAATTTCCTTTTCTAACCCTAAATGTTCCTTATATGATATAAATATTGGAATAGTAAGTAATAATGATGCTATTACTAATGATGTTGTGCTCATTTAAAGTTCTTCCTCCTTTAGTACTCTTCCATCTTTCATTATAATTCTTCTATTAAAAATATTTTGGCTTTGTTCTAAGCTATGAGTAATCCATATAACTGTAACCCCTTTATTATTAATATCATTAATAATTTTTTCTACACTCTTTACATTGTCCTCATCTAAGGCTGATGTAGATTCATCTAGCAATAAAACTTCTGGAGTATAAATTAAATTTCTTATAAGTGATATCCGTTGTTTTTCTCCTCCAGATAATGAGTTTATATCTTTTTTTAAGAAACTTTTGTCCAAATTAAACATTCTTAATAAATCATTAAGCCTGCCCTCATTTACATTCTCATTTCGTACAATAAACGGAAATTCTAAATTATCGTAAACAGTTTCTCCGAATAAATAAGCACTTTGTACACAATAACTTATTTCCCTACGTAACTCTAGTGAATCATAATTATTATAATTTTTTCCTTTATACAATATTTCGCCACTTTCTAATGGAATTAAATCAGAGCACAGTTTCAAAAGAGTACTTTTCCCACTTCCTGATGATCCTACTATTGATACACAATCGCCCTTATTTATATCTAAAGATATTCCCTTTAGTATCTGTGTATTATTAGCTCTATATGTAATATTTTTCACTTCTAATATTTTCATACTAATACTTCACCTCTTTAATCTTCTTATACCCTATATTACTAAAAACTAATGAATTATTTTTTTAAATATAATTTATAGTTTAAAAGTCCAATTAGCATTTCTTACTAATTGGACTTTTTTTATTTTAAATATAAAATTATAATGTATGTTCTATCTCTTTACCAGTTTTCATTGCTATACGTTCTGCTATTAGGTTACTTATTACTGTATTAACAGTCCACTCTTTCGAAGTCTCTGTCACTACTGCTTTTAATATATTGTTAATTTTTATTTTTTTTAAGTTTTCTATGAACATATTCATTTTTGCAGGTGATATTGCATTAAAAATTAAAGCTTTTTGTTTAATACCATCTTCAGAATTCGAAACTAAATTATTTTCTAAAACATCCTTAATTATTGATTCAGCATCTTTTGATGAAAGTATTATATGATCTTTAATTCCTAATATATTCGCATAATTTTTAATAGATTTAAGTTCTTTACTATTAAAATTATATATTATTATACAATTTCTTCCACTTACTGTTTCTTTATTATTAATATCTATCTTCTCAAATGACATTTAAATCACTCCCTTTATTGTCTAATAATAATTGTTATTAATAAACATAAATAAATTCTATCACTTATTTCTTTAACTTTCAACACTACCTATTATTAAAAAATGATTTTAGATATTTTAACGAAGTTCCAGCTTTCCATATGTTTCAATTTTCCCAGTCTATTTTACTATTTTTTCAACTTCACTATAAGTTTTTCCTTTAGTATCAACTGTAATTGATTCAATTATAACGTCTTTCTTAGGTTTGTCATTAGCTCCTGTCTTTACTACATTAATAGCATCAACAACATCCAAGCCTTCTATAACCTTTCCAAAGGCAGCATATTGACCATCTAAATCTGGTTTATCTTCAGTCATTATAAAGAACTGACTTCCTGCTGAATCCATATATGGATTTCCCCCTCTTGCCATTGATAAAACACCTTTTGTATGTTTTAGGTTATTTTCAAATCCATTACCTGAAAATTCACCTTTTATAGCATATCCAGGATCACCTTGTCCACTTCCTTTTGGGTCACCACCTTGAATCATGAAATTTTCAATTACTCTATGAAATATTAACCCATTATAAAAATCTTTATTAGCAAGCTCTATAAAATTATTTACTGTGTTTGGAGCTACGCTTGGATATAGCTCAGCTTTAATAGTTCCCATACCTTTAATTACTATAGTTGCAACAGGCAAAGTTTCATCTATCGTACCTTTATTCTCTACTACTTCATTATTACTGGATCCATTAGATGCACTTTCATTTTTTTTATTTGCCCCACATCCAACTAAAACTAATGAACTCATAGCGACTGCTAAAATTATTAATTTTAAATATTTACTTAACGACTTCTTTTTCATAAAAATTCCCACCTTTTATTATTAATGTATTTACATAATTATAACTTAGCTCAACATAAGTTTAAAGTATAATAATTTATCCATCTAAAAAATAGGTAGTTTGTATTTATAACTGGATAATTCACCAATTATATTATACTAACTACCTACCTTCTAAATATAAATATTTTGTTCTCCACTAGATAACTTTTCCTACTATCTAACTAAAGAACGTAATTGATTGTAATGATTACTTTATAGGATTTCCATCAAAATCTTTGTATTCTGAAACATTCTTATCGTTTCCTACATCATTTTGCTTTTTCTTTATTCTTTGTCTTCTTTCACCCTTTTGCATTGGATTACTAACAAATGGTTTTCCCATAATTAAATCACATCCTTTCTATAAATAGTTTGTACTTATAGAAAGATTTAATTCATATTTTAAAGTTCGAATTTCTCTATTTCTATGGTAAAATCTCCACAATGTGCACATACATTAATTGTAACAATATAACTTGTATCTACTGTTTTTTGTCTTTCAAGTCTTGTAAAGCTTAATCCATCATATTCATTGCTTATGTTACTTGAGACATAAGTTCCATTTTTACTATAAACATAGAAGTAATATTCTAGATAATCAAAAACTTTTTTCTTTTCTGCCTTACCAGCTAGACAATTTTCACAAACCTCTTTATAATAAGTCTTTTCAAAATCTACTTCAGTACTGTTATTTAACATATCTAAAATTTTATTTTCATCTATTCCCAAAATTTCATTTTCTTCATCATTAAAAAATCCTACTAATTTTTCTTCATTTAAATCATATTCTTTTTCTTCAAATGTAAATTTATATGACATTTAAATCATCCTCTCTTATATATAGCATAATAATTTTATCGTCTATTTAATTAATATCTTTACCTATTTTAACACATAAGGAAAATAAATTCCTGTAAAAATCATATTTAAATTGTTTTTATTATAATATATAATGTCTATTATTAAGAGTAATTTTTCAGGAGGTTCTATGAATAATTTAGATAAAGTAAAATTACAACTTTGCGAAGAAAGTATACATATTATAGAAAATAAAATCCCTTTAGATTTAAATAATTATTTGTTTAACTCTATATTAGATATATATAATAATTTTGATAAAGGACATAGTATAAAACATATCTCTACGGTTATAGATTCATCTCTAAAGCTTTCAAAGTTCTATAACTTAAATGAATCTATGATATTAGTAATTGCTATTTATCACGACCTAGGTCTTACAAAGAATAGAGAAACTCATCATATACATTCGAAAGAAATCTTAATAACTGATTTAAATTTATTAAAGTGGTTTTCTACTGAACAAATTAGTATTATGGGTCAAGCGTGTGAACAGCATAGAGCATCTAATATTGAAAAGCCAAAAACTATTTACGGATTAATAGTTTCTGATGCAGATAGAACTACAGATATTTTTGATATGATTATTAGATGTTATAATTTCACTTTAAAATATTATTCAGACTTATGTGAAGAAAAAAGATATATACGAATCTATTCTCATTTAACTGAGAAGTATGGAACTAATGGATATGCTAAATTTTATCTTGAAGAAAGTAAAGTTGTTATTATGAAACCTTTTTTAGAAGCTCAAGAAATATTAAAAACTGAATTTAAATTTAAGGGTATTTATTACAAATTGGTTGAAAATATATAATTTAATATAAATTTCTTTAATTGTATTTTAATACAATTATTGCACAAAAAAATATTTAAATATTTTTTATATAATCTTAAGGATAAATTAAGATTTATACGTTATAATTTATTAATAACATGTAGTTATAAAAAGTTATCGGGGGATGATTTATAAATATGAAAAATAAATATATTTATTTAGTTTTTTCTAATACAGGAACCTTATTATCAAAATGTATTAATAATATAACTAAAGATGACTATGTACATGTATCACTAAGCTTTGATGATACCTTTAGTAAGATGTACTCATTTGGAAGAGTTTTCACTAGTAATCCTATAATAGGTGGCCTAGTTGAAGAAAATCTTCATGGTGGAGTTTATAAAAAATTTACGAATACAAAGTGTTTAATATATAAGATAGATATTACTGAAGAACAACACAAGCTATTAGTAGACGAGCTTAAGCTTTTCTTCTCTGAAAAACGAAAATATAGATATAATTTTATTGGTTTAATAGCGATGCAACTTGATAAAACCATTATACGTGACAACTACTATTTCTGTTCTGAATTTATTTCACAACTTTTAATCAATAGCGGTATTTATGAAACTGATAAAACTCCACAATTTATTAAACCTAGTGATTTAATGAAAATAGAAAATAAAGAATTTATTTATGAAGGTCTTGCTTCTAATTATACTGTTTACTCAGATAATGATTATTCAGTTGTAAGCTAGAAAATTTATTTCTAACTAAAATTGAAAATTAGTTAGAAATAAATAATCGCCTATTATTATGATTTAAACTATCATAATAATAGGCGATTTTTTTGATTTATTTTGATAATGACTCTAAAAAAATAATAATCCAAGGTATGATTACCCCTAATTAAATTATAATTATTAGAACTACTATCCCATAAAACAATATCAGTAAAACTCTTTTTTTACTAATATTGAAAATATAATTATAATTATATTTCCCATTGTAACAACGATTTTTTAACCCTTCACTTATCTCTTTCCATCTAAAAAATAAATTTCTCATTACAATTGAACAAACTTTAGCAAAATCTTTTATACTTTTCTTAAAACTACCAAAACCACCTCTGCTTTTCATAGCTTTAAAGGTCACGTCAAAATCTTTTTCTATTACTAATATAAAAGTTTCCATAGATTTAGCTATATCAGCTATTTCTCTAGTTAAATTATTCCTACTCATTAAATATACTATATGGTTTAATGGAGTTGTTAATGCTAAAAAGCTAATAGTAAGCCCTCCATTTACCCCTCTTAATAATAGAACTATTATATATTTAACATCATAAGTAAACATTAGAGTAATAGTTGTGAAAATTGAATAAATAATTACTATTGATAAAAATTTTTTAATCATATTAAATGGATTTTTTGCGTTAATACTTAATATGCTGAAAAATATTATATTTAGCATTATTAAGTATATATTTTCAGTATAACTACAACTTATTAATGATATAAAAACTAACAATACTTTTTCTAATGGGTGCACTTTTGCATATTTGCTATTAAGAGCGTATAGATTTATTAGTCTTATCATACTTTTTCTTTGCTATATAATATCCTATAAACCCTGCTCCAAGTGCTGCTTGCATTGAAAATAGAAAGCTTTCTACTTCTCCTGATGGTGGTGTCCATAAACTTTCAAACCAAGGTTCATAATCTGCATTTATTTCTGTTATCAAATCTCCCGCTTGTCCATCTGCACCTTCAAATGCCCCATTCTTATTTAAGAAAAATGGTGCTATTATTAATGCTATACATATTAATATAATTACAACATTTTTTTTACTCATTAAATTAAAGCCTCCTCTAAATCTACTAATTCACTTTTACAATGCTTCATTATAAACTCATATATCATAACTGATACAAGCCCTTCAACTATTGCAAGTGGTATTTGAGTAATTGCAAATATACCTGCAAACTTAATAAATGAAGTTAAAACTCCACCATCACCTGATGGGTATGCTAGTGCTAATTGTCCTGATGTTACTACATATGTTGCTAAATCTCCAAGGGTTGCTGCTAAAAACACCGCTAGTGTTTTGTTTTTATTTTTAAATAATCTAAAAATTCCATAGGCAACAAAAGGTCCTACTATTCCCATTGATACTACATTTGCTCCTAAAGTTGTTATCCCCCCATGTGCAAGTAATAATGCTTGGAATAGTAATACTACTAAAGATATTACTACCATCACTATAGGTCCAAATACTATAGCTCCAAGGCCTGTTCCTGTTGGATGTGAAGAACTTCCTGTAACAGATGGTAGCTTTAATGCTGACAACATAAATACATAAGCTCCAATTAAACCTAAAAGCATTTTAAGTTCGCTGTTCTTTTTAACAACTTTTCTTATAGCTATAACGCTTAAATATATAAATGGTGCTGATAGTATAAAGTAGAAAACACACCAATTTAAAGATAAGTACCCCTCTGCTATATGCATTGCACTGGCGTTAAATGGAATACTAAAGCTTAATGCTAAAATAAACCCTAAATATAATATTTTTTTATCTTTCATGAATTTATCCCCCTTAGTATTTTTTTATTTTAGGAACTTGAAAAAATAATAGACTCATAAATTAGTCTATTATTTTTTTAAAAGTGCCTTATACTTTATTTTTAAATAATTAACTATCTCTTCCTCTTTGTTAAATACTTGCCCATATTCTATTTTAGTTTTCTCTATAACTATTAATTTGATATTAGTATCAGTTGTAGCTTTAAGTTTTTCTAAAACTCCACCTTGAACACCACTATCTTTAGTTATAATTGCTTTAATATTATCTTGATATATAAATCCTTTATTTAACTCATACCCTATTGGTCCTTTAATTGCTACAACATCTGAAACTTCAACTCCAAGTTCTAATACTTCTTTGAGAATTTGCCAAGATGGTAGAATTCTATGAATAACCCTATTTTCTATATTAAGTCTTAATATTTTCCCTATATTTTTGCTACCTGTAGTATTCAATATATTTCCCGGGATATTATTAATAACAGTTTCTAGTTCTTCGTAACTTTTCACCCTTATAATATTTTTGCTATTTTCTTTACTAAGAACACCTAACCGTTCATATCTTATATACTCTATATTAGATTCCTTGCAACTTTCCATAGCATTTTTGCTTACAATTTCTGCATAAGGATGAGATGCATCTACTAAAACCTTTATATTAAAATCTTTAATTAATTTATTTAATCCATCTTTATCTAAAGGTTTAGTATTTATATGCTTTACTTTATAATCACTTAAAAGTTCCCCACCATATTCAGTAGCTGTAGACACTATAATATCTTCAGTATATTCATTTATTAATGATAAAAACTTTTTCCCCTCAGATGTTCCAAGTATAAATCCTATCATTAAGCTTCTTCCCTATTTAACTTATATCCTCTAGGTGTTATAAATACCCCATTTTTTATATAGCTCTTAGAGTTACCAATTATAACAATTGAGAACATATCTACTATTTCATCATTAAAATTTTCTAAAGTACATAGTGCATAGCTCTGATCATCTCTTAGAGCATTTCTAACTACTGCTATTGGCGTATTATTCCCTCTATGCTCTTTTATAAGATTTATACATTCTCTTAAATAACCAGGTCTTCCTTTGCTTTTAGGATTATATAAAGATATTACAAAATCCCCTTCTGCAGCTAATGATACTCTTTTTTTTATTTCTTCATATGGTGTCATTAAGTCACTTAAGCTTATATTACAGTTATCGTGCATAAGTGGAGCCCCTACTACTGCGCCTGCTGCACTTGAAGCTGTTATACCTGGAATAATTTCAACATTTTCATCTTTTTTCATTTCTAAAATTAGCCCAGCCATACCGTATATTCCAGAATCACCAGTGCTTACTAAAGCTACTGTTTTATCTACTGACAGCCTTAGCGCCTCTTCACATCTTTTTTCTTCGCCTCTCATTCCTGTTGAATATACCTCTTTATTTTCTATTAATGGTTTTATCATTTCTAAATACTTTGTGTACCCAACTACAATATCACTTTCTTCTATAGCTTTTGCTGCTTTTAATGTTATATGATCAAGCCCTCCTGGGCCAATTCCTATTACATATAATTTTCCCATGTAAATCCCTCCTGTTTTTTTAAATATTACTTAAACTTGACCTATTGATAAAGTCATTCCATTGAATTTTATTTTAGATATTATTATATTTCCACCCATAAGTTCCACTGAAGGTTCGCATATTGCTCTTACCCCTAAAGTTTTTTCAACAAAATCACTGCCTTCGAATTTGTTATGAATTTTTAATATCTCATTTTTAGTAAATGTTTCAAATGGACATTCTAATTTGTTTTTCAAATCATTAATTGCTTTTTCATCTTTTTTTATTTCTATTGACCCTATTTTAAGTACAGCTTTAGGATCAATATTATTATCATATAAAGTTTTTATAACAAAATCCTCTAATCTTTCGCTTTCAATTCCGCGTCTACATCCTATACCTAAAACTATGTCTTTTCTTATTAACCTTAATATTTTTTTATCATCTAAATTATTATTTGCTGATATTTTATTAGTAACCCATACTGAGTTTTCTTCTAAGTTTTTTATTTCATTATATCCACTTGGAGTATTTATCAAGTTTTTATCATCCTTAAACCCTATAATTTCTCCTTTAACTAACAAGCTCGCTATTGTTTTTGCTTTTTTTAAATCTTCTATAACCAAGGAATTTTTTACTGCTATAACATCTGGAGCCACAACACCTAAATTATCAGTAGCAGTAGTTATTATTGGTGTATTATTTAATATTTCTGAAACATTTATTGCTAAATCATTAGCCCCACCTATATGCCCTGATATTAAACTTATTGTATAATTATTTGAAACATCAACAACTACTACACCAGGGTCTTTATCCTTACCTTTTAAATAAGGAGCAATAGCTCTAACTGCTATTCCTGTAGAACTTATAAAGATAACACCTTTATGTATTTGCATAGCCTCTTCAGTTAATTTGGATAATTTGAAATCTTCTATTTCTGTTTTTAAATATAGTGTTCCATTTAATGATTTTGCTAATTTTCTTGCTAAGACATCACCTTTTTCTGTTACGCTAATTATTCCTATCATAATTAATCCTCAGCATTTCTGTACATATGCGTAAAGCTCTTATCATATAAAAGGCTTTTTTCATATTCACAATCTATAAAATCTCCTACTAATATTTGAGCACATTTTTTAATTCCTGCAATTTTAACTTTTTCAGTTATATCATCTAAAGTTCCAAAAATAACTCTTTCATCTTCCCAGGTTGCTCTTTCTACAACTGCTATAGGTACATTTCTTTTATATCCATTTCTAAGATTTGCAACAACTTTTTCCATCATTGATATAGATAAAAATATTGCCATTGATGCACCTATTGAAGCTAGCTTTTCTAAATTTTCACCTTCTGGTACTGGAGTTCTACCTTCAACTCTTGTAAGTATTACCGTTTGTGTTACTGATGGAAGGGTAAATTCTTTTTTTATTGCAGCGGCAGCTGCTGTAAATGAACTTACACCTGGAACAACTTCATAATTAATATTAAATTTATCAAGTTCATCCATTTGTTCTTTTATTGCTCCATATATTGATGGATCTCCTGTATGTAATCTCACTATAATCTTATTTTCATCACTAGCTTTTTTCATTACTTCAATTACATTTTCTAATGTCATGCTAGCTGAATTATGAATTTCTGCACCTTCTTTGCAAAAAGTTAAATGCTCTTTTGAAACTAAAGAACCTGCATATATAACTACATCTGCTTTAGTAATTACATCTCTACCTCTTATTGTTATTAAATCTGCACTACCTGGGCCTGCTCCTACAAAATAAACCATCTCTTCACCTATTCCTTACTCGCAAGTATTAGGGACATATAGTCTCTTTCTTGCAATATTTTTTCTTTATCTTTTAATATATTTTGGCCTTCTCTTCCAGCTCTACTTACATAAACATAATCAAAACCTTTTTCTTCTAAAACTCTTATAATATTCTCTTCATGCTTATACATTTTCATTATTACTACATACTTCTCATCTTTTATATATTCCACTCTTGATCCTGGAATAATTAATAAAGGCTCATCTCCTACAACTAATGTCCTATTTACAATACTAGCTGCAGCACAAAATGATGTTATTCCTGGAACTGTTTGCACATTAAATCCATGATCCTCTATGTATGTTAATAAATGAATATATGTACTATACACGTATGGATCTCCTATTGTTAGAAACACTACATTTTTACCTTCTTTTAATTTTGATTCTATTAATGTATATATTTCTCCTACCTTTTGCATTCTTTCACTTCCACCCATTGGGAAATGTTTAGTAATTACTTCAGTTCCTTCTTTTATATATTCTTTTGCTGTTTCAAGGGCTATGCTGATTCCTCCATCTGCTGCAGCTGGTGCTACAATTACATCACATTTTTCTATTGTTCTTACTGCCTTTATTGTTAAAAGTTCTGGATCTCCAGGCCCTACGCCTATACCATATAAAATTGCCATTATTTTACCTCTTTCCTTCTACATTCGATTATAAAGATCGGATTTTTTGCTATCATCATATAAGTTTCGCCTCTATTATTGCTAATGTTTACTAAAGATATATCCACACTGTAATTAAGAGTCTTAATAAATTCTATTCCCTTATATGCATTATCTAAAGTTATAAAATTCATTACAAGTGTACCTTTAGTCTTTAATAATTTATCACTTAAAAAAATCAACTCTTCTAAGTTTCCACCACTTCCTCCAATGAATATTGAATCAAATGTTGCTTTATTTTCACTTTCTTGTAATAAATTTTCTAAATATTTTTTTGCTTCACATTTTGAGACTTTTACGTTATTACATTCAAATTTTTCTACATTACTATTTGTTACGTTAAAAGCTTCATCATCTTTTTCAACTGCATATACCATACCCTTATTTGCTATTTTTGCACATTGAACAGTAACACTTCCAGTTCCACTGCCAATATCTAAAACATTAGATGTTTCCTCTAAATTCAACTTTGAAATAGTAAGAATTCTAATATCCTTTTTTGTCATAGGACACGTTCCTCTTATGAACTCTTCATCATTTATAAAAACCATTTCTTCCCCTTCCCTTTTAGGCATCTCTAAATAAATAACTATCAATACTCATCAATGCTTTAATTTAAATTTTCTACTATTAAAATACTTAAATCACTATATTCATTACCTATATAATCCTTTGGTGATCCTTGTGTTATAACCTCATTTTCATAAGACAAGTTTTCCCCAACAATAACATTACAATCTATTGATTCTTTTATAAGAATACCACTTAATTTTGCTGGGTTATTTTTTTTATCAGTTAACCAAATTGATATTTTATACCTTCTCACATTTTCTATAAAATCTTCTTCCCTACCATGAAGACTTCCTAAGAAAGCATTGTTCCAAGCCATATTAAGTTTACATGTTAAATATTGAAATGAACTTATTCCTGGTATTACTTTTATATCACCTATATAATTTTTTTTAAAGTAGTTAGTTATTCCATAAAAAGTAGGATCTCCTGAGGCAACGATTGCAACATCCTCTTGTTTATATTCATTTGAAGCATTAAGTATCTTTTCTAATGAATTTATTATTATTTTTTCGCTTTCTATATAATCTATTGATTCAATAGCTCTAGAAAATCCTAAAATAATATTGCATTTATTTAATACACTTACTGCTTTTGGCAATATATACTCTTTATTCCCCGGTCCTATTCCTACTATATATAACATTTTTTCACTCACCTCCTTAGCTTTTATATCTATTGTTACTTACAGCGTTCATAGCTTATCATTCCCTACTCACTTTCTTACTACTTATATGAGTTCCATAAAGTAGTTCCGTTGGAAGAACCATAATACATTACAACATTAGATTTAATTTCACCATAGGTATATAACTCTAATCTGTCTTTAATTTTTTTACCTATATTTTTATATAATTGTTCATAGCCTTCGCCTAAAAGCTTAACCGCCCCTTCACTAGTCTTTTCTTTTAAAACTTTATTAACTAGTTCTATTGGATGCCCAAGTAACGCTAGCTCTAATGCTATAACTTCCAATCTTATATCTGATACTCTACTATGTGTATTAAAACATCCATATGCAATTTTGCTCATTTTACCTATATGTCCTACTAAAGTAATAGATTCAACCTTTGATATTACACAGCACTCTAAGGCAAATCCTACATAATTTGAAATAATAACTATATTATTTTCATCACCTTTATTAAGTCCTAACTCTTTTGAATATCTTTCTCCCATATTTCCAAAAGTTAATACTAAGTGCTTACTATTTAGAGCTCTTTGATTAATTTCTAATTTAATAGATGCTTTAAGCGCATCTTCTGACATTGGATATACAATTCCTGTAGTCCCAAGTATTGAAATCCCATCAATTATTCCAAGTCTTGGATTAAATGTTTTTTTAGCTACTTCCTTTCCCTCTGGAACAAAAATAGTTATTTTAACACCCTCATCATTTTGGAGCACTGATGTAACTTCTCTTTCTATCATTTGTCTTGGAACTGGGTTTATCGCAGCTTCACCTTTATTAACGAATAGCCCATCACAAGTAACCTTTCCAACGCCTTCTCCACCTTCAAGGATAAATCCGTTCTTAATTTTTTCTGCCCTAGACCATATCTCAATTCCTGTAGTTGCATCTATATCGTCTCCACCATCTTTAATAACACAACACTCAACATACCCTTCTTTTTTTACTATTGAAGTTATATTAAGTGAAATATCTATTCCTTTAGGTGTATTTATAGTAACTTCTCTTATTTCAACATTATTAAATAACATTGATGTAGCAGCTTTGGCTGCTGCTGTTGCCGATGAGCCAGTAGTGTATCCACATCTTAATCTTTTACCACCAGTTTCTACATATAAATCTAAATTGCTATTGCTTCCACTAGCTGTAATTTTTTTCATTTTATCCAAAACTCTTCACCTCTCTAGGTGTAATTTGTTCCATTCTCCAATTTATCTCTCTGTAACCATATAGACAAGAGCATTTACAATAGCTGCTGCTACTCCACTTCCACCTTTTCGTCCATTGACTGTTATATATGGTATGTTTAATTCACTCATATTTTCTTTACTTTCACTTGCTCCTACAAATCCTACTGGTACTGCTATTATTAATTTAGGATTTGCTTTGCCTTCTTTTATTAATTCTTTTAATCTAAATAAAGCTGTTGGTGCATTTCCAAAAACAAATATATCAACATTATCATTACAAGCCTTTTCTACTGCTGCCATCGATCTTGTTATTTCTCTTTCCTTAGCTTCTATGTGAACCTCTTCTAAATTAACATAACAAATTATTTTGCCATTAACTTGATTTAAGCCTCTTTTATTAACTCCTGAAAGTGCCATATTTGTATCTGTATAAATCATTGCCCCATTTTTCAAAACTTCTTTTGCTGTCTTTATCGCATCTGGGCTTATTTCAATTAAATTTTTATATTCAAAATCAGCAGTTGTATGTATAACTCTTTTAACAACTAATAATTCTTCATCTGTAAATGAATGTTCTCCTAATTCTTCTCCAATTATTTCAAAACTTCTTTTTTCAATATCCATAGGTTGTTTAATATATTTCATTAAACTCAAACTCCTTTCTATTTTAAATTCTCAATCTAACTCTAGATACTAGCATTTTTTATGATGCCTTATATTTAACATGATTCTATAAAACAAATATTCTTTATTTTTTAGAACTATCATAGCCAACTAGAACTTTTAAAAACTCTAAATTACCTATAAAATGTATATGTGGATATCCTGCTAAAGTATTTTTCTTTTTATATCCACAGGTCCACGTTAAGTTTTCCCCAGTCCAAGCCTTTTTTTCCACAATATAACTTGTACTTTCAAGTAATTTAACATCAGACTTATGAAATTCATGACAATTCACTTTAATTTGTTCCTTAGTTTCTTCATTTTCCATTAATACAGTGGCATATCCAAACCGCTTTAGTCCCTTTGTCATTTCACTATATCCAGTAAAGAAACCCACCATTTCATTTCCACTTATTTTTTCAGTAAGATACATTAATCCACCACATTCTGCATAACATTTAAGATTGTTATCTAAAGCTAATTTTATGCTTTCTCTCATAGATATATTTGCTTCTAACTTTTCTTTAAATACCTCTGGATATCCCCCTCCTAAATATAAAAAATCTATATTTTCTGGAAGCTTCTTATCATGCATTGGACTAAAATATATAACTTCTCCTATTTCTTCTAATAATTCTAAATTCTCTTTATAATAAAATCTAAAAGCTTCATCATAAGCTACTGCTATTTTTAATCCTTGATTTTTTAAATGGAACTTATCTTCGTATTTTGGCATGTCCTTAAAACTATCTATTAAAGAATCTAAATCTATATGTTCTTCTATTAGATTTGCACATATTTCTATTTTTTCTAAAAGATTATCTATTTCAACACTTTGAACTAATCCTAGATGTCTACTTTCTAGTCTTATTTTTTCTTCTTTTGGTACATACCCAAAAACTTTAACATTACAGTTTAATTCTATAGCTGATTTTAAAAGACTATAGTATTTTTCTGAAACTGAGTTTATTACCACTCCAACTACATTTGCATTTCTAAAATCTTTTAACCCATTAATTTCTGCGCATAATGTAACACTTTGCCCTTTTGGTGTAACTACTAATATAATTGGTGAATTATCTAAAACCTTTGCAACTTCATATGTTGATCCCTCTTCTGTAATTCCTATGCCATCATATAAACCCATTACACCTTCTATAATTCCAAGTTCCCCAGTTCCTCTTGAAAAACTTGCTTTTACTCCATCTTCACCCATAAGGTGTAAATCTAAATTTCTTGATGATTTTCCTATTACTTCACTATGAAATCCTGTATCTATATAATCTGGGCCTACTTTATATCCTTGTATATCATATCCTCTATTTTTTAAAGCTTTCATTAATCCCAATGTAAAAGTAGTTTTACCACCGCCACTACGATTTGATGATATTATTAAACTTTTCATATAATTCACCTCTCTTTAGGCATTGTAAAATAAATAGCAAGTCAAGTATGCTAGTCTATTTATTTTCATATTTCTAATTTCCCAAAGTCTTTTTAAAAATAATTACTCAGATTCTGAGCTATCTTCTTTTAACTCCTAAGCTTTCTTGGTTTCTCCTATACCTTTCATCTTTCCAGCTATAACATCTTTAATACGTTGTATATATAATTCGTTAAAGCTATCTATTTCACCTAAGCCTTTAAGATGTAATTTCACATCTATTCCTGCTGCTTTAAACATTGAATTCCATGAATCATCCTCTTCTGAAGCCATATCATTTTTAACATGATCACCTGCAACAACCATAAGTGGTATTAATGTAACTTCCTTTATATTTCTTTTCTTAACTCTCTTAAGTACACTATCAAAACTTGGATATCCTTCAACAGTTCCAACAAATACATTATCGTAACCTTCATCTTGTAATACCGTTTGCAAACAGCCATATGCTGAATTAGATGGATTTGCAGTTCCATGTCCAAACAAAATCAAATTTTCCTTCTTATCTAGTATTTCTTTAACACTTTCAATAAATAAACTATAATCCTGTGGAAGTTCTTCAATACCTTGATAATAAAATATTGGTCTACCTAAATTTATACTTTTAAATTTATCACTATATTTATTTACTACATTCTTTATATATGTAAATTCTTCTCCTGCTATCATATGAAGTGGTTGTACTATAACCTCTTCTATACCAAGCGCTAATAGCTTATCTAAAGATTCACTTGGCGTATCAACCTCTATATTATGCTTTTCCTTTAATTTTTTAATTATTTTATGTGATGTAAAAGCACGGCTAATTTTATATTCACCAAACTCTTCTTGTATTTTATTTTCTATTCTTTCAATAGAATTCGTTAATGCATCTAAATAACTTGTACCAAAACTTACTACTAATATAGCTTTATCCATAGTATCACTCCTAATTTTTTACTTAAGTCATAGTAAAATAAATAACAATCAAAAAACACCCCTACCATAACCTTGGTAGGGGTGCTGCAAATTTACACGACAAAAAACAAGAAATATGTTCAAAAAAATTCAACAATATTCTCTTGCTATTGTCCTTCCCACCGAAGGATAGCATATAATTATTAGGCAGGTCTCCTGACTTGGGTTCATCCTCCTCTCTTCCTTCCTAACCTTTTGGCCAGTGGATATCTTAGAGATTCGTCTCCCTTTACAGTAGCGGGGGCTGTAATGGATTTTAACCATTTTCCCTTTTAATTAAAAAACCTAAAATTAAATATTCTGTTGTTATAATAATAATATATTAATACTCTATATTATTCAAGGTATTATTATATTTTTATTTCAAATACAATTTTAAATATCTTCATAATCATCTTATAGCTTTATCTATCTCTATTTTAGACTTCTATAATATATATTATATAATTCTTCATAAGATATATTTTCTGGATGATTTTTTAATTTAGCTTTGTTTTCCCACATAGCATCTGTGTATGTTTTTATTTCCTCCTCACTTATTTCTATATCTACTTTTGTAAATTTAGATAATAAGTTTTCTAATTCACTATGTGACTTTAAACCTAATAGCTTATATATATTTTCTACTCTTTCTCTATTTTTAAACACTTTTAAGTATTCAATATAAAGACATCCATTAGCTAAACCATGTGGTATATTTTTAAAATATGTTAATGGATAACCCATTCCATGAGGAAGTGATGTTCCTGTTTGAGCAATTATTATTCCTGCCATTGTTGATGCTATCATTAATTTTTGCCTAATTTCACAACTTATTTCTCCTGATATTAATTCTTCTATACATTCACTCCATAGCTTAATTGATTTTTCTGCTAAAGCATCTGTAATAATATTAGCATTTACATTTAAATAACCTTCTACTATATGTGATAGTGAATCTATAGCTGTATTTAGTGTTGTTTTTAGATTCATATGTTGAGTATAAGTTTCATCTAAGAATGCTATTTTAGGGAATACCTCTTGTCCAAAATTAACCTTTGTCTTATTCTTATTATCTGTAACTATTGCATATTGAGTTGTTTCAGTTCCTGTACCTGAAGTTGTTGGAACTGCTATAACATCTAAAGCACATAGTTTTCCAGATTGTAAAATAGTATCCTTAGTTAACTCTTTATTTTTTATCATAATAGCAATTACCTTAGATGCATCTATTGGTGAGCCTCCACCAATCCCTATAATAAAATCAACTTTTTCTCTTTTCCCAATTTCAGCTGCTTTTTCAATAGTTTCTAAAGATGGATTCTCTTCTACTTCACTAAATATAACATATTCAATATTTGCAAACTCTAAAGCCTTAACTACATCATCTAAAGATCCATTTATTTTAGAGGAGTTTCTCCCCGTTATTATATAAGCCTTTTTCCCAAAGCTTTTAAACTCCTTATAATTATTAACAATTATATTCTTACCTACTAAAATTCTTGTTGGCATAAAATACTTAAAATTCATTTTAATTTCTCTCCCTATTTTTTATCATTGAGAATATTATTTATTTCATCAAAATTATGCGCTGTTAAAACTAAAATATCTCCCGCCATTATTTTTGTACACCCTTTTGGTATTACAACATCACTATTACGCTTTATCATAACAACTAATATCTCTTCTGGTATGTCTGCATCCATAATAGTTTTATTTGCCCATTCACTTTTCTCATTAATAATAACTTCCATAAGTCTATTTGCTTCCTCGCCTTCATAGTCATTAAATGTTTTTAGAACTGGTGAATCATTATCAACAAGATCTAGCTTCTGCGCAACCTTTGGTAATAATGTTCCTTGTACTGCAACAGAAAATAATGCTATAAAAAATATTATATGAAATATATCATTATCTATTGGTGCTCCATCTGTAACTGCATAAATTGCAAAAACTATGGAAGCCGCGCCTCTAAGTCCAACCCATGATATAAATAATTTTTCCTTAACTGGTACTTTAAAAAAGCTAAGGATACTAAAGGTTGCAGCTGGTCTTGCAATTATGATCATAAATAATGATATTGATATTCCTTTAAATGCAACACTAGGTATTTGTGATGGAAATGCTAATAATCCTAACATGAAAAATAATGTTATTTGCATAATCCATGATATACCATCAAAGAAATGTATTAAACTCTTCTTATGTGGAATTTTACAGTTTCCAATTATAATCCCAGCTAAGTACACACTTAAATACCCATTACCTCCAAAATACTCACTTACTGCATAAGAAAGTACTGCTATTGCTGCAACAAAAATTATATAGAACCCTTCTATTTCAAAATTCACACGTCTCAATAAATAAGTAGTTAACTTACCTAACAACACTCCTGTTATTATTCCAATTGAAATTTGGCTTATAAGAAGTGGTAATATTAAACCAGCACCACCACCAACTATTAATTGTAATATAATAACTGTAAGCATATACGCAATTGGATCATTACTTCCACTCTCAATTTCTAATATTGAAGCTAGTGATCCTTTTAAATTAAGCTTTTGTGATCTTAAAATTGCGAATACAGCTGCTGCATCTGTGGAAGCAACTATAGACCCTATAAGTAAACCTTCTAATAAAGTTGTTTTAAAAACAAAAAAACAAAAAAGTCCTGTAAGTGTCGCTGTAATAATAACACCTACTGTAGACATCATTACAGATTGTAGTGCAACTGGTTTAGCCATTTTCCAGTTTGTACTAAACCCGCCAAAAAACATTATAAATACTAATGCAAATGAACATATATCTTTTGTTAGTTCATAATTGTTAAAATATATTCCAACAATTCCATCTGAACCAAATAACATTCCTAATACAATAAATATTAATAATATTGGAACTCCAAACTTATATAGTAATTTTGTAGAAGTTATACATATCAACAATATCAATGCACAAATAATCATTATTTCTATCAATTTAATCACCTCTAAAATTTATTTTTTCTTTTGTAAAATGGCTTATATCACCTGAATACTATTACTGATAGTATTAGTATTATGTTTTTGTATCCTAAACTATACATTTTCTAATGTTTTTAAAGTATCTAATGCTATAAAATTTATTCCTGTTAAAGAATTTATTGCTTCTACAAACTAGAAAATTATACTAGTTACATTCTTAATTACCTTTGAATCATCAACTTCTCCATCATTATATATAATAATCATCTTTTACGTTCTTGATAAATATTCTTAGCTATTTCAGGCAACTTTTCTGCTAACATTTTAACTATCACAGCTTCACCATATTGTTTTAATAACAACTATAAACTTATCTTGTGACACGTTTTAATACTATCCCTACTTACATTATAACATTTTTCATATTATTTATTACAATAAAATAAAAAAGAAGCTATACCTATATAGATATAACTTCTTTAAATTCATATTTTTCGAAATAATTAATCACTATTCAAATCTAGTTTTTTCATATTCCTAGATTATAAATATTATCTTTTTCCTGAATCAAATGCTTCTCCAGCAGCTTTCGGTGCCTGAGATGATTTTGAGAATATTATCAATGCTATTAATGTTAACACATAAGGGAATGTTTTTAATAACACTGGTGGTATTGATCCAAGTGATGGGATTACTTGTGACACATTTGCTATTGTAGTTGCAAACCCAAAGAAGAATGTTGTTGCTAATATTCCTACTGGTTTCCATTGTCCAAATATTAATGCCGCAAGAGCTAAGAATCCAAGACCTGCAACGCTCCCATTAAATTCTCCTGAATAAGTAACTAGAATTATTCCGCCTCCAAGCCCTGCAAGAGCTCCTGAAATCATAACTCCAGCATATCTCATTCTATAAACATTTATTCCTGCTGAATCCGCAGCTTGAGGATTTTCTCCGCAAGCTCTAAGTCTTAACCCAAATTTTGTTTTATAAAGAATTAATATACTTATTAAAAGTATCCCAAGTACTAACCAAGTACTTGAATAAGTCTTTGTGAAAAATAGATCTCCTATTACAGGGATATCTGATAACACGGGAATATCCTTTTGAGCGAAACCTCTCATTATTCTTATATTACCACTTCCTGTAATACTCCTTGCAAGGAATATAGTAAATGCACCAGCAATCATATTTATTGCTGTACCACTTATAATTTGATTTGCATTTAAGTTAATACTTGCAAATGCATGTAATAATGAGAATAACATTCCAACTATTACAGCTGCTAATAACCCAAGCCATATAGCCAAATTTCCAAACTCTGAAGCTGGTAATTTATCTTGCAGATTAAGTATAGTATAGGCTGCTGCAAAAGATCCAACTACCATTAGTCCTTCAAGTCCTACATTTACAATACCACTTCTTTCACAATAAAGTGCTCCTAGTGCTACTATTAGTAAAGGAATTGTATATCCTACTGCATATGGAAATATTTGTTGTATTATATTCCACATATTAAATCTCCCCCTTGCTTTCCGCAGCTATTTTATCTTTTTTTCTTTTTGTAATATTTAAGCCACCATTTTTCTTTGGTTTATTATTAATATATTTTTTTATGAATTTATCCATAATTACACTTGTAGCTGCAAAATAAATTATAACAGCCATTATTGTATCTGCTATTTCTGGCGGAACACTTGTCATTGCACTCATAAATCCCTTTCCAGCATATAAAAGTCCAAAGAATAATGCTGCAAAGAAAACTCCAACTGGTCCATTAGCTCCAAGTAATGAAACCGCAATACCATCAAATCCTTGAGTTGGCATAATACCAATTTGCAGTATATTTGCATTTCCTGCATATTGAACAACACCAGCAAGCCCTGCAAGTCCTCCTGAAATCATCATTGAAATTACTATGTTACGTTTTACTGGCATACCTGCATATTCAGCAGCATGTCTATTGAATCCAACTGCCTTTAATTCATATCCAAGCACTGTTTTTTCTAATATAAATAAAACTACTACTACTGCTATAATAGCCACTATAAATCCTAAATTTATAAATGACCCATTAAACATGTCTGTAAGCCAAGGCGTTCTAAGTGACGCTGCATCTGGCAGTGGTCTTGATTCTGTTTCTAAAAAAGTCCCCTTGAAGTATGCTGGTATAGTATAATAAACTACCCAATATGCTATCCAATTCATCATTATTGTAGAAACAACTTCATTAACATTAAATTTAGCTTTTAATATTCCTGGGATCCCAGCTGCTATTGCTCCCCCTAAAAAACCAACTAAAATCATAGTTATTAAAAGTAGTGGTTTTGGCAGATCGACACTTAATCCTACTGCTGTTGCACTTAATCCTCCAAATAACATTTGTCCTGCTGCCCCAATATTAAATAATCCTGTTCTAAAAGCAAAGGCAACAGATAATCCTGTTAATATAATTGGTGTAGCCATAGCTATTGTGTTCCCTATTCTTTCTATATTAAGTGTTCCACCTTGAACTAAATAATTATATGCTTCAATAGGATTTTGACCCATACCTAACATTAACAATCCACCAAATACTAGTCCTAATAAAACTGCAAGAATGGACTTTAAACCATTATTTTTCATCAGTTTTCTCCTCCTTCTTTACGCCAGCCATCATTAGCCCTATTTCATTTTCATTTGTTTCTTTTGCATTAACAATACCTATAAGTTCTCCATTATTAACTACCGCTATTCTATCTGATACATTTAATATTTCATCTAATTCTAGTGATACTAGTAAAACTGCTTTACCCTTATCTCTTTGTTCAATTAATCTTTTATGAATATATTCTATAGAACCAACATCTAACCCTCTAGTAGGTTGAACTGCAATTAATAACTCTGGATTTAAAATAACTTCTCTTCCTATAATTGCTTTTTGTTGATTTCCCCCTGATAATGTTCTTGCAATTGATGCTCCACCTTCGCCTGATCTTACATCAAATGTTTCTATAATTTTATCTGAATGCTCTTTTATAGCCTTCTTATTTAAAAGTCCTTTATTTGAAAATGGCTTATGATTATATACTTCTAGAACCATATTTTCTTCTATAGTATAATCTAAAACCAAACCTCTCTTATGACGATCTTCTGGAATATGTGAAATTCCCTTATTTATTCTTGAACGAACAGATATCTTAGTAATATCATCACCGACGTAATTTACTTTACCAGATTCAATCTTCCTCATACCTGTAATCGATTCCACTAATTCGCTTTGCCCATTTCCTTCAACCCCAGCAATACCCATGATTTCTCCTGCACGTATTTCTAGTGAAAAATCTTTTACTCCAAGAACCTTTTTGTTATTCATAACATTAAGATTTTCAATTTCCATTACAATATTTCCTGGTGTACAATCTTTCTTATCAACTTTAAATGAAACATCTCTACCAACCATCATTTTAGCCATTTCAGCTTGACTTGTTTCTGCTACATCAACAGTTCCAATATACTTTCCTCTACGGATTGCAGTACATCTATCTGCTACAGCCTTTATTTCTTTTAGCTTATGTGTAATTATAATAATTGATTTACCTTCTTTAACAAGGTCCTTCATTATTTTCATTAATTCTTTTATCTCATTAGGTGTTAAGACTGCTGTTGGTTCATCAAAAATTAATACTTCTGCATCTCTATATAGCATTTTAAGAATTTCTACACGTTGTTGCATACCAACAGAAATATCCTCTATTTTAGCATACGGATCTACATTTAATCCATAACGTTTAGATAATTCTCCTATTTTCTTAGCTGCCTTTTCCGTATCAACACAAAGACCAAGCCACTTTTTAGGTTCTAAACCTAATATAATATTTTCAGTTACTGTAAAATTACTAACTAATTTAAAATGTTGATGAACCATTCCTATTCCAAGCTCATTTGCAACATTTGGATTACTAATTTGAACTTCTTTTCCTCTTACTTTAATAATTCCAACTTCTGGATTATACATTCCAAAAAGAATTCCCATTAGTGTAGACTTACCTGCACCGTTTTCACCAAGTAATGCATGAATTTCGCCTTTTCTTAATTGAAGTGTAATATTATCATTTGCTACTATCCCTGGAAATTCTTTACGGATATTAAGCATTTCTACTACATATTCCATCTAAACTCCTCCTTAATGTATATTCACGGGAAATTTCTTATATTTCCCAACTTACTCTTTAAAAAAAAATACGGAAGAACTGTATTTTACAACAGCCTCCCTAAATAGATGGTACACTTATTATTGTAATATCTATTAAATATTTACTTGTTTGAAAAAATCATATTAAATTATCTTTCTAAGTTACCTTTTTCATTTGATACTTTAATTTCTCCAGCCTTAAGTTTTTCTACTACTTCTTTAACTTTTGTAGTTGTTGCTTCAGAAAGATTTGGATTCTTTTCTGGGATTCCAACTCCATCATTCTTTATATCATATATTACAGTTTCTCCACCTGGGAATTCACCTTTAGTTTCTTTTACTACCATATCATAAGTTGCTTTGTCTATTTTCTTCATTGCTGAAGTTAATATAACTGATTTTTCGCCTTCATATATACCATGAGTATATTGATCAACGTCAACTCCGATAACCCAAGCTACTTTACCACTTGCAACTCTTGATTTAGCTTCATTTATAGCTCCAACTCCAACTCCACCTGCAGAACAGAATATAGCTTTTACGCCTCTGTCATACATAGTTGCAGCAAGTTGTTGTCCTGCTGGTACATCTGAAAACGTACCTTGATATACTATGTTTTCTTTTGTTAATTCCATTTTAGTTCCTAAGTTTTGATTAGCGTAAGCAACACCTTGTTGGAATCCCCAGTTAAACTTTTGTACTGGTGGAATTTCCATACCGCCGATAAATCCTAATTTTCCTTCTTTCATTTCAATTGCAGTTGCAATTCCAGCTATGAAACCTGATTGTTCTTCTGCAAAGAATATTGCAACTGAATTAGATCCAACGCTAGGTTGTGATTCTAAAGTTTCTTTTGGTGCTCCATCTAATAAAACAAATTTAGCATCTTTATATTTTCCTTGTGATTCAAAAATAGCTGTTTCAAATTTGTATCCTGGTGTAACTATTAATTTAAAACCAGCATCATACATATCTTTAATTTTAACCATATAATCTGCATGTGTTTCACCATCTGGTTGTAAATATTTATTCTTTAATTTTAAATCTTTTGTTACGTTTTGCACGCCTGTCCAAGTACCTTCATTGAATGATTTATCATCAATAGTTCCTGAATCAGTAACCATACCTACTTTTAAGTCTGCTGCTGCTTTCTCCCCACTACCACAACCAACTAATCCGGTTACCATAAGTGCAGATAATACTAATGCGATTGTTTTTTTTCTCATTTTTATTCCCCCTATTATTTTTTAAACCTTTTTAAGTAAACGTTATAATGACTTTATGAATTTATTATATATTATAAATTCTATAATTTCAACAATTTTATAAAATATTTAATTTTCCAATTTTTTTACCAATATATATCTTCTTAATCCACCATATTTTATCTTATCTTTTTTTATTTCATATCCTAATTTTTTAAATGTATTTACACTAAATTCATTATATGGTGATGCTGTAGCACATATTACGGAGTCGCCTTCTTCTCTTGCTATTTCTTCTAGTGTCTCACAAATTATCTTTTGAAGTCTATTTCCTCTATATTCCTCTCTTACTACAGTTGATTCTATTTGCCCTACTTTTAAAAGTTCTTCACCTTCTAATTCTATATCATATCCGTAATTTCCTTTAGCATAGCCTTTTTTTGCATATACACCCATAGCTATTAATTCATCTTCTTCTGTAATATATCCTATTATCTTGCCAAAGATATTTATATAATCTATGAATTCTTCTTTATCTGTAGCTGCATA
The DNA here is from genome assembly GCF_017348895.1 of Clostridium gasigenes. Classification (NCBI taxonomy): domain Bacteria; kingdom Bacillati; phylum Bacillota; class Clostridia; order Eubacteriales; family Clostridiaceae; genus Clostridium; species Clostridium gasigenes. The sequence continues at coordinate 473,975 of NZ_CP071376.1, forward strand.
TAACCTTTTATCCTTGAGGTTTTCTAAAATAATATTTTGAATCTCCATTATTTTATCTATATATGTTATATCTAAGTTCTTTAATTGTACATTTATTATCTTCCCATCTTTTCTTTTTAGTTTCAATATTTTATTCATAGTTCTCTCCTTACCATCCTTTAAATAATTATGCTTTTCGAAAAAAATAACACGCCAATAATCTAGACTATCTTTCACATTACTAAATCATTTTTCTTGATCTCCACTTTCCAGATTTCCATCGTAAGTGGAATATGACAGCTCTTATACATTCATCTGCCATCATAGCAATCCAAACTCCTTGCAACCCCCATCCAAATAATACTCCAAATATATAAGAAAATAATGTAGCTATTGCCCACATAGATGAAATACCTACAAAAATAGGATATTTAATATCTCCGGCAGCCTGCATTCCTCTTATAAGAACCAGGTTAAATGTTCTTCCAACTTCTAATACAATATCTATAAACAATACTGCCTTTCCAAGTTTTAAAATTTCTGGGTTAGAAGTAAATACTCCAAGTAATTGATTACTAAATATAAATACTAAAGTAGCAACACTCAATGTTATTATGTTTGCCGGTTTCAAAGTTTCTAATACTTTTTTATATGCTTCATCTTCTTCATTTGCACCTATAAGATATCCAACTCTAATTTGATTAGCTTGGGATACTGCTGATGCATATAAATATGAAAACCAAGTTATTATACTTATGTATGATCTAGCAGTGATAACAGTTATGCCCATAGTATTCACAAATGTTAATATTACCATTTGTGAAGCATTATATGATATAGCTTCTCCGCCTGCTGGTACTCCAATACGCATTAATCTTTTAAATATATCTCTTGGGAATGGGAATAAATATTTTAAAGATACATGTCCTTTTATTTTTTTCTTGAAAATATAAATAATAATTATAACTCCAATTAATCTACTTACTACACTAGATATTGCAACTCCTGCTATACCTAATTTAGGTAATCCCAAATAACCATTTAACAATACTAAGTTACCTATAATATTAAGTATATTTACAATAGCTGAAATATACATACCCTGTTTCATAAATCCGTTACTTCTAAAAATTGCAGAATAAGTCATAAATATTCCTTGAAGAAATACCCCTCCACCTATAATATTCATATAAATTTTAGCATCACTTAATAATTCATCCGGTAATTTTATCAAAGTAAAAATAGCATCATTAAATAGAAATAATATAAGACCTATTACAATACTAAATATTAAATTTGAAAATACTGCCACTGAATATACTTCTGAAACTCTCCTTTGATTATTTGATCCTAAATATTGTGCAACTAATATGGTAGTTGCCATTGTTACAACACTAAACGTTATTAATAATACACTCATTATTTGATTTACATTACCTATAGCTGCTACAGAATCTTCTGAAACTCTGCTTATCATAAGTTGATCAACATTATTTACAAGCATTTGTAATACAAGTTCTATAAATATTGGCCATGTTAGTATAAATAATGATGTTTTTTTATTTATAGTAGCACTCACTGTTTATCCTCCTCATTTTATTCATAAAAATGTAGTTATCTTAAATAAAATTTAAGATAACTACATTAGAATAATAATTTAATTTTTTTCATTAGTTTTTAATATTCTATAAGATTAATGGCTATTTACATTTATGTCAATAGTCATTAATTACTCTGACTTCTGCCTACCTACTCTATTCGTTACCTTATCTTCTTTACAACATAAGCTGATATTGGTGGAACCTTAACTAATCCACCTCTTATTTCACTTATAATATCTGTGCCTGCTTTTATATCATTTACTAATACGCCAAAGTATCCTTCCTCAATTTTCACTTCTACTTCTTTATTATTAGCATTATATATAACTATTAAGTTTTCATCGCCTTTAATCTTAAAGGCTACTACTGAATCTTCATTGAAATCTTTTCCCTTTTGTAAGAATGTTAATTTTCCCTTAATGTCCTTTGCAGATTCTATCCTAAATTCTTTATAAGCTTTTCTTAATTGTATTAATCCAGTGTAGTAATTAAATACTTCTATATATTCTTTCTTTCTATTCCAATCTAGCTTATTTACTAAATCAGATGATTTATAGCTATTTTCTTCAAAGGTTCCATCTTCCCTTACTTTTGATCTTAGGAATTCTTCCCCCGCATGTAAGAATGGTATTCCTTGTGAAGTTAATACTATTGCTGCGGATAGCATATTCATTTTTATTAATTTCTCTTCACTTACATCTCCTGATGAAACTTGCAATTTATCCCACAGCGTATAGTTATCGTGAGCTGAATCATAATTTATTGTTTGATAAGGCTCATTTGCCCAATGCTTATCTGAATATAGTACATTTTTATAATCTATTTCATTATGATCTATAGTTGCTACTACTCCAGCCTTTATTGTTTCTTCTTGATTTTTCCCACCATTTACGAAACCCTGTACTTCTGCTTCAAATACATCTCCCTTTATAGCATCTCTCACATCATCACTAAAACATGCAATTTGCATATCATCGTATTTAATTGTATTAATTTTAAAAGCTGCTTCTTCCTTAGGAAGTGGACTTGCTCCACCAGTCCATCCTTCTCCATACATAATTATTGATGAATCAATTTTATCCAATTCTCTTCTTATTTCTTTCATAGTTTCTAAATCATGTATTCCCATCAAATCAAATCTGAATCCATCAATGTGATACTCTCGGGCCCAGTATTTTACTGAATCTATCATATATCTTCTAAACATTGATCTTTCAGAAGCTGTTTCATTTCCACAAGCTGAAGCATCTGAAAATTCTCCACTTTCATCTACTCTATGATAATAAAATGGCACTGCTAAGTTTAAGCAATTTGTTTTAGTATCAAATGTATGATTATATACAACATCCATTACTACTCTTATACCAGCTTCATGAAGCTTTAATATAGCTTGCTTAAACTCTGTTATTCTCACATTTCCATTTAAAGGATTTGTAGAATAAGATCCTTCTAAAGCATTATAATTTTGTGGATCATAACCCCAATTAAATTGTTTTGTATTTATATCTGCTTCATTTACTGTTTTATAATCAAATATTGGTAACAGATGCAGATGCGTAATTCCTAGTTCCTTTAAATGATCTAGTGTAGTTTTTATATTTGTTCCTGGTAATGTTGTTCCTTCTTGAACTAACCCTAAATATTTACCTTTTTGATTTTCCTCAACACCTGAATTTTCATCTATTGAAAAATCTCTTATATGCAATTCATAAAGTATTGCCTCAGTTGGAGATAAGAATTTTGGCTTTTTGTCTAGCATCCACTTTTCAGGATTTGTAGATTCTAAATCTACAACCATAGATTTTTCTCCATTTACTCCTACTGCTTTCGCATATGGGTCTACTACAACATTCTCATTCTCATAAACTTTAACTGAATAGTTATAGAAAACATCTTTTAAATCTCCCCTTAAACTTAAACTCCATTCTCCTCTTTCACCCTTTTTCATATCAAATGTTTCAACATTATCTTTATTATATATTAACAAATTAACATTACTTGCTGTTGGTGCCCATATAATAAATCTTGTACCTTTTTTTGCATAAACAGTTCCAAGACTTCCCTCATAATGATATTTTTCCTTAAACTCTTTTGTAGAAAATATATTTCCCATGGTAGCTACTTTCTCTTCTTTACCTATGCAAATCTTATATTCAATAGCTATATCAAACTTTTCATAAAATACTATTTTCCCAATTCCATTATCATAATCAATAATATACTTTTTATCTTCTATTATTTGATTATTTGCTTTTATAACTACACTATAGTTTATTGCCTTCTCTACCTTAAATGTCATTTCATTAAATGTATCTATCTTATAATATTTAATGATGTTATTCATATACCCATCTCCCATATTCTTCAATTCTCCTTATACCTATAAATGTTATTTTTAAAATATGCCTTAATCTACAAATAGTTTAGTGTGAACTTTATTTAATTTATCTATATTCCCAAGTACATCTTCATAATATACTCTTATTATTTCACCTACACTCCAAGCCTGTGTATAACATCCTCTTCCATGATGTGGAGCTTCTCCATCAAATATTTCTGCTATTCCACAAAGACATTGATCTTGTATATGACTTTCCATATCCTTTAAACAATTATCAACAAATTCTACAGATTCTTTTGAATAATCATTTACTTTGCAATAAGCTGTTAAGAAACCACCTAGTGGGAATCCCCATACTGTTCCTTGATGATATGCCATATCTCTTTCAAATAACTTTCCTATATACATAGGTTTATAATCTTCATGATTTCTACTTAAGCTTCTTAATCCATATGGTGTATATAATTCTTTATACACAGTATTTACTACAGCTTTTTCCTTTTCTCTATCTAATATAGAGAAAGGTAATGACACTGCCCATATTTGATTTGGTCTTATTGAAGCGTCACTTTCATTATCACTTACTACATCATATAAACATTTATCCTTTTCATTCCAGAATTTATTTTCAAATGAATTCTTAACCTTAATAGCTAATTCTTCATATTCATTGCCTTCTGAATCTCCAAATTTATTTGCAAGTAATGATGTAATCTTTAATGCATTATACCAAAGGGCATTAATTTCTACTGGCTTACCATGTCTTGGAGTAACAACTATATCATTTACTCTTACATCCATCCATGTTACTTGATCTAAACCATCTCCTGCCCAAATTAGATAATCATCTTTCATTCCAATTGAAAAATCTGTACCTTTTTTATAACTATCTATTATTTTCTTAATTGTAGGATATATTTCATCCTTTATAAATGTTACTGATTCTTCTGAATCACTATATAATAAGTAATCATAAATTCCCTTTACATACCATAATGAAGCATCTACTGTATTATATAATGGTTCTTGGCCAAAATCTGGGAACATATTTGGAATCAATCCATTTTTTTCATATAAACTAAAGCTTTTCAATATATCCTTTGCATCCTCTAACCTGTTAGTTGACATTGTTAAACCAGTAATTGCTATCATAGTATCTCTTCCCCAATCTAAAAACCAAGGGTACCCTGCAAGTATAGTTTTACTATTTATAGAATCTCTATCAACTATAAAATTATCTGCTCCTAAGGGTAAATACTTTGCTATTGGTCTATCATCATTAAAGGTATTTTTAAGTTTTTCTATTCTTATCTCCTCTTCCTCTACAATCTCTTCTATATTAGTAGGAATTTCTTTTTCAATTGTAGCTATAAAGTATACAGTTTTTTCTGTATCTTCATTAAATTCAATTTCAATACTGCCAGGAATATAATATTGCTCTATACATTTATCTCCAGAGGTAATATCCACATCATAAAATACATAATCAGTAAATATTTCTTCTTCATTTTTAGTTTCTCCAGATGTAGCAAATAGATTAATTCTAATATCTTTTTTTGTTTTTGGGATTAATTTAAAACCTTTTTCAGTTATAGTTTTTTCAAAAGTTAAATTATCTAAGCTACTACATTCTCCTGGGTTTCTAAAAGATACAAAAGGTGTTAGCTTTAATATTCCCTCTTGTCCATTTCCTTTTATCTTATATTCTATTATTGCAGTATTTTTACCATATTGAAGAAATACTCTTTTTTGTATATCTACACCACAGGCTAAATATCTATATGTTGGTATTCCCTCATGGGTGAAACTTTGAAGATTTTTAAAACCTTCAATTGTTTCACCTATATATTTTGTTGATGTTAATGGATATAATTTGTTATTTAAAATCAAAGTTTCTTCAACCTTTGGCAAAACCATATATCTTTCATCTGGTGATTTTATAGCTGCTATTAATAATCCGTGATACTTTCTGCTATTAGCTCCTATTATTGTTGAACCTGAAAAACCACTTCTGCCGTTAGTAAGTATCCATTCCTTTTCTATTCCTCTATCATAGCTACTAAAGCTATTTTTACTAAATCTCATAATCCAATCCCTCCCTAATGTATATTATGAATATACAAATAAATAACTAGTCAGTATCCTTGCCTTTGACTAGTTATTTATTTTACAATCCCTTAATTTATATTTTATGATTTATTTTTCGTACTTCTCCATTACTTAATATTGCTGTTATTTCAAGTTCCTTAATAGTAGTTTTTCCTTCTACAACTGTTTCTACTTTTAAATCATTTCCAACAGATTTTATTTCAATACTTAAATTATCAGCTTTCAAAGTTTTATAATCTTTACTTATTCCATCATCATCATATAAGTTATAATTTGCTTTTTCATTTACAAATGCAATAACTTTAAGTTTTTCATTATTTAATGATTCTACGCTCTTTGCAGTCTTTCCTAAAGGAAGCATCTTATCTTTCTTTACAAAAATTGCAAATTCATCTAAATTTGCTTCAAAATAATGATGACCCTTTGGCATAACTTCAAATTCCATTTCATCTATATTTTTTATTTTTACCATTAACATTTCCTCTGGCAAATAAACATATCTTCCTTTTGAATTTTGTTTATATATAGGTGCAAGCATTAATGAATCACCCATTAATAGTTGATCTTCAACAGTTCTTGATGTTGAATCACTATATTTAAATCCTAATGGTTCAAACATCATATCATCATTTAATGTTGCTTTCATAAATTCACTATATATATATGGTACTAAAGCATATCTTAAATCTATAAGGTTTTTTACTGATTTTTCAGTTCCTAAATCATATGCAAAAGGTTCTTGATTTCTAGTTCCCATAGCTGAATGATTTCTTAGTAATGGTGTAAATATACTCCATTGCATCCATCTTGTTAATAAATCTGGAGTGCAGTTACCACCAAAACCGCCTGTATCTGCACCAGTGTACATGTATCCACACATATTTAAGTTTGGCATCATTTTCACATTCATCTCCAAATGTTCCCATAATGATGTGTTATCACCAGTCCATATACCCCCATATCTATGAGCTCCTATAGCTGATGCTCTTGAGAATAATAAAAACCTCTTATTTTCATCTATTTTTTCTAAGCCTTCTGCTGCAGACTTTGTCATATTGTAACCATATAAGTTATGAATATCATTATGCTTAACTTTTTTCCCATCTACATTATGATAGAAGCTATTATAATCATTATTACTATTACTTAAACCAAGTATTGTATCCTTCAATTCAAAGAAACTATATATATCAAGATTCTTGCCTTTATATCCTTCTATTTTGTCAAAAGCTTTTTTCAATCCTTGCTCTGAATAGAATATTGCTGGCTCATTCATATCATTCCAGAAACCTTCAATTCCTTTATCTACAAGGAATTTATATTTACTTCCAAACCATAATCTTGCATCTTTATCTAAGAAATCTGGAAAGTGTACTTGTCCTGGCCACACTGCTGCTACAAAAGGTTTTCCATCTTCATCTTTGCAATAATGTCCTTTTTCAATTCCCTCTTCATAAATCTCATAGCCTTTTTCTATTTTGCATCCTGCATCTATAATTGGAATTAGTTTAATTCCATCTTCCTTCATATCCGCTACTAACTTATCAAAGTTTGGAAAGGATTCCTTATTTAATGTGAAGTTTTTGAATCTTTCCATATAATCGATATCTAAATAAATACAATCAATTGGAATTTCCTTATCTCTAAAGTTTTTTGCAAGTTCACGAACTTCGTCTTCATCCTTATAACTCCATCTACTTTGTTGATATCCAAATGCCCATTTTGGTGGAACATAGCTTTGTCCAATTAATTTTCTAAAACTCTTAGTTATTTCACTTTCAGTATCTCCATTTATTATATAAAGATTATACTCTCCATCTACTACTGTTATTTTTAATTCTCCAAGGTTTGTGTACCCTATATCAAATACTACTTTGCTAGGACAATCTACATATATACCTAGTTTTTCTTTTCCACTTATTAATATAAAATTATGTGCCCCATAAAGAGATCTTTTATCTTGAGCATGGTTTGGATCATCACTACAATAGCTTTCAAATATCCAACCTCTTTTATTTATACCTCTAACATTTTCTCCTAGTCCATAAACTATATCCTCATCTTCTAACTTTACTATAAGGCTCTTATCTTCTATTTCTACTTTTGTTAATTTAGTAATATCTTCACTTTTTATATTCTTAACCACTGCATGGCAATTTATTGGATTACCAACTGTAAATCTTTTTATATTCATTAATATCCCCTACCTTTAATATTATTTTTGAACTGCAACTATTATTTTTCTATGGATATTTCCAACTAATTTCTACTCATTAATTCTATGTCTATTTTATCTTTAATATTTTAAAGCTCATTTGCTCTATCTCAATATTCCCATTAACAGTTATTTCCTTTCCATTGTATAAGTCATAAATTGTACCTTCTAAATTTAGTGATATATTATTTAAATTTGTATCATTATTTATTATTACAATTATTTTTTCATTCTCTAAGTTTCTTTCAAAAATTAAAATTTTGTCATTACTTCCTATATCTCTATAATTTCCATGAATTAGAGTTTTATTTTCTTTTCTTATTCTAGCTAAATTTTTATAATGATTTAACATCTCTATATTTTGATTATTAGCATTCCAGGGTATACATTTTCTACACTGCGGATCCTCACCACCATTTACTCCAACTTCATCTCCATAATAAATATATGGAAGTCCTAAATAAGTAAATTGGAATACTGATGCTAATATCATTCTATTTATATCATCATCACATTCAGTTAAAAATCTGTGAGTATCATGGCTTCCTATTAGATTCCATAATTGCTTAGATATACTTTCCATATAAATATATCTATTTATAGCTAAGATATCGTTTAACTCTTTAGCATTAATTTTTCTTTTTGCAAAAAAATCTATCATTGCATGTTTAAATGGATAGTTCATTATTGAGTCTAGTTGCTCTCCCCTTAGGTACGAAACTGATTCATGCATTATTTCTCCTACTAAGACAGCTTCTTTCTTCACCTCTTTAATTCCAATTCTCATTTCTCTCCAGAATTGGTGATCTACCTCATCACAAACATCAAATCTCCATCCATCAATATCAGTTTCTCTTATCCAATACTCTGCCACATCAATAAAATACTTTTTAACTTCTGTATTTGCAGTATTTAATTTTGGCATATTTGCTACTTTATTTGCAAAAGTATAATAGTTTATATCTTTTATACTTACTGGTAAATTATCTATGTGATACCAATCAACATACTGTGACTTTTCTTGTTTCTCTAATAAATCCTTAAAGGCAAAGAAGCCACTACCTGTATGATTAAATACCCCATCTAAAATAACCTTAATATTATTCTCATGACAAGTTCTAACTAGTTCCTTTAAGGTTTCAATATCTCCAAAGCTTTCATCTATCATATAATAGTCATCAATGTTATATTTATGATTACTTGGAGATTTAAAAATAGGTGTTAAATATAATAACGTTATTCCTAATTCTCTTAAATAATCTATCTTATTTATTATTCCTCTTAAATCTCCCCCAAATAATGCTCTATGATCTACAGTACCACCCCATTGTTTAACATTTCTAGGATTTATGCTTTCATCTCCATTACAAAATCTATCAGGAAATATTTGATATACAATAGATTCTTGTAACCATTTACTTTCATCATAAATATCTACTTCGCCTATATATGCATATTGAAATGCTACAATTTCCTGTTCTTCTTCAGTCTTTATCTTAATTCCTCTTTCATCATAATAATAAATTTTTCCATTATTATCTGTTATTTCAAAATAGTATCTATATCTATTTCTAAATATGCTAACATCTATACTATAGATCTCAAACAAATGGTTTTCCTCAAATAAATTCATTTTCACTGCTTTATAAGAACTTTCAAAATCATATCTGCATCTGTAATATAAATTACATTTCTTTATATCATCTTTCGCTACTCTTAATAAAATTCTTAACTCGGCCTTATTTAAAGCATATGCATATGGTACGTCTGGTATATGATAAACTGCATGATTATTCATAGTATCCTCCTAATTTAAACACATAATTTTTATCAATAACTTTAATGTTTATATAATATATTTTTTAAATGACTAGTCACATTCTGGTATATTATTTTTTTAAAATCGTATTATTTTTCTAAATTTCACCTTATATTCAGTTTGGAATCGATTCCAAATTAGGTAATAAAGAATAATATACTTCCATCTCATCCTTACCTGAAGAAAACGCTTTCGTATTATATATTTAGATTACCATCCTATTTCATCAATTTCAATAGTATTTTAATATATTTTTCAATTTTTTAAAATTAATTATATAAATCGTTATTTATTCCTTACTATATAAAAATAGCTATGAAATTTTAAGTATTACCTCTTCAATTTCATAGCTCTTTCAATTTAATTTTATTTTATGGTTTTTCTGTCTACTAAATATGGAGTTAAATTTATTACTCTTTTATCTTTTCTCTTACCATTAATCGTATCTATTAATAAATTACAAGATTCTTTCCCCATATTGTATATAGGTTGTGCTATTGTAGTTAATTCCGGCTCAATAAATGAACAAATTCCTATGTTATCATATCCTAATATGCCTATATCACCTGGTATCTTATATCCACTTCTTAATAAACATTTCATTCCTCCTATTGCCATAACATCACTGCTATAGAATATTACATCAATAGGTAAATTTTTATTTATCAGCTTTTCAGTAGCTCTTATTCCACCTTCAAGAGATATTTCTTCCTCTTCTATAAGTTCACTATTAAAAATATTGTATTCCTTAGATATTTCTTTAAAATATTCAAGCCTTGAATTTTTACTTATTTCTTTTGTATCTGCTCCAACAAAAGCTACATTTTTATATCCTTTTTTTATCAGATACTTTACTCCAAGAGTTATTCCATCCATATTATCACAAAATACACCATTAATATTATCTTCATTATAAATATGTCTATCTGCAATTACAAAAGGAATATCATTTCCCTCTAAAAGTTCTATAGATTTATTTTTTTCTCCACTTGCTGAAATTATAACTCCATCAACTAATTTACCTATAAGTAATTTTATATAATCTTCTTCCTTTCTTCCACTATTGAAAGTATTACATAAAATCATACTATATCCTTGCTTCTCAGCTTCTGTTTCTATTGCCTTTGCCATTTCTGCAAAGAAAGGATTCCCTATATCTGGAATTACAAAACCTATGGTATAACTTTTTTTAGTACTTAAACTCCTTGCTAAGGCGTTTGGTATATAATTAAGCTCTCTTGCTGCTTCAAATATTTTATTTCTTGTACTATCAGCAACATTTATTCGCTTATTATTTAATACCATTGATACTGTTGTTGTAGATACATTTACATAATTAGCTATATCCAGCAACGTTGTTTTACTCATATAATACACCTCTTAATCTAAGGGAGTTTCAAAAATACTAATCATATTTTTTTACATCCCTAAGGCATCTTCAAAAAATACAAGAATACCTACTAGTTATTTATTTGGACATGCCCTACCATAAAATTATACCATAAGTAATATTTAAAATTAAAACTTTTACTATTTGCTTACAATTTTTAATTCGGCTGCAATTTCCTTATCTACAGTTTCGCCATTAGCTATCTTTGATGCTAACTCAACACCTAATGATCCAATTAAGTCTGGTTGTTGCGCTACTGTTGCCATCATTTCGCCTTTTTCTACAGCATCTAATGCATCTTCATTACCATCAAATCCTATAACCATGGCTTTTATGTTACTAGCTATTATAGCTTTTGCTGCTCCTAATGCCATTTCATCATTATGGGCAAATACTACTTGTATATCTGAATTACCTTGAACTATATTTTCCATAACTTGCAATCCCTTTTGTCTATCAAAATCAGCTGCTTGGCTTGCTACAAACTTCACATTTGATTTTCCATCTAAAACGCTATGAAAACCTTCTCCTCTATCTCTTGTAGCTGATGCTCCTGGAATACCTTGAAGTTCAACAACATTAAATTTAGCTTCTGCACCTAATTTTTCTAATACAAACTCCGCTGCCATTGCTCCACCTTTTACATTATCTGAAGCTATATGACTAGCTACTATTCCACCATTTGATTTTCTATCTAATGTTATTACTGGAATATTTTTTTCATTTGCAACTTCTACTGATTGAACAACAGCATCACTATCTGTTGGATTAATTAGTAATGCAGTAACTCCCTGTTGAATTAAATCTTCTACATTTGATTTTTCCTTTACTGAATCATTTTGTGAATCTAAAACTATTAATTTATATCCAAGCTTTTCAGCTTCCTTTTCTGCACCATCTTTCATACTTACAAAGAACGGATTATTTAAAGTTGATAAAACTATCCCTATTTTTTTATCATCGCTAGGTTTTGTACATCCCACAAAGGATGCCATTCCCATAACTGTTACTAACCCAATAGATAATAATCTTTTTACATTTTTCATTTTTATATCCTCCTCTTTTGCAATTAAGCTTTGCTTTTATTCTTTTTGTCTAATAATACAGCTATTAAAATAACTAAACCTTTTACTATTAATTGATAAAATGGTGATACATTCATTATGTTTAATCCATTGTTTAATACACCAATGATAAGAGCACCAATTAATGTTCCTGATATTTTACCTTCTCCACCAGATAATGAAGTTCCTCCAATAACAACTGCTGCTATTGCATCTAATTCAAATCCAATACCCGCATTTGGTGAAGCTGAGCCTATTCTACTTGCGATAATTACTCCTGCTATTGCTGATGCAAAACCAGATACAACATATACAAGAGTTTTTATTTTAGTTGTATTTATTCCTGATAATCTTGCTGAATCTTCATTTCCACCTAAAGCATATATATATCTTCCTAATTTTGTTTGTGATAGTATGTATATTGCAATCCCAGAAACGATTACAGTAATGATAACTGGCATTGGTAAAAATCCTATTTTCCCATTACCTAAATTTACAAAAGAATCTGGTAACTTAGATATTGGAGTACCATTTGTAAATACTAATGTAGCGCCTCTAAATATTGTCATTGTTGCTAGTGTAGCAATAAAGGCTTGTAATTTTCCCTTTGATATTAAAAGTCCATTTATTAAACCAATTCCAATACCTACTAATGCAGCTGCTATAATTGCTAAATAGATATTTCCCGTAGATTTAATTATTGAAGCTGCTAAAGCTCCACTTATAGCTAAAGTTGACCCTACTGATAAATCTATTCCACCAGTTAAAATAACAAAGGTCATTCCTACTGCAATTATTGCATTAACAGACACCTGTGTGAAAACATTAGTTATATTAGACAGTGTTAAAAATGTTGGTGCAACAAAGGTAATTATTGCACATAATACCACTAATCCTATAAGAGATTTATACTTAGATGCATTTTCTTTCAAATTAATATTCATTGTATTTTCCTCCCAACTTTTTAATTAATTCCTACTGCTAATTTCATAATACTTTCTTGAGATGCTTCTCCTCTTAATAATTCTCCGGATACTTTCCCTTCACTCATAACCATTATTCTATCACTTATGCCTAAGACCTCTGCCATATCTGATGATATCATTATTATTGCCTTTCCCATTTTCTTAAGTTCATTTAGTAGTTCATATATTTCTTTTTTAGCACCTACATCTATACCCCTAGTAGGTTCATCTACTATTAATATCTCTGGAGATAGCATTAACCATTTAGCTAATATTACTTTTTGTTGATTACCTCCACTAAGATTTTTCATTAACTGCTCTCTATTTGGAGTTTTTATTTTCATTTTTTCTATGTAGTAGTCAACATCCTTCATTGCCTTATTTTTATCTATAGATTTCCATTTATTTTCGTATTTTTTAAGATTAGATAGAATCATATTATCTGCTACTGATAAATTAAGCACACAGCCTTCTTTTTTTCTATCCTCTGATAAATAACAAATTCCATATTCTATGGCTTCATGAATATTTTTAATATCTACTTCCTGTCCCTTAATTTTTATCTTACCTGAAGTTTTTTTATATTCACCAAATATAGTTTTAGCAAGTTCAGACCTTCCAGAACCCATAAGCCCTGCAACACCTAATATTTCACCTTCTTTTACTTCAAAAGTTGCATTATTAACACCTTGTGGTGAACATAAATTTGAAACCTCTAAAATAACATTCCCTTTTTTAATATCTCTATATGGTATTTGTTCTTCTATCTTTCTTCCTACCATCATAGAAATTAATTTATCTTTATCAATATCCTTTATTAAAGCATTACCTACATATTTTCCATCTCTTAGAACTTCTACTCTATCACATATGGTGAAAATTTCTTCCATTCTATGAGATATATAAATTATTGCAATCCCTTTTTTCTTTAGATTTTCTATAACAATAAATAAACTTTTTGTTTCAACTTCAGTTAAGGCTGTTGTAGGCTCATCCATTATTATTACTCTTGCATTTTTAGTTAAAGCTTTAGCTATTTCAACCATTTGCTTTTCACCAATATTAATATTACCTACTAGTTTATTTGGATCTATATTACATCCTATTTGTTCTAAAAATAATTTACTTCTTTCAACTAATTCCTTATTATTTATTTTCCCAGTAAACTTATTACTTTTCTCATTTCCTAAAAATATATTTTCTGCTACTGTAAGATTATTTAATACACTCATTTCTTGATGTATTATTGTAATTCCATATTCTTCAGCTGATTTTATCCCTTTTATCTTAGCCTCAGTTCCATCAATAAACACTTTACCTTCATTTTTTTCATAAACTCCACTAAGAATTTTCATTAACGTTGACTTTCCAGCTCCATTTTCTCCCATTAAGGCTGTAACTTCTCCTCCGTAAGCTGTGACATTAACATTGTCTAATGCTTTAACGCCAGGAAATATCTTTGATACACCCTCCATTTTTAGCATTGGTATTCTTTTATCCATACTAAATACCTCCCTTTAACTAAAATACAACTCCTGATTTTAATATTATATTTGCATACGGTGTTTGTTCACCTGTTCTAACAACTGCCATACATTTTTTCAAGTCTTTTTTTAAGTCTTCATGTGATATAAATGTTATTTTAACATCACCTATTACTTTCTTTATTTCCTCAAATAAGTTTGGACTAACTTCCATAGTTTCTTTGGCTATAAGAACTTCTTCCACTTGTAGCTCCATTAAAGTTACCTTTAATGTATCAATAAATGTAGGAACCCCATTTACCAATGCTAAATCTATCCTTTCAGATTCCTTTGGTATAGGTAAACCACAGTCTCCTATAGCAATCATATCTGTATGTCCCATTTTAGAGATTACTAAGCTTAAATTACTGTTTAACAATGGTGTCTTTCTCATAAAATTAATCCTCCCCGTAAATTTCTACTACTTCTTTTAAATATGGTATAGATGGTTGAGCACCTTTTCTTTGAACTGCTAACGATGAAACTCTATTTCCAAAATCTACAGCCTTCAATAAATTTTCTTTTTTTATATTTTTCACATCTAACTTGGAGCTTAACCCTCCAATAAAACTATCTCCTGCTGCTGTTGTATCTATTGCATTAACTTTATAAGCTGGTACTAATTCACAAAAATCAGGTCCAATAACAGCTGCTCCTTTTGAGCCTAAAGTTATTATTGCAAAAGTTACGCCATATTCTAAAAATGCTTCTCCTGCTCTTTTAGCATCTTCTAAGGTTGTAACTTTTATACCCGTTATAAGTTCTGCTTCTGTCTCGTTAGGAACTATAATGTCTGTTACTCTTAAAAGATTTTTATCTATTTTTTTAGCTGGAGCTGGATTTAATATAGTTAACTTCCCTAGCTCCTTTGCCTTTCTAAATGCCATTAAAGTTATATCTTCTGGTGTCTCAAATTGTGATATTAAGATATCACTTTTCTTTAAAGCTTCTATTGAAGCATCTATTTCTTCTTCTTTAATTGTCATATTAGAACCTGGTACAACTATTATAGAGTTATTACCATTTTCATTAACCATAATAATAGCCATTCCCGTTTCTTCTTTTTTATCTTCAAAAACAAATTTAACATCTATATTATCATCTTCTAATTTACCTTTAAGTATTCTTCCATTTTCATCAAGTCCTATTTTAGATATCATAGTTACATCAGCGCCACTTCTTTTTGCAGCTACTGCTTGATTCGCTC
Organism: Clostridium gasigenes; assembly: GCF_017348895.1. Lineage (NCBI taxonomy): Bacteria > Bacillati > Bacillota > Clostridia > Eubacteriales > Clostridiaceae > Clostridium > Clostridium gasigenes. The sequence goes on from NZ_CP071376.1 coordinate 490,188, forward strand.
CCTTGCCTCCAGATATCTTTTCAAATGATTTAGATAAAATAGTTTCACCTACTTGAGGTAAATTATTAACCTTTAAAACTAAGTCCATATTCATACTTCCAAGTACACATACCTTATTCATAAATTCATCTCCTGTTTACAAATTGTTAGTTAAACGTTTTACTGAATCGATTAACTATATAATAACTCCATTGAAAACGTTTTGCAAGCTTTTTTTAAAACTTATTTTTAATTAATTATTAAAAAATAAATTAACTAAAAATCTGCGTTTTTATACAAACTTTTATTACGAGAAATATTATTATAAATTTGTATAATACTTACTACCCAGTATTATTACCAATAGCTACCTCAATTATTATAAATTAAAGAAAGAGACTGTTGAAAATTTATAATTAATTTTTCAACAGTCTCTAAATAATATTGTATTTTCTTGAATGCCCTAATAATAACCCTAAATCTATTTATTCAATATATATGCCTTAATCACACCAAAAAACTCTCTAACATGATAATTTAAACTTGTGCTCATATGAGTTTGTGCAGGATACCCTAAACATTTAAATCCTATTTTTTCACCTAAATATTTAGCTCTATACATGTGAAAATTATTTGTTACAACAGTAATTATATAATCTTCATTACCAATTTCTTTTTCTAAAAGCTCTTTAGTAAAGAGAAAATTTTCATATGTACTAGTAGATTTATCTTCACAAATAATTAAATTCTCATTAACTCCTTTGTCTATTAAATACTTCCTCATGGCAAAAGCTTCTGTAACATCTTCTCCTTGTCCTTGTCCCCCTGAAACTATTATTTTCATATCTGGGTTTAATTTATTAAATTCTATTACAGCATCTAATCTATATTTTAATGAAACACTTAATTCTTTACCTCTAAGACCTGCACCTAAAACCATTAAGTAATCAGGTTTACCTGTATCTTTATGATGACCTTCATAAATTATTATTCCTTCAATAACAATAAAAACAGATAATCCTATTGCAAATAAAATAGTTATTATATTTCTAAGTATTTTGGGAAGTTTTCTCCATAAATTTATTTTAAAACTTATTTCTATAAGACCATAAATAACAAGTATTAATCCAAGTATAAAAAATACAATTGAAAATGCTATATGTCCAAAAGCTATCTTTAATCCTATATGATAAGCCATTGAAATAATACCCACTAAAATAATCATACTATCTAAGATCACATTATTTTTTTTCTTAATATCTGAGTTCATAAAATCCCCTTTACATTCAATATTTTTACATTTTTATTTTATCACACTACGCTTTTTATTTAAATACAAACAACTTACAAACTACTTACTTAACAAACTCTCCTAATATAATATAAAGTAGGATACTATTATTTTTTAAAAATCTGATTTTAGCATATTAAAGAATCGTTTAATTATTCGTTGTAAATTTTTTAAATATAATCAATATTAACCAATATAATCATTGTTTTTCCATGGATATTAGTGTAAAATATAGATAAATTATAAATTTGAATTTAAATTTAATTTAAATTCAAATTTAGATTCAAATTAATTCCTAAGTACATTTATAATTTTTCAATTAATTATATGAGGAGGATTAACAATGAATAAAATTTCAAAAAAATTTCTATGCTTAAGTACACTTATGGTTAGCGTTATCTTTGGTTCAAGTAGCCAAGCCTTTGCTTGGTCAAGTAATGAATCCCCAACACAAATGGACACTCATAAAATGATAGAGGAACAAGCTTTTTACAGTCTTAAAAATGATTTAATTGAAAACGATACCATGGAATTGAATTTATTAAAACTAGAAGAAAATTTATCACAATTAAAAAAAGGGGCTGTTGCTCCAGACTTTGGATCTGTAGGAGTAGATAGAGATTATGGGCTATACCAGGATCATTTTTATGACCCTGATACAGGTAAAAACTTTACAGGTAATGCAGGATATCCATTTCCACTTATTACAGATACTGCTGAATCTCAAACACGAAACTATATAGGACAAGCAGTTGCAAAATGGAAAGATGGAAATTTTTCAGAAGCTACATTTATTTTAGGTAAATCATTACACTATTTTGCAGATATTAATGAACCACATCATGCAAGTAATACAACAGGTGGTGAAGGAACTGCCCATACTAAATTCGAAAATTATGCTGAACAAGTTAAAGATAAATATAAAATCACTACATTGGGCTACAACACTTCTCAAGGAGAATATAAACCTTTAAGTGACCAATATTTATATTTGTCAGATTTTATTACAGCTCAATGTAATACATACGGTAGAGCAGCTAAGGCATTAGCACCGCGTTCATCCTTAAGTAGTTCATGGGCAGATTGGGACTATGTTGCTGATAAAACACTTACCAATGCTCAAAAATCAACTGCCAGTGTTTTATATAGATTTCTTAAAGAAGTGTCTTATCCTTCTACAAGTAGTGATATGCAGCTTCCAATAGGTAAATTCCATGTAGTACTAGGTACTGCTAATGAATTCCAAGCAGGCACTAATGATTATATTTATTTCGGAATGCAATTAGAAGATGGTAAAACTGTAGAATTTGAATGTACTCTTGCAGGCGATGACTTTGAACAAAATTTTAGAACTGCATATGAATTAAATATAACAGATCCTAATTTTGATCCTCAAAATGTTAAAAAAGTATGGATTAGAAAAGCGAAATTTGGAGCAGGTGACGACTGGAAAGTTAATGATATAGAAGTGTATATGAAAGGAATTAGAGTGTTTAATAAAAATATTAATACATGGTTAAGTGGAAATACTACTTATAATATGGATGTTAACGGACTTTAATATTATATAAAATTTAAATAGGGATAGGTAGCTTAATTAGTCTACCTATCCCTACAATATTGTGATTTTATTTATTTGCACAAACCTAAGATGTAATTTAAAATATCATCCTCACCATTAAAAAATGAATCCGCTTTCAAAACTATATCTTTATCCGGATAAACAGAATCTGTATCCTCACTAGAAGTTTTGAAAAAATTACTTGAATATTTAATATCTATATCTGTATTTGTTAAATGTATTTCTTTAACTTCTCCAAAATGATTTGGTTTACCACCAGTTGATTCTCCTATTAGTGTTGCATTTGTACCATTTCTAAGCTCCATAGCATTTAATGTTGCTGATGAAAATGTTTTTCTACCTATAATAACATAAAGATTTTCTTTTTTATTAACATTCTCCCTTTTCACTATTTCACTTAAGAATGGATTGAAAATACCAGAGTTTCCTCCACCATTATCTCTTAAATCAATAACTAACTTTTTTATATTTTTACTATCTACAATCTCAAAAACATCCTTTGTAAATTTTGAAAATGAGTAATCCTTCATTTCCGTACAAGAATTATATTTAACATAAAGAAGATTATCATTTTCAATGTAATCAAACCAATAATTAGCCTTACCATTTTGTTTTGTTAATGGTAAATTACTCACTAAATCTGAATCATCAGATAAAAACTTTACATTTTTATAGTCCACTGTTTCAACAGGTTTTACTGTAACATTATTATTCGATTCGCCTTCAAATGTAAAAACCGCCTCATTATCCTTTACTACCCCTATAAACTTAAGTGGTTCAACATACCTTAATAAATTAGAAAATTGATTTTTGGTTATAGCTTTATTATCTTTTGAAACGAATGGATCAATCTTTGAACGTATTTCCTCTACAGAATATCCATTTACTTTCACTAATTTTTTTCCCCAATAATCTTTGTAATCTAAAGATGCATCACTTACATAAATGTCATTTTCAAACTGAAAAAATGTTATTGGATAAATTAAAGAACCTGAAATATCAACCATTGTGTGACTATCATTAATAGTTACTATTACCTTTGCAAGTTCAGCTTTAATTTCTTCATCAGTATATTCTTCTATTTTACTTATAAGCGAATCCATATCATTATTAAAATCACTTTCTGATTTAGAAAAGAATAAATTTTTATGCTTTTTAGGTAACTCAGTTTTTACAAATTCAATATCTGATTTCCAACTTTCATTTCTGTCTCCACTTTTTGATATAGGTGATTTAGTTACCCTATTAAATCTTGGAAATAAATTTATATATATTATTATTCCAGTGACAATTAATATAGCAACACTTAATATAATAACTTTTCCCCTTTTTTTTAACTTCATTACAGATACCCTCTCTTTATTTATAAATATTTCTTTATTTATATGCACTTTAAAACTAATCTTTAACAATTAAGGTTCAACTAATTGATAGCCTTCTACTTTCATTTTCACTCCATCTTCCCAATTATCAGAATTAATTGAAGTAAGTTTTAAATATCCATTCTTTTCTTCTATAAAAATAGAATCCTTTGTATCTTATTACCGCCTTTTATTTAAACATGTCATTTTGCCCTGTATCTTTTTTTCCCACAAACCCAATACTTTCATACAAACGAATGGCATACTTGTTACATTCATCTGCTGCAAGGAACGCCCTTATTGCACCCTGTTTTTTGCCATAACTTAAGGCTTGCAGAATTAGGTTCCTTGCAATACCTTGCCTTTGATACTCAATTTTCACCGCTACCTCTCTTATCCAAACTATTGGGCCCTTTTCATTTACATGTGCATATGTTGCAGTACACACGAGTCCCACTATTTCACCATAGTTATTTCTATGTACTATAACTGCATTGTTTTTTATCCCTGTCTCTGCATCTGAAGATTCTTCTCCTTTTAGCCATATTTCCATCCATTCTGTTGTCTGCCCTGTAAATCCCCTGCTTTGACCTTTACATGATATAGTTACCAAAGATGCATTTTCACATTCAGTTTCATTCAAAAACTCGCTTTCAAAATCACAATGGACATGTTCAAGACTATTCATAAAATAATCGTTCCATGTAGCGAATATTTTAAATCCTGTCTTCTCAAAGTTAGAAATCCAATCAAGCGGAATAAATGTTATTAATGCCTTATCAGTTTCTTTTCTTATTACACTTATTAACTCCTCATCAATATTTGCTGCCCAATGATATTCATTCATTTTACTTTCAGCATTATATCCATACATAAGTAATACCTTTTCATTTTCTATCAACACATTGTAATTAGCTACTGCAACATAATCAAGGTATTGCATTGATGAATAATTATAATTATTACTTTTTGCTCTAATATCTAAGAATTCTTGCTCTGTCATATTTATTCACCTCCTAAATCATATGTGAAATAAAAATCATTAAATTCTTTTTATTCTAGTAACTTAAATACTTTTTCTATTGATTCTGTATCTTCAAAATTATTAGATATGCGAAACATCAATTCAGATCCATTATTATTTAGAAGAGCTTTCTCAACTTTACTCTTATCATTTAACATAAGTATTTTAATATTTAGCAATAACATTGCTAAACTACTTGTGTATTCTTCCGATGATATCCCATCCCCTTCGGATAAAGTTACATATGCCATGTGTGCTGATGCAATATCCCCATATTGTTCAGCATATACAAGTTCATCACTTAAGCTCCCACTCTTACTCGCAAATGATTCTATCCCCTGGCTTACTATAATCCCTAACTCCTCTTTATATCTCTTTATCTTAGAATCTTGATAAATGTTATACCCAATAGAAACTATTATTATAATAGTCAATACAGGTAAAACAATTGACTTTAGTTTATTTCTACAATTAACCTCTGCTTCTGCCATATAATTAATCTCCCCATATATTCTTTTTAATTAATATTATCTACATAAAATCTAATTGCTCTGCTACTTTTTTATCAACATACAATATTTGTCTAATTGGATTTTCTTCTACATACTTCCATAATTTTATTGTTTTAGGGGTAATCTTATAGACAACCTGTCCATCTAGTGACCCATAGGCATTATACGATCCTAAATGATCTGATTTATATAAATCCATTAGTTCTATATTTTTTTCTTCTTTCCAATCACCAATTTCTTCAACTGTTCCTTCTATAGAAATATTATTAAAACAAAGTGAAACCTTATTATTTTCTTGCATTTGACTGTGCTTTATATAACATTTGTTGGTCTGAAAAAATATATAAAGACCTTTATTTATAATGCTCATAGACCTAGACGTGACATTATCCTTATATGATGTAGACAATATCCATATTCTGTTTTTTTCTAAATTTGATATTATTTCATTTTCCAAGTTACAATAGTTTATTCTCATAAAATCCTCCTCTTTGTGTTTTTTAACCTATCTTTTATTTTATGATTTATGCTCTTTCCATAAGTAATCTGTTATCTTCATTTCACTAAATGTAGCTTTAAAAGAATTATTACTTGGCGAACATGCAAGTAACCCGAAATTAATTTCCTTTCTACCTTCAAACAAGTGGAAAATTCTCATCTGTTTAAAGTTTATACCATCAAATTAATTTTTAAGGCAATAATCATTTTCCCTCATGCTTAATCTATACCACATACATTTTAAAGAAGCTCCTATATCTACTGTTGCCCAATCTGAATATCCATGATTAGTTACAACACTTCCAAGCCATGACCTATTATTGTCATGAAATTCAATTCCTATCTTTACCCAATTTTCACTATTTTGATAAATCACAACTCCACATTGATCAAACAAGGCTGTACTATTAAACTCTGTCTTTACTGTAAATGAAAAATACCTTTCATCTGTTGTAATGTATAAAACATGTGCATTATCATTTCTAAATCCATAATAAGTTCTTTGTCAAAAATCAGTATTAGGATCTGTTATAATTTCAACACTATTATTTCCAATCACATAATTTTTAGGTTCAAAAAACCATTTTGCATCTTTCAAATTAAATTCAAACATAATTCCTCCCAATAAAACTAATTATTATGACCGTCTTCATCTTCTAGAATTGGTAAACTGATTTGAAATACATTAACTTAATTTCATATCTTGTGAATCTTACATCAACATTTTTCACGTCTACCTTTTCAACAATATACCGCCATTTTTTAATTTATATTACTTTTACATCCAATTATACCATAATTTAATTACATTACCCAATATCGTGGAGAAAAAGAAACAAAGGTGTATATTTATGAATGTTTAGCTGTTCTAGAAAATCGAACTAATGATACATTACTAATTAAATTTTCAAAATCTACTCTTATACAATTATTTGTTAGTTATCATACTATATAACAATTTATACTAACAGTTTCGATAAAATTCTTAAGCTAGCTAAATCCTATCTAGAATAATTTAACTTTAACAAAAGGAGAATACTTATAATGATTTTTAAAACCATTATAAGCATTCTCCTTTTTTATTAACCTTAGGCATATCCAAATAATAATAGACCAGTGTCCTTGATTTATTTTACTATGCCTTAATCTACAATATTTAAATTAGCTTTTAACTTATCAATATCTTTATTATCTCTATTTGCATAATCTAATAACTGCTCTTCATTTATTCTTTTAACATCAAAATATTTTGCTTCTTCTGACGCAAAGTATAATCCGCATACACTTGCAACTGGTTCCATCATATAACTATCTGTTAGAGTTACCCCTACTTTTTCATCTTTATTTATTAAATCAAACAGTTTTTCTTTTTCACTATGATCTCTTAAGCAAGGATATCCAAAGGCTGGTCTAATTCCTATAAATTTATCTTTTAATAATTCTTTTAGTGTTAAATCTTCATCTGCTACATAACCCCATAAATCTTTCCTACCTATTAAATGTATTTTTTCCGCTAGTGCTTCTGCTAATCTATCAGAAAGCAACTTTACCATAATTGACGAATAGTCATCTTCTTCTTTTTTAAGCTTTTCACTATATTCCGCTGTGCCTATTCCAAATGTAGTTATAAACCCACCAATATAATCTTTTATTTTACTTTCTTTTGGTGCAATATAATCAGAAAGACATTTATACTCATTATTTTTATTAACTTCTTGTTGTCTTAGCATATTAAAAGTAGTTAACACTTGATTATTTTCTGGGTTATAAACTTCTATATCATCACCTACAGAGTTAGCTTCAAAAACTCCAAATGCAGCTCTACCTTCTATTAGATTCTCGCTATCAAGATAATCTAACATTTTATTAGCATCATTAAATAATTTTCTAGCCTCTTCTCCATATTTACTATCTTCTAATATTCCAGGGTAAGCTCCTTTAAGTGCCCATCCCATGAAAAAGAATGTCCAATCTATATATTCTCTTACATCACATATTTTATAACTAACTACCTTTTGAGCTCCAAGTTTGTTTGGCTTTGTAATTTCACTTTTATTAAAATCAATACAATATTTATTATTTCTAGCTTCTTCTAAAGAAACAAACTTTCTATTTAAGTTCAGATAATTTTCTCTTACATTATTATATTCTTCATAGGTATTTTTTATAAACTCACGTCTTGTATCTTTATTTGCTAACTTTTTAGCAACTTCTACAGCTTTTGAAGCATCACTAGAATAAATTACTCCATTTGAATATTTAGGAGCTATTTTTAGTGCTGTATGAATTTTCGAAGTTGTAGCTCCACCAATCATAAGTGGAATATCAAAATTTAGACGTTCCATTTCACTAGCAACATAAGTCATTTCCTCTAGTGATGGAGTTATAAGTCCACTTAATGCTATGATATCTGCATTTTCTCTTTTAGCAGTTTCGAGTATAGTTTCACAAGTAACCATTACTCCTAAATCTATAACTTCAAAATTATTGCAACCAAGCACTACCGCTACTATATTTTTGCCTATATCGTGAACATCACCTTTTACTGTAGCAAAAACTACTTTCCCTGCACTACTTTTTTCCCCTTCACTTTTTTCATCTTCAATAAAAGGCATAAGTATGCTAACAGCTTTTTTCATTACCCTTGCACTTTTAACAACTTGAGGAAGAAACATTTTTCCTTCTCCAAAAAGCTTCCCAACAGTATTCATTCCATCCATTAAAGGACCTTCAATTACATCTAATGTACGAGGATAATTTACTCTTGCATGCAGTACATCATCTTCAACAAAATCACTTATTCCTTTAACTAATGCATGTTTAAGCCTATCTTCTACGCTTCCATCTCTCCAAATCAGCTTGTTTACTTCTTTAATATTATTATTGTTTTTTTTAAAGTTTTCTGCGAAGTTTATAAGATCTTCTCCTGCATTTTCGCTTTTATTAAATATTACAGCTTCTACTTTTTTAAGTAGCTCTTTATCAATATCATCATAGATTTGAATCATAGCTGGGTTAACTATTCCCATGTCCATTCCAGCTTCAATAGCATGATATAAAAATGCTGAGTGCATAGCTTCTCTTATTAAATTATTCCCTCTAAATGAGAATGATAAATTACTTACTCCTCCACTAATTTTTGCATAAGGTAAATTCTTTTTTATCCATCTAGTTGCATTTATAAAATCTACTGCGTAATTATTATGGTCTTCAATGCCAGTTGCGATAGCTAAAATATTAGGATCAAAAATAATATCCTCAGCTGGAAACTTAACTTTATTAACTAAAATATTATAAACTCTTTCACATATAGCAATTTTCTTCTCAAAAGTATCTGCCTGACCTTTTTCATCAAAAGCCATAACAACAACAGCTGCGCCATACTCTTTTATAATTCTTGCTTGTTTTATAAATTCTTCCTCACCAGCTTTTAAAGAAATGGAATTTACAATATTTTTTCCTTGAATAGATTTTAAACCTATTTCTAAAACCTCAAACTTAGAAGAATCAATCATTATAGGAACCTTTGCAATATTAGGTTCACTAGCTAGTAGCTTTAAAAATGTTTCCATTTCATAACCTGCATCTAAAAGTCCATCATCAAAATTTATATCAATTATCTGAGCTCCATTTTCAACTTGATGAAGGGCTATAGATAATGCTTCATCATATTTCTTTTCTCTTATAAGCCTTGCAAATTTAGCTGAACCGGCTACATTTGTCCTTTCCCCTATATTAACAAAGTTACTATTTTTATTTATTTTTGAAGCTTCAAGTCCACAAAAAACACTTTCTTTTTCAATATTTGGAATTACTCTTGGTTTAAATTTGCTTACCACTTCACTTATAGCTTTTATATGTTCATAAGTAGTTCCGCAACATCCCCCTACAATATTTATATGACCCTCTTTTGCAAGTTCTTTTATAAAACTAGCTGTTTCCTTTGGCGACTCATCATACTCACCTAATGAATTCGGTAGCCCTGCATTTGGATATAAACTTATATAAACTCCTTGCGATTTAGAAAGTTCTTTAATTAAAGGTATTAAATCCTTTGCTCCAAAAGAACAATTAAGACCAATACTTAATATTCTTTCATTTTTTAGAGATCCTGCAAAAGCTTCTAATGTTTGACCTGATAAAATCCTAGCACTTTTATCAACTGTACCTGAAATCATAATAGGCAAATCTAAATATTTTCTATTTAGAACATTATTAACAGCTATAATTGCAGCTCTTCCATTTAATGAATCAAATATTGTTTCTATTAACAATAAATCAACACCACCATCTATAAGACCAGTAGCTTGTTCTTCAAAAGCTATTACTAATTCATCAAAACTAATACCTCTAAACCCTGGATTATTAATATCTGGAGACATTGAAGCTGTTTTATTAGTTGGACCTATGGATCCTGCTACAAATCTAGGCTTAGATGGATCTTTCTTTGTATAAATATCAGCAGCCGCCCTTGCTATTTTAGCTCCACAATAATTTAATTCATAAACTTTATTTTCTAAATTATAATCAGATTGTGATATTCTAGTTGAGTTAAAAGTGTTTGTTTCAATAATATCTGCACCTGCTTCAAGATATTTTTTATGAATATCCATTATTATCTCAGGTGAAGTAAGATTTAATAAATCATTATTTCCTTGCTGATTGCATGTACACGCGCAATCTCCTCTAAATACTTTCTCTCCAAGTTTATAATCTTGTATACTAGTTCCCATAGCCCCATCTAATACAAGAATTCTATTTTTTAAATGCTTCTCTATTTCATATTTCATAATTATGCCCCCAATTTTGATGTGTTAATGATCTTCAAAAAAATAACAAGATAAATATCCTGACTTGTTATTTTTTTGAAGCTTCCTTAATCATTTGTAGTAATATCTATTCCTCTGCAAAAAACACCAAGCCTTTACACTGAATAGTTATTTATTTTGCAATTATTATTTTTCTAAACATGATCATTACTAAATCTCTTTATTATAAATATCTAGTCTAAAACCTTTTTCTAGTGCTTCTTTTGCATACTCCTTTGCTCCAAATAGTGATAAGTCCTTGTAATTCCCACATTGAATTTCATTAGCTGCTGGAATTTCCTTTGCTTCTAAAACTACCTTTAATGATTTTTCTAGTGCTTCTTTAATTTCACTTGGTTCTCTATTTCCCCAAAGGCTTAAATAAAATCCTGTTCTACATCCCATTGGTGATAAATCTATTATTCCATCTAACTCATTTCTTAATTCATGAGCTAACAAATGCTCAAGTCCATGCATTGCTGCTGTTCCAAAAGCTTCTTTATTTGGTTGTAAAAATCTAATATCAAATTTACAAACCACATCACCTTTTTCTCCATCTAAAACACAACACTTTCTTATATAAGGAGCCTTAACCTTTCTATGATCTAACTCAAAACTTTCTACTTTATCCATGTTCTTTTACCTCCTACATTTTTCTTTTACTACTGTTTTATATTTATTTGGACATGCCTTGTTAAATTGCATTTCCATTGTTAACAGAATTTATTATAGATGAAATACTTCCATTAATTCTTTTCGCTACATATGGATTATTCATTGTGTATAAATGTATTCCATCCACACCACTTGAAATTAAATCCACCATTTGTTCTATTGCATAAGCAATTCCTGCATCTCTTAATGCTTCTTTATTATGTTCATATCTATCCATTATTTTAAGAAACTTCTTTGGAATGTTAGTTCCGCAAAGTGATGTTATTCTTTCTACTTGTTTCTTATTTATAACAGGCATAATCCCTGCTTGAATTGGTGATTTAATATTATATTTTTCTTTTTTTTCTAAAAAATCATAAAAATAATTATTATCAAAAAACAGTTGAGATATAAAGTGAGATGCACCTGCTTCTTCCTTTAATTTTAGATTTAATATATCTCTATCTAAATCCTTACAATCTATATGACCTTCTGGATAACAAGCTCCAACTATATTGAAATCTCCTCTTCTTTTTATATGATTAACAAGCTCCGAGGCATAGTTAAATTCCGCTTTGGATAATTTATGACTTGTCATATCTCCTCTTAAGGCTAAAATATTTTCTATTCCAGCATTTTTTAAATCCCTAAGGAGAAAATCTATTTCCTCCTTAGTTGAATTTATACAAGTTAAATGTGCTAATGATTCTATTCCATACTTGCTTTTAACTAGTGATGATAATTCACATGTTCTATTTTCAGTTAAGCTTCCCCCAGCCCCATAGGTTACGCTTATATAATCTGGAGTTAAATCTTTTAACTCCTCTAATGTATTGTAAATAGTTTCTACTGATGATGATACCTTTGGTGGAAATATTTCAAATGAAAACACCAAATTCTTTTTTTCAAATAATTCTCTAATATTCATAAATTTTGCCCCCCTATAATTTAAATTTGCCTAAGTCATTTTTAAAAAATATCAAGTCAAGGTACTTTTTATTAGCTAGTTAATTTTTTGTAGATACCTTATCATACTTAGCTTCGCTATTAGATCTCTTATCTTCTAAAATCAAAAAAAGCCTATAGGATATTCCTATAGACTTAGTAAGCCACTATAAAATACCCTTATCTATCAGTTTTTAATAAAACTGCAGGATTTAGCACCACACATTTTTAAACTAGTAATTTAAAATTAATAATTTAAAATATTGGTTGCTGGGTTTCACAGGGCCAGTCCCTCCACCACTCTTGATAAGTAAATTTATTCTTTTTTATAATTATATACCCATTTCTTAAAATTGTAAATTAAATATTCTAAATACTCTTAAAAAATCCATTAATTACTGATATAATATACTTGTACATATTTAAAAAGAGGAAAGGGTGATAGGTTCTATGGGGAGTAAAAAAATTAGAAATAACGAATTAAAAGAAGTTAAAAAATTAGAATTAGATAAAATTAATAAAGATGCTTCTGAAAAAATTAGTAAAAGAAAAGGTACAGCTTTATTAAACATGATTGCTTTATTATCAGCTATAATTGTTATTTATATGGGGAATTTCATGAATAAGACAGTAGCTGCAGAGCCAAACCTTAAAGATTCTACTAATCTCATACAAAAAGAACTAAAGCTTGAAGAATCTGAGGCTATAAGCTCAATTTTTGCAGGGGATGCTCCTTATGTTCTTTATAAACAAAATAATCAGCTTGGTTTAGTTAAAGGTAATCCAGCAAAATTCTTAAAATCTAGATTTTATTTAGATACTGATTTAAAGTTTATCCCAAATGGAAAGGCTGTTTCCACAGTTACCCATAGATATGAAGATAAGAGCCAAGATAGAGTTATTCTTTATGGTGATTTAGCAGCAACAAAAGCTAAATACGCTGAGGTTACTTACAATGGCAAAACAGAAAAATTAGAATTTGAAGCTAGTGCTCCATTTATGCAATTAGTTGAATTTGATGCAGTAGATAACCAAACTCCTACTGTTAAAATATTTGATACAGATAATAAAGATATAACTAGCGAATTAATGAATTCTTAAAATATAACTAAAAAAGGAAAGTTTACTTTGTAAACTTTCCTTTTTTAGTTATAGCTCCAACCTCAATATTATTTAATTCGGAAAATTCCCAGCTTACAATTCATTATAATATATTTTTACTCTACATCTAATTCTTTTAAAATCATATCTATTTCATCATATTCCTCTTCTACTACTGATTCTTTCTCTAAATAGTCTTTATCTAATTTATTTATACTGTCAACATCTCCTAAATAAACAACCTTTTTAATAATGTAACTTAATGCAGCTAAGCATATTCCATAAAATACATATTGCGTTACAGAGTTTAAATAATAATTAATAACTTCTGTTATTTGCTTAATAGGATCAAATCCCTGTTTAATTAAGCTTGATATATACATATGTGATGTATATATATTAAATATTGCAAATATCACCATAATTATTGCCATTGTATTTAATATTTTGGTAGCCTTTGAAACCTTATTTCTTTCTTGTAATTTCATAATACCCCCTATTTATGTTATTAAAATCTAGTCAATACAAATCTTTATTTTATTAATAAACGCCTGACTTAATATAATTAATTCTACTCCTTTATAAAGATAAGTTTTCCTTTAGTAAGCCCCCATATCTCGTCTGAAAAATAAGAAACTTTTTTAGAATGAGTTACTATAATTACGCACTTATTCTCTTTATGTGCTAGCTCTTCTAATATTTTTAGTATCTCATCTTCAGTTTCATTATCTAAATTACCTGTTGGCTCATCTGATATTATTATATCTGGGTTATGAGCAAGTGATCTTGCAATTGCAACCCTTTGTTGTTCCCCTCCTGATAATTTCAAAACCTTTCTTAATGCAGTTTGATGATCTATTCCAACCTTGCTTAGTAACTCAAATGCATATAGCTTTTTATCAGGTACTTTTACGTTACTAATATCCATTGACAACAATATATTTTCAAGGGCTGATGTATTAGTGAAAAGATTATATCCTTGAAATATAACCCCAATATTCTTTGATCTATAAATATCTTTATCTATATTATTTAACGACTTATCATTATATAATATATCACCAGATTTGCAATTATCTAATCCAGCTATTAATGATAATAAGCTAGTTTTTCCTGCACCAGATTTTCCTATTATTGCATAAATTTTTCCTCTCTCAAAATCTACGCTTATATTATTAAAAACTGGCGTCTTTGCACCTTCATATGAATATGAAACATTTTTCACACTTAATACTGCCATAATTTTCTATCCCCTCTCTGTAAGTATTTTTCTTGGTTCATATTTTGTAATATAACTTACGCCTACAACACTACTTACTAAAGCTATTAATAGTGCAACTCCTGTTACCTCTAGTATTGCTTTTCCATTTAAATTTACATCAATTTCAGATATTGTATCCTCACTTGCCGAACCAGTTGAATTTGATATAGCCATTCTAAACCCTTGACTTGGCACCTTATCTGTCTTTTGTGCCTCAATTTGCTTTTGCAATAGTGAATTTGATACCGGTTGTGATAATACGCTGCCAGCTCCTATTCCAATTACTAAACATATTGCTGTTATTATTAATGACTCTGATATTAATCCTATTGCTACCTTACCTTTTTTCATTCCTATAGCACGTAATACACCAATTTCATACTTTCTTTCTCTTATTGATAATGTATTTAGTAATATTAATATTACTGATCCTAAACCTAATACTACTAATACAAACATTAATGTTATAGATCCTAACCCCTCTACTGGCCCAACTATTTTATTATAACTTTCTTCGTCAGTAGTTACATTATACATATCAGGTAATCCCTTAGCTCTTACTTCTTCTTCAAAATTCTTAATCATATCAGGATTCTTTAAGTAATACTTAGCTTGAATGTATAATTCTTCATCACCTGATATTCCCTGTGCTGTTTCTAAATTAATTAATATTTCATTTCTCTTATTCATAGCCGCTTGTTTAAAAGGCATTCTATATTCATTTGTAGAATCAAAATATATGCCTGTTACCTTTAGTTTATATGCATCACCATTTTCATCCGTAGCTTTGTTAACTTCTATAGAATCTCCAACCTTAATATTATTTAACTCAGCAAATTCTTGGCTTACAATACATTCATCTTTTTCTTTATACATTTCACCATCTATTATTTTTCTTTTACCACTTTTAAATTCCTCTAGTGATTCTAAGGTTGAATTACCTATGATTTTTAAATTTGGCATAGCTGACTCAATTGCTTTACCATCTGTTCCAATTGCTTTACTTATCATCGAACCATTTCCAGCATCCTCATCTTCATCAATTGCCTTTAGTGTTTTTGATACAGCTCCCAATTCAGATGTAAAAATACTTTCTTTCAAATATTCAGATTCTGCAAAATCAAAATACTGCTTAGTCTTTATAGCTTCTATAGGCCCAGCAGCCATCATTCCACCTTTATCTTCGCTTTGGTTCATTAACTTATCCATATCTGGAGCTAATGTCACTTCACTTCCAAACCTATTTTTATAATCTTTTATAATTTCATCTGTTGTTGTATTAATGCTAAAAGCAACTACAGTTGAAACTATTATTCCTAGTATTATTATTCCTATTAAAATATTCCTACCTTTGTTTCTATAAATATTTTTTATAGCATTTTTAAAAATATACATTATAACCATCCTCCAATTCATACTTTATATATTTATAATATCAAAAGCTATGTTAATCTATTGTTAATGGCTTAGTCTTCTCGAAGCCTTTTACTGATTGCATAGTTTATAATGCCTTAAATGCCATATAAAATTTTGCACCTTTCCCACTTTCACTATCTACAAATGTAATACCCTCGCTGAGGTTAGTTATTTGATACACAAGGCTAAGACCTATCCCATATCCATCTTTCTTTAAATTTCCACCTCTATATTCAAAGTTGAAGATCTTATCAATAATTTCTTTATCTATGCCTTTTCCACCATCCTCAACACAAATTATAGCACTTCCATTTTTGTTATATGCCTTAACTATGATTTTACTATTATCACCATACTTTATTGCATTTTCTATAAGATTACATACAGCTCTATATATCCAAATCTCTCTACTTTTTATAGTAGGTATTTCCTCTTCATCTATTTTAAGTTCTATATTATTATAAACTTTACTATATATATCAACAGCTTCAGCACAAACAAGTCCTAAATCTACTTCCTCATCATATTTTATATCCTCTGTTGCATTTAATGCTAAAATATCATCTAAACTACAGCTCATTTTATCAATTAGTCCTATTAATTCATCACGTTCTCCTAGTTGTATTTTGGCTCTTAATATTGCTAAGGTATTCTTTTGCTCATGACTTATGTAGGAGTTAATACTATTTGCTTCTTTTAATAACATTTTTATTTTTTGTGATGACTTAGCTAAAGCACTTCCTACGCCACTAAGCTCTCCTTCAAATATATTTTCATCTATTTCATCTATATTCCCATTAATTATATCTGGCAAAGAACATGCTATTTTCTCTATAGGATATATTACTTTTCTACTTATAAATTTTGATATTAATATAGATATCACCATGACAATTGCAAATACTACTAACATTACCACCATACCATTAGAAATTATTTCTTTATTATAAGTTTTCTGCATATCACTATTTGTAATCACCTTAGCTGGTAACTCTGCTATTTTAGTTGAAACAGATCCCTGCGTTATGGCAGTACTAATCTCAGCCTGACTATATGAAATAAAATAACTATTTATATTAGATATAGGTTTATCTATTTTATTAATTAAAATAAATCCTAATATTAGTACTATCATAGTAATAAAAAAGGCATAAGTAATTAATAGTATGTTTAGCTTTCCTTTATAATTTAATCTTTTTCCCATATTCTATATCCTTTCCCTTTTAAGGTTATTAAAATATCTTTTTCTGCTCCAATTTTTAACTTCTTTCTTAAATTAGCTATATGTACCCTAAGTACTGATGAAAACTGGTCAAAAAACTCATCATATACATGTTCTGTTATACTTTCACTAGATACTACACTCGGATGATTATTTGCAATATACTCTAATATATCAAATTCTTTAGCTGATAATTTTACTTCTTTTAACTTATAACTAACTACTCTAGTTTTCGGATTTATTAATAATTCGCCTATTTTTATTTCTGAATTTACTCTTCCATAAAGTCTTCTTACAACTGCATTTATTCTTGCCCTTAACTCTATTAAATCAAAAGGTTTTACTATATAATCATCTGAACCTAAATCTAACCCCATAGCTCTTTCCTTTACCTCATTTCTAGCAGTAATAATTATTACTGGTGTTGTTATTCCAGTTTCTCTTATACTTTTTAAAACTTCAAGTCCATCTTTATCAGGTAAATTTAAATCTAATAAAATAGAATCATATTCATTAACAAATATTTTTTCTTCGCCATCTTGTCCTGTATTTGCAATATCTGATGAAAACCCAAACTCTTCAAGCCCTCTTTTTACTACACTTGCTAATTCTTTATCATCTTCTATAATAAGTATTCTCATACTTCACCTCTTTAAATCTATTTCGATTAATTATAATATAATTAATGTTAATCTAATGTTAACCTACTTAGGCATTTCCAAATAAATAACAAGTAAGTATTCTTGTTATTTATTTGGAAATGCCTTATTTGCATAAACTAATGTTATTGCTTGTTTAAATGCGATCTATTTCAAATATTCTAAAACTGGATCTTTACCATTAATAAAATCATAAATCCCTACTTCTACATTTATATCTGGCAATAAAGAATCACTATTATCATCCTCTATTAAATTATAATATTCTGTAGAATATGTTATTAAAAATTTACTGTTTGGCAAATTAAACTTTTCTATTTCCCCATAACAGTTAGGCTTTCCTCCAGTAGGCTCTCCTATTAAAGTTGCATTTGTATTATTTTTAAATGAAAATGCATTTAAAAGTGCTGATGAAAACGTATCTCTTCCTATAACTACAAATAATTTTTCATTATCATTTATTTTATCATTTTTTTGAACATATTTTATAAATGGTTCTAGTAATCTTGAATCTCCGCCTGTATTATTCCTTAAATCTATTACTAACTTATTAACATTATTTTCCTGCATAAATTTAATAATATTTCCAGTAAAATCCTCTATTGACTCTTCTAAAACATCTCTACAGGAATTATATTTAAAATATAATATCTGTTTCTCCTCTAAATACTTAAACCAATAATTTTTATGATTATTCTTTCTATACAAAGGTATTTTATTAAATAGCTCTTTATCGTTCTTATTGATATTACATTGTTCTTTATTCTCACTATCTAGTAGAAGTAACTCATTATACTTATTTATATCTACTGAATTTATATTTCTAGTTTTAATTTCACCATTTAATCCTTCAAACTTCATACTGCAATTTTCTATATCATCAATAATCATTAATCCATATAAGATCTCAACAGCTTGAAGATATTTAACTATATTTGCTTTTAAGTATGATTTATTTTCGTGAGATATAATTTCTGTTAATTCCTCTAGAACTTCATTTATAGGTACATTATTAATTTCAATAACCTTGGAATATTCTAATTCCTTATATTCACCTAAAGTTTTAATTACATATATTCCTTCCTTAAACCAATAAAATTCTAGTGGTAGCAAATAATTCATCGGTAACTTAACAGCCGTATGTGCATCTCCTATACTAGCAATAACTCTACTTATTTCAACTTTCATATCATTATAATCTAGCTTTTCTATCCTGCCCTTAAGCTCTTTTATATTATTCTCAAAACTTTCTCTAGTTATATTAAAAAATAAATTTTTATGTTTATTTATTAGAGTCTCCTTTAAAAATTCAATATCCTCATTCCACTTATCTATCCACATATTAATACTCCTTCCTAAATTTATCCACAGATTCAAGATATATAATATACTCTACCCTGTTAACTAATTATTTTTTGAAAATTGATAAGGCATCGTAAAATAAAAAAAACAACTCTATATAAATAGAATTGCTTTAATATTCTTCAAATAAAGCCACTATAATATTATTTCTTTATAAGTAATAATATTATAGATATGGCACTAAAAGTTAAACTGATAATATTTATGTATGTTACTACTTGTCTTTGACTAAACCCTTTTTCTTGTAACCTGTAATGTATTTGACTTCTATCTGCTTGATATACTGGTTTTCCTTCTAAAAATCTTTTAACTATAACAAACAAATTATCAAATATAGGTACTGCCAGTGCTAATATTGGTATAAATAAACTCAGTACTGTGGCTTGTTTAAAAGCACCATCTAAAGCTATTATACTTAATATAAAACCTAATAAATTAGCTCCTGAATCTCCCATAAATATCCTTGCTGGATATCTGTTATACACTAAAAATCCAACTATTACTCCTGCTAACATTAGTGATATAATTGCTGAATCTCCTTGGTTTAATATTAAGGCTGCACCCGCAAATGTCATGGCTGATATAAATGATAACCCACCCGCTAGTCCGTCCATACCATCTGACCAATTTATTACTGTAGTCACCCCAAAAATCCACGTTATTGTAAGGGTGAATTGCAACATCATACTTAACTCTGTATATATTCCTGTAAAAGGATTTGTGAATCCTATAAAAACTATTCCGCATTTAAAAACTATAACAGCTGCTAAAAGCTGTATTATTAATCTTGGATATATAGGAAACTCTTTTCCATTAGACTTGTAATAATCATCAACTAATCCAATTGATAATATTAATGATCCACCAATAAACACACCTAATTTTTCAGTTATATTCCCTTGATTTACAAACAAATAAATTGCAAAAAAACCAATATACATAGCAATTCCACCACAAAGTGGTATTTCGCCCCTATGCTTTTTTCTTTCTGTTGGCTTATCTGTAAAATTATATTTTATAGATAACTTCATTAGTATTGGAGTTACTAGATATACTATTAAAAATGCCAGTATAAATGCCAATATATTTTTCATATAAATTCGACTCCTTAGCTTTTAGGCATCTATTAAATAATAACTATTTAATATACTAGTCTATTTTGTGCCGTATTATGTTATAAAATAATTTCGTCATAAAAAGATACTCTCTTTTTTATTATACTATTATTCCACATTTATATCAATTACAAAAATATTACTTTAATGTTACATTTCCTAATACCTCAATCCAACTAGTATCATCAAATAATTTGCAACGTTTAGAAAAGCTCTCGCTCTGCCCATTCTCTTTCCTCTGCTGTAAGTGATCTGTTACTTGTGTTGCTTCCTTGGCTCCATCTGCTTGCTTTTTCTTCCTCTCCATTTACCTGATTCGTTCTATTATTTCTATATCCATTAAAACTACCAGCTGTAGATTCCAAGTTGTTATTAATTACGCAAGATTTCATATTCATATTAAATTCATTTACATACCCTTCAAACTTTGTCCCAAATAATGTTTCTGGCCTCAAATACTTTTCCATATTATTGTCTAGCCACTCATTAGCCTTTGCACTAATTATATTTTGGAA
The DNA here is from genome assembly GCF_017348895.1 of Clostridium gasigenes. Classification (NCBI taxonomy): domain Bacteria; kingdom Bacillati; phylum Bacillota; class Clostridia; order Eubacteriales; family Clostridiaceae; genus Clostridium; species Clostridium gasigenes. Next base: position 511,493 of record NZ_CP071376.1, read on the forward strand.
ATCTTCCAAGCCATAACCTTCCTTAATCCTTGCATTTATTAGCTTTTGATTCTTAACTGTTGTCACCTTATAATTTGTTCCACACCTCATATTTAAATACTCAATTACATAATGATACAAGGGCTTTTCACTAACACTATTCCTATCATCATTACTTGCCTTAGCTTCCTCATTACTAAAACTATTTTGTTTATGCTCCTCTAGATTTTTATAACTATCATTTGTTTCATTATCTTCAATAACATCTACTGAAGTTTCCTTTGTATTTATTTTAATATCCTGTAAATTTATATTTAAGCTTTTATTTTCTTCATAAATTTCATTTATTAAAGGAGCTTGTCCTATTTCGATGTTTTCCATGTTTTCACCCTTTGCTTTTCCCTCAAATTTATCTTCGTTAACTTTTATAATCCTACGTTCTACTGTTTTATTATCATTCTTATAAATCATTTTTATATTTATGTATCCCTTAGTCTTTAAAGCCTTAATTACCCCAGAGCATCTACCCTTGCTTAACCCACTGAATGTCATAAAATGAGTATTTCCTGCATAACATCCATTTATTCCATCTAATGATGATATCTCAACTAAAAACACTTTTTCTGTAAGTGTTAGCCCTTTATCTAACCAAACCTTAGCCGGTATCCAAACTCCCTTAAATGCTCTATCCATAAAAATCACTCCACCCTTTTTTATTTTTATATTTGTTCCCCTTACTTTTAATATATGCAGTAACATAACTTTTTGAAAATATTTTTATTTGTGGATTTTCCTAGTTACTTTTTCTTTTCTTAATCCCTAATATAATTTTTTATTGTATTTTATTCATTTTTAAATTTACCTTTTTTTGTCTGCAAGACAATATATCTAATCTATCTTAACTTGTATTATTAGCTTGTATTACTTACTTTAACGTTTATGGAACACCCTATACCTATTTATGGAATACCTTATATCTATTTATTGAACAGGCTATATGTATTTATGGACCACCCCTATGTGAATTTTTGGAACAGGTATTTTATATTTATTTTGATATTAGATTAATTTACAAACAAAAAAATCTAGGAGTTTTATTTACTCCTAGATCTTTATTCTTAAATTATTCTTTAAACAACTATTCACTAATTCTAAATCAAAAATTCTATGCCCGTGCTTTTTACTTTCTTATCCAAGTCACAGTTGACCTTTAAATTTCCTCGATAATGCAGCTATGTTCTTTAGTCTCAGAATTGTAGCAAATTCCTACTGCCAGCACCTTTTTATCTTTATATTCTTTTGCAAACTTTTGCGCATATTCTTTTTCTCTTATTTGTTTTATAGCCAGCTCTGGGCTATTATCCTTCTTTAGCTCAACTATAAATGGAATATCATTTTTACGTCTTGGATGAAATGAAAAATCAACATACCCTTTTCCACTCTTTTCTTCACGTTCAACTCTATAAGTATCACGAGCTGAAAGATAGGCAAGTGTTAGAACACATGATAAACTATTTTCATCACTATACTTAAGTATTGGGATTTCAGCATTGTGAATATCATGAAGGATTTCTACAACTGTTTTTGTATCACCGCTCACTGTAGCCTTTAACATCTTCCTTGAGTTTTCAATTATTTCCGAAACATACCCAAAGGATTCATCGCTTAAAGCTTTTTGAAACTCTTTCATAAGTTCTTGATTAGGTATCTTTAAATACCCATCATAATATGATAAGAACCCAAGAACTATCATTGCAGAATATATTTCCTCTTTAGTTTTCGGAGTTCCTTGCCCTGCTCTAAACTCTTCATCTATAGTTATATCAATTTCAGAACCAGATATCATTTTTATAACATCATCACGAATTTCTAAAGTATTATATTTAAGATATTCTAACACTTCATCCATGGCACCAGTGTTAGTCCAGTAACTTTTACACTTTTTATTTTGCAATGATTTAACAACTGAACGTGGATTATACATTCTTACTCCTTGCTCATTAACATATCCATTATACCACTGACTTATTTCACTAAATGAAAGAACATTTTCTCTATTACAAAGCTCAATTACTTCATCTTCTGTAAATCCAAAATAATCTCCATATATCATATCATTAAGCATTGTATGTTCATCAAACATATTAAGCGCTGACCCACTAGAATATTTTTTTATTGGAAGAACTCCTGTCATATAGCAAAGTGCTACGTAAGGTTGATCCTTTAAAATATTTCTTAAGAATTCTAAAAAGTCATTTTGATTTTCTACATAAATGTTATTATTAAAAATGTAGTCCCACTCATCAAAAATAAATATAAATTTTTCATTTGTGGCAGATAACATATGACTTATGTTAAAATGTTTTTTAATTTCTAAATTAGGATACATGGTCTTTATATCATCTACTAATCCACTTTGGATTAAACCTATATAAGCGTCATAGGTTTTATTTTTATCTGGGATTGTATTAAAACTTATATTTATAACATTGTATTTATTTAAATGTTTCTCATAGCTATTAGCTTTACTTATTTTTAATGTATCAAACATACCATTTGAATCTACAGCCTTTGAATAGTATGCTCCAAGCATATCTGCAACTGATGACTTACCAAACCTTCTTGGTCTTGTTATACAAACATATTTGCCCTTAGTAGATATTCTATCATTAAGTAAAGTTATTATTTTTGACTTATCAACAAAATATTTTTCTTCAAATAACTCTCTATAATTTTCTAAAGGTTTATTTGTATTTAAATATATAGCCATGCTTTTCACCCCTAACACAATAATAGTATATCTATTTTAATTCTCTTAAATTATATATTTCCTCTACAAATCCCTATTTTGGTTTCATAGCTTCATTCATTATTATATTATATCCCATAACATATTTATTTAAAACAACAAAAGCTACAATAAAGTTTTTAGCTCTATTACAGTTGAATTGTTAAAATTATTATATTTTAGATACTACTTGCACCTGTCAAATCCTATTTTCTTCAGGGGCAATATCATCCTCAGAACACTCCACTTTTAAATTAAATAGCTTTATAGCATTTTTAAATATGAGCTTATCATGCTCTTCTTTTGAAATTGATTCACTAATGTCATTGAAATGTGGACTATAGAATTTATAGGTATCCAAGCCATCTATTGGACTATCTGACCCAAATAATATTTTGTCTGGTCCACAAATTTTTATTGCTTTAATAGTTTTCTCAGCCGAAACCCAAGTTGTGTCTCCATAAAGATTTGGAAGTTTTGAAATAAGTTCTATAGCTTCTTCATTATCTGTACCTAACCCCATGTGAACCATTACTATATTTACATCAGGATTTTTTTGCGCAACTTCATAGGCAACCATAGGACTACTCTCATAATCATTAGCAGTATGTGTAACTATAGGTAATGAGTATTTCCTTGCAAGTTCTATATATTTAGCCACTTCTGGACTATTGAAAGCAAGTTTTGAATGATACGGATGAACCTTTATTCCATAAACTATATCTCTATTTTTCACTATAAGTTCCTCAAATTCTTCAGTACATCCTTCAGTTGTTGGTTTTATCCAAAGAAGAGCTCCTAATTTTTTAGGATTTTTACGCACAAATTCAAGCAATCTCTCATTAAGCTCTCTTTGAGCAAACTGCTGTTCCTTAGGAATAGGTTTTTGTGTCTGATCAACCTCTGCCGCCTCAGCATTAGATACCAAAGAAAAGTCTATTCCATATTTTTTCATAGATTCTAAGACTATTTGTTCTGGCATATTAAAGTTAATAATTTCACCTATGTGTACATGTGAATCAATAATCATTTATAAATACCTCCTAACAATTTCATCTGTTTTTATAAACACTTCAAAGTATTCACGAGCATTTCATTTTTTTCTTCTAAGAAATTTTGACATTTACCTAAAACTTTCTCTAGCAATTCAAAGTTACCATTTACTTGGCTTTCTGTTAATCCTTTTTTGTAATCCACATTATACTCTTCATCAATAGCTATTAAATCAATATGTGATTCTATGCATTGTTTAAGCATTATAAATCTTCCAATTCTTCCATTGCCATCTTGGAATGGATGTATTGTTTCAAATTCACTATGAGATTTTACTATAGATTTAAAATCTTTATCTGATAATTCCCAAGAGCTAAGTAACTCATCAATTTTAATATCAACTTCCCAAGGTTGCGCTAAAACAACTGATGATCCACTAATCATATTAGGTATCTTTTTCCAGCAACCTGCAAAACCTCTTTCTTGATCTAAGCTATTCTTTTTTAATATAGAATGAAATTCTAATATTAACTTTTTGCTAAGCTTTTCACCTAAAGTATCAACTACAAAATCAAATAAATTTAAAGAATTTATAGTTTCAAAAACATCATCAAGTTTATGACTACCTTCTATAATTTGTCTCTTTAAGTATATATCCAAGTTTTCTCTAGTAAATGTACTTCCCTCTATTTTATTTGAGTGATAAAGAAACTCTTTCTTCAATTCATCATAAATTGAATTAGGGTATTTCTTAATTTCAATTATTTGATTAGATGTTAATCTCATTTCCAAATTTCTCCTTTCGCTCATTCTTATTCTAATAATCATATTTACTATTAATTATACCAATGTTATATATATATATTAATATTATTGACCAGTTAATGTTAACGGAACTTTTAAAATGATCACCATCTTCAGTTTTCTTATATCCTTCTGGTATATTCTCTACCATACGAACTTATCAGATGTTCCTATACTCCCATTTAAGCACTCTCTTTAAACGCTTATGTATCTTATTATTATATCCCATAACCTATTTATTTAAAATAAAAAAACTGCAATAAAGTTTTAGCTCTATTACAGTGCAATTGTTAAAATTATTGTATTTTAGATACTACTTTCACTTGTAAAATCCGGTTTCCCCTGATATTTCCAAAGGAAACTTGCCGACTGAGGTTGTTAGGTAATGAATCCAACTCAATTGGTCACGCAGTGAGTGACTATTTTTAAATGTTAAATAATTGTCTCCTCCTGAGAATAAGCTTTCAGCTTAATTAAATTAGAAATGATTTTTCAATACTTTTAGCTTTTAAAAGTCTATATTTCGCACAGCCTACCGGTGGGAACTTTTGAGTCGTCAGCTTGTCCGACACGAAATTGCTATTTATTTTCTTACTTTCAAACTCTATCCATTTTCTTACAAGGGTCCGACCCCGTTGTGAGGTAAGAATTACTGAACTTGCTAAACAAAAAAATCTAGGAGTTTTATTTACTCCTACATCTTCTTTCTTAAACTATTCTCTAAATAACTATTCACTAATTCCAAATCAAAATTTCTATGCCAGTCCTTCTTTTTTATTTTAAATGAAAGTGGAAATCCACTGAAGGGTCCAACTTAATTATTGCCGCAGTGAGTCAACCTTGTTAAAAATAAAGGGAGGCGTGTTTCACGCTCACCTTTGATAAATTACACATATGTAATTTATCATTAAACTTTAGTTCTTGAAGTTTGCTGTTAAAGTTCTCATATAATGCAACCGATTCTTGCTATACTCCTCACTAATAAGTGCGTTTTTCAATTTATCTCTAGTGTATATAATGCCTATAATTATGGTATAATTTAAAAGTACAGTTTAAAGATTCCATAATGAATAGTACGTTAAGACTATATAAAAGGGGGCCTATATACTTGAATGATAAATTTAAAAAGGAATATAAAATAAATACTTATGATGTTGATTCTAACCTAAAATGCAAATTCTCATCTTTAGTAAATTACTTATGGGATGTTGTTATCTCACAATCTGATTCTTTAGGTGAAACAGACCAAGGTTTCGTAAATAATAATTGTGTTTGGATTCTTTTAAAATATGATATACATATATATGAATATCATAATTTTAGAGAAACAATAAGTGTGGATACTGAAGTATTAGGTGGTAAGAAGTTTTATGGTTATAGAGGCTATACTATTAGAAATTCAGAAGATAAAATTATAGGTGAAGCTTTTTCTATAGCTATATTAATTGACCTTGATAAAAGGCGTCCTGCCAAAATATCTCCTGATCAATATGAAATATACGGAATTAAAGGTGATGTAAAAAAACCTATTCCTTTAGATGATATACCTGATATAGAGAAAATAGACTATTCTAAAGACTATCCTATTAGATATAGTGACATTGATTCAAATAATCATGTTAATAATGTGAAATATATGGAAATGTCAATAGATACACTGCCACGTTCTATTTCAAAAGAATATACCCTAATTAATATTAAGGTACTATTTAAGAAAGAAACATCTGATGGAGATACTATTAATGTTTCTACTGAAGTAATTAAAAATGAAACTGATGAACTTATTACTCTTCATACTATTATAGGTAATGAGAAAAAGCTTCTTACAAAGTTACAATTAAAATGGAAAAAGAATAGTTAATTATCTATTCTCAAAAAGCATAAAAACCTTAGCAAAGAGTTAATTTCAAAAATCACTCAACACTAAGGTTTTTACATGCTTTCTATCTATTATTTAATTCTTATTTTTTATCTAATTCCTTTTTTAATATACTATAAATTACTTATTTAAAGCTTCTAATAAACTTTCTAAGTTTAATCCATGTACTGTTGCAGCGTCTTCTATTGTTTCTGCTTGAGCTGATGGACATCCAACACATCCCATTCCAAAGCCCATTAATATTTCTGGAGCATTATCCTTTGCTCTTATTACTTCTCCTATAGTCATGTCTTTAGTTATCATAAAAATCACCTATCCTTTTAATATTTATTAAATTTAATAATTTTTTAATCTCTAATTTATTTAATATCATACTTTAGTTTTAATTCTTCTAATATAGCTAAATTCTCATCTTTTATATTAGTATTTTCATTTTCAAATTTTGCACATTCCTCGTTAAGTTCATCTATAGTTTCCTTCTTTAATTCTCTTTCTGCAAATTTATATACTACATTGTCTTCTTTATGAATGTGCCTCTCTAAAAGATTAGTATAAGAAACTGCATTTGCAATTACATCTAGCTTAGCTTCATTATTTCCTTCTTTTAAAGATTCTAATGCAGCTTCTAAATTTATCATATACAATCTTCCAAGATCATGTTCTACAAGCATTCCGTATTTAACTACTTTTTCTGCTGTTGCTCCTATTTCATCTACCATTCTATTAAATAACATTGTTTCTTCTTTTTTATGATGATGTGAATCTGCATAGTTTTTTATAAAATATATTACCTTATAAAAATCTTCGTAATTCACTTCTCCTCCTTCTAAAATACCAAAACAAGCTTTTCTAACAACCTTTAGCATTTGTTTAATATTTTTATGTTCTTCTATCATTAATTCTACTGCATTCATATTCACATTCTCCTATACTCTTCCTATTTCCATCCCATTATTTTCATCTTTAGTATATTTAAATTCATTATTCACTTCTGTAACAAAAGATTTTATCCATAAGTTTCTTAAATCATAAAAATAATTTACATCTCCATTTGCAGATTCCCAAATATCTTTGTGAACGCAAATTCTTCTTTTCCAAATAACTTTTTCTTCATCTTGTGATATAACTTCATTTACTCTATCACAAGGCATCCCATCTAAAATATAATCATTTACTGAATTAAATATATCAACAGCTGTATTTAATGATTTTCCCTCTTCTTTTACCTCTTTAGCAGCTTTTATACCTTGTCTTATATATAAATCTTCTAATTTTTCCTTTGAATTTTTTTTTTCTAAAAGTTTACCTGTCCATGTTGCAAGTCTTCCTTCTGCTGAATGTATTTTTTCTTGAAGCCATCCATGAATATTTGATGTATCAATCATTTCCTCAAGTGGAATCTTTGGTAACTTTTCTCCATATTTATTATTTATATCTTTTGATAGGCTTTCTATGTCTAAACCTTCATTTTTTGCTAAATCTATTATTTCTTCTTCTAAACCTTCAAACCAAACTATTTTATTAAATAACCAGTAATGAATTTTTCCTAAATATAAACTCATTTTTTCGTCCTCCTATATCTCATATTTATTTTCTAACATTAGTTTAACATTAATCTATAGTTTTATTCGGTAACATTTGTCACATTTAATTAAAATTTATAATCTACTGATACTCTTTCTTCTACAGACTTTTTAATAAACTCAGCTACTTTCACATGTTTTGGATGATTTATATATATATTTAGTTCTTCCATACTTTCAAATTCAGAACATGAACATTATTTAAAATAACATTCCAGTATAGATATTTCTTTTTTGTTCCATAAATTCATTTTCTTGTTACAAAAAAATGCAATAAAGCCTTTAATAAAGTGGTTTCTATGTCAAGGACAGTTAGAAAAAAATGCCTAAAAATGAATTGGAATATTTTTTATGGAAGATGTATGACAAGAAAGCACTGGTATTATACCGTTTATAGGTATTTACCAGTGCTTTAAATTATATTAATATATAAAATTAGTTTAACTAGATTTTAATCGGACATTCACCGATTTCTAGATATTTGTAATATTTATTTGGTAATGGCTTTATTACTAGCTTTTTTAACAAATGGATTTACTGATAAATCTTTCAATTGTTCATCTGTAAAATAGATTCTTCCCATATCTACAATCCTCCTTTAAAATATTTTACAATAAAAAAAGACCCTATAAAATAGAGTCAGTTAAATAAATGTTTAGCACTTTTTTTCTAACTGTCCATTCTATAGGTACCAATTAACTTTTCATCTTCTTCTAATAGCTTTTTTCCACCAAAAAAGGAGCCATACGGCTCCTTTTAAAATTATGATCTTGATTCTATCATTTCTTTAACTTTCATTAATCTAGTTAAAGCGCCTCTTTCATTTTCTTCAAGTTTCATTCGGATATACCTAATTGTTTCTTGAAGTTGAGGAATTGTCATATACTCAAGTGCATTAACTCTTCTTCTTGTTTTTTCTATTTCATCAGCCATAAGCTGAGTTGATTTTTCTACTTCTGCAAGTTCAAGTAATTTAGGAAGTATTGTATAAAGTTTTGAAATAGCATCATCTAGTTCTGATGATGTACTTGCAAAGCCGTATGGGAATATGCTTCCTTCATCCCCTTCAAGTTGTCTTTTAAAAGTCATTTTTGGAACATTAACACTCATTATGTTTTTGGTTCCTACTTCAACTGAAATACTTTCCTTAGGATAGGCAACTGCTTCTTCTAAGAATTCTGAACTCATTACGGCTCTCGCCATAACAAAATCCTTTAAAGAACCTTCAAGTTCAAATTCTACTGACTTTCTTAACTCATTTGTATATTTAACTAAGTTAATGAATTGTCTCATAAGCTCATCTTGCTTATCTTTCAGGAGTTTATGACCTCTAGTAGCTGTAATTAATCTTTTCTTCAGCTTAGTCATTTCCATTCTAGTAGGATTGACATTTAATATTGCCATATTCTACTCTTCATCTCCCTTTGGCATATACTTTTCAAGGTATTCATCTCTAATTCTCTTAAGCTCAGTCTTTGGAAGAATCTTAAGTAATTTCCATCCTAGGTTTAAAGTTTCTTCTATACTTCTATTAGATGTAAATCCTTGTGCAATATATTGCTCTTCAAAAGCTTCTGCAAATTTAGCATATTTCTTATCTGTATCTGAAAGAGCTGACTCTCCTAAGATAGCTGATAATTCTTTTGCTTGTTTACCTTGTGCATATGCTGAGAATAATTGGTTCATAGTATCGGCATGATCTTCTCTTGTCTTGTTTTTACCGATTCCCTTATCCTTAAGTCTTGAAAGTGATGGAAGAACATCTATTGGAGGCATTATACCTTTTTTATATAATTCTCTTGAAAGAATTATTTGTCCTTCTGTAATATATCCAGTTAAATCTGGAATTGGATGAGTTTTATCATCTTCTGGCATTGTAAGTATTGGAATTTGAGTGATTGACCCTTCTCTTCCTTTAATTCTTCCAGCTCTTTCATATAAAGTAGAAAGATCTGTATAAAGGTATCCTGGATATCCTCTTCTTCCTGGAACTTCTTTTCTTGCTGCAGATACTTCTCTTAATGCTTCAGCATAGTTTGTTATATCTGTCATAATTACAAGAACTTGCATTCCTTTTTCATATGCTAAATATTCAGCACATGTTAATGCCATTCTTGGAGTTGCTATTCTTTCGATAGCTGGATCTGATGCAAGATTCATAAATAAAACTGCACTATCTATTGCACCAGTCTTTTGGAATTCATCAACGAAGAATTGAGATTCTTCAAATGTGATTCCTATAGCTGCAAATACAACTGCGAAACTTGAGCTTGAGTTTAAAACTGTCGCTTGTCTTGCAATTTGAGCTGCAAGCTCTTTATGAGGAAGTCCAGATCCTGAGAATACAGGTAACTTTTGTCCTCTAACTAGAGTATTTAACCCATCTATTGCAGAAATACCTGTTTGAATGAATTCTGATGGAAAATCTCTTGAAACTGGGTTTATAGCTTCTCCATTAATATCTAGTCTTTTATCTGGTATTATCTTAGGACCATCATCTATTGCATTACCCATACCATCAAATATTCTTCCTAGCATATCTTCTGATACACCAAGTTCAAGTGGTCTACCTAAGAATCTAGCTTTAGTTCCCTTTAAGTTAATTCCTGAAGAACCTTCAAAAATTTGAACCATTGCTTTTGATCCATTAATTTCAAGAACTTTACCTCTTCTTTTCTCACCAGTTTGAAGTTCAATTTCAACTAATTCGTCATATTTAACGCCTTCAACACCTTCAACTACCATTAAAGGTCCAACAACTTCAGTTACTGTTCTATATTCTTTAAGCATTTTGAACCCCTCCTTCATTGATTAATGTATCTATTTCAGCTTTTAATTCTTCTGCAATATTATCCATTTTAGAAATTTCATCTTCATGGATATATTTACTTCTTGCTACTTTATCTCTTACGTCATCTAATTTTAATACCTTATCTAAGTAAACTCCTGCATCTAAAGCTCTTTCAGCTTCACTACTAAATAAAAGTATTAACTTAAGCATTTTATATTGCTTAGCAAGAGAAGAGTAAGTATCTATTTCATGGAAAGCATTTTGTTGAAGATAATCTTCTCTTATTGACTTAGCAACTTCAAGTTTTAATCTATCTCTTTCTGATAATGCTTCTATACCTACAAGTCTAACTATTTCATCAAGTGCTGATTCTTCTTGCAGAATAGACATTGCATTTTGTCTTAATTCTGACCAATCAGAAGCTACTTCTTGATTCATCCATGTACCTATAGTATCTTCATATAATGAATATGAATTTAACCAATTAATTGATGGGAAATGTCTCTTATATGCAAGTTGTGCATCTAGTCCCCAGAAAACTTTAACTATTCTAAGTGTTGCTTGTGATACTGGTTCAGATATATCTCCTCCTGGAGGTGATACAGCACCAATTGCTGTGATAGAACCTTCTCTGCCATCTGTACCTAAACAAATAACCTTACCAGATCTTTCATAGTAATCAGCAAGTCTTGAACCTAGGTATGCTGGATATCCTTCATCCCCTGGCATTTCTTCAAGTCTACCTGACATTTCTCTTAAGGCTTCTGCCCATCTTGATGTTGAATCAGCCATTATTGAAACTGCATATCCCATATCTCTAAAATACTCAGATATTGTGATACCAGTGTATATACAAGCTTCTCTAGCAGCAACTGGCATGTTTGAAGTATTAGCTATAAGAACTGTTCTCTTCATTAAACTTTCACCAGTCTTTGGATCAATAAGTTCTGGGAACTCATTAACAACGTCTGTCATTTCATTTCCACGTTCTCCACATCCAACATAAACAACGATTTCACTATCGCCCCATTTAGCTATAGCATGTTGAACAACTGTTTTACCTGCTCCAAATGGTCCTGGTACTGCAGCGGCTCCTCCTTTAGCTATTGGGAAGAATGTATCTATAACTCTTTGTCCTGTAACCATTGGCGCTTCTGGTTTCATTTTTCTTGCAAATGGTCTACCTTTTCTTGCAGGCCATTTTTGCATAAGCATTAAATCTTTAGGGCCTTTTTCAGTTTCTACAACACATACTGTTTCTACAACTGTAAATTCTCCAGCCTTTATTTCTTTAATAGCTCCTTTAACACCAAATGGTACCATTATTTTATGAAGTATAACTGCTGTTTCTTGAACTGTTCCAATAACATCTCCAGCTTCAACTATATCTCCAACTTTAGTTGTTGGTACAAACTCCCACAGTCTTTCTCTATTTAAAGATTTAACTGAAACACCTTTCTTTAAGAATGGTGAATTAGTTGCCTTTTCTATTGCATCAAGTGGTCTTTGTATTCCATCGAACATTGATTCAATAAGTCCAGGTCCTAGTTCTATACTTAAAGGTTCTCCTGTTGTAACAACTGGATCTCCCGGTCCTATTCCTGTAGTTTCTTCATAAACTTGGATAGAGGCTCTATCGTTTCTCATTTCAATGATTTCACCGATAAGTCCTGCATTACCAACTCTAACCATATCATATATATTAGCTTCTTCCATGCCTCCAGCTACAACTAAAGGTCCTGAAACTTTAATTATTTTTCCGGTCTTCAACTCTCTAACCTACCTTCCTATAAAATATTAACGCCAACAGCCTTTTCCACGCTATCACTTATTTTCTTCATACCTATGTTTAATGTTCCTTGATTGCTTGGAATTAATATCACAGCTGGAAGTACCTGCTTTGTGTAACGTTCAATAGTTTCTTCTATTTCTTGTGCCACTTGCTCAGTTACAAATATTACTGCGTAATCATTTTTAGCTAATCTATCTACAGCTATTCTAGCTTCATCAGCTCCAACTACTGGAAAAACATCTATGCCTAAAGCTTTAAATGCTAAAACTGAATCCTTATCTCCAACAACTCCAATTTTCTTATACATAAATATCACGCAGCCTTTCTCTTATTACTTCCTCAGCAATATTATTAAGCTTGCCAACCATTATAATTCTTATTATTTTAATTTCTGTTTCCTTTGCATAAATATATGATAATATTCGCTCTGGTCCAAAGGTAACAAGTTTCGAATCTTTCATAAGTGCCATAACATAGTTATCGCTTAACTTTTCTAAAAGATTTGCTGAATCTGTAGCTATATATCCTTCAATTCCTTCTTTAATCATATCTGAATAAATTGTACTTTGAAGTCTAACTATTATGTTCTCTGGTGATTCGTTAATTAATGCTACTAAATTATCCCTATCAATAGCTCCTCCAGAAATCATTACTAAAGAAGCAAAATCTCTATCTTTATTTTGTCTCTTTATTCTTAATAATGTCTTAATATTAGTTGAATCTATTAAAGCATTTACAATCTTATCTACAAAAGGATATTTAAGATTATTTTTTATTTCAACCATATTTTTAAACATATATTTATCCATAATAATATCTATTCTTTGAGGATCTTTTGTTACTTCAAAATCAGCCACAACTGCTTCTACAGCTACTCTATGTTCTTCACTTAGATCTTTATAATTTTCATTATCAATCTTACGTTTGACTTCATGTAAATCTTTATTTCCTAAATCTATAAACATATAAGATAAATCTTTTCCAAGGAACTTCCCTTTTAAGATTACCTTTAAGTTGTGATAATTATATTTAATACTCATCAGCTCAACAACAGATTTTACTGGGCAAAGTTCATACATAAGATTATATACTCTTTTTAGCTCAGCACTTAATACTTCTTCATAATCAGTAGCTCTCTTAACAGTTGACATCACACCCGCATACTCAGTTTCCCCAAGTATCCTTAATGCATCATCTGCAGAGTTAGTCTCAATCATTCTTTCTATTTTGGACTTATCAAGGAGTCTGGTTTCTAACACCCATATTCTTGACACAGCTCTGGTAAATTGCATTACATCCATCTGTTGCCTCCTTAATTAAATAATACACCAGCTACTTCAGACTCTAATTCTTCTCTTAGCGAATCAACTAGAGCTTCGTAAGTATTATTGATTTCTATCCCATTCTTTTGTAGGATAAATCCACCATTAAATTCTCTAGTTTGAGAACTTAATTTAATGTCTCCATTTATTCCTTTAGCCTTTAATGCCTCATTTAATTCTTTTATAAAAGCTTCATCTATGATATTCATACTCGCTTCATTAACTATTAAAGTCTCATCTCCATCTACTTTAATTGAAAGCACTGAATTCAAAATAAAATTCTTGAAATCTTCTTTTGAACTAGAACATAGCTTATCTATGCTTGTTTTAAAAATATCTTCAATAATTCCTTGTTTTGCACCTAACTTGTTATCTCTAACTTTAAGCTTTGCTGCAGATAGAATTCTTTCTTTTCTTGATTTAGCTTCTATTTGAGATTTCTTAGCCATTTCAGACTCTATTTCCTTAGCACTATTTATTTTTTTTGAAATTATAATATCTTTTTCTGCATTTGCTGTAGATACGATATTTTCATTTTTGTCTTTTGCATCTTTTAATATCTTAGAAATTATATTATTTAAACTTGACATAATTTTTTCTCTCCAATCTTAAAACACTTTGCTTACTAACATGAATGATATAACGAATCCAAGTAATGCGTAAGTTTCAACCATTGCTGCTAAAACGATACCTTTAGTATTATGTTCTGGTCTTTTAGCTAATATTTGAATAGCTGCAGCTCCAACTCTACCTTGTGCTATTCCTGACCATAATCCTGCGAAGGCTATTGGTAGACAAGCACATAATAAGTATAAACCTTGCTCAAAAGGCATTCCTGAAGCCATCTTATTAAATACTAAGAACCCTATAACGAATCCATATAAACCTTGTGTACCTGGTAATAATTGAAGCACTAATGCCTTACCAAACTTTTCTGGTTGTTCTGTTATTAATCCTGTAGCTGCTTCACCAACTATTCCAACACCTTTTGCTGAACCTATACCTGATAATCCAACTGCTAACGCAACACCTAATGCTGCAAATATAATTCCACCGTTATTTTCAATAAAAAACTTAATCCATGACATTTCCATTATTAATTCCTCCTAATTCCTTTTAATTTTTACATATTTATCTGAAGTTTTGAATGGTGTGAAAGGTTTTCCCCCACCTTCATAAAACTTTGAGAAATACTCAACATATTGTAATCTTGCTGTATGCACATAAGCTCCAAGTAATGATAATAATAAATTGAAGGTATGAGCTAATATAAATAATATAGGTCCAATTACTATGGCTGCTACACCTGGCATTTGTCCTATAAGCAGATTTAACGCTCCTGCTATAGATCCACCGGCAAGTCCTAGTGCCATAAGTCTTGTATATGATACTAAATCTCCTATATATCCTGTAATACCATACAATGAATATATACCTTGACCTATTCTAGCACCCTTTGATTCTTCGCTTCTTCCACCTGTTAACACAATGACAATCATACCAAATATCATTGTAACCATTGCTATTGTTGTAACAATCTTTGGAAGTCCAAACATTGGTCCAAGTGCCATTACGCCAATTGATACTAATGTAATTACCCATGATCCTACATCATAGAAGGCATCTAGCGGTTTTCCTAGTTTAATTAATGTATATGCTTTTAGTCCAAGCCCAACGAATATTTGAATAATTCCAAGTACTAGAGACAATATAAGCACAGTATTAACATCACGTGCGGGGTCTATTAATCCTTTAAACTTTATTAAATCTCCAAAGAAAGATCCGTACATTAGCCCAAAGGCTATTGTTGGAATACTTAAGAATAAAAAGAACTTTGCAAAATTTCTTTTATCTTCATCTAAATTTAAAGCTTTAAGTGCAAGCGTTGATGCTATAAGCACTATAAGACCATATCCAACATCTGCAACCATCATACCAAAGAATATTAAGTAGAATGGCACTAAAAATGGTGTTGGATCTAATTCATTATATTTAGGGAAACTATACATTTCTGTTATTTGTTCAAATGCTTTTCCCAGTGCTCCATTTTTAAGCTTAATAGGCACAATATCAATTTCTTCTTCTTTAACATCTTCAAAATTTAAGTAGTATTCATCTTTAATAGTTTCTTCACATATAGATTTTAACTCTTCATTATTCTCTATACAGTTCCACCCTTGAATAGTAACTATTGTTTCTGTTTTTAAGAAGTTATTATATTCTTTTTGTATCATAATTTTATTGTTATTATACTCATAAACCAATTCCATAATTTTCATTTCTTTATCAAAGCTTGATAATTCTTCTTGCATAAAGAATTTTTTTGATTTTAATTCTTCTATTTCATGTTTAAAATCAGTTATTAGTGTCATTGGCACTTCTCTTTGTTCTGTCTTAAAAGCACTAAATCCATATCCCCTAAGAACTTCTGAAACCTTCTCTTCATCTTCTTTGTTTGTTAAAATAAAGATATTGGTATCGTTGCTACTTCTTGATATTATCTCAATATATTCATTAGATAAATTCTCAAGTAAAGTCTCTTCATATTGCTTTGCAATTGTCCCTATAAAATGAGATACCATTTTTAATTCTTTTATTGAATCAAAAGTTGTATCTAATGTTTCAAAGGGTTGTAGAAGCTTTATTTCACCTTGTAATTTAACAACTTTAGCTTCTAATGCAACTAATTGTTGTTCTTTTCCTTTAACCTTTTCATAAATTGTTTCCCAATTAGATTCTTCAACTTTCTGGGATAATTCGTCAAGGGTTAATATTCCTCTACTTTCTTGCATTGCTTTAATTGCAGACTTTTTAGGCATGTAGTTCTTTAGAAATTCTAGGGCAAATTTAGCCTTTGATAAATTTTCTTCATATTTTGCATATTTTAAATCAACATCATCCTTTGAAAGGTTTTGAAGCACTTCATTCTTTTCTATAAGGTCCTCATCTTGCAAATTAACAAACTCTACATTTGAAAATCCTTGTATTTTACTAAGAAGTTCTTCTTTTTTTGATTCAAAGGTTAGCAAAGTGAATTTGTTCATCTTAACTATTGCCATGAATCTTCACTATCCTCTCAACAACTAATTTAATAGCCATATCTTTCTTTTCTTGTGACATATTATTAATGTCACCTACTTCTTTATTTCCTTTTATCAAAATAGGTTCTGCATCCTTTTCGCCTTGTTTAATCGCATCGTCTATAAGTTTATTCTTATTAGCTTTTGCAATTCCTAAGATTTTGTTATACTCTCCTTCTGCTTGAAGGGTAGCACTTTGAACAATTTCTCTGGCTTTAGCCTTAGCTTCTAAAATTAATTCCTCAGCTTTTGTTTCAGCTATTTTAATTTCATTTATTGCTTCTAACGCCAAAATCTCACCACCTTTTGCTATAATTACAAATAATATATGCATTAATACTTTATATAGTATTAAATACTTTTTCTTCTACTATTATACACTTTTTTAACAATAATTCAATACTTTTGTTTTAAATTATTAGTTAATAACTCTTTTTTTTGATTATATATACACTTTTTCTAGCTATTCAAAGCCCTTCTATTTTTAACAAATTTGACTTGTAACATCAATCACCTCACCCTCATGAGCAAACAAGAAGTAAGTTCTTTCCATGACTATCTCATCAGTATTGATAAACTTATTAATATTCACACTAAAAGTTTCCAATTGATAGTCTTTAAGAGAATATTTACCTCTTAGCTGACTTTTTATCTCTTGTTCTTGATTTTTTGTTAAAGGTCTTTCTAAGAAATCTGGCATTCCTCTCTTTTTATTAAAACTTAAGTAATCAAATTTTAAAATATCTCCTAAAATAAAATTATCTCCTTTTAATATTTCCAAATTGAAATCTAAAAATACTTTATAATACTCACTATTTCCAATATTTCTTTTAAAATAACCTTTTTTATCAAAGAAATTTCCTAAGGCTAAGTAAAAATCAAATGGATTTTTAAATTTTGGAATAAAGTATTTAATAATATTATTAAATTTTTGAGAGTTATAATATTTATCGACTACTCCTTCAACTTTCTTAAGTATTAGTAATTCATCATAACTTATATCTTTTGTACTTAGTATTTCATATGGAGGGTACGGTGAATATTTCATATCATATAAATGTGCTTCTTCCCTCATAGAAGACCCCTTAAGTAATTTTAAGAATCCTAACTGAATTTCCTCAGGTCTTATAATATAAACTTCATTAAATGATCGTTCAAAGGAATTATAATTTTCTCCTGGGAGCCCCGCTATTAAATCTAAATGTTGTTTTATGTTTTTTATTTCAAGAAGTTCACAAACTTTTTCTTTTATGTCACTGAAGTTAACAAAACGATTTATTCTGTTAAGTACATCGTCATTTGTGGTTTGAACTCCAACTTCAAATTGGAATCTATCTTTTGGTGCTTTTCTTAATAATTCTAATTCCTTTGATTTTAATATATCTGCTGATATTTCAAAATGAAATTGGGTATTTGTTTCTTCATTAATTAAAAACTCCCAAACAGCCATGGAAAATTTATGGTTACAGTTAAATGTTCTATCAACAAATTTAACTAATCTAACTTTTTTATCAATAAAGAATTTAAGTTCTTTTTTAACTCTTTCACTATCTAAAAATCTAACTCCATGAGTTGTGGATGATAAACAATATTTGCAATTAAAAGGACATCCTCTTGACCCTTCATAATATACTATTTTATTATCCAAATTTTCATTTTCTTCATAAGGAAAGATTATTTCATCCATATTCATTAATGGTCTTTTTCCATTTGCAATAACCTCTCCATTTTCTTTGTAATAAAGTCCTCTTATACTACTAATACTTTTTTTGCCAAGTTTATATTCTATAAATTCTCTATAAGTCTTTTCACCCTCACCCTCAATAATATAATCTCCAACTAATTCTCCAAGTATTTTATTGCTATCATAAGATACTTCTGGTCCACCATAAATAATTTCTATGTTTTTATCAACAATTTTTATAAGGTTTGATAGTTTTTTTATCATTTCTATATTCCAAATATAAGTAGAAAAAGCTACTACATCTGGCTTTTCTTTAATTATTTCTTCTAGGATATTTTCCTCCCTATCATTTATTGAAAACTCTCTTATTTGTGCTGTGTAGTCCATATCTTTAGTAAATGCTTTTAGATATCTAACAGCTAAGTTACTGTGTACAAACTTTGAATTAATAGCTGTAAGTAAAACTTTCATATAATACCTTCCTTTCTTTGTTTTATAATCAAATCAAGGCTTCTTCTTTAGGATCTCCAAATAAATAACTAGTCAGTATTCCTTTCTTTTGGCCCTGCCCGCCTTTGGTGTTACACTCTTTACTTATTTTATGATCCCTTATGATTATTTTAAAAGATGCCTATGTTAACTAATTTGTAATTTCTTGTTTTTCTTGCTGCCTTGGGATTTTTTCGCTTTAATATAATAAATTTCTTCCCAAAGTTTAGTTTCTTCTATTTTATAAGATTTTTCAAGCATTATTTTTGTATCTTCTATATTTGATTTGCAAAGTGGATTAATATTCTTAAACTCAAACTCTTGAACTTTACCTGAAGGTAATAATGCATTTATCTTATTATTAACTACAGTTCCAACTTCTTTGTTTATATCCCAAATACAAATTTCTCCTCCAACTTTTAAATATTTAGTTACTTCTTTTATTAAATTTATTCTTGAATTCATGCTCCACATACTGCTTAGATGGAAGAAAATCGTACAGGTATCATAGTCTTCCATAGTAAGTAGATGTCTTTGCTCACTTCCTATATAATCTACCGCTACTTCATCCTCTACATCCTTAGACAAATTATATATTACACCAAAACTTTCCCCCACATCTAAAACATCACCCTTTAACTTTACATCTGATAAATTAAGTATCATTGTTTTCCCCATTTTACTTCTCCCCTTTCCTTTATATGTTTTAAAAAAATATATATCTAGTCGATATTTTTTCAAATGACTTACATATATATTATATTACCATTTGCTTACAATTATTAACATTACTTTTTATATTTTATGTAATATCTATTTTTTTATTTTGAGAATACAAAAATCCTTTTTCTTTTACTTTTATTTATGTATAATTAAATAGCAATCGTTAAATATTGTAAAAAAAGGAGTGAGCTTATGAACAAAAGAAATGATAGTATTATTAAATGGGCAATTAATAGAATTGAAAACAATTATAAAGATGATGTTAGCCTTTTACTTTCTTATGGTTCCTATGTAAACGGTACTGCTAATTCACTGTCAGATGTAGATTTCTATTTTATACCTAAAACAGAACGTGCATATGAATTGTGCACAACATTTATTGTGGAATCAGTAGGATTTGATTTATTTCCTATGTCTTGGGAAAGAGTTGAAGGCCTGGCAGAGCTACAAGAGTGTTTAACACCACTTCTCGCTAATGTGAATATACTTTATTGTAACTCTTTGGAAGATAAGCATAGATTTGAAGAATTACAAAATAAATTAAATAAAAATATGAATAATAAAGATTTTATGTTAGAAAAAGCTTCTAAAGAGCTAGACAGTTCTATTAGCCTTTATGAAAGAATGATGTTTGAAGATTATATGTGTGATATTAGAACATTAGCAGGAAAGATAGCAATGTCTTTATCTAATGTTGTAGCTTATATAAATCAAACATATTTCAGCTGTGGATTAAAGAAACAAATGGAAGACTTAAAGAAATTTAAAAGTGTACCTGATGCTTTTATATCACTGTATGAGTCTATTGTAAAATCAAACTCGGAACAAGAAATCAAAAATTATTGTTATAAAATGATAAAGAACACAAGAATTTTTTTGAATAGTAAAATTGAAAAACCAAGAGAAAATGAAAAGAAAGCCAACTATGAAGACTTAGCCGAGTTATATAAAGAAATTATTTCCCAATGGAATAAAATTTATGTATGTTGTGATAGTGGGGATTATGTTTTAGCATATATTTCAGGTACATGCCTTCAAGATGAATTAAATGCAGCTTCAATAGAAAATAGGTTAAACAAATTTGATTTAATGAGTTCCTATAATGCTAAAGAACTAAATAAATTCAAAGAAAGAGCAATTCAGTTACAAAAAGACTTTGTAAAAGTAATTGAGGACAATGGTGTTATTATTGAATCATATAACACTGTAGACGAATTTATAAATAAGAATTAAAGAATATTAATATGTTACTTAATAAGACCAGCAATTCAAATCGCCGGTCTTTCCTTTACCTAAAAATCATACATATCTAACTATTTTTCAAATAAACTTCCTAAACCACCAAGTATGCTTCCTTGATCTGTTGATTTACCTCCACCTCTTGGTGCAGATGCATACACTTTAGATGCTAACTTGCTAAATGGTAGACTTTGTATCCATACATCTCCTGGACCTGTTAATGTAGCAAAGAATAATCCTTCTCCTCCAAACACAGCATTTTTAAAGCCTCCAACAAATTGAATATCATATTTTATATTTTGAGTCATAGCAACCAAACATCCTGTATCTATTTTAAGTATTTGGCCTGGTGCTAAAGTTTTCTTAATTATAGTTCCACCCGCATGTACAAATGCTAATCCATCACCTTCAAGTTTTTGAAGAATAAAGCCTTCGCCTCCAAAGAAACCTGTCCCTAACTTCTTAGTAAGAGCTATGCCTATACTAATTCCCTTTGCACAACATAAAAGAGCATCTTTTTGACAAATTAAAGTTCCACCCATATTCCTTAAATCCATAGGTATAATTTTACCTGGATAAGGTGCTGAAAAAGAAACTTTTTCCTTTCCATTACCGCTGTTAGTAAATGCAGTCATAAATAGACTTTCACCAGTTATAGTTCTTTTTGCTGCGGCTCCAAGCTTACCCCAAAGTCCACCACTTTCACTTTTTTCACTTCCATCTCCAAATATTGTTTCCATAACAATGCTATTATCCATCATTAACATTGCTCCTGCTTCAGCAACTACAGTTTCTCTTGGATCTAGTTCAATTTCAACAAATTGCATTTCATTTCCATGAATCTCATAATCAATTTCATGTACCATATCATAAACCTCCTTTATTTAAATAATTTTTAACTTACATAATTATAATACTACTTTCACCTATTTAATTGTATTTATTCCACAAAATTAATTTTTGCCTATTTTAGATTTTTTGTTAAACTTAAATATACCACATACTAATAAAACTATTAATAATGAAATTATAAATAACCAAATCTCTATTGGAAGGTTAAATACCCCCTCTTGATTTTTAGGCTGAAGCTTATATAAGCATCCCAATTTACTATCTAAAACATAAAATGAATCATTATAAAACTTAATTTTCTCTATATTACTTTTGTTTCCAAGATCAATTATTTCATTTAATATACCATCATTTGTTAACGCGTATAAACGACCCTCTTTATTATCTGCAAACACCATTGTATCTTTCAAGAAGAATTCTCCTGTTGTATCTATTGCAAACCCTTTTAATGATTTCACATCTATATGCTGATATATTGGAGCTGATGGGGTTTTAGTCGGATGATTTTCTATTAAAAAATCTACCTTTTTGCCATCTGTGAATCTTGGTGAAGTTATGGGGTCTCCCCCACTATAATCTGGCCACCCATACCAAGCGCTTTTCTTAAATTCATATATATAATCCTTATCATCTTTAATAGGCCTTGGTCCTATATCTTCCATACCACCAACTATTCCCTTTATTTTCCCATTACTATCAATATCAAATCCATTAATATTTCTAAGCCCATGAGCGTATATAGATGTTTTTTTACTTTCAAAATCATAAGCCATTATAGAGCCATTTCCAAGTTTATTATCTTTCACCTTTTCACCTTTTTCTGTATTTACTGCAAAAGGTGAAAAAATACCGGTTTTATTTTCCCCATAATTAACGCCTGTTAAAGATAATTCTATTCCTGGTTTATCATAGGCACCACCTTTTTCATTAACTATTCCTGAATTTGTATTAGTTCCGATAGATAAATAAAGTACATTATCTTTTACTAACAACTTCGTCTCCTTATTTATTCCAGTATTTGGTATATCTCTTATCAAATCTATGCTCTTATTATTTTTAAGATTATACTCTACAACTCTATTATCTGTTGCTATAAATAATCTATTGTCACTACATAAAATATCAAAGATATCAAAATTATTTTCTTTAATAATTACTTCATCTTTTCCATTATTATTTATTATTCTAATAGTATCTTTAAAGCCTATATATAAATTTCCATCTTCATCATAATCAAAGCTTTTAGCACCTTCATAACCCTTAACATTTATGGACCAATCTATATTTTGGTAAATTACATCTAAATTATACTTACTAGTAAATTTAAAAATTCCAAAAGCTACTGTTACAATTATAATTGAACCTATTAAAAATTTCATAAACTTCTTCATGGTCCACCCTCCTTCATCCTATACTTATTTATATTTTTTAATAACCAAATTATTACTGTATATTAAAAATTATCATAATTATATCTTATTTAGAATAAACATTAAGGCAGCTGAAAAAATAATAAGCCAAGGTATGCTGTATATTTTTAGTCAAAGGAGGATATTCCTCCTTTAATAAAGGGAGTGATATAGCTTTGAGAAAGGATAACTTTGCAAAAAATTCATTTTTGCTAACTGCATCAAATATAACAACTGGAATTCTGGGATTTATATTTTCTATATATTTATCCAAAACTTTAGGTTCTGTAGGTATGGGTCTTTATAGTCTTATAATGCCTATTTACAATTTGTTTATTTGTCTAATGACAGCTGGCATTATAGCCGCAATATCTCAAATATCAGCTGTATATACTGCAAAAGGAGAAATGAATAATTTAACTAAGACTGTTAGAAGTGTAGCTTTTTTTAATATTATATGGGCAGTTATTATAGGTATAATAGTTTTCTTTCTTGCACCTTTTATAAGTAAATATGGGGTTAACGATATTAGAACAGTTAATGCAATAAGGGTTACTTGTCCTGCTATGGTGTTTATAGCCTTATCAAATATTTTAAAAGGTTATTTCTTTGGAGTTTCTAAAATAGCTATTCCTTCTTTTATTGATATTTTGGAAAAGGCAATGAGGATAATAACAATAGGTCTTTTAGTCTTTATGTTTAATGCTACAACTTTAACTTCTCTTGTTACTTTAGCTTATATATCATTAGCCATAGGAGAACTCCAAAGTTTATTATTATTATACATATACTATAGATATGTATGTGGTAACACTCCTAAAACTAATGAAAAGCC
This sequence comes from Clostridium gasigenes, assembly GCF_017348895.1. NCBI lineage: Bacteria > Bacillati > Bacillota > Clostridia > Eubacteriales > Clostridiaceae > Clostridium > Clostridium gasigenes. The sequence continues at coordinate 535,735 of NZ_CP071376.1, forward strand.
CGAAAGACGTTCCCAATTATTATTTAATGTACTTATTATTTCTTTACCTCTATGTATTAATGGGTTCTTAGGTAACATTTTTGGTACTATTTCCACACTTATTGTTCCACATAGATTAGTAGCTGCAGGATTTGAATCTTCAGTAGCTCTTGGAATGATTGGTAAATTTACTGGCATGGCTTTTGCAATCATTGGATTTCCTATGATTGTAATTGGATCTATAAACTCACTCATTATTCCAGATCTTTCACAAACATTAAGTCGTGGTGAGTATTACAATGCTTCCATTCGAATAAAAAAAGTTCTTAAAATAGCTTTTTTACTTGGACTTGCAACAACTATAATTTGCAACATAATTCCAGATTCTTTAGGAATAATGTTTTTCTCTAGAGATGATTTAGGACAATATATTAGAATTGGATCTCTTTGTGCTCCTATATTCTTTACAGCAAGTTGTACTTTTGGAATACTTAATGGACTAAATAAACAAGGTGTAATTCTTAGAAATTGTTTAATAACTGCTGCTCTAGAGCTTGTATGTTTATATATTTTCATAGGAATTCCTAGTATTAATATTTTAGGCTATGCATTAACATTATTTATAACCTCAACAGTAACATTAATTATAAATATGTATGAAGTGAAAAAACATCTAGAATTAAATTTATCTAAGTATAACATAGCAATATTTTCACTACTTGCTATATTAACATTCTTATTTTTGAACATACTATCTAAGACTATTTTATCTGATTTATTTATTATTAAAAATTTAACTATTATTTTAGGTACATTTGCAATTTTTGCAGTATTAAGCTTCTTTGGTATTGAGGAAGATTAATTTCATAGATGTATCTAATAAATATACCAACATTAACCTAAGATACCTTCAAAAAAATAACATAAAAGACTATTGGGCACACCAATAGTCTTTTATGTTATTAAATATTTAAATTTAGATAGTTAGAGATTTGAAATAAAAAATAAGTTAAGGATTTAAATGAAATTATCCAAGTTGCTTTCTTATCCCTCTTGGCATTAGTGTATATAACCTTGGAGAAACCATATCTAAATCTATTTTTCTTATTCCACCAAAATACACCATTACAACTAGATAAACTACTCCACCTATAGCCATTAGAATTATTGTTCCAATAGCTGTTACTAATCTACCTTGAACTCCTAGAATACTAAATACTCTAAATAACGGAATCCTTATAAAAATAATAGTAAAACTCATTACTATCGATGATATTAATGGCACTATTGATTGTCTTATTATTGGAATTTTAATTTTAAATGTTTTTTGAAGCTTAATATGATTTATTACTAGCGGTATTCCAAATGCAAGAAAATTACCAATAACAGCTCCCATTATATTTATATCCGTAATTCCAACTAATAAATAATTTGCAATAAATTTAGCTAATAATCCAAGGCTTGCTGTTGCCATTATTAAATAAAACTTATTTATTCCTTGCAAAATAACATTTTGTATAGTTGTTATAGCCATTAATATTAAAGCTGCTGATCCAAACATTAATAATTCATATCCAGTAGTTTTATTAAATAAGAATACATATATCTCCTTACTTAAAATCGCAAGTCCAAATGTTGCGGGTATTGTTATTATGTATGTAAGCCTAAATGAATAACTCATTTGTTTTCTTAAATCTTTCTTATTTCGCTCAACAAATGCCCGTATTATCCGTGGAAACATTGATGTACCTAGGGCAGTTACTATTGTTAATGGAACATAAATAAGTGTTTTATACTGACCTAAAGTCCCGTACATATCACTCGTTGCTGTAAACCCTGCAAACTCTAATCTATTTGTCACAGTAAACATATCTACCATTCCTGCAGCATTTTGTATAGCTGCAACTAATGTAATAGGTAGTCCATATTTAATAAGTTTTCTAATTATTTTTTTATCCGAAACTTTCTTCTTTCCCGTATCTAATGCATAAGCTTCATCTTCATAATTTCTCTTTTCGTATATATACATAATATATATAATAGCAACTATAGCTCCAAGCGAAGTACCAATGGTAGCTCCTGCACTTCCCCACTCTTTGTCACCGCCACCTACTTTTAGTAATAAAAATGCACATACTAGACTTAAAACTACATTAACTAGTTGTTCAATTATAGATGATATAGCAAGTGATTGCATATCTTCTATACCTTGCATATATCCTCTATAGGCAGATAAAACTGCTGCAAAAAAAATAGCCGGTGCTAAAAACATAAAAGTAAACCCACCGCTACCTTTACTAACCATATTTGCTAAAGGAAAGGCTATTATCATAAATAATGCAGATATTAAAAAACCTCCAATAGCCAAATATTTTCTAGCTAACTTCATAGCTCTTAATGCATCTTTATGATTTCCCAAAACCCTCAGTTCTGTAACAACTTTTGTAATGGCAGGCTGTGCGCCAAAACTACTTATAGCAAATAAAAATATGAATACATCATATCCTTTGTAATATATTCCATATCCATCAGTACCTATCAGTCCTGTTAAAAGTGGAACATATAATGCAGCTAAAATTTTCCCTAATATTCCTGCTATTGATAATATTAAAAACCCACGCCCTGCTGATCTCTCTTCCATAATGAATCCCCTTATCTTGCCAAAGTTCTAAAAATAAATTCCCATTCTCTTTATATTTAGACATCTTGAAAAAATAACTAGTAAATATACTAGTCTAATTTTTCAGATGCCTTCCCAAAATATTTATATAACCCTAATATCTTATAACATCTTAAATTTTTATCTAAATTTAAATACGTCTGTTTTTATTTTCTTAAATATTGGAGGTAAAGCTGCTGCAACTGTTTTATTATTTAAATACTCCATTTTTCCTGGTGCATCTCTAAATATTAGTTTATAAGCATAAAGGAATTGATAATTTAAACCAAACTTACTAGCAAAGAATGAATTTAGTTTTTTATCTCCATATTTATTGTCTCCAATAACGCCATGACCTAAATGAGCCATGTGTGCTCTTATTTGATGACTTCTACCTGTTATTAAATCAATTTCCACTAATGAATATGCTGTATTAGTTTGAATTGTCTTAACTTCCATAGCTATTTTTTTTGAATTTGGAATTTCTTCATCATATACTTTTGATATATTTACATCTTCATTCTTTTTAATATATCCTGTGTATATTCCATCTTTAACTTTTCCTGTAACTAGAGTCATATAGTATTTTTCAACTTTTCTCTCTCTAATCATTTCATTTAATGTTCTTAAACCTTCAAAAGTTTTACCAAACATAACTATTCCAGAAGTATTTCTATCTAATCTATTACATGATGCTGGAGTAAATGTAACTTCTTTATCTGGAAGGTATGCTCCCTTTTCATTTAAGTATGATAATACAAAATCAGTTAGAGTTGGTTCTTCACTCTTTTGATCTGGATGTATTAATACTCCTGGCCATTTTTCAACAACTATAAGATTATCATCTTCATATATTATCTTCATTCCTGTGGCATCTACTTTTATAAACTTAGGCTTTTTGTTTATTTCTTCTTGATTACTTTTTAAATATTTTATTTCTATAATATCATTTAACTGTAGAGCATAATTTTCTTTTTGCTTTTTACCGTTAATTCTAATATCACCTTTTCTTAAAGCTTTAAAAATAGCGCTTAGCGGAACATCCGTTAATAACTTTCTTAAAAATTTATCTAATCTTTGGCCTGCTTCATTTGTACCTATTCCTATTATCAAACTAAATCACTCCTAGCATTTTATACTCTAATTTATATTTTCCCATTCTTATAGATTAATATTAATTTAAGTTATTGTCAAATAATTCGACACTAACTGACATTGAATAGCTATTCCTACCGCAATTGCATCCTCATCTATATCAAAAAGGCTACTATGGGCTGGATAACTCGTGTGTTTTTCATTATTCCCAGTACCTAGGAAATAAAATACCGAAGGTCTCTGTTCTGCAAAATATGCAAAGCTCTCCACTCCCATCTTGATATTTTCCTGATTTAAAATATTTTCATTACCTATTATAGTTTCTGCGGACCTCTTTAAAATACTAACCATATTATCATCATTATAAAGAGATGGGTACGAATCTTCTATTTCAATTTCGCAGGTTCCTCTTGAATATTTACAAACACCTTCAACTACTTCTACTACTCTATTTTTTATAAACTCTCTGTCTTCTTTTATTAGTGTTCTTATAATCCCTTTTATATTAACCTCTTCTGGGATTACATTTTGAGCCTTCCCCCCATGAATTGAAGCAATTGTTATAACTGCTGGGTTTGCAGCATTAACTTCCCGACTTATAATATTTTGAATAGCAAGCACTACGCTACTTGCTATGACAATAGGGTCTACCGTGGTATGAGGATAAGCTCCATGACCACCTGATCCCTTTATTTTTATTTTAAAGGGATTAGATGATGCATTAACAACACCACTTTTGACCATTATTTTTCCACATTCTATAGTTTCTTCTACATGTAATCCACAAATCACATCAACACTTGGATTTTCTAAAACCCCTTCTTCTATCATAAACCTTGAACCACCCACTGTTTCTTCTGCTGGTTCAAAAAAAAGTTTCACATTTCCACTGAAAAAATTTCTATTCTTATTTAAAATTTTTGCAACGCCTAGGAGTATGGCTATATGAGCATCATGTCCACAAGCATGCATTCTTCCATTTATCTTTGATGAGTAATCACAAGTCTTTTTATCATCCATTGGCAACCCATCTATGTCACTTCTAAGTGCTATGGTTTTAATTGGTCCTGGTTTTTCGCCCTTTATAATTCCACAAACTCCAGTTTTAGCAACCTCTATAAAAGGTATTCCCTCATCTTTTAAAAATGTTTTTATTAACTCTCGTGTTTTAAATTCTTCCATTCCTATTTCAGGATACTTATGAAGTTCTCTTCTAATTATTATTAGCTCTTCTTTTATAGTATTTGCTTCTTCTTTGAAATTAATCATGTTCCCTCCCTAAACTAATTGCTCCAGAATACTTTTATTATATCTTGATTTTTGATTTTATCCGTATAGCTTGCATTCTCTTCATTTAGTTTAAGATTAATTGTCCCATTTGCTGATTTTAAATCAAAGTCTATAAAATTAAATATGTCTACAAATATATATTCTTGTTTTCCGGTTAGAATAACTTTTTCTGAATTAACAGTAACAACTATATCTAAATAGTTATCTCTATCTTTATCAATAGATATTTTGGGATTTATAGTAGTTATTACATCTTTACTAGTAGTTAACATTTCTCCATCTATTAATTTATATTCTTTTTCTAAACATATTCCTGATTTATATAATGATGTTTCTTTATTAAGTATATACTTTTTAATATCGCCTATGGTTTTAGGCATTATTATCTTAACAACATCATCATTTTTTATAAACTCATCTAATTTAACACTTTTATTATTTATGAAAGCCTTTGGTTCAATGTTTATAATCTCATCATTTATATAAATACTTATACTCATGAACTCTTTAATTTGTTCCATAACTTTTGGTTTTGCATCTTTTCCATTTTTCGCAAATATAATATTAATTTTTGCACCTTCTTTAACCTTATAATCTAGTGCTGCTAATGTTTTATTAAGCTCTATAACTGGATTTTCCCCTTTTTCCCCAAATGCTATTCGTTTATTTTTATTTAAAGTATATCTTATATTTTTCCCTTTTTTAGCAATAAGCATAGATGGGTTAATACCAGCTTGCAGTAGCACGTCCATTATAGTATGTTCATGAGAATTAAACATGCTTATTGGTGATCCATTTAGAATAATATCTATAAAATCATTTCCTGCATTTTTAAGTGCTACTAATGCAATTCCAAGTACTGTTACTCCCGCTGATCCAAGTCCATTATTACTAATACAGTCTATTACAGCCGTTCTATCTTTTATTGCAATTCTTTGAAGTGGTAAATTTACAACTTCACTTATTTGTTCAATAAGACCTGGAGTATGTGCTCCCCCACCAACTAAGAATATTGCACTTGGTGGTTTATTACCATTTAGTTCCTTCACTTTACTCCCTATGCTTTGTGCAATTTTCTTAACAACTGCTTCTATTGTTTTTTTTATATTTTCAGATTTAATAGAATTTTCAAATCCTAGAACATCTGTATATGTAATTTCTTCATCGATTCCTATTCGCCTTTTCATATTTTCAGCAGTATTAAAGTCTACTAAATATTCCTGGGCTATAGCTTCTGTTACTTTATCTCCAGCTTGTGGAACCATTCCAAATGATGAAATAGTCTCATTTGAGCTAATTGCTATATCTGATGTTCCTGCACCAATATCTATTAATGCTATATTTAGAAGCCTCAATTTTTTAGGAACTACAGCTTCAATAGCAGCAATTGGTTCTAATGTTAAATTATTAACTCTAAGACCTACTTTCTTCATAACTGTATATAATGAATCTACAACTGACCTCGGTAGAAATGTAGCTATAACCTCTACTCCAACTGATTCTCCCTTATGACCTATTAAATTAGAAATCACAAATCCATTTAAGTAATAATTAGTAACTGAATAACCTACACAATATAATTTCCCGTTTGTAGTTCTATTTATTTTCTCTTCAGCTTTCTTTACTGCTGTAAGCTCTAAGCTTCTGATAATATCTTTTGTTATTTCTTCTTCTATATTTAAATCCATTGTTCCCTTAGAGTTAATGGTCTTCAAAAATCGTCCCGCAGCTGCAATTGAAACTTGATCTACTTTAAATCCTACTTCTTCTTCAACTTGCTTAAGAATAATATTTACTCCTTTTGCCACAAGATCTATATCATGAATTTGACCATCAATCATTGCTCTTTCTTCGTGTTCTAAATATTTCTCACATATAACTTCAAATTTATCTTCTTTAACCACACCTAATGTACCTATCATGGATCTTGTCCCTATATCAAGTGCAAATTTCATATCATTATTATTCATTCTTTTACCTTCTTTATTAAGATAGTAGGTCTATATAATTCTATAAACCTACTAAAATTATATCGTATAAAGTTTTAACATTCAATCAATTACTAGGTTTCTTTAGCTAATTATGAAATTATAGGTATAAAAATAGGCTATCTTACGATACCCTACTGTATTTCCCACTATTCTTCATCCATGTCTTCAATAATTTTTTCTATAATCTTATCTATAGTTACATCTTTAGTTTCTAACTCTAATTCTAATATATATTCTTCAAACTCAACTTGTAAAACCCCTTCGGATTTCACTGTATATTTTATAATTTCTTCCTTAATCTCTTCTCTTAATTCTTTCTCTTCTTGTTTATTCATATGATTTTACCTCACATTCTTTTTAATATGACTTACTATTATCTAATATACTTCTTTGAACACAAAGTGTAAAGTCTTATTTGTACACCTTTTATAAAAATGAAAAATCATTACATAAGGACTTTTTGCAAATAATTTGTTGTTTTCTTTCATCTTCTTAACTTACAATTATTATTAAATTATTTTCCATTAAAACCTTTAATGAAAAAGATCTTATAATATCTACATCAAAGTTTATACGAACCTTATCGCCTTCAATATTTTCTACCTTTCCATCACCATGAGTTCTATGATGAATATAATCTCCGATTTTCAATCCATAATGATCCACTTCCGATTCTTTGCTAAAGTTTCCTTCTGCTATAAATCTTGATGATTCTTTAAATTGTCCTCTTATTGTTTTTGGCGAATAAAGATATAAGTTATTTATTGCTCTTGTAATTCCAACATAGAACAATCGCCTTTCCTCTTCTAAATTTTTTTCTATTGAGGATTTATGTGGCAATGTTTCTTCTGCGCAATTTATCATAAATACATTTTTAAATTCCATTCCTTTTACCCCATGTATAGTTGAAAGAATTACGCCCTCTTTATTACCCTTACTTTTCTCTATTTGTTCCTTAACATTTTCAACATGTCCAAATAGTTCTATTATTGTTCTAAGACCTTCTGCTGCACTTTTAAATTCCTCTAAAACATCCTCTAAGTCATCTATACTTTGATTATATTTTTCACCGTAGTTTTTTAAATACTCACTATATTTAAGATCAGAAATTATATACTGAATTGCAGATCCTAGAGATAGTTTATTTAAATATTGAATTTCCTTTTTTAAATCATTTAGCTTTTTAGCTTGAAAAGGTGGAGTATCTTTTTTATTTATAAGAATATCAAAAGGATTATTATCTTCAAAACTTGATTTAACACTTTCAAGACTGCTTTTACTTATATATCTAAATGGTTTATTTATAACATGTACAAAGCTAGCCTTATCTTTTATATCAATAGCCAATCTAAGATAGCTTAAAATATCTTTGCATATGAAATGTTCAAAGAAATTATATCCTTTATCTAATAAAATAAATTCTATTTTTCTTTTTGTAAAAACATCTATTATGCTTCTAGCTTCCATATTAGTTCTATATAACACTGCATTTTCAGTTATATTATCATAAGATTCTTTCACAATCGTAGCAATTTCTTCACCTTGCATAGTTTCGCTGTATGGCTTTGAATATTTTATTATCCCATCACTTTCATTAAACGCCTTAATTTCTTTTTTATTTCTATTTTCATTATTTTCAATTACATACTTTGAATTTTCAACTATATTTTGTTTACTTCTATAATTTATAGATAAATATACCTTTTTGCCCTTAGGAAATAACTCTTTGAAAGTTACCATGTATTCCGGCCTTGATCCTCTAAATGAATAAATACATTGATCCTCATCTCCAACTGCAAAAAGTTCATTATTTTCATTAATCAACTTTAAAAAATTAACTTGAATATCATCACAATCTTGAAACTCATCAACTAAAACATAGTTAAATATATCTTTATACTTTTTTAAGATACTTTTATTATTTTGAAATAATTCTATTACTTTAATTGATAAATCATCAAAATCCCAAAGTTGATTTTTTTTCTTATATCCTTCATACCCTTCATAGCATTCATCGAAAATATCATTACTTATGGACGGTATAAAGTTCCCTCTTTCCATAAGAGATGTTTTAAATGTAGAAATATTGTTTAAAACTTCTTTTATTTTATCTTCACTAACTTCATCTGAATACTTCGCTAGTACTGCTTTAACTATTCTATGGGATATTCCACCTTCAATAATTGCTATATTATATCCTTCCTTTAAAAGTATTTTATAAAACAATCCATGAAAAGTCCCAAAAAAAGGTGACTTATCTCTATTAAATAAGTTCTTGTATCTATTTCTCATATTATCAGCTGCAGCTCTAGTAAAAGTTATAACTATTATATTACCTATTTTCACCTTTAAATCTATAACTAAATGATTAACCCTATTTATTATTACTGTAGTCTTACCAGAACCTGGCGCTGCAACTACCAGTACATTCTTTTCTTTTATATAAACAGCTTCTTTTTGATATTTATCTAATTTAACTTCCATAAAGTCTCCTTATTGATTACTAGCATTGACTATTTTCTAGATTAGGGTGCCGAAAGAAAATAACAATTTAAGTTATTCTTAGTATTAAAGTTCACAATAGTTTTATACTATTAATTATTTAATTTTTATAAATCTGTACATAAGCAAAAGCAGTGTATCTCTAGTTGAGATACACCACTTTTAATAACTACTCATTTTCTTAAAAAAATCATACTCTCCATGCTTTTCTTGTGAATATGCAAAATTTTCATTTTCTATATCCTTATATGCTATTTTAGTTTCGTCTAAAACCTTTTTAAACGGACACGCCTCTTTTTGTGAGACCATTCCATTCATTGGACACTCATCATAACAATTAACCCTTTCTTTTTTTGTTGACCAAAATGGACACTTACTCATAAAACTCCCCCCAATCCCCATTGAAACCGAAATCATAGATACATTATAGTATAATTCCTTTTAAAAACAAAGCTTTTTTTAAATATTACATGAATAAATTATCTATTAATAAATTATCTATTAATATTTAACAACTTTGAACCCCATTCAATTGATGCTAAATAAATTTCCCCTAATTTATCTATATTTACTTTAGTCTTACTTGATATAATTTGAATCTTTTCTTCATCCATGTTTTCATAAGCAATTACTAAATTAAGAATATCACTATAAATATTATCTTCCCCAAGCAAAGCAGCTTTTCCTTCCTTCCCAATTGGAAGTTCCTCTACGACATCAATCAATGACTTATCCATTAACATATGAATATCTGAAAATAATCCTACCATAAATGCTAAGTCTTTATCATTATATCCTTTATTTTCTGATATTAGTTCACACATTCTAGCTCTAATAATTATATTATTTGCATGTTCTTCTCCTATATTCGAATTCATTTCCGAAATTGAAATTATACACAGCCACTTTCTTAATTCATTTGTTCCAATAAGCATTACTGCATTCTTTATTGAAGAAACTTCTTGAATAAAACTAAAATAAGCTGAATTTATAAATTTAATAAACTTATACGTTAACCCTATATCAGACTTAATTAAGTTTTCCATTCTATTAATATCATAATCTTCTTTCATAAGTTCTATTATTACATAAAATATTGTTCTATTTTTTGCTGCAATATCTTCACTTTCCATTACTGTTGGCTTGCTAAAATAATATCCCTGAAAATAATCAAAACCTAGACTCTTTGCCTCAATCATTTCATTTTCTGTTTCTATTTTTTCTGCTAACATTTTAATATTCTTATTTTTTAATTTTTGTATAATATTTATTCTTTCAGCTTTATTTGATAGTTTATAATCTATTTTAACAATATCTATAACTCCTAAAAAACCTTCTACTTGTTTATATGTACTTATATCATCTAAAGCTATGGTATAACCCTTATGTCTTAAAAACTTTAAATTTGCAATTATTTCTTTTGTTGGTTCTACGGTTTCTAGCACTTCAATTATTACTTTATTCGGTGGTAATAACGTTGCCATATTACTATTGATAACTTCTTCTGGAAAATTAATAAAAGCTAGTTTATTCTTTGTTAAAATATTTAATCCAAAAGATGATATATTTTGCATAACTTTATATGTTGCTTCTTCTTGTTTTTGATTTTTATCAAATTCATTTTTTAAAGAATTTCTATATAGAATTTCATATGCAACTATTTTTGTATTTTTATTATAAATAGCTTGTCTTGCTAAAAAAATTTTCATAGAACCTCCTTAATATTTTATTAGATAATTATACAATAATAATAATATTTTTGGAAGTTCTTAATTTTTTTGTATTTTTCTTTTTCATATAAAAAATCTACTTCACCTGTTTTAATGTATTTTTTGAAGCGACTTAAATGCCTAAATGAAAAAAAGATAGAACATTAGCTCTATCTTTAATTCATTATTATAATTAATCATTTAGGACTATTCAAAATAAAATAGCTTAATTCGCTTATAATTTTTTAGCAGAACTATTCTTAAATACTGATATATTTATTATTTCGTTTTGGAAAGCCTTAAGTAAAGCTTTTTCTAAAACCTTTTGTTGATCGAAATTTTCAATATCTCTACATTCTGCAAAAACCTTATTTAATTCTCCACTTACATTTCTATAAGTTAAAGTTACATGTGGTTTATCATATTCAACATTTATTATTTTTAATCCCCAAGCTATTTGGGCATATTCTCCATTAGTTGTTAAATGAGTTAACTCTTTTAATTTTTCTTCATCTTGACCAGGTTCATTAACTATTATTAATTCGTCGCCTACTTTATACTTTGACATTATAATTCCTCCTAAAAAGTTTAATATATTTCCATATTTTTTATTTTTTATATTACTTTATTATATTTATATGATATTATAAATTACATAAGATATAGGTAATTTATATTTCCTTGTTTTTCTTTGTTAATTAATTAACAACTGCCTTTATATTAACATACGGTTTATAAGTTTGCAACATTATTTTGAATATTTAGTTTAATAGCAATGCATCCAATATTAATATTAATTATTACTTCATTTGATTTACTAATTAATACTAATTGACATTGTCTTTATAATTGAATATAATTAATCTAATAATATAATAGGGTGGTGTCAAATGGATAATATAATTTCTATCTTCAAAGAAAGAAAATTAAAACTTACGCCTCAAAGGTTAGCAGTTTATAAATATCTAATGAGTACAAAAGAACATCCTTCTGCCGAAATTATTTATAAAGCACTTCAACCAAATTACCCAACAATGAGTTTAGCAACTGTATATAAAGCTGTTAAAACTTTAGTTGAAGTTAAATTAGTTCAAGAAATAAATGTCGGTGAAGGAAATTTCAGATATGATGGGAATCCTAAACAACATGCTCATATCCAATGTTTATCTTGTAGTAAAGTTGATGATTTAGAAGATGTCTCTTTCAGTAATCTAAATCAAACTGCTGAAGATAAATCAGGTTATAAAATCTTATCTAACAAAGTATTTTTTTATGGAATATGTAAGGAATGCCAGTAATCTACTTAACTAAGTAGATTACTGGTCTTTTTTTATTTGAATGCACCTTAATATCTATTTACTTTGAATTTATATATATTATTTGACATATACTTTATTGAGGTGATTGCATGTCTAAATTTATTGTTATAAAGAAGAAAAGTATTTTTTCATCTTTAATAGTATTTCTAATAATACTTTTTTTATTATTTTCTTTTTATTATATATATAGAGATAATAAAAATTCGCAAAATACAGTTGCAAACATTAATACTAATACCGAAACTTCTTTAGACTTAAATGGAGATGGAGAAAAAGAAACCTTAGAAGTTATTCTAGAAAAAAATACATATGTAGTAAAAGTAAAAACCGCTTCTAAGGATTATATTTTACAACCTAGTGATAATTCTAAAATACTCGGAGAATTTTCTCCTAATTGGCCATTAAGATTTAATACATTAGATCTTTCACGTGATGGGATACCTGAAATTATTATTACAACTTTTAAAGATAATAAGCCTATTAACTATATATTCACTTGGAATAAAACTGACTTTTTCAATATATACACTTCCTCTAATAATATCTTAGGTATATTAGATTCAAATAATTCTAGAACACCTAAGATATTATCAATTTCCTCTAGTGAAGGTAATAGTTCTACTAATTCTTATATTTTTAATGGGAAATCCCTTAAAGATACTACTTTCTCTAAAACTAATGTTCCAAATTTAAATTTGGTTCAATCTTTTATTGATCTTATAGAATATCCTTATGAGTTATCTGATGCTCCGGATATATTTTCTTCAACAATTAATAATAATGAATTAGGTCTTCTATGGAATTTATATAAAGATACTTATACTTATTCTTTTCAAAATGGCTATTTCTACGATAGTATCTGGGATGACAGCGGTAATATAACAACTATTAATTGGTGCTTATCATTTGAAGAAGTAAATAAATTAGATTCTTCAACTGAAAAAAAAGAACTATTCCTATATTTAACTATAGAAGTAGATTCCTCTACCCAATTAAAAATATCAGCCATAAAAAAACGTTTATAATATTAACAACCCAATAAAAACCAGATTAAACTAAAAGGCCGCTTTCGCGGCCTAAAAGGGGGATGGGGGGGGGTTTAGCCTTAATAAAGATTTCTCTTTATTTGCTATAGGAGAATATTTTCTCCGGTACATTAATAGTATTGACTGCATCATTTGTTTTTATACATTTTTTTATTTTTCTTCAAATAAGCCCTTATGATAAAGTTCTATTACTTTATCTATAAATTTCACCTTATCATAACTCACTATCTTTCTAAGAGATAATAGCATTTCTAAATTCTCATCAACTTCTATATCAGTAATGTTCTCTTTATTTCTACTCTTCTTATTATATCGACCATTATCGCGTTCATTATTATTATATTTAATATTTGTACTTTCTTGATTTTGTATATTATTTTGCGTTGATTGTGAGTTCCCCATATTAGCAATCATATCTTGAATTGAGGATAGTTCTTGATTATTTTGTCCTCCATTCATACCAGACATCATATTTTTAACAGATCCAATATTTATGTTATTTAAATCAAAACCATCTTTATTCATAGCTGATAATATATTTCCTATTTGACTCATATCTATATTTCCCAGCATCCCATTAAGTTGTGATGGATTAATCCCAAAAGGATTATTATCTAATTTACTACTTAATTTCCCTGATTTATTTTGACACTTTGAACACTGACATTCTTCTGATTTATTTCTTTCTCTTTTTTTTGACATTTAGGATCCTCCCAACAAATTCCTTACTAATTCATTATATGTATATTTATTAAATATGTTTATAATTTAGGACATTTTTTTGGAGGGCTATAAGCCCTCCATCTTTTATGCTATTAACATGACCCAAGTAAATTAGATATTGAATCGCCACCGCATAATAAGAATAATAAAATTATTAAAAATGAACTGTTAGAACATAATAATCCTGATGAACAAGCTATTAACAGGAATATTATTGGAGTAATTCCACCACCTAACCCGCCTAAAATACCTCCATCACTATTTCCACAACAAGGCATACATTCATAACCATCTTTACAGCATTTTTTTGACATATCTATCGCTCCTTTCTTAATAGAACTCTTTTATTTTTTATTAACAACAACCAAGTAAATTTCCAAATCCACCCAATCCACCGAATCCACTGTTTCCACAATCTCTTCCACTACCATTACAAATGAATAATATAACTAATAAGAATAAATAGAATGAACATCCACCTTTTGATTCATTGTGTTCACAGCAACAATCATTTTTTTCTTTTTCACAACAACAATGATCTTTTTTCTTTACACAGCGATAACAGTCCTCATAAGATTTACCTTTTGATCCTGAACGACTATAAAGTAATATTAATAGTATCCATATCCAGCATCCACCACCAAACCCTGCATTACCTCCTGTATTACAATTTGGCACACAATTTGGTGTACAATTTGGTGTACAATTTGAACTTTCATCTCCACAACCACATGAATTTAAGCCGTTTAGAATTTCATTCATTTCCATAGTTTGTTCCTCCTCAAGGTCTTTATTTTTTTTTGTTTTATAGTATATACTATGATTAGTACTTAACTTTGACACTGTTTTTCTCTTAAAAGTTTTATGTTTTTCTATAAAAAAATAAGAACCCCTAAAGTTTGCACTTTAGGGGTTCTTAGGCATCTTCGAAAAAATAACAAGCTAATATTCTAGTCTATTTTTACGTATGACTTACTGTATTATTCTATCTCATTTTCTTCTTCTACTAATCCTTCAAATAAATAATTAATTAATTCATCTTTTCCCTTTTTGTTTAAAGAAGAAAAGAAATAGAACTTATCATCTTTTGTTAGACCCATTGTATCTTTAATTATTTTTTCAGATTTTCTTAACTCATTATTAGATAATTTATCACTTTTAGTAGCTACAACTATAGCTTCAATATCAAAGTGCTTTACCCAATCATGCATAATTAAATCATCTTTAGTTGGCTTATGTCTTGAATCAACTAATAAAATAACTCTCTTAAGTTCTTCTCTATCAGTTAAGTACATTTCTATAGTTTTTCCCCAACTTGCTTGTTCTGTCTTAGAAACTTTAGCATATCCATATCCAGGTAAATCTACTAAATGGAATTCACCTTCATTTATCATAAAGAAGTTTATAAGTCTTGTTTTACCTGGTGTTTGACTTACTTTTGCTAAATGTCTTCTATTTGCTAAGGCATTTATTATTGAACTCTTCCCAACATTAGATCGTCCAACAAAGGCCACCTCTGGAAGTCCATCTACAGGATATTGTTCTCTTTTAACTGCTGATATTTCAAATTCTGATTGTTTAATTCTCAATGGTATCCACTCCAATTAATGCATTATTTAATACCTCTTTAACATCTTCTACTAAAATAATCTTTAACTTATTTTTTATAGAATTCGGTATTTTAATTATATCTTTTTCATTTTGTTTAGGTACTATTATTGTATCTACACCACTTCTTTGCGCTGCTATACTCTTCTCTTTTAATCCACCTATAGCAAGTACCTTTCCTGTTAGTGTTACTTCCCCAGTCATAGCTATATTTCTTCTTATCTTTTTGTTAGATAAAGCTGAAACTATCGCTGTAACCATAGCTACTCCCGCTGAAGGTCCATCTTTTTTAATAGATCCTTCTGGAGCATGTATATAAATATCTGTATTTTTATAGAAATCCGCTTCTAATCCATACTTGTTTGAATTTGAACGAACATATCCTACTGCAATTTTAGCAGATTCTTGCATTACTTCACCTAACTGACCTGTTATTTCTAACTTACCTGTTCCCTTCATTACGGCAACTTCTATTGGCAGAGTTGTTCCTCCGTATGCCGTCCATGCCATACCATTAACAACACCTACTCTATCTTCCTTATCTATCTTATCATAAGTATAAGGTTTAGGTCCTAATAACTTTTCAAGTTTACCTTTTGAAATAATTAACGACTCCTTGTTTGTCTTTAACATTTCAGTAAGTGATTTTCTAATTAACTTCCCTATAACCCTTTCTAGCCCTCGTACTCCAGATTCTATTGTATAACAATTTATTACTTCATTTATTATACTATCTGAAATTTTAATATTTTCTGAGGTTAAATTATGATTTTTAAGAACCTTAGGAATTATATGTTTTTTAGCTATATGGAACTTTTCTTCATAGGTATACCCTGATACTTCTATTATTTCCATTCTGTCATATAAGGGTCCTGGTATTGTGTCTGTTGAATTAGCTGTAGTTATAAATAAAACTTCCGACAAGTTAAAATCTAACTCTAAGTAGTTATCTCTAAATTCTTTGTTTTGTTCTGAATCTAAAACCTCTAAAAGTGCATCTGCCGGATTTCCTCTTTGATCTGAATTGAGCTTGTCTATTTCATCTAATAGTATTAATGGATTATTAGATTTTGCCTCTTTCATAGCATATATTATTCGTCCTGGTATTGCACCAACATAAGTTTTTCTATGTCCCCTAATCTCTGCTTCATCTCTTAATCCACCTAATGAAATTCTAACAAAATTTCTACCTAATGCATTAGCTACAGATTTTGCTATAGAACTCTTTCCTACTCCTGGTGGTCCAACTAAACATAAAATAGGTCCTTTTAAGCTATTAGTGTGCTTTTTAACTGCAAGATACTCAATTATTCTTTCTTTAACTTCTTCAAGACCATAATGCTCTTCATCTAAGTATTTTGAAGCCTTTGTAATTTCAAAGGTATCTTTAGTTTTTGTTCCCCACGGAAGATCTAATATCCAATCTAAGTAACTTCTAATAACATTTCCCTCTGATCCCTGACCTTCTGATGCTTTTAATCTAGAAATTTCATACAAAGCTTTTTCTTTTACATTCTTCGGAAGTTTAGCTTTCTTTATTCTTTCCTCGTATTTTATTATTTCCTTTTTTTCATCATTATCTTCGCCAAGTTCTTCTTGAATAATTTTAATTTGTTCTCTTAAATAATATTCTTTTTGAACCTTATCCATAGAGTTTTTAAGCTTCTTATCTATTCTTTTTTCAACTTTTACAATTTCAATTTCATTATTGATTATTATAATAAGCTTTTCTATTCGTTTTATAAGATTTAATTCTTCTAAAACCCCTTGTTTTTTCTCGTCTTCTACTAACATATATGCTGAAATTACATCTACTATTTCATCATAATCCTTTATTTCTTCAAATATTTTTAATATATTTGATTTTTCATTTTCTGACATTTTAATATATTTTGCAAAGCATTTTTTTAACGTTCTAATATATGCCTCTACACCTTCATATTCTTTGTTCTCTAATTCCTCTAAGTTTTCTATATTAGCTTCTATATATTTTTCATTACCTGTAATCTCTATTAGTTTAGCTCTTTCTATACCTTCAACTAAAACTCTTATTACGTCATTTGGTAACTTTAATAGCTGCTTAATTTTACATACAGTACCTATAGTATATAAATCTTTTAATTTAGGCACTTCATCTTTTATTTTTTTTTGTGTTACAAGAAATACCTCTACATCTTTCTCCATGGCTGATTCTAATGCTGTGATTGACTTTTCCCTAGCAACATCAAAATGTATAATCATACTTGGAAAAATAGTAATTCCTCTTAAAGGAATTAAAGGCAGAGTTATTAAATTATCATTCATTTATTTTCCTCCATCCTTTAAAATAAATTATTTAACTTTTCTAGTATACACATAATTTATTAATTTTTCAATATTTCCAGCTATAAAAATCCACAAAGCTTATTTTTATAATATATTAAAGGAATAAAAAGTTAAAATACTAACTCATAATATTAATATTATCCAGAGTTAGTATTTTTTTTCAAATTATTTAATCCAATTTTACTGATTCAATAGGTGATGCTACTAAAACATCTATATTTATTTCATTTTTTATTTCATTTTCTAATATAGCTATATCTATAACATTTTTCAGTGTATTTACTGGAATTATATTTATATCTTCTATTTTATTAAAATTTTCATTCCAATTATCCTTGGGTATTATTACTGTAGTTGCTCCAGCTTTTTTAGCCGCAAGTATTTTAGCGGACGCCCCACCAATAGGCTTTACTCCTCCAAGCAAACTAATTTCACCAGTCATGGCAACTTTATTATCTATAGGTTTCCCTTTCACTGCACTATAAATAGCTGTTGCTATTGTTATTCCTGCGGAAGGCCCATCCACAGGGACTCCACCAGGTATATTGACATGTATATCATATCCTTCGCAATCTAGATCAAATATATTATTTAAAACTGTTAATACATTTTGAATAGATGAATATGCGGTACTCTTTCTCTTTATTTTTCTATTGTTATTACTTATTTCTTCTTCTTCAACTATACCTGTTACTTTTAGTTCACCTTTTCTATGAGATATTTTTCTTGCCGTTGCTTCAATTTCCATTACCATTCCAATATTTGCTCCATATACTGCTAGCCCATTGACAATACCTATCTCAGGCTTATCTTTTATCTTTTTATTAGGTATTTCTATGTATTGACCATTTTCTATAACCCAGTCTATATCTTCCTCTGTTATATTTTTTCTATTTTCATTAATTGCAAAACCAGAACAAAGTTGTACTAGATTAACTACATCTCTTCCATTTGTACAATACCTACTAACAATATCAATACCTTTATCGGTTATTTCTAATCCTACTTTTGTGGCAGAATTTCTAGCTATTTTTTGTATTTCTTCTGGATGAAGTCCTCTAAAAAATATTTCTACACATCTTGATCTAATTGCTGGCACTATTTCATCTGGGCTTCTTGTAGTCGCTCCTATTAATCTAAAATCTGCTGGTAGCCCATTATCAAATATTTCTTTAATATAATCTGGTATATTAGGATTTTCAGAACTATAATACGAACTATCTAAAAACACTTTCCGATCTTCTAACACTTTCAAAAGTTTATTAAGTTCTGTTGAGTGTAATTCACCAATTTCATCAATAAATAAAATACCCCCATGTGCCTTAGTTACGGCACCTGCCTTTGGTTGTGGTATTCCTGCAACACCTAGTGACCCGGCCCCTTGATATATAGGATCATGAACAGATCCTATAAGTGGATCGGCAATACCTCTTTCATCGAATCTTATTGTTGTTGCATCTATTTCTATTATATTAGCACCTTTTTTAAATGGTGACCGCTCCATTTTCTTCGCTTCTTCCAACACTAGCCTTGCTGCTGCTGTCTTTCCAATACCTGGTGGACCATATATTATAACATGCTGAGGATTTGGACCACATAAAGCCGCCTTTAATGCTTTTATCCCCTGTTCTTGACCAATAATTTCTTCAAATGTTCTTGGTCTACTCTTTTCTGTTAATGGTTCAGTTAAACAAACACTTCTCATTTTTGCTAATTTGCTCATTTCTTTTTCGTTTTCTTTGTGAATAACCACTTTATTAGTGTGGTTATTCTTACTACTATTTATCATAAAGAATATAAATAGCACCATCATTAATATTTGTAACATGATTAGAATTTCTGTCATACGCTTCGCATTTACAATTTATAAATGCTCCCTCCCTTCCTAATTTCATATCTTTATTATTAACTTAAAGGTTCTTTTATATTCTATAAATTAAGGTTATTATTCCAAATTTTTATACTAATTTTATTTTACGCTTTAAATAAGTAATGTAGCCAAAAAATAAAAAGATAGTATTTCAAAAATTAATTTGAAATACTATCTCTTTTTTTTATAATTAAGCAGTTTCTATACTTTTTCTTTTCTTAGCTTTTTTAGATTTAATTTGAGGTCTAACAACCCCTTCTTCTAATCTAACAACCTCTGGTGCAGTTTTATTTTTAATACTATCTTCTGTTATAATTACTTTAGATATTCTTTCATCTGAAGGTACATCAAACATGGTTTCTATCATTGTTTCTTCCACTATTGACCTTAACCCTCTAGCCCCAGTTTTTCTTAAAATAGCTTCTTCTGCAATAGCTTTTAATGCAGCTTCTGTAAACTCAAGTTCAACATTATCTATTTCAAACAATTTATTATATTGTTTAACTAATGCATTCTTTGGCTTACTTAAAATATTAATTAAAGCTGAAGTATCTAAAGATTCTAATGTAACAACAATAGGTAGTCTTCCAACAAATTCAGGAATAAGACCAAATCTTAATAAGTCTCCAGGCATTATATCCTTTAACAACTTACCAACATCTCTCGTTTCCTTTGATTGTATTTGAGCTCCAAAACCTATTGAACTAACTCTTGTTCTCTTTTCAATAATTTTATCAACTCCATCAAAAGCTCCACCACAAATAAATAATATATTAGCAGTATTTATTTGTATAAATTCTTGATGAGGATGCTTTCTTCCACCTTGTGGAGGAACTGAAGCAACTGTACCTTCTAATATTTTTAATAGCGCTTGCTGAACTCCCTCTCCAGATACATCTCTAGTAATAGACGGATTTTCAGATTTTCTAGCTATTTTATCTATTTCATCTATATATATTATTCCTTTTTGTGCTCTTTCTACATCGTAGTCAGCATTTTGAATTAACTTTAATAGAATATTTTCAACATCTTCTCCTACATATCCAGCTTCAGTAAGAGTAGTAGCATCTGCAATAGCAAATGGTACATTTAAGTACTTAGCTAAGGTTTGAGCTAAAAGTGTCTTACCTGATCCAGTAGGACCTAATAAAAGTATATTACTTTTTTGTAATTCTACATCATCATCTGATGAATTAGCATTAATTCTTTTATAATGATTATAGACAGCAACTGCCATAGCCTTCTTAGCTTTTTCTTGACCAATTACATAATCATCTAAATTAGCTTTTATTTCCGCTGGTTTAGGCAACGCTGTAGTATCTAACTCAATGTGTTCTTCAAATTCATCTGTTATAATTTCAGAGCATAAATCTATACACTCATCGCATATATAAACTCCAGGTCCAGCGATTAATCTTTTGACCTGTTCTTGATTTTTCCCACAAAAAGAGCATTTCAATTGTTTTTTTTCTTCATTTTTAGCCATAAAATCCCCTCGCTTAGATTATTATAAAATTATTTCTTATAACTTTATTTTTCATTTTTACTAATTACTTTATCTACCAATCCATAATTCTTAGCTTCTTCTGCTGACATAAAGTAATCTCTTTCAACATCAGATTTAATTTTTTCTATAGTTTGGTTAGTATTTTCACTTAAAATATTATTTAACAAATCCTTAGTTCTTAATATTCTCTTAGCATGAATATCAATATCTGTTGCTTGACCTTGATAGCCACCTAAAGGTTGATGAATCATAACTTCACTATTTGGTAATGCAAATCTTTTACCCTTAGCACCTGATGAAAGCAAGAAAGCTCCCATTGAAGCTGCCATACCGACACATATAGTTGATACGTCTGGTTTTATATATTGCATAGTATCATAAATAGCCATACCAGCTGTAATTGATCCACCTGGACTATTTATATATATATATATATCTTTATCTGGATCTTCACTTTCTAAAAATAATAGCTGAGATACGATTAAGTTTGATGTTACATCATTTACTTCCCCACTCATCATTATTATTCTATCTTTTAATAATCTTGAGAAAATATCGTATGATCTTTCTCCTCTACTAGTTTGTTCTACAACCATTGGAACTAAATTCATTCTTTTTGCCTCCTTTTCTAAAATTTACCCTATTATATAATATATCCATTTATATAAAGATCCTATACTAAATTATATAAAATTTATATAATTTTGTTAATAGTTTATTCTAAATAATTGCCAGAATTAATTCTGGCAATCATTTATTCTTTATTATTCATTGTTTGTTGTTTATTGTTTGTTGTTTTCTAATAAGAAGTCTATTGATTTTCCAGTCTTAATATCTACTTCTAAAGCAACTCTTTGATTCTTAATTAATAAATCAACCATGCTTGCATCATCTGCTGCATACATTTTAGCTACTTCTTCAGCTTTTACTTTTATTTCTTCTTCTGAAACTTCAATTTTTTCAGCTACTTCTACTGCTTCTAATACTAAGTCAGTTCTAACTTTTCTTTCAGCATTTTCTTTCATATATTCTCTCATCTTAACTGCATCTGTTCCAGTAAATTGGAAATATTGCTCTAATGTTAAGCCTTGTTGTGAAAGTCTTGTTTCTAAGTTTTTAACCATTATATCTATTTCTTTTTCTATCATAATAGTTGGAACTTCGATTGTAGCATTTTCAACTACTGCGTTAATTACCGCATCTTCATATTCATTTTTTACTTTAGCTGCATTTTCTTCTGTCATAGTTTTAACTATATCTTCTTTCATTTGAGCTAATGTATCAAATTCTGAAACTTCCTTAGCAAATTCATCATCTAATTCTGGTAATTCTTTTGACTTAACTTCTTTTATAGTAACTTCGAATTTAGCATCTTTACCGTTTAATTCATCTTTTCCGTAGCTTTCAGGGAAAGTTACATTAACTTCAACATTATCTCCTGATTTAGCTCCCACTAATTGAGTTTCGAAAGTATCTATAAAAGAACCTGATCCGATTTCTAATGAATAATCTGATCCTTCTCCACCATCAAAAGCAACTCCATCAACGAATCCTTTAAAGTCAATAATAGCTATGTTTCCATTTTCTATTATTCCATCTTCTTTAACTTCAACTCTTGAGCTCTTTTCTTGTGTTTCTTTTAATTTAGCATTTACGTCTTCTTCAGTAACTTCATAACTTGGTTTTTCGATTTTTAAGCCTTTATATTCTCCAAGTTTAACTTCTGGATATACTGTTATTTGAGCAGTATAAACAAAATCCTTACCTTCTTCAGCAGTAATTACTTCTATTTGTGGGTAATCAACTGGGTTGATTTTATTTTCATTTAATAATTGTGGATATGAAGCATCTATTGCAAAATTAACTGCATCTTCAAGTAAAACTTCTATTCCGTATTGTTGTTTAACTATTGCCATTGGCACTTTACCTTTTCTGAATCCAGGTATATTAAAGTTTTTAGCATTTTTATTATAAGACTTGTTTAAAGCAGCTTGAAATTCCTTTGCTGCAACCTTTACCTCAAATTTAACAACGTTAGTTTCTATTCTTTCCATTTTAGCTTCCATTATATTCTTCCTCCTGAAATAGTATATACTATAATTTTTATTGATATAACTAGCTTATTATAACATATACTTATAATTATATTCAAACTTTTGTTTTCTTAAACCTTTATTGATGGTAATTATATTAAAACTCTTATTTTTTCAAGCTTCCTTAATCTAATTAACTAAATTATTATCATTATTTATATATTTGATATTACCATCTATTGTAACTTCAATACCTTTTTCTTTAATATTTCCGATAATTATATCTTTACCTTTACTTTGCCACAAAGTAATTTCATTTTTACCATCAATATCTATTAGCCATAAATATTGATTAAGACCACTACCAAAATAAGGCATATTAGTTTTATACACTATTTTTTTGTCATTTATGAACTTTGCACTTTTATGCCACAAATAATCTTTATAGGTGCTTTGCACTATATCCTTTTTGAAAATTTCTCCTTTTGGTGAAACATAACTATCTTTAGTAATATTTTTTTCTTCGCCTTTTGTATTAATAACTTTAATATTTTGTTTATCATCTGTTACTACTACAAGTTGTTTCGAAGGACTAATATTATATTCAATACCTTCTGGAATTTCTTTAGCCTCCTTAAATTTAATTACCCCTTCTAATTCTTCATATTCTACTTTCAAAATTTTTCCTTCACTAATCTTTAATTCCATAATTTTAGCTTTTGGCACTATTGGTTCTATCGGCGCTTCAGATGTTGATTCTATATTCGGGACTTCATCTACTATCTTGTTTTCAGAAGTGTCCTCATCAACCCATTTTTGTATTTTTGCTTTAACATCTGTAAAATTAAAAGTTTTAGTTGTAAACTTTACTCCCAAAACAACTACTATTAAGAAAGCTATAATTGAAATAGTAGTTATTATTCTTTTACGCTTTCTAATTTGTCTTTCGTAATCTCTACTAAATATACTAGGTTTTCTCAAACTATTACCCTCCTAGATTAATTAATAAAATATATTATATACTATATTTTTAAAAATAAAAAACATATTTTTCTTTAGTATTTATTTTTAACGTGTCTTACAACAACCTTTTCCACTAGTTGAACAACATCCGCCAGTTTTACCACAGCAACTCTTTTTAGATTGCTCCATCCCAAGTTCTTTTAGTTCATCTATAGTTAACTTAGCTTCATTTTCCGTATAATCCTCATAATCTGGAGATACTTTTAATATATCCTCTTTTTTTATTTCTATCATCTATATCACCTCACTTTTATATTAACATATTATATTTCTTATTTGTTAATTTACAATAGTATTTTCAACAAATTTCACAATAAAATCAATAAAGTTATAATTATTACTTTTATTAATTTAATTCTATAAAACTATTGGATTTTTCTGATTTTTATTATATAATATTGTTATAAATAACTTTAATATAATTCTATTTTTCATTATACTTTTAATATGCCCATACCCTTCTACTAATATTGCATTAGTAGATTTATAATAAAACCCCACACTATATCCATTTATTCCCTTTCTCGAATGGATATAAACCCTTTAACCTGTACAATAATTATTGTACAGGTTTTGTTTTTGTCGGTTTTTGTTGTGTACTAATTTTTCAATATTATAAATTTTTCACTTCTAAAAAAACATATGTAGCTTTATTTACATAAAAATAACTAAGGCAGCTAAGAAATACACTAATCAATATTCTAGTGTTTTTTCAGCTGCCTAAATATAATAAGAAATTTATTTTAACTTTTATTAAACGTAACCCATAGGATCTACAGGTTGTGCATTAATTCTAATTTCAAAATGCAAGTGAGGCCCTGTGCTCATACCAGTAGAACCTACTAATGCAATAGTTTCTCCTCTAGTAACATTTTGATTTACAGAAACATTCAAACTATTTGCATGTCCATATAAAGTTGTTACTCCACCACCATGATCAATTATAACGCTGTTTCCATAACCATTTATCCAGCCTGCATATGTTACAACTCCACTTTTGGATGCTTTTATCGGTGTATTAGTTGCATTTCCAAAATCTACTCCATTATGAAATCCTGGTTGAAGAGTTACTGGATTAGTTCTTCCACCAAAAGGATCTGTAATAGGTCCATCTGTAGGTCTTAAGAACCCTTCACCAGTATTCTCATTATTGTTTGTTCCACTATTGTTGTTGCTCTCATTATTGGTGCTATTATTGTTACTCTCATTACCGGTTCCATTATTATTATCACTCTCATTACTATTTTCATTAGTACTCCCACTATTGTTCCCGTTGTTGCTATTACTAATACTATTAAATATATTATCTAACTGTGCCTTAAGATCATCATTATATGATACTAAATCTCCTATTTTTTCTTGCAACGCTATTTCTTCTGCTGTTAAAGTTGCAATTAAATTTTGTTTTTCAGATTCTAGCGCTAACAATTTATTCATTTGAATTTGCTTAGCATCTTTTATAACTACAAATTCTTTTTGAGCTTCAAAAATTTCATTTTGTTTATAAGATATATCCTCTTTATCCTTCTTTTCTTTAGCTACTCTCTTATCAAGATTATCTTTTTCTACAGCTAATTCTTTTTGGAATTTTTTAATACTGTCCATTAACTCTTTATCTATATTAATAACTCTTGATATAGCTTGTATATTACTTAATAGTTGTCCTAGCCCATCGCTTTTAATTATCATATATATGTATTGTAATGTTATATTCATTTTATAGTAACTTCTAATTCTTTTACCTAATATATCTCGAGTTTTTACTAACTCTTCTTCTTTTTGGTCAATTAATTTTTCTTTTTGTGAAATTTCAGCTTCTGCATCATCTATTGATTTTTGAATTACATTTATATCTTCCTGTAATTTATCAATCTTAACTTGAAAAACTTCAACATCTTTTTCTGCTACTGAAAGTTCCGCACCTTTATTCTCTATTTCCTCAAGTAATTTATCTAATTCACTACCTTGGGTTGCCTTGTCTTCTTCTATTTTATTTTTATCTTTATCTATTTCATTCATAGCCTCTTTATTAACTTCCATTTCATTTTTAATCGCATCTGACGATTCTGCAAAGACAGATACATAGCTTGTACTAAAAAATATAAGACATAATACTATTATAATTTTATTTTTTATTTTATTCATCTTTCTCCTCTTAATCTACTCTAAACCAAATTTTTGAATTTCTTTAATTATCCACTCATCTCCAACTAACTCCATATTAGTAAGGAACATACTCTCTTCTCTATTTTTAGATAATAAAAACATTTTTTTATCTATAGAATAATTAATTTTTATAACTATTTGAGCTTTATATAAATTATCTTCATATTTAAATTCACTATTTTCTATTTTTGTTTCTAATTCACTTATTTCATAGTTATTTTTAAATATTAAACTTTTTTTATTAATTTCATCATATATTTTTCTTTGGATTTCTTCATTAGTTAAAACTATTAGCCTATAGTCTCTTTTATTTAAAGCATTAAAAACACTTTCATAAAATTTATTAATGCTTAATTCTATCTGCGTAGTTAGTTCCTCATTTACCATATTAATATCTATATTTATATTAGGCGAATCATTTACTTTTATTTTTTCGCTTTTAATAATGCCCCATGGGAATTCCCTTTGTACACCTATATCAATACTTTCATTAGTTGGAATTGGTCCATAATCACCAATTTCACTAACTTTTTTATTTATATCCTTATCATTTATAAGAACCTTTGCATCATTAAAATTAGATGTAATATTTAAATCAACTGCCTCTAAATTTATAGATACTTCTTCATTTTGAATTAATGAAACTTCAATTTCTTTTTCAACATCGCCATAATTGGTCTTAAGTATTGCTTTTATTTTATACAATCCAGGAACTATCCCACTACTACGATTATCTTCATTTAATTCATTGCTATCTACAAATATTTTTGCATTTGAGAAATTACAGTTAACCTTTATATCTACAGTATTTACTTCTAAATAGTAATCCTTCCAAATTCCTTTTTTATTACTTTTAATTGTAAATACTTCACCTACCCCACTATTTTTAAGTTCACTTAATACTTTATTAATCTTTGTAGTATCTGAATTATAATATTTAATTAAGGGATCTAATTCACTTCTACTTACCTTTTTATCCGCTACTAATATGTCTCCATAAATTTTGCTACTGTCTCCTTGTTTCATAGATATTTCTAAATCATTTAATAGTTTATCTTCGCTAGTTATAAAACCCTTACCTGATACCATTAGTAAAATTATAATTATTATAGATATACTAGTTATTAGATATTTTCTTACTTTAATAAAAGAAACTATACCTTTTTTATTAATTTTCCCAAGCTCTAATTTAAAATTATTAATATAATCCTTAACCTTAGATAAAATCTCATTATTTTTTTTCATTCCAACCTCACTTAAGCCTATTTAAATAAATAACGGTCCACTTATATTACTCTAAAATATCTATAATCCATTTATCGCATTCTATACATTTATAAATTCTTATAACAAATAGATCTAGAGGTTTTACTGAAGTTTGCACTCCTAAAGCTTCTATTTCCTCTCTTGTTACAAATTCATCATCTTCATTAAGAAATCCTTGTATTTCAACTATATAATTTTCACTTGTTTTTTCACAACAATCATTAACACTTGTACACTCTATTTTTTCATAAGTTAACTCACTACTTAAATCTTGTATAATTGGTATTATATCTCCAAATTCGTCTATATTATCTAAAAATTCCGCTCTCTTAAATACTAAATCTTTAATTTTAAATAATTCCATCATAATTTTTACCTCTTTTTATCTTAATTTTATATATATTAACACAGTTTTCCAAGTTATTTAACTGTTTTTTAATGTAAATTTTATATAAAGACATATCGCTTTATGATATAATTTACAAATAATTAAATTTTATTCAATTGGAGGTAATTTATGATTTTTGATAGCCACATGCATTCTAAATTTTCCACCGATAGTATTATGCTTATAGAAGATGCTATTAATACTTCTAATAAAAATAATATGGGTATCATTTTAACAGAACATACAGATTTAAATTATCCAGTATTAGATGAGTTTAGATGTGATATCCCTAGTTATTTATCAACCTATGAAAAATATAAATCCCATTCTTTATTACTTGGTATAGAAATAGGATTAGCCAAAGATATCTATGATGGTAATAATGAAATTACCACTAACTTTAATTTTGATTATGTTATAGGATCTATTCATTCAGTAAATAATATGGATATTTATAATAACTATATAAATACTAATTATCCTAAAAAGAAGTTTTTTCAAAACTACTTAGATGATATGTTAGAATGCTCAAAGCTTTATAATAACTTTGATGCACTTGGTCATATAGATTATCTTTGTAGGTATGCACCTTTTGATAATAATGAAATCTTAGTAGCTGATTATAAAGATACTCTTTCTGAAATTATGAAGACATTAATTTCTAAGGATAAGGTCTTAGAGTTAAACACTGCACGTTTAACTTCTAAAGAAGCTCAAGAATCACTTTTTGATATATATACTCTTTATAAAGACTTAGGCGGTGTCCATATAACACTAGGTTCTGATGCACATAAAGCATCGGATATTTTTAGAAACTTTACCCTAGCTCAGGAAATGATTTCTAAAATAGGTCTTAGAGGAATTTATTTTAAAGAAAGGTCTCCTCAGTATTTTTAACAAATTAAAAAAAGCTAAATTTAGCATTATTGCTAAATTTAGCTTTTATTTAGACATTTTTTAAAATAACTAGTAAATATGTTAGTGTATTTTCTTCAGATCTCTTACACTTTCTCTATTTCTTTTCTTTCACCTTTAAAATTATTTATTTTTTCTTTTCTCTTTATTAACTGAGCCTCTACTTCATCAACAGATATGCCAAGCTCTGCCATCATAACTAACAAGTGATAACTCAAGTCACATATCTCATTGATTTGCTCTTCCTTATCAGTTCCCTTTGCGCTTATAATAACCTCCGTTGATTCTTCCCCAATTTTCTTTAATATTTTATCTATTCCCTTTGCAAACAAATAAGAGGTGTATGAACCTTCCTCTTTTGAATTCTTTCTTCCTAATATAACCTCATATAAATCCTTCATTATGTTTTCCATATAATTTTCCCCCTTTTATAATGCGCCCTAAACTTTTATTTTATTTCATATGTTTAACTCTCTATAAAAACAACTTCTTTCCCCTGTGTGACAAGCTACTCCTTTAGGATCTACTAAAACTAATAATGTATCTTCATCACAATCTATTCTTATTTCCTTAACTATTTGAATATTTCCTGAAGTTGCTCCCTTATTCCATAACTCATTTCTACTTCTACTATAAAACCAGGTAGTTCCCGTTTCAAAAGTTTTAGTTAAACTTTCCTTAGACATATACGCAAGCATTAAAACTTCCTTACTTATATAATGTTGAACTATTGTTGGAACTAACCCGTTCCCCTTATTAAAGTCTATTATATTAACATTCTCTAAAATATTCCCCAAAATAATTCTCCTTCTACTAACTATATTTTCAATTTTCCTTATATCCAGTTGCACTAATTATATATAAGAAATGTTTACTTACCTTAAACCTCTTCAAAAAAATAACTAGTCAATACGCTAATCTATTTTGATCCTTACTTACTTAAATTAACCATATTAAAATCTCATTGGAATATTTTTTGTATTTAAGAATCTCTTAACTTCATCTACTGTTAATTCTCCATAGTGAAATAAAGATGCTGCAAGCGCTGCATCTGCGCCTCCATCTTTAAACACATCATAGAAATGTTCTAAGTTCCCACATCCACCTGATGCTATTACTGGCACATTTGTAGCATTGCTTACTGTTTTAGTTAACTCTAAATCAAATCCTTTTTTAGTTCCATCTGCATCCATTGAAGTTAATAGAATTTCTCCGGCCCCAAGGTTTGTTGCTTCTTCTATCCACTTTACCGCATCTATGCCAGTATCTATTCTTCCACCATTTATAACGACATTCCATCCTGTATCATCATTACGTTTTTTAGCATCTACTGCTAAAACTATACATTGACTTCCAAAATAGTAAGATCCCTCTTTTATTATATTTTTATCCCTAACCGCTGCTGAATTTAAACTTACTTTATCCGCTCCAGCTCTTAATATTGCTTTGATATCTTCTAGGTTTGCTATTCCCCCACCAACTGTAAATGGAATAAACACTCTTTCTGCAGTTCTTTCAACCACTTGTATCATTGTCCCTCTACCCTCATGAGTAGCTGTAATATCTAAGAAAACTAATTCATCAGCACCCTGCTTATTATAAAACTCCGCCAGTAGAACTGGATCTCCAATATCTACTAAACCTTTAAAATTTATTCCCTTAACAACTCTCCCATCCTTAACATCCAAACAAGGTATTATTCTTTTTGTATGCATACCGTCACCTACTCTTCCTTACATAAGTTTATAGACTCTTCTAAAGATAGTGTCTTTGCATAAATAGCTTTTCCAGTTATTGCTCCATACACACTTATATCCATTAACTCTTTTATATCTGATATGTTAGCAATTCCACCCGAAACAGTAATATCTATGTTTACTTCCTTCTTTAACTTTTTAATCATATCTACATTTGGTCCCTCTAATGTTCCATCTTTGCTTATATCAGTTACAATTATATTTTTAACACCTAATCTTTCAAGGTCCTTTGCAAAATCTATATAATAAATTTCACTACCTTCTAGCCATCCTTTTCCATAGGCATATCCATTTTTGCAATCTATTCCTACTGCTATTTTTTCTCCGAAATTTTCAACAGCCTTTTTAACTAGTTCTCTATCTTCCATCGCTATTGTTCCCAGTATCACCCTTGAAATTCCATTATTAATTAGATACTCTATTGTTTCAAAGGTTCTTATTCCTCCACCAACCTCAACAGGAATATCTAAAGCATTAGCTACTTTTATAATAAGTCCTCCATTAACTGATTTTCCTTTTTTGGCTCCATCTAAATCAACTAAATGAATAAATTCTGCCCCTTGTTTTTGAAAAGATAATGCAGTTTCTAAAACATCTTCTGCAACAATTTCTTTTCTGTTATAGTTCCCTTGATATAACCTAACAGGTTTTCCATCTATAATATCTATTGCAGGTATAATTATCATTTAATCATCTCCCCAAAGTTCTTTAAAATTTTAAGCCCTATATCTCCACTTTTTTCTGGATGAAATTGTGCCCCTATAATATTGCCTCTTCTTACTATGCCTGGTATAATTAATTCACCATAACTTGAAGATGCTACTAAATCTTCATTGTTATATCCTTTAACATAAAAACTGTGCACATAGTAGACAAAACTATCCCCAGTTAAACCCTTAGTTATTATATCTTGTTTATTAAAATCTAAACTATTCCATCCCATATGAGGAATTTTCACTTCTTCCTTAGGTTCCATTTTGACAATATCTCCATGTAAAAGTCCAAGCCCCTCTGTCTCTTCTGATTCATAACCTTTATTAAAAAGCATTTGCATACCTAAGCATATACCTAGTAAAAATTTTCCTTTTGCACATTCTTCTTTTATAACTTTATCTAAAGAGTTTTCACATAAGTTATCCATAGCCTCTTTAAAAGCTCCTACGCCTGGAAGAATCAATGCTTTTGCAGCTCTTATTTCATTAGGAGATGATGATATTTTGCACTCTAAACCTAAAACCTTTAAGGCATTATATACACTTTTTAAATTTCCCATTCCATAATCTATAATAACAATCATAAATACCCTCCTAAAATCTAAAATAATAGCCCATAAAAATCTATAGTTTACACCATATAAAAATCAACGTTTTTATGTAACTAACTACATATTTCTATATCATTCCTTTACTAGAAGGTAATAAGTCTGCTCTATCTCCTATTGATATCGCTTCTTTTAAAGCTCTTCCTAAAGCCTTAAATAATCCTTCTATTTTATGATGATCATTTTCACCATAAAGAACTCTTCCATGAAGTGTAATCCCAGCATTAAAAGCAAATGCTCTAAAAAACTCTTTAACCATTTCTGTTGAAAAACTCCCTATTGATTCTCTTTTAAATTCTCCTTCAAAATGCAAAAATCCTCTTCCACTTATATCTAAAGAAACAGTTACTAACGCTTCATCCATAGGAATATAAAATGTTCCATATCTTTTTATACCAATTTTATTTCCTAAAGCTTCATTAACACATTTTCCAAGAGCAATTCCTACATCTTCAACTAGGTGATGATCACAAACTTCAATATCACCCCTAACATCTAAATCAATATCTATTCCACTATGGAAAGATAACAGTGTTAGCATATGATCAAAAAAACCAACACCTGTATCTATGCTGCTATTTCCTTCTCCATCTAAATTAATTTTTAATTTAATACTTGTCTCATTTGTTATTCTTTCGATTTTACTAATTCTATTCATAACATTTTCCCTCCATTATAAACAAAGGCTTTTCTAATAGTCTCTACTACTTTATTATTTTCGAATTCTGAACCAACTGTTATTCTAAATGAATCATCACTAAAATTTCTTATAACTATTCCTTTGTTATTTAAAGCTTTAATTAATACATCCTTATAATTAGTTCTTCCAAAAATATAGTTAGCAGATGATTTATAAAACTTTATTTCTAAAGAACTTTCTTTTTGTAATTCTTTAAGATTTGAAAATAGCTTTTCTCTTTCCTCTATTATTACATTTGAATCTAATATTACTCTCTCCGTATTTCCTAGCATATTTTCAGCTACAACTTGAGAAAGCGAATTCACATTATAAGGAACTTTGTAATCTCTTAATTTTTTTATAAGCTCCTCATTTCCAATTAAAAACCCAATTCTAATAGCCGCAAGACCCCATGCCTTTGATAGTGTTCTTGTAACTAACAAATTCTTATATTCATTTATATATTCAACTATACTTTCTTTATTAAATTCATAATAAGCTTCATCAATAACTACTTTTGTATCTTTGAAAGCTTTTAATAGCTCTATAATAGCTTCATTAGGCAAAGCGAAACCAGTTGGATTATTTGGATTCGAAAACATTATTAAATCAACATTACTTTCAATTCCAAACATAATGAAATCTTGTATATCAAAACTACCATCTTCATTTACCTTATATTTAATTATTTCTCCATCATTTAAGGTCGCATAAAAATCATACATAGAGAAATCTGGATCTAGGGTTAAAATTCTTTTACCTTTTCCAATAGTTGAGCCTATAACTAGTGATAACATTTCATCTGAGCCATTTCCCATTATTATATTTTCTGCCTTTACTTTTGCATATTTTGCATAACAGGCTCTTACCTTTAATCCTTCAGTATCTGGATACCTATTTAATTCAACATTCTTCATTAATGTTATTATTTTAAATAGATTTTTTTCATCAAGTGCTATATAGCTTTCATTTCCATTTAATCTTATTCCTTTTTCATCTACTCCATTATCATACAAGTTAACTTCTTTCATTTAATTCAACCTCACTTTCACAGAATTTGCATGTGCTGTTAACCCTTCTTTTTGGGCTAACAAAATTATCTTTTCACCATGTTTTTTAAGGGCTTCTTCTGAATAATAAAGATATGAAGATTTTTTTATAAAGCTATCTACTGATAATGGCGAAAAAAACCTTGCTGTTCCGTTAGTTGGAAGCACGTGATTTGTTCCCCCAAAATAATCCCCAACTGGTTCGGGTGAATAATGTCCTAAAAATACTGAACCAGCATTTTTAACTTCTCCTAATAACTCCATAGGATTCTCTGTCATTATTTCTAAATGTTCTGGTGCTAATATATTTGATATTTCAATACATTCCTTTAAGTTATCGCATACTATTGCTATTCCAAAATTCTTAAGAGATTCTTTTATTATTTCCTTTCTTTCTAGCTCTTCAACTTGCTTTTCAAGTTCCTTCTCTACATTTTTATATAACTCCATTGATGTTGTTACTAAAATAGAAGAAGCTAACTTATCATGTTCTGCCTGTGACATTAAATCAGCTGCAATATATTTAGGATTGGCATTTTTATCACCAATAACTAATATTTCACTTGGCCCTGCAATCATATCTATATCAACTTTTCCAAAGACTAATCTTTTAGCAATTGCTACAAACATATTTCCAGGTCCAACTATTTTATCTACTTTAGGAATAGTTTCTGTTCCATAAGCTAATGCTCCAACTGCTTGTGCTCCTCCAACTTTATATATCTTATCTATTCCTGAAATTTTAGCAGCTACTGCAATATATGGGTTTATTCCGCCATCTTTACTTGGTGGAGTAACCATTATTATTTCTTTTACTCCAGCAACTTTAGCTGGAATAACATTCATTAAAACTGAAGAGGGATAGGCCGCAGTTCCTCCTGGAACATATATCCCTACCTTTTCTAAAGGAATGACTCTTTGGCCCATATAAACTCCATCTTCCTTATTTAAAATATATCCTCTATTTTTTTGATTTTCATGATACTCTTTTATATTTAAGGCTGCCTCTTGTAAGGCATTAATAAATTCTTTTTCTACTAATTTAAAAGCATTATCTAATTCTTCACTTTTAACCTCTAATTCTTTTAAATCTACCCCATCAAATTCTTTAGTAAATGATAATAAAGCCTTATCCCCAAGCTTTTTAACTTTACTAAGTATATTTGAAACTTTTGCTACAACTTCTAAATCGTCGTCTTTTTCTCTTTCCTTTAATTCTTTTATTAATGCTGTTTTGTTTTTTTCTGTTAACTCCATTAATCTAAGCATTTAGCCCCACCCCTTTATTTATTGCTTATACCTACTAACTTTTAAAATCACTTATATTTCTAATTGCTATTTTGCCCTAATATTATTTATTATATGTGCTCTTTTATTCTACTTAAAAAACAGTTAATTTCTTTTTGCTTTAATTTAAAACTAGCCTTATTAACAATTAATCTTGCGCTTATTTCACAAATATCCTCAAGAACAACTAAGCCATTTTCTTTAAGTGTTGTTCCTGTTTCCATAATGTCTACAATTCCATCACAAAGCCCAAGTATTGGTGCAAGTTCAACTGATCCTTCTATTTTAATAATTTCTACATCCATTCCTTTTTTCTTGAAAAACTCCTTAGTTACTGTTGGATATTTACTTCCTATTTTTATATGACCTATAGAATTAAATAAATCTCTACCTGGTAATGATGCTACTATGAATTTACACTTTCCAAGGCCTAAATCCATAACTTCATAACAACTATGATTACTTTCAAGTAAAGTATCTTTTCCTACAACTCCAATGTCAGCTACTCCATGTTCAACATAAGTTATAGAATCTGCTGCCTTAACTAAAAAATATCTTATATCTTCCTTATCATCCTTAAAAACTAACTTTCGCCCCTTATTTTTAAGCTCTGATGTTCCAAAATTTGCTTTATCTAATATTTTTACTGTTTCTTCTTCTAAACGCCCCTTAGTTAATGCAATACTAATTCCCATTTTTCTCCCCCTTACCTGCAACTATAACTTTATTTACTTCTTCACTGGGAAACATTTTTACCATTCCACCATTTTCTATTATTTCTAGTGCCTTAGTCATTGCTAAAGTCTCATTATCTTTATTGAAAGTTATTGCAAATTTGTTTTCATGTGAAACAGATTCATGTTTTACTAGTTGTATTAAGCAATCTATATTAATTGAAAAACCAATAGCCTTCTCATCTCTTCCAAATACTTTGATTAAATTATCATACCTACCGCCACCAAGCACTGTATTCCCAACACCTTGCACATAACCTCTAAAAATAATACCTGTATAATAGTCAAGTCTTGGTACCATTCCTAAATCTAATGTTATAAAACCTCCAAATCCTAACCTCTCTAACTTATTATATGAATCTTCTAAATATTTTAAACTTGCATTCATTCCCTCATTAAATGTAAGACTCTTACACTCTTCTAAAATTGATTTTCCTCCAAACAACCAAGGAAGCCTTTTGAAAAATTGTTTTTTATCTTCTTCAATATCTAATTGTTCTAGAAAATCCTCTAATGCTTTTAAGCTTTTCTTTTCTATTAATTCAGCTAATCTTATTTTCTCTTCTTCTTTTACTCCTAAAGTATTTATTGCTGAATTAAAGAAATTTATATCTCCAATTTCTAATTTATATTCTTCTACATTTGCAACTTTTAGAACTTCAAGAGCCGTTATTAGTATTTCTAAATCAGAACTATTACTATCTAACCCTATAAGTTCAACTCCACAATCTGTATATTCATTTCTTTTTCCACCTAAGCTTTCATTAACTCTATAAACATTCGATTCATACCTTAACCTAATTGGGGTCTTATGATCTTTTAACTTTGTTGCAACAACTCTAGCTATTGGAACTGTCATATCTGGTCTTAAAACTAAAATTCTTCCTTTACTATCAAAAAACTTATACATTTCCTCTTCTTTTAAGCTTTGTGTTTTATAATGAAATGTATTGTAATATTCAACTGTAGGTGTTATTACTTCATCATATCCCCATTTGGTAAATACGCTTTTAACGTTTTTAATTAATTCTTCTCGTACACTACATTCATCACCAAGTAAATCCCTTGTTCCTTCTGGTATTATATTTTCTTGCATATCCAAACCTCCTTCACATTTTATCACTTTAATACACTAAAGTGATGTGTTCTTATAATATTACACCACATGTTTATTGTCAATACTTTATAATTTAAATATATATAATAAAAGACCATGCACAAAATAATGCGTGGTTTTCTATTATTTGAACATAATTACACCATATTCACTATAATTAATTGTAATTAGCATATTATCTTAGTCATTATAAAAATTCATATATATCCATCATAATTTTTATTTTTTACTATTAAAATATCACATTATAGATTCAACCATATACTTAAACTAGTATATCCCTATATTAGATACATTATTTAAAGCAATTAGTAAGAATATCTTTATACCTTGTAATATTTTTATCTATTTTACTAATTATTTCGTCTTTATTCTTTTCTATACGTAAAATACATTTTTCAATTTCTTCATATATATTCTCTGAATCTGTAGGTATATTTAATTCTTCACATTCAATAGATTTAACAAGGTCATATGCTTTTAATCTATATCCTAAACATATAAATGGTACTTTTGCTACAGCTGAAGCTACATTACCATGTAATTTAAAGTTTATTGTAAAGACACAGTTTTTCATTATACTAACTAATTCCTCCCCAGTATGAATAAATATATCTAATATAACATTTTCTGATTTTGGTAACTTCTTATACAAATCTAATACTAAATTTAAATCAGTTGGCCACATAGCATAGATATACAACTTATACCCAGTCTTTAAAAGCTTATTACAAGCTTTTATAAGTTCCACTTCCACCAAATCTTCTCTACCACCATAAATCCTATTATAAGAAGTCCCCATATTAATACCTACAACTTTATCACTCTTTGTAAAATCAATATTCGTTCCTATTTCATTAATATTTGCACTTTCTAGTAAAAACCCTGGATCTCCCGATATAACAATATTTGTCATATCCACATTTGACTTTTCTAATATTTTATAAGTTAACGGACCCCTTACACCAAAAAAATCTGCTTTTTTTGCTATTTCGTTTAATTTTTCCTCTGTTGAATCAGAATATACATATGGAGAAATATATAAATCTTCTAGTCTTGTTATAAACTCATTTCCCAATAAATCATCATAACCCGATCCCCATACCATTACTCTTTTTCCCTGCTCTAATGCTCTATACAACACAGCTATAAATCCCTCTAATAGAATAGATCCTCCACCAAGGCATACTAAATCATATTCATCAAAATCATTATAAGTTTCCGGACAAAACAATGGAGTAACTCTACATTTATCTCCATATTTATTCTTTATTACTTTTTTAAAATTATTAAACATCAATTCGTCACCAATATTATTTGCCCCAACCCAACCAAGATACAATACTTTCATAACTACTTCCCCCTAATTAAATGAATCTAAATATATATCTATAATTTCATTAGCAATAACAGGTATATCAAATATATATTTACTTTTTATATATATTTTTTCAATACCTAAATCCAAAGTTTTTTGTTCTAAATAGAACTTTCTTAAATCATTATATAGATACATTGCATTATTAACTATATTCGATCCATGATCTCCAAAATATAGCTTCCATGAATCATAAAAGTTATCTTCATTTATTAAACCAAAATATCCATCATTTCCTGTGGCAATAACAATTTTTTTAGCCGCTAAACCCTCTATTGCAACCCTTCCTGTTCCAACCACACAATCACTTGTAGCATAAAAATCTACCAAATTTAGCTGATTACCCGCAAAATGAATAAGGTCTTCTCCAATTAAGTTGTTAGCTCTATTTCCAACTCTATTAAGCTCCTCATATCCTGGTCCATCTCCAACAATCAGCGCATGCATTTCTATATTTTCCCGTCTCTTTAAATCTCTACAAACTCTTATTAAATTTTCACACGTTTTAACTTTCCCCCATGCAAGTCTACTACAATACATTGCAACCATAGCATCCTTTGGTATTCCATATTTTTCTCTTATATAATTATCTTTACTACCTTCATTAAAGTCATTATAAATAACACCATTTGGGACTACTTTAGATTGAATTCCAGCCTCTAATAACCATTGATATACTGGATGACTTACACTAATTATCGAATTACATCGTGGTAGCTTATCATTCAATATATCGTGATAATACTTGCCATGTATAGTAAATATATATGGGATATTAAATTCCCTACCAGCCTCTAAAGCAAGACTTCCTGAAGGAGACTGATGTCCGTGTATTATATTAATATCCTCAGCTTCAATTACTCTTCTTATCTGCTCTTTAAATACATCAATAGTAAATTTATCTCTTGCTACTATAAGTGGAAATTCCATATTATATATCTTGCATTTTAACTTTTTAAATTCAGGCCCTAAGGGTCCATCTGCTCCTAAAATAGTAACTGCTATTCCTTGTTTTAACAATTCCTTAGCTAAAGTTAGTACATGCGTTTCTGTGCCACCCACATTAAACCTATCTAAGACTAACATTACTCTTAGATTCTCCCTATCAATTTTATATCTCTTTTTGGATGCTAATCCATAGAACTCTCTAGATCTTTGAGCTGTATGAATTCTATAGTAATATAGTCCCTCGTTTATATTATCGGCTCCATAACTTAATAACTTTGTTATATAGTCATAATCCTCCGCGCCATCTATCTTCTTTGTTAGTCCTCCTACAGCATCAAAAATATTACCTTCAAATAAAAGTGTTCCGTAGGATATAGCATTACCACCTTTAGAATATATTTCTCTGATTTTCTCAACACCATACTCAACAAAATTAGGTAATAGCTTAGGCTTTTCTCTCTTATCTGTAAATGTTGCATAATTTGTTCCTACAACTTTAATATCCTTATTCTCTTTTAAATACTTAATTTGTTTTTCTATTCTCATTTCATTAGAGCAATCATCACCATCTTGCATGGCTATATATTCGCCAGTTGTTAAATATAACCCTGCCGTAACTGCTCCTGAAAATCCAACATTCCTTGGCAACTTCAAAAAAACTATTCTATTTTCTTTATCTAAATCCACACTTACTTTTTTAATCCAATTATTTATCACGTCTACACTATTATCTGTAGATGCATCATCAACTATAATTATTTCAATATTTTTATAAGTCTGATTTACTAATGAATCTAAACACTCCTCAATATATTTTTCGTTATTATAATTTGATACAACTATACTAACTAATTCTATTTCTCTTAGTTTTTCCATACTATTTTTTCCTCCCGTTTTATATTCCAGCTATTATATACTATGATAAATAAAGAATTTTGTTATATTCTTATAGCACTATTCTTTATTTTTCATACAATAGAATATATATGTATATTTTAATAATACAAATTTTTATTAACAGGAGGAAATTAATATGGATGATTTTTTATCTACTGGTGTTGTAAGACGTCCAGTTGACACAAAAATTTTAAGAATAGTTTTAAGAAATACTTCTCAATCATTAGCATTTCAATCTATATACATCTATAACTGGGATACTGGCTCTGCTGTTTTGGTAGATTCCAAAAATTATTTTGTATCAGCAAATGGATTTAATAATATTGACTTCCCTTTAGTAATCAATGGTTATGGTGATACACGCAATATAATACTTTACGAAGTTTACTATGGTCCAACAAGTCCTGATATTACTGTGACATTTTCTAATATTTAAAGAGGAGTTTAGCTATTATGAATACCTTAATAAGCTTGGTTATGATAGTATCAGATATTAATAACTTTCATTTTGCATTAAAAAACATTACATCTCAAAGCCTTATAAATTGGGAATTATTCTTAATATTTAAATCAAAAGATTTGAATATTATTACACCTTTATCTGATAGTAGAATTCATATAGTTGAAAGAAAAGATGAAACTTCTCTAATAAACTGTTTATTAACTTTATTTCCACATTTTGAAGGAGATTTAATAGCTATTTTAAATAGCTCAGATATTCAGCATCATAAAAGATTAGAGAGACAAAGTTCTTTTATGAAACAAAATAGTTCTTTATCTATTTGCTCATGTTTAGAACTACCACTTACTAGTAAGTCAAAACTAAAAAATATTTCAAATGACTCTAATAACTTTATTACAGCAAATGAAATTGATTTTGCAACCTTAGGAGGCTATGTTCCTCTAGATATATATACATTTATGATGCAAAAAAGTTTCTTGCTATCAATTACTAAATTTTTGTTAAACTACTCCTTAGACACCGAACTAGATTTTATACTATATCTTCTTCGTTATACATCTATAGAGAAAATACCCGAAGTCCTCTATTACTTTAGAAATGCACGAATACCCTATCCTGAAAGCATAATGATGGATAACAGTTTAAATAGTTCAAATAAGATATCTATATTCAATACAAATAAATGTATTGAATATAGAAATTATCTTTATGAAGCTATAATAAAGGATTCAAATATTAGCATTTTAAATAATGATATCAAATATAATATATTAGTTATTATAGATAGTTTAAATATTGGCGGTACTGAAACCTATATTTTTACTATTTCAATGGCATTACGTAATTTTGGGATATACACATATATTCTTACTTCCGGTGGCGTATTAGAGGATTTATTTGTCCAAAATAATATACCTGTACTCAAAATAAATCTACGTCAAACTAAAAATGAACCCCAATCTTATTGGGGTTTAATAAATTATATAAGAGAAATAATTGCAAAGTATAATATTAAGTTAATTCAATTTCATCTTCCTAATGATATCCCTTTATGCTGTGATTTGAAAAATTTTTCAGATATTCCTATAATATTAACACTACACGGAACCTTTTATTCTAAAGACCTTATTAAAAATTATTCAATATATCTATCAAGAATTATATTTGTTAGTAAGGAGGTTGAAACCTTCTATTCACACTGTCTACCAAATGATGATAAAGTATCTTATTCCCTAATACCAAATACTATTGAACCTTATGTATGTACACAATCAACTAACTTTCTTCACAAACTATTAAACCTACCTAATGATAGTAGAATCATACTATATTGTAGCAGACTTGCTTCCGGTAAAGCTCCTGCTGCAATTATGTTTCTTAAAAGCTTTGAAAAAATCACTTGTAATGACCCTAACCTTTATGCCGTAATTCTTGGAGAAGGAGATAGCAAGATACTAATTGATTCCTATGCTAAAACCATAAACTCCCTTTATAAATCTAAAAGAGTTTTTGTACTTGGAGCTGTATATAATGTTAATGATTATTATTCTGATAGCATTTTGGTTATAGGGACAGGTAGAGTTGCTTTAGAAGCAATGAATTGCTCTAAACCTGTAATAACTCTTGGGCTTAATGGGCTCGTTGAAATAGTTAATGAAAATAATATTTCAGATATGATTTGTACTAATTTTGGAGATCACACTTCAAAAGCAAACACTAAAAATTTAGGTATTTATTCAGAATATTTAACTCAAAGTATTACTTATCTGCTTAATAATACTAAGTTCTGTGAATCACTTGGGAGATGGTGTAAAGGCTATTGCAACAAAAATTTGAATTTAATAAATACAGCACATTCTATTAGTAAACTATTCGATGACCTATTAAATTTATCTGATATTTGAAGTTTTTTAAAAAATAAGCCCTTATATAATCTACTAAAAGTAAATTTATATAAGGGCTCATTCTTTTCTACAACATCACATTATTTTAACTATTGATATACTACCTGTCATATTTGAATTTACTGAAGATGACCTGATCAAAAAGTCTATATACCTCTTTGTCTCCATAGTTTTTACTAGAAAAGTAGCAGACATACTTATATTTCCACTCGTAGTATTATTTACATTTCTTACGGAATTTTCTTCTTGTTCAATACCGTCTAATCTCGCTATAACCGCTATAAATCCTGGTATATCTATAGTCGCACTTGTATTATGAGCTACCATATATATATGATTTTCAGCTAAACTAAACATTGTATTTGTTACTTGTATAATATCAGCTCCACTTACAAAATCCTTTTTATATGATATATTGCTATTATTTGGTGTACTCTTATTTAATATCGTTCCATTAAAAACTGTGTTAATTACACCAATGCCAGGATCCCCCTTTGGTCCCTGTAGCCCTATTGGCCCTATTGGTCCCATTGGTCCCATCGGTCCCATCGGCCCTACCCAACATTTTCCTGAGCATCTGTGTTCATAACAATAACATCTAAATCCTCTATTATAAAATCCTTGTATATTTTCAGAAATTCTTGTATCAAATTTGTTAATATACATTTCATGACTTTCAGCATAATAATCCATTTAAGCACCTCTTTTGCGAATATATTTTATCCCTACTATAATATATGTATTTTTTTAGTGTTTGTTCTTAACTTCTTACTTAACATTGCTAGATTTTCCATCTATTTTAGACAATGTTTTTTTATAGAAGATCGCAAAACATACCATTGTCGTGAGAGCTGCTAATATATCTGAAATTGGTTCTGCAAATAACACTGCTTTTAACTTGTCATCAAATAATGTTGGAAGTATAAACACTAGTGGTATTAATAATATTATTTTTCTAAGAAGTGCTAATATTAATGATATCTTAGCTTGCCCAAGAGCGAGGAATGTTTGTTGACATGCCATTTGTGCTCCAAATAAGAATATTCCTCCGAAGAATATTTTTATACTCCAAGATGTCATTTCTATAATCTCTGGCTTATCATTAAATATAGTTACAAATACTTCTGGGAAAATATTAAGTAATGACCACATAAATACTGTATACATTATTGCACATGTAAATAGTATTTTAAAAGTTTTCTTTACTCTTTCTATTTTCTTAGCACCAAAGTTATAACTCATTATAGGTTGCGCACCTTGAGCCAATCCAACAATAGGGAGTGTTACTATTTGCATGATACTACTCATTATAGTCATAGCACCAACAGCCAAATCTCCACCATACATCATTAATTTATTATTTAATGATATTAAAACTAAACTTTCTGTTGATTGCATTATAAATGGAGAAATTCCTAATGCTGTAATTGATAATACTATTTTCATATTTGGCTTTAAATATTTTCTCCTTATCTTTATTATACTTTTATCTCCAAACAAGAATTTCAATGCCCATATTGCTGAAATTAATTGAGCTATTATTGTAGCAAGAGCTGCTCCGCTAACACCCATGTTAAATCCAAATATAAATATGGGATCTAATACTATGTTTATACCGGCACCAATCAACACAGTTGACATACC
The DNA here is from genome assembly GCF_017348895.1 of Clostridium gasigenes. Lineage (NCBI taxonomy): Bacteria > Bacillati > Bacillota > Clostridia > Eubacteriales > Clostridiaceae > Clostridium > Clostridium gasigenes. The sequence goes on from NZ_CP071376.1 coordinate 580,327, forward strand.
AATTTTAGTAAATCCTTGTGTATTAATAAATGAATTCATACCAAGTGATATTTGAACAAATATAGTTCCTATTAAATAAATATTTAAATATTCTTTAGCAAATCCTATAGTAGTTTCGCTTGCTCCAAAAGCCCAAAGTAATGGTTCTGTGAATATTAAAAATCCTATTGTTAATATAATACCTATTATAATTAACATAGAAAAACTATTACTTATTATTTTTTCAGCACCATCATTATCTTTTTCGCCCATTTTAATAGCTGCAAGTGGAGCTCCACCTACACCAATTAGAGAACTAAAGGCAGATATTATTATTATTATTGGAAATGCTATTCCAACTCCAGCCATAGCAATATCTCCATCTATCATTCGTCCTATAAAAATCCTATCCACAATGTTATACAATACATTTACAATTTGAGCTATAATTGCAGGTAGTGCAAGTTTAAACAATAGCTTGCCTACATTATCTGTTCCTAAGTTAATTTTATTTTTTTCTTTTATTTCCATTTTTTCTCCTTACTTATTGACTATAAATCTATATTTTAAAATATACTATCTAGTATATACTACTTAGCGGTATATACATATAAAAAAGCCCTTGAATTAAAATTCAAGGGCTTTTACATATATAATAAGGGGTAATCATTATATATAATATTTATTTTGGTTATGTAACTATTATACTACTTATTATTTAATTATAAAAGGTGATTAAAGTCCCTTTTCCTATATGACGAAAGTCCCTATTTTTATAATATTTTTATCATTAATTGTCTAAGAGACAATAAAATAATCAGAAAGTCACTATACTAGTCTATTTTTTCATATCTCTAAAACCTTTAACTTTTTATTAACTACACCAATTACTGTTTTATTATTTTCAATATACTTATTTATAACTTTAATAATTTCTTTAGAAATTATTTCACCAGCACAAATTAATGGAATTCCAGGAGGATATGGAACTATTGCATCCTTAGATATTTCCCCTTCACACTGTTCTATATCAACAAATTTCCACTCACTCTCAAATACTTCATAAGGTTCCATTACCTTACTTGGTATCACATTATAATATTCTATATTACTATTTTCTTTTAAACTATTTAAATCTAATTCATTTATAGAATTATATATATATTCAAAATCCTTCTCTGCATTAAAAGGGGATAAAATCAATACTACTCCAGAAGAAAAGCTCATTTCTGCTTGTATTTTTTTAGTTCTTAAATAATCTAAAAGCTTATGTCCACTATATCCATCTTTAAGTACAATTAAATACCTACTTAAGTCTAAATCATATCCATCTTCCAAATCATCTTTATTTAAAATATGAACTTTATTAATAGTATTTATTTTTTTCTTCCACTCTTCTGCTAAAATAATTAACTTTTCATAATCCTGATCTGCATATTTATCTAAATAATATCTTCCATAATCTAAAGAGGCCATTATCAAATAAGAAGGTGACGTAGTCATAAAGGCACTTATATAAAATTCAATATTATTATTATATTCATTAACTAATAAATATGATCCTTGAGTTAATGCAGGCAATGTTTTATGAGCACTCAAGACAACATAATCTCCTAATGCCACTATTGATTTAGGTAATTTTTCACTAACCCCAAAATGGGCACCATGAGCACCATCAATTATTATTTTCATACCTTTACCCTTCAAATTTTTTATAACATTTTCTATGTCATAACAAATCCCAAAGTAATTAGGATATGTTAAAATAATTCCCTTTGGGTTATCAGCCTTTTTTAAAGCTTTATATATATTTTCTTCATTAGGAGGAAGAAAAATTCCATTTTTTTTATCTATAATAGCCTCTATATATGTAACTTTAAGTTTCCTAAGTATTAACCCATTATATATAGATTTGTGACAATTTCTTTCAACTAATACTTCATCTCCCTCTATAAAAGCTGAGAATATGGAAACTAAATTCCCACCTGAACTTCCATTAACCATAAAATAAGCTTTCTTGACCCCATAAGTTTTACTTAGTAGATCTTGAGCTTCTTTAATAATTCCCTCAGGACAATGAAGATTATCTAAAGGTTCAACTTCTGTTATATCTAAAAAGCCTAAATTATTTACAAATTCACGTCCTATATCATCTCTTAAAAATCCTTTTCCACACTTATTTCCAGGCATTGAAAGGATTAAATTATTTTCTTTATGATACTTTAATAATTCTTCTAATAAAGGTAATTCTTTTTTAACCATGTTATCTCCCTAATCTCTACTACAAACTATTTCGATAGATGGATTTTGCAATATATTGCATGCAGTTCTAACTATAAATCTACTTGTAAGTTCATCTAAACCATTAAATTCTTCTGAATATACTTTATAATCATTAAACATTGTACTATAAATAGATAATTCCTTAGCTAATACAATACCTTGCTCTTCTCTAAATAATCTTTTTAATTTTAATGTTTTTATAAATTGTTTAATTCTATGTTGATCTATATAACTTTCAAAATCTTTTACTTCATCTATACAGTCATTAACTAATCTTAATGCTTCATTTAAATTTCCCTTTGAAGTGCTAAAATTAATTTTATATAGTTTAATATGTTTTTCATATGCAATTTTTGTAATTACATCATAAACAAGTCCATTTTTAGTTCTTAATTTATCATAAAGTACAGAATTCACACCTTCACCAAAATACTCATTAAATATTCTAAGGGCTTTTAATTCATTATTATCTAATGAATGTATTGGAAATATAATTTCTATCTTACAAGTATTTATTCCATCTCTATAATTTATACAAGTTTTGACTTTAGGATTTTCATATATTACATTTTCTATGCTTTTATAACTAATATTATTCCAATTTGCAAAGTAATTCCCAATAATATCTTTAACTTTTTCAAACTCCAATGATGATACTACAGCAATGGTCATATTTCCTGGGTAATAAAATTCTTTATGAAAAGACTTTATTTGTTCTAAAGTGATAGATTTCAAACTTTCTGAAGTTCCTATAATAGGATACTTTATTCTTCTATCATTAAAAGCATTTAGAAATAAACAATCTTCACAGTATTGCTCAACTTCCTCATCCCACTCTTTTAGTTCTTCAATAATTACATCCATTTCTTCTTTAAATCCAGCTTCTTTAAATGTTGGATTTATAAGTATATCTGAAAATATTTCTACTCCAGCTTTGAAATCTTTACTTAACAAAGTACCATAATAAATAACATAAGGATAATTTGTCATTGCATTTTGAAATCCAAAAATATTAGTTAGATCTTTATTAATTTCACTTTCATTTCTTTTGCTAGTTCCCTTGTAAACCATATGCTCAGTAGCATGGGCAATGCCGAGGCTTTTCCCATCTACTGCAGCTCCAGCATCTAAAGAGATTGAAATAGAGGTTAACTTAGAAGTTGTTTTTTTATATATTATTTTTAAATTATTTTCTAAAATATACGACTTCAAAATACACCTCCAAGATTTTTTTTAAGATACCTTATTCAGACTTTAATGCAATTGCACATTCAATTCTTTTCTTTTGCATTTTGCATCCTATTTCATAAGGAACATTCATATCTCCATTAAAACTAACGTTATTTGCTTGGCATCCACCACTACAGTAGAATCTTGCCCAACATTCTCTGCACTTAGGCTTATTGTATATATGAGCCTTTTTAAATTCTTTTCCAAGCTCTGCATTATAACTATCATCATAAATAGTTCCAAGTTTATATTCTTCTCTTCCTACAAATTGATGACATGGATATACATCTCCTTGAGGAGTTATTGCAACATATTCAAACCCTGCTCCACAACCTGATATTCTCTTATAAACACATGGTCCACCATTTAAATCTACGTTAAAGTGATAGAAGTTAAATTCGTCCTTACCAGTTCTCTTTCTTTCTAACATTTCTTCATATAATTTATCATAATTATCCATTATTTTTGGTAGATCTTCTTCCGTAATAGCAAGTGCATGTCCCTTTTCTAAAACAACTGGTTCAATTGAAACTTGATCAAAGCCTTCATTTACCATAGCCATTACATCTTCATAGAAATCTGTATTTGCTCTAGTGAAAGTACCTCTAACATAGTACATCTTTCCTTCTGTTCTTTTCTCAATCATTTTCTTTATATTTGGGATAATATCATCATATGATCCACTTCCATCTATTTTAATTCTTACATTATCATTAACTGATTTTCTTCCATCTAATGAAAGAATGATATTCCCCATTTCCTTATCCATGAAATCCATCATATCATCATTTAAAAGAGTAGCATTTGTTGTCATTGTAAATCTAATATTTTTCTTCCAAGCTTTTTCATTTTCTCTTGCATATTTTATTATTTCTTTTATAGTACCCATTATCATAGTTGGTTCTCCACCAAATAAATCTATTTCTAAATTTCTTCTTGGGCCACTTCTTTTAACTACATAATCAATAGCTTGCTTTGCAGTTTCAAGTGACATAATACCTTTATTCCCATGATATTCTCCGTCTTCAGCAAAACAATATTTACATCTTAAGTTACAACCATGAATTATATTTAAACATACTGCTTTTATATAATCTCTATCATCCATAGAGCTATGTGCTATTTCTTCATAGTTATCAGTTGAATATAATATATTTTCACTGACAAGTTCCATTATTTCATCATAAGCCTCTGAAATAATAACCTCACCATATTTATTACCAAACTTATTTATAAGTTCTTCTTTAGATTCCATCTTTTCTTCATTTACTAAATCATATACTAGCTCATCTACAATATGAACTGCACCTGTACTTACGTCTAAAACAAAGAAATTTTCACCTTGTTTAAATTTATGAATTGAAGCCATGTTTTTTCCCTCCATTTATATTAACAATTTATATTAATAACTATCTATTTTAATTTTTCTACTAGTTTTAATTTACAATAAAGTAAGCAGTAACAATAAAGTTACTGCCCTTAAAAATTTAGTTTTCACATTCTAAGTTTGCAACTGTACAAGAAGTTTTACAAGCTGATTGACATGAGTTTGCACATTCTTTACATCCTGGTTTTGCTAAACTATTTTTGATATTTGGTTTGTTTATTGTTTTTATGTGTTTCATACTAATCCTCCCCTTTTTGCGAAATATAACATCTAATTATAACATAATTTCACACCATAACATAGTCCTATATGCAAGCCTTTATTTACCTTATTCTAGGATAATGCTTATAAAATCTCAATATTCATTAACTTTTTTCCAAATAAATAACTTCTCAAATTTAAATAAAGTTTTTTAAAAAAATATCCTATTTGTATATCATCCACCTCTTTACTATTTTGATATTTATGGTAAAATTAAAAAGTCAGTATTCTAATATGAAACTGAACCTAGTATTTTAAAAATTTTTACGAATTATATCCTAAAAGGAATAATAACGAGGGGGATTTATACAATGATTCAAAGCAAAGAAATTGGAAAATCGAGAGAACAAATTAGGAAAATGGTAGTAATCGCTATGCTATCAGGTATATCTATATTTTTAGGAGTCTCAGGATTAGGTTTTATAACATTACCAGCCTTCAGACTTACTATAATGCATATACCAGTTATAATTGGTGGTATAATTGAAGGACCTATTGTAGGTGCTCTTGTAGGGCTAATATTTGGTTTATTTTCAATGTATCAAAATTTTACAGCTCCTGGTCCAGTATCATTTATATTTTGGAATCCTATAATCGCACTTGTCCCAAGAATACTTGTAGGAGTAGTAGCCTTTTATGTTTATACTCTATTAAAAAACAAATTAAAAAAACGCAAATTATCAATTGGTATAGCTGCCGTTATAGCAACTTTAGTTAATACAATTGGTGTTTTAGGTTTTACATACATATTCTATTTGGATAGGTATGCTACTGCTTTAGGACTATCACCTAATATTGTAGGCACTACTTTGATAGGTATTGGTCTAAGCAACGGACTATCAGAAGCTCTATTATCAGCAGTAATAACCATTCCTGTTGTAATAGGAATATTAAAGATAAAGAAAAATTAATTATATATATCCAAAGCTCAAAACTATGTTTTGAGCTTTTTTTAATACACTTTTACTCATTTTATTACAATATTTTCTTTTTGTTATTCTTTTTCCCTATATTGGATTAATCTTTGCAGGTTATATATTTTACTTATGCACACAATAGTATTGTAAAGCAGAAACGCTTTACAATATAAAATATTAAATAATAAGGAGGAATTTATTATGGCACAAAGTGTAGTACCAGAAGCAAAAAAAGGTTTATCAAAATTTAAAACTGAAGTAGCTAGTGAAATGGGTGTTCCATTCACAGATTACAACGGAAATCTTTCTTCAAAACAATGCGGTAGTGTTGGTGGAGAAATGGTTAAGAGAATGGTTAATCAATATGAATCTGGAATAAAGTAATATTATTTACCAATTAGTTAAATGCGTTTATACTCTTTGTCCAATGAGTATATTAATTTATAATTTTAAACTAAATACGTTCATACCTTTTGTCCAATGGGTATATTAACTTGTAACATTAAAGTAAAAAAATATTTAATAGTTCATAAAATGCGTTTATACACTTTATCGAATAGTGTATTTGGTCACAACATTAAAGTAAATAAAAAATCTCTTAAATTTAAGGAGGAATTATCATGGCACAAAGTTTAGTACCAGAAGCAAAAAATGGATTATCAAAATTTAAAACTGAAGTAGCAAATGAAATGGGAGTTCCTTTCACTGACTATAATGGTGATTTATCTTCAAAGCAATGCGGTAGTGTTGGTGGAGAAATGGTTAAAAGAATGGTTAATCAATATGAATCTGGAATAAAATAAACTATTCATATTTACTCTTTAATTACATTAACTAATAAAAAAGTATTATAGCAGGTAATTATTTTTCAAATTTAAGGAGGAATTTATTATGGCAAAAACATTAGTACCAGAAGCAAAAAATGGATTATCAAAATTTAAAACTGAAGTAGCAAGTGAAATGGGAGTACCATTTACAGATTATAATGGAAATCTTTCTTCAAAACAATGCGGTAGTGTTGGTGGAGAAATGGTTAAAAGAATGGTTCAACAATACGAAAGTGGAATAAAGTAAATCATATAACGATAAAAAAAAGAGAAACACTTAAGTGTTTCTCTTTTTTTTATTAATAATAAATTATTAATATTTATTTTTGGTGGCTCACCCGGGAATCGAACCCGGGACACCTTGATTAAAAGTCAAGTGCTCTACCAACTGAGCTAGTGAACCAAGTATATGGTGCGCCTTAAGAGATTTGAACTCCTGGCCCATGCCTTAGAAGGGCATTGCTCTATCCAGCTGAGCTAAAGACGCTTGTTACTACTTATCCTATAATACAGTGTTTTCCTTTAATGGTCAACACTATTTTTGTTTTTTTAAAATGTTGTAATTCCGCAACAATTCATACTATTCAAAATCTCACTTAAGTTTATTTTTTATTTTCTTTTATCTAACTTATTTTTTTAAACATGACTTATATTTTACTATAAGCTATAAGTTGGGTATAATAGCTATATACTAAGAAAAGGTGATGTTTTATGAGAAAAGAATATATAAACTATCCATTAGATTTACCAATTAAAATTTCATACGCTAATATAAAAGAATATCCAATACATTGGCATAATTCTATTGAAATTTTATATGTATTAAAAGGAAGTATTAATATTAATATAGATACGGATTCTTTTGAAATTAAAGAAAAGGAATTAGAAATTGTAAATGTAGATGAAGCTCATAGAATTTATAGCAATGAAGATAATAAAGTACTTATTTTTCATATAGATCCTTATTTTTTCGAAAAATATTATAAAGATATAAACAATATTTTCTTTTATGCAAATTCTACTGACGATGATGCTCAAGAAAGCGAAGAATATTATGAACTAAAAGCCTTCCTTGCTCGTATTTTATGTGAAACTGTTCAAAAATCTGAAGATTATGATCAGGAAGTCGAATCCTTACTTGTTCATTTACTTTATCATTTAATTAATAATTTCCACTATTTAACCTATGAACAAGAGGAACTTAAAGAAAAAACAGAACAATTAGCTAGATATCATAGAATATCTAAATATATATTCAACAATTATAATAATAATATTACACTACAAGACATAGCTAAAAAAGAATTCTTAAGTCCTCAATATTTATCTCATGAAATTAAATATGCTACAGGAAAAAGCTTTACAGATTTAATAAATATTACAAGAGTTGAGGAATCTGTTAAACTCCTTCTTGATTCAGACTTGAGCATTTCTGATATTTCAGATGTGGTTGGCTTCTCTCATATAAGATATTTAAATAAAAATTTTAAAATTTATTATGATTGTACGCCACTTCAATATAGAAAGAAAAATAAGCTAAGTGAAAAGGCTCTTGAAAAGCTTAAAAATATTGAGTTATTTCAATTAGAAGATGCTTTAGATTGTTTATCCTATGATCTTGAAGATTATGAAAGATTTAATTACGAAAATAAGCTTTGGAAAGTACATATTGACATGGATGAAAATATCGATGTCTTTACTCCTCATTATAAAGAAATAATTAACATTGGTGAAGCTTTTGATTTATTAATTGAAGACAATAAAGATATTTTAGAAGGTATACAAGACGATATTCATTTTAACTATGGCAGAATAGAAAATTTATTTAATAGTGATATGGGGATATTCACAAGCTCAGAATTTTGTAACTGGAATAGAACTAAAAGTGTTATTGAATATTTAGACTATATTAGTTTAAAACCTATTATAGTTCTTGATAATCCACTATTTTCATTAGATAGGTTTAGACAAGTTCTTAATAGTTTTTTTAAATATTTTTCTAAAATTGATTTTATAAATTTATCTACCTTTAAATTTCAATTTTCAACTACTATAACAGATGAAATTAAAAATGAAATAACTAATTTATTAACTACTAAATATAATTGTGAAATTTTAGAGGATACTTTTAGCTCTGTAAAAAACCTAAACAAATTATATGATACAGCCTTTATGATTCCTTATATAATTCATAATAATATATTTAATAAAGATTCTTTAGATTTTTTAAGAGCTTTTGATGTTTTAGAAAAAGAAGTCTATCTAACTAACGAAGTATTTATAGGTGCTCCTGGAATAGTTAATGATATGGGAATTAAAAAACCTTCTTATTACGCTTACTATCTTTTAAGTAAGCTTGGAGATGAAATTGTATGTATGGATCCTGGCTGTATTGTAACTAAGAAAGATGATAAATTTTGCATACTATTGTACTCTCATAATGATGATGTAGAAAACGAATTAAATTATACGGAAATTTATAAAAAGAGATCCAAAGCAAAAGCTTCTAAAAAGAAACTTTCCTTAAATATAGTTAATGTTAAAAATGCCTCTCGTATAATTACTTATGAGGTTAATGAAGAAATAGGTTCCTCATATAATTATTGGTTATCTATGGGTTCGCCCGATAGATTAAATAATGAAGAAAAAGAAATTATCCATAAAGCATCCTTTCCTAAAATTGATTTTAAGTATGCTAAAAAAAGTACCATTCTTAACATAGTTGTTGAGTTAAAGGGATATGGAGCTAAACTAATTGTAATTAAAAACTTAAAATAATATTTTAAAAGTCTAAAAAAAATAACAAGTCAATCTATTTGACTTGTTATTTTTCTCTAAAATTTTCTTTCAATTTTCATTGCAAGTGTAAAATACTTTAAAGAGTCCTTTGGTTCATTTAAGTTATAATAGAGTTCTGCCATATTTAAATACCTCTTATACATCTTTTCTTTTGTACCACATTTAAATATGAAATCTAAAGAAAGGTTCATATACATTTCAGCTTGCATATACATACCTTTTTTTTGCAGTATCATGCCCTTTAAATAATAAGCCTCTTCCATTAATTCATTAACTTTAGTATTAATAGACATATCTACAGCTGTTTCTATTAGTTCATAAGCCCTATCATACTCTTTATTTTCATAAAGGGTATTTATACATTCGTTCAAGAATTTAACATATTTTTCCTTATTATCAATAGGAAAAGTTTCAATTCCATCTAATATCTCTTTTATAGCCTTTTCTCTCTCTCCTACGCAAAAATAACATTTCCCATTTTTACTTTTTGAAATTGCTAAAGCTATAGGATTATCCTTTTGATATTTATATGCTAAATCCTTATATAAATGTGCATCATCTTTACCTAAAACTATACTTAAACTAGCATAGAAATGATATATTTCACCTTTATCTATGTCATCTTGTATACTATTTATATATTTAATAGATTCACTTAAAATAGTGTATGATTCATTTATCATATTAATTTTTTCATAAACTACACTTTGATTATAACAAATATAAGCATATATACTTTTGTTTTTAATTCCACTGGCTACAATAACTTCTCTAATTCTACTATAATAATTTATAGACTCATTAAACTCTCCAATACTTAAAAAGAAAGTTGCCATATCTCTATAATAGTGAATAGTACTTTCTTCAGTATTATTTTTTTGATATAAATCATAATACTGTGAAGTTATAAGTTGTATTTTTTCAATTTTATTATGTTCAACATAATATAAAAATAATTTATGCATTAATTCAAATGCTAAATCATAATATTTATATGCTAAAGAATAGTGAATGTTATGATTTAACACTTCTTCTACTTCTTCTTCTCTAATTGAATTATTATTAATCAGACCTATATTAACTATTATTTCTTCATGTACATCTTGAACCAAATAGCTATAATCTACTGACAGCCTGCTCGCTATATATCTTAATATGCTCTCATCTGCTTTAATCTTACTATTTTCTATACAACTCATCTTAGAAATAGATATTTTATCTTCACATAATTCTTTTAGAGTAATATCTTTATATATTCTAGCCCTTTTTATTTTTTCACCTGTTGATAGTATTTCCATTTAAACCCCCGGTTGAATTACTCTTTAAGAATTCCAATTTTCTTAAAAATAGTAACTCCTTCATCTAAATATTTAGCTGCCTCAAAATCTTTCTTATTATCAATGTAATATTTGCCAATCATAATAGCAACTTGACCGGCTTTATTTAATAAGTCATTTGTCTTAGCTAGTTTATACGTATCTATTAGTATATATTCCGCTTCCTTATCCATTTCCTTTATTGTATAAATTCTGTACCATAAAAGGTTAACTTCTATTAACTCTTCAATGTCCTCTTCTCCTAAATAGTTTTTAATTTCTTCTAATATTTGTTCACACATATTAATATTTTTAAGTTTAATATAATTTTCACAAATATTAATTAAAGTTTCAATTACCTTATTATCTTTACGTCTAACTCTAATATCTTTTGAAATCTCATAATGCTTAAATGATTCTTCTAAATTATCAAATTCATAAAATAATTTCCCTAAGTTATTTTCAATTTGAGATACATTGCTTAATTCATCAAGTTCTTTATAAACTTCTAAAGTCTTATGTGAATATTTAATAGCATTTATCAAATCACCTTTTTTATTATATTCTTCCGATAATAATAATAATGTTTTAGCATATTCTTCTCTATTTTGAACTTGTTCAAACTTCTTTTTAGCTAAGTATGAATAGTTTATAGCTTTATCAATATGTTCTGTTTTAAAGTAAGCTTGTGCCATATAGTAGTATATTTCTCCCAATAAATCATCGCTTCCGCTCTCATTATCTAAATAAACTTTTTCAGCTTGCCTCAAATAACTACTTGAAGAATGATACGCTTTTAAACTTAGAGTAATTTTTCCTAAATTCAAAAATGTATTTACTATTTCTACATAATTGTTATTTTTTATAAAAATAACATTCGCCGATAATAAAAATTGCTGGGCCAATACTAATTCTTCTTTAGCCATGTAAATTTTTGACCTTAAATAAAGATTTTTAGCTTTTCTATACTCTATATTATATTTTTCTGCATAATATAATGCATTTTCAATATATTTTTCTCCGGTTGTATAATCACTACCTAATATGTATGATTCCGCTACTTGTTCATAATAAACACTTATTTTTTCTGCTTGAGTTTCTTCTGATTCCATTAAATACTCAACAGATGTCTCTAATGCCCCTGCTAGATACTCCAATAAATCCATTGAAGGATTTGATCTTCCTGATTCTACTAAACTTATTTGTCCTGGAGTAATTCTATCTGCTGCAAGATCCTTAAGAGTCATGCCCAATTCTTTTCTTCTTCTTTTAATTTTTTCACCTAATGCAAGAATTTCCATTGTTCACTCATCCTTTTTTATTCGTATCTTTATCTTAATGTTATAATTTTCTAAATCTTGTGTATTTATTCAATTGTATCACATATACAGCTATTACAATATAAAATTATTGTTTTTTAATTGAAAATCTAACTTATTTTTGTCAAAATACAGTATATTTTCTATTCTACTATGTTTTTTTTATATTTATTATATTATATCATTATAATACGGTAATAAACCAGTCATTTTTTTCCTAACTATAAAATACATTCCATTAATAATTAACTATTATTTAGTACTATCTATTCCTATTTCTAGCTCTATGCTATTATTATTTTTAAAACACCTTGTATAAGGTTTTTTTTAACTCATTCTATAACAATACATTTGTTTCCATAAGAAAAAAGGTATCGATGACTTTTTCATCGATACCTTTTTTCTTATAAAAATACTATTAATCTAAATATTTTTTAAAACATCCTATTTCATATAGTCTAAAATATTTCCATATGCGCCTTCAGCCATTCCCATCACTTTTCTTTTAGTCTTTTTAATTCCTCTTTGTGTTCTTCTATCTAATTGTGGGAATGCCATAATACCTACTGCAGCTCCAATCATTGCTCCTGCTGCTAGACCTTTAATCATTTTTGCCATAATAAACACCTCATTTAATTATTTTTACTTGGTACAATTATTATGTGTAATAAAACTAATGTTACTCCAAGAAATTTATGGCAAACTATTATTGATCTAATGCATCTTCAAAAATTTCACTTGTTATTTCCCTTCATATCCCTAATGTTTTAGAATAATTTAATACCTTCAATTGATCTTCTACTGATAATTTAAACAATATCTCATTTATATTCCTAATTACCTCTGCTCTATTCACTATATTTTCAACACTTTTATTATTACATTTTGTTTCTGTATTTATAACATTTAATACTGAGCCCTTATCTTTAACTACTACTATATTTACTTCTCTACCAGGTGCAATTTTTATAATTTCTTCTTTTACTTCCTCATTTGCAACTTGTATAATATTTTTATCTAACCACTTTGCTACTGTTTTGTCTGAATCTATTCCTAATTTTTCTTTACATTTTTCATCCACAAGTTCATTAAACAAATCTCCAGTATGACTATCCACTTTAACAAATATAACTTCAACCCCGGATCTCATTAATTCATTCATCTTGACATAATAATTTTTAGAAGACTCTTCTCTTCTTTCCCAAAAACCTGTTGCATGATAACAAATTCCTGCATAATCATGGAATATTACTACAGATTTTTCACCATTTAATAATGCATACTCAACACCTTTAACAGCACCTTCAAGTTCTCCTGCTATTTGTCTTATATTTCTCTCTGATTCATTTTTAGAGGCTCCACTTTCGATATGTAAAACCACATTATTTTTTATAGCAACCATTCCATAAGAATACTCTTCTGTGGCAGTGTTATAGCTACCATCAACATAAACATGAAGACAATCCATAGGATATTCATTATTCTCTTTTCTTAATAACTTTTCCCCATTATTTAAAAACTTCTTAGCCTCATTAATATCTTCAAAGCTTTTATACTTAGCTCCCTTTACCCCTTTTACAAATGTCAAACACTCCGCCCAAGTATTTACTATTATATTTTCTATTTTTTTACTGCTTTTAGAATCAAATCCTTCTTTTATAGCATAAACTTTTTTACCCATTAATTTTTTCTCCTTATAAAGATGCTAATTCATCTATAACACTATAGATTTTTTCAACATTTCTTGCGCCTGTAAAGTTTGTTACATATTCTATTATGCTCTTTAATGCACTAATAATATCAGTTTTACCTTCCCAATTTTCTAAAAGTATATGAACCGGTACATCATTTACTATTCTATTTAAAGCAAAAAATGTTACAGCTAGCTCATCTATTTTTCCTATGAAAGGAATATTATTTGGTATTATATCTGTTGGAAATGCAATATACGCAACTGATGCTGATATAATTAATTTCGTTTTAATAGTTACTCTACTATCTTTTAATAACCTGTATAATAAAGCTACTAAATCTGGAAGAATAAATATATAATCACTAACTTTCTTAACCTTCTGAGGAAGTTTTTCACAAGTAAAGTCTCTTGCAACCGTATATCCATCCTCTACTTTTTCAATAACAGTTACTTCCTTATTTTCTTCAATGACTTTTTGCTGACTTTCATCTATTATAGCTTCTTTTATTAATTTACCTTTTAATGATACATTTATGTTCTTAACTTTAACATTTAAAACTGAGTTTCCTATATATATATCATCCACATCAAAATCAACAAAAGGAACATCTTTTAATACTTTTTTAATATTTATAATTGTTTTTCCCTTTTCATAATGAATTCCCTTGTCTTCAAATGATTTAATAGCATACTTTAAGGCAAGTTTTCTAAACACAGATAAAATTCCTATATTTAATATTTTGAATCTAACTATTTCTCCATATATCTTATCCTCTTCTACCTTTCCTAGTTTAATTTCACCTGTAAAATTAATAGATATACCTTTTTTAAATACTCCTGTAATCTTTATATCCTTATTTATTTCAATTTTTGATATACTTAAACCTTCAACTTTAACAAATTCATCTAATATACTTAATAAATCATCGCCTGTTAAATTTACATTTGCTCCTGAAATATTCATATTATTTCCTCCCTTTTTTAATAATCCACTTTCAACCTTTTTATGCTATATTCAATAGCGTGTCCCTTATGTATGTATTACTAGTTATTTTTTAAAACTCCCTACCTTTATCCCCTTCTTTTCTATTCTTACATTTATAACAACTTTAATTTCTTCTATATCTAGTTGAGTCTTATGTTCTATATTTTTAATAGTTAACTCCATATCAATTATATTACCTATTATCATTTACCTAAATTGCCTTTTAAAAAACATCTATATAGCTTTCTTGATTATTCTATACCCTAAGTACTTTCTAATATATATAAAGTATACTCTATTTAATTAAGATTTAAAAGATTCTATTTACCTTTTTTACATTTTAGCCATAACTTACATTGGTAAATTATATGATTATGAATAGACTAAAATTTTAAAAATGTTATAATCTTTATTAGCAAGACAAATGATTATGAATTTTGGCAATTTTCAATTAACTAATTTATTAATTTAAAAAAAGTCTAATATCTGCATTTAGGAGGCAAACATGAATAAAATTAAAAATAAATTTATTCTAATACCTATAGTTACTGCGGTTCTTTCGTTATGCACTCTAGGCTTTTTTAGCTTACAAACAAAATCAAACTTAAGTAAAGAGTATACCAGCTTTTTATCAGATATAAGCGTGGATACTGTTTCTAAGGTAGTAATAAATAAAAGTGCAAATTTAACTGTCTTTTTAAAAGATGGTACAAAGTATATTACAGATAATCCAAATACATCTACTTTAAAAGAAGATTTACTACTTAAAAATATTCAAGTATTAGATGAAAATACAGAACCTTTAACTAAAACAGTATCTTCATCAATTCTTGTAATTTCAATTTTTGCTATAGTATTTATGACTTTAAACAAAGGTAGATCCGGAGCTTCATCTATGACTAACTTGGATGTTCAGGATTTTAGTGAAGATAATAATAAGAATTTTGGATTTCATACTGTGGCTGGTAATGAAGAAGCTAAAGAAAGCTTAATGGAGGTTGTAGATTTCCTTAAAAACCCTGATAAATATACTAAATATGGTGCAAGAATGCCTAAAGGAGTTATTCTTTATGGCGCTCCAGGAACTGGAAAAACTCTTTTAGCAAAGGCTGTAGCTGGTGAAGCTAAAGTTCCTTTCTATGCTCTAAGTGGTTCAGATTTTGTACAAGTTTATGTTGGTGTTGGTGCTGCAAGAATAAGAAGCCTATTTAAAAAGGCTAAAGCTAAAGGCAAAGCAGTTATATTTATTGATGAAATTGATGCAATAGGTAAGACAAGAGCCAGTGGTGCACAATCTCAAGGTGGTAACGATGAAAGAGACCAGACTCTAAATGCTCTTTTAACAGAAATGTCTGGTTTTGCAGAGCAAGAAGGAATAGTTGTTATTGCTGCAACAAACAGATTAGACACACTGGATCCAGCCTTATTAAGACCTGGTCGTTTTGATAGACATGTAGAAATTTCTCTTCCTGATATTAAGGCAAGAGAAAAAATTATTTCATTATATTTAGAAAATAAACCCTGTGGAGAATTGAATGTATATAATATAGCAAAGAAAACAGTGTACTTCTCTGGTGCTAAACTTGAAAATTTAATTAATGAGGCTGCTATACTTGCTGCAAAAGATAATGCAGATACAATAAATAATGAACATATAAATAGTGCCTATTCAATAGTTCTAGCTGGAAATGAAAAGAAAGATAGAGACCATTTATTATATGAAGATAAGCTTTTAACTTCTTATCACGAAGCTGGACATGCACTGATATCACTATTAAAGTTACCTGAAGATAATGTTTCAAAAATAACAATTATACCTACTACAAAGGGTGCAGGTGGATACACCATTACAATACCTAAGGACAGATCTTATCAAAGAGCTGATTACTTAAAGAATAAAATCATGGTCCTTTTAGGTGGAAGAGCCTCTGAAGAACTCCACTTTGGAAAAGAAAAAATTTCAACAGGAGCACAAGGAGATATTACCCAAACTACAGAGATGGCTATGGCTATGATAACAGAATACGGAATGGGTGAAACCCTTGGATTATTAAAACTATCAAGCCTTGGATCTTTAGCTTCAAGCTATGGAAACCCTGTAGTTGAAGAATGTAGAGAGCTTATAAACTCACTATATACTGAGACATTAGAAATCTTACAAAATAATAAATCTATACTAGACAAGCTAGCAACAGCTCTACTTGAAAAAGAAACGCTGGAAGATGATGAAATCCTATCACTAGTTAGCTAAGTTTATAATATTACTGAAAATTTTCATTTTCAGTAATATTTTTTTATAATGACTCATCAAAAAATAATAGTATTTTAAAAAAATCTGGATAAGCTTATAGTTAATAGTTAATAGTTTTCCTTTGTGAAATCACCTGTTCTTTTTAAACTAATTCGCCAAAGTCTAACTTTATGCAAATATAAAATCATGACAGAAAATGAATGTTTTTGACGGTTTTATGTAAACATTATATGAAAACATAAACATTTTAATTTTTTTATTCCTTTTTTCAACATTTTATGCTATTATTTATTTCGTACTTGATTGTATTTGAGTGCTATATATTTTATATAATATGGAGGTTTAAGTAATGAAAAAACTTAATTGTAAACAATTAACTAAGAAATTAGTATTCTTTTTTCTTGGTGTATGGATAATTCAAACAGGTGTTGCAATATTTATAGGAACTAATATAGGTTCTGATCCTTTTACAGTATTTACTCAAGGACTGGCTAAAATGCTTGGTATAACTCCTGGTATAGGAAATATGGCCATTACCTTTACTTTTTTAGTTATAATATTAATATTTTCAAGAAAATCTATAAATATAGGTACAGTTCTTGCAATGATATCTGCTGGGCCATTCATTGATTTAATGATAAGTCTTTTTAAAGATATTCATCTTGATAGTTATACTATGATAGTTAAAATGTTATTTTTAGTCCTTAGCTGTGTAATAATTGCTATAGGTTTTTCATTACTTAAGGCTACAGACCTTGGAGTTGCTCCAAATGATATTATTCCATTTATTATATCTGACAAATTAAAACTTGAATATCGTATAGTTCGTATAGGACTTGATGTAACTTTTGTTGTTGTTGGATTTTTACTTGGTGGCGTAGTTGGAATAGGAACTATAATTGGAGCCCTACTTACAGGCCCATTAATACAATTCTTTATGCCACGATTAGAAAAATTTGTTCATACAGTAGTGTATAGTGATGATAAGTTAGAACCAATGGCTAATGAGATAACTGAATAATTTATAGATAATTTTGAAGGGCGCTAATCTTAGTGCCCTTATTTTTATATCTATTCTAGTTGTTTTAAATAAATAAAAGTCGATCACTTTTTTGTGATCGACTTTTATTTAGCCTTCATATGGAACTATATATGCATCTTTAACTCCATTTTTATTGGCTTCCTCTAGAGCATTATGTGCATCATTATAATCTTTATAGTAACCTACACATATTCTCCAGGCTTTATTAGATAGTGGTTTTGGTTTCGTTATTGGAGTTTCAAGTATCACTTTATCAACCATAGCTAAGCATCCCTTAGCTACCATGTACCCATATTTTTTACTGTTGAATGTTTTCGCTACTTCTTCATTTGATAGAAAATCTGCTTTAATTAATACTGCTGGCATTTTTGTTTCTTTTAGAACACTAAAGTTAGCTTGTTTTATTCCTCTATCATCTGATTTTAAATTAGATAACACTTCATCTCGTATAAATTTCGTTAATTTTTCTGTCTTATTCTCTTTTCCAAATAAGAATATTTCTGTTCCTGTTATTAAATTATCTGATAACGAGTTCATATGAAAGCTTACAAAGTAATCTGCCTTCCAGTTATTTGCTATGTCAAATCTTCCCCTTGGATCAATAAATGTATCTGATTCCCTTGTTAATAAAACAGTCTCTCCATTTCTTTCTAAATGTCTTTTTGCTTCTAAAACCGCTTCTAAAACAATATCTGATTCTTTCCTACCATTTACACCTATTGCACCAGTATCATCTCCTCCATGCCCTGGATCTAATACCCACTTTGCCAATTAACTCCCCTCCTCATATACAACCTAAGCTATATATCTTTGTTATAATTATTCCTTTATATATTATATTAAATGGAGGGTCTGTTTGTTACTACTTAAACATAAATAAGGCATAGATTAAACTAAACTATGCCCTATCATCTATTAATATTTTTTCTAGTGTTAGAGCTCTTCAAAGAAATAACTAATCATATTCTGATGTATTTTCTTTTAGATCTCTTATAGTGGTAAGTCTTTTTCCTTAAATACCTTAATTCCCACTATATATAATACAATTCCAATGATAGTTAACACAATGAAATCTATCCCATACCCTTCTTTACTCATAATAGACTTTGTATCGAATAAAGTATTTAGTGTGAAATATTTCAAAAAACTTAGTTCATCAGAAAGGGTAGCCATAAGATTAATAACAAAAAATCCTAGAGGTACTCCTGCTCCAATTGCTAAGGAATTCTTTGATAAATTGAATATACAAGATGAAGAGAAACATATACTACTAATTGCAAAGTGATATAAAAAGCATCCCATATTCAGCATTAAAAATTTTTCTACATCTAAAGCATCTGGTTGAAATATTTCACCTGCTACAATACCAACAATAGATGCTATTATCCACATAAATGCTAGAGAACAGATAAAGTATAATGCTGAAGTAATAGTAATTTTATTTCTCTTAGTTGGAGTTGATAGTAAATATGCCATAGATCCCCTATCTACCTGACCTGCAATTAATCTATTACCTACTATTATTGAATACACCATAGGAAATATAATTGCCATCATTACATAGAAAGAATTTGACATGAATCCAATAAGCGTATTATTTCCAGCAAACATTTGTGCAATTACACTATCTGCTGCGATATTTTCAACGCCTTTTATAGTTGAAGGAGTAAAAACTATTGTCATAACAGTTAAAAACACACTTAATACCCCTGAGAAAAGTAACATCAATTTATAATTTGATTTTATTATTTGCTTAAGTAGCGGTTTACTTATCATATTCTTCGCCTCCGTAGAAATGCATAAAATAATCTTCTAATGTATGCTTAACTTCCTTTAAATATTTAATCTTATATCTTGATAATATTTGAATTAATTCATTAATTTCCTCGTCTTGCACATTTATATTAACTTGCTTTTTATCAATATTAACACTAATGAATTTAAGTTCTTCTTTACTGAATCTCTCGCAATGATCTTCACTTTCAAATTCAATTTTAAAGAATTTTTGCTTTCCATGTTTTAGTTTAGATGAATCAATTGTTTCTATAATTCTTCCTCTTTTTATAATTGCAATTCTATCACAGGTTTTCTCTACCTCTTCAAATATATGAGAAGACATCAATATAGTTTTCCCATTAGCTTTTTCAGATGCTATTAAACTTATAAATTTGCTTTGCATCAAAGGATCAAGCCCACTTGTAGGTTCATCTAAAATTAATATTTTAGGACTATGCATAAAGGCACACACAATACCAATTTTTTGCTTCATACCTTTTGACATTCTTTTCAAGTCGCCACTTGGGTCCAATTCAAAGATTTCTATAAGTTCCTCTGCTCTACTCATATTAGTCATTTCACGCATATCAGCAATCATCTTTATAAATGCAGTACCTGTCATATCACCAGGAAAAGTAATTTCACCAGGTAGATATCCAAGTTCCTTTTGAATAACTTCTGGCTTATCCCAACTATTAATCCCAAGAACTGATACGTTACCCTTTTTAGGTTTTGAAAATCCTAATATATGCCTAATAGTAGTTGTTTTCCCCGCTCCATTTGGTCCTAAAAATCCAAAAACTTCGCCTTCTTCAATCTCAAAGGATACATCAAATACGCCTTTATTATTACCATAATCTTTTGTTAAATTGTCAACTTTTAAAACTCCCATATTAGTCATCTCCTTATCTATAATGATCCAAAGAACTTGTTTCTCATTTTAAGGCATCTTCAAAAAACTAGTCTGTTTTTTTAAGATGCCTTAATTTATTGTTTCCTATTATTTAGATTTTACTTTGTTAAGTATAGATATACTAGTTTAATTGTATTCTCAATTCCTCTATAATGTGTTCTTTCCATACCATGTGAAGCATGAACCCCAGGTCCTATTAATGCCCCTCTAATATTATTTCCAGCCTTTAATGCAGAGCTCACATCCGAACCATACATCGGATAAATATCTACTGCAAAATCTATATTATTTTCTTTCGCTAGGTTAACTAAAGTTGTTGTCATATTATAGTCATAAGGACCTGATGAATCTTTTGCACATATTGAAACATCATATTCTGTGCAACTTAAATCATCTCCTATACATCCCATGTCTACAGCTATCATTTCTGTTATGTCTGATGGAATATATGCACTACCATGTCCAACCTCTTCATAAGTTGATATAAATATTTTTGTCTTATATAAAGGTGTTATGTTTTCTCGGCTCATAAGTTCCAACAATCCCATTAATGCTGCAACACTTGCTTTATCATCTATGAATCTTGATTTTATAAAACCACTTTCTGTTATTGTTGTTTTTGGATCAATAAATATAAAATCTCCAGCACAAATTCCCAATTTTTTTACATCATCCTTTGATGATACTACTTCATCAATTCTTATTTCCATATTTTTAGGATCTCTTTTCTTTGTAGAACTATCTTCAAAAACATGAGCTGCTGGACTTGTGCTTAAAAATGTTCCTGAATATAATTTTCCATCCCTTGTTCTGATTGTGCAATATTCTCCGTCTAAAGTTGGAACAATTGGTCCACCTATTAAAGTAAATTTCAAAGTTCCATTAGACGTTATTGACCTAACCATAGCTCCTAAAGTATCTACATGAGCAGACAATCCAATTACCTTTTCATTACTTTTGCCCGGCAGCGTAATTATTCCACAACCTTTATTAGTCTTTTCAAAGTTATACCCAAAACCCTTTGCTTTTTTCTCTATTATATCCATAATATCAAAGCAAAACCCACTTGGACTGTTAAACTCTAATAATTCCTTTGCAGTATTTAAAACGTATTGTCTATTAATTCCTAATTCCATGATTATTCCTCCAAAAAATTTATTTTACTTACTATTTCTAAAGTAACTCTTCTACCTTACTAATTCTATTGTCTCTTACTTTTATATTATTTTCAACATAGAATTTATAGCTTTTTCTTATGTATCTATTAAACTACAAGCCTTTATACGATATCTATAAATAATAAATCCCGGAATAAGATTGCTATTTAAAATCTTACTCCGGGATTTTAAGTTTTAATTTTTCATCTTAGAATGATGGAATTACAGCTCCATTATATTTTTCTTCAATAAATTTCTTTGTTTCTTCTGAAGTTAATGCTTTTGTTAAAGCTTCTATCTTTTCTATTTTTTCATTACCTTTTTTAACAGCTAATATATTTCTATAAATTTTAGCAGCTTCCGCATCTTTATCTTCTATAACCAAAGCATCTGATGATGGATTTAATCCAGCCTCTATTGCATAGTTACCATTTATAATAGCAGCCTCTACATCATCTAATACTCTTGGTAATTGAGCTGCCTCTAGTTCTTTAAACTTTAAATTTTTAGTGTTTTCTGTTATATCTATAGGTGTTATAAGCGCTCCATCTTTTACCTTAATTAGCCCTTGCGCTTCTAATAATTTTAATGCTCTAGCTTCATTTGATGGATCATTTGGAATTGCAATAGTTGCTCCATCTGCTATCTCAGAAACTTTTTTATATTTTTTTGAGTATAATGCAATTGGTTCCAAATGAATTTCTGCTGTGTATGTTAAGTCTAAGTTTTTACTTTCATTAGTTTCATTTAAATAAGCAATGTGTTGGAAGTAGTTTGCATCTAAGCTTCCATCTGCTAAAGCTTCATTTGGAGTTACATAATCTGTAAACTCAACTATCTCTAATGTATATCCTGCTTCTTCTAATTGTGGTTTTATGTGTTCTACTATTTCTTTATGTGGGACTGGTGTTACTCCTATTTTAATTATTTTGTCATCACCAGCTGTATTACCTTTAGATCCACAACCTATTAATGATAACGCTAAAACCCCTGTTAATAAAACTGAAATTATTGATTTTCTTTTCATAATTATTCTCCTCCATTTATCTTTATTTTTTATTATTTTCTTTATAACATTTTAACTTTTCATTACTTATAATTTTATTTCATAACTTATTTTTTTATCCTATAGTTCTTATATCATGAAAGTTTTTTGTATATATAATTTCCCAGTGATTGTAATCCTTGAACTATAATTATTAATATTATTACTGTAGTAATCATAATATCTGTTTGGAATCTTTGATAACCATATGTTATAGCTACATGTCCAAGACCTCCAGCACCTACAGAACCTGCCATTGCTGAGTATCCTATAATACTTATTATTATTAAAGTTAAACCTGATATTATTGAAGGGATTGCCTCTTTTATCATAACTTTAAATATTATTTGTGCATCTGTTGCCCCAAAAGACTTTGCAGCTTCTACAACTCCTGAATCTACTTCTTTTAATGATGATTCTATTACTCTAGCTACAAATGGTGCAGATGCTATTGTTAATGGTACAATTGCACCTATTATGCCTATATATGTTCCAACTAATGCTTTTGTAAGTGGAATCATAAATACCATTAATATTACAAATGGAAATCCTCTTAAAATATTTATTATTACATCTAGCGATTTATAAATTATTTTATTTTCCTTTAATCCCTTTGGTGCTGTAACTGTTAATATTATTGCAATAACAAATCCTAACATTACTGAGAATACTGTTGAGAAAAATACCATTATAAGTGTGTCACCTAAAGCTTCACTTACTATTTTAAACATTACTTAATCACCTCCAATATTATATTTTTATCTTCTAAATAGTTCATTACTTTTTCTTTATCTTTTTCTAAAATATTTATAACTAAGCTCCCAAGTACACTATCTCTAAATTTTTCTAGCTTGCCCCAAACTATTGAAAAATCCACATTTAAATCTCTAGCCATTTTTGTGATTAAAGCATTTTCTGAGGATGTACTTGGGAAAAATAGCTTTATGTTAACCCCACTTTCTGGTAGTGTTTCATCTTCCTGCTCTCCTAAGAATTTCTTAAGATATACTCCTGGTTTTAAGAAAAGATCTTCTGACTTGCCTTCTGCTTTTAAAAAGCCCCCTTCTATTAAAGCGACCTTCTCACAAACCTCCTTAACAACTTCCATTTGGTGGGTAACAATAACAATTGTTATTCCAAATTCTTTATTTATTTTATATAATAATGATAAAATATCCTTTGTAATTTTAGGATCTAAAGCTGATGTTGCTTCATCACAAAGTAATATCTTTGGCTCTAATGCCAGCGCCCTTGCTATTGCAACCCTTTGTTTTTGTCCCCCGCTTAGTTCTTCTGGCTTACTTTTAGCTTTATCTTCAAGACCAACTAATCTTAATAAATCATTCACTTTTTTATTTATATCTTCTTTTGTATATCCCCAAACTTCTAGAGGTAATGCTATATTATCAAACACATTTTTTCTCTTTAAAAGATTAAACCCTTGAAATATCATTCCTAAATCTTTTCTAAATTCTCTTAGTTCCTTTTGATTTAAATCTTTAACTTCTTTTCCCATTACTTTAATTGATCCACCATCATAGCTTTCTAAACCATTTATGCATCTAAGTAAAGTTGATTTACCAGCCCCACTATGTCCTATAAGTCCATAAATTTCACCTTGTTTTATATTAACTGAAATACCTTTTAACACTTCTACTTTTCCAAAACTCTTAGTTACTCCATTAATTTTTATCATAGAACCATTACTCCTCCTTATAACACCCCTGGGGTGTAAATTTTCCCATTTTTATTTTTATAAATAAAAAAGCACTCTAGAGAATAAATCTCTAGAGCGCGCATATCACCTATTAATTTACTCTCTCATCTTTTAGCTTTTAAAAAAAGCTACAGGAATTAGCACCAATTTGTTAATAACTACAATACAAAATTAACAACATAATAAATTTAGCAAAGCTAAGTTTATTTGCTTTTTTGCAATGTTTTTAATAAACATTGGTTGCTGGGTTTCACAGGGCCAGTCCCTCCACCACTCTAGATAAGAAATATCTTAAACACTATTTAGTTTTTGTTGTTGCTATTAATATATAATTTTCTGATAATTTTGTCAATACTTATTTTATAATTTTTACAATATATTTTCTTACAGTATCTTAAATTAATAATTCATAGCAATAAAATTCTCCAGGTTTTCCTTGTAAATTAACAGTTCCAGTGTATTTAAACCCTTGTTTCTTATAAAATCCTTGAGCACTAATATTTTCACTAAAAGTGTCTAATCTAATTGATTTTAAATTATTTTTTTTTGCAAGTTGTATACTTTTATTTATTAGTATTCTTCCAAATCCTTTGCCTCTAGTATTATATGATGTGAAAATTCTATGTATCACTAAATATTCTTCGTTATTTTTCCAAGTAATAGTTTTATAATTAGGATCTTCTATATTATTTAAAACTACAACACCTAAAATTTCTTTATCTACTAATACATATAAATGTTCATTGTCTATGTCTATTTGAAATACCTCTCTATTCGGATAAAAATCTGTCCAATTCATTCCATGGGCTTTATGTTTTACAACGTCCTTTAGAATTTCACAAATTTTATTCATATCTTCATTAGTTCCTAGTCTAAACTCCATTATTTATATACTCCCTCATCCACACTATATTTACTTATAATTTAATTTTCTTAGTAACCTTTGAATTAGCATTTATGTTAATTTCACCTGTATATTCTACTTTTTCAATAATACAGTTTTCCCCTATTTTTATATTGTGTCCCTTAACTGATTTTGCTTCAATATTTTCTAAAGTAATATCATTACCCTCAATATTATTTATTTCAACTAATGATCCACCTTTAGATAAACATTTACTTATAAATCCTTTTGATTTAGTCCCTATTATATTAATTTTTGTACCTTTAATTTCTTTTAAAGTTGTCTTTTTATTAAAGATTAAATCTATGTTATCACTTTCTATTTTTTCTAAAACTAATCCACCTTTTCCAGTTGCTACACTAGCCTTAACTTCTCCTCCAGAAGTTATAGTTCCAGATAATTTAATCTTATTACATTCTAACAATTTACCATTACATTTAAGTTTGCCATCAACAATAAGTTCATCTGCAATTATATTACCATCTATTTTACTTTCTCCACAGATTTCAAGAAAATCAATATTGCAGTTCCCACCTATTTTGCATAATCCTCCAAATCTTGCTTCTTTAGCTATTACATTACCTGTAAATTCTGCTGATCCTCTACTTTTTATTTTAATTGCATCTACATCCCCATCTAAAATAGCATCTAATTCAATTTGTATATCTCTATACTCACCATTTACTTCAAACCTTTTAAATTGCATTAATGCACTTCTTCTCATAACTCTTTCCCCAATCATATTTAATACTTCTATATTTAACATAAAAAGATACCTTGTTTTTATAATTATATCACCTATTTTTCCATTTTTCTACATAACTAAGCGATCTTCAAAAATTAACTAGTCAGATTTTTTCATCTCCCTAAAATTACTTTTTTTCCTTTATATATTCTTTCGAAAATACTTATTACTATGAAAAAATATGTTCTTCATTTTCTATATTAATGATTTCTGCATCTGTATTCTGTTCTATAAAAGTAATTACATTTTCCATAGTGGAATCTACCTGTGCACTACTTCCGCAAACTGCTGATATTCCTATTACAATAGTTTGATGTATATCCTGCTTGTCAACTTCACCTACGGATAAATTAAATTTATTTTTCAGCTTTTGTATTATGCTTTTTACAACCATTCTTTTTTCTTTTAAAGAATGTACCCAAGACGCTCTTAATGTAACTTTTATTAATAATATTTTAATAATTTTATCCTCCTTTTGTCTTGTATTTAATCTTTTACTTGTTATTTTCTTTCAGTCCCCTAAAAAATAAATAAGCCTATCTAAAAAAATAAGCTTATTTAATAGTTATATTTAATTAAAATTTATTTTTAATTTTTTTAAGTCCATCTTTCATATCATCCATCATACCGCCAAATTTTTCTTTTGCTTCTCCACCCATTTTTTCAATGCCATGCATTGCTTCTGTAGCTTCTTGTGCAATTTCTTTGGTAACTTCTCCTGATTTAATATCATTATATAATCTTTTCATTTTCAACTCTAATTCATCCATTCCCATAACAACACCTCCTATTATTATAAGGCATTTTCAAAAAATAACTAGTAGATTATGTCTGTTTCATACTATACCTATCACCTTTACTTGTTTTTTGAAATGCCTAATCTAATATTAGTATTCTCATATTTTTCTATATTATTCAATTTTATATTACTCTAGTTAAAATATATACCTTATACAAATCTCTATAATGCATATTCAAAAATAACAATCCACTAATCTATTTTTGCCACTCTAAATTTTAAGATTAATAACAGTAATTTGAGGTATGTTAAATAATCTAAACGGAACTTTTGTGTTACCAAGTCCACTATTAACATATAATTTGCCCTTATTTTCATTATGTATTTTATAAAATCCTTTTGTATATTTTTCTGCTAAAGCAGTTGTTTTTATAGGTCCATAAAAAGGTATATAGACTTGTCCACCATGACTATGTCCAGCAAGTGCTAAATCTATTGGATATTCCTTAAAATCATCTATTAAATCAGGCTCATGAATAAGAAGTAAATTCACATCTTTATTACTAATACCACCCATAGTTTCTTCTTTATTATAATCACCCATAAGAGCATCATCCAATCCAAATATATTTATTGTAGTGTTTTCAAGCTCTATTTTATCACTTTCATTTACTAAAATTTTAAAACCAGATTCCTCCATAATTTCATTGTAATATCTTACTGCTCCACCACCGTAATCATGATTTCCGTATATTGCATACTTACCTTTACTTGCTTGTATTTGAGCTAACACTTCTGATATTTTATATAAATCTTCATATTTTGATGCGTTATCTATTAGGTCTCCTGAAAAAACAACTATGTCTGCTTTTTCACTATTTATTCTATCTACTACCTTTTGTAATTGCTCCAAAGAAAAAAATTCTCCTAATTGAGTATCTGTAAATTGTACAACTTTAATATTCTCTTTCCAATTTTTATTTACTTCAATTCCATATTTTTTAGATGTTAATAATTTTCCTTCTATGTATGTTGAATATACTCCTATTATTACTCCTAACAACATCAATCCTACTATTATCTTCCTTAGTTTTTTCATTATATTAGCCCCTTATATCTTGTTTTATTCTAAAATCATCCTTTTTATTTTCTCCAATTATTATTACTATATCATAATTTTTATAATCATCTATTATCTTTACCTCTACCGTTCCTATCTTAAGGAGTATATATTGTTTTATTATTTCCATCAAATATTATAAGTGACTTTCCTTTAATCTCATTTCCTTCTATATTTACGCTCTTATCTGAGAAGTTCGCTATTACCTTTAAATCATCACCATATTTAGTCATTTGAACTAGTCTATCTTCTGAAAGTATTTCAAAATCTGTCATTTCTTTTGTTATTGCTTTTTTACTAAAATCTGACCAAACTTTTGTATGCGAAATCATTTCTTCTTTATGCTTTTCCCATTCATTTTTATCAATATGATATAACGGCGGTACATTATATAAAACTTCATACATCATTCTATTTTTCACTTCATCTTCTACTTTAAATGTTCCCCATAACCAGTGATATGCGGTTATAACAGAATCATTATAAACTAATTTATATAGTGGAATTGTATATGTTGAGTCCATAAATATACGTTTATACTTATCTTTTACTGGTATTTGTTTTGCAAACACCTCTGGAACCCCTCCCTTTGCTGAATAATATCTACCAACATAGTATTCACTTTCTTTATTTTTATTCATATCAGGGTCTATCCATGAAAATGCTGGAGTCTCTATCCCATGAGCAAATGCTATTGTTTTGCTGGCAAAATCATTTCCACCTTCTGATCCTATTACCATATTTTTTTCATCTCTTATATATTCCATCCTCTCAAGTCTTGCCTTTAAATCCTCTTCTTGAGTTGTTGTATGCTTTGGAGAATAATCATCAGCTATTTCTCCTGTTGCATCACAATCTATAAACCAAGAATTAAATTTAACTCCTGTGTCTAAAATCCCAGTAACCCGCTCTTTTACACTTGATAATGATAATGTTGGGTTTAATTTTCTTCCTTTACCTTGGAAACCTACATTAATCTTTCCATCTTTATTTATAACAGTAGCATTTTCGTATAATGATTTATCTTTAAAGGTTGCTGTTTCCCAACCTTCTTCTCCCGGCTTATGGATAGAGTGATATGAATCGTATGTTCCTATTAAATATCCTAGTTCATTAGCTTTTTCAACTAATTCTGGTTTTATAAACCCTTCATTCCAATCATCTAATCCTATCCACATTTTTTCTATTCCAGATTTATTAATATCTTCTAACACATCTGTAGTTTTTGAATTTCCCCAATTTTCTATAGGCTCTGCTATATCTCCTAGTTCAGATTTTAATAATCTTTTATTTAGTTGTATTAATTCCATTTTATTTAAATTATCTATTCCTTTGCTTAAAATATTATTTGTTTCTTTATCTATATTTTTAAATACATCTGGACTATAAAGTTCTTTTAGCAACCCTATTGAATTTATGCTTCTTACTATTAAACTTTTAGTATATTTATCTGCAAACTCTAATGTAGTTACATCATCAAAAGCTTGAACAAATTCTTCTCCACCTTCTACCTTAGTTTTTAATAATTCTTTTATCCTTTCTTTTAACTTAGGAGATAAATTTTTTCTTAATAAATCCCAATTTATATTTTCTTCTGAAATAATAGATCTATCCCAAAAATACATATACGGTGCCCCATAAAGCTTAGATATATCTTTATTATCTTTTTCTTTTTCTTCTAAAGTTTTAAAATCTCCCTTTTCTACAACATAGTTTTTATATGTTTTAGCAATATCTACAGGATTATTTTCTGTTAAATATATTTTAAATCCATATTCTTTATTTTTATTTATACTAGGATACTCATGAGTAAATCCCAAACTTATTCTATCCTTAACTTCAAATTTTATTTTATTATTAAATGGATTATCTATTATATACATAATTGAATAAGCCTTTTTATTTAAAGCAAAAAATTGCATTGAAAATGATTCTATTACATTATATTCTGAGCCCGTTAAATGCTCTTTCCAATATTCATCATCGCTAGGTATATATTTACCTTCATTTATAGGAAGCATATAGCTTTCTGCATTTACCTTAGGCCAGCTAAATTCTGATTCTTCTTTAGTATTAGATTTTATTTTAACATCTAAATAATTATCTTTTTTTTGTACTTTTACATCAATATTATCATTTGGATATGTCCACGTTACTTCTTCCTTACTTTTTTTCAAATTAGATACTTCCCTTTTTTCTAAAGGTTGCGCTGCATTTTCTTTAACTCCATTTGATTCTGTAGTTATTTCGAATGTTTCAGGATCTACTTCAAAATTAAACTCTAAATTTTTAACTTTTACATCTGATTTAGCTTTTAACTCTTTATTTTTGCAACCTACCATCATATTACTAGCAAGTCCTATAGTTATAAGTAACACTATTATTTTTTTCATTCTCACTCACCTCATATAATAAATTAACTTATCATTGTTACATGAATGTTACAAAAAAATAAGAACCCTATCTATTAATAGGATTCTTTAAATAATATATAAAATTCTATATTTCCATGTTTTGTTTCAACATCAAAATTAAATTTATGATTTTCTAGTATTGTCTTAACTATAGGCAAGCCAAGTCCTGTACCTGATAATTCCTTACTTCTTGACTTTTCAATTACATAAAATGGTTTCCAAATTTTTTCTATATTTTCCTTAGTAATATTATCTGCACCATTACTTATCAATAATTTAACTTTATTATTTTCCTTAAGTACTGTTATTTTTATTTTTTTATTATTTGTGTACTTTATGGCATTAGTTATTAAATTATTAAGCACTATATCTATACTGTTTTTATCTCCATAAATTTCATAGTTATTTTCATGATCTAAATTTAATAATAGTTCTATATTATTTTCTTCTATAATTAATTTATACTTTTCCAATATACTAAACAATTCATCTTTCAGGTCAAATTTACACTTATTCAATATATTTTTTTGAAACTTTGCCCAGTATAAAAGCCTCTCTATTAAATTTTCCATATTTTCTGTTTGCTCCAATATAGTTTCTATATAACTACCATCATCTAATCCATCTTCTATACCCCTAGCATAAACCTTTATTAACGCAACTGGAGTTTTTAACTCATGAGATGTATCCGAAATCATTGTTTTAAGATTTTCGTTTTTTAAATTAAGTTCACTATGAGCCTTTTCTAAACTTATACTCATACTATTTATACTTTTAGATAATTCTTCTATTTCATCATTTGTTTTTATACTTTCTGTTCTAAAGTTAAGTGATGCTATATCTTGTGATAATACTCTTAATTTTTCTATAGGTTTTATAATTCTTCTAGAGAATATTAATACTAAAATGCCTATTAATATTAATGAAAAAATCATAAGGTATATATTAAATTGATTTATTATATTTATGGTTTCATCTAAATGTGGTATAGACATACCAATTGCAACCACATGTTCATCCATAATTATAAATTTTGTTAAAAAACTATATTTGTTTTTACCTTGATCAAATATTTTATTTACACTTTTATACTGTAGGCTTTCTATAGTTTCTTCTGTAACCCAAAATTTATTTAACTTTATTTTCTTAATCTCAAATTGGCGAATTATTTGTTCATTTACTTCTTCAACACTTCCATCTAATCTTGCATAGGCAATTGTTAAATCATTTATATTTTCTATTTTTTCAATACTTTCTAATCCACCATTTTTAAGTTCTATAGCTATTTCATCTAATGACTTCTTTTTTTGATGTAAGTAATAATTACTTATAAAAAGATTATTTATTAATATAGAGATTATAGCTACTAAAACTATTATTAAAGATATACTTATAGAAAGTTTCTTATTTATCTTAATTAAAATCACCATCCAAACTATATCCAAGACCCCTATGAGTTTTTATAATTTCTTCTCCAATTTTGCTTCTTAACCTTCTTATATGTGTATCTACAGTTCTATAATCTCCTTCATATTCTAAACCCCATACTAAGTCCAAAAGCTTTTCTCTTGATAAAATAATTCCTTTATTTATTGTAAAACATTTTATAAGTTCAAATTCTATTTTAGTTAAAGTTAATAGCTCCTCATTTTTATATACCTTTTTCGAAGCTATATCTATATTCAAATTACTAATTTTTAGTAGATCTTTAAACTCTAGCAACTTTTTAGCTCTCATAATTAGGATTCTTGGATCAAATGGTTTTTTCACATATTCATCAGCGCCACAATTTAGCGCTTCTAATTCATCTTCATTTTCTCCCTTTGCAGTTAATATTAATACTTTTGTATTACTATTATCTTTTATATACCTGCAAACATCTATTCCATTTACCTTTGGCATCATCCAATCTAATATGGCTAAATCTATTTTACTCGAAGAAAATAAATTTAAAGCTTCTTCTCCATCTTTAGCTAGAATAGTATTAAACCCTTCTTTATTAAAATAAGCTGAAAGAATTTTAACCATTTGTGCTTCATCATCTGCAATTAATATATTCAATTCAAAATCTCCCTTACCTTATTATATATTTAAATTACTTTATAAAATAATAGACTTAAAACTTTTCTTTAATAATTACTAAATTATTAGAAATTAAATATCTAATTTAAGATTCATATACTATTTAATACAGATATTAATACAAATATTTTTATCTTTCAATAGAATTATTTATTAACAAATTAAATATAAGATTTTAGGCACTTAATAATCGAAATTATTATTGCTACTCTTCATTTATTATGGTAATATTATGAATATAATTTTAGGTGATGGAGTTCGCCATTAATTGCGTAAGGCATTTCTAAATAAATAACAAAAATACTAACTTGTTATTTATTTAGAGATGTCTAATGCTAATGACTCCTACAAAACAATAGGAAACTGTGGTTTTGTAGGAGTCTTTCTATTTAACTTAATACATCATAAGATAAAAAGAAATTTAAGGGGGTAGTAATAAATGAGTTCGCTAAACTCAAAACAAAAGAATAAATTTGCAATTATTAATAATGCAAACAGTATTACAACTATTGGTATATCATTTTTAAAATGGGTTCTTCTAGGCACAATTGTTGGTGTTTTAACTGGTTCTGTAGCCTCATTATTTTTAAAAAGTCTAGACCTTGCAACAAATTTAAGACTACAAAATGCATGGTTGCTATTTTTACTACCCTTTGGGGGTGCATTTGTAAGTTTCATATATTTAAAATATGGAAAAAATTCGTTAAAGGGTAATAATTTAATTTTAGATAAAATTAATAATGGTAACAGTATTATACCTTTGCGTATGGTACCTTTAGTTTTTATAGGCACATTTATTACTCATTTATTTGGAGGTTCTGCTGGAAGGGAAGGTACCGGCGTTCAAATAGGTTCAACTATTGCAGACGGTGTAGGTACTATATTTAAATTAGACAAGATAGATACTAAAATTATTTTGATGTGTGGAATTAGCAGTGGTTTTGCTTCAGTGTTTGGCACTCCACTTGCAGGCACTATATTTGGATTAGAGGTGGCTGTGCTCGGAATTATGAGTTATGAAGCCTTAATACCATGTTTCACAGCATCTTTTGTTGGAAATTTAACAACAATTTTTTTTGGTGTTCATCACACACATTATAAAATATTAGAAGTACCTAGTTTCACATATTATACAATAATAAAAGTTGTTATTGCTGCTATTCTATTTGGTTTATTAAGTAAGATATTTAGTGAATTAACACATAAACTAAAAGAAATTTTTTCATCACATTTTCAAAATCCAATAATAAAAAGTATAATTGGTGGCTTTATAATAATATTTCTCACATATATTATAAATAGTAGAGATTATTTAGGGCTTAGCCTTCCATTAATTACAGATTCATTTACTAAAGAGGTTAGTCCATTTGCATTCATAGGTAAACTATTATTTACATCAATTACTCTAGGTACTGGTTTTCAGGGAGGGGAGGTTACGCCTTTATTTGTAATAGGATCAACCTTTGGAAATACTTTATCTAGCATACTTAACATTTCACCTTCATTTTTAGCTGCACTTGGTCTTATAGGTGTATTTTCCGGTGCAACAAATACCCCTATTACATCATTTGTCCTTGGTGTAGAACTTTTTGGTTCTCAAGGTATTGAATTTATGTTTATGACTTGTATAATTAGTTACATCTTTTCCGGACATAGCGGTATCTATATTTCTCAAAAAATTGGTAGAAGTAAAAGTAAATTAATTAAAATTGCTGATGATTCTACGCTTTCAAATTTCAGAAATAAGCGAAATGAAAAATAAATAATAAGCTCCTACTCTTTAAAATATAAAAGTAGGAGTTATTAGTTTTAATATATTAAACAAACATATATATATCTAGCACTATAATTATAATTATTATTTTTTTTAAGCTTCTTTAGAATTTTTTTTAAAATATTCATTAAATTTTTCAGCTGAAATTTTTCTACCTATAAATACAGATAAATAACTACAACTTAGCCCTAATATAATTGCCGCAAATATATCTGTTGGAAAATGTACCCCTAAATAAATTCTTGAAAATCCTATTAACGCTGCTAGTGTAAATATATAAATTGATTTATTCTTAAAATTGATTGAAAGTACTCCTGCTGCTGCAAATGATGAGGTTGTATGCCCTGATGGGAAGGAATATGATGTTGGTGCTTTAATTAGCATATCTATACCTTCTATACTTACAAAGGGTCTATCTCTTTGAATAATATTTTTTAATATTCCTTCTCCAAGTATTGCCCCTAACACTAGTGCGCCTAAAACCATAAATCCTACCTTTCTATATTTCTTGCTTATTAATAGGGCTAACCCGATTAAAATCCATATAAGACCAGCATCCCCAAGTCCAGTAATTAAAATCATAATTTTATCCATAGTAGGATTATGCAAATTATTTTGTATAAACTCAATAACACCTATATCAAATACATTTATTAACTCTATCATATTAGTATCCCCCTTTTTATATATTAATATATCTATTTTACATTAAATACTAAATATTTATTACTATTATTATTCTTAAATATTTTTTTATAAATTTAAATCATCTTCAAAAAATACTACACTAATAAGCATAGTATTTTTTCTAAGTGAAATAACTTCAAAAAGTAAATTATCTAGAATTCTTCTAAGAACTTATTAAACAGTTTTTTTGGAAGTGGCTTACTAAAATAATACCCTTGAATATCATCACAGTTTATCTGCTTTAATATTTCAACTTGTGCTAATTCTTCCACACCTTCACATACAACCTTTAACTTTAATTTGTGGCATAAACTTATCATTGTTTCTACAATAGATTTAGCTTCAATGTCTTCTTCAATATTTATTAAAAGGCTCCTATCAATTTTGACTACATCTATTGGTAAAGTTTTAATGTGATTAAATGAAGAATAACCAGTTCCAAAGTCATCTAAATATACACCAATCCCAATTTTTCTTATTTCTTTTAAAAGTTTTTCAGTATATTCAGCATCATCTATAATTTCATCTTCAGTTATTTCTAACTTTAATGCAGAGGTCGGTACATTTTGATATTTTAATTCTTTTTCTATAATTCCTATAAAATTATTTTGTTTTAAAAATCTCTTTGAAGCATTTATAGAAACATAGAATTGCTCTTTGCCCTTATCAATCCACTCTCTACATAAACTTATAGCTTGTCTTAATACAAACATATCAATATCAACAATGTCACCTGTTTTCTTAGCTAACGGTATAAATTTATCTGGATAAAGCATTCCATCTTCTGTTTTCCATCTTACTAATGCTTCTGCTCCTATTATTTTGTTATTACTAATACAATATATAGGTTGATAATATACTTCAAATTCTTCATTTCTTATTGCATTCTTTAGCTTATTTTCAATTTCTAGAGATTCTAACATTTTCTTATTAAAGATATTATATTTATTTCCACCATTCTTCTTACTATGATACATAGCAATATCTGAATATTGCATTAGACTAACTTCATCAGCTGAATGTTGTGGATATAAACTTATACCCATACTAGCCTTTATTTTATATGAATAGTTCTTAATTGAATAAGTTTTATTTAATTTAATTAGCATAGAATCTGCAAACTTTTCAATTTCATCATTATTGTTTTTTCCTTTTCTAACAACTATGAATTCATCTCCACCAATTCTACTAATTATTACATTTTCATTTTCAGTATATTCTTTTAACTCTTTAGCTACCTGGCATAATAGTTCATCTCCAACATT
Source organism: Clostridium gasigenes (assembly GCF_017348895.1). Lineage (NCBI taxonomy): Bacteria > Bacillati > Bacillota > Clostridia > Eubacteriales > Clostridiaceae > Clostridium > Clostridium gasigenes. Next base: position 616,954 of record NZ_CP071376.1, read on the forward strand.
ATGGCCTAAGGTATCATTAATATTTTTAAAGTTATCTAAATCAATGAAAAACAATGCAAATTCTTCATTATTATTTTTCAATTCACTTATATACTCAGTTAATTTATTTCTATTTATTAATGATGTTAATAAATCATGACTTCCTATATATTCTAGGTTATTAGCATATTTTTTTAATCTACCAAACATCTTGTTTAAATCTCCAGTTAAGACTGAAATTTCATCATTATATATATCATTTTGAAGCTCTATTTCTAAATCTGTTCCTTTAGTAACTTTATTCACTACATTATTTATATTTATAATTCTTGCTAAAACTTTTATTTTTATAAATATGTATAATAATACATTACATATTATAGTTAAAATCATTATAATACCAATAAGTGTACTTATGTTTTTTGTTGCATTATTTCTTACCTGTCTATCATCTCTTAATTTTATATAATACTCTGGTCCATTTCCTAAACTTTCAAATTTGGTAAATATGTCTATAGACTCTTCATTAAGCTTACAATAAAAATCTCTTCCCTATAAGTTTACTTTCTTTATTTTTTTATCATTTTTAATACTTTCATTATCTTTAATTATTTCGATATTTCTTCCTGTAATTTCATTTATATTTTCCATAAATACTTCATTAATAGGATTTATTATTACTGTGTATGTATTATCTTTACTATTTTCTGTATTAATTCTTTTTACTCCAACTATATTAGACAATTCTTTTGTAGTAATTACGCCACCAAAAAATCCTTTTCCCTTATTTTCTTTTTTATTCATTATATCTTTAGCTTGATTTAATATATCTTGAGTATCAATATTATTTATATCTAAATTAGTTCCCTTTATTATATCATTTACTTCAAAATTATTATTTACTATTAACATATTTGTTATTGAAGCTTTTTCTATTTTCTTTTCAATATTTATTATTCTTTTTCTCTCTTCAACTCCATATTCATTATCTATTTTATCCGTTATTTCAAAATTTTCACCAAATTCCCTCGCTTGAGATGTTATTTTATTTATTTCTCCCTCAATTTGTTTAATAACTGCATTTGTTCTACCCGGCCCACGATCTAATTCTCCTGAACTAGCTACATTAATTATTTTTTTCCCTAAAGCATAGTATAATATGGAGCTTATTATTGTTACAGTAATAAATATTAGTGCAATTTTTCTCATTAGTTTTATAATATATCCCCCCTTACTACTATTTTTCATCTTTTTTTATAATAAATAACCTTAAATAATATAGCCTCTACTAATAAAAACATAATTATTATTAATGCATATATCATAAATACCATTTCAGGTAATGCATTTATTATAGGGTCTGTTCTTGGATCAAAAATCCAATAACTATTATCGAAAAATATATTATGAAATATAACAAACGTTTTAGAAAAATCTACTACTATCATTGTGGTTATAACTCCAAACAATATAAATATCATATTAGATGAATAATTTAAAGCTTTTATTAAACTAATATTAACTAAAACTTTTTTTATTACTTTAAACAATATTAATATAACCATTGAAATAAACATCATAATATATAAATTCATAAAAATATCTTTTACTTCTTCAAAATGTATTTGTCCAGATGAACTCATGGCAAAATCCTTAAATTTCAACTCTTCTATAAATGGATTTCTAATGTAATTTATCATACTTTTATAATTAATCATTAAATTTTCTGCTGATACGCCTGTATCCTTTACTAAATTAAATTTCTCTATAGAAACTTTATAAATAAATGTTAAATTTAAAACTAATATTACTGAAAAACATATTGAAAATAAAGTTATACATAATCCTAAAATAATATTTATAAATTTACTTATATTTTTTTTACTTTCTATTAACATACTTATAAACACCTCTCTACCTTTGCTTTAATATAAATAACACTTAGGTCATAAAAAATAACAGTTCACGTTGCCATATATGTTTTGCCCTATAATGAAATAAAATTCATTGATAGTATTATTGTAATATATACCTATATTATATCCATAATTTCACTATCAATAAATATAAAAGAAGCTTAGATTACTCTAAGCTTCTTAACATCCATAATAACATAAATTATATAACCTGTAGTCTTATAATAAAGCTTATATTTCTTTATATTTTGAATCCTGTTATCACCAAATCTAACTTTTCAGCAATTTCAGCTTGACCATTAACTTTTCTACTTACTTGTTCTATACTATCTGCTACTTCATTTATATTTTCTAATATATTCCCTGTATTATCAGCGGTTTTTTGTGAATTTTCAGCCATGTTTTGTATTGCTCCGCTTACTTCTACAAATGTAGCGTTAATTTCTTCTGCCATTGATGAAATATCCTCTGACATACTATTTACAAATATAGCGTCATTATTATATTCTTCTCCAATATTAACTAAAAGTTCATAATCCTTTATTACCTTTCCATCAATAAATTCTAATACTCCTGAAGCGTTCATAGCTAAATTATCAAAAGATACTTGAACTTTCTTTATTGTATCTTGAATTTTAACTACCACCATAGAAGTTTCTTCTGCAAGCTTTCTTACTTCATCAGCTACAACTGCAAATCCTTTTCCTTCTTCTCCTGCCCTAGCCGCTTCAATAGCCGCATTTAATGCCAGAAGATTTGTTTGTTTAGAAATATTAGCAATAGCATCGGCCATAGCAACTATCTCCGTAACTACTTTTCCTTCTTTTATTGCATTTACAATACTAATTTCTTTTTCTTTATATAATTCATTAGTATCACTACTTGATTTTTGGGCTCTTTCTTTTACGCCTATAGCCCTCTGGCTTATTATATTAGATTTCTCACTGCCATTAAGAGCTCTAGATGCAAGTTCTTCAAGACTTGCATTAACCTCTTCAACAGAAGCACTAATTTCTTCTGTAACTGCACTAGATTCCTGTGCATCACTTGATATTTCATTTACTGTAGAACTAATATTTTGAGCTTTAGAATTCATTATGTTCATAGCTACAGCTAATTCATTACTCCCTGAACTTATTAACTTTGAATTATCTGAAATCATTTTTACTACAGTCCTTAAGTTATCAGTCATTTTATTTATATGTGTAGACATTTGTCCAATTTCATCCTCTGAATTAATCTCTAAATAATTAGTTAAATCACCTTCTGCTACTGCCAGTGAAATTTTATTAACTTTACCTATATTAACAGTAAGGTATTTAGCTAATATTAGTACCGCTATAATAATTAATACTATAGCTATTAAACTAATTACTATAGATTTAATCATTAATTGTGTAATAGGCTGATATAATTCTTTTGTTGGTATTCTAATTGCTATTATCCAATCTACGTCTGGAATACTCTTGTAAAATACAAGGTTTTCTTCTCCATTTTCATCATAAGTTTTTTGTCCATTCTTTTTATCTATCATCTCTTTACCTAATTCTGCTAGGCTTTTATTACTATCTTCTGTTATCTTTTGTTTTAATATTTTTTCTTGATCTTTATCAGATATATATATACCATTTTTCTCAATTAAAAATGCATTTCCATCTTTACCAACCTTTATTTCTTGGACCATTTTTTGCATAGTTGCTAATCCAATATCTGCAGTTGTTACCCCTAAAAACTTTTTATTTTCATCATAAAATGGACTTGTAGATGTTACCATAGATATCTTTGTTACTTTATCTATATATGGGTCACTCCATTCTATTGCCTTTTTACTATCTATACCTACCTTATACCAGCTTTCTTCATGATATTTATTACTGTCTTCACTATATTCTGGAGCATATTTAATTTGTCCACCTTCTCTATATTCATATATCGCAAAACATTTTTTATTAGCATCAAATTTATATGGATCAAACCACACTCCAGCTCCTAATGTTTCTTCATTAGTTGAAATACTCTTACTCACCATTGAGATATAATTATCTTTCTTAACTAATTTATAAGACGATTCAATATTTTTTGATAAGGACTGCGTTAATTGACTATGTTTCATTAAGTTTTTTTGAATTGATTCACTACTTTCACCTAATTTATTATCAATCTTGCTCTTAATTTCTGAATCGATTATATTTCTAGACTCTCTAATACTTAAACCTGTTAAAATCACCATTGATATTATAACTATTGGAAGTATTGTTATTAAAGTTCTTTTTTTTAATGTGTTACTTCTTAAATTTATAAGTTTCATAGAATCCCCCCAAATAATATTATACAATATTATTTTTTTATTTTTACTACTTATATTATCGAACAAACTTATAATTACTTTAATTATATAAACGATAACACTCCAATATATTTATATTTCTCTAGTCAGAACAAAAATATAAAACTCACTAATAGTGCTACCATCAGTGAGCTTCATAAATAAAACATTGTATAAATCAAATTATTATATCCACTAGTTTATTTTAAACATCTTTTAATATTAAAATTGCTTTAATAAATTTACCATTTCAATAGCAGTTACAGCTGCATCATAACCTTTATTTCCTGACTTAGTTCCAGCCCTTTCAATAGCTTGCTCAATTGAATCTGTTGTTAATACTCCGAATATTACAGGTTTCTCAGTTTCTAATGAAACTGAGCCAATTCCTTTAGCAGCTTCTGCACATACATAATCAAAATGTGGAGTTGATCCTTTAATAACTGCCCCTAAGCATATTACAGCATCATACTTATTACTCTTCACCATTTTTTTAGCTACTAAAGGGAGTTCAAAAGCTCCGGGTACCCAAGCAACTTCGATATTATCATCTTCAACACCATGTCTTTTCAACCCATCTAATGCTCCCCCTAATAATTTAGAAACTATAAATTCATTAAATCTCCCTACCACAATTCCAACCTTAATACCTTCTGCGATTAAATTTCCTTCAATTATTTTCATTTTAATTCCTCCTGTATTTTTATTATTTAATAATCTTTTAAACTAACTATTCAATATACACTGTATCTTTAGCTATTATTTATTTTAATTAGATAACATATGACTTAATTTTTTTTTCTTAGTTTCTAAATAAAATTTATTATTTTCATTATGACTAATTTCTATAGGAACTCTCTTAACTATTTCAATATTATATTCTTCTAATCCAGTTATTTTACTTGGATTATTTGTCATAAGTTTAATCTTTTTTGCGCCTAAATCCTTAAGTATATCTGCTGCTGTTTTATATTCTCTCATATCTGCTGGAAATCCTAATTTAATATTTGCTTCTACTGTGTCAAGACCTTCATCTTGTAATGCATAGGCTTTTAATTTATTTATAAGACCTATTCCTCTACCTTCTTGCCTCATATATAACAATATGCCAGAGCCTTCTTCTGCAATTTTTTTCATAGCTGCGTCATATTGCTCACCGCAATCACACCTTCTTGATCCTAATGCATCTCCAGTTAAACACTCTGAATGAACTCTAGTTAGTATTTCTTGCCCTTCTTTTATCTCACCTTTAACTAATGCAACATGATGCTCGCCATTTAATTTATTAACAAAGCCATACATCTTAAAGTCGCCATATTTTGTCGGCATATTTATTTCAACTACTCGCTCAATGCTATTTTCCTTTTCTTTTCTATATGAAACCAAATCTGCAATAGTTATAATTTTCAGAGCATGTTCCTTTGCAAATTCTATCAATTCTGGAGTTCTTGCCATTGTACCATCATCACTCATAATTTCACATATAACCCCTGCTGGCTTTAAACCAGCTAATTTAGCTAAATCTACTGCTGCCTCAGTATGACCAATTCTTTTTAAAACTCCTCCCTCTTTAGCTATTAATGGGAAAATATGACCTGGTCTTCTAAAGTCTTCTTTACAACTGTTTTCTAAAATTCTTTGTATTGTTACTGCTCTATCAAAAGCTGAAATTCCAGTTGTAGTTTCTACATGATCAATGGATACTGTGAATGCTGTTTCATGATTATCTGTATTATTTTCTACCATTGGATGTATATTTAATTCCTTAAGTCTTTTTTCTTCCATTGGCATACATATAAGCCCTCTACCAAACTTAGCCATAAAATTTATAGCTTCACCAGTAACCTTTTCCGCGGCCATTAATAAATCCCCTTCATTTTCTCTATCTGGATCATCAATAACTATAACTATTTTCCCTTCTCTAATATCATTTATTGCTTCTTCAATACTATTAAATTTAATCATATAAATTCCTCCTCTTTTATAAAAATCCGTTATTCCTAAGAAAATCTTCACTTATTGAAGTCTTATTACTTTCCTCTGTATCAACTCTTATTCCTAAAAGTTTTTCAACATACTTACCTATTACATCACATTCAAGATTTACTGTATCTTTGATCATCTTAGTAAGTAATATTGTTTCTTCTCCTGTATGTGGAATTATGGATACTTTAAAAACTTCATTATCAACATAAGCTACTGTTAAGCTTATTCCATCTATGGCAATAGATCCTTTTTCAACAATATACTTCAATATTTTTGCTTTAGCCTTTATAGTTATCCAAGTTGCATTGTCCTCTTTAACAAATGAAACAATCTCTCCTACCCCGTCTATATGGCCGCTTACTATATGACCTCCAAGCCTAGTTTCTAAACTTAAAGCTCTTTCTAAATTAACCCGACTTCCGATACTGCAGTTTCCTAAATTACTTCTTCGTAGTGTTTCTGCCATAATATCTGCCTCAAATGTATTTGCGCTTATATCTGTTACAGTAAGACATACGCCACTGGTGCAAATACTATCTCCTAACCTTGTTTTTTCTAAAACCTTATTCGCTTTAATTAGAAGCTTTGAAGATTTTTCTCCCTTTTTTATTCCTTGAACTATTCCTATCTCTTCAATTATTCCTGTAAACACCTATATCTTCACCCCTTTTTGATATATCCTTCAATCAATATATCTTCTCCTACGGATCTTGAAGTTAACCCTTTTATTTTAAAAGCATCTTTTAATATCTCTATTCCATTTCCACCTACTGGAGTTTTAGACTTTTCTCCTCCAATTATTTTTGGCGAAATATAAATTTGTATCTTATCTACTATTCCCTGATCCAAGGCTGAAAAATTTAATATCCCACCGCCCTCTAAAAGAATGCTATCTATATTTAGATTTCCTAACTTAATCATTAATTCCTGTAAATCTACTCTTCCATCTTTTGATTTAATAATTAATACTGTTACTCCTGCATTTGTAAGTTCTAAAATCTTATCACTACTTCCCTTATCTGTTGTTGCAATAATTGTTTTAGCTTCATCAATATCAGATATAACTTTTGACTCAATAGGAATTCTTAGTGTGCTATCTACAACTATTCTTATAGGATTTCTGCCATTTTCTAATCTGCATGTAAGCTGTGGATTATCATTAATAATTGTATTAACTCCAACCATTATTGCAGAAACTTCATTTCTTAACTTATGAACTTGTATTCTTGATTTTTCTCCTGTTATCCACTTTGACTCGCCTTTAGATGTAGCTATCTTTCCATCTAAAGACATAGCTGACTTTAAAATTACAAAAGGTTTTTTCGAAACTATATATTTCATAAATACTTCATTAATTTTTGTGCATTCATCTTCTAAAACACCTGTTATAACTTCTATTCCTACATCTCTAAGCTTCTTAACTCCTTTTCCTGAAACTACAGGATTTGGATCAAATGCTCCAACTATAACCCTTGAAATTTTATTTTCTATAATTTTATCTACACAAGGTGGTGTTTTCCCATAATGAGAGCAAGGCTCTAAAGTAACATAGATAGTAGCTCCAGCGGCATCTTCAATAAGACTATTAAAAGCATTTACTTCTGCATGCGCCTGCCCAAATGCCTCGTGATATCCTTCACCTATTACTTTTCCATTTTTAACAATAATTGCTCCAACCATAGGATTAGGATTAACTTTCCCCATCCCATTTTTAGCTAATTCTAAAGCTAATTTCATATAATTTTCATCCACTCAAAACACCTCACAATCCTAATATTTTTTCAAATAAAACCTTCAGTATTTTTTCAAAAATAAAAGCCCTGAGTCAAAGACCTCAGGGCTTTAGTATACTGTTATATAAAGTTTTCTATCCCTTTTTATTCAAGGAATTAAAAAAAACAACTAGTCTATACTCTAGTGTATTTTTCCATATTCCTAAATAGAGATATACTTATTATAAGTATACAATTAAAGTATAGTAATTTTAATGTAAAAAAAGCTCTGAAATATATAATATTTCAGAGCTAAATACACTAAATAAATATAGTTATTTTAAGATTACTATACTGTATATTTTATCTTCTTTCATCCAGACTTTACTGTCGGCCTCGGAATCTAACCGAATCTGCCACTAAGGCTCGCGGGCTTTACCGCCGGTAGGGAATTACACCCTGCCCTGAAGATTTATTCAATTTTATAATTATATTGTATCATTATTTTTTTCTATATGTCAACAATTAGTTATATTTCTTCAGGTCAGTTACATCCTTATACTAGAAGATAGCTTCAAATCAGATTATATTGCAAACATTGAAATTTATTCTAAAAATAAAATAACTGGTTAAATTATCCCATCTATAGTTTTTATTTGTAACATTAGGCTACTATATCTCTTTTTGTAAAACCGATATATGAAATAACATTAAAAATTACAAAATAAACTATAAGCACAATAATTGAAAATTCTATAGTCATTCCTTCAACTAATGGCTTACCAGTACTATATTGAGTCAAATCTGTATTTGAAAACAAAATATATTTTGACCAATTAAATCTAGAAAGTATCATTGTTATACCATTCCCTACTGTTAAAAGAAAAACTCCGATCCCTATAGCCATTGCACTATTACGGAAAACTGTAGAAATCATAAAGGCTAAAGTGACCATCATAACTAAACTTATACACTTAAGTCCACAAAGCTGTATAATATGCACTATCATATTAACTTCATTAATTTGCCCATTAGAATTTGTAAGGAATGGTGCACTAGCCCCTTTGAAGCTAAACAATATTCCTCCTATTAAAAATGACACTACTAGAAGTATCAAAACCATAAAAAAAGTATATGTTATAACAGAAATGTATTTAGACACTAAAATTTTCCACCGCTTTGAAGGTCTAATTAATAATAGTTTAATTGTGCCCCCTGAAAACTCATTTGCTACTATTCCGCCACCCATTACAATGGAAAAAAGAGCAATTAAGGATATTAGCATACTTGCTATTCCTTCTACAAATCCCCATAAAGAGTTCCATTGTATAGGTTCTATATCATTTTTAAGACGATATTCATTAGTTTGAACCTCATCTTTAAGTGAATCCTTTTCCATTTTAGACATTTCTATATTATCTATGTTAGCTAAGCTTTCATTAATAGACTGATTTCGGGTGATTATATTTTCTTTCCAATCATTTTTAGGTGGAGCATTATCTCCAAATTTAGATATAAGCCCCACTATTACTATTATAAGAACCAACAGCCCCATCATTATCCATGTACTAATACTATGCGCAAGTTTCATATTTTCATTACGAATTAAGTTAATCATCTTATTCAATTTCTTTTCCCTCCGTCATTTCCAAGAATTTGCCCTCTAAACTTTGTTGCACTTTACGAATTCCGTAAATTTTAATTCCCTGATTCACAAGCTTTTCAACTAACTCAGGAACATTTTCTATATTTTCTATAATTTCAATTTCATTATTATTTATTTTAGAATTATATTCACTACTAAGACTTTCTAAATATGATTTTGCTTTTTCAATTGGTTGAACAGATAAAGCTATAACCGAGTCTGAGTTATCCTCAAGCATTTCCTTCATATCTTGAATCCTAACCAATTTCCCATTTTGTATTATTCCTACTCTATCACACATAAGCTCCATTTCTGAAAGTAAATGACTTGATACAACTACTGCAATATTTTCTTCTTTTGCAAGAGTCCTCAAATGATTACGCAATTCATGAATACCAGCCGGATCTAGTCCATTGGTAGGCTCGTCTAGTACCAATAGTTTTGGAGAATTAAGTAACGCTTGTGCAACCCCTAGTCTTTGACGCATACCTAGAGAATATGTCTTTATTTTGTCATGTATTCTTTTTTCAAGACCCACAATTTTTATAACCTCATCAATACGTTCCTTCTTTATATCTGGGTGCATTCTCCAAAAATGAACAAGGTTTTGATATCCTGTTAAATATTTGTATAAATCTGGGTTTTCAATAATTCCACCCACTTTGGCAACAGCCTTTTCAAAATCTTTCTCAACATCGAATCCGTCAATATACATTTCCCCTTTAGTAATAGACATCAGCCCTAAAAGCATTTTAATAGTAGTAGTTTTACCTGATCCGTTTGGTCCGAGGAATCCAAAAACCTCCCCTAAAAACACATCAAAAGTAAGATCATCTATTATTACCTTTTTACCAATTTTCTTTGTGACATTCTTGATTTGTACTATAGCTTTCGCTTCCATATTGAACCTCCTTAATTTATTATTGATTATATAATATCACATTTTTTATCGTTTATCAATAAAATTATTATATATATTGATATATTTTTTTCATAAATCAATATAAGCTCTATTATACAATCAATATATATATTGATTGCAGGAACAATACGAATGCCAAAAGCAACATGCTCCTCCGTTATTAATAGCATACACACGAGGATTTACATTCTCTATTTGAACATATATTTTCTTCCTATAGTTTATACATAGGTTCACAATGCCTTTCTTTAAAAGAAAATAGTTGCGCGCCATCAATTTCGATACCCCAGTATTTATCTAATAGCTTATACTTCTCTAATGATCTTTTTTGAATAATTCCTTTATCATATAATCTCTAACTTTATTACCTCTAAGTTTTTCAAAAAGTTATCTATAATATCATAGTTAGATATTTTTTCTAAAGAATCATAGCCTAAAGATAATGAAATATTTTTTAGATTATAGGTAATGTAACTTTGATGTCTTACATCTTTTACAATGCCTAATTTTTTATTCATATTCTTAAATTGTATACTTATTATAAGTATACAATTTAAATACAGTAATTTAAATGTAAAAAAAAGCTCTGAAATATATAATATTTCAAAGCTAAATACACTAAATAAATATAGTTATTTTAAGATTACTATACTGTATATTTTATCTTCTTTCATCCAGACTTTACTGTCAGCCTCGGAATCTAATCGAATCTGCCACTAAGGCTGGCGGGCTTTACCGCCGGTAGGGAATTACACCCTTACCTGAAGATTTATTCAATTTCACAAGTGAATCGTGTCATTATTTATTGAATTAAGACTTATCTTCTTGTGTTCTCAAATGATGGTGGTGTTGGATTTGGGGCTTCATGTGATGGTCCTGGTGTGGATAAATCAAAGTAAAGTTTAGAGTCCTCTGTAACTCCAAAATCTTTATTTGAACCTGTCTTTTGTACCTTGTTAAGTGCTTCTCTAAATAAAGCATTATGAGCTTCCTCTCTATTAAGCAAGAAGTCAATTGTTGCTCTTACTTCCTTATCTTCAATTTGGCGGTATAGATACTGATATACTACCTTTGCTCTTTGCTCAGATGCTATGTTAGATAATAAGTCTGCAACTAAATCTCCAGTAACAGTGACATAATCTGCTGTCCAAGGTGCTCCTGATGAATTAATTAATACAGGTGACAATCCACATTGTACGTGTGTTTGGATTTCTCCACTAGTAACTTTACAATTATCTACATCATGACCATTCAATAGATTTATTGTTTGAGCTACCATTTCCATATGGCTTAGTTCTTCTGCTCCAATATCTAAAAATAAATCTTTTATTTCAGGATCTTTTATCCTAAAACTTTGAGAAATATATTGCATTGCTGCCTTTAATTCTCCATTACCTCCACCTAATTGTTCTTGCATTAATACTGCATATTGTGGATTTGCTTTTTCTACTTTTACTTCATGTAATAATTGTTTTTTATGTTCAAACATTAATAAACCCTCCAGTCAATATATCTTTACTCTTATATCATTTCCCTTTACTAACTTAATAATTCATGTAAATATTACACGAATTATATTAAATAATTTTCAGAGTATATATTACTTAACAATTATTAGTTGTATCATAAATCCATTTTCCATTAATAAAAGCAATTAAAAAATTCCACCCACTTAAACCCAAGGGTATAAGGAAGGTGGAAAAGAATTAATTCAAATAAATATAGACATTTATAAACAGCCTATTTTCTCTTTAATTTCACAACAACTTCAGCATGTGGTGTATTTGGGAACATATCTTTAACTGTGCTACGCACAACTTCATATCCTCTTGCTGTTAGTGTTTCTAAGTTTTCTACTAATGTTTTAGGATTACATGATACATATATTATTTCTTTGGCATTGAATTTTATTACGTATTCTAATGCTTTCGGAGATACTCCGTTTCTTGGAGGATCTAATATTATTATATCTGGTTTTATTTTAATATCTTTTATTGTTACAGCTACATCTCCTGCTATAAACTCGCAGTTAGTTAATCCGTTTAACTTTGCATTTTCTTTTGCAGATTCAACAGCTTCCTCCACAAGCTCAAGTCCTATAACCTTGCTTGCATTTGCAGCTGCTATTTGACCTATTGTTCCTGTTCCACAATATAAATCAAATACTACATTATCTTTAGCATCTCCCATAAAATCTCTAACTATGCTATAAAGACTTTCAGCACCTTGTGAGTTTGTTTGAAAAAATGAGAATGGTGATATTTTGAATTTCAGCCCTAATAAACTTTCTATTATATAGTCTCTTCCATACATTATGTTTAATTTCTGTGGAATAACTGCATCTGATAATGAGTCATTTTCCGTATGTAGTACTGAAACTAATTCACCCTTATATTTTTTAGATTTCATAACTTCTACCCATTCTGTTAGGTCAAAATCTGATTGAGTTGTAGTTACTAGGTTAATCATTAACTCACCAGTATTTGTAGCTTTTCTTACTACTAAGTGTCTTAGGAAACCTGTTCTTTTCATAACTCTATAATAATCAAGGCCCTTACCTTTAAAGTAATCAACTGTTGCTTTAATTACAGTTCTAAAATCTTCATCAACTATCATACAGTTTTCAACTGTTATAATTCCAAATGATTTCCCCTTCATGTGCATTCCACAACCTAGTTCTCCACCCTTTTCCATATCTCCAAAAGTGAATTCCATTTTGTTTCTGTATTCCCATTGTTCACGACTTCCAACAACACCTAGATATTCACCCATTGGTGTATTTGATGTTTCAAATAGTTCTTTAACTTCTTCACTTAATAGATCTAATTGCTTTTCATAAGCAATATTTTGTGAGCTACAGCCTCCGCAGACACCGAAATATTCACAAGGGGCATCTATTTCATATTCAGCTTTTTCATCTATTGATATAAGTTTAAGCTCTGAAAATTCACTTCTATTTTTCTTAATCATCCCCGTAACAGTTTGACCTGGGAAAGTATTTTTAACATGTATTTCCTTTCCTTCATGGGTTCCTACTCCTGTTGATGGAAATTTTATTTTTTCTATTTTAACTGTAAGTTGGCTTCCTTTTCTCATATTACACTCCTAATTTTTAAGTCTTCTCAAAGAAAATAACCAGCATAAGAGACATAAAAAAAATAACAAGTCTATATTCTAGTTATTTTTTAAATGTCTAATTGCTAGTTATTTTTAAGTGACTAATATTATTTATTTAATAATATTTTTCTTCCTACTGTTTCTTTTAATTTAAGCATTTTACAAACTGGTACATATATAATATTTATAAGTATATATATTATTAAGAAAATAGTTTCTTTTTCTGATACATAATATCCAAATATCTTTAGTATTAAATTAAATACTAATAAAGTAGCTAAAGCTCCTGCTATAACAACTATTTGATCTATTACACCCACTAATAATTCTTTAATAAAACAATTATCTTTTACCTTTTGTTTATCTTCTACTTGTATGTCTTCTACCAAACTTTCTTTTACTAATATTTCTTCAACACTTTCTGATACAACCTCTGTTTCTTCAATTGTATTGTCTATGTTTGAAACTTCCTCATTTTCTACTACTACTTCCTTTTCTGACATTCTAACTTCCTCCTACTATTTAAATAATTTTAAAAATAAATATTCAAAACTACTCATATTATTTTTTCAAATTATATTTTTTGGTTTCTAATTTGTATAAAAGATAATTATCCTTTATGCTTACTGTTTCTATAATTCCATCTAAATTGTTTTCTATTGTTTGTTCCGAATTATCGCCATTTATAATTGCATATATCTTATTGTTTAATTCAGTATAGTCTCTATCATTTACCCCTGTAAATGCTTGTGAATATGAAGTTATTGAGGTTTCTTTAAAATCAAATTTACCAGCTTCTTTTATTGTCTTATTATCTAAGTTAAATCCTAATTTCATTAAAATTTGACCTTGTGATAAATCTTCACCATAGATTTTAAAACCATAGTACATGCTTTCTAGTCTATTTGGCTCTGGGTTTAAATTATCCACATATATTTCATTAGAATTAACCGTAACTCCATTTTCCTCTTTAACTATTTCTTTTTTTTCATATTTCAATTCATATATTTTCGTTAAATCTTCCACCCTACTCATTATATCTTTGTGAAAAGATGTAATTTCATCTTTTGTGTAATCTTTTGCCCAAGTCCCTTCAATTACGCGTTCCTCAACTTTAACTTTGGAAGTTTCTTTTTCAATTTTTCCATTGTTGTCTTTACAAGAAACTAAAGAAAAAGTTAGTATTCCACATATTAAAACGGCAATTAACTTTCTTCCCATAATGTAATTCCCCCTAGAAATTTCTTTATTTTTTATTTTCATAATTAATTCTATTATAACACCTTCCATTATGTTTTAAAAGTGTTGTAAATTGAATTAAATCTCCATAACAGGGCTCTTTGCACTATATTTTGTCATATATTACTATAATTTATTATAGTTTTATAGAATTATTTTCGCTTCCCTTTCCCCCCATTTAAATTTCTATAAATAAGTTTACCATAAAACACTACTTATTCAAACCTTAACTAACAAGAAATTTTATCTTTCATTTTTTCAAAGGTTTTATCACCTATTCTATCCACATTTTTAATATCTTCAATTGACTTAAACCCGCCATTTTCTTCTCTATAATCTATTATTTTTTGAGCTGTTTTTTCTCCAATACCATCTATATTCATTAAACCACTTAAGTCAGCTGTATTAATATTTATTGTGTTAGCATTTGAATCAACCTTAGCTGCGCTAACACCGCCACCTTCTATTTTACCATTTGCTCCACCTTGCGGAATAGCTTCCACATTTTTTATATTTTCTATTACTATTAAATCTTCATTTTTCAGAACTTTAGCTCTGTTTATATTTAAAATATTTGCATTGACTGTTAACCCACCAGCCTTATCTATTAAATCATTTATTATAGATCCTTGTGGTAAAGTATATACCTTTGGATTTTTAACCTCACCTTTTATCTCTACTGTAACTTCACTTTTCTTTAATGGAACTTCTGCCGATTCACTTTTAATTCCACTATTTTTTTCTACTTTTCCATTAACCTGCACACTTTCTTCTAAGCCTCCTTCATCTACAAATATATTTTTCATGTATTCATCTTTAAACACCTTATTTTTTCTTTGTCCATATATGAAAAATGAAGCTAAAAAGAATATCACAACTAAAGCCACACATCCTATAATTTTCTTATCTTTCAAATCTTTTAAATGCTTCATACCCTACTCCTCTTAATTTGTTAATGTAGCTTCAAAAAATAACTAGTCAGATTCTAGTATATTTTCTTTCAGCCCATAAGTTTCTTTATAATTATTGACCTATTTATTCTATTTTAATTCAATTTACTTAGGGTCTTGAAAAAAATAACTAGTCAATATGATAGTCTTTCTTTTTTGAACACGCCTTATTTTTACCATTTTAATACAATTTTTTTATTAAAAACAACTAATAAAGCAACAATAACTAGAAATTTGTAATTATTTTTGTTAGAATACTTATGCATGTTAAATAAATAATTATATATTCATAAATATTTATTTAATATACATTAGGCACTTGAAAAAAATAATGAAATTCGCGGGGGATTAATTATGAAAAATTTAATTGCAAAAATTCTTTTAATATTATTTATTTGTACTAACTTAATTATTACTACAGCTACAGCTACTACGGTTCCACCCTTAGATGCTAAGGGAGTAGTTTTAATGGATGGAATTACAGGAGATGTTCTGTTTTCTAAAAATCCAGATGTTCAATTTGAACCAGCCTCTACTACAAAGCTTATGACAGCTTTAGTAACTCTTGATAATGCTAACCTAGATGACAAAGTAACTATAGGTGCTAATCCACCACTAGTTGACGGATCTGCAATTGGTATATCTACGGGTCAAACTTATACAATAAAAGAACTCTTACTTGGTTTATTGCTAGAATCTGGTAATGATACTGCTGAAGCATTAGCTGAACACATTGCAGGTTCAAATGCTGCATTTGCAGTTTTAATGACACAAAAAGCTAAGGATCTTGGAGCTAATAATACCACCTTCAAAAATCCTAGTGGATTACATGAGGATGGCCACATAACAACAGCTTATGATTTAGCTTTAATTATGAAAGCCGCTTATGCAAGTCCTGAATTTAATGAAATTGATAGAACTCCTTATTATATTTTTAAAAGCAATCCAAATTATGATGGTAGTGAAAAATGGGCTAACAATAAAAATCATTGTTTAAACGCAGAAACTCCTTACTATTATAAATATGCTTATTCAGGTAAAGTAGGATATACTCCTGAAGCAAACCATACATATGCCGCTGCTGCTGTAAAAGATGGTCAAGTACTTATATCGTCTTTTTTAAATGCAGAAAATAAAGATGCTCAATTTTTAAGTGTTGGTCAATTATTTGATTATGGTTTTGATTCCTTTGAAACAGTTAAATTAGTTTCAAAAGGGGATAAAATAGCTGAATATAATATAAATGATGAAACTATAATACCCTTACTTTCGAATAAGGATCTCTATTATAGTAAAGCTAAATCCGATATAGTTCCCGAAGTTACATTCTCTTATGAACCTAAAAATTTATCAAAAGAGACACTAACTAAAGGTCAATCATTGTTTACCGGTAATATATTGTTAAACGGTAAAATTTACGGTGATTTAGAATTTATTAGTGCTGCAGATAGGGAATATACTTTTAAAATTGCTGTTGCCACATCTATAGATAACTTAAAGCAAAACAAAATGTCTATGCTAGGTTTAGCTTCAATTTTAGTAATAATATTAGCCCTTATGACCATTCTATTTGTTAAATTTAAACGACATATGAAATCTGAAAAATACTAGATTACAAGTCACCATATATATTTTTAAAAATATAAAACATAAAAAAACAGGCATTTAAATTATATTAAATTTAAATGCCTGTTTTTTATACTTTTAATAGATTTATAAGGTTTTCTATATCACTTGGTAATGTTGCTCTAAGTTCTAAAACTTCCTTAGTTCTAGGAGATTCTAAATTTAAGCCGTAAGCATGCAATGCCTGCCTATTTATTAACTCATTATCATTTTCATCACCGTAGAATGTATCTCCGTATATGGGATGCCCTAATGCTTTTAAATGCACTCTTATTTGATGAGTTCTTCCAGTTTCTAAAATACATTCAACTATATCAGCATTTTTCAGCCTTTCAACTACCTTATAATGAGTTATACTTCTTTGACCTCTACTATCAATTACTCTTCTTACTGCCCCTTCTCCATCTGGTCTATATATAGGTAAATCTATTGTACCTTCTAGTTTTTCTAAATTACCATGAACAACTGCTATATATCGCTTTTCTATTTTATCTTCACTCATATCTTTTGATAACTGCATATGAGCAAATTGATGTTTTGCAATTATTATTAACCCTGAAGTATCCATATCTAACCTACTTACGAGCCTTACAATACATTTTTGGTTTGTTTCTTTGAAGTAATGCAAAAGCCCATTAGCTAAAGTTCCTGATTTATTATTTTTTGTTGGATGAACAATCATATTAGGTCTTTTGTTAACTACAATAATATCATCATCTTCATAAACAATATCTAAATCCATAGGCTCCGGTGTAATATTTTGACTTTCTTCTTTAAATAAATTAACAACAACATTATCATTTACTTTTAAAAGATAATCCATTTTCACTGGAACTTTATTAACTAATATTCTTTTTTCAATGGACGCACTTCTTATCATTCTTGATGAGATACCAAGATCCTCTTTTAAAAACAATCTTATCTTTTTACCCTTATGCTCTTCTTCTACCTTTTTTTCTATAGTACACATTATTTACTCTCCAGACAAATCATAGTCTTTTCCAAGAACAATTACTACATCATAATTTTGATAGTCTTTTTTAGATAGTTTTTCAACTTTCTTTATATCCGTATCAGTCTTTAAAAAATCTTTGATTTCTTTATTTTCAGTCATTATAACACTTTTATCTTGATGCTCTGTATTGCCAGTCTCAATATTTCCGTATCCTAAATTATCCATTTTATCCTTAACTTTACCAGCTAAACCATTTATACTGGTAGCATTTAACACCATTATTTTCAGATTCGATTTAATTTGTATCTTTGATATATCTACCATATCAGTTTTATCAGAACTATCTACACCTTCTCCTGAATGTAAAGATTTTAAAAGTTCTAAATTCATTTCTTTATCATATATAAAGAAAGATTGATCATAAATATCTTTGGTTTCCCCTTGTACTGTTGCCATTGTAACATCTTCTTTACTTAGCTTTACTAATTGCATTGCATATTTAAGCATTTGGTTTGCATCTAAATTAGTCTCTAAACTAGCCTTTACAACATTCAATATTTTAGGTATTTTAACAACTACTGATGGTGAAATACATTTTTCTATAACTTTTTTAACAAACTTTTGTTGATTTTCAATTCTATCTAAATCACCATTTGCAAATCCTGTACCATCGTTATTTTTTCTCCATCTAAAGAATTCCTCTGCCTTTTTCCCATCCAAATTAACAGTTTCTCCAGCCTTAAAGTTTATATGAAGATCCTGACCATCATCATCATAGTACATATCTTGATCTATATACATTTCTACCCCACCAATAGCATCTATTATATTTCTAAATGCATTATAATCAATTTTTACTAGATAGTTAATTTGGATTTCTAAAATATCCTGTATTTGATTTGTAACTTCTTCATCTCCGCCAATAGCATAAGCCGCATTCATTTTCCAATATTTTTGTAATTTCCCATTTTCACCAACTGCACCATTTACTTCTATCATTGTATCTCTTGGTACCGATACAATTTTCGCCTTTTTAGTAGTTGGATTATAATTTAGAACCATCATTGTATCTGTTCGTCTTCCAACTTCACTTTCTGCTTGATCTGCATCCCCTATGTCCATTCCTAACACAAGAATGTTTACAGGATTTTTACCAATAGGATCTACTGCTCCTGGTAAACTGCTACTATTTAATCCAGATAAGAATGAGTAAATATAAATTCCACCACCTATTATAGCTCCTATAATTAAGGTGATTATTAATGTTGTAATTCGTCTTCTCCTCATCTGTTTTTTCATTTTCATCTTTTTTTTACGTCTTTCAACTTCTTTACTAGTGCTAACTCCAGCTTCACTATACTTCTTTCTATCTCTCCCCATTATAAAAACCTCATTTCTCTGTAAATAATTAATCTAAATGATATATATTTCATTAGATATCTTGAAAAAAATGCTTATTTATTATTTAATATAATAAAATTTCTAGCTTCTATAGTATTAACATCTATACAAAACCCTTTATTTAACAAGTAATTTATAGTATGGTTTAACGCCATTATAAATCCTTTATCTAAATTTTCAAAGGTAGCTTTTCTTAATTCTTCTACCCCTTGAAAGCTCCGTTTTGGCTCTATCATATCTGCCATATAGATAATTTTTTCTAAGGTAGTCATATTTTCTCTTCCTGTAGTATGCCATCTCATAGCATTTAATATGTCCCTATCCTCTATTTGAAAAACTTCTTCTCCAATAATCGGTGCAATAATACTATGCCATAACTCTGGTGTTTTCAAGGTTTCATATGGCAATTTTATATTATGTTCCTCAATTATTTGCCTCATTGTTTCTATATTCATATTCTTAGCTACATCATGAGCTAGAGCCGCTATTTCTGCTTTTTCCAAGTCTATCTTATTTATACTAGCTAAAGCCTTTGCTGTTTCTATAACTCCTAAGGTATGAATATATCTACTTTCTGTTAAATTTTCTTCAAGGTAAGCTTTTATCTTATCTATATCCCACATATTATATCTCCTTATATAGATTTTTTTCTATAATGAAATCTAAAACATCTTTTGGCACAAAAAAATCAATTCTTTTATCTTCTTTAATTCTTTCTCTAATCATAGATGATGAGATTTCTAAATCTATTATATCTAAAAATTTAATATTTGTGTTATACTTTTTTTCTATATTTTTCTTTTGCTCCTGTAATTTCATATTATCATATCCACTTCTTGTAAATACTACAAAAGTACATAGTTCTAATATCTTTTCTGGATACTTCCATTTTTCAATATCCATTAAACAATCTGCGCCTGTTATAAAAAACAATTCACAATCATTTGTTTTAAATTTTTCTAAAGTTTCATGAGTGTAGCTATAACCTATCTTTTGTATTTCATAGTCACTTATCTCAAATCCATCATAAGAAGCTATCGCCTTTTCTACCATTGAATACCTTAAGGAAGCCCTAATTACACCTCTATTATCTTTGTGAGGGGGGCTTCCTGTGGGTATAAAAATCACCTTATCTAAACTTAACTGGTCCTTCGACTCATATGCAATATACAAGTGAGCCAAATGAATAGGGTTAAAGGTTCCACCTATTATACCAACTCTTTTCATACTATTTCTTTTTCTTCTTAACTTCCGGCACTTCTATTTTCGGATTTTTTGATGATTTTTTGTATAAAACTATTTTACTTCCAATTGCTTGGATTCCTTCGCAACCTACAGCTCTGCAGATTTCATCTGAAGCTGCTCTAGTTTCTAATCCACTGTTTTCTAAAACTTTTATCTTAATTAATTCTCTAACTTCTAAAGATTCCTTTATTTGTTTAATAAAGTTTTCTTCTATACCATTTTTACCAACTTGGAATAATGGTGATAAACCGTTAGCTAATCCTCTTAAGTGAGCTCTTTGCTTTCCTGTCAACATTTAATTTCCTCCTATAATATATACTCAAATTCAAAGTCATTAAGGCTTACCATATCGCCATCCTTAATTCCCATTTCTCTTAATTCATCTAATACACCCTTATTCTTTAATACTTTATGGAAGTATCTTAATGAATCGGCATCATGAATATTTACAGTGTTTAATAATCTATCTACGAAACTTCCAATAATGAAGTAAGTATCTGATTCTTCACCCTTTTCTAGTTGAATTGTATAAGTAAACTTCTTCTCTTGTGGGATGAATCTTTCTTCATCTGTTATTTCTAATCCTGTTATTGGTATAGCTTGAAGCATAGCTGCCGCTTCTTTAATAACTTCCTCAACACCAGTTTTAGTAGCTGCTGACATTTTGAATACTTTATCGTATCCAAGTTCATTCATCTTTCTTTTGAATTCTTCATAAACTGAATCATCATAAAGTAAATCTGTTTTGTTAGCAACAATTATTTGTGGTCTATCCCAAAGCTTAACTGAGTATTTTTTAAGTTCTTCATTTATTGTGTTAAAATCTTCAAAAGGCTCTCTACCTTCCATTCCTGAAATATCAACAATATGAATTAATAGTCTAGTTCTTTCTATATGTCTTAAGAAATCAAGTCCTAACCCAACACCGTCTGATGCTCCTTCAATTATTCCTGGAATATCTGCCATAACAAAAGCATTAACACCGCCAGCTTTAACAACTCCAAGATTTGGTCTTATTGTTGTAAAGTGATAGTTAGCTATCTTTGGTTTAGCTGCAGTTACTGTTGATAACAATGTTGATTTACCTACATTAGGGAAACCTACAAGCCCAACGTCTGCAAGTAATTTTAATTCTAAAGTTAACCACATTTCTTCTCCTGGCATTCCAGGTTCAGCAAAATGTGGTGCTTGCCTTGTTGGTGTACAGAACTTACAGTTCCCCTTACCACCTTGACCACCTTTTAAGAAAACAAAAACGTCTTCTTTATCTGAAAGATCTGCTATTACTTTATTACTTTCAAAATCTCTAATAAGAGTTCCAAGTGGAACTGTTATGTATAAATCGTCTGCATCTTTACCGTAGCATTTTGATTTTGAACCTCTTTCTCCATCTTTAGCTACAAATTTCTTAGTGAATTTAAAATCTAAAAGTGTAGTAATACCAGTATCAACTCTGAATATTATACTTCCACCTCTTCCACCATCTCCACCATCTGGACCACCAAGTGGCACGTATTTTTCTCTTCTAAAAGAAACCGCACCATTACCACCATCTCCTGATTTAATAAATATCTTGGATCTATCAATAAACATATGATCACCTATCCTTTTTTGTAAATTTTTTATTTTAATTAATGTTATATCTTATATTATTGCATTACTTATCAATATTTATAATAACATAAATAAAAAAAGAAATTTTGCATTATTACTTTTTATCTTTTTAACATAAAAAGCACCCTAGTGTAGGGTGCTTTATGAAAAATATAATTATTCAGCTATCTTTTCCACTATTTCTTCAACACTTACAGGGTAAATGCTAACCTTTTTCTTGTCTCTACCCAATCTTTCGAATCTTACGATTCCATCTTCAGTAGCAAACAAAGTATCATCTCCACCTCTACCTACATTAGTACCAGGGTGAATCTTAGTTCCTCTTTGTCTATATAGAATATTTCCAGCTAAAACGAATTCTCCGTCTGCAGCCTTAGATCCTAATCTCTTTGAATGTGAATCTCTACCATTCCTTGAGCTACCTACCCCTTTTTTGTGGGCAAATAATTGAAGGTTCATCATTAACATATATCTTGCACCTCCTTTTTAAATAATTTTATATATTCATTACATTTGTTTTTTCCAAAACTAGATTTAAGAGACATAATTACACTTTCCAAACTTTTTTCAAAGGTTAAAAGTAAAATTTGCGCACTCTTAACTTCTTCTTCTTTAAGATTAAATAAATTCATATGTAAGAATCCATCTTCAGTATCATACTTTATTGGTAGTTTTAAAACTTCCGTAAGGCCTATAACAGCACTTTGAGATAATACAGATACTGAATTGCAAATCAAGTCATATACATCACCTGTTTCACTTTCCATCTGTTCTCTAGATAAGGCATGACCTTTTATCTTAAATCCATAAGAAATATTATCTTTTTGAAATATCGTTACTTTAATCATAATAATTAAGCTTCGATTTTTTCAATTAATATCTTAGTATATGGTTGTCTATGTCCATTTTTTCTTCTGTAATCTTTCTTTCTCTTATACTTAAAAACAATTACTTTCTTAGCTTTTCCTTGAGCAACAACCTTAGCTAAAACTTTAGCACCTTCAACCATTGGTTTCCCAACTGTTAAAGTTTCACCATTTGAAACAGCTAATATTTCAGTTAATTCAACTGTTGAGTCTACCTCAGCAATTAATTTTTCAACGAATAATACGTCACCTACAGAAACTCTGAATTGCTTTCCACCTGTCTTTACTACTGCGTACATTAAAACACCTCCTCATAACGGTCTCGCCAACCGAGGTACAAAGTTCTAAACTTTGTTTCTTTAAAAACCTCATATGTGCGGTTTACATCTGCCATTTTATCATATTAACATAGTATTTGTAAAGAAGTTTATTCGCATTTTTCATAACCTTTTATTTTGAAATTTTTAAGGTTTTCTTTTTGACTTTGAAAAATCAAAGGTTCTATTTTATATCCTTCGATTCCACAAGCGAAATTTAGATATATTTCCTTATTTAACCCCTCAATATTTCTTAGAAAATTAAATAAATCTCCAGTTACTATTTCTTCATAGTTTTTATCTAATTCAATATAGAAGTCTTCTATATCGTTATCTATGTTTGATTTTATAATTTCATTTCTCAATAAATTTTCTATGTAAGAAATTTTAAGAACCTCTCCATTTCCCTTACACCTTAAACAAGGTTCTTCTAAATAATCATAAATAGATTTCCCTCTTCTTTTTCTAGCTATTTGAACTAAATCAAGTTCTGTAAATGGAAATATTTTTATATTTCCTTTATCTGGACTTAGAGCTTCTTTTAAAGCATTCATTACAATTGCTTTATGAGAAAAATCTCTCATATCTATAAAATCAATTACTATAATACCACTTAAGTTTCTAAGCATTATTTGTCTACCTATCTCTTTAGCAGCTTCTAGATTTGTTTCTAAAATTATTTTATCAAAAGATCTACCTTTAGTATTTTTACCTGTATTAACATCTATAACGTTCATTGCTTCAGTTTTATCTATTACAATACTTCCTCCGCAATTTAAGTTAACTTTATTATGTCTAAGTTTAATTATTTCTTTTTCTATTCCATAATAATCAAAAAGACTTCTACTTTCATTAAATAAACTTATATTTATATTTTCTTTTTTATTAACTGCCTCTTTTATATCTTTAAAATCTTCTTCATTATCTACTACAATATTAGTTTTATTACCTAAATTTTCTCTTAATATTTTGTTTAATATTAAATTATCGCCATAGATCTTACCAAGGTTTAAGCTATAATTAAGTTTTCTTTCAAGACCACGTACTTCTTCTAAAAGAGTTTGTAGTTCACATAACATATCTTCTTTTGATGCTGATACAGCATCAGTTCTTATAGTTACTTCTAAACCATCAATAGGTTTTATAAATTCTTCTATTTTTTCTTTTGCTTCACTATTACTTATTCTTTTTGAGAATGTAATGCCTTTTCCACCTAATGATAAAACCATAAAACTTCCAGGTATACTCACTTTATTAGTTAACTTAGCACCTTTACTACCTAATGGTTCTTTTACTATTTCAACTAAAATTTCCTGTCCTTTTTTTATACCTTGGCTTTTAATTTCATTACTTAGATACATATATCCTTCTTTTTTTAATCCTATATCTACAAATATAGAATTAATACCTGGAAGTATAGTTTTTACTCTGCCCTTGTATATTTCACCTATTTGGGGTTCCTTGGAACATTCTTCTACAAAGCACTCTGTTAAAATTGCTTTTTCCTTTATAGCTACCCTTAAAAGGTTTTTTCCTCTTTCAATAAATATATCTCTCATGCTAACACTTCCTATATACTTTTATAAAGAGGAATGTATTCTTCATCTCTTAACACATACATTTCTTCTCTTTTTATATCTATAAATTCATCTTCTATTACATTTTCAATGTTACTTTTTATATATCTTGCTAAAAGATCAGGTGATAAATGTTCACGGCTTCCTGTGGCAATTAATGTATTTATTACTAAATTACCACTTTCAACATAACACTTAATATCCTTAACAAAGGGTCTTATATCAGCTTCTTTAGGACCCTTCTTACTCTTTTTCATTGTTACCCAAGATTCTTGTGCTAATATTTCTTCTAGTTTCTTTGTAATACCTTCTTCTGATGAAATAGGCATTTTTATTGTGCATCTAACTGCATCTAAAAGAGCCATTGCTTGTGGAAGTTTCTTTTCGCCCTCTAACACTTCTCTAACCTTCTTAGCTTCAAGAAATCTAATTCCTCTAACTGTTTTTTCATTTAATTTCTCAATTATTTCATTTTCGTTTAATTCTCCATCTAAAACAATATCCATATATTCACCATCTGAATATACTCCCACAGATAGTGGTTGAGCTATAGATATAGCCATATGAGGATTAAATCCCTTTGAATACTTTATTGGTATATCTGTTCTTCTTATAATTCTTTGTATTATTCTCATTAAATCTAAATGAGATATAAATTTTATATCAGCACCTTTAGTATACTTAATTACGTAACGCACCTTGAAAACACTCCCCTTCTTTAAAGCTTACATTAACTCCACAACCAGTACAGCCTTCTATACAGTTTTTTGTAAGTTCTACTCTCTTAGCTTTTTCATTTTCTTGCTGAAGATATTTTTTAGTTACTCCTATTTCTATAAAGTCCCAAGGAAGTACTTCTTCGTAGCTTCTTTCTCTATAAACATAAAATTCAGGATCTAACCCACATTCTTCCATTGCCTCTTCCCATATATGATAATTAAAGTATTCTGACCACCCATCAAATTTAGCGCCATTTTCATAAGCTTTAATTAATACATCACAAACTCTTCTATCTCCTCTTGCAAATACAGATTCCATAAATGAAGTCTTTTGTGAATGGTATTTATAGTTTATAGCCATTGATTTTATAGCATCACGAACTGCACTTATTCTCTCTTGGATTTCTTCTGGTCTTGCCATTGCAGCCCATTGGAATGGTGTAAATGCCTTTGGTATTAATATTGAAGTACTAACATTAATTTTTAATCCTTTATTTCTTTCTGCCTTTGGAATTGAATAATAAATATCTGCTATTTTTTGAGCAAGCTCTCCAATACCAGTAGCATCTGATAATTCTTCATATGGTAATCCAATCATAAAGTAAAGCTTAAGGGTACTCCATCCTGATCTAAAAGCACTTTCTGCAGCTTCTAAGATTTTTTCTTCTGTTAATCCTTTATTTATTATATCTCTCATTCTTTGAGATCCAGCTTCTGGTGCAAAAGTTAATCCAGTTTTTCTAACCTTTTGAATTTCCTTTATTAAATCAACAGAAAAAGCATCTACCCTTATTGAAGGTAGTGCAACTCCAATATTTTTCCCACTATGTTCGTTAATTAAATCTGCAACTATATTTTGTATATCAGAGTGATCACAAATACTTAATGATGCAAGTGATATTTCTTTATATCCAGTTTCATTTACAAGGTCTCTTGCTTGCTTAAGTAATGTTTCCCTAGTTTTTTCTCTAACTGGTCTATATATCATACCAGCCTGGCAGAATCTACATCCATTTGTACATCCTCTAGCTGTTTCTAAAACTATTCTATCATGTATTATTTCTGTGT
The DNA here is from genome assembly GCF_017348895.1 of Clostridium gasigenes. Classification (NCBI taxonomy): domain Bacteria; kingdom Bacillati; phylum Bacillota; class Clostridia; order Eubacteriales; family Clostridiaceae; genus Clostridium; species Clostridium gasigenes. The sequence goes on from NZ_CP071376.1 coordinate 644,134, forward strand.
ACGGTACTATCATCTCACTTGGAAATTGTACGCTATCTAAATCTGTAACTATTCTCTTTTTAACAGTTTTAGGCACATCATCATACTTTGGTGTAAATTCCTTTATAGTGCCATCTTCATTATAAGTAACATCATAAAGGGAAGGTACATAAACTCCACCTAACTTTGATATTTCTCTTAAGAATTCTTTCTTTTTACCCTTGTTTTGATATTTTTTATAAATATCTAAAACTTCATTCATTATTTCTTCACCTTCACCAAGTTCAAAGAAATCTACTATATCATACAGGGGCTCTGGGTTATAAGCACATGGGCCACCAGCCATAATTATAGGCTCTTCTTCGCCTCTTTCTGAAGCTCTTATAGTTATTCCTGATAAGTTTAGCATATTTAATATATTTGTATAACTCAATTCGTACTGAAGTGTAAACCCTAAAATATCAAACTTTGATAAAGGGTCTTTACTTTCTAGTGCGTATAATGAAATATTATTCATTCTTAATTGTTGTTCCATATCTGGCCATGGAGTAAATACTCTTTCACAATAAGTATCTTGTCTTTGATTTATTACGTGATAAAGTATTCTTGTTCCTAAATGTGACATTCCAACTTCATAAACATCTGGAAAACAAAAAGCAAACCTTATGTCAACTTCATCTATATTCTTAATTGTTTGATTCATTTCTCCACCAACATATCTAGCTGGCTTTTCAACCTTATGTAAAATATTATCTGTAATTTTATTCATTTAAGTTCCTCCTATATGTCTTCCAATTAAAAAAGAAGTATATTTCTATACTTCTTTAATACCCTAACTATTTTAGCATATATCTTATTCAAAAGTAAGGCATTTAAATAAAATAACAAGCCAATCTACCACGTATAGTGGAAATTAAACTAGTGTATTCCATTATTTTTTTAAAACTTCTTAAATGAATTACAAACTCTCATGTCTTTCTTTTATATATTCCTGCAATGTTATATTTCCATGAATTTTCAATGCTTCTATTAACTCATCTTCATTCAATATGTAAAGAAGCTTCATTTCTTCATCTAATACATAAAAGGTATTAAATTTATTTCTATCTACTAATCCTAAAACATTAACTAGTCCATTCTTATAGTATACAGATAAAGTTTTATTATCAATATAATTATTTTTAATTAATGACTTTCTTTTCTTAACTATGTTTCCCATAATAATATACATAGTATCTCTGCTTTCGCATTTAGTAATATAAATAATTATAATACCAGCTATAACACTACTGATATTAAATTTATGTAGAAATATAAGTCCTACTACGGCTGTAGCAAAGCAAAATGCCGCCATACAATAACTAACTATACTCATTATTTTTTGTGCTTTTTTATACAACATCCTTTTTGATAATAATATTTCATAAATCCTTGAACCATCTAAGGGATATGCTGGCAATAAATTAAAAAATACTAGCCCAATGTTTAAATTTATACTTTCATTTATTATAAAGGATTTTATATTTAATCCTATAATAAAAAGTATTATAGCCATAATACCATTAAATGCTGGACCAGCTATATATATTAGTAGTTTCTTTTTATCTGTAAATTCCTCTAAATCTAGCAGTTCTGCTTTTGCACCAAATATATGCAATTGTATATTATTAAATTTACAGCCTATTAAACTAGCTACTATCATATGACTTAATTCATGCAAAATTACCCATAAAAATGCTAACAAAAAAATATTGTTATAGCTACAAATTATACTAATCAAAACTATTTCTGCTATAAATATTTTTGTCTTTTTATTCATTTATATCTCCCTAAAAATTGATAAATGCTTATGTCTTATAAAATTACAATCTACTTTCAAATACATCAATTTGCAATAGACCACACTAATTTATACTTTAATTAACTTCATCAGAGGTTGTCTCATCATCTAATTTACTGTCTATAACATCTTCTGATTTTGTTTTTATAGCCTCATCTATTTTTAAACTCACTTTAATCTTATCTATTTCTTCCATAAAATTAATTGTTTTAACCTCTTCTATAAACTCTTTATAATCAAAATCTTTATTTACTATTTCTTTGCAAGCTGTATACACTGTCTTTGCTTCTTTATAAGGCAAGCTTTTCATTCCTATTACGCAAATAAATAATACAACTGTTAGTACTAATTCAAAAATAATTCTATTTCCCCATTTCCCTAACAGATTTTTCTCCTCTACCTTACCATTTAAATCATGTACTCCATTATAACCATAATAATTTTTCCCGTTATATCCATCTCCCCCTTTATAACTGTTTGAATTATTATAATTATTTATTCCTCTATAAGTTCCTGTTCCTTTGCATGATTCTCTCTCTTGGCAATCTTCCACTAGGTACTTACTTTTATTTTCTTCCTTTCTATAAATATTGCTGTCTCCATTATTATAGTTTGTTTTAGGGTATATATCCTTAGCTGAGTTTAAATCTAATATTCCTTCCTTTTCTAAATCTGATTCATTTATAGATAATTTATTATCTGATTTAATATTCAATTTAGCTTTTGTATTTGAATAATATTTTCTATATTCCTCTTCATAACTTCCCATTTAAAACCCTCCAAGCATTTAGGTAATTATTAAATTATATTTAACATTATCTATTTTTAGAACATATTAGTCATTTTTTTTAAGATAGATTAGTAGTTTAGTTTGTTATTTTTCGAAGATTTCTTATACCTTCTAGATTCTATAAAACAAATAAAGAGCTAAATAATCATATGATTATTTAGCTCTTTATTTGTTCGATTTTTCCTAAGACTCTTCAAGATTACTAGAAATATATTCTCTTTCGTCTCATACCAATATTAATTACTAATCCAACTGATAGAACAGTAGTTAACAATGATGTTCCTCCATAACTAATAAGAGGAAGTGTTATTCCTGTAATTGCCATAAGCCCTATTGTCATTCCTATGTTTTGGAGTATTGCAAATAAGAAATAGGCAACTAGTCCTACACATATTATTGATCCAAATTTGTCTTTTGCAGTTCTTCCTATAGCTACCATTTTAGAAATTAACATTCCATATAGAAGTAGTAAAAACATACATCCAAGTGTTCCCCATTGCTCTCCTATTGATGCAAAAATGAAATCAGTTTGTACTTCTGGTACATATTGAGCTGCATATCCGCTTGTTTTATTTCCAACTACAGGATTTCTAACTCCTATAAATCCACCTGATCCAATACTTATTAAAGATTGTCTTAGATGATATCCAGTATCAGAACTATCTGCCTCAGGATTTGTAAATGATGTAAGCCTCTTTTTTTGGTAATCTTGAATTAACCCTGAGTTCCATACCAATATAACAACTAATAGTAGTGAAAGTAACCCCCCACCTAGTATCTTTATATCTAATCCACCTACAAAGAAAATTCCTAATACTATAAAAAATAAAACCATTGTCATTCCCATATCCGGCTGTGTAACTATAAACAATGCTGGTATCGCTGCATAAAATGCCATTTTCATAAAGTTTTTAAGCTCATTTATAGTTCCATCCATATCTTCTAATTGTTTTCCTAGCATCATTATTGTAGCCATTTTCGCAAGCTCCGATGGTTGAAAAGATGCCGGTCCTAATCTTATCCAACCTCTTGCCCCATTTATATCTGTTCCTATAAACATAGTTAATATAAGTAATGCAACAGATCCCCAATAAAATAAAGGGGTGTATGCTTTAAATACTGAATAATCTATAGCTATCATAAAATATAGTGCAACCATAGATACTACAAACCATATAAGTTGTCTCTTTAAAAACATAGTTCCATACTCGCTTCTACTAGCTACATATATGTTTAAAATACCAAAAAGTATTAATAATACCATTGAAATTGTCACTGTTTTATCTAGCTGTCTTAACATTTTAAAATTAATTTTAAATTTCGATAACATAATCCATCTCGCTCCTTTGTTACTCTCTAATTATTATATCCTAAAATCAAATATTTCACTATAATAAATTAAGTAAATAAGCTAAATTTAATAAAAATTTAAGAATAAAAAAAAAGTGCAAAAGCACTTTTATCTTCCCTTTACATTCCTAATTGGAATATTTGCAACTAGAGAAGGACTGTTTCCATCAACTGACTCTGATTTACTTACTGCAATTTCCACATCATCAACATCTATCTCTATATACTTAGATATTACTGCTAATATTTCTACTCTTATTTTTTCAAGGGTTTCTTGAGGTAAATCTCCCCTATCATGTATTAGTATTAACTTTAGCCTATCTTTCGCAACTTCTTTTGGTGTTGGTTTATTTGAAAATTTCTTAAAAAATTCCACCCTTTTATACCCCCCTACTTACGTTTAAACAATTTCTTTAACGATGTGAAGAATCCTTCGCTTGGCTCTTTCAAATCCATTAACGGAACATCTATCCCTGTTAATCTCTTAGCAATATTTCTAAATGCTTGCCCCGAATTAGAATTCTCATCTAAGACTATAGGTTCTCCCTTGTTTGTTGAAACCGTTATATTTCTATCATCAGGAACAACCCCTAATAACTCAACTGATAATGTTTCTATAATATCAGATATGTCTAACATATCTCCTCTTTGAGTCATTTCATAGTTTAATCTATTAATTATTACCGCATGATCATCAAGCCCCTTAGCATCAAGCTTCCCTATAACTCTATCTGCATCTCTAACAGAAGTTATTTCTGGATTAACTACAATGATAGCCTTATCAGCACCAATAACTGCATTTTCAAAACCTTGTTCTATCCCCGCTGGAGAATCTATTATTACATAATCAAATTCTTCTTTAAGACTTTTAACAACCTTTAGCATATCTTGAGCACTTATATCATCTTTATCCTTTGTTTGTGCTGTTGGTAATAAGCAAAGACTTGGATATCTTTTATCTTTAATTAAAGCCTGTTTAAGTCTACATCTATTTTCGATTACATCCACAATAGTATAAACTATTCTATTTTCTAGACCTAGTAAAACATCTAAATTTCTAAGACCTGTATCACCATCTACTACTACTACTTTATTTCCAAGTGCAGCTAGTGCTGTTCCAATATTAGCAGTTGTTGTTGTTTTTCCAACTCCACCCTTACCCGATGTAATAACTATAGAAACTCCCATATCATTATACCTCCGATTTTAATATATATATTTATTTGGTAAATAAGGTTCTACAATTATTGTATCATCCTTAATCTTTGCAACTTCTGGATAGCTAGGCTTTTGACTATCATCAGGTGATATTGTTATTATATTAGCAATTTGTAGTACTTCTGGTTGAAGACTTAATGCCGAAATTATAGCTTTTTTATTTCCACCTACACCTGCATGCACTAGCCCTTTAATTCTTCCCATTACAATAATGTTTCCACCTGCATGGACCTCTGCTCCACTATTAACATCACCTATTATTACAATATTACCAGAATAATTTATTAATTGTCCACCTCTTACTGTCTTTTTTAAAAATTTAGTTTTCCCTTCATAAACACCATTAAATATTTTATTTTCTTTTTCTATTTCTTCTTTTTTATCTATTTGGGTTTCTTCAAGGATACAATCTCTAATTAGTATTTTTTCAAATAGAATTGCTTTTAATTTCTCAATATCTACTTCACTTACTCTTTTAAGATTTGCTGTTATTTTAAGGGTAGATCCCCTATAGAAGCTTTTACCAGCTGTTAATTTTTCAATTAATAAATCTAGCATCTCCTCAAAGGTATCAAACTTTTCCATATCTATTATCGCATTTATACCTTCTTTAGTTCCTCTTATTTGTAATCTATCATCATTCATTGGTCACCCTCCACCAATTTTTAAAACCATTATAAATTTAATTTACATACTTATAATTATGTACTTAATAATTATAGCATTAAACAACAATAAATAACATATTTAAATTAACCATAAACCGATAACTTTCGTATTATATAAGAATTTAACTTCATTATATTTTTATATAAAAATAAGGACTTTGCATGCAAAGTCCTTATTTAAAATATTTTCTACTATGGTTTTTTTATTTCCTCTGTTTTCACCGGTTCCAGCGTATCTTTATTGTCCTTATAAGGTGAATCAGTTACATATTTTTTAAACATTGAAGATTTACTTGGATAATTAGGATCCATTTTTATTAATTCATCTTTGAAGTAAGCTTCATATACTGCTCTTGCTGGCATTGATGCAAAACTACCTCTACTAGCATCATAAATAACTGAGAAAACAGCTATTTTAGGATCATCTAGTGGAGCAAAGCCACCAAATGTTGCATAAGGCTGTCTGCCAATTTCTTTATATTTTTCATCATCACTACGAAAATCTGCAGTTCCTGTTTTAGATGCTGTTTTTATAGGAAATCCATCGAATACAGTTTGAGCGTATCCACCTGAATTAGTAACTCTCCGCATACCTTCTTTAATTGCTGCATAATTTTGTGGATCAATATCTACTTTATCAACTTGTTCTGTTTCAAATTCTTTAACAACTTCACCATCTTGTGTAGTTATTTTATCAACTAACCGAACTCTATTTCTTACACCATTATTAGCTAAAGTAGCCATATAGTTAGCTAGTTCAAGAGGTGTGAAATTACTTATCCCCTGACCAATAGCTGCATTTATAGGTTCTGCTATATTTGTCATTTCAGTCTTTTGATCTATTGTAAATAAGGTTACTGCATTTGCTAATTTAGCTACTTCATTTTCTAAATCAACCTTTATTCCCTTTTCCTTTTCATAGCTATCAATAGTCTCTTTGTACTTAGTTGATAACTTCATAATTTTAAGTATCTCCGGTTCAACACTTTTGTTAAATTCATCATCAGTAGCTTTTTCAACATCTACACCTACTAATTCTAATCTTGCTAAAATTTTGTCTTTAAGAGCTTGTTTCGCTGCCTTTAATTCATCTGAATCATCATCTAATTTTTCAATATCAAAGGGTATAAATGTACGCCCAGTATATTCGCCCTTTTTAAATGCATTTACAAATGCATACATTGACGTTGATATTTTAGCTGATTTGTATTCTTCAAAAGAATACATTGTACCTATACGTTCTGGAATTTCTATTCCAGTTCCTAGTTTTTGCTTTCCGTTTGGATCACTTCCAAGTCCAAATTTCCATGCATATTCAGCTAGTTTATTTTGAGCTTCAATTCCACCATTATATTTATTGTATAGTCTATATTCAGTTTCAAAGAAATAGAAATTTGATGATTTTTCTAATGCTTTTTTTATATCAGTATCCTGATTACCTATTCCTCCATAATTTTTAGGTTTATATCCTATCTCTGGATGTATATCAAATATCCCCGTATCAAATATAGTTTCTCCGATAGCAAAAACTCCTTCTTGAAGCCCCGCAACTGCCGTTACTGGTTTAAAGGCTGAACCTGGTGGAATCAATCCAAGAGTTGCATAATTATAGAAACTTCTTGGATAAACATCATTTGAATCGTCTCTAATTCCAGACTCTTCATCTTTATAAAACAACTTATCCAAACCACCTGTAGCACCTGTCTTAGATATAAATTCTTTACCAAACTTCTCTAAATCAGGATTAAAATACTTTTCACTTTGTTCTGGAGTTAATTGCCCTGGTATTGCAAATAAGTTGGGATCATAGTCAGGATAACTAGCTAAAGCTAATATTCTTCCTGTCTTAACTTCTATTGCAACTACTGCACCTCTAGTGGCACTTTTCCATGGTTGTTCTGCATTAACCCCAGTAGTAGTTAATGCATTTATCTGATCTGCAAGAGATTGTTGAGCTGCATATTGTACATCTTTATCAATAGTTAAATGAACATTGTTTCCTTGATATGATTCAAGTTCAAATAATTTTTCAGTTTCTTTACCTTTAGAGTTTACCTTTATGGTAGATCCACCTTTAGTTCCTTTTAACTGTTCTTCAAATGCAGATTCTATCCCTGCAGTACCAATTAAATCTGAAGATGCATCGTATCCTTGTAATTCATAAGTGCTTTCTTCCCAACTACCAATAGAGGACATATATCCTAAAACTGATGAGCCTAAATTTTTATAAGGATACAATCTTATAGGTGTTAAACTAACAGCTATACCAGGAAGATCATTAAGTTTTTGTTCAACTATAAATGCTGTATCTCTTTTGATATTATTTGCAATAGTTACCGCTCTATAACCTTTAAAACTTTGCATTTTTATAGTATCCTTAATAACCATATAATTTCTTAAATCATTAATAGAATATTTTTCTAGTAATAAATCTGTTATTTCCTTACCAGTCATATTTGTATATTTTTTTATTTCAGCTTCTTTTTCTTTTTCTTTTCCTTCTTGGTTTAGATTAGGATTTAAAATCAACTCGTACATATCATATGTTTTAACTAGTTCATAAAAAGTATCTTCAGGTGTCATTTTAAGTAATTCTTCATTAATTTTATCTATTTGCGTATCAGTTAAATCACCTTTTTCATCTTTAAATAATTTCTTTTGAACTCCTTCATGTAAGCCTCTATCTCGCTTAAATAATTTTTCTACGGCTTTTCTACTATCTGCACTAGTTGTTTTAAAGTCGTAATAAAATTTCCCATTACCATCAATTTTCAACAATAAATCATCCTGAAATTTTTCACTATTTTCTGATAATATTTTAAAAACTTTATCCATAGTCTCATAAAATCTTTCTTGTGACTCGTCAGTTTTTGTATATGTTAGTGTATATGTTTGAGTATTAGTTGCTAATATATTTCCTTTACTGTCATATATTTTTCCCCGTGGTGCCTTTTCAGCAACAAATCTTGTTGAACTAACATCAGCTCTTTCTTTATAATCATCATACTTATAAACTTGAAGATACAATAATTTTATAACTATTATCCCAAATATAGTTAACATTATTATATTTAAAACAGTATATCTTGATAACTTTTTTTTCTTTCTTGGCTTTTGAACTATCATCTAAACCTCCATGAACTTTTTTTATATTCTTTATCACAAAGTTTTAAAACAAAATTATACCCAAAGAACAATACAATTGCATTATATACGGACGATAGTAACGCCATTCTAATATTAATATCATTACCATTAACCTTTATAAATATATAGACTACACCAACTTTAATTATTGATACTATAAACATAGTTAATACAGGTATAAGCCTTTTATTTTTGAATATATTTTCTCCTACAAAGGCGGCTAGTACACATAATAATAGATTTGAAAGCGAATTTATCCCCATCCCGTTATAAAAGAATATATCTTGGAGAATTCCACTAAAAGCACCTACTATTACAGCTTCTGTACCACCTTTAACTAAGGAGTAGCTAATAGCAAATATAAATAATAAGCTTGGAAAAGCCCCTCTTATAGCTAAGAATGGCATAAGAGAATTATCTAATATTAATAGTATTATTGAAACTAAAATAACCACCCAATTTTTCATATATTACCTCTTAATCATATTTAATATCCCTTGTTTCACTAGGAATAACAACAAATAATTCTTCTAACTTATTAAAGTCTACATAAGGTTTAATTATTGCACTTTTCATAACCTTAACATTATCAGTTTCAACTGACATAACCTCACCAATTCTTATTTCCTTAGGGTAAATCATTCCAAGGCCTGAGGTCATTATTACATCGCCTTCTTTGATTTTAGAATCTAGAAGAATATTTTCAACTTTAACTATATTATTATTTTTTTTATCTTTATACCCTTTTAAAATCCCAGTTGAATCTCTTGTACTATCAACCATTATCGCAACTGATATATTAGGACTTGTTAAGGTTTCTACTATACTCCAATTGCTTCCTGTTGAAATTACCTGACCTACTAACCCCTTAGCTGATATCACAATCATGTCCTTTGTGATTCCATTTTTTTCACCTTTATCTATAGTATATCCATCTAGAAAGTTTCCACCACTGTCGCCTATAATATTACACCCTAAATAAGTGTAATTATCTTTACTTTCAGTTAATTTGAAAACCTCTCTAAGACGTTCATTTTCTTCTTTTAAATTATTATACTCTAATAATTTATTTTCTAATTCAATATTAGAACTTGTTAGACTTTTATTTTCCGCTTTTACTTCAGAGAAATTTAATAAAAAGTCTGCAAATCCTTTTAATTTACTATTTGCTCCATAAACAATTTTCTGCAAAGGACTTACCACAGTACCTGCGCCACCTGATATTGCACCCTTTTGATCACTTTTTATAGTATAAATAATTATGCCAAAAAAGGCAACTGACAGTACTATTATAGTAACTGCCAGTTTATTTTTAAAAATCTTCATTATTGACCTCTTTGACTCCTATTTAACTCATCAAAATTTTCTAGCGCCTTTCCTGCTCCAAGTACTACACAATCAAGTGGTGATTCTGCAATATGAACAGGCATATTTGTTTCGTTTCTTATAAGTTGATCCAATCCCTTTAATAAAGCGCCTCCACCCGTTAGCATTATTCCTTTATCCATTATGTCTGATGCAAGTTCTGGTGGAGTTCTTTCTAATGTTGTTTTAATAGCCTCTACAATAGCTATTACCGGATCTTTTAATGCATCTCTTATTTGATCTTCTGTTATTACCACTATTTTAGGTAATCCAGTAATCATATCTCTTCCTTTTATTTCCATCTCAATGTTTTCTTCTTCTGTTTTATAAGCTGAACCTATTTCCATTTTGATTTGTTCTGATGTTCTTTCACCTATTAATAAATTAAATTCTTTTTTAACATAAGCAATAATTGATTGATCTAATTCGTCTCCAGCAACTCTTAACGACTTACTAGTAACAATTCCACCAAGTGAAATTATAGCTACTTCCGTTGTACCTCCACCGATATCAACAATCATACTTCCTGTTGGTTCTGCAACTGGAAGACCTGCTCCTATAGCTGCTGCCATTGGTTCTTCCATTAAAACAACATCTCTTGCTCCAGCAAACTTAGCTGCGTCTTCAATAGCTCTTCTTTCAACTTCTGTAACCCCTGATGGATAACATACTATTATTCTTGGGCTTGTGAAAGCACTCTTACTTGTTACTTTTTCTATTAATTTTTTAAGCATTGTTTGAGCTATATCAAAATCAGCTATTACTCCATCTTTTAACGGTCTTATAGCTACTATATTTCCAGGAGTTCTTCCTATCATTAATTTTGCCTCTGCCCCTACTGCTAAAAGTTTTCTAGTTGTAGTATTTATTGCCACAACTGAAGGTTCACTTAAAACTATACCTTTACCTTTTACAAATACTAAAGTATTTGCTGTTCCTAAATCTATACCCATATCTTTATTACTACTGAAAAATCCCATGTGAATTCCCCTTTCTATTATATGATTCCTTTTTCTTTCAAACTTACAAATTTTGTATTTCCTATTATTATATGATCTAATAAATTAATTCCCATAATGCTGCCACATTCTTTAATTCTTATGGTTATATTTATATCTTCTTTACTAGGTGTTGGATCTCCGGATGGATGATTATGACAAATAATTATGTTAGCACTATTTCGCTTTACAGCTTCACTAAATATTTCTCTTGGATGTACTATTGAAGTGTTTAAACTTCCTTTAAAAACATCTTTAATACCAATTACGTTATTTTTAGTATTTAGCATTATTAGTTTTAAAACCTCTTGGTTTAAATCTGACATTTCATTCATTAACATATCTGCAATATCTTTTGGAGAAGATATCTTATAATTTTGATTTTGAGCCCTTAAGGTTTTAAATCTTTTAAAAAGTTCCATCATCGCAATTAATTGACTTGCTTTAATCTTCTTTATCCCTTTGATATTGGTCATTTCAGCATAATCACTTTTTAGCAATCCATCTAAACCCTCTACCTCTGCCAGTAATCTAGTACTTAGTGCAACTACATTTTCACCTCTTACACCTGTCCTTAATATTACTGCTAACAATTCAGCATTATTTAGTACCTCAGGTCCATTAATTAACATTTTTTCTATAGGTCTTTCATTTTCTGGTATATCACTTATCCTAACATTATTATTCATAAAGTTACTCCTTGCTTAAATATACCCCATCCCTATTTTTCCTCTAGACTTGGTGACCTTAATGTAGCTTTTCTAATGAAGCATCTCATATGACATTTTTTATCATTTTATTAAGACTATTCAATGGTAATCCTACCACATTATAATAGCATCCGTTAATTTTTTCAACAAATATACCACCGTAGCCTTGAATTCCATATGATCCTGCTTTATCTAAAGGCTCTCTAGTTTCTATGTATTGTTTTATTTCTTCATCAGTTATTTCCGAAAACTTAACCTCTGTATAAAGACATTTTTTTTCAACTTTTTTATTCTTAGTGTTAATTACAACTACCGCTGAATAAACTCTATGAGTTTTACCACTTAATAACTTTAACATTTCAAAAGCATGATTTTCATCTTTTGGTTTTCCAAGAATTTTATTATCTAGAGTAACAATTGTGTCCGCAGCTATTACTACTGCATCTTCATTAATATTTTTTATTACATCTATTGCTTTGCCTTCTGCAATTTCTATAACGTATTCTTCTACATTTTTTCCTACTCTAACTGAATCCTCATCAAAATTACTTATTATTATATCAAAATCATTTACTATCCTATGTAATAGTTCTTGTCTTCTTTCTGATGCTGATGCTAAAATATATTTCAAATTATCACATCCTACCTATCTATATTATATATTGCCCAAAAATGTGCATTCTACACATTATAATATTTTTTTCAGACTGTCATAATCTGAAGATTAAAGGTTGCAATGACCTTTATACCTACTACCTATATCTTATATAGTTTATCATTTTATATAAAGCCACACAAGTATCTTTGCCATTCTTTATACAAATTTTATTTATTTGTAATATTTTTGGTATTTTTTTGAAGTTCTCTAACTTATATAAAAAAATAATCTACTTAATTTAATTTATGATAATATCATTAATTAAATAAGTAGATTTATATTAAAGGATTATTTTCTATCTCTTAAAATTAATAAGTATTGTATAAATATATTTTAATTCATCAGTTAAATTTTCTTTTTTTAGTTCACTTGGTAATTCTTCAATATGCTTTTTAAATTGTCCAATAATTTCCTTTTTATCACCTTCAGTTATTTCAGGCAATTCTTTTGTCCAACCTTTAAACTCACTTGTGCTAACAGCTTTAACTTCATTATTTTTAAGTGTTGTTACTATTTTAAAATATCCATCTGAAATAGCACTGATTTGCTCTTGTACTTTATCTTCTTCATCAAGAGTAAATTTTACTTTAGCAGCCTCAATTCCTTTTTCTTTTAATTCCTTTAAAGCTTTATCCCCCTCTTCTCCAGTAAATACCCCCGCTAAAACTCTAAATTTTTCTTCATCTTTAACTACAAAAGAATTATAGCTTTTACCTAAACTTTCTAATACTTTATTTGCATTTTCTTCTTTAGAAAAATATCCACATTGTACCGATTCGAAAGCTTCTTTTTTCACTGTTTCATCAGCCACAACCTCTTGACTTGTTCCTCCAATTTTCATTAATTTATTGCCCCATACAGTATTAAATATCATCGTGCCAACAATAAGACCAATGGCTCCTGCTCCTAATATCATCATTACCACAGATGTTAGAAAATTTATTCCATTACTTTTTTTCTTGTACTGATATTTTGTGTATCTCACTTTATTCTCCCCCTATTTCCATGTAATATATTTTTTTAAAAGTTTACTTAGACACCTAATAATATATATTCTGTAGAGTACAATAATATTCATTATGTAATAAAAAAAACATCCATAAAAAAAACCATCCATAAAAAATGGATGGAGTTTATCTGTATTATTTTAATTCTTTTAAAACTGCCTTTAGATATTTCCAAATGCTTTCTACCGATGAAATACTCATATGTTCTTGTGGTGTATGAACATCATATAGGTTAGGGCCAAAACTTATCATATCTAATCCACCTAATCTTTCATTAAATAGTCCACATTCTACGCCTGCATGTATTGCCGCAATTTCTGCTTTTTTCCCATACATGTTAGTATGAACTTTTTGACAAATATCTCTTAGCTTTGACTCTCTATTATATTGCCATTCTGGATACCCAGCTGTTGTTTCAAAATTTGCTCCTACTAATTCTGTTATAGTCTTTACTTTTAATATTATTTCTTCTTTTAATGATGCAACTGAACTTCTTATAGCACTATCAAATCTAACTGCATCTTCAAAAGTAGTTACTACTCCAAGATTTATCGAGCTTTCTACTAACCCTTCAATCTCAACACTTCTTGTATTAACTCCATTTGGATATAAATATAAAAGTTCTACAACTTTTTTAGTACATTCTTTTGTAAATATTTTTTTTGATAAATCTTCTACTACTATACATCCAATCTCGATCTCTGGATCTTGAGTTTTTAACTCATTTAATAATACAGTTTCCCAATTAGCTACTATTTCTTTAACCTTTTGCAAGTCTGAAGATTTTATTGCTATTAATGCATCCATTTCTCTTGGAATAGCATTATCCTTTGATCCACCATTTATTGATTGTATATTAAAATCAATTTTAGATGACATATCTTTTAATATTCTTCCCATAATTTTATTAGAATTTCCTCTTTCTTTATGGATTTCTATACCTGAATGACCACCTTTTAAACCTCTTATTGTTAGTTCAATAATAATTTTATCAATATTATTTTCTAACTCTATATAAACTGAAGATTTAGCTCTTATTCCACCAGCACAACTTACTAATAATTGACCTTCTTCTTCATTATCAAGGTTTATTAACAATTCGCCATCTATGTGTTTTTTTGATACTCCCATAGCCCCTGACATTCCTGTTTCCTCATCAGTTGTTATTAGTATTTCTAATGGTGGATGTGGAATATCATTTGAAGCTACTAATGCTAATCCATAAGCTACCGCTATCCCATTATCTGCTCCAAGTGTAGTGTCTGTTGCATAAACATTATCTCCTACAACTCTTAACTTAAGAGAATCTTTTTCAAAATCATGATTTGTTCCTTTATTTTTTTCACAGACCATATCCATATGACCTTGAATAATAACAGTTTTTGAGTTTTCATAGCCCTTAGTTCCTGGCTTTTTAATTATTACGTTTAAAACTTCATCTTGAATAACCTCTAAATTTAATTTTTTTGCAAATTTAACAAGATAATCACTTATAGCCTTCTCATTTCCTGAGCCTCTTGGTATTTGTGATATTTCTTCAAAATAAGAAAACACTATTTTAGGTTCAACATTTTGTAAAATTTTCATATTTCTCTCTTCCTCTCTTTATTTTATGCTAGAATTATTATATTAAGTTTAGTATATCATAGTATATATAATACTTAAATTCCATTTCACATTTCAAATATTCAGATTATTTTTTATTTTCAATTTTTAACAAAATAAATTAGAGAGGTGTTTATTATGCAAAAAACTAAAATGATTTTTACAATCGGTCCTGCTAGTGATAATGAAGAAACTTTAAGAGAATTCATTAAAATCGGTATGAGTGCCGCAAGATTAAACTTTTCTCATGGTACTCATGAAACTCATAAAGAGAAGATAGATTTGATAAAAAAGGTTAGATCCGATCTTAATTCACCAACTGCTATTATTTTGGATATAAAAGGACCTAAAATCAGAACTCATAATTTTATAAATGATGGCGTGGAAGTTAAACAAGGAGATGAATTTATCTTTATTTGTGGAAGTGAAATTTTAGGTGATACTAATAAATGTTCTATATCCTACGAAGAGCTTTATAAAGATGTTTCAGTTGGTGGAAATATATTAGTAGATGACGGTTTATTAAAATTCCAAATAACTGAGGTTATAGGAAAAGAAATTCATTGCACAACTATAATCGGTGGAATGATTCAAAACCATAAAGGTGTTAATGTTCCAAACGTAAAAATAAACCTTCCTTCAATTACAGAAAAAGATAAAGAAGATTTAGTCTTTGGATGTCAAAACGGCGTAGATTTCATAGCTGCTTCTTTTATTAGAAAAGCATCTGATATTGATGACGTTAGAAAAGTATTAAAGGCTAATGGCGGTGACTCTATACAAGTAATAGCTAAAATAGAAAACCACGAAGGCGTTAACAACATAGATTCAATTATTGCAGTTTCTGATGCTATTATGGTAGCTAGAGGTGATATGGGTGTTGAAATTCCAATAGAAAGAGTTCCTATAATACAAAAAAGTATTATCAGAAAATGTAATGAGGCAGGTAAAATAGTTATTACTGCAACTCAAATGCTTGATTCAATGATAAGAAATTCATTGCCAACAAGAGCTGAAGCATGTGATATTTGCAATGCTATTTTTGATGGAACAGATGCAATTATGCTAAGCGGAGAAAGCGCTAGTGGTAATTACCCACTTGATGCTGCAAGAACTATGTCTAAAATATCCATAGAAACAGAAGATAATCTTGATTATAACTACTTAAATAAAAGATTAAAAGAACCTGCTTTAGATGCATTTTCTGAAGCAATAAGCTACTCAGCTTGTAGAACTTCTAATTTGCTTAATACTAAAGCCATTGTAGCTGCAACCAATAGTGGTGCTACTGCAAAATTAATTTCTAAATATAGACCTAAATGCCCTATAATCGCCATTACTCCTCACGACGAAGTAAGACGTGGACTTTCCTTAAATTTCGGTGTATTTCCACTCCTTTGTGAAATGTTTAATACAACTGATGAAATAATAACTGAAGGAAAAAAAGTTGCTAAAGGCTCCTCCTTTGCTAAGGAAGGTGATGATATTATAATAGCTGCCGGAATGCCCACAACTCAAAATGGCGGAACAAATATGCTTAAAATAGAAAAAATTTAAATTTAGATATTAAAAAATCCCTTGTTAAGTATACATTTATAACTTAACAGGGGATTTTTCAATTTTTATATTAGGAACTTTCAAAAATACTAAACCAATTTGCTAGTCTATTATTTTTTATAGCCTTTAATTAAACATTCCCTTGAATAATTCTCCTAAAGAAACACCATCTTCTTCATCATTATACTGAAGATATTCTTTTGATTTTTCCTCACACTCTTTAATACTTAAAGATAATTTTTTATCTTCTTTATTTACCTTAAGTACTTTAACTTTAACAATTTGTCCTGCTTTTAAAACGTCATCTGGCTTTGATATATGGTCATCACATATTTCTGATAAATGTACAAGACCTTCAACTCCAGGAAACACCTCTACAAAAGCTCCAAAAGCTAATAAATTAGTAACTTTACCTTCTAAAGTAGCTCCAATTTTACATGCATCTGCATTTACTGTCCATGGATCACTATTTACATCTTTTAATATTAATGAAATCCTTTCCTTATCTTCATCTACATTTCCAATAAATACCTCAACACTATCTCCAACATTTACAATATCTTCAACTCTATTAACTTTTCCCCAAGCTAAATCACTAATATGAATAAGTCCAGTAACTCCTCCGATATCAACAATAGCTCCTACTCTAATAATTTTCTTAACTTCACCAGTTCTCTTTTCCCCTGGTTTTATAGTTTCCCATATCTTTTTCTTGTCTATTTGATACTGGGCATCTTCTAATATTCTTCTTGAAGCAACTATTCTTCTATTTTTAAAATCAACTTCTGTTAATTTAACTTCTAAATCTTTTCCTTCTAATTCTTTTAAAACTATTCTTTCTCTTGATGCAAGTGAAGCTGGAATAAATATTCTAGTCTCTCCATAATACGCCACTAATCCACCCTTAACTTCTTCTTTTACTTTAACAGTAATAGTTTTTTCATTTTTAAAAGCTTCTACTAACTCTTCTTTTTCAACAATAGATAAAGCTCTTTTTCTAGAAAGAACAACATAGCCTTCTCCATCATTAGGTGAAATAACATAAACTTGGATTTTATCTCCGCTAGAAATAACATCTAATGGATTTTCTCCTGTGGCTGTTAACTCTTCTCTACTAATAACGCCGTCAAAAGCATAATTAATATTTACAGATACTTCTTTTTCCGATACGTTTATAACTTCCCCATTTAATATGTCGCCTTTATTTATTCTTTTTACATCAAATTCATTTAATAAATCATTCATTGATACTTCTTGCATTTCATTCATAATTATATTCACTCCTCATCATTATGACTATTTAAGGGATCTTCAAAAATAACTAGTCAGATTATTTTATCTCCCTAACTTTACTACTTATAATTTTAAGATAATTTTTACTTTTTTACAAGTATTGAAAAGTATTATTAATTTATTAACTTATTTGTTTAACTAAACCTATGGTATAATAAAGGAAATATTTATGTATTTATAAAATAGTTATTCATAACCTTTAAAAGGTTTGATTTAACTATTAAACAGGAGATATCAAACGATATTTCTATTTACTTTAAGCTAACATCTATTTTTAACTTTAAATGGATGTAAACAATCTAAAATGGACTTTGATAAACTCTATTTTTTACTATAATATATAAGTATACTATTTCTCCAGGGGGTGAATCCTATTAAGCGGTGTAGAAAAAGGTTAATATTAATATTTTTATTAACTTTCATTTTTCTAACTTCTAGTTTTGTATTAGATACTATCTCTATTTTTGACACATTCACTAAGGGAGAAGTAACTGTATCCGCAAAATCTAGTGGTGGTAAATCTAGTACAAAAAAATCTTCTAGCAGCTTTAAGAGTGGTTCTTTTAACAAGAACTCAAAAAGCAGTTCTACTAAAGAATCTACTAGTGGTTCTGGTGGATACAAATCCAGTAGTTTCTCAGAAACTACTAAAGGAAAAGATAGTAGTTCAAAAGGTTTCAAATCTGGGTCATTTTCAACTTCTAAAGATAAGGATAAAGATAAAAAACAAGATTCTGAAGATACAACTAAAGGTGACAGCAATTATAGCTCAGGAAGCTCCCCTACCTATAGTAGAGGAGGCTTTGGAAGATCTCCAATGATGTTCTTTGGCCACAATACTGGCGTATCTTTTAGTAGTATTTTTATAATATTAATTATTTTTATAGTATTAGCAATTGGAATTAAAATTTATTTACGTAAGAGAAAATATTAAATTAAAAATTTTAGGAGGTTTTATCAATGGGAATTTTTACAAGAATGTCAAACATGATTAAAGGAAAGGTGAATGATACTTTGGATGAAATGGAGAATCCAATTGAATTATTAGATCAAAAGGTTAGGGATATGGAAGAACAATTAAGTAAAGCAAAATTAAATTCAGCTCAAGTACTTGGTAACGTTCATGAAATTAAGAAAAAGATGGATAATGCAGTAAGATCTGCTGAAGATTTTGATAGCAAAGTTAAACTTGCTATGTCAAAAGGTAATGAAGACTTAGCAAAAAGAGCCTTAGCAAAAAAGGTTGATTGTGATAGACAAGTTACAACACTACAAACTACCTATGAAGCTTCAAAAATTCAAGCTGACTCCCTTAAGAAGAACTTAGCTGCCCTAGAAGCTGAAATTACTAAAACTAGAAACTACAGAGATGAAGCTGCTGCAAGATATAGCACTGCTGAAGCTAGTAAACAAGTAAATGAAATACTTGCAAATGTTCAAACTAAAACAAATACAATTCAAATAGATAATATTGAAAGAAAAATTCAAAGAAAAGAGTCTTTAGCTCAAGGTTTATCAGAATTACGTAATGTAGATACTTTTGATAGTGAATTTGAGGCTTTAGATACTGTTGATTTAGACTTAGAATTAGAAAAATATAGAAATTCTTAATAATAGGTGGTATTAAAATGGGCAAGGATTTAGATTTTATAAATAAAGAAAGAGATTATTGGGGTAAGATTTATACAGATATAACTTATTCCATAAGCGAAACTTCTCCATTTTTAGAGGAATCAACTTTAATGAAGAGAAAATATTATTCTAAAATCTCAATTCTTAAAGATTATATAAAAAAATTAGATGATAGTGAATTTAAGGATTCAAAAAAGCCTAAATTTCTATCTCTATTTAAAAATGATGATTCTACTAGCACTTTAATAGATTATAAAACTTCTAATAGAGATGCTTTTAAACAATTTGAAAATTGTTCTAAATGTACATGCTTAAATTGTGTTCGTGAATGTGAATTTAAAAGTTGCATGGGTTGTAAACCAAGCTCATTTATAAAGAAATGTACTGATAATAAAATTAACATTAGAAAACATGATAATTTCACTTTAGATTTAACTAATAACGACTCCGGAATTGCAAGTACTTATAAAGTTTTAGCAACTCTTGAAGATTGCAGTTTAGATAAATTATATATTATTCTCGAAAATATAGTGGATACTGATGATAAGTTTATTCTTTATTATTACCCTGGTATTTCTGAAGATAACTTTGGTGAAATAGAAAATGAATCTGAATTTAATTTTGTATTAGAGAGCTTTGAACAATCTGACTATTAAAAAATTAAGCCTATGGATTATTTGAAAATCCATAGGCTTTTTTTGCTGACTTATCATAGTTAAAAATTATAATACTAGTTATTTATTTATTTTTTAGATTCCAAGGCTAATATCTTCTAGTGAATATCCATTCCTTTTCGCTTGATAACTCTTCGTTATATTCATAATCTTCTTCATTAAATTCTTTTAATTCTTCTGGATTATTAATTTTATTTTGAATTATATATCTACTCATTAAGCCTCTTGCCCTTTTAGCTTTCAATGAAATTATTTTATATTCTCCATTTCTAAGCTCTTTAAACATTGGAGTAATAACTTTTATATCATCTTCTTTTTCAATAGCTTCTACTGCTTTAAAGTATTCTTTTGAAGCTAAATTAATTAAGATGCTTTCCTCATGTTTTCTAAGTTCTTCATGAACTGATTTCTTTAATTTATTCTCCCAAAACTCATAAAGATTTTTATTTTCTCCAACTTTTAACTTACTACCCATTTCTAATCTATATGGATTTATTCCATCAAAAGGTCTAAGTACTCCATATAATCCTGATAAAATTCTTAAATTATCATTTGCATAAAACAACTCTTCATCTGTAAAACTTCCTACATCTAACCCTCTATACACATCTCCTTTAAATGCTAATAAGCAGTGCTTACTATTTTCCAAAGTATCTTCCCAAGTCTTAAACCTGTCTTTATTTAAAAGAGATAACTTATTACTTATTTTCATAAGCTTAGCAATGCTATAGCTATCAAACTTCTTTAATTCATCCATTATAAGGTTAGAATCCTGAAGAAACCTAGGTTTTGTCATTGGTAAATTTTTATTTATATTTTCAAATTCCAAAGTTTTAGCTGGTGAAATGACTATTAACATTCAAATCCCTCCTTTTTTTATATCTTAGGGATCTCCCTTATAAATATAATATCACTATCGATAATTATTTTCAATTAATCCCTCTTAGACATATCCAAATAAATAACTAGTCACCATTCTTCTAAACCTTAATGAAAAATGCCAAGAGATACATCTCTTGGCATTCTATAATTTATTTATACTATATCTTTTTTATTTTTCTTTATTTGGTTATAACAATAATTAATTATATCACTTCTTTTAATTATTCCTATAAATATCCCATCATCATCAACTACTGGAACAAAATTTTGATTTGTTGCTAGTGATATTAGACTTTCAACATCTGCACTTATTAATACAGATTTATGATTAACGCGTCTTGTAATATCCTTCACTTTTACTAGCCCAGTATTCTTAAAGTTTAAATCTGGAGTGTTTTTCAACTCCCATAGTAAGTCGCCCTCTGTAAGAGTACCTACATATTTACCTTCCTTATCTATTAAAGGAATCGCTGTGTATCCGTGATGTTCCATTCTTTCAATAACTTGTCTCATCGTAGCATCTAAGTACTCATAAATAACTTCATTCTTAGGTGTTAAAAAAAAGGCTATATTCATAATTTCACCATTCCTCTATTACATTTAGTAATCTTACTAAACTATACATCTATTTTATCATATTCATAATAATTTTAGTATAAATAGCGTGAATTTTAATAAATTATTAAGTATTATTCTTTTTTCTACCAAGTTAAGAAGCTGACTAGTATTTTTTGAAGTTCGCTTATTTATACATTTTATATGTGTAGTTTATATACTCTACTTCATTTACTATAGTAGATGTTTCTTTATATACTTCTTCTCCGCTAAATGTTTTCTTAATTACAACTTCATTAATAACTTTTCTATTGCACTTTGGGCATATACCAAGGGATAGAAACCTCCAATTTATCGGCTTTAATGGATATTCTATAGCCAAACCTACCTTGCATTTAGGACATATTTCCTTAACTTTATTTTCATCCAAATTATATTCCTGTAAATTTTTAACTTCTAAAGCCGGCATATTATATATATCTTTAATTACATAATTTTTTATTATTCTTGAATTATATATTCTCTTAAGAACATAGGATGTATAAACTGCATCATTTAATGCATCATGTAATTTACTCGGATCGATTCTTATTTTTAATTCTTCTAATGCATTTTTTAAACTTAATGAATTTTTATGAGCAAGAATCTTAGTTGAATATTCTTGTATATCCAAATAATTTTTTAACCATTTTAAATCTTCATATTTATGATATATTGCATTACTCATTATTTCTATAATATCATCTTTTGCCCAAGAACATATAATATCATCTTCATCTATAAGAGATCTTAACCCGTCCATTCCTTCTTCAAATGAAATTCCAGAGTCTAAATCTTCTTTTAAAATTTTAGTAATTTCTAAAACTTTTGGGTTTAAAACTGGAATTATAGAAGGCTTTATATACGCCTTATACTCTCCTAGTGGTTTCATATATTTATCTAATTTAATTGCTCCAATTTCTATTATTTCATTTTCGATTTGTATATCCTTTAAATCTGGATTATCATTAAATATATCTGGATAATATTTATTTATTCCATTTAAATTATTAAACTCTAAATCAATTATTATAAACGCCAAATATCTCACCCTCTCACTATTTACTCTCATAGGTATATTATGACATTAAATTGAATAAATTTCATTAATTACTTTCTCTAAATGATTAAATTTTATTTATATTCATTAAAATCAATTCCAGCTAGTTTCATAAGATGAATTGCATTTCGTGTTGTACTTCCACCATCTCTTAATTTATAATCAAATTTTATTTTATTATTATCATAGTATTCTTGGAAATTATAATTTACTAACCAGTTTTTAGTTTTTTCAAGTTCACATAATTCTAAATCATGAGTTGATACCAATCCCATTCCACCACAATTTACTAATTGATTTATTAAAACCTTGGCACCTTCATGTCTATCCATTGAATTAGTTCCTTTAAAAATTTCATCTAATAAGAAAAATACTTTTTCCCCTCTTTTTGCAGCTTCTATTAAATATTTAATTCTTAATATTTCTGCATAGAATGAAGATATACTCTCTTCTAAATTATCTTTAGTTCTCATACATGTATATATATTAAAGGCTCCACAGTTAAAGCTTTCACTGCAAGTTGGTGCTCCAATATAACTTAGTAATATATTTAGCCCTATAGTCCTTAAAAATGTACTTTTACCAGACATGTTTGATCCTGTAATTAAGGCTACTTTTTCTTTTCCTTTTAAAGAGAAACTATTACTAATAGCTTTTTCACCTATCATTGGATGTCCTATGTTTACTCCGTATATTTCTGCTTCATCTAAAATAACTGGATAGGTAAAGCTTTCAAAATTATAGGCAATACCGGAAATGCTTGATAATGCTTCAAACTCGCCCATAACTTTTAGCCATTCTTCTAGATATTTACCATTTTTCCCTCTCCATGATTCTAAATTTCGTATAATGAATGTATCTGAAAGTATAGTAACATTTAATAAAAGATAATATGCATTTGCAGAACTATCTCCAAGCCAATCAATAAGCTTCTTTAGTGATTTCATTTCTTTTTTACAACTTATATTTTCTTTATTATTTATTCTTGATTTTAAATCTTTTAAAAATTCACTATTAAACTCCTCTTCTTCAATTAGCCCAAGTAAGTTACTATAGGCTTCTATATCCTTTTGATGTTTATGAAAAAGATTCACTATTTCTCCTAAATCCTTAGTCAAAATCTTTACAACTAAATAATTAAACATAAATACCAATAGTAAATAACTAAAGGGTATTATTTTCATTATTGTTATTAAAATACCAGCAAGTGTTACTGCAATACATAAATAAGGAATAACTTTTAGGGCAAACCCTACTTTCTTTTTCTCAGTAGCCCAAGTTATTAATTCTTCTACATCATCTTTACATACCTTTTTAAATGTTGATTCTACTATTAATTTTTGTCTCCAATCTACTTTATCTGATAATTCTTTTATAGCACTTTGTCTTTCTATAATTTCTTCTTTTCTTGGGATTTTATTTAACTTTAAAATATTAGCAAGACTTATTCTACCAAACTTTGTATTAGTACTATTTATCCATTGAAAAAGCGAACTGGCTCCAAAGACATCTAAATCACCAGAAAATCCATGAGTATCTTCTAAAAACTCTTCACCTTTATCTTTAAATTCCCTCCATGTTCCATCTATTCTTTTAAGACCTTTTTCGTTAACATCAACAATTATTTGATTTTTTCTTTTTTCTTCAAGTCTATTATTATGAAAATAAGCTACAATAATGAAAACTCCTATATATAAACCTAATTCTATAATTATATATTCAAATATTCTATTTTCATATAAAAAGTACGTTGTTACTATAGCTAAAATAACTATTACTAGCCTTACTATTGCTAGGGCAGTTGTTATTCCTCTTAATCCTTCTAATCTTTTATTACTTTCATTTATATTTTCTTCATAATATAATTTTGCTTTACTCACAATATCCTCCCCTTTCATATTCAATATTTTACCATATTTTTCTTCCTTAGGCACTTTTAAAAAATAATATTTTATTAACTTGGTCTATTATTATTTATTTGGATATGCCTTAAGTAATTTAATTATATATTATTTTTTTAAAGATTCCTAACTTTTATATATTCTTAGTTATCTGTACAAACATAACAAGTCAAAGATTCTGACTTGTTATGTTTTTAAGCTCCCTTAAAATATAAAATAAAGGATCCTACTTAAATGTAGAATCCTTTTGTTTTAATTATTTAAGAGCTTCATATATTTTTTCGTAGTTATATCTAGTTCCTTCTAAATAAGACATATTATCTACTTTTGTTTCTAAGCTATATATTTTTTCAACTTTAGCCCCTGCATCTCTTGCTAGAGCTTCTGATTGACTACTACTTGCTGCTGATTCACTAAATATTGTTTTGATATTATTTTCTTTACAATATTCAAGTATTTCCTTAAAATCTCCAGGTGGTATCTCACCCTCCCCACCATATATTCCTATTAGACTATTTTGAGTTAGTCCAAAATCTCTACAAAGATATCCAAAGGCAGCATGTCCTGTAACAAAATTCTTATTACTTATGTTTTCAAATTTTTTAGCATACTCTTCATAAGTATCATTAAAATCTTTCTTTAGTTTTCGGAAATTTTCTTCGTAATAATCTTTATTAACCTCATCTTTTAAAACTAATGCATTTTTTATGTTTTCTGCTTGTTTTGTAGCTTCTTTTAAGCTTAGCCAAATGTGAGGATCCTGTGTTCCATGATCATGTCCTGCATGCTCTTCAGCAGTTTCATTTGCATGTTCCTCTTCTTCATGCTTTGCATGTTCTTCAGCAGTTTCACCAGCATGTTCGTCTTGGGATATTTCAATTATATCTACTCCGTTACTTGAATTAACTATTTCAACATCTTTATTTTCTATTTGTTTTAAAATAGGATCTATCCATGACTCCATCTTTAATCCGTTGTACACAAATATGTCACTATTATTCAAACTGGCTAAATCCTTTGGCTTAGGTTCAAAACTATGTGGATCACTATTTTGTGGGATAATTGAGAATACCTCAACTTTATCCCCACCTATTATTTCTGCAAATTCCTTTAAAGGGCTTATAGTAACTCCAACTCTTACCTTCCCTGTTTCATTATTATTTTCTTTAGTGCTACATCCAATAGTTGTAACTAAACCTAATACTATCATTACTGTTGCTATTAATTTCTTTTTCATATATCCACCTTTCTAAATGCAAATTATTCGCATTTGCCTTGGTATAATTTTACCTTGCTATATTATTATTGTCAATATCATAATAAAATATAATTGTTTTCTATATTTTTTTTATCTAATATTTCCTTTTCTCTATGTTGACAAGTAAATATGATAAGTTGTCCAAAGGAGTTTTCTTCTAAAATCTCCAATATATGACCTACTCTTTCGTCATCATATTGAACAAAAGCATCATCTAATACTACAGGTACTTCCCCTTCTTTATAAAGCATTGAAATAAATGCTAACCTTAAAGAAATATAAAGTTGATCATTAGCACCATTACTTAAAAGTTCTCCGGCTAGAATACTATTATCATTCTTAACCTTAATTTCATATAAATCTGATACCATAACATCACTATATCTATTATTAGTTAATCTTTTAAAATTATCTAATACTTTTTGATTTAATACTGGTCCAAAGTTTCCCCGTACTTCTCTAAATGCTTCTTGCAGTTTTTCTTGTGCTAATTTAGTTGCCTTTAATTTCATATCATCTCTTTTTATAATTTCCTCTACAGCTCCGATTTCTTCTTCTATAGTCGGAATAGGCCTCTTCCCCATAAACCTAGTGTTTATTTCATTTTCTACATCTTTAATAGATTTTTCAGCTTCTATTAGCTCATGTGATTTATTACTCACCTGTTCATCTATTTCTTCTTCAGTAGTATAAGAATATTTAATATTTTCATTAATTATATCCTTTAACTCTTCTTTTATATGTTCAATGTCTTTACCTTTAGTTAACGCTTTATAAGTTTCTTCTATAGACTGTAGACTTCTTCTTAGTTCTTCTCTTTGTATTAACTTTTTTTTAATTTCTCTAAGACTTTCTTCAAGGTCTATTAAATCCATATCATGTAGACCCAGAACCTCAAGCTTTCCTCTTATTCTTTCTTCTCTAACACTTAGTTCTTTTATAAGCCTATTAATGGCTTCCCTGCTCTTTTTAACTTCTATTTGCAGTGATAGCACTTCTTTATTTTCAATTTCATATTTTGCTATTTTCTCTAATACTTCCCTTACATCTTTAGAATCTGAAATTTCTAGAATCATATCTATCTTTTCTAGATTAATTTTATAGTTACTTTTTAGATTTCTTATATCAATAATCGATAATTGTATTTCTTTTTCTGATATTTTAACTAATTGCTTTTCTTCATAAGAATTAAACTCATCAAATAACCTTATCTTTTTTATAAAGTCTTCATATGTAGTTGCTCCTACTTTCTTTTTATATCTAAATAGTTTTTCTTCTATTTCTTCTATTTCTCTATTAAGATTCTCTAATGTTACTGTTTTATTATTTTTTTCTTCTAGAGATTTCACTTCTATTCCTAATTCGAAAGTTTTCTTACCTAAATAAATAGCTACTAATATTAATAGAATTATTGTCCATAAATTTTCTTTGAACATAACTAAAGCTAATATAATTAAAATAATATCTAAAAATAAAATATATTTATTTTTCCTAAATTTATTTAATAAGCCTTTTTCATTACTTTTACTTCTTTTATGCTCATCCTCATTTTCCATTCTAAATTTTAACTCTTTTAATTTATCTTCATACTCTTTTAACAATGAATCTATATTCATTCTTACATCTTTAAATTCAATTACATTCCCTATTATTTTACTTTTTATAGCTATATCTTCATTAAGGTTTTTTATATCCTTACTTAAATTTTCAAACATACCTATCTTTTCTTTTAAAGATTCCTGTTCCATTGTTGTTCTTAAGAAATTTTCTTTTACTCCCGGTTCTAACTTTTCTATAAATAATAACTCCTTGAATTTCTCTCTTTTTTCGCATAAAATTTCTTCACTTATTTTTAATTCTTCTTCACCTTCCCCTTTTAAATCTAATAGGCTTAAATAAAGAGTATTTTCTTCTTTTATATCATTTATTAAACTTTCATCTATAACACCATCTAAAGAAATAGATTCTTCAATATACCTCTCTTTCTTCTTAAGTTCTTCGCTTTTTTTTAAATACACAGTTATATCTTCATATTCTTTTTGGAGTTTAATTTTCTTTATATATTTTTTATATATATCCAGGTTTTTAAGTTCTTTCCTTAAAAATGACCTTTTATCTTTTAAGTTTATTACAATTTCTTCTTTATGAAGATTTTCTTCTGATAACTTATATCCTTCATATCGCTCTTCTAAAAGGCTAACCATTTTATTCCTTGCTAAATCTAAAGAGCCTGATTTTCTTGTAGTAGTTAAGGATTTTCTTATTCCTTCAAGCTTTTCAATAGCTCTATGAATTGAAACTTTTTCTTCCCCACTACCTAAAAGGTTAGTTGCACGCTCCATGATTTCTTCTTCTCTATCCTTGTTAACTACAACCCCTAATTGGCTTATAAATAAAGTTCTTACAAATGTTGATCCGTTAACCCCAAGAAAATATTTTCCTGGTTCATCATTTGGTATATCTTTTATTACTTCACCAGTTAAAGCATCTAATATTTCACATGTATCTTCTTTTTTAGTAACTCCAAAGGATTTCTTAATTATATATTCTATTCCCTCATTCTCTATATAAAGCTCTCCTATTATTTTTTCACCAGTAATAGGAGCGTATTTTAATCTTTCATTATTTTTTAAATCTTTACTTCTTTTTGGTGATATACCATACAGCCATATTTTAATAAAACTTTGAACTGTACTTTTTCCAGTCTCATTATCTCCATAAACGATGTTAGTATTTCTTTTAAATTCAATAACTTTGTTACTAATTCCAGCAAATGCTATAATATTAATTTTTTTAATAATCATTAAGATTCACCTCTTCTTGAGAAAGACATTGTATCCCTAGCTTCAATGCCATTTTGATAACCTCGATATTCTCTTCATCTTTATTTTCTTCTAATTCTTTTAATAACTTGGCTGCAAAAATTCCTTTTAAGGAATAATCTTTTGACATTTCATCAAAATCTATTTGAATTTCAGTTTTGTCCACTATTTTAATAAAATAAAATTCATCTTTTAACTTCTCAAATATTACATCTTCTTTTAAATTTAAATGAGGCTCTAGTGTACCTACTAAAACTATTTTATAAAAGTTTTTTAACCTATCTTCCTCTTTTACATCTCTTAAAATAATTGCTTTTACTTCCTCATTACTAAATGCCTTAGATATATCAACTTCTCTTACATAATAATTTCTTTTAGATGTTTTAGTGAACTCTAAATTAACTGATCCCTTATAAACTTCACCTAATATAACACCTTTATCACCAACTTCATCAAAACCTCGTCCTTGAGGGCACCCACAGTATGCATAGCAAGTAGAACCCTCTCTTAGTATCCCTGTATAGCTATGTCTATGTCCTAACGCTAAATAATCCACCCCAGACTCTCCTATTTCTCTTAATGTTATTGGATTATACACATTGCCCCCTTCACTTTGTGATATCTCCCCATGTAATACCATTAGGTTTATGTAATTTGTTTGGGCCTTAACTTCTTTTAATAAACTCTCTCTTATATGAGGTTTATTAAATGCAGCTCCCCAAACAATAGTATCTAACTTTTCAATATAAACTTTCTCCATTTCACTTTTAAAAACATGTACATTATTTGGCCATTCTATCATTTTATAAAATGAATTTGTGTTATAAGGATCATGATTTCCTGGTGAAATAAATACTTTTATATTCTCTATTCTTTCTAACTGTTCCCTAATAAAAGCTAATGTTTTTTTATTAACTGTTAGATTATCAAATATATCCCCAGCCATTAACATTATATCCACAGAATTAGTCTTGCATATATTTATAATTGTGCTTAAAACTTCTAATAATTCTTCTTTACTTATACTTGAAAGCTTGCTATTTAACTCTTTAAATGGAGTATCAAAATGCATATCTCCACAATGTAATATTTTAATTTTTTTCATAAAACCACCCTCAACTTCAGAACTTTTGTTCTCATTTTATCACAAACAAATTTTTCTTTCAATTTTAAGTGTTAAACCTTATGGATTCATTTATACTAGCCACCTAAGGGCCTTTTCTTTCAGCTCTCTAACGAATAAAAAGAAGTTCTTATTAAAGAACTTCTTTTTACATTTAATATTATTAAAATTTTATGTAAGATTTAATGACTTGTTTAAATCCAGTTTTCTTTAATACAGAAAGTACTACACCTATAACTTCATAACTTGATGTAATTAATTGTTTTTCTCTTATTTTTAATAATTTAGCTTCTATATCTTGAACTAACATTATTAAATCAGATTCATTTAAAATTATGCCTGCCTCATTTGCTGAATTTTCAATACTAGTCTTTATTTTCTTTGAATTAAATTTTTCTAATTTCCCATCTTTTTTTATTATTTCCATAAACTCACCTACTTCCTATATTCATTTTTTCAAATACTTTATATACTCTTTCATATTTTTTATTCTACTATAAAATCCATATATAAACAATGTAAATACTTTCAGTTCTATATAGGTCATATCCTCTAACAATATAGCTTTTTCAGATTTTATTAATAAATATTTTATATTTCACTTACCATTTAATCAATAATTTTAGATTTAATAATATACTATATAATAATTAAAATTTAATAATGGGGTGTTTTAATGATATCTATAAGTCTTTGCATTATTGTTAAAGATGAGGAAACAGTTTTAGGAAGATGTCTTGCATCTGTACGAGATGCAGTAGATGAAATTATAATAATAGATACTGGATGTACTGATAACAGTATCTCAATTGCGAAAGCATTTGGAGCTGAAATTCATAAATTCACATGGATAGATGATTTTGCTAAAGCTAGAAACTATGCCTTTAGTCATGCAACTAAGGATTATATACTTTGGTTAGATGCTGATGATTATATTACTCGTGATACTCTTGCTAATTTAATCAAACTAAAAGAAACTTTAGCTAACGATGTAGATTCAGTTACTATGCATTATATACTTTCTCAAGATTCTAATGGCAATACTACTAACTCTTTAAGAAGAAATAGATTAGTTAAGCGTTCAAATAATTTTAAATGGATTGGTGTAATTCATGAGTACTTAGATGTTTCTGGTAATATTATAAACTCTGGTCTTAGTGTTATTCACGGCAAGTTAAAATCTTCTATTGGAAGAAACCTAAAAATATATGAATCTATAATTTCAAAAGGAGAAATATTATCTACAAGAGATATGTTTTATTATGCTAACGAACTTTTTGATAATAATCGTATAGATGAATCAATAGTTCAATATAAAGCTTTTTTAGATACAAACCTTGGTTGGGTTGAAGATAATAAAAATGCTTGTTCAAATTTAGTTGATTGTTTTAACTATAAAAACGATACTGAAAATGTATTTAAATATATTTTTAAATCTTTCGAATATGATGTTCCTAGAGCTGATTTTTGTTGCCAATTAGGTTTCAAATTTTTAAGTTTGGAAAAATTTAATCAATCTATTTTTTGGTATGAATTAGCTACTACACTTAAACCTGATGAAAATAATTTAGGTTTTACAAACCATGCTAGTTCAACTTGGCTACCTCACCTTCAACTTTGTGTTTGCTATTCTCGGATAGGGAAACTTAATATTGCAAATGATCATAATGAAGAAGCTGCTAAATATATTCCTGATAGTCCTAAAATAATTCATAATCGTAATTATCTTAAAGATAAAATTTAAGATATAAGACGTCTGCAAAAAAGATTCACTTATATATTTAATATAAATATATAATAAAAATAATTTAATATTTAACGCAAAAGTATGGTAAAAACAATTTAATATTTTTACCATACTTTTGTTTTTAGGTATTCCAATATAACTGTTAACTTAATTAGATATAGCTTATTAATATTTCTATTATTTAAGCTCCCTAATTAAATTGTCTAGAGTGAACTTTCATATTGTTCAACCATTCTTTTTACCATTTCTCCACCTACGGATCCACATTGTCTTGATGATAAATCGCCATTGTAATCACTAAATGGTACACCGATTTCTCTAGCAACTTCATTTTTAAAGGTATTTAACCCTTGTTTTGCTTCTGGTACTAATGCTTTACTTGACATAATGT
Organism: Clostridium gasigenes; assembly: GCF_017348895.1. Classification (NCBI taxonomy): domain Bacteria; kingdom Bacillati; phylum Bacillota; class Clostridia; order Eubacteriales; family Clostridiaceae; genus Clostridium; species Clostridium gasigenes. The sequence continues at coordinate 676,403 of NZ_CP071376.1, forward strand.
ATTCCTCCTTTCGATTTGGTATTAGGCACCAATCAAAAATAATCCTCTAAATATGATTAGCATAGATGCTATTTATTTTTAAGATGCCCTATAAACAAATTTCTTAAATTAGACAAAAACGACCTAGAAATTAATTTTCTTATTAATTTCCCTCCTAAATGCTTTTTCCTTTTTAAGAAGTTATTTTGTTTATGCTATTATTGTAACCCAGGTTCTATTTTATATTCTGTGTAATTGCAGGGTAATATTCCAATTAAAGTTATTAATACATTTTTAAAATAACTAGTGAAATCGCGCTATATTTTGAGTTATGGTTCTTCTCCTAGCATAAAATATTCTCAGAATTTTTGACTTGTTATTTTCTTTCAGATCCTTAACACTTATTTTTTTATTAATTACTGTATTATTTCATATTTTTATATTCTTTCTTTTTATATAATAATCTCTTCCTATTCCAACTAACAAAGATATTTGATATGAAATAGTTACAGTAATAAGTTGTATTACTGCGAATATATTTGAATGCATCATTATAATTGATGCTACTAGCCAAACTAATCCTGAAATTATTGCGCCTTTTTTGCCACCTAATATTCCACTTAAAATTATTGTTATTAATATAATTATTTGTAATTTTATTATCCCCATATTATTCACCTCTTTTAATTATTCTTTTAGATTATATCCATTTAAAAACATATTTAATCATAATAAATCTACCGATATTTTGAGGGATATTATATTTTTATTAGTAAATACTATTAATGAAAATATTTTAATAAGAGGTGCTAAAATGAAATCATTAAAAGATACAGAAACATCCAAAAATCTACTTAGAGCTTTTGCTGGAGAATCACAAGCTAGAAATAGGTATATGTTCTATGGAGAAGTTGCTAAAAATGAAGGTTACGAACAAATAGCTGATATTTTTAAGCTTACAGGTGAAAATGAACAAGGTCATGCTGAAATATTCTTTAATTATTTAATTAACGATTTTAATAATGAAGAGTTATGTATTGATGCTAGTTATCCTATAGCAAAAGGTGCTACTCTTGCTAATTTGCAGAGTTCTGCAAAAGCTGAGGCTCATGAGCATTCTGAAGTTTATCCAGCCTTTGCAGACATTGCAAGAAGCGAAGGTTTTCCAGAAATAGCTAATAGCTTTACTTTAATTGCTAAAATTGAAAATCATCATAGAGAAAGATTTGATAGACTTGCAACTAATGTTCAAAATAATAAGGTATTTAAAAAAGATGAAAAATCAATTTGGATTTGTAGATTTTGTGGATATGTACTTGAAGGGCTTTCAGCTCCAGAAAAATGTCCTGTATGTAGCCATCCTCAGTCTTATTACGAAATATTAAGTGATAGTTTTTAAACTTTTTTTAGAAATGGAGTTATTTATGAAAAATAATAAAAAGAATTTCCTATCAATTTTATTATCCATAGTTTTGTTTTTATCAGTTACAATTAATGTAGATGCTAGCATTAATTATTTAAACTCTAACACTTTATACAATGATCCATTATCAAATACAACAATGATTATAAGGGATAATAACAGCATAATTCCCTTACCTAATAGATTTAGAAATTTAACAGATTTAAACATTTCTGGTAGTGCTGAATTTGCACCTTTCCAGTTAAAAAATCTTATTGAGGCTTTAAACAATAAAGATTTGTACATAGTTGACTTAAGGCAAGAATCTCACGGATATATTAATACTTTGCCTATAAGTTTTTATAACAAAAAAAATCTTTTAAACAAAGATTTTACTACTACACAAACACTTGAAGGCGAGAAAAAGGATTTAGACTCTATAAAACTGGGTTCTGACGTTAATATTTATAACAAAAAAGGTGAACTACTACAAACATTAAAAGTAAATAAAGTATTTTCTGAAGAAACTTTAGTTAAAGAAAATAATATTAATTATAAACGTTTTGCTGTCCGTGATGGTGGGACCCCTACTTTAGAAGTTACCGATGAATTTGTAGAATTTATAAAAAATAGTCCAGCTACTGCCCATTTACATTTTCACTGCCTTGAAGGGGAAGGTAGAACCACTACCTTTATGTCCCTTTATCAAATGATGAATAACAAAGATAAGCTTCCACTAGATACTATTTTAAAGCACCAACTAGATGCAGGTGGAATTATCTTAACCGATAACAAAGAAAGATCTACCTTTTTACAATCATTTTATAAATATACACTAGAAAATATGGATTCTAACTTTAATACACCTTACTCAACTTGGATTAAGTTAAATTAATACTATTTATTTAAAATCTTAATGGTTATAGTTCCTAAAAAAGATATAGGACTGATAGTTATATTTCTATCAGTCCTATATATTTACTACTATATTAAAATTAGTTCTATTCTTTTATCTTATTTAACGCTTTTAACATCACATTCCTGAAACCTATATTTTTGCCCTGTTGGATTTTCTTTTTCTGATGGTACCTCTTCTATAAACATATTATATGGTCTTACAAATAATCCACATTCACCATATAAAGCTTTATATAATACTAGCTTTTCTCCAGTTTCTGAATGTGTTACAACATCTTGAACTAAATATAAATCGCCTTTAAAATGTCTAAATATCTTTCCTTTTCTCTCCACAATATCTCTATCCATCTTTATCTCCCTTATTTCATGTGAATTTCAATCTTATTTGAATCTTTAGCCTTTACCTTATTACTTCTTTTATAGCATACATATTCATTTAAAGAAATATTTTTAAATATTATTGGAATAATTGGTGATAATTTATTTGCTTTAATACTTTCTAATGGGAATTCTATTAATTTATCTCCTATATTAACTTCATCGCCTACTTTAACAAAGCTTACGAACCCATCACCATTAAGTTTTATTGTATCTATTCCTATATGTATAAATACTTTCATCCCAGTATCTGTGGTTATTGTTATTGCATGGTTAGTTCTTATTAATGAGGTTATCTTACCTTTTACTGGTGAAAGTAACGATCCCTCAGTTGGATCTATTGCAAACCCATCACCTATTAATCTCATAGAAAACACATCATCTGGTACTTCTTCTAAATTAATTAATTTTCCAGATACAGGTATAGCAATTTTTACTCCTGTATCTATCCCTGGCTTTATTTCTTCTATTGTCTTAATTAATTTTTTTTCTATTTCTTTCCCACTTATAACATCTTTAATTTGCTCTTTTAATCTATCCGATTTAGGTCCAAATATAATTTGGATATTTTTTCCTACTTGCATAATTCCCGCTGATCCAAGAATTTTAAATTCATTCTTATCTACCTTACTAAGGTCTAATACTATTACCCTTAATCTGGTTATACATGCATCTAAATGTTTGATATTTGATTTTCCACCTAATGCATCTAAAACTTTAACTGCAAGTTCACCATTATCAACATTTATATCTACTTCTATTTCATCGTTTTCTCTACCTGGCGTTTTAAGATCCAGTTTTCTTATTATGAATCTAAACCCAAAATAATAAATTATTGCAAATATAAACCCTACAGGTATTACTAGCCACCACGCTGTTCTATTTGGAAATACTCCAAATAATAAATAATCTATAATTCCGCCTGAAAAGGTTAATCCTATTTTTACATTTAATATTTGCATTGTCATAAATGAAATTCCTGCAAATATACAATGAACCCCAAATAATACTGGTGCTACAAATAGAAATGTAAATTCTATTGGTTCTGTTATTCCTGTTAAGAAAGAAGTTAGTGCAGCTGAGAAGAATATTCCTGCTACTAATTTTTTTTTGTCTTCTCTTGCTTCATGATACATAGCAAGTGCTGCCGCTGGCAACCCAAACATCATAAATGGATATTTTCCAGTCATAAATGTCCCTGCTGTAAACTCTACTCCATCTTTTAATTGAGCCATAAATATAGCTTGATCTCCAATAATTAATTGTCCTGCCTGATTAGTATATTCTCCAAATTGATACCAGAATGGATTATACCAAATATGATGCAATCCAAACGGAATTAATGATCTTTCTATAATTCCAAAAATTAATGCAGCTACTGTTTGATTTGTATCTATCATACTTCTTGAGAATACTAATAATCCATTTTGAATAGGAGGCCATACAAGAACTAGTGCAAGTCCAACTATTAATCCTGCTACAGAGGTAACTATTGGTATAAATCTCTTCCCTGAAAAGAAACCTAAAAACTGTGGTAATTCTATATTATAGAATTTTCTATATAATATTGATGCCACTATCCCAATTATAATACCCCCAAATACTCCGGTTTGAAGTGTCGGTATCCCAAGAATCATTGTGTACATTGGATTACCTGTTACCATATCAGCTGTTACTCCAGCTCCAATTCCCATAGAAACATTCATTATTAAGAATCCAACTATAGTTGCAAGCCCTGCAACTCCATCTCCATCACATAATCCAATTGCTACACCTACTGCAAATATTAGTGGAAGGTTAGTAAATATTATATTCCCTGAACCAGACATTATTAAGGCTATAGATTGAATCCAATCTATACCTACAGCTGGAAATAAATCTAAAAAATATAAACTTTGTAGCATTGTTCCTATCCCAAGTAGTAACCCTGCTGCTGGTAATAATGCAACTGGTAACATTAAAGCCTTACCTATTCGTTGCAATACCCCAAATGAACCTTTTAATAACTCTCTCATAATTTTCTCCTTAATAAGTAATCTCTATAAAATAACTATCTATTACTGTAGTCTATTTTATTATAGATTCCTAAACTATAAAAGAGTGTTCCAATTTTTTTGGAACACTCAAATTTATAAATTACTCTATATCTAAGATATTGTTAATTTCATTCTTATACGCATCAGCTTTTGCACCGAATATCGCTTGAATTCCATTACCAACTTCAACAACACCGGCTGCGCCAAGTGCTTTAAGTTTAGGTTTATCAACCTTAGATTTATCTTTTACTTCAACTCTTAATCTTGTAATGCAAGCATCTACGCTTACTATATTTTCTTCTCCACCTAAAGCTTCTAAAACTGCTGGAGCTTTTTCAACAATTTCATTATTTTTGTTATTTGCTTTTTTTCCTTTAGCATCTGGGCTTATACCCTTAGCTTCTTGGAATTCAGCTTTACTGTAAAGTTTAGTTTCTTGTTCATTTTCATCTCTACCCGGAGTCTTTAAGTTGAATTTCTTAATCATGAATAAGAATAAGAAGTAGTAAACTACTGCATATACTATACCCACAAGTATTATCATGAACCAACGAGTAGGTACACCTGCTCCTGCTGGTAATAAACCGAATAATGTAAAGTCAATTAGACCACCTGAGAATGTCATACCAACAAATACATTAAGTACATCCATTAACATGAATGATAAACCTGCTAGTAAACAATGAACTCCATATAATACTGGAGCAACAAATAAGAATGTAAATTCTAAAGGTTCAGTAATACCAGTTAGCATAGATGTAACAGCTGCTGATAATAATAATGATCCAACAAGTTTCTTCTTGCTTGGAGCTGCTGCTCTATACATTGCAAATGCTGCTGCTGGTAACCCGAACATCATGAATGGGAATTTACCTGCCATAAATCTTGTAGTACCACTTACTATTGTTGACATTGTTCCTGATGAAGCGCCAACTAAATCGCTCATACTTGATAATTGTGCAAAGTATGCTGTATTAGCTCCTGCAACTGTCTTTAATGTACCATCTACTAAAATTTGACCTTCAACAAATGATCCATACCAGAATGGTGTATAGAATACATGATGTAATCCAAATGGAACTAATGCTCTTTCTATTACTCCATAGAAGAATGTTCCTAGTGGACCTGCTGTTCTAACAAATTCTGAAAGCATTGAAATACCATTTTGAACTACTGGCCATACAAAAGCTAATGCAGCTCCAACAAAAGCCATTACTAATGCTGTTATTATAGGCACAAATCTTGATCCTGAGAAGAATCCGATTACTGCTGGTAATTGAATTGTATGATATTTATCGTGTAATACGGATGTAACTATACCTGTTATAATACCACCAAATACTGACATGTTTAATGTGAATATACCTAAGTTTGTTGTTACATAAGTAGCATATTCACCAGTTGCCTTTACACTCGCTGGAGTTACAACTCCAAGTTGAGTGAATCCTAATGTTAACATAGTTGTGATAACTTGGTTCATTACTAAGAATCCAAATACAGCTGCTAAAGCTGCTGTTCCCTTGTCTTTCTTTGCAAGACCTACTGCAACCCCTACTGCGAATAGCAATGGTAAGTTACCGAATATTATATCCCCTACATTTTTCATTATTGTTAATATTGCATTAACAACTGGAATACTAACAAACGCTATTAATGGTTGATAAACTGCTGGTGCATTTTCTAATCCTGCGATACCTAATAAAGCACCACCAACTCCTAGTAATATACCTGCTATAGGTAATGCTGCGATTGGAAGCATGATAGCTTTACCAATTCTTTGTAAAAATTGTAACATTTATAATTCCTCCCTTTTAAATAAAAATATGAACTTGATAAATAAAAAATAAAGACCCAAATTTATTAGAGTCTTTATCTATATAATTATATATATCTTTAAAGATATATATAATTATATAGATAATCTAACAAATCTAAGTCTTGCCTGCTTAACCAGTAACAATCTAATTATTCTCTTTTAAAACTGAAATTACTCGGTGTATATGCATTGTTAAATATACTATTTCATCACCGTTAACTTGATAGTTATAATTCTTTTCTATATATTGCTTAATTTTCAATACACAATCAAAAGCTTCTGGATAACTTTTTGATACTAATTCTAATAATGTTGTATCACTTTTGTCATATTGTTTATTAGTTATAACTCTTTTAGCAAAATATTTAAGATGTGTAAGTAGCCTATCATAATTTAGGTCATCTATATCAAACTCTACCGAATAATAGTACCTTATTACGTTTAATATGCCTTTAATAATATTTGTGGCTACTAATGAATTATTTGTAGTTTCATTATATCCTGCATTAATTAAATGTAGTGCTATAAATCCTGCTTCATCTTCTGGCAAATCTACATTTAATTTATTATTTAAAAAATCAACAGCCCAAAGTGCTATTTTAAATTCATCTTTATGTATTCTTCTTATTTCATCTAATAAATCATTTTTGATTCTAATATTGTTCTTATATCTTTTTAATGCAAATGCAATGTGATCTGATAATGATATGTAAATTTGCTTATCAAGTTTTTTATCAAGCCTTTTACTGGCATAACAGATAATTTCATGAGATAATTCAAAAATACCATCTGGAATTTGATTAATTAATTTCTTAATTTTATTACCCATTCTCTTATCATCTACCACAAAAGTTTTTTCTACTTTATCCATTTCAATTTCTTGACCAACTTTTTTCTTAAAAGCTATTCCACATCCCATTAATATTATTTCTTTTTTACTTTTTGGATCAATTGCTACAATAACGTTATTATTCAGTACTTTTTCTATTATCATAATTTCTCCTCATGGTGGAAAAATAAATACCCAAATCAAGGTGTAATTATACTACATTCTTAATTTAGGTATTGCCTGCATTTCAGTAACAATCCGTTATTTAATTATGTATTTATATTACCACTCACCGCAACCGTTGTCAATATATTTTTCCTATTATTTTTTTATTTTTAAGAACTTAGTATATACAATATTAAGTCCTTAATTCACCTTATAAATCCTCAAATAAATATTAAGTATTATAGTCTATTTTGTTTCATTTGATAATTATAGTATCCCCTTTATATCTTTTCCTATTAGTTTAATAAATAAATCTAACAATTCTTTTATTTCTAAATCTTCGTCTTCATTTTTACCGCTTTCTAATACATATAAAGGAGCTGCTGAGCAACAATTTCTTATCATAGAATAAACTTTAACATTTACTTCATTATTTTTTATATCTTCAAAAGCAATTGCACTTTTTTCTAAAGCAGCAACAAATTCTCTCATTCCATTACTGAATTTTATATCTATTCCATCATTTCTGCTTGCTATAATTTTAGCATTAACTACTCTCATTTCCATATTCTCCTTGTTATCTTTTTTATTAAGCTTTTTCAAAATTCCCATTATAATTATATTACCTTTGTTTAATAGGTAATATAATTATAAATGTACTTCCCTCTCCACAAATACTTTCTACACTTATTTGTCCATTATGAAGATTCACTAGTTGCTTTGTTAATGTTAATCCAAGACCACTTCCGCCATGTTCTTCTGATATTTTATCATAAACTTGATCAAACCTGTTAAATATAGATTCATGATATTTTTTTTCTATTCCTATTCCTGTATCTTTAACTATTATTTTTACCATATCCCCTAAGTCCAATATTTCAACCTTTATTTCTCCACCATCTGGTGTAAATTTAGTTGCATTTGCAATAAGGTTTATAACACATTTTTCTATTTCCGAATCATCACAATCAATTATTTTTTCCTCCATTTCAGGATCTATAATTAATCCTATCCCCTTATCCTCCACAAAATCTTTCATTGAAAGCACAGCTTCTTCTACTAAATAAACTATATCTACCTTTTTTATATTCAGCCTATATGCCCCAGACTCTATTTTAGATGTATCTATAATATTATTTATAAGATTTAATAATCTATTAGAGTTTCTATTTAAGGTAAGCATATAATAATCTAATTTCCCCTTACTAATTGGCTTATTATTTGTATTTAAATTAGTAATAAGTTGCTGTGTTGATAATATTACATTTAAAGGAGTTCTAAGTTCATGCGAAAGATTCACAAAATAATTATTTTTATATCTTTCAGTCCTAATAAGCTTGGCGTATAGAAGTTCATTTTCTTCTAATTTGTTATTAAGTTCAAAGGTTTTTTGTTTTACTAATCTATCTAACCATTTCATACGATTTAAAACTAATATAATGCCAATTATAACCAATAATAAATATAGAATATATGCAATAGGAGTTTTCCAGAACGGATTATTTATTTTAATTTTAATAGATACCGCATCACTCCATTCACCACTTGAATTTCTTCCTTTTACAAAGAACTCATAACTTCCAGGTGCTAAATTAGTATAACTTGCGTAATTCCTATTTTCGGAAAAAATCCATTCTTTATCTAATCCCCTAAGTTTATATGCATATTGTATCTTGGATTTATTTCTATAATCCGGCATAAAGAAATTTATATATACATTGTTATCTCTATGATTTGCTACTATATCCTCTTTTAAGTTAAATTTTTCTTCTCCCTTTATAGTTATACTTTCTATTATAACGGGTGGAATAAATGTTTTTTCAATAAGATTTTTCGGGTAAAAACTAGTTATACCATTTATTCCTCCAAAGAACATTTCCCCTGATTTACTTTCAAAATATGAATATGCATTAAATTCATTTCCTTGCAATCCATCTGTTACATTAAAGTTTATGAATTTGTTTTTTTTAATATCATATTTAGATATCCCATAATTACTACTTACCCATACGTCATCATTTTCATCTATTAATATTCCATACGTAAAATTATTTGATAACCCATCTTCTTCTGTGTACCTTGTGAACTTTTCAGTTTCCTTATTAAATTTATTAATTCCATAGTGTGTAGCTATCCATAAGTTTCCCGTAGAATCTTCATTAATTGACTTAATTGAATTAAAGCTTAAAGAATTTTTATCAGCTTTATTGTTTTTATAATTTTTAATTTTTCCTGTTTCTTTATTATACTTTATTAATCCTCCATCTATGGCTGATCCAAACCACATTATTCCATCTTTATCTTCATAAATATCTGAAAACATATATTCTCTTATACCATTAGCTTCAAATAAATCCTTATAATTAACAAATGTATCTTTCCTATCAAAACTAGCTAGTCCATCTCTTGTACCTATCCATAATATACCTTCACTATCTATATGCAAGGTTCTTACAGCATCGTTTGGCAAACTATTTTTATCACCTTTAGATTTATAATTAGTAAACTCATTAGTATTTTTATCAAATTTACTGAGCCCATTTTCTGTGGCAATCCATATTTCATTGTCAATTCCAACAACTGTTTTAATATTATTATATATTAAAGATTTTTCATTACCACTTTCATTTACATACCTTTTTATAATATTATTTTTTCTATCTAAAGAGTTTAATCCATTATGTGTTGTGCCTACCCATAGTAATCCCTCATTATCTTCATATATACCTTGTACACTTGCTTCACTTATAGAATTATCATCAGAAGGATTGTTTTTGTATAAACTAAAAATATTTCCTGGATTAAATAAACTTATCCCACCATAAGTTCCAACCCATATAGTTCCGGACTTATCTTCACATAAGCTTAAAATATTTTCGTTTACTATGCTTTGAGAATCATATGTTTTAGATTCATATAATTTGAATTCTTTTTCTTTTTCATCAAACTTAGCAAAACCATCATCCGTTCCAATCCAAACCATGCCTCTACTATCTCTTAAAATAGCCTTGACAAAATTCCCAGGTATTGAACTTTTGTTCTTTGGATCATTTAAATACCTTATTACATCATAACTCTCTGTATCTAATATTGATAACCCCTTATCAATTGTACCAACAAATAATTTATTATCCTTATCCATATATAACTTAAAAATAGCATTTGAGCTTATTGTATTCTCATTGTCTTTATCATGTAAAAATTGCTTTACTTCTCCTGTTTCTTTATTATACATATTTAATCCATTGTCAGTTCCAATCCAATACCTACCCTTTTCATCTTCTGCTATAGAATAAATAAATTGACTTGTTAATTCGTTTGAATTTAATATTCTTTTAAAACTATCTGTTTCCCTATTATATATATTTAATCCATTCTCTGTTGCTACAAAAACATCACCTTTTGAATCTACTAATATTTCACAAATATTATAATGAGATATCCCTTCGCCATTTTCTCCAGGTAAATAAGTGCTTATTTCCTTAGTATCCTGATTTATTTTATTTAACCCTTTAGATGTTCCTATCCATAAATCGCCAGTTTTATCTTCTTTTATTGCAGAAATATAGTTTGCAGCTATAGTTCTTTTCGCACCTTCTTTGTATCTGTAAATTTCAAATTCATGTCCATTATATCTATTTAATCCATCAGCAGTTCCAATCCACATATAACCTTCAGTGTCTTGGTATAGATATTCAATAGATGTTTGTGATAATCCATCTTCTATAGTAATTCTTTTAAAGGTCATATTTGTATCCTTAGTCGATATGCCCTTTACTGTTACTGGTTGTAATAAAATCAAAAATAATATTACTAAAATTTTTAATGTTACCCCTTTAATTTGATTTTTCATGAGCACCCCTTATTGATTTGTTTTCTATTTATCTAACCATCTTCTATTATATCAAATTTCTGCATAATTCGCATCTTATCGCACTTTATTTGTTTGAAAGTTTTATAAACAAAAAAAACAGCAGATAAAAATCTACTGTTTTAAAAATGGCAGGGGTACCAGGACTTGAACCTGAACCAACGGTGTTGGAGACCGCTACTCTACCAATTGAGCTATACCCCTCTAACAAATTTTATTTTATCATGATATATATTTGCTTGTCAATATATATCTAATCTTAACATTATCTTCCTAACCTTTTTGTTAATTTATTCTATTTATATGAATTATATTATTTGCTATTGTAGTTTTTATTGTTTTTTCGTATAATGTTATAAAATAGTTTTATAGTCAAACTATTTTATAATCAAATCTTTTTTAGAAAAGGAGTATTATTATGAATATAAAACCACTTATTATTGGAGATTTAGTCGCAAAACTACCTATTATTCAAGGTGGTATGGGCGTAGGCGTTTCTTTATCAAATTTAGCCGGTGCTGTTGCTAAATGTGGAGGTATCGGTATAATATCTGGTGCTCAAACTGGTTATAAAGAAGCAGATTTTGAAATAAACCCCTTAGAAGCTAATTTAAGAGCTATAAGAAATCATATAAAAAAAGCAAAAAAAATTGCTCCTAAAGGTATTATTGGAGTTAATTTAATGGTAGCAATGAATTATTATGCAGAGCATGTTCAAGCTGCAATAGATGGTGGAGCCGATTTAATTATCTCTGGAGCTGGTCTTCCAGCTAAACTCCCAAAACTTGTTGAAGGACATAATATAAAAATTGCTCCTATTGTTTCTTCAGTTAAAGCTGTAAAAGTTATTCTTAGTATGTGGGATAAACGTAATAACAGAACTGCTGACTTAATAGTAATCGAAGGTCCTAAGGCTGGTGGTCACCTAGGTTTCCATAAAGAAAATTTAGAAGAAGCCTCTGCTAATTTCGATACAACAGTTATTGATATCATAAAAGAAGTTAAAATTTATGAGGAAAAATATAATAAAAAAATTCCTGTTGTTGTTGCTGGTGGTGTTTTTGATGGTTATGATATTGCTAAGTATCTAAAATTAGGTGCAGATGGAGTTCAAATGGCAACTCGTTTTGTCGCTACCGATGAATGTGATGCTGATGTTAAATTTAAAGAAGCATACGTTAATTGCAAAGCTGAAGATATTTCTATTGTTAAAAGTCCAGTTGGTATGCCTGGCCGTGCTATAGTTAATAACTTTGTAAGAAAAACAGAAGATAAGGGTATTAAGGTTAGTAAATGTTATAATTGTTTAATTCCTTGCAACCCAGCGACTACACTATACTGCATAACTGAAGCTTTAATTAATTCTGTTCGTGGGGATTTAGATAACGGATTGATATTCTGTGGAGAAAATGCATCAAGAATTGATAAAATTGTTTCAGTTTCAGAATTACTTAATGAACTTGAATCTGAAATACTAAAAGCCTAGTAATTATAAGTTTAAAAATACCTAATTAACAGTTGCTGTTAGTTAGGTATTTTTTTGAAGTTCCCTAAGACAATATGCTACATATCTTCTATTCTTAATGAAATTATTATTTCTTTAGTTTTAGGAGTTAATTGTGTTAGTTTTACTCCTGACTTTTCAAACATCATCTTTGATGCTTTTATAGAATCTGTTTCTTCATATTTATTACTAATATAAATTACTTCCCTAATACCAGATTGAATAATATTTCTAGCACAATCGTGACAGGGATATAAATTTACATATATACGACATTTATCTAAAGATTTACTTTTAGAATTTAAAATTGCATTTTGTTCTGCATGAACTACAAAAGGATATTTAGTTTGTAGAAAATCTCCTTCTCTTTCCCAAGGAAAATCTTCATCAGAACAACCATTAACAAAGCCATTATAGCCTATTGATACTATACGATTGTCATAATTAACTATGCATGCTCCAACCTGAGTTGATGGATCTTTACTTCTTTGCCCTGAAAGTAATGCTACTCCCATAAAATAATCATCCCATGAAATATATCCTTCTCTTTTGCTCATATCTACACCTTTCCTTTTCCTAAATTTAAAATAGCAAAAAAGCAGTAGATTAAATCTACTGCTTTTAAAATGGCAGGGGTACTAGGACTTGAACCTAGGCCAACGGTGTTGGAGACCGCTACTCTACCAACTGAGCTATACCCCTTCGCAATATAATTTATTATAAACTATACTAGCTCAAAAATCAACTGTTTTTCTATTTTGTCACTATAGGAAGTTTTTTCAATGTATCTGTTACCAGTTTAATGTTTGATAAAGCCAATTCCACTAGAGTTTTTTCTCCATCCCATCTAATTAATTCTACAGACTTAATATCTAATGGTTTTTTGGCTTCAAGCTCTGGGACTTCTAACTTTTCTTCATTTGTTTTTTTAGTTTCTTCTACTTTGTCATCTTCTTTTTTAGTTTCTATTATATTAACGATCTCTATTGGATCCTTTTCTTTTACAAAAATTATCTTATTTTCATCTAATTTCTTTTCGTCTAAAATTTTTCTTGTTACTTCTTTTTTTACATTCACTACTTGTAATCCTAAATCCCTTAATAAATAATCAAATGTATTTGTATTTGTTAAAACAGTATAATCTTTATACTTCTCTAACTCTAGTTTGACCTCTTTTGCAGACTCTTCTATTTTATTAATAACATTAGTATAATTCTCTTCATAGTAGCTTTTATTTTTAGGGTCTTTCTCTTGAATTGCCGATTTAACATTATATAAAGCTATTTTATACTCATTAATTCCTAACCAGTAATAAGGGTTTTCATTTCCATTTTCATAAGTTAAGGTTTTTATACCTCTACTCATATTTATTATACCTAAATCACCTTTCTTTAACTCTGCTATAAAGTCATTAACCCAAGGTTCATTATTAATTCCTGAATATATAAATAAATCTCTTCCGGATATATTATTTATTATGTCTTCATTATATTTAAATTTATAAATTTCGCTCTCATTTTCAGATAAATATTCAACATTATGTTTATTTAAAACTATTGATTTAACCATAGAATATTGATTTTTACTCACAGTTGTTATATTTAAAAGCACTTCTTCGCCTGCTTCTATTTCATTTTCTGTATTAGCTAATAATGGACTTTGAAAAAAACCTAATCCTAAAAACAATATCATTGTAATGATTATTAATCCATAAGTAACATTTTTCACACTATCTCACCCAAGGAAATATCCTTGTCCTCTCTTACTCTTTATAAAGTATATTAATTCATTATAACAATTTATTATAATATCACTAAAATAATAATATTACAAATTTAATTATCATGCTAATAAAATTTACTTTTTATTACAAAATTGAATTTCTATATAATTCTAACTTACTTTTTACATTTTATCAATATAAAAGTATTATTAACATTTATAATATTTTCTTTTCTTTTACTCTATTTTTAGATAGAATATAATAAGCAAGATTTTATGAGTATTAAATTTAAATATTCATTATTTAGAAAGGAGCTTTCATTTATGTATTTCCATGTTGATAGTGTTGAAAAAACTACAGTTCTTGGCTTTAATATTGGTAATCTTTTAAATAGCGGTGATATTATTTGCTTAACAGGAGATTTAGGAACTGGGAAAACTCATATTACTAAAGGAATTGCAAAAGGTTTAAACATAGATGATCATATTACAAGTCCGACTTTTACAATAGTTAATGAATATGATACAGGCCGATTAAAGCTATTCCATTTTGATGTTTATAGAGTTAATGATCCTGATGAAATATGTGCTATAGGATTTGATGATTATATTTTTTCTGATGCTGTTTCAATTATTGAATGGGCAAATTATATCGAAGAAATATTACCTAGAGAATATTTACATATCAATATTGAAAAAGATTTAAATATTGATGAAAATTTTAGAAAAATAACTATAATTGCCTACGGCGACAAATATAACTATATAAAGGAGCTGAAAATATGATAGTTTTAAGTATAGATTCATCATCTTCTGTTGCAACTTGTGCTCTCTTAAGAGATGATTGCCTACTTTCTGAATATGTTATAAATAATAAGCGCGAACATTCAGTACTTATAATGAACATTGTTGAAATGCTTCTAAAAGATAACAACATTGATATTGATGAAGTTGATGGTTTTGTTATTTCAAAAGGACCTGGTTCTTTTACCGGACTCCGAATTGGTATGGCAACAATAAAAGGTTTAAGCTTTGGAACATCCAAACCTTATATAGGTGTTTCAAGTTTAGATGCTTTAGCTTACTCGTCAATAAACTTTGACGGAATAATATGTCCAATAATGGACGCTTTAAGAGATAGTGTTTATACCTGTCTTTATAAAAATGAAAATGGAACCTTAAATCCTTTAATAGATTATTGTGCTCTTGATTTAGAAGAATTAGTTTCTTTACTAAAAGAAAAGAGCGAAAAAATATTATTCACAGGTGATGGTCTTATTAAGTATAAAGCTTACCTTCAAGAACATCTCCCTAATGCTTTATTTGCTCCTAATCATCTAAGTTTAGTTCGTGCTTCATCTCTTGGTGAACTTGGATTAAAACTTTTATTAGAAGGAAAATATGATGATGTGAATTCATCTCCTCTTTACTTAAAAAAACCTCTAGCTGAAAGAGAGCTTGAAAAAAGGATGGCATTAAAAAATGAAAATAACTTATAACCTAATGACTACCAGTGACATAGATGGAGTTTTTGAAATTAGTAAAATTTGTTTTTCTCTACCTTGGTCTAAAGCATCAGTTGAATCCGAACTAAGTAATCCTTTGGCTAAATATATAGTTGCAAAGGATATTGAAACTGGCAACGTAGTCGGATTTATAGGTGTATGGATTATAACTGATATTGGAGATATAACTAATATCGGTGTTCATCCAGATTATAGACGTAATAACATTGCAAGCGAATTATTAAATTCAGTTTTAACTCTTTGTATAGATTTAGATTGTACAATTTTTAATTTAGAGGTTAGGCGTTCAAACTTAATCGCTCAAAATCTTTACAAAAAACTTGGTTTTAAAGAAACAGGTCTTCGAAAAAACTATTATGGTAATAGCGAAGATGCTATTTTAATGCAAAAATACGACTTTTAATGCGCATAATTTTTTCTTATATTTAATTTTTTCTAAAATAAGGCATCTTCAAAAAATAACTAGTCTATCTGCTAGTATATTTTTTAAAGATGCCTAAATTTTTCTAAAAAACTAACCTTTCTTTTACTTTCGATCTAAGGCAGGCTCCACTTTAAATATTGCTCTTGATACTTTTTTATATAAAACATAGGTAATTGCAAATACTAATACAGCTTTTATTCCGTTAAATGGTAATAATCCAACTGTTACATATTGAAGTGTTTGAACTTTATCCATTTGCATTCCAAAGGCTGGTAATAAGAAATAAACATTTGTTATTATTCCGGCTATTTGAACAGATACAAACCCTACTGCCATACCTATTAATGCAGTTTTTCTACTTTTATTTCTATTATATATATATGCGGTTGGTGCAATTAAGGATATTCCTATTATAAAGTTTGCTATTTCTCCAACAAAAGCTGTTCCAGTTCCCTTTACTATTAATATTAATATATTTTTTAATCCCTCTATAACAATTCCTGTCATAGGTCCAAAAGCAAATGCCCCCATTAATGCTGGTACATCGCTTAAATCAATTTTAAGCCATGGAAACATTGGTATTACTGGAAAATCAAAATACATAAGTATTACTGATATCGCCCCTAGTAGTGAGATTTTGATACATTTGTTTACGTCTAATTTTTTGCTTTCATTCTTCATTGTTTTCTCTCCTCCCAAAAGTTTATCCCCTGGGGTATAGGTTACTTATTTTATGCATTAAAAAAGCCCTGATGTATGAATACATCAGGGCTTAAAATACACAAAGAAATAGGTTTATTTATATTGCATTATAAATACACTTAAATAAAACTCTAACCTTTACCTTCTTTCATCCAGACTATACTGTCGGCTTCGGAGTTTAACCGAATCTGCTATTTCTAGCTCGCGGGCTTTACCGCCGGTGGGGATTCACGCCCCGCCCTGAAGATATTATTTAATTATACTTTTATTATATGTATGTTTATAATTTTTTGCAACATTTTTTTATGCTTCTTGTTCTTTTATATCTTTCATTGAAAGAGAAATTCTTTTTCTCTTAGAGTCAACTTCCATAATGCTAACCTTTATAACATCTCCAACCTTTACTATATCTAAAGGATGTTTTACAAATTTGTTAGCCATTTGACTTTTATGAACAAGGCCGTCCTGGTGGACTCCAATATCAACAAATGCTCCAAAATCAGAAACATTTCTAACTGTTCCCATTAACACCATTCCAGGAGTTAAATCTTTTAAATCAATTACTCCTGTTTTTAATATTGGTTTTGGCATTCCCTCTCTTGGATCTCTTCCTGGTTTTTGTATTTCCTTAATTATATCCTTAAGAGTAGGTTCCCCAACTTCTAATTCCTTAAGTAAATTATTTAATCCTTTTTCATTAACTTTTTCTTCTATATCATTTAGTTTTCTATTTTTCAAATCTGCTTTTGAATATCCAAGTAACTCCATTAGTTTTGTAGCTACTTTATAGGATTCAGGATGAACAGATGTGTTATCAAGGGGCTCGCGACTTTCCATAACCCTTAAGAACCCAGCACATTGTTCATATGCTTTTTGTCCTAATCTTTTAACCTTTAAAAGTTCTTTTCTACTTTTAAATTCTCCAACTTCATCTCTGTAAGCCACAATATTATTTGCTATAGCTACATTAACACCTGCTATATGAGTTAAAAGTGAAGGTGTCGCAGTGTTTAAATCTACTCCTACCTTATTTACCGAATCTTCAACAACCCCAGCTAAGGACTCTTCTAACCTCTTTGCAGTTACATCATGTTGGTATTGACCTACACCAATAGCCTTAGGGTCAATTTTAACAAGCTCTGCCATAGGATCTTGAAGTCTTCTACCTATTGAAATAGCACCTCTTATAGTTACATCTAAGTCAGGATATTCCTTAGTTGCAAGTTCTGATGCAGAATAAACAGAAGCCCCAGCTTCTGAAACTATAACGTAAGCTAATTCTTTTCCATTTTCATTTTTAATTTCTGATAACATTTCTGAAATTACTTCTTCAGATTCTCTTGATGCAGTACCATTCCCAATAGAAATAACATCTACATTATATTTATTAACTAATTCTTTTAAAATTCTTTTAGTTCCTTGGGTATCATTTCTTGGCATAGTTGGATAAACTGTCGCCTTATCTAAAAACTTACCTGTATTATCTAAAACAGCAACTTTACATCCTGTCCTAAACCCAGGATCGTATCCCATAACAACCTTCCCTTTAATCGGAGGTTGCATAAGTAATGATTTAAGATTTTCTTTAAAGATTTTTATAGCACCTTGTTCTCCGATGTCTGTAAGTTCATTTCTTACTTCTCTTTCAATAGACGGGTAAATTAATCTTTTTAAAGAATCTCTTATTGCAGTTTCTAAATATTCATCAGTAATAGAATTACCCTTTAAAACATTTCTTTGAAGATATGTTATTATCCTATCTTCCCCTATAGTTATTTTAACTGAAAGTATTTTTTCTTTTTCTCCTCTATTTATAGCTAAAATTCTATGTGCTGGTATGCTTTTTACATCTTCACTATATTCATAATACATTTCAAAAGCAGTTGGAGTATCACTAGATCCCTTAGATTCTATTTTTCCATCTCTTAAAACTAATTCTCTAATCCATTTTCTATATTTAGCCTCTTCTGATATTGCTTCTGCAACAATATCTAAAGATCCTTGAATTGCATCACTATAAGTAATAACCCCTTTTTCTTCATTAATATACTTGTTAGCTTCTAAAGTTATTTCTTCTTTAAATTCTCCATTCATAATTAATTCAGCTAAAGGTTTCAAACCTTTTTCTAAAGCAATTGTAGCCTTAGTTCTTTTCTTTTGCTTATAAGGCCTATATATATCTTCTACCTCTGCCTGAGTATCTGCTTTTTCTAATGATTTAGTTAATTCTTCTGTTAACTTTCCTTGCTCATCTATTAATCTTATAACATTATCTTTTCTATCTTTTAAATTTCTAAGATAATTTAATCTTTCTTGAAAATTTCTTAAAACCTCATCAGTTAAGTCTCCAGTTTGCTCCTTTCTATATCTAGATATAAACGGAACTGTATTCCCATCATCTAATAAATTTATAACATTTTCTACTTGACTTAGTTTAATACCAAGCTCTTTCGCAATTTTCTCTTCTATATTTACCATTTTATCCTCCTAAACTTGACCTGAAATTTTACATAATGCTATTATAATTATAATATTTTTTACAAATAATACAAGTGAATTCAGTTATATATTTAAATTAGAGCTATATAAAAAAATAACAAGTCACTATGTGGTGTATATTGGCTTGTTATTTTTTCAGTGCTCTAAATTTTCAAAACAACTAGAAACTATATATTATGTTTCTATAAATACTCTTGATATTATGTTACTTATTATAGTATAATATAGTTGTTAAAATTTTACATTTGGGTGGTAGTATGGATAAAGTTATTGATAAAATCTTAAGTATATTTCTTATAATGTTTGTGGTTTTTTTAGTCCTAAATGAATATTATGTTATTCAATTTTCAGGTACATTAAAGAACGTCCTTGTATTTTTAACTCTAATATTAATTCTTATGACGTCTATGAAACAACTTGTGACTAACAAATCAGGTCTTGCACGGTTTATAAATGGAGTGATTTTATTTTGCACCATTGTTGGTGGAGTTTTTGCCATTGTAAATAAATCTTTAAATATATTTATTTATGTTTCATTACTATTTGCTATAGTTTTTAGTTTAATATCTTTAGTTTATAAAAAGGGGTAATTATCTTATTTTTTCAATATGTACAACCTAATAATAAATATTTAATCATAATCCGCATCCTCAATTAATAGTATTTAATAAATAAAACTATTAATTGGGAGGGGATTTTTTATGAAGAAAAAACTTTTGTATTGTTTTTCTTTACTAATTTCATTTGTATTATTAGCTGTTTCACTATTTTTTAATTTTACATATTCATCCTTTGACTCAAATAAAGTAAAAGAAGAGGTAGCTAACTTATCTTCATATAACTATGCTGGTCGGTTACCTGGAAGTAATGAGAATTTGTTAATTGGTGAATTAATTAGAAAAAACTTTACGGATTCTAAGCTTGTTCCCTTAAACGAAACTTACAGTGAGGACTTCACTACCTTATGTCCTATTAAAACAAATACCATACCTTACCTAACTATTTCTTCTAATGGTATTGTTATTGAAGATCTTAAATATGGAGTTGATTTTAAGGAAGATATGCTTAATTTCAAAAAAAATTCTGTTACTTTTTCCAAAAGTGATACTGTAAACATTAATACTAATTCTATTGAAGTTATTACTACTGATGCAGAGAAGTATCTATTCTATGTTGCCAAAGATAATGATTTCTCATTTAGAAGTTCTTTTATGAGTGACTTTCCTTATAATATGGCAATTATGATTAATACTAATACTTATAATAAAATCTTAGATTCTGTTCGTGCTGGTTTAGATGTTTCTGTCCACGTACCATTTACTACTGAAGAAAAAACTATTTCTAACATTGTTGGTGTACTTAAGGGATCTAACTCTAAGTTGCCACCACTTGTTATTACATCACATTATGATCATTTAGGCACTGATGGTTTAGGAAACACTTATAACGGAGCACTAGATAACGCTTCAGGCACCTCCTTTATGTTAGAGCTTCAAAGAAGTCTCTCAACCTATGCGAAACCTAAACGTGATATTATTTTTGTTGCATTAAATGCAGAAGAATTCGGACTTCTAGGTTCTAAAAATTTTGCCGAAACCAATAAAGATAAGCTAGAAGGAGCGGAGGTAATTAACTTTGACATGATAGGTAGTGAAAATTACCCTATTACCTTTATGCTTGGTGAAAAAGCTAAGGATACAGATTCTAAACTTCTTAAATCTGTAGAAAAACTTTCAAAAAAATACGATACACCTTATGAAATTGAATATAAAGATTCAAGTGACCATGCAAGTTTTACAAATGCAGGGTTAGATGCTTTAAGTTTCTGTCATAGTGATATGACTAAGATCCATACACCAAATGATAAAGTTGAATTTATAAACACTGATGCAATTGATAGTGTTTATACCATTGTTGAAGCAAAAATTAAAGATTCATCTTATGGAAATATAACTGTATTTTTCCATGATAAATACTCAATACTTATCTTTTCATTCTTATTTGGAATTTTAGTTGCTGCTCCTTTTGCAAATAAAAAGAAGTGTTCCTAATAATATATTTCAAAAAATAACTTAGCTATTATAAAACAAATAACAGACCAAAGATGTTGGTCTGTTATTTGTTTTACGATGATTTAAACCCTAATTACGATTTTTAAATATCATAATTAGGGTTTAAAATAATATTTTTCTAATTTTCTATTCTCTCAACTTTATAACCTTTATCTTCTAGCATTTTAGCTATTCCATCTTTACCTAAAATATAATCTACTGACATAGATATAAAGTAATTTTTATTATCCTTCATATATTGATCTATTTTTGATTCATATAATTTATTTTGATTAGTTAATATAATTTTATCATTCACTCTTATTATTTCAGTTAACTTATTTAAATTTCCCTTTTCGTCTTCCGATACAGTATATGGATTCTCTAAACACTCTTCTACTTTTTGTAAATCTCCTGTTTTCCATGCGTCTAATCCTTCTAAATACTTTTCTGACATCCTGTCAGAATATTGCATTAACTTAACGGATGCATCTTCTACTTCATTAGATACATTGTTATCCACTATACAACATTCATAAATATCATCCATACCTATTATAGGTTTTTTTTGCTGTTTAGCCCTATAACTTAAATAAGCATCAATTCCATATACTAGTGAATATTTATCATTGTTAATATTGTTAGTTATAATAATTTGACTACCAATCCTAGATCTTATCTTCTTATATTGATCTATATTACCGCCTTGTTCCTCTACTTTTTCCTCCATTATTTTCATAGCTTCAGGAGTAATATGTTTATCTAAAGAATCTCCCTCTTCATACATCATTATTTTTCTAAGTTTCTCTCCATCTAGGCCAGCATCATTAAATTGTATAAGTAATCTCTCCGAATTTTTAAATGCTTCTTCAACAACTGGTGCTAGCGGATACATATCTTTTGTTCCAATCATGGAATTCCCATATAAATACATACTGCTATCTTCATCCGAAATCTTCCATAATAGACCCACTATATTAGAAGTTGGTGCATCATCTGCAACATTTATTACATATGGATTCCCTTCTCCCTGAGGTGCTGAATTCAATTTTACTCCAACAAATATAAACAACATCGCTAATGCTAATGATCCAATTGCAAATGTTAACTCTTTCTTTTTATTTGTTGCCTCTGGCTTAACTCTCCTATTTGCAATAAAATATGCAACACAAACCGAAAGTAATGCTACTACTATAAAGTTTACAACACTATTAGTCCCTAGAAACCTTGTATACATAAACATACTCATCATTATAAGTTCATGAACACAATATATCCAAAGACTCATATTCCTAAAAAGATTTGAATTTCTATCACTTATATTTATTTTACATTTTAATGCCCATATAAATATAAATGGCACTAGCAATGCTAATGAAATATATATATTATAATCCGCTGGTATTTTATTTATAATTAAAGTATAAGCTTCAAATCCAAGAATCAGTGAAAATATTGCCATAAATATTATTGGTTTTTTAACCTTTACATCTAAACTATATTTATTTATTAAAGCTCCTATTGTTATAAATGGTACACCAACGCACAACCCATTTCTTGTAGCATCAAATATAAATTTATATGCATTTACTATAGCTTCTAGAGGTGTTCCTTGAATTAAACCAAAATAACTATCTCCCATTAAACCTACTGCAAATAAAATTATACTTATTCCTATTAAAGGTCTTATCCAATTTTTCTTCAAAAATAAATAAACAAATGATATAGATAAAATTAATGCTGGAAAATACCACAGACTTAGTGCAAATCCATTTGCATAAATTGCTTTTAAATATCCAAAACCTCCATTAATCATACTTGTTGCCGTTTGAAATAATAAAACTAAATATAAACTATTAAATATTACATATATAATTAATAGTTTTTTAATATATCCCTTTAAATAACCTTCTCTACTTCCCATTTTCATATAGAAGAAATAACCTGCTGCTATAAAGAAGAATGGTACTGCAATTCTTGCAATTACTAAACTTAAAGTTGCATTTGCTCCTTCTCCTAGAGACCTAAATGCCGAAGTGTGAATTGTAATAACTAAAATTGCACAAATAAACTTCATAATATTGACCATCTGATATTTTTTAACTTCACTTTCCATGATATCCCCCTCAATTCTTCTAAAATATTCTATTAGCTTATTATTATTTACCCAATTTTTTCTAACTTATGAGCCTCTCACCCTTTTAAATAATCTTCTAATGCATTGTAAAATAACAAGAATACTGGTCTATTATTTATTGGGCGATGCCTAAAATTCACAAAACCAATATTTCCCAATCAATATACTAATTATAACCTATTTAGTGATATTTGTTAATACTTTATTTGGATTATTTTACTATTTAACCTAAGAATGTTAACTCTATTGAAAAATAAATATTTATATACTCGAAAATACATACGCCACGCTTCTTTAAATAATTCTCAACTATATTTTTATAAGAAAAAGAGATAGCATAAAATTTTATACTATCTCTTTTTCATATATAATTATTCCATCTCTCTTAATTTGATTTTCTATTTCTTTATTTAAAGAACCTATAAAAACTATATCACAAGAGTAAATTCCTATTACATCATTAACTTCATCAACTACGGTACCTCTATAATTTTCTAAACACTTAATACAAAGATCTATATCTGAATTTGCATTCTCTGTTCCTTTTGCCCTTGAACCAAAAATAACTACTTTTTTTATTTTATTATTATTTTCAAAGTATCTAATTAAGCTCCTATATACCTTTTCATTTATTCCATACATAGCTATCACATCACCTTATACGAAATATTTTTTAATAATTCTTCTATGGCATATATATATACTTCAATTATTCTATTTTTAATATCTTCATAATCTTTCTCATCATAAACATGAGCTGTAGAATTCCTAGATAACAATATTTCATTCCAAATATCTATATCATGTATTAAGCCTTCCTTATATGCTTGTTTATAACAACCTCTAGGATTGTTAATATCTAATCCTGACGCTTTGAAAATTTTAGATAATAACTTCCAAGATAAATCTTCTAAAGTTTCATACTTTTTAATTATTGAATCTCTATATACCTCTGTTGTTATTTCATCTGGACTATCAATTTGTTTAAAATTATCTCTAATATTCTTTAAATGATTTAACATTCTAAAAGTATAATTATAAGTTAACTTTATTGATTCATTATATTTATCTAATATTCCATTTGCATTATCCATAACATTTGTCCCCTCTAATTTATATATATAATTATATCCAATCTCTTTATTAATTTTCTAAATTTAAATAAGCTATTATAAAGTTATCTATATCACCATTCATAACTGCTCCTAAGTTTCCTGTTTCTTCGTTTGTTCTATGGTCTTTAACTAAATTATATGGATGGAATACATATGAACGTATTTGACTTCCCCAACCCATATCTTTAAGCTCTCCAGTTAAATCTTCTATTTTTTCTTTATGTGCTCTATCTTTTAATTCTATAAGCTTTGATTTAAGCATTTCCATAGCTGTATCTTTATTTGAATATTGGCTTCTTTCATTTTGACATTGCACAACTATTCCTGTTTTTATATGAGTTATTCTAATTGCTGATTCTGTTTTATTTACATGTTGCCCACCAGCTCCACTAGCTCTAAATGTGTCTATTTTTAAATCCTCTGGTCTAATTTCTATATCTTGATTTTTAGTTAACTCCGGTAGTACTTCAAGTGATGCAAATGAAGTTTGTCTTTTTCCATTTGCATTAAAAGGTGATATTCTAACTAATCTATGTATTCCTTTTTCTGCTTTAAGATACCCATAAGCATACTCACCTTTAACTTTAAGAGTTACACTTTTTATACCAGCTTCATCTCCAGCTAATATATCAACAGTTTCAACTTTAAAGCCTTTTTTTTCACACCATCTTGTGTACATTCTAAGTAACATCTCTGTCCAGTCGTTAGCATCACTACCACCAACTCCTGTATGAAGAGTTAAAATAACATTATTTTTATCATATTCTCCTGATAATAATGTTTGTATTCTATATTCTTCTACTTCCTTTTCAATAGCTTTTATTTCTGTAATAATTTCTTCAGCTGAAGTTTCATCATCTTCTTCCATTAATTCTGCTAAAACATCTATATCTTCAACTCTTGATTCTAGTGATTCTTGTTTTTCTAGTTTATCTTTAAGACTTTTCGATTCTTTCGTTATCTCTTCTGCTCTTTTTATATCATCCCAAAATCCTTTTTCTTGCATTTTCATTTCTAACTCTTCAATTTCATTTTCTAATCTTCCCTTGTCAAAGTGAAGCCCCCATTTCTTTTATACTATTTTTTATATCATTAAGCTTTAAAAGCTCTGCTTCTAATTTAATTATCATTTAATCACGTCCTATTCTTATTTATTTGGTGATTCCTAAATTCTGCATGTCTGTATTATTGACATTCAGATACTTTAATATTTATAACTCTATTATATATAAAAGAGTGCCCTAAGGCACTCTTTTTTATTAGCTATAAAAATATCTTATGCTTCTCTTCCACAACAATTTTTATACTTCTTCCCACTTCCACATGGGCAAACTTCATTTCTGCCTACTTTATTATCATTTTTAGCAGGTTCTTTCTTTAAACTTTTATCCTCTTCTCCATGAGTTGCTGTAACTTCTTCAGCTACTCTTTCTCTTTCAACAGGTTTCTCTGCTTGAACATGGAATAAGAATTTAACTGTTTCTGCCTTAATTCCTTCTATCATTTCTTCAAACATTGAGCTACCTTCCATTTGGTAAGCTTGAACTGGATCTACTTGTCTGTAAGCTCTAAGCCCTATACCTTGTTTTAAATGATCCATACTATCTATATGAGACATCCACTTTTGGTCAACAACTCGTAATAGAATAACTCTTTCTATCTCTCTTAATCGTTCTTCACCAAATTCTAATTCTTTACCTCTATAAGCATCCATACTAACTGATAATAACTTCTCTATTGTTTCTTCAATTGATAAGTCTACTATATTTTCTACTGTAATACTCCCATGAGGTAAACATATATCTTCTAAGTATTTAATTAACTTACTTATTTCTACTTCATAATTATCCTCTTCTCCGATTAAATGAGCATTAACAGACTCTGTAACTAATTCGCTTATCATTGATTCGATTTGTTCTTTCATATTTTGACCTTCAAGAACTTCGCCTCTTTGTCTGTATATAATTTCTCTTTGCATATTCATAACATCATCATAACCAATAAGTGTTTTTCTTATTTCGAAGTTATTTCCTTCTACTTTCTTTTGAGCATTTTCAATAGTCTTAGTTAATATTTTATGATCAAGAGCTACATCTTCCTCAAGTTTTAATTTTTCCATAACACCTTCTAATCTTTCTGATGCGAATATTCTCATTAAATCATCTTCAAGTGAAATAAAGAATATTGATTCACCAGGATCTCCTTGACGACCAGCTCTACCTCTTAATTGATTATCTATTCTTCTTGCTTCATGTCTTTCTGTACCTATTATCTTAAGTCCACCTACTTCTATAACACCTTCACCAAGCTTAATATCAGTTCCTCTACCAGCCATATTAGTAGCTATTGTAACCATTCCAAATTCTCCTGCTGTGCTAACTATTTCAGCTTCTTGTTCATGATATTTAGCATTAAGCACTCTATGTTTTACATCTCTCTTCTTTAAAAGAGCAGATACGTATTCTGACTTTTCTATGCTTACTGTACCAACTAAAACTGGTTGACCAATGTTATTAGACTTTATTATTTCTTCAACTATTGCATTATATTTACCATTTTGATTTCTATAAACTAAATCTAGATTATCTAATCTTGCTACTTCTCTATGAGTTGGAATCACAATAACATCTAAATTATATATTTCTCTAAATTCATTTTCTTCTGTTAATGCAGTACCTGTCATTCCTGATAATTTTTTGTACATTCTAAAGTAGTTTTGGAATGTTATTGTAGCTAGAGTTTTTGATTCTCTTTCTATTTTAACGGCTTCTTTAGCTTCTATAGCTTGATGAAGACCATCTGAATATCTTCTACCTTCCATAAGTCTTCCTGTAAATTCATCAACTATAATTACTTGACCATCTTTAACCATATAGTCTTTATCTATTCTCATGCTATAGTTAGCTTTTAATCCTTGAGTTATATAATGTTGTAACTCTAAATTTTCAGCATCAGCATAGTTTTCTATTCCAAAAGTTTTTTCTGCTTTTTCAATACCTTCATCAGTTAACATTACAGCACTTGCTTTTTCATCTATTGTGAAGTGTTTATCTGCTACCAATTGTTTAACAAAATTATCTGCTACATTATAGAACTTAGTTGATTTATCTCCAGCACCTGAAATTATAAGTGGTGTTCTAGCTTCATCAACAAGAATAGAATCTACTTCATCTACCACTGCAAAATTTAAGCCTCTTTGAACTTTTTCTTCTTTAAATATAACCATGTTATCTCTTAAATAATCAAATCCATATTCATTATTGGTTCCATAAGTTATATCAGCGGCATATGCAGCTCTTCTTTCTTCTTGAGTAACACCATGAACAATAACACCTGTTGTTAAACCTAAGAATTCATATAATTTTCCCATCCATTCCTTATCTCTTTTTGCAAGATAGTCATTTACTGTTATAATATGAGCTCCATTTCCTGAAAGACCATTTAAATATATTGGTAGCGTTGCAACTAATGTCTTACCTTCACCAGTTTTCATTTCTGCTATTCTTCCTTGGTGTAATACCATTCCACCAATTAATTGTTCTCTATAATGTTTCATTCCAAGAACCCTCATTGAAGCTTCTCTACATACTGCAAAGGCTTCAGGGAGAATATGGTCTAAAGATTCACCCTTGGATATTCTTTCTTTAAACTCTATTGTTTTTCCTTTTAAATCTTCATCTGAAAGTTTTTGCATACTTTCATCTAAATCTTCAATTTCTTTTACTACTGTTAAAAGTCTCTTTACTTCTCTTTCACTATAAGTCCCAAATACTTTATCTAAAAATCCCATATTTAATTCCTTCCAATCATATCTATATTTTATTTTTTTTATTATTACTTCTTTATATTTATAAATTATACCATTCATAGCCTTATTAATTCAACAAAATAACATAATATTAACTTTAAATAAGTAAATTTTTGTAATTATCCTAATATTTTTTTAATTTTTATAAGATAATATGAATAAATTACATCCAAATTAAAATTTAATATTAAATTACAATATATTAATCTTCTTCAAATCAAAAAGAAGTCTCTGTAAATAGAGACTTCTTTTTGATTTTATTATTTCAAATACCTTAACTATATTGAGGTTCTAACAAACCATAATTTCCATCTTTTCTTTTATATATAACACAAATACTAGCTTCATCGATATCTTCATATATAAAGAAACTGTGTCCAAGTAACTCCATTTGTAAAATAGCCTCTTCTGATGACATTGCATTCGTACAGAATTTTTTCATTCTTACAATGCTTGGCTCCTTCTCATTAGCGTCATCGTCTCCAACAGCTACTTCATCAATATATGGGAATTTAAGTGATTCCATACTTCGTCTTGCTAGTTTAGTTTTTTGTTTTCTAATTTGTCTTTCTAACTTTTCTTCAACTATATCAATAGATTTATACATATCATCAGTAGCTTCTTCTCCTCTTAGGATAACTCCATTAAAGGGTATTGTAACTTCAAATATGTGTCTGTTTTTTTGAACTGTAAGTTTAGCTCTTGCTTCTACATGCGGTTCAAAATACTTATCTAATTTTGAAATCTTTTTTTCTACCATTTCCTTTAACGCCGGTGTTAATTCGATATTTTTTCCTATTATTGATATTCTCATAATAAGGTCAACCCCTTCCTTTTCGCTCTAATCTTTGATTAGGAGATTTCAAATTTTTGATATGTTTTCTTTTCTTGTTTATATTCTACTACCTTTTATTTAAATATACAAATGTAATTTTGTTAATTTTCTGAATATTTCGTGCATTTTTCTCTATAACCCTCTTAATAGCTTTGTTTTTTATTAATTCACACTAAAAAATACTAATTAAAACTTATAATATTTTATGGAATTTAAAGGCTATAACTTATATAAAACTTTGAGCAACAGTCACTATATTTATTGTTTTAGCTCCATATTTTTTTAATATTTTTTCACATTCTAAAGCCGTAACCCCTGTAGTTGTTACATCATCTATTAGAATAACACTTTTATCTACTATATCGATCTTCTTTATAATATCAAATGCATCAATAATATTTTTCTTTCTATCTTCTCTAGATAATGTTTTTTGTTCTTTTGTTTCTCTTACTTTAACTAAGGATTTTGAAATAGGAATATTATATCTATCAGCTACTTTTTTAGCTAATATCTCACATTGATTAAATCCCCTTTTTTTCATGGATTTTTTTGATAAAGGTACATACACAATAATATCGCACTTTAAATTATTATCTTCTATTATTTGGCATAAAAATTCACTTAAAATTCTTCCAGCTAAGTAATTTTCTTTATATTTAAATGATAATATTAAAGCCTTTAGTGGTCCTACATAGTACCCGTATGAAAAAACATTACTTTCACTTCTTAGTCGTTTAATCTTTTTAAAACATCTTGGACACAACCCAACATAGCCTTCTTCAAAACATGAAATACAAGTTTCTTCTGGAGGAAATATTATATCTAATATTCCATTTAATATATTTTTTAATAACGTAATAATCCCTTTTCCCATATCTTCTTATTGAAATCTCTAGATATTGTTTTAGATATTTCCATATCACTAGACACATCTCTTGATACCATTAAAACTTCTCCAGATTTCTCATTATCCTTTCCTGCTTCTGCGCATAAATATAATATTTTTTTATAAGAATAAAACCTATTATCAGAAAATAACATTACTATGTCTAAATTATTTATATTATGCAAGTAATGACCATAATAATTAGTTATTATAAATACTGATCTATCTTTAATATTCATAACCTTTTCTAATTCTCTTGTTGATTCACCTCTTGTAAAAGCAACAAGCTTTACATTTTCTACTTTAAGCATTTCATTATAATAGTCATATATTTTCTTAACTTTATCTAAAGTTGGTACATATATAGTAACCCGTCTTTTATTATCTCTAAACCATTTTAAATATTCATACAAAGCATATGGTATATCTTCTTCAAGATTTATTCTTGTTTTTATAATTCTTGGTTCTACAAATGGCCTCTTAGCAACTACAGATGAAAGGTCTAGTCTCTCTCCAATAGCTACTACTTTTTCTACCGAGTATATGATAATCCTTTTATTGTATAAATACATCCCTTCTACAAGTTCTATAATATTTTCTTTGCTCATTAAAGAAAACATACTTATATCATCAATTATACATAAATCATAATATCCTCTAATATTAATTATATTTTTAAAACTAGTAAATGTTATATCTAAATCAGCTTCTCCACTTTTTAAAAATTTATAGGTAACTTTATTATTTTTAAGTTTTATATTATTAATAAGCTCCCTATTTCCCAATTCTTCTCCCCATATATAAAGTATTTTACCATTTTGACTTATAACTTCACTAATTATACTAGAATATATTAAAGTAGTGTTGTAAGGGCTTGTGGTTACTGTAAGCACTTTCGACTGCTTTCTATACCATTGATTTATTTTAGTAACACAATTATTAAACTCTTTGTAATTAAGCATATTCTTATCCCTCATATTTATAGTTATTTATTCTACAATTCCTTATTCGCTTAAATTATCTCCTGCTGTTATTTCTAATATTCTATCTTTAAGAGATGAATATCTCTCACTGCTATTTGTATTATCAACCATATACTTTAGTGCTTTTGGCTTCCCTACAACTACAACTAATTCTTTAGCTCTTGTTATTCCTGTATAAAGTAAATTTCTATTCATTAAAAATGGTGAACCCATAAATGCTGGGGTAATCACTACTTTAAATTCACTTCCTTGACTTTTATGAATTGTTATTGCGTATGCTAAATCTAATTCATCTAAAGATATATAATCATAAATTACTTTTTTTTCATCATCAAAAATTACTATTACATTTTTATCATTTTCATTTATACTTTGGATAAATCCCATATCTCCATTAAATACGCCCTTACCTTCATTATCACCATAGCCATTAATTCTAAACCACTCAATTTGATAATTATTTTTAGTTTGCATAACCTTATCGCCTTCTCTAAAAACAATTTCCTTTATTTCTTTTTCTTTTTTACTTGATGATGGAGGATTTAAACTCTCTTGAAGCTTATTATTAAGGTTTTGAACTCCAAGTATTCCTTTTCTCATAGGTGTTAATATTTGAATATCTTTTAACTTATCTAAACTTGGATTAAATTTAGGTAACCTTCTATTTATTAAATCTATTATTGTATCTAGTATTTCATCATTATCTTCTTTGTGATCAAAAAAGAAATCTCCATCTTTTTTATTTAAACAAGGCATTTCTCCATTATTTATCTTATGAGCATTTGTTACAATCATACTTTCTTTCCCTTGTCTAAAAACAGCATTTAACCTAACAACTTTTATAAAATCACTTTCAATTAGGTCTTTTAGTACATTTCCAGGTCCTACAGATGGCAACTGATCTACATCACCAACTATAATAACTCTTGTACCTAGTTGAATTGCTTTAAGCAAGCTTTGCATAAGCATTATATCTATCATAGATGCCTCATCTATAATTATTACATCTCCTTCTAGTGGAGAGCTCTCCCCTTTTCCAAAGAATGATTTATCATCATCACTTGTTCCTACTTCTAAAAGTCTATGTATTGTCTTAGCTTCTCTTCCCGTTGATTCTGCCATTCGCTTTGCAGCTCTACCTGTTGGTGCTGCAAGTAAAACCTTCATATTATTTTTTTCATAAATTTCAATTATAGATTTTATTATTGTTGTTTTACCTGTTCCAGGTCCACCAGTTATTATTTCAATTCCATTATCAAAAGCCCCAATTATAGCTTCTCTTTGAGCTTCTGCAAATTCTATATTATTATCTTTTTCAAATTGTTCAACTTCAAACTCTACATCTGTATTAATAGTTCTAAAGTTTTCTATACTTAATGTAATAATTTTATTAGTTACGCCAAGTTCGCAATAATAATATGGTAATGAAAATACAGCTTCCACATCATTTATTTTTTCTATTTTAATTTTATTTTCTAAAGTTGCATTATATATGTTCTCTTCTATAAGTTCTTTTGTTACGTCTAAAACATTAACAACTTCCTTAATCAATTCATCCTTTGGCATATATGTGTTTCCTGCTAAGGAAAATTGATTTAATACATATTTAATTCCACTTTGTATTCTAAAATCTGAAGTACTTTCAATCCCTATATTTTTAGCTATTTTATCAGCAGTCATAAACCCTATTCCTGATATTTCATCACTTAAAATATATGGATTCTCAGAAACTATATCTTTTGACATTGGTCCAAATTTTTTATATATTTTTATACATTGATTTGGTGTCATTCCATGTCCTTGAAAATGAATCATTATATCTTTTAAATCTTTTTGTTCTATATAAGATTCATATATTATTTCAAATTTCTTTTCTCCTATGCCCTCTATTTCTTTTAACCTCTCTATATGATTATCCATAATATCTAGAGTTTTATCTCCAAATGCTGCTACTATTTTTTTAGCAGTAACAGGTCCTATACCATGTACAACTCCAGTACTTAAATATTTAACTATTCCTTCTATTGAATCTGGAAGAACTTCTTCGCACTCTTCCACTTTAAACTGTCTTCCAAATTGCTTATGAAGCATCCATTGACCTTTTAACTTTACATGTTGGCTCTCTTTTAAAAACGGTAATATACCAACTATAGCTATTATTTCTTTATTAATTTCTACTTTAGCAACTACATATCCAGTATCATCGCTTTTAAATAGTATAGATTCTACTAATCCACTCAGAACTTCCATATTATCTCTCCAAATCTTATATTGATATTTTAATCTTTAACTTTTTATTATATAATTATAACATAGAAGAAAATTTAAAATTCATTTAGATGAAATAATTTCGGAGGTGTATTATGTTAATAAAAAACTGTAATGTTATTTACTTAGATAAAATTGAAAAAGGTTCTGTTTTAATTGAAGATGGAAAAATAAAAGAAATTAACCCCACTAATGAAATCTCTACTGAGATTATCGATGGAAAAGGTCTTTACCTTTCACCTGGATTTATAAACGTTCATATTCATGGTGCTGCAGGTCACGATACTATGGATGGAACATTTTTAGCTATAAATGAAATATCTAAATCTATAGTTAAAAATGGAACAACCGCTTTTACTCCAACTACTATGACTGTATCTATAGATGCTATAAAAAAATCTATGGAAGTTATAAAAGAAGCTAAGCTTAATGGAACTGATGGCGCTATAGTTTTAGGAGCTCACTTAGAAGGTCCTTTCATAAGCCCTTCTGCTATCGGAGCTCAAAACCCTAATTATTTACAAAAACCTGATATTAATACATATATGAAAATGGTAGGTGATTGTGAAGATGCAGTAATATCTATAACTGTTGCTCCTGAGGTTTGTGGTGCTAAAGAATTAATTAAAGAATTAACCTCTAGAGGAGTTGTTTGTTCAATTGGTCATACAAAGGCCACTTATGAAGAAGCCATGGAAGGTATAAAATGTGGTTGTTCTCACTCAACTCATTTATTTAACGCTATGACACCTTTTGCTCATAGAGAAGCTGGTGTTGTTGGTGCTATATTCGATAGTGAAATTACCACTGAAACTATTAGCGACGGTATTCATATTTCATACCCATCACTTCGAATTGCTTATAAACAAAAAACTACAGATAAAGTTTTACTTGTAACTGATTCTATGATGGCTTGTTGCATGCCAGATGGTATGTATTCATTAGGTGGGCAAGATGTTATAGTTTCTAATGGAGCTGCAAGGCTTACTAATGGTTCATTAGCCGGTTCAATCTTAACTTTAGATAAGGCTATTGATAATGTTAATAAGAACACAGATTTACCTCTTTTCGAAATTGTTAAAATGGCAACATTCAATGGTGCAAAACACTGCAGAGTAGATGATAAAAAAGGTCTTATTAAAGAAGGTTATGATGCAGATTTAGTTTTATTCGATGAAAATATTGATGTTAAAACTGTAATCATTAACGGTAAAGTTGTTCATACCGCTTAATATTAATAATTCTCTATAAGGGATTTGAAGTAATAATAGACTATCAAATTGGTGTATTATTTTTTTTGAAAGTGTCTTATTTAATCCACAGTT
Source organism: Clostridium gasigenes (assembly GCF_017348895.1). Classification (NCBI taxonomy): domain Bacteria; kingdom Bacillati; phylum Bacillota; class Clostridia; order Eubacteriales; family Clostridiaceae; genus Clostridium; species Clostridium gasigenes. The sequence goes on from NZ_CP071376.1 coordinate 711,582, forward strand.
ATTCTATTAAATAAGATATAACTCACAAAAAGGTCCACTAGCTTTCGCTAATGGACCTTTTCTTAAGCTTCTCCAAATAAATTTAGATATACTTCTTAATTTCTTCAACTTTATTAAGTTGTTCCCATGGAAGGTTTAAATCTAATCTTCCAAAATGACCATATGCTGCTGTTTGCTTATATAATGGTCTTCTTAAGTCTAAATCTCTTATTATAGCTCCCGGTCTTAAGTCGAATGATTTTTCAACTATAGCTACTATTTCTTCTTCTGTTTTCTTACCTGTACCAAATGTTTCAATACCTATTGAAACTGGTTTAGCAACTCCTATGGCATAAGCTAATTGTATTTCTAGCTTATCTGCAACTCCTGCTGCTACTAAGTTCTTAGCAACCCATCTAGCTGCATATGCTGCTGATCTATCAACCTTAGTTGGATCTTTTCCTGAGAAAGCACCACCGCCGTGTCTTCCATATCCACCATAAGTATCAACAATTATCTTTCTTCCTGTTAAACCTGAATCTCCTTGAGGTCCACCAATAACAAATCTACCTGTTGGGTTTATATAATATTTAGTAGCTTCATCTAATAAATCAGCAGGCACAACTGCTCTTATTACATATTCCATTAAATCCTTCTTAATTTGTTCTTGAGACACTTCTGGACCATGTTGTGTTGATATTACTATTGTATCTATTCTAACAACCTTATTATCATCATATTCAACAGTTACTTGTGTTTTACCATCTGGTCTAAGGTAATCTAACGTACCATTCTTTCTTACTTCTGCTAATCTTCTTGATAATCTATGAGCCATAGCTATCGGTAGTGGCATATATTCTTCGGATTCGTTAGTTGCATAACCAAACATCATTCCTTGATCTCCAGCCCCTACTGCTTCAACATTATCCTTTTCACCAGCTCTTGATTCAAAGGCTTCATCTACTCCCATTGCTATATCAGATGATTGCTCATCTATTGAAGTTAAAACTGAACATGTTTCAGCATCAAACCCATATTTAGCTCTGTCATAGCCTATTTCTTTTACCGTTTGTCTAACTATCTTTGGAATATCAACATAACAGTTAGTTGATATTTCTCCCATTACTAATACCATTCCTGTTGTTACTGCGGTTTCACAGGCAACTCTAGCATTTGGATCTTGTGCTAATATACTATCCAATACAGCATCTGAAATTTGATCACACATTTTATCCGGATGTCCTTCTGTTACTGATTCTGATGTAAATAATCTTTTCATCTTATTTCTCCTCTCTTATTGTTTATATTAATTCTATATCAGCTACATTTATTACTTTGGGAATATTTAAAAAACTACAAGATTAGTAATAGTCTATTTTTTATTATATGTCTTTTTGAATTTGGACAATAAAAAAAACCTCTTCCATAAGAAGACGCTCATAATTATAAACTCTTTCTTATCTTGCAGAATCTCTGCAGGAATTGGCACCACGCTTTAATAATCAATTGTATAAATTAATTATATTAGTAGGTTGCCGGGTTTCACAGGGCCCATTCCCTCCACCTCTCTTGATAAGAATCAATATTAAATTTTATATGCGATGATTATATCACTTTTGTTTTTGTTAGTCAATATTAAAAATATCCTTATAATATTTAGAAAACTTTTAAAAAATAAAAAAAGCAAGAGATAAACTCTTGCTTTTTTGGTGGAGAATGGTGGATTTGAACCACCGAAGCGATACGCAACAGATTTACAGTCTGCTCCCTTTGGCCACTCGGGAAATTCTCCGGATTTGGAGCTAGTAATAGGACTCGAACCTACGACCTGCTGATTACAAATCAGCTGCTCTACCAACTGAGCTACACTAGCATATTAATATCAAGGTATTGGTGGGAACAACAGGGTTCGAACCTGTGACCCTCTGCTTGTAAGGCAGATGCTCTCCCAGCTGAGCTATGCTCCCATGCATAATTTTCAAAATAATAAAATTGGTGGAGAATGGTGGATTTGAACCACCGAAGCGATACGCAACAGATTTACAGTCTGCTCCCTTTGGCCACTCGGGAAATTCTCCGATTTTATGGAGCTAGTAATAGGACTCGAACCTACGACCTGCTGATTACAAATCAGCTGCTCTACCAACTGAGCTACACTAGCATGTTAAAAAAGTTAAAAAATGGTGGAGAATGGTGGATTTGAACCACCGAAGCGATACGCAACAGATTTACAGTCTGCTCCCTTTGGCCACTCGGGAAATTCTCCATATTTAACTTTCACTGCCTTGGATTTGTTTTTACAAACTCTCCGCTGACAATGACTAGTATATAATCATTTCTAATATATTTCAAGTCCATAATTACCCTTATGGCTTGATTATAGCTAAACACCTCTATATAGCTAAGTAATCCCTCTATTTATTACCAATATCATTCTTCTACGCTTCTACTTATAAAACAATTGTCACACTTTTCTTTTTTTACACATATTAATTATAATATGTGCATAACGCACATATACATTATGCATAGGAGGTGTGGCACTTGGTTAAACGAAAAATTAATTATAAATCATCTTTAGCTTACTCTGATATTGCTGTCTTTGTTAAAGATTATATTTCCGAGAATACAGTAATAGTTTGTATTGGAACTGATAAATGTATTGGTGACTGTCTAGGTCCATTAGTTGGCACCTTTTTAAAAGAAAGTTTTTTTCCGCTACCTGTTTACGGTACCATTGAATCACCAATACATGCATTAAATATAGATAATCGTATTAACGAAATAAAAAAAATTCATCCTAATGCATCTATCATAGGTATTGATGCCTGCCTCGGAGATACTAAATCAATAGGTGAAATCCACACCAGGGACTATCCAATTCACCCAGGAAAAGGTGTTGGTAAGTCTCTACCTGATGTTGGAACTATTTCTATTATAGGTATTATTGATTCTAGCGATAGTTCTGATTTTTTTACATCTAGAAGTATACGTTTATATTTAGTAATGGAAATGTCTAAAGTTATTACTCACGGTTTAACCCATGCTTATAATTTATTTTTAGACGACTAATATTCTTTCTTATAAATAAAATACGGCTTAATTTAATATAAAAAATAAAAAAGTTTTCTATTATAAAACATAGAAAACTTTTTATTATGTAATTTAATCTATTAGAGTTATTTCTTGTCCTAGTAAGAATGAATCTAATTTATCTAGATATCCCAGCACTTGTCCAGTTCCTTCTACAACTGCTTCTACCGAATTACTAGCGACTGTTACTTGTACTCCTGTTTCGAACTCAATAAGCTTATCTAATCCATCTAATAAGGCTCCTCCACCAGTCATCAAAATACCTTTTTCAATAATATCTGCTGCCAATTCTGGTGGCGTTTTTTCTAATACAGACTTTACACTATCAACTATTAATGTTACAGATTCTAAAATAGCTTCTCTAATTTCTTCTGTTCTTATTTCTAATTTATCTGGTAATCCTGTTACTAGATTTCTACCTTTCATTGTTGTTAACAAATTTCTTGATCCTTTAAATGCAGATCCAACTGATATTTTTAAATCTTCGGCCGTCTTTTCACCTATCATTATTTTATATTTAGTTCTTATATATTTTATTATAGCTTCATCAAATTTATCACCAGCTACCTTAATTGAATCTCTAACTACTACACCACCTAATGATATCACTGCTATGTCAGTAGTTCCTCCACCAATATCTACTACCATAGAGCCATTAGGCTTGGTTATATCAAGACCAGCACCTATTGCTGCAGCTAGTGGTTCTTCTATAAGATGAACCCTTTTAGCCCCAGAATTCCTTGCTGCATCCATAACAGCTCTCTTCTCTACTTCTGTAGCTTGTGATGGTACACATACCATTACATTTGGAGTTGTAATTTTACCTTTACCACAGGCTTTTTTTATAAAAGCGTTAAGCATTTTTTCTGTTATATCATAATCAGATATAACTCCATCTCTTAAAGGACGAACTGCAACTATGTTTCCAGGAGTTCTACCTATCATTTTCCTTGCTTCTTCCCCAACCGCAAGTACTTTATTATTATTCTTGTTTATAGCAACTACCGACGGTTCTTTTAATATCACACCTTTTCCTTTAGCATATACTAATACGGTTGCTGTTCCTAAATCAATTCCCAAATCAGTCCCACTTTTCCAAAACCACATTCCTTTTCACTCCTATTTCCCCACTATTTTTTATAATATTATAAAGTTTTACATAATTAACTTCTATTAAATATTATATATGGAATGTGGTAATCAATCAATAGCTTTATACTTTAATTTAGTGGCTGTTCCACCTCTAATATGTCTTTCTGCCTTATTTATTTCTAAAATAGTATGAGTTTCTTCCGCTATTACCGGATTAATCTTTGGCAATCTTTCTGTCATGTCCTTGTGTATTGTACTTTTGCTTACCCCAAACACCTTTGCTGTTTTTCTTATTGTAGCTTTTGAATCAATGATGTATTGTGCTACTTCAAGTACCCGTTCTTCAATATAGTCCTTCAAAATGCTACCTCCTTACTTCGCTATAATTATTAATATGCGGCATTAAACCTTTAAATTCTTAACACCAGTCATTTTCATAAGAAAATGACTGATGAATTTTTTATTTTCTAACTATGCTTTATAGTTAAAATATTTAGTTGGATCCATTTGTTCATCCTTTGAATTTAGCACTTGAATATTTATATGTTCACCAAAATCTTTATTGCTAAATATCTTAGAGCTATCTCCAACCTTACCAATAACTGTTTCAGAAGTTACTTTGTCGCCTTTTTTAACTAAAATTGCTTTCTCTAAATTAGCATATTTAGTTTTTATCCCATTAGCATGAGTTATTATTATAAATGAGCCTTCTTCAACATCATTTGTAATAACTTCAACAACACCTTCAGCTGATGATTTTACCGGTGTTCCAACCTTAGTTTCTATGTCTATCCCTTTTATGTTTCTAAACGAACCATCTTTCATTTCCTTTGGTTTAGGATATGAAAATTCTCTAGCTATAGTTCCTTCAACAGGGTTTGTAAACTTGACTTCTGTAGTTGTTCCTGCTGCAACATTAACATCTTCTGCTGTTGTTGCATCAGCTACCCTTTCAGTTTCAGTTTCACTTTTAACCCTTTCAGCATTTTGCTTTTCTGTTGAAACATCATTGTTATCAACATTTAAAGAAAATTCCTGTGCAGGCTTTTTCGCTTGCTCTACTTTTTTATTGCTCTTCATAGTTACAGCTGCCACTGTAGCAACTATACATAAGCAAAAGAATAGAGCTACATAAAAACCTTCCTTTCTAAAAAAGTCTTTTACCTTATCTTTTTTCTTGTTGTCCATATCAACACCTCCTTTTTGTATTCTTGCCTTTTGTTTTAAAATAATACAGTTTATCTATTATTTATTTACACCAAATTTCTACATCTCATGTCGAAAGTTAGTAATTTTATATACAAATAAAAAACGCCATTATCTAAACGGCGTTTCAAATATAAAATATATTTATTTAAACTCTAAATCTACAATATCTACTCCTGTGTAATAATGTTTTAGTATATAATCATATTTCTGTCCCTCTTTTGCCATTACATTCGCACCCCATTGGCTCATACCTACACCATGGCCATAGCCCTTACAGCTAAATTTAACTTCACTTTCAGTTATTTCAAATTTAAAATTAGTCGAATTCAACTTTAATAACATTCTAAAATCTGTTCCTTTTATTTTTTCAGTTCCAATCCTTATCTCCTTAACTCCACCTGATTCACTTCTACTTATAATTTCGATATTACTCTTAATATTTTCCCTTGTAAGTCCAGCCTTATTATATTTTGTATTAATAATATTAATGAATTCATCAATGTTAATACTTAAATCTGTTTCAAATTTAGGCGCAATTTCTTCTCCACTACTTTCTGCTGAAACTAAATATGGTAAATCATTTGAGAATACATCAATAGCTTTTTCTGTTTTTCCTGAGCTTGTTGAAAAAAACTGTGGATACATTACTAACTCCCCATTATAACTCAAAACCTTACCTTTCGTTGCATCAACTGCTTCTTTGATTTTTTCCCAATTACCTTTACCGTCGGAACCTGCCCATTTTTCAATTCTACTTTCCTTATTCATATAAACCTGACAATGAATCGAATCACATATCTCCCCACCAGATGCCTTTTCACAAGGTTTAACCTTTTTAGTAGCAAGATAGGTTCTCGCAGCTATTGCTTGTGCTTTAAGGGCCTCTGTTTCAAAATTTGCAGGCATCTCACTTGAAACTACACTTATTATATATTCTTCTAAATCTACTTCTTCAACTTTATTCTCTGCAGTTATGAAAACTTTAACTGTAGATTCTCCATCTAATTGCACAGATGTATTTTTTGAAATTACTCCATCTTCAATTTTCGGTTTAGGATTTTCTTTGCTCGAAGCCTTTATCGCCATCATTGGCATGGCTATAGTTGCTATTATCACCACTATACTAACACCTAGTAATAACATTAATCCCTCTGGTAAATTTATATTTTTTTTCACAGCAATGCCCTCCTTTAATAGCTTGTACGATTAAATATATGTAACAATTTGATAAATATACTTTATTTTTTATTATATATTTTTAGACACTTGAAAAAAATAACAGACTATAAATTGGTGTATTATTTTTTGAAAGTGATATATTTAAATTTATTAAATATATTACTAATCAATGTATTTATATTGATTTTATTAATTCAATATAAAATTAAAGAACTTGGATTAATTCATCCAAGTTCTTTAATTTAAATAATTGATTTTTAAAAATAATTATTTAATATATTAATATTTTTTCAAATTCTTAAGCTAATATTTTATTTATCTACTCTATATATATCTGCACCTAATTTTCTAAACTTCTCTTCTATATTAGTATAGCCTCTATCAATATGATATAATTCTCCTATTTCAGTTTCTCCATGAGCTACAAGCCCTGCTAGTATCATAGCTGCTCCAGCCCTTAAGTCGGTAGCTTTAACTTCACATCCTGTTAGGTTACTTACTCCATCCAATATAGCCGTTCTACCATCAATTTTAATACTAGCACCCATTCTTACTAGCTCAGCTACATGCATAAACCTATTTTCAAAAACAGTTTCTGTAATTACGCTTGAACCTTCTATTAAAGACAATAAGCTCATCATTTGTGGTTGCATATCTGTTGGAAACCCTGGATACGGTAAAGTCTTAATATCTACCGGTTTTTTCTTCCCTGTGCCATCTACTATCATACTATCACCATTAACCTGAATTTTAACACCACACTCTTTCAGTTTTTCTATTGTTGGCCTCAAGTGTTCCTCATTTACTCCATTTATGGTTATAATACTATCAGTTATAGCTGCTGCTACCATAAATGTTCCAGCTTCTATTCTATCGTATATAGGTTTATATTCTATTCCCTTTAAGGATTCAACCCCTTCAATTGTTATTCTTCCAAGTCCTGCCCCTTCTATTTTAGCTCCCATTGAGTTTAGAAAATTTCCTAAATCCCAAATTTCTGGCTCTTCAGCTGCATTTTCTATAATTGTTGTGCCTTCTGCAAACACAGCTGCCATAAGAAGATTTTCTGTAGCTCCAACAGATGGAAAATCTAAATAAATTCTATTTCCTTTTAATTTTTTTGCTTTCGCTTCTATAAAACCATGCCCAATTTCTATTTCTGCACCTAAAAGTTTAAAGCCTTTCAAATGAAGATCTATAGGTCTACTTCCAATATTACAGCCTCCTGGCAATGAAATTTTACAACTTCCAAACCTAGCAAGCATCGGTCCCATTATTAAAAATGAGGCCCTCATTTTTCTTATTAAATCACTATTTGAACTTATTGGTTGTAAATTTGCTGTATTTAGTTTTAATTCTCCAGTTTCATGAGAAAAATCAACTTCACAATTTAAATCTTTTAATAAATTAACTAATACAGTTACATCTTCTAAAACTGGCGTGTTTTTAATTATTATTTCATTAGGACTTAAGATACTCGCTACTATTATTGGTAAAACAGAATTTTTCGCTAAACTAATATCTACCTCACCTTTAAGTTTCTTTCCACCTTTTATTACTATTTTTTCCATATTATCCTCCATCATAAATTGTTAGGCACTTGAAAAAATAATAGACTAAGCAAATTGGTCTATTATTTTTGAAAGGGCCTTAGTATGTTACGAAAATTATTGGTGTTCCAATAATTATCTGTCTTCCTGAATCGTATTTCATATATCCTATATTAACTCTTTGGTTATCCTTAAACCTTGCCGTAGCTACATAACCATTTTGGATATCTAATTCTTCTAATGTATTTTTTTTGATGCTATCCATTAGCATTTCTTTTGTTTTTTCATAACTTTCTTCTTCTATCTTTCCCTTTATAAAAGCAAAATAGTTTTCTTCATTAGAATTATTATTTTGTAATTTTTCCAATTCCTTCTTTAATGACAAAGAACTCTTTGAACTATTCTTATTAATAACAATTATTTCTACCATAGTTTTATTATTTTCTTTCCACAGTATTACTTTAATATCCTTACTAGAGTCTTTATACATTATTTTATTAGTGCTAAACTGTAAATTTTCAGTTTCACTCTTCTTAAATTCTTTTAATAATCTCTTGTATTCTGTTTCTATATCTACTTTTGAACAATAGTTCATTTTTACACCATTTTCTATAAAATTACCATTTTCTATAATGGCTTGTTCGTTTAAATCAAAAAAAGATGGTGAATTGAAGTTTTTTAATGGTCTAGCTCCAATTAACAATAAAGAAAAGATTACCAGAGGTACTATGCAGATTTTCTTTTTCATAAAATCCCCCCCTACTCTTATTCTAATTATTGTCCCATTTTTTATATTTTATTCATCTGGTGCTATATTATAATATATAAAAATATGTAAAATTTGTGATAGCTTGTCATCATTTATACTAAAACTTATTTAAATTAAAATAAAAAAAATGGTATAATCCAAAAGGATTATACCATTTTTAACTTTTATATATATTTACAGCTTCTATTCTAGACATAGATCTTGCTAATGCCAGTTTTAATCGGTCCTCATCTATATCTTCACTTTTATCTTCTTTTAATCTAACCTCAGCTCTTTCTTTAGCTTGCATAGCTCTATTAAAATCAATCTTGTCTGGTGTTTCTGCACTATCACAACAAAAATTTATTAAGTTATCTTTAATCATAATTATTCCTGATGAGGTGAAATATATTGCATTACTACCATCCAATTTTATAATTTTAGTTACAGTTGGTACTGTACTTAAAATTATAGGTGTATGATTTGCTCTAAATTCTACTTCACCATCTTGACTTCTAGTATGTAGTGCTTGTATTTCTTCAGTAATTGTTGGTGCTCCTGGGGTAATTATATTTACTTTTAAAGTTTTATCCATAACTATCCTCCCCTTACACTAAGGTTTTAGCTTTTTCTACTACGTCTTCTATATTTCCTACAAACAAGAATGCTGATTCAGGTATATCATCATACTTACCTTCTAATATTTCCTTAAATCCTCTTACAGTTTCTTTAACTGTAACGTACTTACCTTTCATTCCAATAAATTGTTCTGCAACAGTAAATGGTTGTGATAAGAATCTTTGAACTCTTCTTGCTCTTGCAACTACCTTTTTATCTTCATCTGAAAGTTCATCTACGCCCAGAATTGCAATAATATCTTGTAATTCCTTATATCTTTCTAATATGTTTTTAACTTCTGTCGCAACATCATAATGTTCTCTACCAACAATTCTAGGATCTAATATTCTTGATGCTGATTCAAGAGGATCAACAGCCGGATATATACCTAGTTCTGCTATACTTCTTGATAAAACTGTTGTTGCATCAAGATGTGAGAACGTTGTTGCTGGTGCTGGATCTGTAAGATCATCAGCTGGAACATATACAGCTTGAACCGATGTTATAGAACCATTCTTAGTTGATGTAATTCTTTCTTGAAGTGCTCCCATTTCAGTTGCTAGTGTTGGTTGATATCCAACTGCTGATGGTGTTCTTCCAAGTAGCGCTGATACTTCTGAACCAGCTTGAGTAAATCTAAATATATTATCTATAAATAATAACACATCCTGACCTTTATCTCTAAAATACTCTGCCATAGTTAAACCAGTTAAAGAAACTCTCATTCTAGCTCCTGGTGATTCATTCATTTGACCAAACACTAAAGCAGTTTTATCTATAACGCCTGATTCTATCATTTCCTTGTATAAATCATTACCTTCTCTTGATCTTTCTCCAACACCTGTAAATACAGATAATCCACCATGTTCTTTAGCTATATTATTTATAAGTTCTTGAATTAAAACAGTTTTTCCGACTCCAGCGCCTCCAAACAAACCTATTTTACCACCTTTTTGATAAGGTGCTAACAAATCTATAACTTTAATTCCAGTCTCAAACATTTCTGGTTCTAAAGATTGCTCTTTAAAAGTTGGTGCCTTTCTATGAATAGGATAATATTCAACTTCCCCTTCTACAGGACCTTTATTATCTATAGTATTTCCAAGCACGTTGAATAGTCTTCCAAGTACAGGCTGGCCAACAGGAACTGTAATACATCTTCCTGTATCAATAGCCTTCATACCTCTTCTTAAGCCTTCTGTTGCTTCCATAGATATTGTTCTAACAATATCATCACCTATATGCTGCTCTACTTCAACTACTAATTGTTTTTCCCCCATATCTATTTTAATTTCATTATAGATATTTGGTAAACCATCAGTATCGAATTTTATATCAACTACTGGTCCAATAACTTGAACTACCTTCCCTATTTTATTAGCCATAGTAATACCTCCTTGCTATTTTTGAGCTGCTGCTCCACCTACTATTTCTGATATTTCTTGTGTAATTGCACTTTGTCTTATTCTATTGAATTTAATTTTAAGTGCCTTTAATATATCATCCGCATTTTGAGTAGCTCCATTCATAGCTGTCATTCTATAGCTCTGTTCACTAGCTTTTGAATGTAACATAGATCTTCTTAATCTACTCTTAAAATATACATCTAAACTTGAATTTAATACTTCATCCATACTAGGTTCTATTAAAAAGTTTCCATTATTTCCTTTAGTTCTATCCATTGGTAATAATTTATCTATTTTAACCTCTTGCTTCATTGGTGATATAAACTTTGTATAAACTATATTAACCTCACATATATCACCTTTCTTAAACATATAAAGTGCATCTTGGTATATAGCTTTAATTTCCCTTACAGTTGGAATATCTGAAATTTCTACATACTGTCCTACAACATCAAACTTGTATCTATTCATGTACGAAATTCCTTTACTCCCAACTATTATTACCTTTGCTCTAGCTTTATCTTTAATAAATAAATTTAGATTATTTGCTACATTTCCATTAAAGCCGCCGCAAAGTCCCATATCAGATGCCATTACAATATATAATTTATCAGAAGTTTTGCCTTTACTTTTTAAATAAGGATTATCAAAGTCCTCAGGTATAACTCCCATTAATTCATTTACTATATCTTCACATAAACTATAATGTTCTTCGCTTGAAGTAAGTTCTTTCCTAGATTTTCTAAGTTTAGAAGTGGCTACAAGACCCATAGCTTTGGTTATTTTTCTTGTACTTTCAACTGACTTTATTCTTCTTTTAATGTCAATAAGTCCTGCTGCTCCCAAAATTCCACCTCCTAAAGAAGTGCATAGCTTTTGAAGCTATGCATCTTATAAAAATATTTTCTTAAATTCTATAACACAGGCTTCTATTTTAACTTTTATTTCATCTGTTAAAATTTTTCCTACAGCTATTTCTTTTAATAAGTCTCTATGATGAGTATCTACATATTCCAAGTATTCTTTTTCAAATTTTCTTATATCCGAAACCTTGATATCTGATAAGAAATCATTAATTACCACATATAGAATTATTACTTGATTTTCAACAGACATTGGAATATATTGATCTTGTTTTAATATTTCTAATAATCTTTTACCTTTTCCAAGTCTCTTTTTTGAATCCTTGTCTAAATCAGATCCAAATTGTGAAAATGCTTCAAGTTCTCTATATTGAGCCAGTTCAAGTCTTAAAGTACTTGTAACTTGCTTCATTGCTTTAATTTGAGCATTTCCTCCAACTCTTGATACAGATATACCTGCATTAACAGCTGGTCTTTGTCCTGAATTAAATAATCCTGATTCTAAGAATATTTGTCCATCTGTAATTGAAATTACATTAGTTGGTATATATGCTGTAACATCACCTGCTAATGTTTCTATTATTGGTAGCGCCGTTAAAGATCCGCCACCTTTTTCTTTTGAAAGCTTAGCCGCTCTCTCAAGCAGTCTTGAATGAATATAGAATACATCTCCAGGATACGCTTCTCTACCCGGTGGTCTCTTTAATAATAATGACATTGTTCTATAAGCTACTGCATGTTTCGAAAGATCATCATATATAATTAATACATCTTTTCCTTGATCCATGAAATATTCTCCCATGCTACATCCAGCATATGGTGCTAAATATTGCAAAGGTGCTGTTTCAGCAGCTGTTCCTGCTACTATTATAGAATAATCTAAAGAACCCATTTCTTCTAAAGTATTAACAATATGAGCTACTGTTGATTGTTTTTGGCCTATTGCAACATAAATACATATTACATCTTTACCTTTTTGGTTCAATATAGTATCTATTGCTAATGCAGTTTTACCAGTTTGTCTATCTCCTATTATAAGCTCTCTTTGTCCTTTACCTATTGGAATCATAGAATCTATAGCTTTAATACCAGTTTGAAGAGGTTCATTTACTGAACTTCTATCTATTATGCTAGGTGCTGGTACTTCTATTGGTCTATATTCAGCAAAATCTATTGGTCCTTTTCCATCAATTTCTTGACCTAGTGAGTTAACTACTCTACCAAGTAATGCTTCACCTACTGGAACCTCAACGATTTTATCAGTTCTTTTTACTATATCGCCTTCTTTTATTCCATTTTCATCTCCTAAAAGAACACATCCAACATTGTCTTGTTCTAAGTTTAAAGCCATACCGTAGACTCCGTTAGGAAATTCTAATAATTCACCTTGCATACAGTCATCTAATCCATAAACTCTAGCAATTCCATCCCCTATTTGTATAATAGTTCCTGAATCTACTGTTACAATCTGTTTTTCATATCTTTCTATTTCTTTTTTAATTATAGACGTTATTTCTTCAGGCTTAATATTCATGACTTCACCTCTATTCCGTTTTAAGCATTAATTCTTCTAATTCTTCTAATTTTGACTTAACTGTTCCGTCAATAACATCATTATTAACTCGAACGTATATCCCACCTAAAATACTTTTATCTATTACCTGCTCTAGGATAATATGTTTATTATATTTGGCTTCTAATTTAGAAACTAGAGTATTAAACTCTTCTTCTTTTAAAGGGACTGTTGTCTTAACAATTCCTTTTAAAGTGTTTTTACGCTCTAAATCTACTTTTTCCATTTGATTAAGTTTTTCTCTTAAAAAAAGTATTCTATCTTTTTCTATAAGAATTAATAAAAATGATAATAATTCTTCATCTATTTTACCTTTAAAGATATTAATAAATGTTTTCTTTTTTTGTTTAGTCCCTATTTGAGGATGTCTAATTACTTCATAAAATTCTTTATTTGTATCTATAATTTCACAGATTTCTCTTAAATCCCTTAGATACTCTTGAACTTTACCTTTTTTTTCTGCTACCTCATAAAGTGCTAAGGCATATCTTCGATCTAGATATTCATGCATACTAGCTACCTACCTTAGATATAAAATTATCAATTAATTCTCTATTTTTTTCTTCATCGATGTTTTTTTCAATTACCTTTTTAGAAATTTCAATAGCTAAAGTTATAGCTTGCTTCTTTAACTCATATTCTGCTTTTTCTTTCTCTCTATTGATTTCTATTTTAGCTCTTTCTAAAATTATTTTAGCTTCAGTGTGAGCCTCACCTATAATTTCTTCATATATTGATTCTGCTTTCTGCTTTTCTCTCTCAGTAATTTTCTTACCTTCTTCTCTTGCAGATTTAAGCATTCTTTCATTTTCTATTGCTAACATTCTTGATTTTTCTTGTTCTTCTTCTGCATTATCTAATTGCTCGTTTATAAGCGCTTCTCTTTCATCAATAATAGCCTTGACCTTATCAAAAAAGAAATATTTTAATATTGCTAACAAACCAATGAAATTAATTATGGTTGCTATTACTATTGAAGGATTTAATTCCATCATATTATTACCTCCTCCTCTCTGGAGTCACTTAAAGCAACTATTTTATTCCAACAAATATTAGAATAATTGATATTAATAATCCATATATAGCTGTTGCTTCTGCGAAACCCGCACCTATAATTAATGCTGTTGTTATTTTTCCGCTTGATTCTGGATTTCTTGAAATACCCTCTACTGCTTTACCTGTTGCTATTCCTATTCCTATTCCTGCTCCTGCTCCTACTAATACTGCTATTGCAGCTGCTATTGCTCTCATTCCTATTGCATCCATTGTTATTTTCCTCCTTAAATTTTGTTTAATGTTCTGATACTATTTTTATATTTATCATGGTCAACATTACAAATATGACCACTTGTATTACCCCATCAAAGATATCAAAATATCCATGTAGTGGTATTGGTAAACCTATTTGTGCTATCCAAGCTACACTGCCTAGAGCTTCATAAACTAATTCTACTAAAATTGTAGCTGCTAATATGTTCCCAAATAATCTTAATGCTAATGATACTGGAAACATTACTCTTTCCAATAAATTTATAGGCAACATTATCGCTACTGGCTGTGCATATCCTTTTAGATATGATCCTATGCCATGATTTTTAATTGCATAGAATTGAACAACAAAGAACGATATTAAACCTAATGATACTGTTACGCTAAAACTTTTGGTTGGCGGTGATATTCCTATAAGACCAACCATATTCATCATAAATATAAATACTGCTGTTGTTCCTATAAACGGAAGTATGTCTAAATACTTCTCTCCAACATTATTTATAATTAATCCCTTTAACGATTTATAAATTGTTTCTACCACAGTTTGCTTTTTACTAGGTTTTATTGATAAGTTTCTTGTAGTCCACCAACATAATAGAGCTATAAAAATAATTATGCCCCATTGAACTACCATCTCAGGAGTTACGTCTATTTTAAATCCTCCTAATGTAAAAGAAACTATAGGCTCTAGAGTTTCCACCTAATCACTTCCCTTCTCACTTTTTACCCAATATATTGTTAGGAATACAAAATGTGATATGTATCCTGTAATATATGCTATTAGATTAATTAACTTACTCATAAAAGGTACTGCTATTCCAACTATTATTAATATCCTTATAAGACCACTTATCGGAAATAACATACCACCTCTTTTTTTTCCTAGCATATTTTTCATAATTTTTCCACCTATAAAAAAATTAGCTAGGGAAACTATAATTCCAAGAAAATAAATAATTGAAAATTTAGTATTAACTGTTATTGATAATATAAGAGAAAGAATAATTCCTCCATACAAATCATATTTTATCATTTCATTAAGAAATTTATTCACGTCTTTACTCATACATCAATACCCCCTAATGACTGTCCTAATTATAATCCTCAAAAAAAATTAAAGGAAACCTCATTTTTAATCAAATTACCTATATTTTGATTGAATTTACTGTCTACATAGGTTTATTCTCAATTTCCTTAACTACATTCATTATTAATAACTTTTGCTAAGTTTATAGTTTTAATTATACAAGCTATATTCATTTAACTGAATTTTCTGTTTTTCTGTTTTTTCTTTCAATTTAATGTTAACATTTTCATTCACGTTTTTTTATCTCTTTTATTCTATTTGAAGTTATTTTTTTAAATAGAATACTTTAACAAATAATTTAATTCAATTCAACCTTTTCACTAAATGAATAAATTTGAATATTAATTATTCATTTTTTTATTTTTTTATTTTTATTTTCGACATTTAATTTACTATTATAATTAAATATTCATATATTAATGTCTATATAGACTAATATCTAGTTTATATAAGTTTTATATACGTTTCACATAAGTTTTATATACGTTTTGCATAAGTTTTATATAAGTTTTATTTGCAATTATTATCCTTTATACAATATTGTTTTTACCAAATTTAATATACCTATTATAAGTTTAATATTATTAAAGTAAAAAGTACTAATTACTATATTTTTTCACATTAATATTTTTATTATTCTCTTTTTTTTAATATTAATTCATGAAATTCTATTTAAGAAATATAATACACACAAAAAAAAAGATCCTAATTAAAGGATCTTTTCAAAATAACATTAGTCTCTTGAAACTATTAATGCTGTTCCCATTCCGCCACCTATACATAAAGTAGCTAAACCAGTTTTTGCATCTCTTTTTTGCATTTCATGAAGTAATGTAACTAATATTCTTCCACCTGATGCTCCAACTGGATGTCCAAGTGCAATTGCTCCACCATTTACATTTACTTTATCCATATCAAAGTTTAAATCTTTTGCTACAGCTAAACTTTGAGCTGCGAAAGCTTCATTAGCTTCGATTAAATCTAAATCTTCAATCTTAAGGTTTGCAACTTCTAAAGCTTTTTTAGTTGCATGGAATGGTCCATAACCCATTATTGATGGTTCTAAACCTCTTTGACCATATGAAACTATTTTAGCTAAAGGAGTAATTCCAAGTTCTTTAGCTTTATCAGCGCTCATTACTACGAAAGCTGCTGCTCCATCATTTATTCCTGAAGCATTTCCTGCTGTTACTGTACCATTTTTTTTGGCAAATGCTGGTCTTAATTTTGCCATCCCTGCCATTGTAGCACCGTATCTTGGAAATTCATCAGTATCAAATACTTTTGGTTCTCCCTTTCTTTGAGGAATTATAACTGGAACTATTTCATCTTTAAATCTTCCAGCTTTAATAGCATTTTCAGCTTTAACTTGAGAATTAACAGCAAATTGATCTTGCTCTTCTCTTGTTAGATTCCATTGTTTAGCTATATTTTCAGCTGTTACACCCATATGATAATTGTTAAATGAATCCCATAGAGCATCATTTATCATTGTATCTACCATTTTACCGTCACCCATTCTTTGTCCCCATCTTGCATCTTTCAATACATATGGTGCTTGTGACATATTTTCCATACCACCTGCAACAACTATATCAGCATCTCCCGCTTTTATCATTTGTGCAGCTAATGCTACAGTTCTTAATCCAGATCCACATACTTTATTTATAGTCATAGCTGGAACTTCTACTGGCAATCCTGATTTTATAGCTGCTTGCCTTGCAATATTTTGTCCAAGACCCGCTTGTATTACATTACCCATTACAACTTCATCTACTAATTCACCACGAACGCCAGCCTTCTCAATAGCTGCTTTAATTACAAGAGCACCTAAATCTGCTGCAGAAACATCTTTTAATGCTCCTCCAAATGCCCCAATTGCTGTTCTTACTGCACTTACAATAACTACTTCTCTCATATTCACAATACCTCCTAATTTTCATCGTTTGAATTGTCCAACTTGTTAAACAATTAACACAATTCAATTATAACACTTTTAATTCTATAATCAACTAAATTTTAGTTTTTTTTCCCACTTTAAGATATAAAAATAACTAGTCGCGTAAACAACTAGTTATTTTTATGATTAATACTATCTCTTAAATTCTTCTACTTCTTCTTCTCTTAACCCGTAGTATTTTTCAATGGCATCTGCAATTCTTTTTGAAGCATTACCATCACCATATGGATTAACTGATTTACTCATTTTTAAATATTCTTCTTCGTTATTTAATAAAGTGTTTGCATTTTCTACTATTGTTTTTATATTAGTTCCTACCAATTTAACCGTTCCATAAGATACTGCCTCTGGTCTTTCAGTTACATCTCTTAAAACTAATACTGGTTTACCAAGATGTGGTGCTTCTTCTTGAAGCCCGCCAGAATCAGTCATAACCATAAATGATTTATTCATTAAGTTATGTGTTTCTTTAGTATCTAATGGCGGTAACAAGTGAACTCTTTCTATTCCGCCTAATTTTCTATAGACTACATCTTTAACAACTGGGTTTAAGTGCACTAAATAAACTAATTCTACATCCTTATTAGCTTCTACAATAGCTTTTAAAGACTCACAAATATTATTTATACCCTCTCCCCAATTTTCTCTTCTATGAGCTGTAATCATAATAACTTTCTTATTTTGAAAATCTATTTTATTTAATTCTTCATTTTCAAATATATAACCATCTTTCACAGTATGAAGCATTGCATCTATTACAGTATTTCCTGTTATATATATTTCTTCTTCCTTTACTCCTTCTCTTAGAAGATTATTCTTTGAGCCACTTGTTGGTGCAAAGTGTAAATCTGCTAATCCTCCAGTAAGTTTTCTATTCATTTCTTCTGGAAATGGAAAATATTTATCAAAGGTTCTAAGCCCAGCTTCAACATGACCAACTTTTATTTGTTGATAAAACGCAGCAAGTGCGCCTGAAAATGTAGTTGTTGTATCTCCATGTACTAATATCATATCAGGTTTTTCATTTATAAAAACCTCTTCAAGTCCTTCTAAAACTCTATTAGTTATTCCAGTTAAGGTCTGCTTTGTTTTCATTATATTTAAATCAAAATCTGGAATAATATCAAAATACTCTAAAACTTGATCTAACATTTCTCTATGTTGTGCTGTTACACACACCTTTATATCTATGCCCTCTCTAGTTCCAAGTTCCTTTACTAATGGAGCCATTTTTATAGCCTCTGGCCTCGTTCCAAATATTGTTATAATTTTCTTTTTCAATGAAATCACTCCTTAATATATCAATACCCTTTTTATAACTTCTATAATTATACACTCTATCTATTGCACAATACAAATTTTCAAAATATTATTTAATTAATTAATTTTCAAACTTTAATAATCTTAAATAAAAGTTTAAATTATAATATATATTTTGAGCCATACTATGATATAGAGTTCACCGATAGTTGTACTATCAGTGAACTCTATTAAGCAAGTATGATTCAAAATAGAATATAATATTAACTATTTTTTTGAATATACTATAATTATTAAATTATTTTGTTCCGTATAATCTATCCCCAGCATCTCCAAGACCTGGTATTATATATCCCTTTTCATTTAACCTTTCATCTATCCCAGCTACATATATGTCTACATCTGGATGAGTTTCTTGTACAAGTTTAATACCTTCTGGTGATGATATTAAACATACAAGTCTTAGGTTCTTAGCACCCTTTTTCTTTAATAAAGTAAGAGCATCTGCAGCCGATCCTCCTGTTGCAAGCATAGGGTCTACAACCATTACATCTCTTTCTGCAATATCTTGTGGTAATTTACAGAAATATTCTACTGGTTGAAGCGTTTCTTCATCTCTGTATAAACCTATATGTCCAATTTTAGCTGCTGGAATTAGTTTTAACATTCCATCCACCATACCAAGACCTGCTCTTAGTATTGGAACTATAGCTATTTTCTTTCCTGATAACATTTTACACTTTGTTTTGCAAATTGGTGTTTCGATTTCTACTTCTTCTGTAGCCAAATCTCTAGTTACTTCATATGCCATAAGCATTGAAACTTCTTCAACTAATTCCCTAAAATCTTTAGCACCTGTATTCTTACTTCTTATAAAAGCTAATTTATGAAGTATTAATGGATGTTCTACTTGTATTACTCTGCTCATTAAAAATTCCTCCAATATGTTTTATTATTTAATATATTTTTTTTCAATAGCTGTTATTTTATCAATTCTTGCTTGATGTCTGTCACCTTCGAATTTAGCATTTAAGAAAGTTTTAACTATATCTAATGCTAACCCTGGGCCTACAGATCTTGCCCCTAATGCTAATATATTTGCATTATTATGTTCTCTAGTTGCATGTGCACTAAAGGTATCTGAACATAAAGCAGCTCTTATTCCTGGCACCTTGTTTGCAGCAATGCTTATACCTATACCCGTACCGCATACTAATATACCAAATTCAAATTCTTTAGCCACTATAGCTTCCGCCACTTTCAACGCATAATCTGGATAATCGCAAGATGCCTTGCTATTTGTCCCAAAATCTTTTACATCATAGTTCTCTGATTTTAAAAAGTTTATTATTTCCTCTTTTAAATCCACTCCACCGTGGTCTGACCCTATTGCTATTTTCATAATAAGAGATCCCTCCTAATTATTAAGGCACTTCAAAAATCAAATGCCTAAACTTCTATTATATCAAATCCGGCTGCCTTATTTAGCCTATTCATAATAGCTACTCCTACACCCTTTTCTTCAAAAGCTTCACATAGAATTAAATCTACACCTAAATCATCACAACTTCTAAGAGCCTCAAAAATATTTTTAGCTATCTCAGCTAAAATAAATTCACTTCCTAAAGAAATAATTTTACCCTTTGGAAATTTATTCGCATTTTCGTCTGTGCATAAAATAGCTACATTTTTATTTTTTTCTATATAATTGTCTACTATTTCTTTAATTTTATCAATAGTTTTTTCTTTATTTCCACTTATTATTTTAAGTTTAGCCCTTGGTGCATAGTGTCTATATTTCATTCCTGGTGCCTTTGGCTTTAAATCAGGGCTAGGTTTTCCTTTAATTGACTCATCAATATTTATCCCAGGATGGAACTCTCTTAACATTTCTAGGGTTATTCCACCAGGTCTTAATACCACCGGTGGGTTAACAGTACAATCTACTATTGTGGATTCTACCCCAATCTCGCTTCTATTTCCACCTAATATGTAGTCAACCTTACCATATAAATCTTCAACACATCTTTCAACTTCTGTTGGACTTGGTCTACCTGATATATTAGCAGAAGGTGCTGCTATTGGTCTATTTGACATCTCTATTAACTTTAATGCTATTTCATTATTCGGCATCCTTATACCTATTGTACTAAGTCCTGCACTTGTTGCATCAGGAATAATATTATTTTTTTCTAATATTATTGTTAAAGGACCTGGCCAAAATTTATCAATAAGTTTTTTTGCAATTTCTGGTATGTTTAAAACTAAACCACTTATATCCTTATTTGCAACATGTACAATTAATGGATTATCTTGAGGTCTACCCTTTGCCTTAAATATTTTTGAAACAGCTTGAGGATCTAATGCATTTGCTCCTAGCCCATAAACTGTTTCTGTTGGGAATGCTACTGTACCATTATTTTGAATAATGTTTGCGGCTTCTTTTATATATTTATTATCATTTTCTATATCTTTTATTATAGCTACCTTTGTTTGCAAAATATCTACCTTCTTTATTTTAGGCACTTGAAAAAATAATAGACTAACAATTGGTCTATTATTTTTTTAAAAGTGTCTTAATGTTCTTCTATAATCGGGATTATTTTTTCAGTTGCCTAAATATCAATTTGACCTCTAGCTATTTTTATATTTTCAATAGCTGATGAGGTATATGTAGCTCTAACACAATTTTTATAAATAGCATCAAGTAACTCGTACTTTTTAAGAGCACCTTTTCTAACTACCTGAAAATAAAATACATGTTCAGGTGTTAATTTTTTTATTTTTAAATATTCTTCTGCCCCTTCGGAATACTTCTTTATAAATCCTTGTGTTATAGGTTTTAATCCTCTATTTTTAAAATTTACTGCTGTAACAATAATAATTTCTAATTCATCCTTTTCTTTACTAGTATGAACTAATGCAACTTTATCACATAATATTAAACTTTCTTTTATAAATAATCCACTTTTTATTTTTAGTCTATTATTATTACATACAAATTTTAATCCATGATAATTTAACTTTATTATAATTTTCAATATTATCAACAACTCTATAAATCCTAAATATATCCATAAAAATAGAGATTGTATTCCTGATAAATAGGCTGTTAAAGGAAGAGTTATGAAAAGTAATATCATCACTGTAAATAATTGATTCTTACTTTTACTTTCTTTTTTCAAAGCCTTATTTATATTCATACTTTACCTCCAATTATTCTAAAAGCCCTACGTTTTATAACGTAAGGGAGCTTCAAAAAAATAACTAGTAAGATTAGATTCTCTGACTTGTTATTTTCTTTCAGCTCCTTAAGGATTTTTAGATGCCAACTAATACTAAATAGTATCAGTATTTCCCATTTTCTTCATTTTCTCTGCTTGATCTGCTGTAATTAATGCATTAATTACTTCTTGTATATCTCCACTTAAATAACTTTCTAATTTATATAAAGTTAATCCTATTCTATGATCAGTTACTCTTCCTTGTGGATAGTTATATGTTCTTATTCTTTCACTTCTATCCCCTGAACCAACTTGACTTCTTCTATCTTCAGCAATCCCGGCTGATCTCTCTGCTTGTGCTGCATCAAATAATCTTGATCTTAAAACCTTCATAGCTTTTTCTTTGTTTTTAAGTTGTGATTTTTCATCTTGACATGCAACAACAACTCCAGATGGTATATGAGTTATTCTTACAGCTGAATCGGTTGTATTTACACATTGACCACCGTTACCTGAAGATCTGTACGTATCTATTCTTAAATCTTTATCTTCTATTTTTATTTCAACATCGTCAACTTCTGGAAGAACAGCTACAGTTGCTGTAGATGTATGTATTCTACCACTTGATTCAGTCTCTGGAACTCTTTGAACTCTGTGCACTCCACTTTCATATTTAAGTTTTGAATATGCTCCATTTCCCTTAATCATAAATACTACTTCTTTGAATCCACCGATATCATTTTCGTTTAAACTCATTATTTCAGTAGTCCATCTTTGCGTTTCTGCATATCTTGTGTACATTCTAAAAAGATTATATGAGAAAAGAGCGGCTTCATCACCACCAGCTCCACCTCTAATTTCAACAAAAACATTTTTATCATCATTAGGGTCTTTTGGTAGTAATAAAATTTGTATTTTATCTGCTAATTCTACCTCTTTTTTTGTAAGGTCAGAAATTTCTTCATTTAGCATTTCTCTCATTTCTCTATCACTTTCATCATTTAGCATTTCTTTATTTGATTGTAATTCTTCTGTTACATCTCTATACTCTCTATAAGCTGTAACTACAATTTCTAAATCTGAGTGCTCCTTGCAAAGCTTTCTCCATTCATTTTGATTTGCCATAATTGAAGGGTCTGATATTTTCACTGATAATTCATCATATTTATTTTCTATAAAAGCTAGTTTATCTAATAACATGCTATCACTCCGTACTCTATTTTTTTACATTGCTGTATTATATCACAATAAGCCTCTACTAATCAACTATTAGAGCCCCTATTGCAACTCTGTCTAATCCTGATAAATCTTTAATGACTCTAATATTCTTAAAACCAGCATCCGTCATTAATTTTTTTAGTTCCTCTGCTTGATCATGGCCTATCTCAAATGATAATATTCCATTTTCATTTAATACATTTTTACTTTCGTCTATTATTCTCTTATAGAAGCATAACCCATCCTCTCCACCTGATAAAGCTGTATGAGGTTCATAATTTTTTACATCATCCATCAATGTATCTATAACTTTTTCTTTTATATATGGTGGATTTGAGACTATTAAATCATATTTTTTATTATCTTCTATAGGTTTTTCTAATAGATTACTTTTTATAAATGTTGCTCTCTCATTTAAATTATGTCTATTTAAATTTTTTATAGTTATTTTTTCTGGCACTTTATAATAATCTATCAAATCTATGTTTATATTATTTCTATAATGTGCAAGTGCTATACCTATTGCACCACTTCCACAACATAAATCACAAACTTTTACTTCTTTATCCTTAGAAATTAACTTTAATACCTCTTCAACTAACACTTCAGTATCAGCTCTTGGTATTAATACACCTTCTTCCACATATAAATCTAGACCCATAAATTCAGTTTCACCTAATATATAACTTATAGGCATCTTTTTAACTCTTTTGTTTACTAACTCTAAATAATCTTTTTTAAACTTATTATTTATTTTTTCATCTCTATTAGTTATAAGATATATTCTATTACGTTCTATAATCTTACCTAATAATAATTGGGTATCTAAAATATAAGTATCTATTTCTACTTTTTTAAGTTTTTCCACTCCAAATTGTAACAATTCTCCAATTGTCTTTTCCGGTTCTTCAAGACCTTCTGCTGCTAGAAGTGCTGCAATAGCAACCTCTATTTGTGAATCATCAGGTTCCCTAGTTGTTAATCCTTGCAATTTTAAACCTGGATATGAAATTATTTGTGCCAATTTGCTATTACTTTTACCTAGCCATTTAATAATTTCATAAGTTATACCTGATATTATAGGAATCAAAACTATTCTTAGCCCTAATCGTTGTATAAAACTTCCCCAACCTGTAAATGTAAAAATAACTACACTTACCATCATAATTAAGAACAGAAAATTTGTTCCACATCTTGGATGGAATCTACCATATTTCTTAACATTTTCTACAGTTAGCTCTTCTTCAGCTTCATAACAAAATATTGTCTTATGTTCTGCACCATGATATTGGAACACTCTGAATATATCCTCCATTTGGCTAATTCCATAAATATAAGCGATTAATATTATAATCCTAATTACTGCCTCTATTAAATTAAGTGCTATAGGTGTTAGTCCAAAGCCCTTAAACAAAGATGCTACCCCTGTTGGTATTGCCATAAATAATACTACTGCAATCACCATTGATAATGTCATTGTCATTCCAATAATTATATCATTACTTTTTTCTCCAAATTTACCTTTAAGCCAGTCTTCAAATTTTGATGGCTCTGTCTCTTCAAAAAATGAAGCTGAATAATTAAGAGTTTTTATTCCTATTATTAATGAGTCTATAAGTATAAATATCCCTCTTATAAAAGGTATATTTAGAATCTTATGTTTCTTAGTTATTGAAACCACTTTTTGAAAATCTATCTCTATATTTCCTTTTGGAGTTCTAACTGCTGTAGCAAGTCCGCTGCTGCCGCGCATCATTACACCTTCAATAACAGCTTGACCCCCAACACTAGTCTTTTTCATATAAATCCCTCATTCCATTAGTTTTTTGAAACTCCCTAACTTTTCTTATATTTAAAGAAGCAATGCCCACAAAGAGATTCATATTCTACGTTATCTATATTATCTATGGCTATTTGTTGACCTTCAAATACAAATTTATCGTTTATTTTTCTTCCATTAAACAAAGCCTTTCTGCCACACTTACATATAGTTTTCATTTCTTCTATTGTATGAGCAATTAAAAGTAATCTTGTACTGCCCTCAAACCCCTGTGTTTTGAAATCTGTTCTTAATCCATAACATATAACAGGTATATCTAGCCCTACTGCCACCTCAAATAATTGATCTATTTGTATACTTTTTAAAAATTGAACCTCATCTACAAGTAAACAATCAATTTTACCTTTTTCTTTATACAATGCTTCAACATTTTTAAATATATCATCGTCCTCTGCTACAAGTATATCTACTTTTCTTTCTACTCCAAGCCTTGAAACTACCTTTTCCCCACCTTTTTTATCTGTAGATGGTTTTAAAAGTAAAGAATTCATTCCTCTTTCTTTATAATTATGAGCTACTTGCATAAGATGTGTTGATTTACCTGAATTCATAGCTCCATATCTAAAATATAATTTACTCATTTAAAATTTCTCCTTTATCACTGCGTATATATATCGATTATAGCATTTAAATATCCCTTTAAAAAGACATTTTTTTGAGTATTAACCACTTCAAAACTTGACTGTTTTTTGACCATATGCTATAATTTAAAAGTTATTTGAACAAACCGTAAGGTCACAAATTTAGAAACGAGGTGAAAAATATGAGAGAAGGCATACATCCAGAATATAACCACAACGCAGTGGTTAAGTGTGCATGTGGAAATTCCTTTGAAACTGGTTCAGTTAAAGATGAACTTAAAGTAGAAATATGCTCTAAATGCCACCCATTCTTCACTGGCAAGCAAAAACTAATTGATATTGGTGGAAGAGTTGATAAATTCAACAAAAGATTTAATCTTAACAAATAAGAATAAGAAATTCTGGGAAAGACATGTTCTTTCCCATTTTTCTTATCTAAAAATATTCTACTACTATTTAATAGATAATAATGTTATATTATACTAATTAATGTTAAAATAAATAATAAGACATATCAACATATTGACTATTTTTTTGAAGATACCTTATTAAAAATAATTAAGGCACTTGAAAAAAATAATAGCCTATCAAATTGATCTATTATTTTTTTGAAAGTGCCTAAGTTTATGAAAAGTGAGTGTAATGATATATGAAAAAGATTTTAATTTTAACAGCTTCTACAGGAGAAGGTCATAATCAAGCTGCTAATTCTATTGCCGAAAATTTTAAAGCAAGAGGATATGAAGTAATAAAAAATGATTTTTTAAAAAGTAATGGTAAATTTTTAGACACTATTTTAGTGGGGGGTTATGAAGTTCTTGCCTCTATATTTCCTAAACTTTATGGAATTTCTTATAAACTAACTGATGGTCCATTCAATAATAAGCTTTTATCATTACTTTTTTTATTTACAAATAAAAAAGTTCTAAAACTTATTAATAAAATTAAACCAGATGTAATATTACTTACACACCCATACGCAGTAAACATAATTGGAACCTTAAAAAGAAAAGGCTTAAATATACCTGCAATTTCTATAGTAACTGATTTTAAGGCTCACGGCACTTATATAGATAGTAATATTAATGTTTATATAACTGGTAGCGAAAACACAAAGGAAAGTCTTATTGAAAAAGGTATAGACTCCAATAAAATTTTTGCTTATGGAATACCTGTAAAAGAAGAATTCCTTAATATAGTTCCTGGACTCCTATCTACTAAAGATGAAGATTACTTTAACATTCTTTTAATGAGCGGAAGTATGGGGCTTAAAAATATATCCTACGTAGTTAAAGAATTACTTAATAATTCTCATAAACTTAGAATTACAGTAGTATGTGGAAATAATAATAAATTAAAGGACAGTTTATCTAATGAATATAATAATAGAATAAAAGATAAAAAACTTCATATTCTTGGTTTTTCTAAAGATATTGCATCCTTAATGGATTATTCAGATTTAATAATAACTAAACCTGGTGGCTTAACCATAACTGAAGCCATTAATAAAACCTTACCTATTATAATTCCGTTTTGTATTCCAGGCCAAGAAATGCAAAATACAGATTTTTTAACTTCAAATGGATATGCCCTATATGTAGATAATCTTTTAGAATTGAATCTAAATGTAGACAATCTTTTAGATAACCCTGCATTATTAGAACAAATGCGTAATAAACTAGCTAAGCTAGCTTCAACTTATTCTAAAGAAAAAATAGTTGATATTGCAGATGACCTTATAAAATAGAAATTTTCAAAAAAGACTAGTTGTTTTTTAAACAACTAGTCTTTCTTATTACTTTTTATCTATTCCATTTTTTGAAAATATATTGATAAATTCTTCATTATCTTTTGTCTTTGATAGCATATTAATTAATTTTTCAGTTACGTTACCTATATTTCCTTCTTTATACATAACCTTTCTAATATTGTATGCCACATCTCTTTCTTCATTGTTTAATATTAATTCTTCTTTTCTAGTACCTGATTTATATATATCAATAGCAGGGAATATTCTTCTTTCTTGTAATTTTCTATCTAAGTGAACTTCCATGTTCCCTGTACCCTTAAATTCTTCATAAATCATATCATCCATTCTTGATCCAGTATCAACAAGCGCTGTAGCTAATATTGTTAAACTACCACCCTCTTCTATTTTCCTTGCTGCTCCAAAGAATTTCTTTGGCATAATTAAAGCACCTGGATCTAATCCACCAGATAATGTTCTTCCAGTCGGATTTATTGTTAAATTATAAGCTCTTGCAAGCCTAGTTAAACTATCAAGTAGTATCACTACATCTTTCCCATGCTCAACCATTCTCTTAGCTCTTTCTAAAACCATTTGCGCTACTTTAGCATGATTTTGTGGTTCTTCATCAAAAGTTGAATAAACAACATCTCCATTTATTGAACGTTTCATATCTGTTACTTCTTCTGGTCTTTCATCAATAAGTAACACTATCAAAGTTACTTCTGGATAATTAGTAGATATATTTTGAGCTATTTTTTTTAATAATGTAGTTTTCCCAGCTTTTGGAGGAGCAACTATAATACCTCTTTGTCCTTTACCTATTGGACAAACTATATCCATTAATCTTGAAGATAAATCATTCTCATTATTTGTTTCTAATCTTAATCTTTCTTTTGGATATATAGGTGTCAATTTCTCAAAATATTTTCTGCATATAGCGCTTTCTGGATGATCTCCATTTACTTTTTCAACAAAAAGTAAGGCTTTGAACTTTTCGCCATCCTTAGCCTGTCTAATCTTACCTAAAACTTCATCTCCAGTTCTTAAATTAAATCTTCTTATTTGTGCTGGTGATACATAAATATCGCCTTCACCTGTTAAGTAATTATTGCATCTTAAGAAACCAAAATTATTACTTTCTAATATCTCTAAAATACCCTTTTCACTCGTTGATTCATCTATCATAGCTTTTAGTCTTTCTTGCTTTTCTTCTGCAAGCTGCCTTGAATTAGTTTCTTCTGTTTTTGTATCTCCCATTTCATTTCTCCTAGTTTCACTAGTCTTAAATGGATAATCTACAGCTTCATTTTTTCTAGTTTCACTAGTTTTAAATGGATAATCTACAGTTTCGTTTTTTCTAGTTTCACTAGTTTTAAATGGATAATCTACAGTTTCATTTTTTCTAGTTTCACTAGTTTTAAACGGATAATATGGAGCTTCTATAGGCTTAGATTCTTCTTTAACCGCTATTATTTCTTCTCTATTTTTAGGCGCTATATTTTCTTTTAATATAACCCCATCTTTTTCAACACTATTTGGAGCATTTTGTACAATTTCTTCTACAAGCTCACTTTTTTTTAACTTACTAATATTTTTTATTCCCATGTCTTTAGCTACTTCTTTAAGTTCTACTAAAGTCATCTTTGTATACGCTTCTTTTGTCACTACGAAACCTCCAATTAGATAAAATATTTTATTTTTGTTTGAAATTATATTAAAGAGCTTATTCTAAGATTTGCACTCTAAGATTTGATTGCATAAGATTTTTTATGTGTAAATTATATTGTGTGTAAGCTATATTATGTCCTACTTTATTTAAATTTTCAAGTAATTTTATTATTTTTTGAAAGCACCTTATATTATTTGTTCTAAATATTTTTCAATTTTAAAATAGATTTCTCTAAAATCTCTATTTATTAAGAGCTTTTCTTCTGCTTTTTTTATATTATAATTTACACTCTTTTCACTACTTATATTAAACATTAACTTTATTTCTTCCCTATTTAAACATTTATAATTCTTTAATAACAATAATAATAAATATCTATTTTCTTTTTTCTTTATAATATTTTTAATTTCCTCAAAGTCTTCACCTAAATAACTACTTAAAACACTAATAATTATTGTTGTTTTATTTAATTTAGTTATATTATTCAAATTTATCACTCCACATTGTTTTTTAAAAGTATATCCTTTAAACTAATTATTATACATTGTTTGGAAGTTTATTTATTTGAAATACCCTAAGATGATCAAAGAGAATATTGATTAATTCTCAATATCCTCTTTATGTAACTGAACTAAAATAACAAGCTAGTCTATTTGGTGCCACACGTCTCCCTTTGACTTATTGTTTTTTTTAAATTCCTTATAATTTTATATTAATCCAAATTTCTGTTATTATAGGTGGTTGACCTGAAAACCCCATATTATATTTTGCCCTAATATCTCCACCATTTTCATCAACATTTATTTCCAATTCTTCTGTATGTATTTGTAAATCCATTACACCATATGGTGTACTATATAAGGATATTGCTGTTTTATCTAATTCAAACTCCATTTTTGTATTAGTTGTTCCTGTTCTTTCTAAAATGAAATTTTCTTCAAAAATATTAATTGTAGTTACAGTTCCTTTCATCCCCGAAAGCTCAGTTTCTTTATAAATCGCTTTAAAGATTCCATCTTCAATTATAAAGTCTCCAGGAGTAATAACTTCTATACTATCTTTTTTATCTAGTTCAGAAATACTCTTAACTGAAATAATCGCCTTTTTTTTCATAGCTACTCCCCCTTATTATTTAGCTCCAATTATAAATGTTTGTAATTCTTCATCATTTATAGGCTTCACTGTTACTTCTGATGTAAACTTCTTACCATATTGTCCATATTTCACTTCTACCATTTCTTCATTTCTCCCCTTACTATATCTTGCTGTTATTCTTGCTGCTATTTCTATATCTTTATCAGTTCCTTCTCCAGTTAATACTACTAAAGCTCCTGTAAAGTTAGATGCATAAAATGCTATGTACTTATTATTAATATATTCTTTTATTTTTATTCCTTCATCTCCAGTTCTAGCTGCTATTACCTTAACCTTACCAGCAAGTCTAAAATGTCTCCCAAATCTTAATAATTCAATTTCATTTTCGTCTAAATTTTCTTCTGAATTCTCTTTAAAGCTTAACATTTCCTTTAATCTAATAGCATAATTTGGTTCTGTTAACCTACATCCACCTGCTGGCGATGGATATTCTGTTATTCCCCATTCTTCTGCTAATGCCATTTGCGGTTTTCTACTTCTACCCATTATATCTAATAACTTCTCTCTATCTACTAGCCCATTAGTCTCCATTTCAGTTTCATCTAAATTCTTAGCACATAAAGGTCTTAGTATTTTATTTGCAAATCCTGACGCTTTCTTTACTGTATTTAAAGCTTGTCTATTTTGAGACATTGGCCTTTGATTTAAAACTTCTCCAGTTATTATAAAATCTGCATTAAACTTTTCTAATAACTCTCCTGAATATTTCATCATCATGGCATGACAATCTATGCATGGGTTCATATTTTTTCCCCATCCATGTTTAGGATCTCTAACCATCTTCATATGTTCTTTTGAAAAATCTATTACTTCTAAAGGAATATCTATTTGTTTAGTCATTCTCTTAGCACTTTCTTCACTAAAGAAATATGATTTAAAGCATATCCCTATTACTTCAATTCCTTGATCCTTAATTAATTTTGCGGCTAATATGCTGTCTAATCCGCCAGATACCATTGCTAATGCTTTTGTCATTTTATTTCCCCCTGAAATCAAATTTGTTCTATATCTATTGTATAGTTTAATTTTATTAATCAAATATATCAAGGATTATATGAATTTTTTATTTTTTCATTTTAATTTCCCTTCAACATTTCTAATAATTTAGACTTGAATTTTATCTTTTGTTTATTATCTACATTATCTTCTTGATCTGAATCTTTACTTTTATCAATTATATTTCCCTTATCGCTATCTTTGTCTTTATCTATTACTTTTTCTAAGCTTTCTTTAGTTTCATCTGAATTAACTGCCTGTTTGCTCTCATCTACAAAACATAACGGTGGAAACATTACACACCACCAATTTTGACCATTTGCTTCTCCAATTAGTATTCTAAAAGCTTCATAGTTTCCTTGTGGAAAAAGTGTGTCTCCATACATTTTATCAGGAAAATTTTCTCTTGATAATTCACTTTTTACTCCATAGCTATATCCATTTTCCTCAATTACTTCTTTTGCAATAGAATTTACTTCATCCATACTATCTAACATTATTTTTCTAGCATCATCAATATTGCTAATCCCAATAAATTTACTTGCCATATTTTCTATTACTTTATCTCTAACCTTAAGTTTTAACTTTTGGTCCTCTTCTGTATCACTGTTCGCTAGTACATGAAACCTTATTATTTCATTTTGTATATCTTCTAAAACCAATTGTTTTCCATTAAGACTACCTTGTCCACTTTCACTGCTTACACACCCATTTAATAAACCTATTGTACCTATAATTACTAATATTATTATACTTAACCTTCTTCTCATAATATAAAAACCCCCTTTATAGCTTAATTATTGCCATAAAATCGAGGTCTATACATAAAGTTTTATATTGTTCTAGTTATAAATACATCATCATACTTATCTTTCATCTTTTCAAAACATCTTTGAGCTTTAAGCATATCATCAAAGATTGCAAATACTGTTGGCCCACTTCCACTCATCATTGACCCTTTAGCTCCAAGAGCTTTCATTTCCTCTTTTATGCCAATTATCATCTTGTGCTTTCTTAATGTTACATTTTCAAGTAGATTCTTCATATTATCACAAACATAATTTAAATCATCATTTTCCATTGCCTCTATTAATTCTTCTGTCTTTGGATGATTTAATACTCTTTCTAAATTAAATTCTTGATAAACAAATTTAGTTGATACTCCAAAAGGGGGTTTAACTAAAACAAGTATCTTGTCCTTAAAAGATTTTAAACTTGTAACCTTCTCCCCTATGCCTTCACATAGAGCCGTGCCACCTTTTATACAATAAGGTATATCCGCACCTAGTTTAAGACCTATTTCCATTAATTCTTCATCACTTGCATTAACATTAAATATTTCATTCATTACTTTTAAAACCGCTGCCCCATCTGTACTTCCTCCAGCTAGTCCAGCTGCTACAGGAATATTCTTCTTTATATTTATAGATACACCTTCTTCTATATT
This sequence comes from Clostridium gasigenes, assembly GCF_017348895.1. Classification (NCBI taxonomy): domain Bacteria; kingdom Bacillati; phylum Bacillota; class Clostridia; order Eubacteriales; family Clostridiaceae; genus Clostridium; species Clostridium gasigenes. The sequence goes on from NZ_CP071376.1 coordinate 744,351, forward strand.
GAAAGTTTCTTTAAATAATTTTGCAGCCCTATAAGCTAAATTCCTTTCATCTGTGGGTACATAAGGTTTATTGCACTTAATATTTATTCCAGACTTTTGTTTTTCAATTATTATTTCATCATATAAATCTATATTTTGCATTATCATTCTTAATAGATGATAGCCATCACTTTTTCTTTTTTCTATTATATCCAAGGATATATTAACCTTAGCATACGCCTTAACCTTCATATCTTCAAATCCTTTCAATGATGTATTAAGTCATTTTCAAAAAAATGACTGTCTCTAAACTTGTATGCTAATTATATATTTTTTTTATCTACTAGTAAACATAATATGGATGCTAAAACAAATAACTAGTCAAATTCTGATACATTTTGAGCTATGATTCATCACCATAACCTTTACACAGGCTTACTATGCACAGGTTATGGTTCTTTCCTAGCACAAAAGATTCTAATAATATTTGACTTGTTATTTTCTTTCAGCTCTATCTAATTCAACCTAATACCTGTTAGAATAACTCACACTTCATTTATAAGACATATATCACTCATCGTTAATAGATATTTTGAAAATTATCAAGGCCTCTTCAATAAAATAACTTGCCTTTTATAATGAACTTATTAGTTTATCATCTGCTTCGATTACTTTTAAATAGTCATTTTTTATTATTTCAATTAAAGGCTCTATTTCTTCGTAAAATACAACTATAGTATCTCCAACTTTAGCCTCGTCCATAGCTTTTCTAAAAGCCTCTTTCTCATCTAAAATTATTTTACTTTGTATTTTGTTATGTGAAGATTTTATCCCGCTCTGAATCAACTTACTAATTTCTCCACTCTTCCTTCCCCTTTTATCCTTATCCTCTTTAATTATTATACTATCTAAGAATTGACTACAAATATTACCTATTTCAATTGATACTTCATCACTTCTATCCCCAGGAATCCCTACAACACCATGTATTTTACCAGAATGCATAGATTTTATTGATGATAGAACCGCTTTATACCCTTCTATATTATGACCATAATCTAAAATTACGTTTACTCCATTAACTGAGTAACAATTAAATCTACCTAAATTCTTCTCAGAATTTAGCAAAAAGCTTTCTACACCTCTTTTTATCATACAATAATCAACTTCCATACCTACTAAAGCTCCACAAACAGCTAATATATTTTCTATATTAAATATTAATTTTCCACCTAAAGTTATTGGTATGTTATTTATTTCAGATACTTTAAATATTTTTCCTTTATTATTTACAGTAATCCAATTATTTTCTATATATATAGCTATTTTACCTTCATCTATATTCTGTTTAATTAACTTATTTTCTTTATTTTTAGAAAAATAGATTTTATTAGCTGATATTCTTTCTATGATACTTTTGCTCCATTTATCTTCTGCATTAATAACAACATATCCATTAGGTTTAACAGCTTCACCAACTAAAGATTTAGCAAAACATAGTTCCTCCATAGTATTTATTCCATCTATGCCTAAATGATCTTCTGTTATATTAGTAATAACAGCTACATCTGCTAAGTCATAAGCTAACCCTTTTTTTATTATTCCCCCACGGGCTGTTTCTAAAACAGCTATATCCACATCTCTATTTAATAAAATACTCTTTGCACTTTCAGAGCCACTATCATCACCTTTATCTATACATTTTTCATTTATATATATTCCAGATGTACTTGTCATCCCAATTATATATCCCATTTTAGCTAGTGTATGACTAATAACTCTTGTTGTTGTTGTTTTACCATTTGTTCCCGTTACTGAAATAACCGGTATGTTTTTTGGGTTACCTTTGTATAGCATATTAACTATATCATCACCAACATCCCTTTTCTTGCCCTTACTTGGATATAAGTGCATTCTTAAACCCGGAGCTGCATTTACTTCCATAATTATTCCACCATTATATATAGGCTTTGAAATATCTTCTGCACATATATCTATTCCACATATATCTAATCCTAATGTCTTTGCTGCTCTAATACAAACATCTTTATTTTCATCACATATGATATCTGTACAATCTATAGCGTTTCCTCCAGTTGAGAGGTTTGCATTTCTTCTTAATAAGATTTTTTCATCTTTTTTAATAATGCTCTTTTCGTTATAATTCATATCTCTTAAGCATTCTATTAATTCAATATCTATTTGCACACGAGTAAGAGGTTTTTCATGACCATATCCTCGTAATGGATTTTCATTTAAAATATTTATTAATTCAAAAATAGTACTTTTACCATCTCCAATTATATATGGAGGATTTCTTAAAGACCCTGCCGTAACTTTATAATCTACAACACAAATTCTATAATCATTTCCTCTATGGTATTTTTCTATTATTAGATCTTTAAATTTTCCTTTTAAGGCTTCATAAGCACTAATTAATTCTTTTTCATTACTAATATTTAAGATTATGCCCTTTCCTTGATTTCCAAATTGGGGTTTTAACACTAAGGGATATCCTATATATTCACCTTCATTAAGAAGGTTTATTACATTATAAACTTTAGCACCTTTAGCTACTGGCAAATTCTGAAGTTTTAATAATTCTTTTGTTAACAATTTATCTGAAGCCATATCTACTGATATACAACTAGTTTGATATCCGATAGCCGACTCAATTATTCTTCCTTGTTTCCCATATCCTAACTGATAAAAATCACTTTCTCCAAGTTTTATTACAGGGATATCTCTCCTTTTAGCAGCATTACATATAGCTTCCGTAGTCGGCCCTATACATTCTTCATTTAAAAATTCTTTTAATAACTCTATTCTTCCATCATAATTTATAATTTCTTTATTTATTAAAGCATTTATTATATCAGCTGCCAGTTTTGATGTCTCTACTGCTGTATTTGCATATTTATATTCAAATATAATATAATATAAATCATCTTTTATTTCTCTTGATTTACCATAAGAAACTTCTACTCCTATTTTATTTTGAATAGAAATTATTATATGCTCACATATGTGAGCTAGATAAGTTCCTTCTTTTAACCTTTTAATAAAACCTTCATCTTCATCTATTCCACATCTATGTGTTCTAAGCTCCGGTATCATATTTACCAAATTAAAGTTAAAATCTTCTATTTCTTTACTAGGTATTTCACAGTACCCTTCTAAATCTATATCCATCCTAATACATTTTTTATGTGAATAGATATTTCTACCTTCATATATTTTAGTTTTTATTACTCTCATTGCTACTAATTTCCTCCTCAAAAGGTGCCTTAGCTAAAATATTAAATTTATTACCTTCTTTAAGCACATGAAGTTTCACATTATACATACTTAAAACCTCATCGCAATATTGTTCTGATACATTACTATGAGTAATCCCACTTCCATCAACAAAGTAAACAGCTCCGCTTCCTATTACTTCTGCCATCCCTTCATCCGTAACTATAATTGCAGTATCTTCATCTATTCCAATTCCTAAAACTTCAGGATTTTGAGCTATGCCTGTCAGTAGCCTTCCTATTCTTCCTCTTTGATCAAAATGTTGATCTATCATTATATTTTTTACAAACCCAAGGCCTGGTGCCATCTTTAAAGTACACTTTCTAGGTGATTCTTCATCATCCCCTTGAACAATCATAGTATCGCTCATAACAGAAGCTCCCGCTGATGTTCCAACTATTATGCAGCCCCTTTTACTAGCCTTTTTTAAAGCATCATAAATAGGAGTTCCTCCAACTATACTTGTTATTCTTAATTGGTCACCACCTGTAAAAAATATAAGTGCTGCTTCATTAATAGAATTTAAATTTTCTTCTTCAAATGCATGAACTCTATTACTTATATCTAACCCCTTTATATTTTTCACACCTAATTTTGTAAATACCTCTTTATATTTCTTCAACGCTTCCCTTGGATATTCTGTTGCTATTGTTGCAACTAATATTGTGTCATTATCTTTATTTATAAATTCACAAACCTTTTTCAGGATCTCTTTTTTACCCTCTTTATCTTCTGCGCCACCTATTATTATTAAATTCCCATTTATTTTTTCACTCATTCTATCACCTCTAATCATACATATATTATTTTATCCAGCCTCCATTATTCTTATTCATTTTTAACTAATTTACTTTATATATTTTTTAAAGCTCCTTTAGCATAAAAAAAGAACCACGTTTATAAACGCGGCTCCTCTTAGACATTTTTTTTTAATAACAAGTCAATATACCTTAGTGTTTTTTTAAAATATAGCTCTACCTGGAATTATTAATTTTTCTCCACATTTTAATTCTTCTGGATTTTCCATATCATTTAGCTTCGTTAGTTCTTCCATAGTAGTATTATATTTCTTAGCTAACTGCCATAGTGTATCTCCAGCTCCAACTACATATATAGTAATCGATGCTTTCTTTTCTTTCTTTTCATCTCCACCATCTACTATATCAACTACCCATTCTTTATTTACTTTATGACATACTTTTGAAGATGTAATTACTGTTGCACGAATAGCTATTGTATTTGCTTCTATACTTGCATCTATATTTTCTAATGATGCTTTAACTACTATATCCATACCTTCTTTAGCACCTTTTATTTCTGCTGATGCTAAGAATGGTATTTCTCCAGATACTATGGCATAACAATCTTCTTCATCCATAGCCTTATATAATACATTTACTTTTACTATTCCTTCGATTTTAACTCTATCATTTTCTACAATTTTATCTGTGATAGCAGCACTTCCACTTACAGAAATTATTTGCTCAATTTTAGTATTTTCATTTTTCAAATAAATATTATCTTTAACCATTGATTCATTATTTGCACTACCTTGAACAATTCCTATTTCGTGATTACCAATATTTAATTCCATATTCATAGTAGGTGAATATGCATCTTTAATTAATTCTATTTTTTCTTTTGAGAATACCTTAACCTTTCCTTTGATTACAAATTCAAGGTTAACTACTCTACTTTCTCCTAAATCGTCAGCAGTAATAGTATATTCACTATTATTAACATCCATATTCATAGAACTCATCATTTCATTAGTTATTCCTACTAATTCCTCTTCCTTTGATAAATATACATCATCCTGTAAAGTCATTATATCTGAGGTATCTTTACCCTTATATAAAACTTCTATTTTACAATAGCACCCTATATAAATTTTATCTTCACCAATTTTAATTTCTTTTTTATGAAGATTCATTGAACAATTAAGAATATCTTCGATTTCTGGTTTATCCATAGTTACTTTCATCATAGATTTACCTACTAATTCAATCTCCTTTTCACCCTTAACACCATTTAGTACTTCTTGCTTTTTAAGTACTTGAATATCTTCTTTTCCTTCTACATCTTTTACATATTCAAATTCTCCACTTCTATAAATTTCCCATTTTAATTCAATGACCCCATCTATTCCTACTTTTCTTTCATTTATTAAATTTGCCTCAATATGTTCAATATCACACTCAACTTCACAAATCACCCTATGTTCATCATTTTCAAGTTCAATGTAATTTGCGAACTTTTCTGTAAATGTAACTGAGTGAATTTTTCTTGAAGCATTTTCCGATATTGCTTCCTCCTTTGGTAGATAAAACATAGTGTAGTTTAATAACCCTTCCACCATTACCTTATCTCCAAGAATTTCTTTATTTGTTATTGTAGCCTTTGCTTCAACTCCTAAAACCTCTTTCATATCAGGATGAGAATCCCTTATTAAATATTCACCCTTTAAAATATGGTTTGATGAGCTTTCTTTTAAAAGTTGCTCATATTGAACTCTTTCTTTTATTACATCAATCTGTGACATATTATCCCTCCTATAGAATACTTCCTACCATAAATATATTTCCATCTCTATATATTTATTCATATATATTTTTATTGTTTATAAAATCATACCCTTTTCTTCGACAAATACTTCTTTTTGTTATGGGATAATATGTATTCAATAATATTATTGTCGAATTTCAAACATAATTTTATTGTTTTTTTTAATTTAATGTTGACAACATAAGAAATTTGTCGTATCCTAATAGAGGTTATTGACCATATAACCTCTCATAAATTCTCAATACCCTTTTATACCATAGTTGAAAGATGGGAACCCACCATCTTTCTTTTTTTTATACTTTTTTATAATATTAAAAATATAAGGCATCTTAAAAAAATAACTAGTCAAAGTTTCCATGGATATTGACTAATTATTTTTCTAGGATGCCTAAATAATATAAAAAAATATAGAACTTCGAAAATCGAAGTTCTATTGTCTATACAGCAAAATATAATTGCACAGTATTTGTTAGTACATCTGAATAACTGTATGTTACAGTTCTTTCATTGTCACTTTCTAATCTTACTACGAAAATGCTTGGATAAACACTTTCTATTACTCCGTTGTTTACTAGGATCTTCTTCCTTCCACCGTTAGCTTTAAGTGTAACCTTTTCGCCTAAATGTCCTTCGATATCTCTTTTGATGGTTGCAATAGTTTTTAACCTTTCCATATAAACACCTTCTTTCCAATTTACATTATACACTACACACCAGTTTTTGTCAAATAAATTTTATATTTTAACACTTTTCTAGTATATTTGTCAATGTAAACTTTTAACTTATTTGTATTGCTAATACACAACTATTAGTATTCCTTTTAACCCTATTTTTATGCACTCTAATTTTAATTATCTATATTAATCATTATAAACATCTAGAATTTCAACTAATCCAATAACTTTGATATGCCTCTTAAGTTAGATATATGTTGACTTTGGGTAACCTTCCCTATATTTCCCTCTTGTTTGAAGCCCTCCTATACCTTTAATTCCTGTTATTGTATTGTTTATCAATTCTTGAATAGATACTATCTCATCAATTCTAGTATAAGCTATTTTTTCACACACAAAAACTGGATCTAAACAATGTATTAACACGCGACTTGGAGAACTTGCAAAATTAGCTCCTGCATCTAACATACATTCATAGCAGGATTGGCATGCCCCTGCAAATATAACTAACTCATCATAGCTTGAATTATAGTCTCTTAAAGCTCTAACCGCTTGAGTATAATACTTAGAATTTCTATAATTATCTAAATCAAGGTAATCTTGCGCCCCTCTAATAACTCCGTCATGGCCCGTTAAAACAACTATATCAGGCTTTATTTCCTTAACTAATGCCACAATAGCTTCTGGTTGTTTACTTTCTGTCACCACTCTTCCTACAGCATTTAAAGATAACTGTTTATATACCTTTAAGCATGTTTCTAAATACTGACTATCTCCATCTACATGTAATATTTTCCCCGGCCGTCCAAACATTAAGTCCTTATTTGCTGCTAACTTTTGAGTTTTTGCCCCTCTACTATTTATCGCTTTGATTGCAACATCATCACCTCTTAATGATATTGCATTTTTAATAGCCGCATTAACTCTACTATTTAAAATCTTTTCCTTTTCACCTATAAAACTATTATCAACTTTCTCAAGATCATCTTTTGATGAATCCGCTATTATTCTTATACTTATTCCTTTTAAAAAATATATTAAGTTTCCATCTTCTTCCTTTATATCGATTATTTTAAATGTAATATCTCTATCATAAGACTTTCTAACAACTAAATCTCCTATAATCATATCTAACCTCTTACTTATTACTTATTACTTATTATTTATAATATGATAAGTAAGATATTTTGCTACATAAAAAAAGCGCCTAAGCACTTTTTCTATTTATAAGTTGTTCTCTGGATAAGTTCTTTTAGGTTTCTGATTTAATAATATACTTCTTTAAATAACCTAACTCTAAGAATCACTTGATAAAAAATATTCATTTTTAAAATTTTCTAAGAATAGTAGAAATTGTTCTTGCTCTTTTATTATAGATTCTATTTTACTTGCGAAAGTATTTTGTCCCCAGTTAACTTCATTGTAATAATATCTATTTGCAAGTCTCCAATACCTTTGTGGAAATTGCATATATGCAAACAACACTTTATATTCATCTTCTCTTAACTCGGATACTTCATTATAAGAATCTATAATTGCTTTTGCAAAATTCATATCCCAATTAACTCTTTTTAGTACCTTTGTCATAAAGTTAGAAATATCAAAGGTTCTTACCTCTCTCTTACAATAATCAAAATCAATTATATTTACATTTTCATCTTTATCAATAATAATATTATGATAAGTATAATCATGGTGGCAGAAATTTTTATCATTTTCTGCTATCTCACATAATTCAATATAGTTTGATTCCTCTAATGTTTTTAATGCTTTTTTACCGATTTCTTTATAAAATTCCATAGATTTTAGATATATTAAATCGAAGTTATTTTTATTATTTTTTTTCCTTACCATATCCCTCATTTTATCAAGAGACTTGATTCTTTTTGCCATAAGGCTCGGCCATCTGCCTAAATCACTTTTAAGCTTTGAATTCTCCGGTGGGTCATACCCCTTAGAAGCTTCGTGCATTTTTGCTAATGTTCTTGCTGCAATTTTCACTTCTTCTATGTTATGAAAATCACATTCTCTTCCATCTAACCACTCAGATAATGTATAAAGATCTTCATTTACTAGTGCATATGGTTCACCTTCTATGTTTAAATAATATTTATCCACACCTTTAAATCCATTATTAATTAAATGATCCTTTGCCCCACATACAAACAATAATTTTTGTGGCCCATAATTTATCCTTTTTAAACACCTTTCGCCCTTATTACTCTTTAAATAATAAATCCCTTTGTTCGCTTTTATAACTTCGATTTTTATATCAAATTGCCTTTCTATTTCAAATTCTCTCATCATAGTGCTCACCCCCTTTTATATTTATATGTGGTTACTCATTCTTTTATTAACATTTTTTCACCTTCTTTAATATAATAAATTAAAAGCATTATGAAAGGATTAAATCATGAAGATAGGCATAGATGGAAGAGCTGCTAAATGGTATAGGGGAACTGGTATAGGAACTTACACTTATCAACTTATAAATAGCTTAAATAAAGTTGATTCTAAGAATGACTACTTAATTTTCTTACCCAACGGCTCCTCTCTAAATTTAAAAGATAATTTTGCAGTGGAGACTGCAGAAGAATTATCTAAAAAAAACTTTTGGGATGACGTTAGAACACCTAATACTTTCCCCTATCACGATATGGAACTATATCATGTTCCTCAAAACGGAGTAGGACTTTCTGAAAATATAAATTGCCTTAAAGCAATTACATTACATGATATAATTCCCTTGAGAATGCCTGAAACAGTAAGTGATAGATATCTTAATATTTTTAATAATGAACTTCCTAAAATTATAGAAAATTGCGATGGTATCTTAACAGTTTCAGAATTTTCTAAGCAAGATATAGCAAAGGAATTTAACTTTCCTAAAGAAAAAATATTTGTTACTCATCTCGCTGCAGAGGATATATACAGACCTTTAAACAAAGATTTATGTAAAAAGAATTTATGTGATAAATATGGTATTAAAGATGATTTTATTTTATATGTTGGGGGCTTTAGTCCTAGAAAAAATATTTTAGGTATTATAGAGGCATTTTCTCTTTTAGATAGTACTATAAAAAAAGATTTAAAATTAGTGATTACAGGTAAAAAGGGAATTTCATACGAACTATATAAAAAGCGTACAGAGGATCTTTTCATAAGTAGCTCTGTAATTTTTACAGATTTTATTCCTTTAAATGATCTTCCTACTTTTTATAATGCTTCAAAGTTATTAGTTTATCCATCATTTTATGAAGGATTTGGTCTTCCCCCACTTGAAGCTATGGCCTGCGGCACTCCTGTAATTTCATCTAATGTAACTTCATTGCCAGAAGTTTGTTTAGATTCTGCTATTTTAATAAATCCATATTCTATATCTGAACTAAAATTATCTATAGAAAATGTTTTAACTGATGATACACTTAGATTAACTATGATACAAAAGGGCCTTTTAACAAGTTCTCTTTATACTTGGGAAAACACTGCACTACAGACAATTAAAGCATATGAAACTATATTAGGCACTTAAAAAAAAATAAGCTAGTTATAATTTAATATAACTAGCTTATTTTCATGTCCCTAATAAAAATATTCTTTAAATTCTTGTATAAAATTATTCAAAAACTCTTTTCTATGAGTTTCATTTTCAAGCTTGCTTTTAAACCTATTTATAAAAACATCTTCATCCCAGCTCTTTTGCTTATAGTAATAATCTGTTACTATTGTTACAAAATCCTTTGGAAATGATAGTATTACGTATAATAACCTTATTTCTTCGTTATCTAATTTTTCTACTTCATTATAGCTATCCAATATAGCTTTTACCTTCTTACTATCATATGCAAAATTCTTTATTACTTTTAATGTGTAATTAGCTACATCAACTACCCTAGTATCAAATTTACAATAATCAAAATCAATTATTTTAACTTCTTCTCCATCTATTATGAAATTGTGATGAGCTAAATCATTATGACATAATACCATCTTTGATTTATTTAATAAAATATTATTATAATCACTTAGGGCTAAAAACTCTAAAGATTTTTCAATTTCCTTTAAATTATAATCTACATTTATAATAAACATTTTATCAAACTCATTTTTATATCTATATTTATTAACATTATATTTTATATTTTCTAATATTTTATAACTATCATTCATTACTCTAATTAAATTTTCCCCTGAATTTTCAATAACTATATCTTCATCCATAGTATCTAATATTCCTTTTGATGCTAAATGCATATTTGCTATTGCCTTAGAACAAAGATTAATTTCAATGGGATTTGAAAAAGTTGCCTCCCTTCCATCTATCATATCTAAAAGCACATAGGTTTCCCCTTTCCAAATCTCATAAACCTTATTGTTTTTATTTTTATAATAACTTAATACATTTGAGTATCTTTTAGATATATAATCTAATGACTTATCTATAAATTCTAATCTTTCTTCTGTAGAATTTACTATTTTCAATATTTTTTTACCTTCTGAAGTTACAAGTACAAAAACCTTTCTTAGAGGTACTATATCATTTATTTCAACTCCTAAATTTTCAAAAAACTCTTCACTTAAATCATATTTACATAATATTTTTTTATCTATATACCTTAACTTATTCACTAAAGTCCTCCTCTCTTAGGAATCTTGAAAAAATAACTAGTAAACAATTTTCTCACGTTGACTATTATTTTTTTCATATTCCCTAGCTATTAATTCCTTCCCATCATTTTTCTTAGCCCTATAGAACCCATCCATATATTCTTCTTCCGTTAAGTTTTTTTTATTTATCCTATATTTTTCCCATAATTTCAAACTCTCCACTGGGTAAGATAGTAGCCCTCTTAAATATTCAATGCTATCATCTTTAAGTAATGATTTTTCTGCAAAATATTTAATTAAACATTCAATATCTAATATATTATTTTTCTTTCTTAGTCTCTTTAAATACGAATAAAAATCATGTTCCACTAAATTATAAGTTAGGTATTTAATTGTTCCAATTTCAACTTTTCCATTTTCGTCCATCCTAAGATTCCCTTCACAAACCCTTCCTAAACATACTTCATAGTTAGCCATACTTCTTCTAATTAGTTTACTATAATTACTATTTTCAACATGATTAATAGCTCTCCTACCTCTACTTAAAAGCATCTCCCCTTCTTCTAATATAAATATATCTACGCTATTCTTATCTATTTTATCAGTTATATAGTCTAAATCTAATTCCAAGTTTTTAACTTGAACCTTGTAGCCTTCTAGATCCCGACCTATGCTACTACCTATTCTAGGCAATATATTATCCTTATAGCCCTTGGCATTATTTTGAAAAACTACTATATTGCTTATTTGTCTTTTAATACTCTCTAAGGATATCTCTCCTCTATTTTCAAAACTATGGTTTACTAATTTTATATCTCTCTTTGTGAAATACGAATATAAGTTGTTATCTATATTATCCACCTCCTATACGACACCTTCAAAAAATAACAAGCCAACCTGTTCGTCTATTTTTTCATATTACTACCCTAAAAAAATTCTTCTATAAACACTTCTCTTTGCTCTACATCCTCTAAATACTTACGTATCTTATTTTCAAGGAATTCATCACTCCAAGGTTGTTGCTCCCAATAATACTGTAGGCCTCTTTGCCAAAATTCTTGTGGGAATCGTATAAATGATTTCATTAAATTTAATTCTTCGTCATAAACCTCATTGCTTTTTGAATAACTATTTAATATTAAATTTGCTATATCGGGCTTCCACTTTCCACCTTTCATAGTCCTTATCATTAATGATGATAAATCATGCAGATGACTATCTAATATACAATAATCAAAATCAATTATATTTATATCTTCCTTTGTATCTATTAATATATTATGATGAGCAAAATCATGATGACAAAATCCTCTCTTCATAACTTCTTTTTCCATTATGTTTATATATTTTTCAGTTTTTAAATCTTCTATGGCTCTTTTTCCTCGTTGTAACTCCCCGTCAATAGCCTCTAAATATAGCCTATCAACATTAGATTTATTAGCCTTTTGATCTATCCTTTTTTTAAAGTCTAAAATTTCACTACACCTAGTCTCAAATACATTAATCCAAGAAAACCATCCTATTCTTGGATTCATATCTTTATTTGTCACAAAACCTTCACTACATTTATGAAGTTCCCCTAGTTTTTCTGTTATTTTCCCTAGTTCATATATATCATCATAATTACTTAGCCTAGAAGTCACCCACTCTGTAAGATACGCATAATTATTCCCAATTTTTATAAACCCACTATTATCTTTTGTTTTTATTATTTCTGGTATTTTATTGAATCCTCTTTTTTGAAGATGATTTATAGCAGATAAAATAAAATTAAAATGAGGATAGTCATATTTTATTATCTTAATACAATATTTCTCATGTTCACTTTCTATTTTAAAAGTATTTTTAACCTTCTCTACACTAACTATTTTCAATAAATAATTACTCTCAAGTATATTTTTTATCTCTAAAACATCCATGGCATTCCCCTCAATATTTCTTCTTTTTATTATATGAATTTCTTCTTTTTATTGTGAGGAATAAAATTTTTAATAACAGTTTGTTATATATATATTATTTTTTAATATGTATATTGTATGTAGAAAAAATATTGTTATAGGTTTAATGCCACCTCAAAAAATATAACTATATACTAGCTATTTTTTTGAAGTTCCCTACCACTAACTTAAAAGGGGTGTGATTTATGAAAATATCAATTGATGCTAGAGGAATTAATTTGTACAAAGGAACTGGAATTGGAACATACACAGAAAATGTTACAAGAGAGTTACTTAATATTGATAAAGAAAATGACTATACTTTATTTTGGACAGGAAAAGATTATGATTTATTTAAAAAATCTAACAGCAAAATAGTTTTTTCCTCTAATCGTCATGGTGGATTTTATGAAAACTTTTATATTCCAAGCTATATAGAAAAAAATAACATTGATTTACATCATATTCCTCAAAATGGAATAGGACTAACAGAAAGTTATTCAACTAATTCAATTATAACTCTTCACGATTTAATACCTTATACATTACCTGAAACTGTAGGAAAAAAATACTTAGAAAGATTTTTAACAGAAATGCCTAAGATTATTGATAAGACCAAAGGAATACTAACTGTTTCAGAGTATTCTAAAAGGGATATTCTAAAGTTTTTTCACGGTTATCCTGAAGAAAAAATCTTTGTTACTCCACTCGCTGCAAATTCTAATTTTAAACCTCTAGATAAAAATGTTTGTAAGGACTTTGTAGCAGAAAATTTTTCAATTAATACACCTTATATCCTATACATAGGAGGATTTAGTACTAGGAAAAATGTTCGTGAACTTATATTAGCTTTTAAACAGATAAATCCAAGTTTAAAAACACCTTATACGTTAGTTCTTGGGGGCTCTGTAAAAGATGAAGGTAAAAAACTTGTATCACTTGTAGAAAGTCTAAATTTACAAAATAATGTTATTTTTACTGGATACTTAAATGATGATATTTTACCTATTCTTTATAACGGTGCAGAAGCTTTTGTTTACCCATCTCTTTATGAAGGGTTTGGTTTGCCACCACTTGAAGCAATGAGTTGTAAAACAGCAGTAATAACCTCTAACCTAACTTCTATACCCGAGGTTACTGGTGATGCTGCAATTCTAATAGACCCATTTGATTCTCAAGATCTTGCTACTAACCTATTTAATATTTTAGATAATGACGAACTTAGAAATGCCCTGGCACTTAAAGGATATCTAAAAAGTCTTGAGTTTTCCTGGAAAAATACTGCACAAAAAACTCTTGAAGCTTATAATTCATTGATCTAAGCTATAAAATAAAGAAACCACCTATATTAAAAAATAATAGGCGGTTTCTTTCTCTTATAACTTTGTATATTTGATTTTTTAGTTAATATTCTCTATAATAGTCTAATAGCAAGACTTTTTTTAATAACTAGTCAGACTTTTTCATCCCCCTAAACTAAAAATGATTGGAGATAACTTATGCATATAGATAGTTTACGATATTTTTATGATGTTGCCCAAAGCAAAAGTATATCTACTGTAGCTAAGCAATCCCATATTTCACAATCTGCACTTAGTCAGCAGCTTGTAAAACTAGAAACAGAATTAAATGTAAAGCTTTTAAACAGAAGTAATAAAGGGGTTACCTTAACTTCTGAAGGTGAAATATTATTTAAACACTGTGAAACAATACTGAATACATATAAAAAAATGGAAGACGAACTTTTTAGCTCAAATCAGAAAAAAAATTATATCTCTATAGAGGCTATAGAGTCTATTAGTTATACCTTTCTTCCAATAGCTATATCAAAATTAAAAAACTCTTTTACAGATTACACTATTAATTTAACATCTCTGTATTGTTGCAGTGCTACTAATCTTTTAAATAATATTTGTGATATATATTTATGTTATAAACGACCTAGCGATTATGAAGGATTAATTATTAATCAACTTGGTAATGATGATATTGTTCTTGTTGCAGATTCATCTTTCTATAAGAACTCCCTTACTTTAGATGAACTTTTAACAACACCATTTATAGAGACTTCTGCTAAAAAATGCTTTAACCTTTTATTAAATCAAACACTAACTGATGCTTTACCTGATTTTAATGGACTTAACGTTATATACAGTACAAACTCTTACTTTTCATCATTGAAGGGTTTAAAAGCATCTAGATCAGTAACCTTTTTACCTAAAAGTATTTATAATAGCTACTCTGTATCTAGTTCTTTAAAATTAATAAATGTTGAAAACATAAAATTCTCTTTACCTATTTACATATGCTATTTTGATAGCTTTTACAAAAACAATTCACCATTTATAAAATCACTAAAAAACATAATAAAAGGCTTCTTATAAAAATAAGAAGCTTTTTTTAATATTCTCTAAGCAATAACCATTTAGATATATCATTTAATATTTCTTTATATTCACTATTTGGTAATGAATCTATTCCTTTAAAGCACTTTTCCATATACTTCCCTGCAAGTTGCCTGGCATCTACAACCCCATTATTTTCCTTAACTTTTTTTATTATTTCTTTTATGTCTTCATCTTCTAACTCATCATTTCCTATAAACTTTTTAAATTCTTTAGGATTATTCATACTAGCATATATAAATGGACTTGTATAAATCCCTTGTTTTAAATCATTACCCGCTGATTTTTTAATACTTTCATCATTACCTTCATAATCTAAAATATCATCTATTATTTGAAACGCCATTCCTAAATTATGTCCTATATTATATAATGTTTTAGTTATATTTTTCTTTGCATCACATTCAGCCGCTCCTAGTGATAACGATAATGAAAATAATTCAGCTGTTTTTCCTGAAATTCTACTTAAATATTCCTTAATAGATAATTTTGTAGAATATCTTGAATTTAACTGATTTACTTCCCCCATACATATTTTAGACATAGCTCTTGAATCCATCTTAATAGCTTGAAGCGATGAACTAGTTGCTAATATTTTAAAGCATACACAGAAAAGATAATCCCCTATATACACTGCATAATCTTTACCATATTTTGATTGAATAGTTTCTTGACCTCTTCTTAATTTAGAATCATCAATTACATCGTCATGTACTAAGCTTGCCATATGCAACATTTCTATTACAGCAGCTGTAGGTACTGATTTTTCTCTATCATAGTTACCAAATTTCGAACCAATTAAAACAAAAGCCGGTCTTAATAATTTCCCACCTGATTCTATTAATTCTATTATTGAGTTTTCAATTTTTTTATCTTTACATTTTACGTTTTTCTTCATTAAATCAAGAACTAATGTAAGCTCACCCTTTAAATCAGGATAGCTGTTCCAAATCTTATCCACTTTAATCACCTTCTATTCCCTATCTAAATATAGATAATTTAGATAAGTGCTTTACTAAATAATTAGCTGTAATTCCAATAAAAATCCCTGTCCCTATTCCTATAGTTGATAATACCGGTAAGTAAAGCATAACCCCTATATTTTTTACAATTAAAGATGCTACTATAAGTTGCCCTACATTATGAAATATTGCGCCTACAGAGCTTACACCTATTATACTCACCTTATCCTTAAATGTTTCTTTTATAAATACCATTCCTAAAAAGCTTAATATTCCACCCATTGCACTATACATAAATGAAGATAAATTCCCACCAAACATTGTTCCTAATGTTAATCTTAGAAAAATTACTAAAAATGCATCCTTCTTATCCTCTAGTGTGTATAAAGCTACTACTGTTATTAAATTTGCAAGTCCAAGTTTTGCACCGGGCGTAATAAACGGTACAGGAATCATTCTTTCAAAAATATGTAATACTAAGGCTTGCGCAACTAGTAAACCTATATAGACCATTCGTCTTGTATCTTTCACTCTTTCACCTCATTAATGAGAGATTATAATATCCTCTTCTATATCACCCTTTATTTCTATCATAAGTTTATTAGGTAAACATACTAATGCATCTCCCGGCTTATTTATATATTCTGGATGCATACATATTTTATCAGCACAACTAGCATCTATTATACCTATATTATTATCTTTTACTTCTATTTTACTCTTTCCATATTTAGTTTCAACTTCAATTATTTCTTTTCCTTTATGAGCTGATAAAGGTATGTTTTTATACACTTCTCCCGCTACTGTTATTTCGGCATATGTACTATTATACTCTTTTCCTAAAATTAATCCAAAAACTATTTCAGGAATAAATGATAGAACCATAAGCACTACTATTATAATAATATCCCATTTCTTAAACATATAAATTCCTCATCTCATTTTATTTTTAGTATTATTATATCAGATGATTTTTTGAATATCCCTTAGAAATAATATCTACAGTAAAATATTTACAAGGTAGAGCAATTTGCTCTACCTTGTAAAAGACCCTTCAATAAGGATCTTTTATTAATTATATCCTATGCACTATAGTTGTGCACTTTCATTTTCTACTAATATTGTTTGTTTGTAAATTGGTTGTTTCTTACCCATCCAGAACTCAGATATAACTTTATTTATCCATGGCATTAAGTAATAATCTAACCCAAATGTTCTACCTGCTCCACCCATTAAGGCTATTGAAACAAAGAAGAACCATAATATTTCCCATCCAGCCATTGCGCATAAAATAAAGTTTATTACCATACCTGCTGAAACACAACTCCATATGAATGTAAATAATCCTACTATTAAACATAGTCCCATACCAATTTCCATTAAAACAACTATTCTTTGGAACCAAACAGCTACTTCTGGGTTTGGCATCATTATTTGCATTATTGAAGCATACCAACCTGGTACTTCTTTTATAATTGGTTTAGCAAATTCTGTTACAGTTTCTGTAGCTGCTGAAGCACCTGTAGTCGCATCATGCAACCATGTAAATGGCATTTTAACATTTCCAGCTGTAATCCAACTATCTGACCCAATTTTAATTTTATCAACGAATTGACTTAAACTATTTGAATCCCACATAGCTTTCCAACTTGTATCACCAAGTAATTTCTTTAAACCTTCAATAGTCCATAAACAACCTATGTAAATTCTTAGAGGTACTAGCCATAATCTATTAGCTTTTGATGCTAAATGACCTCTCATTATAGATCTGTTATCTTCTATACTAAAAAATTCATGTTTTAAATAATTATATATTGCATGTACATCATTTACTCCTAATAAGTAATGCATGTTGATTATATGTTTCATAACCATTGCGAAGAAGCCTGACATCTTAACTCCCATTAAGCTAGCAACGCAGTATTTTCCACCGATTGAAACCATGAATCCATGATATTTTCCCTCGAATTTTTTCATTTCTTTTTCTTCAATTGAAGCAACTATGTTTTTAACAACAGTATCTGCTGTTTGAACTGCAGCTTCAACTATTTGTGGAGTCCCTTGGCCTTCTTTTTCTTCAAAGTACGCCATATCTCCAACTACAAATACATCTTTCTTCCCTACAGCTTGCATATATTCATTTGTTTGTAATCTACCAGCTCTAGCAGTTTTAAGCCCATATTCTTTTGCTTCTTGATTAGCTTGGATTCCACATGTCCATATTAGTGTACTAGTTGATATCTCTTCACCGCTCTTTAAAACAACTTTCTTATCAGTAACTTCAACTATTGGTGAATTCTTTAATAACTCTACACCTTTTTTAGTCATGTATGATTCAGCTTTATCAGCTTGTTTTCTATCAAGCATGTTTAAGATTGTTCCCATAGCTTCAACAACCATTAATCTTACTTCTTTTAAGTCTACATTATATTCTCTTGCAAGCCTATTTTTCCACTCTATTAATTCTCCAGCCATTTCTATTCCAGTGAATCCTGAACCTGCAACAACAAATGTAAGCATTTCTTTTCGTTTACTAGCATTTCTTTCCATAGCTGCTTTTGCAAACATACTTTGGATGTGCTCTCTTATTCTAATAGCATCTTCAAATGACCAAAGAGTAAATCCATTTTCCTTAACTCCTGGAACTCCAAAGAAAGCAGGTTCGCTACCAGTACCTACTACTAAGTAATCATATGAATATTCTCCATAAGTTGTAGTAACCTTTTTATTATCTGTATCTACTTTTTCTATAGTATCAGTAACAACATTAATCTTACTCTTACTGAATATTTTACTTAACTCTACTTGAACCGATTCAGGGTGAACTCTTCCCCCTGCAACTTCATGTAGTTCTGTCATTAATGTATGGTATGGGTTTCTATCTATTATAGTAACTTCCACATCTTCATTCTTCTTGTATTTCTTAGCAAGTTTTTTAGCAGCATGTACACCACCATAACCAGCACCAAGAACAAGAATCTTATTTTTAGACATAATATCACCTAATCCTTTCATTATAATTAATATACTTTAGTAGGGAACTGAAAGAAAATACCAAGCCAAATAATTTGACTAGTTATTTTTTTGAATCTCCCTTATTTTATAGCCATCATTAATTGTATAGCCCATTTAGATATCTGTCTATATTAATTGCTAACCCTATTAGTAGTTTTTTTAACAATTTTTTAAATTTTTCTATTAAGTTAATTAGTCTAATCCCTTTTATAGCTTATCCTAAGATATATTGTTAAAACTTAAACGCTATTAAAAAAACTTATTCAACATAAGTAAAACGAATATCTATATTTTGTCACATTGTGTATAATTAGATAGTGATAATGACTTTTAATAATAATTATTACTATTCTAATTATATAATTTTAAGGGGGATTTTCTTATGAAATCAAATAAAATATTAAGTTTATTAGCTGTTGCAGCATTAGCAACTACTGTATTAGTAGGATGTGGATCTAAAGATGAGGCTAAGGCTTTAAAAGATGGCAAATACGAAGCTAAAAGCACAGCAGATGAAAGAGGTTTTGTTGGTCAAGTAAACATCGAAGTTAAAGATGGTAAAATAGCTACAGTTAAGTATGATGAAATTAACGCTGAAGGTGTTGCTAAATCAACTGACGAAGCATACAACGCAAAAATGAAAGAATTCGGTTCAGCTTCTAATCCAAAAGAAGCCTTCCCTAAATTACAAGATGCTTTAATTGAAAAGCAAGATGCTACAGCTGTTGATGCTGTTACAGCTGTAACTACTTCATCAGATTCATTCAAAACATTAGCTGCTAAAGCTTTAGAAAGCGCTAAGTAGTATTTAAAATTTAAGGCTTTAGGATTTTTCCTAAAGCCTTTTTTTCTTTTATTAAATACTTTGGATATAATAATTCAAATTACAAATGATTTTTAGGAGGTTTATATGAAAAATAAGCAATTAAAATCTTTAGTATTATCTACATTATTAATTTCTTGTATTATCTCTTTTGTAGGTTGTTCTAAAAATAATAAAGTTACTTCTCCTTTAAGTAGAACGGAATCCATTATGGGTACTGTTGTAAAAGTTACTCTATATGATAGTGATGATGAAAAAATTCTAGATAAGGCTTTTGATAGAGTAAGAGAAATTGAAAAATCAGTTAGTATAAATAAAGATGGTACTATACTTGATAAAGTCAATGATTCCTCAGGTATATCACCCGTTATTGTTGATGATGATACTCTTACAATAGTAAAAAAAGGTCTTGAGTATTCCAATATTTCTAATGGTCTTTTTGATATTACTATAGGGCCCTTAGTTAAACTATGGAGTATTGGTTTACCTGAAGAAAGATCGCCACAGCAAGGTGTACCATCAAAAGAAGAACTAGATGTCGCTCTAAGTTATATAAATCATAATGCCGTAGAACTTAATGAAGAAGATAAATCTATTTTTCTTAAGAACCCTCATATGATTATAGATTTAGGTGGAATAGCTAAAGGTTATGCCGCTGACAAAGTTTCAGAGGTTTTAACTGAAAACAACGTTCATAGTGCTATTATCGATTTAGGTGGTAATATTTTTGCTCACGGTAAAAAAACTAGCGGTGAAAATTGGAAAATAGGTATTCAAAACCCAGCTTCTAGCCGTAATGATATTTTAGGGACTATTGAAGTTAATAATAAATCTGTAGTTACATCTGGAACTTATGAAAGATTTGTAGAATATGATGGAGTTAAATACCATCACATACTTAACCCTAAAACTGGGTTTCCTTATGAAAATAATATTTCTGGTATTTCAATAATAAGTGATAAATCCATTGACGGAGATGCACTTTCAACTTCAGTGTTTGCTATGGGTGTTGAAGATGGTTTAGCTTTTATAGAATCTCAATCTGATATAGAAGCTATTTTTGTAACTACCGATAACAAGATATACTTAAGTTCAGGAATGAAGACTATCTTCAACCTAACAAATACAGAATTCCAAATAGCTAACTAATAATATTATACTAAGCAACAATTTACTATCTCTGAAAAATATATAATACAGTAAATTATTATTACATAAAATTTAAAACAAAAAGGTCTGATAGATAAATTTATCTATCAGACCTTTATTTTGTCTTAATTATTTACTAATAATTATTGAGCTAATCCTTGACTTTCTTCTATTACAGCTTTTCTATCAGCTACCTTAACGAAAGGTAGGTAGATTCCTACAGAAATTACAACATTAATTAATGCAATTAATCCAGCTTTAAAGCTAGCTGTAGCAATGAAAGCACTAAGCACTGGTGGAGTAGTCCAATGAACTACCATTCTTGTTGTTGGGATAAATCCCCATGAAGTTGCATAATATGCAATAACTGCACATACTAGTGGAGCTATTACGAAAGGTGCAATATAAATTGGGTTTAATACTATTGGCATACCAAATATTACTGGCTCATTGATATTAAATAATCCTGGAGCAAGACTTATTTTTGCAATAGACTTACTAGCTTTACTCTTGGAAACTAGGAATATAGCTATTAGCAAAGCAATTGTTGCACCTGATCCACCTAAGTTTACAAATGAATCTAAGAATTGTGAAGTAATTATACTAGTTGGTTCTTGTCCTAAGCTAAACGCCTCTATATTTGACAAAGTTAATGGTAATAATACAGTGTTTACTATTGGTGCAACTAGATTTGCTCCATGAAGACCCATGAACCAGAATAATTGTTGGAATAATATTAATATTAATACTGGCACGATACTTGATGAAAACATATCCATAAATGGTTTTTGAATTGCATCAGATACTACTTTGTGTATATTGTTTATTCCAAATACCCAAAGTAGTACTGCTTCAATTATTCCTACTAATGCAAGTACTATTATAGTTGGAAGAATTGCAGCAAATCCCTTTGCAACTGCTGGTGGAACTCCCTCTGGCATCTTTATAAGTAATTTAGGATTTCCAAGTAACTTACAGAATATTGTTCCAAATATTAACGGAACGGCTAAAGCAACGAATAATCCATTTGTGCCTTTAAATGCATCCCCTGCAGCTCCTGGTGCATAAAGCATTGCTGCTACTGCGAAGCATACTACAACACAAGCCATAGCGTCTTTATCATAAGATTTTCCTAAGCTATAAGCCATTGTCACTACAAGTATTAATGACATAACTCCGAATGTACCATTCCATACTGTACCTTGTACATGTCCCCACTCTGCTCCGAAAATTTTTGCCATGAAATCAGCATATCCCGGAATTGGTATGTTGTTAATCATAACTGCTAATGAACCTGCCATAATTAGTGGCATAATACTAACAAATCCATCTCTTATTGCTATTAAATGTTTTTGTGCCCCCATTTTAGAAGCTACTGGTACTACATACTTTTCCATAAAAGCCATGAATTTTTCCATAATGATGTCCTCCCCTTTTTTAATCAAATTTATATCTTCTGATTATCCATTTTAAATATTAATTTAATATGATAATTACGTTTAGTATTAAGATAATCAGTAAATAACTTATTTAGTTTTGTAGTTTATTTATTTAATTGTGTTAAGTAAGATTTATTAAGTTGTAATTTTCTTTCCTTACACTATTATATATAGCAATTGCTGTGCCAATTTTTATCAAATCTATAAATCTTCTTCAAACCCTTATAGCTTGGCTGTTTGCTAGTTATTATAACCTTTACACACTCTATTTACACACTCTTAACTTTAATTACACTAATGTAACCGTATAAAATTTAGTGTAATTTTATAATAAATGTATTAATTTTCAATTTTAATTTCAAAAATATACTATTATTCTATAAATTATATTATAAAAAGCTCTTGTATAAACCAAGAGCTTTTTGTATTTAACATTACCTAATCTTCTATTTCTTTAATTTAAACTCAAATTTATCCCATGGTTGAATTAAATCTAATAAGAATAATTCTTCTGGAATAACCTTGGCAACAACATTAGTTTTCCCACTATTTTTCATAGGTTTTATTGCTAATTGTAGCTCACCTGCATATCTAGTGTATAAATCTGATTCTATTAATACATCTCCTCTTTTTATATCTGGAGTATTAAATGGATGAAATTTTTCACCCTTATATTTAACTCTTGATTGAGTTGATCTTATAACATAGTCAGAGCAATCCCCTCTATTAAAATGAAATTCATCTAAAACTATAATTTTTTCTATTGCAGGAATATCTTCTACAAGCTCTACATCTAATTGTAGCATCTCTCTATTAACTTCACTTAAAGCCTTTAATTCATCTTCTGATGCAAAGCAGTTTCCTATTATAACATCGTCAATAAGCCCTGTAGCAAACAAATGCTTAGCTTGGACCTCTATAGGCATATCTCTATGCATTTCTAATGTACATAAACCTTCCGATACTGGCCATGGACCAAACTCAGCAGATGGTGCATTAACAAATGCAGCTGTTTTAATTCCAAGTTCTTTAAATTGTTTACTACATTTTATAAAGTAATCATAGCTCAGTCCAGTGTAAACATGTGGATAGAAGTTATGACATCCATAAAGATTTTCAACATTTGGTCTAAATGACATTACATTATCAACATATTTAGTTCCATTACTAACATTTAACTCTACTTTTAATCCAAACTTGTTATAAGTCATTATAGATTCTTCATTTCCTGAGAACCCAGCATCTAATCTTATTCCACTTAACCCCATTTTCTTAAACATTGAAAGGTCAGTTATCGAAGCTCCTAAATTTTTGAACACAGTAGGATCTAAATCTGCTATAACTTCCATGTTATGTTTGTTTGCAACATCTAACATGACTTTAAATTCACTAACTATTTCTTCTGTTGATTTACCTTCTGCTGATATTAAACAAGTAAATATTCTACTAAATCCATATTTTGCTGCTAATTCAATGTACTCCACTACTTTATCCATATCTATATGATTTGGATAAACTGATATTCCTAATCTTTTCATTGTTAAATCCCCCATAAATTATAATTTTTATTTAATCTTTTAAAAGCTATTTTTTATTATTACTTATTTTCCTTTTTATATAGATAGTATGCCCCCTTTGCTGGAGATACTTCTATATCAACAAATTCAATTATATTTATATTTTCTTTTAAATATGTTTCAAAAGTCTCTCTAAGAATCACTGATTTTTTTATAGCACTTCCAACTAAACCTATACTACATTTATCAAATTCTAATTTATTAAATATTCTTTCAGCAGCCTTTGCAATTGCAATACCCTCTGTTTTTAATATATTAATAGCTACTTCGTTACCTTCCTCGGCTTCTATAGAAACTAATTCTGCTACATTCGCAATTTCATCCTTTGTTGAAGAATAAATAATTCCTAGAATATCTTCAACTTTTTCAACTCCTAGCTTAGCTAATATATTTTTTGACAGCTTGCTAAGTTCTAACCCGAAATCATTTTCATGAATCATTTGCTTATATGCTTCAATTGATATTTTATAAGCGCTGCCTTCATCCCCTAGAATCTGACCCCACCCGCCACATCTAGCCTGTTTCTTACCATTTACCCCAAATGATGTAGATCCAGTTCCTGCAATAACTAGTATTCCATCCTCACCTTTTAACAATGCCTTTAAAGCTAAATCTCCATCATTCATTATAACTGAATCCACTTCAAATTCAGTTTTTATTTCCTGATGAACTATTTTTGCGTTTTCTCCCACTTCTGATCCCGCAAGTCCTAAATATAAACCCTTTAACCCATCGCTTCCTAACTTATTTAACAGCTCTCCTATTCCAGAAATTACATTTTTAAGAGCTTGTTTTTTATCATTAACTAGATTCCCAAAACCAGTTAATGATGTCGCTAATACATTTCCTTCTAAATCGTAGGCAACGGACTCTGTTTTTGTTCCTCCACCATCTACGCCTATTACATATTCCACCTTTCCCATCTCCTTATATAAGGTACACCCTAAAAATAATAATCTAAAAAATAATCTATTTTTAAAATGCCTTAAAACTAAAACTCTAATGTTATCCATTAGAGTTTCGATTTTTTATTTTGCTTGTATTGCAGCATGTATATCTATTATTTCATTAGCTACATCTTTTAATGTCATAGTTGTCATTAAATGATCTTGCGCATGAACTAATAATAAAGATAACTCAGTTTTATTTCCACCAGCTTCATTTTGAATTAAAGATGTTTGTGAATGATGAGCTTCCCCTAATTCTTCAGCTGATTTTTGAATTAATTCCTTTGCGCCTTTAATATCCCCTGTTTTAGCCAACTCCATAGCTTCCATTGCATAACTTCTAGCTTCTCCACTATGCATTATTAAATTCATTATTATTTCTTCCATTTTGTTATACGCTCCTTCTGTAACTAAGTTATGTTTTATTATATTTTAAGCATATTTAATACTATTGTTTTCTTTATAAAATTATTATTTATTTAATAAATTTTGGGCTTGTTTTAATACTTTAGGACCATTCATTGTACCGTAATCAATCATATTAATTACTTCTACAGGAACATTTTTTGCATCAAACTTAGTTTTTAATTTATTAAATAAGAACCTTACTTGTGGTCCAAGTAATAATACATCTATTTCATTTTCATGATTTTTTAATTGAGCTTCACCATAAGCCTCTATTGAGCATTCAAAACCTTGATCCTTTGCTGCAACTTGCATCTTTGATACTAATAAACTTGTTGACATACCCGCTGAACATACTAATACTATTCTTTTCATAATTAAAATCCTCCTTTTATTATAAACCTATATTTCAATTTGTTTCATTTGTTCTAATAAAATGCATTATCTTTCTCTTCACTATATCATTAGCAATTTGCATGCCAATTCATTTACCATTATATTTTTTTATTCTATATAAAGAGATTGGCTATTTAAAAGACTTTGTCCCTATTCACATTCATAATAATAGTGTGTAAATTCATTACACACCACTGCTTAATTCTTACACTGTTTAGGTATTACACTGTAATTCTATTTTCTATAAACATTCTTACAATAAATGCAAGTTCATTTTCTCCAACATTTATTTTGTAAGTAATTTCTATTTTTTTAATATATTGCTTTATAAGGATAAATTCTTTACTATGATTATTTCTATAGTCATTTAGGTCTTCAAAATATATTTCTCTTCCCCCATTAATTATTCTATCTACTAAGAAGCATAAATGAATAACTATCCCAACTTCAACCTCATGATTAATTTTTATTGCAAGTGCTTCTTCTATTTCTTTAATTGAAATTCTAATAATGGACACTAATTTTTCTCCATTAACATCTTTTATTTGAGAATCTAAAGATATTGCTATTTTAGCAAAGTCTTCTTCATATTCCACTAATTCTTCTAAATAAGTTATTCCATTCCCAGTTAAAATATCTGTCACAGGTATAAATGGAATATCATCTACTAATAAATTAATAGCACTTACTATAGCAACTACATTACTAGTTTTATTAAGTTTTTCTATTTTGTTAATAAAATCTTCTTTATCTAATATGTTTAATGGCACCACTTCAACTTTAAAGGAGTTACTCATTCTTTGTTTTAACATATCTTTAAGCTTTACAGCTGTTCCTTCCCCTGTAAAGCAAGCTGTAATAATAACATTTTTTTTATTAGTCTGAATTTCCTTAATTCCTTGAATTCCAAACCTTGAAATTTCACTACAGGATTTATATATCTCGTTTAACTCTCTACCATTGAAAGCCTTTCTACCAGCTTCAATTACTAAAAGAGTACTAACCATATCTATTGTTTGTATTTGAATTGTTACTTCTTCCTTTATCATTTCACCAAAATTAGTTAATGACCCCATATCCACTAATAATAGTACACCTTTACCTTCATCCATTTCTTTAATTTTATTTTTTGTTGTTTCATACATTTTTTCGGCTTTCATACTTAATGGCATATCTAAAGCTTGTGCACAAGCTTCTCCTATTAAAGAATTTGCTACTTCAACCATACTACTTGCGGTGGAATGTCCATGCATTATTACTAAAACTCCAACTTTACCCTCTTTTTTAATATCATATTCATAAGGTCTCGCTGCTAAAAACATTGTTAAGTAGCCGATTTCATCTAAAGGAACTTGAATATTAAATTTTGAATCTATAAGTTTCGCAACTTCCATTGCTACTACGAATTCATCTGCATATTGAACCCTTATAAAATTTAATTTTGGATGATATATTTTATTTCCTTGTCTAATTCTATCAATGCTACCTTGAAGATGTAATGCTAATCCAAAATAGACCTTTTCATCAAATTCTCTATTTAACTTTTTACTAGTAAATGTTAATATTTCTTCTACTATTTCTACTATTTCTAATTCTACTATTTTAGATATTTCATCTTTTCTAAATTTACCTGGTAAATCTCTTATATATTTTTCAAAGTAACTTTCAATATCTATATTAATTATTTGGCTTATTTCTTTTTCTTCTAATCCTTTACTTTTAAGTTTTTCTAGCTTTTTCTCTATTATGTCATAAAAGTACTCGCCTTTTGTTACATCTTTTTCAGCCGTACCATTGTATATATCATTCTGATTATCTTTGTAAGAAAATTTAAGAACATCTCCCATATTAGCTAACAGTTCATTAATTTCATCTCTATGATCTTGAATTTTCATTAATCCTTTTTTAACTCTTTGATGAGAATCACCTTGTTCAACTATTATAAAATCTTTTGTTTTTGTTTTATAGTTTAAAAATGCCTTTGCACAAGATAACTGTATGTCACTTTTTAACTGTCCTATATTATTTGGGCAATCGTATAATAAAAATGAAATCAAAGCGTTTTTATTAAAGTAAATACTCTTTTCTAACCTTTTTGACTCTGCCTTAATAAATTGCTTTAAAAGATAGTACCTTTCTTTTATACTTCTTTCTGATAAAGAAGGTAAGGTGACACACATTGGAATTCTTCTAGTAAATGTTTTCAATAAAAATGATTGCGGGTCTTCTGTTGTAGCCGCTATAATTTGTGCTTCTACTTTTATTTGTTTATCAGTATCCCCAAGTGGTCTAAAATAACCTTTATCTATATATGTAAACAGCATTTCTTGTCCTTGTGGTGATAGTCTATGTATTTCATCTAAGAATATAATCCCACCATCAGCCTTTTTTAATAAACCTTCTTTATCCGAATCAGCTCCTGTATAAGCGCCTTTTTTAACTCCAAAAATTTGTGCAATAACCAATTGAGGATTATCTGCATAATCTGCACAGTTAAATCTTACAAAGGACGACTCCTTTGGTATTACTCCTGACTCCTTTGAAAACTCATACATTAATTCTGCAAACATTGATTTACCAACCCCTGTTTCACCTAAAATTAATGTGTGTAATCCTCTTGGCGGATAAAGTATAGCTGCTTTTGCTTGTTGAATAGGCACTTGAAGGCTCGTCTCTGAACCTATAAGCATGTCTAAACTATTATCACTACTAATAGTTTTATTGCTTTTAATAGTTCTTTCTTCATCCAATTCACTCACATCTTTTGATAAATTATATTTATTATCTATCCCCGCTGAATATACCACAGGTCTACCATCTATTTTTCTTACTCTACCGTCTTTATAGAGCTGGTTCAAATATCGAGATACATTTGCTCTATCTAAATTCATATAATCGCTTAACTCAGCAGCTGTAATTCCTCTAGTTTCTTTTTTTTCTAAATTAATTAACGCTTCATACACTTGACTAATTTTGCTCACAAAGCTACCCCCTTAATTTGAAATCCTCACCCATTTACTCCTCATATTATTATTATCTTACTTGTATAACTATGTTAATTATACAATATATAACTATATTTATACTACTACTTACTTAACTATATTTACAATTCATTTATATTTTCTATAAAAATAAACACGGTAAAATATTACCGTGCCTATTTTCTATTAATCATATTACTAATCCTTATTATATATTTATTTATCTGATAAAGTTAAATCTACTGTCATTTCTTTTTTATCTCTTATAATTTCTATTTTAACCGTATCTCCAACATTCTTTGTATCCTTTATAGCTTTTAGTTCATCAAATGTTTTTATTCTTTTTCCATCGAATTTTGTAATTAAATCTCTAGGTATTAAACCAGCTTTTTCTGCTGAAGAGTATTCTACAACATTAATTATATATAAACCTTCTTCTAATTCATTTTGTTTTGCAGTATCTTTGTCTACTGCTCTTAGAGTAATTCCTAATTCCATTATTGGTTTTGATAAAGCTTCTATCCGTCCTCTTACTTCATTAATAGGAATTGCGAATCCCATACCTTCTACCTTCAAATCTTTCCCATCAATTTTTCTAGCATTAATTCCAATTACTTGCCCTTTATTATTTACTAAGGGTCCTCCACTATTACCTGGATTTATAGGAGTATCTGTTTGAATAAAGTTTGAGTTAACTCCTTGACTTGTTTGTACAGTTCTATTTACAGCACTAACTATTCCCTTAGTTACAGTTTGTGAAAATTCTTTAGATAATGGTGTTCCTATTGCTATAAGTTCTTCTCCTGGCTTAAGAGCTTCAGAATCCCCTAGTTCAACTACCGCTGGCACCTTTATTTCATCTATTATTTTTAACATCGCTACATCTTGATTTTTATCATAATTTATAACCTTTGCTTTAACTTCTCTCTTATCACTTAATGTTACTGTAACATCTTTTGAACCTTCAATAACGTGATAGTTTGTTAAAATGTAACCTTCCTCGCTTATTATAAACCCTGAACCTATTCCTTCAACTTCTTCAGTTGGTAAAAACCCACCATATTCCTTAATGCTTTTACTTGACACAACTACAACAGCTGGGGCAACTCTTTCAAAAGCTTCTGTTGGAGTAAGCACTGTAGTATCTATATCGAAAGTTGTTGGTCCATTATTTATATTTTTTGTATTACTTTGCAATATATTTTTCTTAAATAATATATAAGTAGCTGTGCTCCCAACTATCCCACTTAAAAGTGAGCATGATATTATAAGCGCTATTATTTTAAATCCACCACGATTTTTCTTCACTCTAGTCTTTTTATTCTTCTTTGATTTTTCCTCACTGCTAATTTCTTCTTCGATTCTACTAGAATTTTCATATTCCATATTAATTTCTCTATTATCATATACCTCTTCTGATTTTATATTATCTAAATATCGGCTATCATTTTTCTCTGTATCTACATGTTGAAAATCATCAACATCATATATCTCTTTATTATCATCCATTAACTAAATCCTCCTTGTATGTCTTTCTATATTTATACTATACCCCTTTTCTGTGACAATTATATGACATACCTATAATCAATATGTTTTAAAATTAAGTATCTTATTCTAAAACATAAAAATAACACTTTAGTTAAATTAACTAAGGCGTTATCTTATATTCAATTTATAGTTTTAATCCTATGTTATTAGCACTAATTTTTTTATTTTTTCTCTCAATATCATTTACTTCTTTTATAACATCTCTAATTCCTATAAGAGTAGCCTCTTCATCTTCTAAAGAAATAAAATTACTGATACATGTTGTTTTATGTATTTTAGTTAACTCTTCACTCCCTAGATTTTGCAGACCTTCTTGTCCATCTTTAGCTATTAAATAATATGGTTTCCCCTCAAACACTCCTGGATTTTGACTATTACTTTCTCCTTCCATAAGTGATCTTAGCTCATTATCCACAGCACTTGTATAATTTGCCTTTGTCCTTTGCACATTAAATTCCTCTAATTGACTTTCTTTAAGTTTATCTTCAAATCCTTCTAATTTCACATCTAACTTAATTGCATCTAATAAGGATGTAAACCCTATATGAGATCCTATGTCTTCTATTTTTCTTCTTATTTTATGTATTCTATTTGATTTAACATATTCTTCACTTTTTATTTCTTCTTCTACTATTGGGTTTATTAAAACTGACCCTACAATTGTTTCAGGAAAAAGTTTTGCAAAATTAGTTAAAACTAAACTTCCATATTCTTCACCTACAAGAATATACGGCTCTGGTGCCCCTGCTTTTCTTAATAATATTTTAAGATCCTTAGCTTGTTCTTCTGGAGTAATTTTACTACCCGAATCACTATACCCATATCCTCTTCTATTATAAACAAAAGTGCTAACATCAGCATTTGACTTATTAAGTTCCTTAGTTATATTTGTCCACTGGTTTAAGTTTCCACCTAAATTCCCATCAAAAATTACAGTGTACTTCCCATCCCCTTTCAAAATATAATCTAATCTTTTGTCATTTACTCTTGTATAATCTACTTTTGACTTAAGAGTTTCCCTTGCTACAAAATCACTTGTTTTCTGATAAATTAACCCGATTAATATTAAAGCCGTAATAAAAATCAAAACATATTTGACTATTTCCTTTGGCTTTAATTTTCTTCTCATATTAACTTTATACACTCCATTTGAATGTGGTAAAAGCTTCATAAACATCCTCCCATACCCCTGTAATTATAATTTTAAATTTGGTTTAGCATTTAAGTCTAAACTACTTGTTTTATTACTAATAAAATTAAAGTATGCAGCACTTCCTATCATAGCTGCGTTATCTGTACATAATATTGGTGATGGGAATAATACTTCTATTCCATTTTTTTTAGCTACTTCAGTTAATTTAAATCTCAGTGCTGAATTTGAAGCTACTCCTCCTGCTATAGCAATTTTATTAACATCTTTCTTTTTACAAGCTTTAAGTGCATTTTCTATTAATACATCTACAACTGCCTTTTGGAAAGATGCTGCTACATCCGCTTTATTAACTTCAATATTTTGCATTTTATTCTTATTCAAGTAATTTAAAACTGATGATTTAACACCACTAAATGAAAAATCTAATGTATCTTCATGGAAATTAGCCTTTGGAAACTTTATTGCATCTGGATTTCCTTCTTTTGATAGTTTATCAATTTTAGGACCGCCTGGATATCCTAGCCCTAAAGCTCTTGCAACTTTATCGTAAGCTTCTCCTGCTGCATCATCTCTTGTTTCTCCAATTACTTCATATTCTCCATAATTTTTAACATGTACTATAAATGTATGCCCACCAGATACTACTAATGACACAAAAGGTGGTTTTAAATCTTTATGCTCTATATAATTAGCACTTATATGTCCTTCTATATGATTTACGCCTATTAATGGTTTCTTAGTTGAAAAAGCTAATCCTTTTGCATATTGTAATCCAACTAATAGAGCTCCAACAAGACCTGGCCCATAGGTTACCCCTATAGCATCAATGTCTTTCAATGTAACTTTTGCTTCTTCTAAAGCTTCCATTACAACTTTATTTATAACTTCTATATGCATTCGTGATGCTACTTCTGGAACAACCCCGCCATATTTTTCATGTGTAGATATTTGAGAAGCTATTATATTTGATAAAACTTCTCTTCCATTTTCTATTACTGCTGCTGATGTTTCATCACAACTTGATTCTATTGACAAAATTAAATTTTTCTTCATATTTTTATACCCCTGCTTTTCAATAAATAATTCCATATAAAATATACCAATCTATTTATCAGTTATTTTTTTATATGATTAAACCTTTATTATCAAAAGTATTATACTCTACTTACATTACATTTTCAATTTTTATAGCTTGTTAAAGTAAATTTACTAATGTATATTAAAAATAATAATTCCTATCTCCATATTCTATTAAATATTATATACTTTTTAAAAAAAATATTCATTATTTGTTATTAGAATTTTTGGATTATTTAGGATAATGAAAGGAGATTAATAAATGTTACCCTATGCTAAAGTTATTGTTTTAGGCTCACCTATATCAAAATCAAATTTCAAATTACATAATAAAAATGGAAGAGCTATTCTTCCTTCTAATACAGGTCAGGCGCATGATAAATATGCACTATACGAAGAAGAAATTGCTTATTATGCCCGAAGTCAAAATCCTAATATAATTTTAGATGAATCTTTAATTGCCATTCTTAAAGTTTATTATAAAAGCGATAAACGTCATCCTGATACTGCTAACATTACAAAAAGTATTTTTGATGGCATTGAAAAAAGCGGATTAATAGTTAACGATGCTCAAATACGAAGAATAATTACAGAAGAGTTTTATGATAAGGAAAACCCCCGCTTTGAATTAGAATTTTACGGAGAAAGTCAATTCGAACTTTCTTATACAATAAAAAAAGTAGAAATTCCTATTGAAAAATTATTATATAAACCTATAACTACTGGAAAAGTTGGACAAAATATAAATACCTCTGCTAAAACTACAGCTAATAGTAATAAAATAGTTTGTGAATTTTGCAGGAAATCCATAAAAGAAATTGATCCTATAAAAGCTAATGGTGGAAAAACCCTTATATGCAGATCTTGCTTTACTAAACTATTTTAAAGGAGACTTAAAATTATGGAAAATGATTTATTTATTCTTATAGGTGATAGCTTAACCTTTGGTTATGGTATTCCTAAAAATGAAAATTGGGTTTATAAACTTCAACAATCACTTAATTACAATTTAATTAATAAAGGTGTTAATGGGAATACTACTATAGACATGCTTATTAGATTTTCAGAAGATGTTATAGCTAATAATCCCACCTTAATATTTATTATGGGTGGAACTAACGATTTATTATCTAATAAATCATTAAGTTCAATTATCAAAAACATTGAACTTATGATAAAAGAATCACTTTCAATAAATTCTAAAGTTATACTTGGAATTCCACCTACTATAATAGGATCAGATGCTTATAAACTTTTTTCACCATCATCTACCTATGATTATTGTGAAAATGAATTATCAAAACTTAGAGAGGAACTTATAAAGTTAAGTAACAAATATAATTTGCAATATTGGGATTTTTATAACCTTACCTTAGAAAATATGTATACCGATATATTTAATGATGGTATTCATTTAAATATAAAAGGACAAAATTTATTATTTAATTACGCTAGTAATACTTTAACCCATAACAACCCTTAACCTTTTAATATAAATTATATACTTTGAATCATATTCTAAAATAACTAGTCAGGTGCTGCTCTATTTTGCGCTATATCCAGCACCCTAACCCTTACTAACAATTTTTCTGAGCTGGTTAGTTTCTTGACCTAGTTCAGAACATTTGGCTTATTATTTTCTTTCATGTCACTAGATAATATATTTATTTAAATAATCTGCAACTATTGCACCTACCTTGCACCCTTCTTCTCCACTAAATCCTATTCCTGCCTCTCCATTTAATACAGTTCCACAAGCATATATTCCTTTAATTGATGTTTCATACTCATTTGTAAGTAATTGTATCTTCTCATCATCAAGCCTAATCTTAGATTTTCTTAGAAAATCAACTTCCGGAAAGTATCCAACACTTAATACTAATGAATCACAATCTATTTTTATAATACTTTCATCCTCATCACTCTGTATCCCAACTGCCTCTACTCTTTCATTTCCTAAAATTTCAACAACATATGATTTATTTATTATAGGTATATTAAACCCTTCCACTATATCTAATTCCTCTTCGGTTATAAATCCATTTGGTGAGTTGTCTATTATTGCTTTAATTTTTGCACCTTCTATTATTAATCTTCTAGCTAATATTAATGCCCACTTACTTTTTCCTAAAATAACAACTTCTTTGCCTGGTAAATATCCTTCTAAGTTAACAAGCCTATGAGCTGAACCTATAGTAAAAATACCTGTATGCTTATGAATTGGAACTATAATGTTCCCTGTGTATCTATCTCTACATCCACTCGCGACTATAATTGTAGTTCCACTTATTTCTGTTATTCCATCTTTAGGATTAACATAAGAAATAACTCTCCCCTTTGTTATTTCTAATACTTGAGTTTCAACTTTTATTTTCCCACCTAAAAATTTATATTCCCTAATTAAAAAACTTGAAAGTTCCGGTCCTGTTACTTCTTCACCTAAATAATACGCTCCAAACCCCTTATGTATAAAAACATTTAAGTTTCCACCTAAATAATTATTTCTTTCTACTATTAAGACATTTTTAATTCCTCTCTTTAAAGCCTCAACCCCTGCAGTCAGACCTGATGCTCCCCCTCCAATTATAACTAAATCATAATTAACCATTACGCTACCTCCATAAAGGGAATTTCAAAAAAATAGCCAGTAATATTCTTGTTATTTTCTTTCAGCTCCCAAACTTAAATATCTTATATCTTATTTTTATATCTCTTATTCTCTTATCCACCAATTATAAAATCTAATAATTCTTCTTATATATTAACTATAAAGCATTATAAAATAAATAACTAGTCAAAGATTCTTATGATTTTTTGAACTTAAAAAGACAACTACATAAAAATATCTATTAATTTCTAATTTTTATTTTGTCTTACAGTATATACAAAAAACATATAAATTCTTAATAGTTTACTATTTGTATTCTAGACATAATTATAATATAATCTATATATTATAATTATTTAGGTTCTTTCGAAAAAATATAACTACTTATTATTTAATTTGTTATATTTTTTTATTATGCTTAAAACATATTCAAAAAATAACTAGTAAATATGCTAGTATATTAATTATATTTAAGAGGTGAATTTATGGACAAACTATTCATTAATATAAAATCATTTTTCAAAAATAAAATAGGGATTGAAGGATTTGCTAGATTTATATTATTTATAATTCCATTAATAGCAATCGTACTTAAGAGTATCTTATTTCAAGGTTTCTTAACAAGTGAAAATCCTTATGATTTTGACTTTAACAAAGGATATTCAACTGCAAAAAGCTTTTTAATGTATTATTACGCTTTTACGCTTTTTATTTTAAGCTTCGCATTATTATTTAAAGGAAAAGGTAGAATTATTTACTTATTTGCTACCGATTTCTTTATAACAGTTCTAATAATAGCTGATTTAGGATACTTTAGAGGTTTCTTAACACTACCATCTGCTCTTCTCCTAACACAGACATCAAATATGGATAATATGGGTGCAACAATCCTATCTATGTTTAGTAAATATGATGTACTATTTTTTATTGATTTTATTATTATGGGACTTTTCCTATTCTTCAATAAAAAATTAATAACAAAGGTTAAAAGAAGAGCCCCTATTAGTTTTGTTATTTCTATTATTATAACAGTTCTTTATGTAGGATATGTTCCTTTTAATTTATATATCTTACATAATGAAGAAGTTGAAAATGCTTGGATATTTTCTAATTATGACCCTACTAACACAGCTAAATTCTTTTCTCCAGTAGGATATCATGCTTTTGACTTATATACAGTTTATAGAGATTCTAAGCCTTATGAATTAACTAAAGAGGAACAATTAGAAATTGATAATTTCTTTAAAAACAAACAAGAAAATTTACCTGATAATAAATACGCAGGTATGTTTAAAGATAAAAATTTAATAGTTATTCAAGTAGAATCATTAGAAAGCTTTATTATTGGAAAAGAAGTTAATAATCAAAAATTAACTCCTGTAATGGATAATTTAATAAATACAGGCTTATACTTCCCTAATATATATGAACAAGTAAACGAAGGTACAAGTTCTGATTGCGATTTAATGGTAAATACATCAATGTTGCCTTTAAGACGGGGTAGTACCTTCTTTAGGTATCCAAACACAACTTATAATTCACTTCCTTTATTATTAAAAGATACTGGCTATGAAACCGCTGCTATCCATTCCGATAAAGGATCCTTTTGGAACTACGTTGGTGGTTTAACAGGTATAGGCTTCGAAAACTTTCTTGATTATTTTTCATTTAATATGGATGAGGAAATAGGAATGGGTTTAAGTGATGAAAGTTACTTTAAACAACTGATTCCTAAACTAAAAGACATGAAAGATCCTTTCTATTCATTTACAGTTACATTAACAAGCCACGGACCATTTGATTTACCTGATGAATATAGGAAATTAGGTCTTGATACTGAACTTGCTAATAATGAAATGGGTGGCTACTTTGAAAGCATTAAATATACAGATGCTGCAATTGGTAATTTCTTAAAATCACTTGATTCAGAAGGATTACTTGATAATACTGTAGTAGTTATTGAAGGTGATCATACTGGAGTTCATAAATATTATAACAATAGTATAGACAAATTAAGTAACCCTGAAGAATGGTATAAAGATACTGGACATCCTACTGTTCCATTTATAATATGGAATAAAGATATTGAAGCTCCAAAAACCTTTGATACAATTGGTGGACAAATAGATATTATGCCAACTCTTTTATATGCAATGGGCGTTCCATCAGAAAAATATTCCCATACTGCACTTGGAAGAAATCTACTTAATACAAATAAATCTTTCTCGGTTTTAACTAATAATACACTAGTTGAAGAGGGTTTATCCGAAGAAGAAAAGGAAATGCATCTAAATATTTTAGATCTTTCAGACAAAATGATAAGAAGTAATTACTTAGCTAAATAGTTAAAAGGTGTGTCTAAATTTTAGACACACCTTTTCTTTAGGCATTTTCAACTAATAATTATTAAAGATTCTAACTATTATCAGTTTATTTACCAGCTACTGATAATTCATTTACTATAACAGATGGACTTCCAACGCTACTCATTGGGAACTTCAAATCTGTTCCTATTCTATTTATATCTTTTAATAGCTTAAAGAAATTTCCTGCAACTGTTATTTGTTCTACTGGGAATGTCTTTTTTCCATCCTTTATATAGAAACCTTTGGCTGCTAATGAAAAATCTCCTGTTATTGAATTTGCGCCCGAATGCAGGCCTGCAAAATCTGTAATAATTAACCCTTCCCCAACCTCTTCTAATAGTTCATCAAAAGTTTTATCTCCAGGTTCTATATAAAAGTTTGTTGGTGAAACTCCAACTGGTGATGCATAAGATGCCTTAAATCCATTCCCTGTTGTAGTTTTATTTTCTTTATTTGCAGTTTTTAAATTATGAATTAATGTATTTAAAACTCCGCACTTAATTAATTCTGTTTTAGAAGTTGCAACCCCTTCATCATCAAATGATACTGAACCTAATCCTTTATATAAATGAGGATCGTCAACTAATGTAACTATGCTACTAGCTATTACTTCCCCCTCCTTATCCTTAAGTAAACTAAGTCCCTTTTGCGTTGCATCTGCACTAAATATACCTGCATAAGTAGATAACATCGAAACCATAGCTTCATTGTTTATTACAACTTTATAAATTCCAGAAGGTATTGATTTTGCCCCTATTTTTGATAAAGCTTCCTTAACTCCATCCTCTGCTATTTTTTTAGGATTTACTTCATTTAAAGAGGTAGCAACTGCATATCCCATACCATCATGCATGTTTTCTCCATCCTTTATTATTGGACATACATATGCAGTTAATAAATTAGATTTATTTTCTAAATTTAATCCCTTTGAATTTATTATTCCATACTTTGAATTACTATATCCAATACCACATGCACTAAAGTTGTGTACCTTATCACTTAATAATTTACACTCCTTTTCCATTTGCATTCCCAGTTCTATTAATTTTTCCGGGTTAATATTTTCTAATTCAGTATAATAGGATTCTATTTCTTTATAGTCCTTATCCCCTTCATATATAAATTGAATATCATTATTTTCAATTGCAAGTGCACTTTCTTTAGCATTTCTTATCATCATATCTATTGCATCTTTATCTAAAATTTGTGTATATGAATACCCTATTTTATTTCCTATTTTTCCTCTAAATGATAATCCATAGGAATTAGTTAACTTATATTTATCAACTTCTTCTTTATATATATTTATACTTAAACTTTCACTATCAGTGTAATATACTTCATACTCTTCGAACCCTACTTTTTTAGCTTCTTTAAATAACACGTCTATAAAAATCTTGAATTCCATATCTATACCTACCTTCCACCTACAGTGATTTCTTTTACTCTAATTAAAGGTTGCCCTACATCTGTTGGTATACTTCCTGATGAAGAACCACACATTCCTTGACCACGGCTTAAGTTGTTTCCAACCATATCTATATTCATAAGAATATCACTACCTTTACCAATAAGACTAGCTCCTCTAACAGGCTTCTGAATAACTCCATTCTTAACTATATATCCTTCTGATACTGAAAAATTAAATTCACCTGTTACTGGGTTAACTGAACCTCCACCCATTTTCTTTGCATATAATCCATCTGAAATTGATTTTATAATATCCTCTGTGCTATCAGTTCCATTCTCAATATAAGTATTAGTCATTCTTGAAGTTGGGGCAAATTTATAGTTTTGTCTTCTACCACTACCAGTTGACTCTTCTCCCATTCTTCTACCGTTTAATTTATCTATCATATATGATTTTAATATACCATTTTCTATTAGTATGTTTTTCCTTGTTTTATTTCCTTCATCATCAATATTAGTTGAACCCCAAGCATTTGCTATTGTACCGTCATCAATAGCAGTTACCTTAGTTGATGCTATTTGTTTTCCAATCATATCAGTAAATACTGAATTCCCCTTTGCAACAGCTGTAGCTTCTAAGGAGTGTCCACAAGCTTCATGGAATATAACTCCGCCAAACCCATTGTCTATTGCAACTGTCATTCTTCCAGCAGGGCAATTATCTGCATGTAACATAGTATGTGCTACTCTTGAGGCTTCTCTTCCATGG
This sequence comes from Clostridium gasigenes, assembly GCF_017348895.1. Classification (NCBI taxonomy): domain Bacteria; kingdom Bacillati; phylum Bacillota; class Clostridia; order Eubacteriales; family Clostridiaceae; genus Clostridium; species Clostridium gasigenes. The sequence continues at coordinate 784,447 of NZ_CP071376.1, forward strand.
TATTCTGGATCTATTTCATTAAATATTTCAAATCCCATACTTCTTCCTGGTCCTTCCGTACCAGTTTGGTTTTCTCCATTAAATGAAGCTACTGAACTTATATATAATCTAGTTCTAACTCTTTTATCTTCTGTATATAGACCTTCTGAATTTGCAATTAATACATTTTGCTCTTTATCAGAATAACCTACTGATACTTGAGTGATTTCGCTATTGTAATTTTTAGCCCCATTATAGGCTACTTTCATTACACTAATTTTCTTATTAAGCCCAATAGTTGATGGAAGATATATTATAGGATTATTATTTATAACTATAGTGCTATTTAATATAATTTTGCCCTCTTCCCCTATTTCACCTAAAGCTAATGCCGCTTTTTGAGCAACATCTAAAAGTGAAGTTAAACTATTGTTATTTGTATAAGTATATACACTTTTAAGTCCTTTAAATATTCTTATTCCAACACCATAGCTCCTACCTGAAATAGAATTTTCAACTTTTCCATCAAGTATATTAATTGTAGTATCTATTGTATCCTCTTCAAATATTTCTGCAAAATCTCCTCCTGTTATTAAACATCTTTGTATTACTTTTGAAATAATATCTTTTGATAACATTTAATTCCCTCCTTAATTTGTTATATCTATTCCATCATTGAATACTTTTGCCCATTTTTCTACATACCCACCAGTACTCCATTCTGACATTATTACCTGTTCATTACCTATATTTATATTTGCTAAAGGTGCCCCCTTTAATATTTTATCCTTTATTTCATAAATTGCCAAATTATCTTCAAATAAAATAATTGCTATTCTTTGATTAGGTGATATATATGCATCTCTTATAGAAGGAATATCCCCTTTTAACATCTTCCAAGGTATTATTAAGTTATCATAATTTAACATTTTATTACTGGGTCTTAAATTTAATAAATATTCTTCATTTTGTCCATTTTTATCCACCCTACCTAAACTTCCTACTAACTGCCACTTACCCTCTTTTCTCTTTACAGTAAAATTATTATAATCAATATCAGAAGTATTACTTGGCTTATCTAGTGAAATATCATTTAAAGCCTTTTTATATTCTATTTCATATTTATTATTTATATCCTTAGAATATAGTTCCTCTATTTTTAATCCACTACTAGAATTTATATTATCTATTGGTACAACCTTATAATTAGTGAAAATATTATTGAAGTTCTCACCACTATATTCTTCTATTCCTATATAGTTATTTCCTATAAATGTTATATTTTTAAAAATAGCTTTATTGCTTATAATTTCATAAGTAGATATATTTTTATTATCTACTGAACCTACTTCAAAATACTCTTGATAATGTTTATCTGTTTTTGAAAATTTATTTTCTAAACTCCAAATACCATTAATTCTTGGAAAAATAATATTTTTTTTCTCTACTATAGGCATTAATTTCCCATCTTTAAAAGAAATCCATAAGGTTCTATACTCTTCACTTGTGAATGTTCCATCTACATTTTTTATTCTTGGTGTTTTTAATCCCACCATTACACCTGTTTCACTTTCATAATAATTTATGTCTGCAGTATCCTTAACTTCATCATTTATTATCTTATCATCTGTATTAGGTATAGTATTATTACTAACTTTATATACTTCTATTAAAGATCCCATATATATTATATAGCCCTTATCTTTCTCTGTTAATATAAATTCACTAATCATATTATTATTTGAAATTATTGATATTACATCCCTTTTTTCTTTTTCATCCATAAAATCTTCTATTTTTATATTGGACTCATAAGATAAAATATAATCCTTATCAACTACCTTCAATTTATAACTTGGATTTAAATATACAGTGTCTATAAAATTTATTTTATCATTCGAAAATTCTATTTCCTTACCATTAATACTATCTATATCCTCAAATACATTTATTTCTTTATCAAATACTTTTATGGATTTAATTTTCCATTTACCATATATGTTTAAAGAATTATTAGTTGGTGATTTTATTGCCCTTGTATCTTCGGCAGTTGCTTTACTACATCCTATAGTTACTATTGATAGTATCAATAGTAACATTCCACATACTATTTTTTTCATAATTATTCTACCTCACTTGTTGTTGGAATAATTATTTCAACAACAGTACCTACATCAATTTTACTCTTTATATTAAAAGTTCCTTTATGCAACCTTATAATCTCATCACATATTGATAATCCAATTCCATTTTGTGATTTAGAATTTTTCCCTTTAAAAAATTTTTCTTTTACTTTAGGTAGATCCTCTTCACTTATTCCACATCCAGTATCATTAATAATAAATATTATTTTATTATGTTCTTTACTAACTGTTAAATTTATTTTTCCTAAGGTCTCTGTAAATTTAAAAGAATTATCTAAAATATTAATTAATACTTGTTTAAATCTATCTCTATCTATATATACATTCCCTAAACTATTTAAAATTTTAACTTCAAAAAGTAAGCCTTCTCTATTTGCCCTTGGTCCCATATATGTTTCTACATGATTAACAAATAAATCTAAATCTAACTTAGTTTTTCTAAGGGTTATTTCCCCATTAAGAAGTTTTGAAAATCCTAGAAGTTCCTCAACCATAACACTTAATCTATCAGTTTCATTTTCTATTATTTCAAACCCTATTTTTAATGTTTCATTATCTGTAGTTTCATCATTTAAAGTTATCGCCCATCCCTTTATTGCTGTTAAAGGAGTTCTTAACTCATGAGAGACTGATGATATAAATTCATTTTTTAGTTGCTCTCTTTTTTCTAATTCATCTGCCATTAAATTAAAAGTTTCAGCTAATTTACCAACTTCATTATTGTCTTGTATATTACTTCTTATTTTAAGATTTCCACCAGCCATTTTTTCTGCTACTTTAGTTAATGATTTTATAGGATTTATTATGCTATTTGCTATAACTATACTAAGTAATATTCCAATCCCTAAAACTACTATAGAAATACTAAAGAAAAATATTAATATAGTGTTTATAGTTCCATCGATATCTTTTAAGGATGTAATAAATCTTATTACACCTAATACCTCTCCATCTGAAACAAGCGGTTGAGATACTATCATTACTTTATTTTCATAATAGCTAACATTACCTACCCATCTTGCACTTTGCCCTTGTAATGCTTTCCCTATATCATCCGTTTTTAATATATTATCATCTCTAACTCCTATGGAATCCATTATTAAGTCTCCATTCTTATCTAATATTTCAACTTGTGCATTACTTTGACTCCAGAATGAATCTACATTATCATATATATTATCTATAAGTGTTGATGCTGAAAAATGCTTACTATAAAAATTAGCCGAAACTTCTATTTGGCTTTTTAATAATTGCTCAGTATTATCATAGTAATATTTTCTAACAAATACCATTAAAAATACATCTAAAATAACTATAGTTGAAAATATAACAATAAAAAAATCCTTTATTAGCTTAGTTCTAATACTTTTTATTTTAATATTTTTTATTTTAGTATTTTCCACCTATAACCCACCCCCCATATAGTTTCAATATACTTGGGTTCTGATGAATTTTCTTCTATTTTTGCTCTAAGTCTTCTTATATTAACATCTATTAATTTTGAATCACCAAAATAACTATACCCCCAAACCAAGTCTAGTAATTCGTCTCTACTAAATCCCTTATTTGGGTTTTCTATAAATAATTTTATTAATGCATATTCTTTAGGTGTCACATCTATTTCTACATGATTTTTTAATAATTTTTTAGAATATAGATCTATAATAAACGGTCCATTAATAAGTTTATCTTTATTACTATTAACATTACCTACTCTTCTTAATAAAGCTTTTACTCTTAATACTACTTCTATAGGATTAAATGGTTTTAAAATATAATCATCAGCACCATATTCAAGCCCCATTATTTTATCCATATCCTGCCCCTTAGCAGTTAACATTATTATTCCCATTTCTGGATACTCAAGTCGTAACTTTTCACAAACTTGAAATCCATCAATTCCTGGCAACATAACATCTAATATAGCTATGCTAGGTTTTTCTTTAATAGCTTTTTCTATTCCTTCTTCACCAGTTCCTGCTTCAATTACCTCAAATTCATTTCTTATTAAATTTATTTTTAAAAATCCTCTTATACTAACTTCATCTTCAACCAATAAAATCTTAGTCATTTAAAAATCTCCACCTCACTCATTTACTTATATTTTTTGCTTATATCTTACTCTATTATAAATTATACCCTAATATATTCTTTTGCTTTTATATTAACTATACTTTATTTATTATTTTTTTGAAAATGCTTGAAACTTAGCATCACCTGATATTAAAATAGAGACGCATAAAATGCGTCTCTATTATTTTAATGTCTTAAATTCAAATCCTTGTGATTTTAAATAATTTATTGCACTTTGTAGATATTCTACAGTATTCTTTTTCTCATCAGTATCATGCATTAATACTATTAACGTATCATAATCTGACATAGTTTTCTTTAAAGTTTCTAATAATTCCTGTGGATTTTTTGGTTTACCTTCAGCATCTCCATTAAGTGAATTCCAATCTGTTTGATAATATCCTTTTGCTTTTAAAGCTTCGTTAAGGGGTGTAACCCCATACCATGTCCCATATCCACCCGGCATTCTAAGTACTCTTGTATTAAAATCCCGTCCTAAAATACCTCTTAAAAGCTGTAAATTCATATCCATATCATTCATAAATGCTTTTACATCTATAACACCATTTGGATATAAAATTTTATACTTATGTGAATATCCATGATTTGCTATGGCATGTCCGCTTTTTGCCATATGCTTTAATATTTTTGGAGCTTTATGATTACTTTTAATTGAACTACCAAGAACAAAAAATGTAGCTTTAACACTATTCCTATCAAGTATATCTAATATTTGAGTAGTTACTTCTGTAGATGGCCCATCATCAAATGTTAAATAAACAATTTTCTTTCCATCTTTTCTATTGAAATTCCATTTATGCATAGTTTCTGGTAATACTATTGATGCATCATCTGCATTAATATCCTTTTCCAATGGTAAATATCCTGAATTATCTAAAACTACTTCTTTTGAGATTTCTTCTGTTGCTTCTGTTGTATTTTTATTCTCAGTTTCTATAGTTTCTGCATTCGCATCAACTATATTGGCTTTTAATCCACCTGAAAACATTGTTACTCCTGCTAAAGAAACAATTATTAATACTATTAATAATATGAATATTTTTTTATCTCTTATCATACTTTTACTATGCTTTCCACGACTTCTCATTTTTACCCCTACTTCTCTCATACTATTTTATTTGTTATACTATTTTTTTCTTATACTATTTTATATTAAACATCTTAATATAATTATATATGCCTATTATTTTTAAATGATTACAAATATAATACTAAATACTACAAATAAGTTACATTTTAAATTTAATATACCATATTTATGTAAATTTTAACATATATTTTTATAATAATCTTTATATAAATTATTAATATATTTTTTTGCAAAAAAAAAGACAAGAATTTAATTCTTATCTATATTATCTATAGTAATAAAATGGCTCCGCGAAGAGGATTTGAACCTCCAACCTATCGGTTAACAGCCGAGTGCTCCACCGTTGAGCTATCGCGGAATATTATAATACAGAGAATGTTCTCTGAAAATTGCACATGAATTATTGTAAATTGGTCAAGCCCTCGACCTATTAGTATCAGTCAGCTAAATATGTTGCCATACTTACACCTCTGACCTATCAACCTCGTGTTCTTCAAGGGGTCTTACTAGCTTATGCTATGGGAAATCTCATCTTGAGGGAGGCTTCACGCTTAGATGCTTTCAGCGTTTATCCCGTCCCGACTTAGCTACCCAGCGATGCTCCTGGCGGAACAACTGGTGCACCATAGGTCGGTCCATCCCGGTCCTCTCGTACTAAGGACAGCTCCTCTCAAATTTCCTACGCCCGCGACGGATAGGGACCGAACTGTCTCACGACGTTCTGAACCCAGCTCGCGTGCCGCTTTAATGGGCGAACAGCCCAACCCTTGGGACCTACTACAGCCCCAGGATGCGACGAGCCGACATCGAGGTGCCAAACCTCCCCGTCGATGTGGACTCTTGGGGGAGATCAGCCTGTTATCCCCGAGGTAGCTTTTATCCGTTGAGCGATGGCCCTCCCACGAGGTACCACCGGATCACTAAGTCCGACTTTCGTCCCTGCTCCACTTGTAGGTGTCGCAGTCAGGCTCCCTTCTGCCTTTGCACTCTTCGAACGATTTCCGACCGTTCTGAGGGAACCTTTGAGCGCCTCCGTTACTTTTTAGGAGGCGACCGCCCCAGTCAAACTGCCCACCTAACAATGTCCTGTCACCAGTTTCATGGCGTCCAGTTAGAACCTCAGTACTGTCAGGGTGGTATCCCAAGGATGACTCCACCAAGGCTAACGCCCTAGCTTCCCAGTCTCCCACCTATCCTGTACAGACAATACCGAAATTCAATGCTAAGCTACAGTAAAGCTCTACGGGGTCTTTCCGTCCAATCGCGGGTAGCGAGCATCTTCACTCGCACTACAACTTCGCCGGATTTGCAGTTGAGACAGTGCTCAAGTCATTACTCCATTCGTGCGGGTCAGAACTTACCTGACAAGGAATTTCGCTACCTTAGGACCGTTATAGTTACGGCCGCCGTTTACTGGGGCTTAAGTTCACACCTTCGCTTGCGCTAAGCATTCCCCTTAACCTTCCAGCACCGGGCAGGAGTCAGCCCCTATACATCAGCTTACGCTTTAGCAGAGACCTGTGTTTTTGTTAAACAGTTGCTTGAGCCTATTCTCTGCGGCCTGCTCTCGCAGGCACCCCTTCTCCCGAAGTTACGGGGTTAATTTGCCTAGTTCCTTAACTGCAATTCTTCCGATGGTCTTAGGATTCTCTCCTCACCTACCTGTGTCGGTTTGCGGTACGGGCACTACTTCTCTTTCTAGATGCTTTTCTTGGAAGCATGGAATCAGATACTTCAGCCTAAAAGGCCTTCCCCATTACGCCTCAGAATTGTTAAAGCGGATTTGCCTACCTTAACTCCCTAAACGCTTAGACTAGCATTTCCATTCGCTAGCACATCCTATCCTTCTCCGTCACACCATCGATAATAACGATTGTAGTGGTATTGGAATATCAACCAATTGTCCATCGCCTACGCCTTTCGGCCTCGGCTTAGGTCCCGACTAACCCTGGGCGGACGAGCCTTCCCCAGGAAACCTTAGGTTTTCGACCTGTAAGATTCTCACTTACATCTCGCTACTAATGCCAACATTCTCACTCGTAATCAGTCCACCGCTCCTTACGGTACGACTTCAGCCCGATTACGACGCTCCTCTACCGCTCGTATTAAATACAAGCCCGTAGCTTCGGTGGTAAGTTTGAGCCCCGGACATTTTCGGCGCAGGATCTCTTGACTAGTGAGCTATTACGCACTCTTTCAATGAATGGCTGCTTCTGAGCCAACATCCTAGTTGTCTTTGAAATCCCACATCCTTTTCCACTTAACTTACACTTTGGGACCTTAGCTGACGATCTGGGCTTTTTCCCTTTCGACCATGGATCTTATCATTCATAGTCTGACTGCCGGACTAATAGTATATGGCATTCGGAGTTTGATAAGGTTCAGTAAGCGATACGCCCCCTAGCCCATTCAGTGCTCTACCTCCATTACTCATATCCGACGCTAGCCCTAAAGCTATTTCGAGGAGAACCAGCTATCTCCGAGTTCGATTGGAATTTCTCCGCTATCCACAGCTCATCCCATGCTTTTTCAACAGCAACGTGGTTCGGTCCTCCACGGGGTTTTACCCCCGCTTCAACCTGGCCATGGATAGGTCACTCGGTTTCGGGTCTACGGCATGCAACTAGTCGCCCTATTAAGACTTGGTTTCCCTTCGGCTCCGTACCTTAAGTACTTAACCTTGCTACATACCGTAACTCGTTGGCTCGTTCTACAAAAAGCACATCATCACCCTCGTATGGGGCTTT
>NZ_CP071376.1:797500-1030000 GCF_017348895.1 Clostridium gasigenes
TGTTGCAATTAAAGTATTAACTTTAATTGAGATTGGAGCGAAAGACGAGACTCGAACTCGCAACATTCACCTTGGCAAGGTGACGCTCTACCATTGAGCCACTTCCGCGCAAATAAAATTCTTTTTTTAATTATTAAATTGAACTTACTCATTTATAATGAGTTTCCTTATAATTTATATATGGTGCAGATGAAGGGAGTTGAACCCATACACCCGAAGGCGCTAGATCCTAAGTCTAGTGCGTCTGCCAATTCCGCCACATCTGCATATATAAATGGTGGCTCACCCGGGAATCGAACCCGGGACACCTTGATTAAAAGTCAAGTGCTCTACCAACTGAGCTAGTGAACCAAAATTGGCTGGGATAGCAGGATTTGAACCTACGCATATCGCAGTCAAAGTGCGATGCCTTACCGCTTGGCGATATCCCAGAATAATGGGGTGAACGATGGGGCTCGAACCCACGACAACCAGAACCACAAACTGGCGCTCTACCAACTGAACTACGTCCACCATATGGTGCGTCTTAAGAGATTTGAACTCCTGGCCCATGCCTTAGAAGGGCATTGCTCTATCCAGCTGAGCTAAAAACGCATATTGTTAAAACAATATATTTGATATTATGTTTTAATGGAGCGGATGGCGGGAATCGGACCCGCACTATCAGCTTGGAAGGCTGAAGCACTACCACTATGCAACATCCGCATATTAAGTGTTTTTTAAAAATTGGTCGGGGTGACAGGGATTGAACCTGCGGCCTCATGGTCCCAAACCACGCACGCTCCCATCTGCGCCACACCCCGAATTGGTGCGTCTTAAGAGATTTGAACTCCTGGCCCATGCCTTAGAAGGGCATTGCTCTATCCAGCTGAGCTAAAAACGCATATTTTTTTCAGAACTTTTATTATTATAATTTATTTATCTCCAATTGTCAACAAATTTTCAAAACTTGTTTTAAAATGGAGCGGATGGCGGGAATCGGACCCGCACTATCAGCTTGGAAGGCTGAAGCACTACCACTATGCAACATCCGCATATTAAGTGTTTTTTAAAATTGGTCGGGGTGACAGGGATTGAACCTGCGGCCTCATGGTCCCAAACCACGCACGCTCCCATCTGCGCCACACCCCGGAGAGTCTTTATGTTTTTTATTAACTAGCTGTTTCTCACAGCGACAAGATTTATTCTACAATATGAAAGCAAATTCGTCAACACCTTTTTTGAATTTTAATATATATTATGTCATAAATCAAAGCTATATTAAGCTAATTTAATTATTTGTCGGTTTTTAATAGGTGTATGTATTTATCTACTTTATTTCCTTTATATAAGATACTGCCTCTTTCCCCTCTTCAATTTCTAAATAACCTAAACTTCTACGCATAATACCAGCACCCCTAAATATACTTCCAGGATTCATAAGTAATAATCCATCTTGTTTTTCTATAATACATAAATGAGAATGCCCAAATAAAATTATATCTACGCCCAATTCTTTTCCTCTACACATTATAGTATTCAGTTCCATTTTAACATTATAAATATGTCCATGACACATTAATATCTTTTTATCTAGAACTTTTATTATCTTCTCATTTGGATATCCTTCACAGAAATCACAATTTCCTTTAACCCCATAAACTTCGCCCTTAAAACCCATTGTAATCTCCTTTATATCAGCCGCACCATCTCCTAGATGCAAAACTATATCTACACCACTTATATAAGGTTTTACAGCCTGTATTGCACTATTAACATTATGCGAATCACTTATTACTGCTATTTTCATAATTTTCCTCCTACAAAAACTCTCTAATTAAAGTTTTAAATTTCACTAAAGCTCTTCCTCTATGAGATACTAAATTTTTTTCACTTGATTTAGTTTCTCCAAAAGAGGTCTTTAATTCATCACAATAAAATAATGGATCATATCCAAATCCATCGCTTCCATTAATCTCTTCCATTATATGACCTTCTACATATCCTGTCACACTTTTATACATTTTCTTGTCATCTACTACTGCTAATTGACATACAAACCTAGCACCTCTGTTTTCCCAACGGACGCCTTTAAGATTTGCTAATAATTTCTCATTGTTCTTATCGTCATCACCATGTTCACCCGCATATCTTGCAGAATAAACACCTGGTGCCCCATTTAAATGATCCACCTCTATACCTGAATCATCTGCCATTACAAGAAAATCTTTATCACCTCTATTTAAAAGGTAATCATAAATTTCCATAGCCTTCTTCTTAGCATTCTCAGCAAATGTTATGCCATCTTCAACTACATCTATATTAATATTCTCATCATTTAATGAAACTACCTCCAAAGGTAATCCAACTAATATTTCTTTAATTTCTTTAATTTTGCCTTTATTATTACTTGCTATAACCAATTTTTTCATTATTTTTTACTCTCCCCCGTTCCAATCCAAAGTGCATCCATTTTTAGAGAATCTTTTTGCAGTTGTACCATTTGTTTTATTCCCTTTTCGGCTAAATCTAATAATTCATTAAGCTCACTTCTTTTAAAGGGACATTCTTCACCTGTTCCTTGCACTTCTATAAATTCACCCTCATCCGTACCTACAACATTCATATCTACCTTAGCCTTAGAATCTTCTTCATAACATAGATCTATGACCTTTTGGTCTCCAACTATACCAACACTTGTTGCACTTACAAAATTTCTTACAGGATAAACTTTAAATGGTTTTTTCTTATGCAGCTTATTAACAGCATCAATAAGCGCCACAAAAGCTCCTGTAACAGATGCCGTTCTTGTTCCACCATCAGCTTGTATAACATCACAATCTATCCATATAGTTCTTTCTCCTAGTGCTTTTAAATCAATTACAGATCTTAATGATCTTCCTATTAATCTTTGTATTTCCATTGTTCTACCATCTAACTTTAACCTTGATATATCTCTTGGTTTTCTATTTCCAGTTGCCCTTGGCAACATATTGTATTCAGCAGTTATCCACCCTTCTCCTAACCCTTTTAAAAATGGTGGAACTTTATTTTCTATTGATGCAGTACAAATTACCTTTGTATCTCCAACTTCAATCAAAACTGATCCTTCTGCATATTTTGTATAGTTTCTAGTTATTTTAGTACTTCTTACTTGCTCATTTTTTCTTCCATCTATCCTCATTATATTTCCTCCATTTTACTTTAGGCATTAAAATAAATACTGTATATAGTATTAAAATGTATTTATTCTAATTCTTTTATTGAAAATATCTTATTATTAAATTTCATGCACTATTTCATCTATTAAATCATATTATTAATATACGGATTATTTAAGAGGTGAATAAATTGCGATATATTGGACCATTTTTTAGAATGAATAGTTTATCCCAAAAAGAAATTAACGGTCAACTTTTTCATTTATCAAAAGAAGCTGTAAGGACATTGGTCCTTGAATCAAAATGCGGATTAGTTTCTTCAATAAAATCATATAAGAAACTTTCTCCCTCCATTGATGTTACCACAATTGGAAATTTTTCTCCACTATTATGTATGTATAAGAAATCATCACCAAACTATATCCACAACAAAAATTCCAACGGTTTTGATGAAGATACTTTTAGGAAAGAAATATGCCCAACAACTAATGCCATGATGACATTATGTATTTTAGAATTAATTGATTACTATGATAGTTTTAAAGATATAGATTCTAATTTTTATTGTCTATCAGAAGTTTATAGAAAGCTATCTCGCGATCAGCTAAAATTCTATTCTGTTAACTTAAGAAATCCTGAAGGTGTATTTATAGACAAGAAAAACCTTTTAGAAAATAATTATAAAGGTTTTAACCTAGTAGATAAAAGCAAAAAATTCAAATTTTCTGACCAAGCCTTTATGATGGTTTCTTATTACTTATATTCAAAAAAGTTTCCTGATGAGGACATAGCTGAAGAATATAACAAGTTTTCTTTAGAAATTCTTGAAATGTTTTTAAATTTCAAAGAAAAAATTTATGAATGTTCTTTCGAAGAAATTTGTAAAACCTTATTAGCTATTAACCTCTTCTACAAATACTCTAAAGATAGCAAAACTCAAACTCTTATTATTGATTTAACTGATTTCTTAATTAACAAATTTGATGAAAAAGATTATTATGTTGATTCCTTAGATTTTACTTCTTTATTTGTAATCAACTTAGTCTTATCTTATAAACATACTAAAATGATTAGTTTCAATGAAAAATCTAAAGAAATAATAAATAAACTTACTACTCTTTATGATGAAGATACGGAAATATTCATTAAATTATCTGGTAAGAAAGATATAAAATACTCTTGCCTTGATGTAAATTTTTATTTTTTATCATTTATAATATTCGCTAATGAAAATAATTGTTATAACGATTATAAAAATATGATTTCTTCTTTATATAGAAAATATTATATAGGTTCCGGACTTGTTCCTAGTTGGCCAGATGCACCCACACTAGATGACTGTGAACGATATAGAGGCTTAACTCTAAATTCCACTGATATGTTAGATGAGAGCTATTTTAGAATGCCTAATTTCTCTTCACCTATCAGTTCCGGTGTGGCTCCTATATTTAATAAAACCATTACCTATTCAAAAAAGAAGAATTCTTTCGATATAAATAGTTCTTCTTTCGATAGTTATAGAAATATGTTTAGTTTTTATTTATTTATTCTTTTATTTAAAGATGATTTTATTTCAGAAACCTCTTTAAGCATATTAGATAATAGTAGCTTAGACTCTAACCTTCAACCAACTTTCACTAATCCTAGTAATATAGATACCTCAGTACCTGAGTTGCCTTATATTCCATCGGATTGCGAAACAGGTTGCGAGGACACAGTTGAACCACCAACACTAGTTATAAACGCATCTATTTATGATACTGTTAACTTCCCATCAACAGATACAACAGATACAACTGATACAACAGATACAACTGATATAACTGATACAACTGATATAACTGATACAACTGAAATGAAAATTTAACATTTTTAAGATTCATAATTTAAGTTAAATATTAAAAAGACCGGAGTTTCACTTCCGGTCTTTCACTATAAGCAACATTTTTTTTAATAAGTATAATCATTTTTATATTTTTAAAAAAATATTTGCCTATATTATTTCTCTAGTCTATCAAAATATATATTCCCATTTCCATCCAAAGCTACATTTTTTATCTTTTCACTTATAGCTATGTTTTCATTATAAAATAATAATGGCAATACTGAATATGTATTAAACAGGTTCTCTTCCATACTTGTAAACATAGTATTCTTCTCTTCTTCTTTTTTAACATCTTCTAAATTTTTGCTATAATCCTTTGGTAAAAAGTTTATTACCTTATCATATAATATTTTTTTATTATTTAAGGATGCTTCACATTGTATTAATGCAACATTATAATAATTCTCATTATGCAAATTACCTAGTTCAGACTTATTTATTAACTTATAAGTTAATGAAATTTCAGAGTTATCTATAAACCACTGAGTTAAAAAGTTACATAGTTCCTTGTTCCCAGCACTTTCTTCTGCAATTAACACAATTTCCTCAACTTTTTTCCATTTTGTTTCTGTATTGCTCATTACCTTTCTTGCCTGCAACTTTGCAAGGTCATCTTTATCATCCCTAAAATAACTTCCTTCTGCGAGTTCTAATAAAATGTTATTTTGAAGTTGATATTCTCCTATTGCTTTATTTATCAATGAGTATATTTCCTTTTTCCCCTCCATTGGCAATGAACTTCCGTTAGGGTTAAAGGCTAAATACATTGCTAAATCCGAATTTGTAGTTACTAATCTACCCTCCTCCTCTAACCTTGTCAGCTGGCTTTTAGGAGGCCCTACTACTATATCTCTATTTCCAACCTCAAAAGCAGCCATAGCAAGTTCTTCGCCTTCATCCTCTATTATATGTATAGCCTCTACTATATTTAAATCTGCTTTACTATTTCTTGTTAAAACTATTTCGCTCATGTCCATTGAAGTTATACTATACTCCCCTGAATATATAACGTTTTTAAAATTCTCACTAATATCTTCCCACAAAACAAGATCTTTTCTTACTCTGTATTGAGGTTTACTTAATTCATTTAAAAAGTTTGTGTTCTTGCTATTAAGTCTTATAGTAATTCTATCTTCAGCTGTTTGTATCCCTACATCTTTAGTAAATATTCCTTCTCCACTTCTAAAAGTTTTTGCCCCATAAACATCTAATAAAGCTGTGATATTTTCTTCCTTCTCTTCTGCTAATACTTCTCTAAAAAAATTAGCTATATCTTTTGCGGTTATTTTTTCTCCATTGCTCCAATAAATATTATCTCTTATTTTAAAATCATATTCTATTCCATCTTCTTTTACATCAACACTTTCAGCTAATGAAGGTACTATTTTACTATCTTTATCAAGCTCTACTAGCCCTCTACTAGTAGCACATACTATATCTTGTTCTCTCTTATTTAAAGAACCTACTGCTTTCAGTTCTCTAGGAATTGTAGTTATTGAATATGTAAATACTTCTTTGTTTTGGGTTGGAACTTCATTCGCTATATCAACAAAGCCTAATAAGAATATTACTACTAATATACCTGATAACACTGCAATTAATATTTTTTTCATATACTCTCTCCTTTGCTTTTATCCTCTTAATTATATCCATCAAACTTTTTAACTAATCACTTTATTCTTAATTAAGTTTATTAATTTTTCTAAATAGTTTTTACTTTTTATTTATAACAACTATTTATATGATATAATTACCCTATATTTACATTGGAGGTTATATCATGGTATTGGCAGTTCAAGTTTTTCAAATTATATTCTATTCAATAGCAATAATTTTTATGGGAACTCTTATTTTTGTAAGCATATGGGGATTCATAACTTTTAATAAAATGTATAAAAACCAAAGAATACAAAATCTTTTACTTGATAAAATTTATCAAAGTATTTCACAATTAAATTTTAAATATACATCTTCACATAAAAGTACAGAAGATGCATTTGACGTAGATGATCTTATTAACGAAGATGAACTTTTTAATAATCACTCATCTGATGATGAATCAGATGATATTATCTCTTTTTAATTATAAAATGACTAACTAAAAATGCTCCATGTTTATAACATGGAGCCTTTCTTAGTTAAATATTTTAATTAACCAAATTGATAATAAAAAATATTAATGAAACAGATATTGTAATACAAATAAGAAAGTATATATATCTCTCTTTACCTTTATGATATAAAAGAAACCTAATTCCCCAAAGTATCATAGTTATACATACGCCCATTTGTAACATATAATATGAATTAAATATTTGTCCTACATAAAAAAATTGATATGTAGTCAAAAAAGTACATATTATTATAACGCTAGTTATCATTGCTGCTGTCATACATATGGCTGTCACTATATCTTTTGATTTTAACTCTCCCATAATTTTTATCCCCTTACTATAGTTTCGAACTCCTCTTCTGTTAAAACTCTAACACCAAGATCATTTGCCTTTATCAATTTAGAGCCCGCTTCTTCTCCAGCTACCACATAATCTGTTTTCTTACTTACACTTCCAGATACTTTAGCTCCTAACATTTCAAGCTTACTCTTTATTTCTCCTCTTGAATAGCTCTTAAGAGTACCTGTTACTACTACTGTTTTCCCTTCAAATGGACTTGAAATTATCTTTTTTTCTTCATACTTTGGATTCACTCCTAATGATAATAGCTCATCAATAGTATTAACTACCTTTTCCTCTTTTAAAAATTCAATTACACCTTTTGCAACTATATCTCCAACTTCTGGAACAGCTACTAATTCATCAAATGTAGCATTTTTCAATCCCTCTAGGGATTTAAATGTATTAACTAAATCTTTAGCTGTTTTAACACCTACATTTGGAATACCAAGTGCATAAATAAATCTATACAACTCACATTCTTTACTTTTTTCAACTGCCTCTAAAATATTCTTAGCCTTTTTTTCTTTAAATTTTTCTAATTGCAATAAATCTCCTGTTTGCAACCTATATAAATTTGAAATAGATTTTATATCAAGTTTTTCAAAAAGTTGTTCTGCTGTTTTTTCTGAAAACCCTACTATATTCATAGCTTCTCTTGATGCGAAATGTACTATACTTTTAACCATTTGCGGCTTACAAGATAATGTGTTTTCGCAAAAATAATGAACTCCATCTTGAACAACATGACTTCCACAAGCAGGACAAATTTTAGGGACATTTATTTCAACTGTATCTTCTAAACTATCTTTAACTACTCCCATTATTTCAGGAATAACATCGTTAGATCTACGTATATGAACTTCTGCGCCAATCCTTACTCCCTTTCTTCTAATATCATCAATATTATTCAAAGTCGCACGCCTCACCGTTACTCCTGCAAGCTCAACAGGTTCTAGTATTGCTGTTGGTCCAACTCTACCACTTCTACCCACATTCCACTCTACGTCTAAAAGCGTAGTTGTAGCTTCTTGAGCTTCAAACTTAAAGGCAATTGCCCATTTAGGGAACTTAACTGTGTATCCTAAAAGTTCTCTTGTTTTAATGTCATCTATAGCTATAACTACTCCATCTATATCATAATTCAAATCAAACCTTATATCATTAATATAGTTTATTTCTTTTTCTACTTCTTCTAAAGTTGTGCAATATTTTATATAGTCATCCATAGGGAATCCCTTTTGTTTAATAAATCCTAGCATTTCTTCATAAGTTTTAAATGCATTACCTTCTTTGTATCCTACATCATAAAAAAATGCTGATAGATTTCTCTTTGCAGTTTCTTTTAAATTAAGATTTCTTAAAGCTCCTGCCGCACCATTTCTTAGATTTTTAAGAGGTGATTCCGATGATTTATTATAATTTTCAAAGGCTTCTGTTGTCATAATAGCTTCACCATGAATCTCAAATAAATCTCCACTTGCTATTTTAAGGGGTATTGCTTTTATGGTTTGTACTTGTGCTGTAACATTTTCTCCAGTTTCACCATTCCCTCTAGTTGCTGCTGTAACTAGAATTCCATTCTCATCATATGTAAGATTCACCGTAAGCCCATCAAACTTTTTAGTTAAAACATATTTCAAAGATGGAAGTTCTTCTCCTCTTAAATTCATTTCATTAACAAATTTAATATTCCTATTATGCCAATCCTCTATTTCCTGTATTGTTTGTGCTTTATCCAAACTCCAAAGCCTAGCTTTATGAGTATATTTATTAAAACCTTCTAAAATCCTATCACCAACTCTTAATGTTGGTGAGTATGGAAGTACATATTCATTTTCTTTTTCTAAAGCTTTAAGTTCATCATATTTTTCATCATATTCTTTATCTGTTACTGTAGGATTATCTAAAGAATAATATTCATATGCATATTTATTTAATTCTTCCACTAGAAGTTCTATCTTCGTTTTCTCATCCACTAAAATCCACCCCTATATAATTAAAGCCCTCCTTTACGGAGGACTCTCATTATTTATATTCTTTTTAAGGTACCTAAATCAATTCTAAGTTTGCTAAAGATAATAACAATATTTTTACCCCTTGTCTATCAAAGGCTATTGTTAATTTTTTATCTCTACTAACATCTTCGATTGATACTATAGTTCCAATACCAAATCTTTCATGGCTAACTTTTCTACCAATAGTGGTTTCTTCTTTAGTTAACATATTTTCATTTTCAGCTACTGCTGCTTCATCTTCTATAACATCTTGAGGATTTGCTGATGCATAAGTTCTGTTATCTCCAAAGTTTTTTCTTAAACTATGTGGATTATATGCAGGAGCGCTTGGTTTAAACACCTTAGCTCTTGAAGGTGTACCTGCCGCTTTTCCGTTTATATATTCCTTTAAATCAGTTTTTATTTCAGCAATAAAATCAGATTGAGGATATGCTACAGTTCTCCCAAATACTCTTCTTACTTCAGCTGATGTAATATATAAAGTTTCCTTTGCCCTTGTTACTGCAACATAACAAAGCCTTCTTGACTCTTCCATTTCTGATTGTTTTTCAAAAGATGAGTTTCCTGGGAATATACCATTCTCCATTCCAACTAAGAATACTACTGGGAACTCAAGCCCCTTAGCACTATGCACAGTCATTAAGACTATACCATCATCTTCATCACCCATCTTATCAGTATCTTGAACTAATGATATTTTTTCTAAATATGCACTTAAGCTCTTATCTTCACTGTTTTTTTCAAAATCCACAGCATCAGACACTAATTCTTTAAGATTTTCTATTCTACTCTTATCTTCAATTTCTTTTGATTTTTCAAGTTCCTCTATATATCCAGTTTCTTTTAATATAGTTTCAATTAATAATGAAGGAGGTACAGTCTCATTTAAAACCATGAAATTATCCATAAGCTCCATGAACTTTCCTATTCCGCCTGAGTTTCTAGCTGTTAAAGTAGGTATGTTACCAGCTTCCGACAGCGCATCCCACAATGCAACTTCATAACCTTGAGCAAAATCTGCCACTTTTTGAATTGTTGCATCACCTATTCCTCTTTTAGGAACATTTATAATTCTCTTTAAACTTATGCTATCTTCTGGATTAACCATAACCTTAAGATATGCTACCATATCCTTAATTTCTTTTCTGTCGTAGAATCTTGTTCCACCAACAATTTTATAAGGAATATCTTTTCTTCTTAAACATTCTTCAAATATACGTGATTGTGCATTTGTTCTATAAAGAATAGCAAAATCTTTATAATCTCTATCTTCTGCTTCTTTTATTTCTTTTATGTTAGTCGCTACAAAGTCACCTTCATCACTATCTGAATATGCTCTGTAAACTTTTATCTTATCTCCTGCTTCTTGCTCTGTTCTAAGTTCTTTACCCTTTCTGTTAGAGTTATTTACTATAAGAACATTAGCTGCTTCAAGTATATTTCCCTTTGAACGATAATTTTGTTCAAGTTTTATAACTTTAGCCTCTGGATAATCTTTTTCAAAGTCTAAAATATTTCTAATATCTGCGCCTCTCCATTGATATATACATTGGTCATCATCTCCAACCACGCATATATTTTTATGCTTAGCTGATAATAATTTTATGAACTCATATTGAACTCCATTAGTATCTTGATATTCATCTACCATAATATATTGGAACTTTCTTTGGTAAAACTCTAATGTTTCTTCATCTTTTTTAAATATCTCAACAGTTTTACCTATTAAATCATCAAAATCTAAAGCATTATTTTCTTTAAGTCTTTTTTGATACATAGCGTAAACATCTGCAATTTTCTTTTCTCTAAAATTATCTTCATGTTCTCTCATAAAGCTTTCTGGGCTTTGCATGCTATCTTTAGCTCTACTTATCTTTCCTATTATCTCTTGTTCTGTTAGATCTTTATCATTTATACCAATAGCCTTCATACATTCTTTTACAAGTACTTTTTGGTCCGAACTATCATATATGCTAAAGCTCTTTTTATAGCCTATTTTCTCTATTTCTCTTCTTAGTATTCTTACACAAGTTGAGTGGAAAGTTGAGATCCACATATCATCAGCTTTCTCGCCTATTATTCTTTTAACTCTTTCCTGCATTTCTTTTGATGCTTTATTAGTAAAAGTAATAGCTAATATTTTATATGGTGCTATACCTAAATCCTCTATCATATGTGCCATTCTATATGTCAGTACTCTTGTTTTACCAGTCCCTGCCCCTGCTAAAATTAGCACTTGGCCTTCTATAGTTGTGGCACCTTCATACTGCTCTTTGTTAAGTAATGTCTTTAAATCCATAAAAACACCCTCCTTTCTACTACTAACTTATATTATACCATACATATCTTTTATATTGTTGCCAAAAAAGTATTAAAATAAAAGAAGTAAACCATTAAATTTACTTCTTTTTAAAAATAAATACAATATTTAATTTCTTAACATTCAATTTTATACTTAAAAGACTTTTTTCCTGCACTATTTTTTTCCTAAGAATATTTTCTTTCATTATTCAGAGTATAATATTTCATTTTTAGCGCCAATGTGACTTTTCTAAAATAACTCTTATTCTATATATATAATTTTACTTAAATTTGTCACAATAATTATTAAATAAAAATATCTAATTTAAATGCTTTTATTTAAATTAGATATTTTTATTTAAATTAGCCAATGTTAAAGATTACATTTTTACGCAAAAAAACGCAACCCTTGGGGCCAGGTTGCGTTTTAGCAATAAGCAATAAATAAAAAGGGGGCTATTTATATCCTTTTATTTATCCTTGCCCAAATATTATATTTCATACATTTAAAAAATGCAAGATATTTAATTAATTTCATTATAATTTTATGCATAAATGAATGTTTTCAACTCATTTATTTTTAACGTTCGTTAGAAGTTCTTTAAAATAGCTAATTCTTCATCTGTCAGCTCTCTATATTCGCCTTCTGCAAGTGTTTCATCTAACTTTATTGTTCCAAATTCTATTCTTTTAAGATATGTAACTTCTTTCCCTACAGCTTGGAACATCCTTTTAACTTGATGAAACTTACCTTCTTGTATTGTAACTAGTATATCTGATTCTTCTTCTGACGCTGATACTATTTCAAGTTTAGCTTCTTTACATAAATACTCATCATCTAGTGTTATTCCATTTTTGAAAGCTACTATATCACTTTCTGTAACTTCTTTATTAATTTTAGCACTATATACCTTATCTACATGCCATTTAGGTGCTATTAATCTATGGTTTAATTCACCATCATTAGTTAAGAATAATAATCCTACTGTATCCTTATCTAATCTTCCCACTGGGAATGGATCGAAAATTTGATGGTTCATTTCTAATAAATCAATTACTGTTTCATCTCTATTATCACGAGTAGCCGAAATAACCCCATTTGGCTTGTTCATCATTAAGTATATAAATTTTCTATAAAATATTTGTTCTTCACCAAAAAATATTTCATCACTTTCAGGTTCAACCTTAGCTCCACTATCTTTGATTACTACTCCATTAACTTTAACTAAGCCCTTTCTGCAAATACCTTTAAGCTCTTTTCTTGTTCCATAACCTAAGTTAGATAATACTTTATCTAATCTTTCCATTAAAACACCTCTTCCTTTCCTATCGACATCTATGTTTATTTTTTTCAATTAACATCTATTCTATTATTAAAAGTTTAAAAGCACAATATAAATTTTACTTATTGACTAGGATGTTTGACTTATTAGTTTCTTTCCAATCCCTTTTAGTCTAATTAATCTACTACATAACAAAAGGAACATCCTAATCAGGATGTTCCTTACTCTTCTTTCTTTTAATATGACTTAAGCACTAATTCCATTTTTATAATAATTCATAACCTTTGGAACATAATTTTGAGTTTCTGAAGGCATTTTATAAAGATCATTTGATGACTTAACACCCCGTCTCTCCATTGTTCCCTGGCCTCCATTATATGCCATAAGAGCCATTTCTACATTACCATCAAACATATTTAAATATTCTTTTATATGTTTAACTCCCCCTTCTACATTTTGTTCAATATTAAGAGGATCTGTTATTCCATACGCTTCACAATTAAAATCCATAAGTTGCATAACACCCATTGCACCTGATCCTGAAACAGCATTCGCATCAAAATTAGATTCTTGTTTTATAATTCCTAAAACTAAGTTTTTATCTATTCCATATTGAGTTGCATATTTATCTACAGCTGTATATATTCTACTTTTATCACTATCTAGTTCATTCACATCTACTTTCAACCCTTTATTAACAGTTGAATTTTGATTTTCTTTACCTTCTGTGCTATTGTATATACCGTCTACTGATTCCGTCCTAACTTTCATAGGCAAATTATCTAATTTTTGCCCTACAGCAGTTGGCAAATAATTAGATTCTTCATCTTTATTTGTATTCACTAAAGCAGTTTCTTTATTCTTTGAATTTTGAATTAAAGCCTCATAAACGATATCAAACTCAGGAGAATCTCCCATAGTCTTTTTCAAAGCATCCTTAGCTATAGTTGTTCCCATAAACTCTTCTATATTTGTAATTTTCATTTTATGCCCTCCATAATTTAAGCCTAGTCCATAGTATATATATCGTTTATTCTTTCTTATTCTTAAGCGAAAAAAGAGAATCCCCTTGAATTTCTCTTTTCCCACCTACCTAAGGAATATTAATTTATTATCATTTAATACGTCTAAGGTCTCTACCTAAGTTAACACACTTTAAAGCTCACTTTATCATAATCTTCATAATTAACCTTTTTATAATAACTTTTACTTAATACTAAAACCCTATATTCTCCAGGTGAGAAAGGTAAAAATGTATAATAATTTTTTCTACTATATTCTTGAGCTCTCACCCATTGACCCTTTTCCATAATATAAAATTCATAACAAACTTCTTTTCCACCTATGCTACTCACTTGGAATGTTACTTCTTCATTAACTTTTATATTATCCTTTAACGCTTCAATTTTTGTAGAATTTATAGGTACTGCTTCGTGAACATAAATACTTATTTCTTTTTTATTATCATATCCATCTTCACATTTTATATTTTTAGCAAATATTTCAAAAGTATATTTTCCTGGACATTTTGGTTTTATTTTTAATTTCCTCGCATTAATATAGCCAGTATCTTCAACTTCATGACCATTAATTTTAGTAACATATTTAAGCTTTACACTTCTTGTATTTTGAACTATAGCTTCAATATCTATTGTATCCAAAACTAAGTAAGTTTCCTTAGACTCCACTAATATATAATCAATTTCTGCTGGTATATACTCCTTAACCTTTAAATATACAAAGCTATGACTATCATATTCCTTTAAAGAATATTTATCTAAAACTCTTACTTCAACTTCATATTCACCCTTTTCTTCTGGCGTGAAGTTTACCCAATTACTAGTTCCATACTCCACCCTCTCCATTTCTTTTCCATCTTTAAATACTATGAATGAATATTTTAATACAGTTCCACCTTCAGCCTTAATCTTAATATTTACAGGTTGTAAAATAACAGAATTTTTATTTTTACTAGTTATTATATCTACTATTTTTACTGGTTTCTCACTTTTTTTATCTATTTCAAAGTCTAAAATTTTTATATCCTCATAATCTTCTTCATAAGATATATCCTTAACTTTAACAATAATTTTATATTCACCTTCAGCTTTGCTAACCCAAAGTAAGGTATTATCTCTTATATAACCTGTATCTTCAGCATTTGGTCCTTCTATTATATATCTATAAAGAAGTTCCCGTCCCCCTTTTGCACCAACTTTGAACATCACTTCTGTTCCACATACTTGTGGAGAATTTAAATTACTAGAAAAATTCTTTATATATACTTCTTCATAAGGTTTAACTTCATAAGTAATTATAGCTCTATCATCAAACTCTTTATTCGAAAACATATCGCGAGTTAAACATAAAAGTCTATATTCTCCCCATTCTTTTTCCTTAAATGAAATAATTGTTCTTGATGAATATTCTTGAATACAAGTTGTTTTTCCATCTTTATCTATTTTTAAAAATTTATATAATAAATTTCTATTACTATCACAATTTGTTATAACTTTAAATATTAACTCTTCATTCACAAGTATACTTTCAGTTAAACACTCAAAATCTATAATTTCTATTTTTTTCCCCTCAACAACTTTAAACCTAATAGTTGTAAATTCGTCTACATTGTTTTCCGATTCTGGCATTTTACTCTCTATTAATATTTCAACAGCGCCAACTTCACTAGCTGTATATACTAATTTATTTTCTCTGCTGTAATCACGAAGTGCTTCCCATCCTTGTTTTCCCTTTATCCAAAATCTATATAGAGCTAATTCGTAATTGCCTTTTACTGCAACACGAATCTTTTCTCCAATATTAAACGATGTCTTATCTAAACTAATATCTTCTATAATTTTAGTTTTCATATTTTTTTCTTCCTCTTCATTTTTTACTATAAATTCAACTTTTCCTAAATGATCAAAAGGTTTACTAGATTTTTCATTTTTAGCTTGTACCATAATTATATGTTTACCTTTTGTCCGCGGTTTCCACAAACAAATATTTTTACTAGAAAAATCTTGTATTGGATTCCATATTCCATCTGTACCTTCAATAAACTTATATTGCAACCCAATTCCCTGATCTTCCCCTACAATTGCCTTTATATTTATTTCCTCTTCTATACACCCTTCATAATTCTTATCAAATGTTATTAAAACCTCGCTCATAAATGCCCACCCCTCTATACTAAGTCATCCTCAAAAGCAACACTTCATTATACCTATATATTTCTTTTCAGATGCCTAACACAATTACATACTTATTTAACATAATATTGTAATTATATTATACATTTTAAATTTTAAAATATATACTGAATTTTGTCGGCTAAATAAAAAAATAAGAGCAAACTATAGCTTTATTTCTACAGTTTACTCTTTTATATTACATTCTACAACTCTTTTTAAACTCTTCTCAAGCCTTAAATCATCTTCTGTGGTCCTCTTTTTTGCATTTTGAGTTCTTCCACCACCACGTCTAATTTTTTGTGATAAATGTCTCTCTTCTAGCATCTTATCTATGTTGTCATTAGTATACAGATATCCCTTTGGATTAATTACATTTGCTTTTTTACCTAAACATATGGCTGCAACTCCATAGTCTTGGCTTATTACAACATCATTCGACTTGCAAAGATTTACTACATACATATCCACACTTTGAAAACCACTTTCTACAACCTTAACTTCCCCATATTCTAAGTTAATAATATGATGTATATCACAATATACAATTAATTCTAAATTATTTTCTTTTGCTATTCTTTGAATGATGGAGATGCCCGGACAGGCATCTCCATCTACTATAATTTTCACTTACTTAAGTCTTCCTTCAAGTTCTGCTTTTAACTCTTCATATCCTGGTTTTCCAAGTAAAGCAAACATATTCTTTTTGTACATTTCAACTCCTGGTTGATCAAATGGATTAACTCCTAGTAAGTATCCACTCATTGCACATGCTTTTTCAAAGAAGTAAACCATATATCCAAAGTAATATGGGCTTATTTCTGGAACATTTAGTATCATATTAGGTACTCCACCATCATTATGAGCTAATAAAGTTCCTTTGAATGCTTGCTTATTAACAAAATCCATAGTTTTTCCAGCTAAGAAGTTTAATCCATCAGTATCTCCTGGAGTTGTTCCTATAACAACTTCTTTTTTAGCCTTTCCTATGTTTATAACAGTTTCGAATAAGTTTCTTGAACCATCTTGGATAAATTGTCCCATTGAGTGTAAATCAGTTGAAAAGTCCACTGCTGCTGGGAATATACCCTTTTGATCTTTACCTTCTGATTCTCCGTATAATTGTTTCCACCATTCATTAAAGAAATGAACTGAAGGTTCATAGTTTACTAAAACTTCAATTTTTTTACCTTTATTATATAAAACATTTCTCATTGCAGCATATTTATAACAATCATTTTCTTTTAATGAAGGTTTTGAATATTCTTCTCTTGCATCTGCTGCTCCACTCATCATTTCATCTATGTTAATTCCAGCTACTGCTATTGGTAATAAACCAACCGCTGTTAACACTGAGAATCTTCCACCAACATCATCAGGAATTCCAAAAGTTTCATATCCTGTTTCATTACATAATGATTTTAATGCACCTCTGCTGTTATCAGTTGTTGCAAATATTCTTGTCTTCGCTCCATCAACACCATATTTCTTTTCCATGTAGTCTTTAAATATTCTAAATGCTATTGCAGGTTCCGTAGTTGTACCTGACTTTGATATAACATTAACACTAATGTCCATGCCTTCTATAGCTTCTAACAAATCAGTAATATATGTTGAACTTATGTTATTTCCTACAAAGAATACCTTTGGAGTTTTTCTGTGCTTACTTCCTAATGAATTATAGAAATTGTTAGTTAACATTTCTATAGCAGCTCTTGCCCCAAGGTAAGATCCACCAATTCCTATAACTATTAACACTTCTGAATTCTTTTTAATTCTTTCAGCAGCATTTTTTATTCTGTCAAATTCATTTTTATCATAATTAACAGGTAGATCAAGCCACCCTAAAAATTCATTTCCTGCTCCAGTTTTATTGTGTAAAACTTCATGAGTAGCATTAACCATCGCTTCCATATAATTTAATTCAGTTTCTTGTGCATAGGGTGCTACCTTAGATAAATCTAATACTAAACCTTTCTTCATAACTATACCTCCGTCTATTATTGAATTTCTTTTACTCAATAATTATTATATCACAATTCTTAGCTTCACCATAATAATCCATTACATATTTTGCTCTTATTTCACCCAGATTATACTATAGTTATTTGTATTTACTACTATTTAATTCATACCTGTATATTTTTTTGTTTAAAAATTATAAAATTAGTAACAAAAATATTAATAAAAAAGAGAGATTAAATATTTTATTAATCTATTTAATCTCTTCTTTTTATTTTAATATGATATTTTATTTATTTTTATTCCCATTCGATAGTTGCTGGTGGTTTAGAAGTTACGTCATAAACAATTCTGTTTACTCCTGGAACTTCATTTACTATACGACGAGATACTATGTCTAATAATTCATAAGGTAATCTTGCCCATTCTGAAGTCATCGCATCACTTGATGTTACTGCTCTTATTGCTACAGTGTGACAATATGTTCTTTCATCTCCCATTACTCCTACTGATTTTATGTTTGGAAGACAAGTGAAGTATTGCCATATGCTTTCATCAAGACCAGCTTTTGCAACTTCATCTCTGAATATTGAATCCGATTCTCTAACTATTTCTAGCTTTTCATCAGTTATTTCACCAAGAACTCTTATTGCAAGTCCAGGTCCTGGGAACGGTTGTCTCCACACTAATTTATGAGGAATTCCAAGTTCTTCTCCAACTGCTCTTACTTCATCTTTAAATAATTCTCTTAAAGGTTCTACAAGAGAGAATTTCATATCCTCTGGAAGCCCCCCAACATTATGATGTGATTTAATAGTTGCTGAAGTTTCAGTTCCACTTTCAACTACATCTGGATAAATTGTTCCTTGAACTAAGTAATCTATCTCTCCAAGCTTATTAGCTTCTTCTTCAAATACTCTTATAAACTCTTCTCCAATTATCTTTCTCTTCTTTTCAGGATCAGATACTCCGTATAATTTTCCAAGGAATCTATCTTGAACATTAACTCTTATAATGTTCATATCAAATTCTTTCTTAAATACTCTTTCAACATCATCACCTTCATTTTTTCTTAAAAGACCATGATCAACAAATATACAAGTTAAGTTATGACCTATAGCTTTATGAACTATCATAGCTGCTACTGATGAATCAACACCACCTGATAATGCGCAAAGCACTTTTTTATCTCCACAAAGTTTCTTTATTTCATCAACTTTTTCTTGTGCAAAGGAAGCCATTGTCCATGATTTTCCAAGGTTACATATATCATGTAAGAAGTTTGAAAGCATTTTTTGACCAAATGGAGTATGTTCAACTTCTGGATGGAATTGAACTCCATATAGATTTTTTTCTTCATTTTCCATTGCTGCCACTGGACATACATCTGTAAATCCTGTTATTTTGAAACCTTCTGGTGCCTTTGAAATATAATCTGTATGACTCATAAAGCAAGTTTCAGCTTTTTCTATTCCAGCAAATAATCTTGAAGAATTATCTAAGTTTACATTAGTTTTTCCATATTCTCTAACTGGAGCTGTCTCAACTTTCCCACCTAACCTATGAGCCATTAATTGATCTCCATAACATATTCCAAGTACAGGAATTCCAAGTGAGAATATTCCATCTGCTACCTTAGGTGTATTTTCGCCATAAACACTATTTGGTCCACCAGTAAATATTATACCCTTAGGATTTTTAGCTTTTATTTTATCTAAAGTCCATTTATAAGGTATTATTTCACAATAAACCCCACATTCTCTTACTCTTCTTGCTATTAATTGATTATATTGTCCACCGAAATCTACTATTAAAACTATTTCTCTTTGCATTCGTATCCTCCAAAAAAGTATTTTTTATTTCATCTTATATATTGTCTACTATTATATATGTAAGTTTTCAACCTTTAACTATGTTTAAAACTAACAATGGACAAAATTTAACCATTGTTATTTTTTATATCTTAATTAATTAACGCTATAATTTGGAGCCTCATTTGTAATATTTATATCATGTGGATGTGATTCTCTAAGTCCTGATGCTGTTTGAACAACAAAAGTAGCTGTTTCGTACAATGTTTCAAAATCCTTTGATCCAAGGTATCCCATACCTGATCTTATTCCACCAACTAGTTGGAATACAGTATCTATTACAGACCCTTTATAAGCTGTCCTTCCTTCAACACCTTCTGGTACAAGCTTTTTGTTTCCATCTTGGAAGTATCTATCTTTTGAACCACATTTCATAGCTCCAAGAGATCCCATTCCTCTATAAACTTTATAGCTTCTTCCTTGATAAATTTCCATAGCTCCTGGAGCTTCATCGCAACCTGCAAGTAATGATCCCATCATTGCAACGCATGCGCCTGCTGCTAACGCCTTAACTATATCTCCTGAATATTTAATTCCACCATCTGCAATTATTGGTGTTCCAGTTTTTCTTCCTTCTTCAACACAATCCATAACTGCTGTTAATTGAGGTACCCCAACTCCTGCAACTACTCTTGTAGTACAAATTGATCCAGGTCCTATTCCAACCTTAACACAATCTGCTCCAGCTTCAATTAAATCTCTAGTAGCTTCTGCTGTAGCTACATTTCCTGCTATAATTTGAATTTCTGGATATACTGATTTAATGCTTTTAACTGCATCTAATACGCCTCTTGAATGTCCATGAGCTGTATCTATAGTTATAACATCTACTTGAGCCTTAACTAAAGCTTCAACTCTTTCAAGCATGTCTCCAGTTACTCCAACCGCTGCCCCACATAAAAGTCTTCCTCTTTCATCCTTAGCTGCATTTGGAAATTCCTTAGTTTTTTCAATATCTTTTATAGTTATTAAACCTTTTAAGTATCCATCTTTATCTACTAAAGGTAATTTTTCAATTTTATGCTTCTTTAATATCTCTTTAGCTTCTTCTACTGAAGTATGCTCATTTCCAGTAATTAAGTTTTCCTTAGTCATAACTTCACTTATCTTTCTTTCAAAATTTGTTTCAAAAGTTACATCTCTATTTGTTAATATTCCAACTAATTTACCATCAACAGTTATCGGAACACCAGATATTCTATATTGTGACATTAAGTTTTCAGCTTCTTGAAGAGTGTTATCAGGTCCTAAGAATATCGGATCAGTTATAACTCCATTTTCTTGTCTCTTAACTCTATCTACTTCTTTAGCTTGAGCTTCTATTGACATATTTTTATGTATAATTCCAATACCGCCCTCACGCGCCATTGATATTGCCATTTTAGATTCTGTTACTGTATCCATTCCTGCACTTATAAGTGGGATGTTTAAAGTAATTTTCTTAGTTAACTTTGTTTTTAAAGTTACATCCTTAGGTAATATCTCTGACTTATTTGGAACTAATAACACGTCATCGAAAGTATAAGCTGTTTTAATAATTTTAGCCATATATGTATTTCCCCCTATTTTAGGCATCTTTAAATTTTAAAATGCCTTATTGAAATTTTTAATTCATTTTTCGATTTTTATGCAAGTTTTAATTCTTATATTTCCGTTTTTTGTATATAAAAAAAAGCACATTAAACCTCTAAGTGAAGTTAATATGCCTATTATCCCTATGGGTATAGCAATTAAATTCACTCATAGTCGGAAATTTAAGGTTTCCGGTAGATACGCCCTGCCATATTCAGGGGATATACAAGCAATAAAATGTGCAACTATTATTAATTTAAAATTATTATATAACTAGGGTGTATAGTTGTCAATAAGTTTGCAACTAATATTGCAATTTTTTTCAATTGGTTTTCAAATAATGTTGGAAAAAAATTAAAGGAAGACCTATTTATATAAATCTTCCTTTATTATAATATTATCTTTTAAAATAAATCTGGCAACCTATCTTTCTCATCAGTATCTGTAGTAGTTACCGTTGCATTTTTTAGGGATGATCCTACCTTAATACTGTTTATATATTCTATTTTTTTACTATTAGGTAATTTAGCTGAATATCTTATTAATATTTTAGTGCCAGTCGATATTCCTTTAGGCAATACTATTTTGTATGATTTTTCATTAGTGGTGTCAGTACCTTGTACTATCTCGCTACCTAATTCCACTAATTTACCCTCAACTAATTTATACACTTTAATATTTTTTATATTCTCATAGTTTTTATCAATATCTAGCTTTATTGTTGGAATAGTCGATTTTATTGTAAACTCAGCTCCAAAATTTACATTAGTTCCACCAGCAATAGTTACATTTTCTTCACTAATATATATTTGATTATCTTTAACCCCCTCATACAATCCGTGCTTAATTTCATAAATGCTATCACTAATATTTATTTTATGATTTGGAATCTTTTTAGAAATTTTTTCATTCTTAGAATTCGTGTACTCCATTAAATTTTCATTAGTTTCATTAAATACATAATGTTCTCCTGGCTTATTGGCTTTTATTTTAAATGTTTTTGGTATCTTCTTTGCTTCATACTGCTGATTTTTTTCATTTTTTTCATAAATTATTTCCGGAATTTTTATTGTATGTGCTTTATTATTACCATCTACTTCATCAAATGCATCTCCAGTCCTAACTTTCAACTCTAAATTATTAACTCTATAGTATTTTTGTAATGACTCTTTACTATTCATTTTTTCAATTATATTGCCTATAACTTCAGTTCCACTTTTAAAAAATGTTTTGTCTGTTCCTCCCATAGAAGAATGTATCTCTTTCATTTTCTTTTCTTTATCCTTATTACCTAACCCATATCCTATAGTGAACACATTATAACCTTTATCTTTAATTACACTACCCATTTTCATATCATATTCAGTTGGTAGTTCTGACATTAATATCACTGTCTTATTTGCATTTACACTGGACTTCTCAGGATGTGTTAATATATATTCTGCTTTTTTTAACCCTTCTCCTATATTTTCACCTTTTGATGGTTCTATCCCATTAATAAATTTTTCAAACCCACCATCATCTTTATCTATCAATATTTCACTACTATTCGTTTCATATATATTAGCTCCAGAAGAATAAACTACAATTCCGATCTTAACATTATATAAAATCCCTTCTGGATGCCAACCATTCATAAATGTCTTGAGATTCTGTATAAATTTATTAGCATCAACTTTTAATTTATTCACATTTGATCCATCTAAAACTAATACAATCTCTTCGCGCTCAGATTTGCTCAACTTAAATGATTCTGGTACTATTTCATAATCTACATCAATATTTTCTCCAACTGTCGGATTTTCTGGAATAGATCTTTTGTAATTTATATTTATATTTGGATTTACACTTATACTACTAATATCATTTAACACAAATGTATATTTAGCTATATTATTTTCATAATTAACACTAACAATAGCTTCTTTTCCATTTTTAAATTCATATCCCGCTGGAATATTTGTTAATGTCATCTTATAATTACCTGTTGGTATAGTATTAAATTTTACAATACCATTAGTAATCTCATTTGATTCTCTAGTTGAAAAAGTGCTATTTGTTGATGTATCCTGTAGAGATACCTTTATTCCGCTATTAATTTTCTCCCCATTTATATCAACTATTTCAGCTAAAACGGAACCTCTTTTTATATTAATAGCAGCATCTTTACTGCCTGATATCTCAGCTGTACTACCATCTTGTTTAACTATATACGAATATTTGCCATTTATTATATGGCTAGTTGTTTCATTTGTACTTTCTGTTATATTATCTTTAATATTAAAACTATATTGTTGTGTAGGGACTCCGTCATTTATTGTCCCAAAATCTAAACCTGGCTTTCCTTCTTTTAGTTCAATAGCTATAGGTATTCCATTAGTTATATCAAATTTAGCATTATTAAAATTAAATTCATCGCCCTCTGGTTTAGTAAAACCAGCAACTACCTTTGCTGAATCACCCATTAAATATCCACTTTTTTCAGGATAAAAATCAACCTGCAATTTTTTTGAATCCTCAATAGCAAACTTTTTTATTACTATTGAATCACCTGTAATTGGTATAGATATTTTTTTCCCATCTACAGCTGTATATTCAAGTTTACTATTAGAATCAAATATATGATACTTCCCCGCTTCATTAGCTTTAATTTTAAATGTTATTATTATAGGTTTAGCAGTGTACCAATCTTCTCCGTTAATTTTAGTTAACTCATAAACTATTGGCGGTACACTTATTACATCTTTATTATTACCATTAACTTCAAACCCGTCTACAGCAGTAAGCCCGCTCCCTAAATACCCATTTACCTTAACATCGTTAATACTATACGACTTCAATAATTTATCTGCAATTTTTCCGAATATACTTTCTATAGCCCCTTCATCACTTGCAAAGAATGTATTATTAATATCACTTGGATCTTTATTAACTACACCACCCATAGAAGTATGTATTTTTTGCATCTTAATATTACTAGAACTATTAGCATAACCTAACCCATATCCAATAGAAAATATATTATGATTTTTTTTCTTAATTATATCGCCTATTGTTGTAGCATATTCTAATCCCGATTTACCTCTATATGCATAATCATCTACCCTAATATCTATCTCGTTAGAATTTTCCAAATAATTGAAACCATCTATTTTTTCATAATATTGACCTGTTTTTTTTATCGAATAACATGTTGGTTCTCCATCTGACATTAATATTAACGTCTTATCTGCATTAGGATCACCTTTTTGTAATAAGAATTCTCCCACTCTTAATCCATCGCCTGTACCCGTTTGACTATAAGGTTTTATATTATTAATAACAGCTTTTAACCTAGGGTCTCTAACATCTAATAAATATTCATTTTCATTAATACTTTTATTTTCAGTCGGATTTATTTTAGCTATATAATTGTAAACTACTATTCCAATCTTTAAATTCTCTACTGGCTTAAGTTTATCAATAAATGCATTAGCTGCAGCCTTTAAATTCCCTATTTTATTATTGTCATTCATACTCCCTGATCCATCTAAAACTAGTACAATCTCTTTTGGTTTTACTATCTTATATTGAAATGGCTGTGGTGTTACTTGATACCTAACTTCAATATCTTGACCGGTCATTGGTTCTTGTGGCTTACTTCCTAAATAGGTTACATCTATTTTTGGCTTTATCTCATCTGCACTAACAGGTTCACTTTTAGGTATAACTATTAAGCCTAAAATAAATATGCACAATAATAAACTACTACTTATCTTTAAAAAACCTTTTTTATTATAATTTTCTTTACTTCCCTTCCACTGAAATCTCATAAGGTCTTATCCCCCTCCCTATTTTTTTAAACTCTTTTTAAATTTCTACCTACTCTTTATTTCTAAACTTAGCTATTGCACGTGCAGTGTATTCAACTTTTGAATAGCCCTTTACTGTTTCTAAATCTACAGTAAACTCTAGCCCTGGCGAATCTTTAAAATTAGCTTTTTCCTTATCTAGCACACTACTACCTACCATATTAATGTCTAATGGTCTAATTTTAAATGCCTTAACATTTTTTGATAATGTTTTTATATCATTTCCATTTTTATCTTGAATTTTAAGTTCCTTATTTACCAATTTTAAATTATATAAAACATCACTACTTGATGCATCATCATATGATTTAATTTGCAAGCTAGTTATATCTAATTTACCTTCAGTATTTAATGCCTTATAATTTATGCTTTCACTTTTACTTGTATTAATTAGTACTATTTCCGTCGCCTGTGTTGAAAGTTCTATTAATTCTTTTTGAATAACTTCTGCTTCAGATTGTAATTCTAAACTCAACTCGGTAGTAGATATTGTTTTATTACTTGAGAAGAAGAATGTATAAATTACCCCTAGGGTTAATATTGTAAGTGCTAATGTTATAATTAGCTCAATTATTGTAAATCCCGTCGATTTCTTTGCCATTCTCCTCACCTCTTTACTTTACTATTTTCCAGTTACTAGTTTTTAGTAATCCTTTCAGATTATATCCGTCTGTTGTTATATCTATATTTATCTTATCTCCTATAGCTATATCAGCCTCCTGACCAATTGATGTCCCAGTCTTTAAAATATCCTTAAGAACATCATAATTAGCTGCTATAACTTTTCTTGTTATATTTGAGTCATATGTTAATTTATTATTATTATTACTAATCTCAATATTCCCCTTTGCTATTATATTGCCAGTAAAATCTACTTCACCCGTAACTATAACATCTCCATTAGTTATTATTACAGCTTTCAAAGCTTTACTGCCATCAATTACAATGTATTTACTATTGTCATAAGTTTCTATATCATCTTTTCCTTTTATAACAACAGTTTTGCTATAGTCATTATTTAATTTAAGTTTACCATAGGTTTCATTTATACTAGTTGTAGAAAGCGCCCTAGTAAAATCTATCTCACTTTCTACTGTTTTCGAAACTTTTCCAGCTTCATAAAGAGATGTTTCATCCTTATTTGTGTTCCCCATTGAAAATACATTTTTAGCAAACTCTTTTCTTTTTTCTGTTACATTAGCAATATTAATAGCCTTATTACCCACACTGCTACTATCATCTTTATTTTTTGTAACGTATGCTCCTGTTGAGTATACATTTTCTTTATTTAAATAAACTCCACCATTTCTAAGCCTATTCTTATTTTCTTCATAATACTTTTTGAAATAACTAGCTTTAGTCTCTCCTCCGTCTATAGTTTCAATTAACTGTAGTGGATTATAATATTTTAAAGTTACTTTATCTTCATATCCTGGCAATACATCAGAATATGCTATATAGTTTCCCTTTATAGCTACCGATTCACCAGTTTGATATTTATCTTCTAATGTATTTATATAAGCAACTCCCATTATATAAGTATCATTAGTAACTGTTAATGTTGATGTATCGCTAGTATCATTAACAATAATACTACTTGATTTCATTGCTTTACTTATATTTGTAAGTGAATCATCAGTTTTATCATTTATTCCATAAAAATTATTCATACTAACATTACTATTTATTGCATTTAGAGATAAATCATTATTTACTATAAGATTTCCGCCTATATTATCTTCCTTTTCTATTTGTAATTTATTATCTTTTGAACTTCCTGTTTTATCAGACTTTCCAACATAAGCGTTTAACGCATAAACATCCCCTGTTACAATAGCCTTAGATTTATTCTTTAAATGTAATGTTCTATTTGTAATTATATTTCCTTTTAAATTCAATTCACCATTTTCGACAGAGATACCACCCCTATACTTATCAAAAGCATAGGCTGGATTTTCACCTAATTCACTATCTCCTTTTACCCATATATCGCCTTTTACTTCAGCCTTACCTTTTAATGTTAAATTTCCATCAGCCGTTATAACTTTTGCATCAAATACTGGATATATGTCTATTAATACACTGTCACTTGATATAGGTTCTTTATAATCAGGGATACCTACGGTGTACTTAGTTGTAAGAATTTTTTTATTTTTAATTTCTCTATTCATAGTCTCAAAAGTAGATTTAATCTTAATTATTATAGTACCTTTATACTCAACATACTTATATTCAATTATTTCAATTTCAGATTTTTTATCAATATTCTCTTTCCAAATAAATTCATCCCCAGCTGAATTTAATACCTTATACTTTCCATTTATAATTCCTTGAGCAAGTATTGCATCTTTTTTACTATCCATACCATTACCTAATGCTTCTTTACCTAGAAAATTAATAAATTCAGCCTTAAAATCTACATTTATCTTTTCATATAAAACCTTAGTCATTTCTTGACCATCATATTTTTCTTTAATCTTCTTATTAGCATAAATAATAGCTGCTTCAGAGTTTTTAAGTATTACATTCTCAACAATATCAAGACCTGAATCTGCAGCATAAAGATTTTCTAGCTTTTTACTTGCATTTGTTCTCATTTTATAATCACTTGCTGTTAATGTAAGAATTGCTGATCCAGTAGTAAATAAAATAGCCATAACTATAATAACAATAATTAAACTTGATCCTCTTCTCTTCTTCTTCATTACCTAATCACCACCCCATAAATAAATGAAATATTATTTAAAAACTATATTTTTAGTTGTTTTTCCAGTAAATAAAACATCACTATTTTTTTTGATATCAACTTGTATATTATATAAATCGCCCATTTCGCCCCTAGGAATATCTACTATATTTTCATAAACTTTAACTTTACCTTCTGTACCAGTAACATTCAGTTTATCTGTGACATCTTTCGAACTTTTTATATATACTTCTAAAACCTCCTTCTTATCAACTACATTTTCCTTTTTATTTTCATTTTTTACATCTATACTTATTTTGTTATTACTAAAAGTTTTATCTAAATATATTGAAATTTTATTATTACTATTAGATACCTTAGGTTCTTGTACTACCTCTATGTTTGTTTTCTTATCATTCAAAGTCATATTTCCAAACTCATCTATCTTTAGTATTAAATCATTAGGTATTTCTTTAAATTTATTACCACATTTGACTTCAGTTTTACCCGATACATTATTATATAATCTTAATACAAAATCCATTTTGCTATCATCACTATCTGCATCACTACTAGGTTTATATTCAAAATTACTATCTTTATTCAATGTTACTTCAACATTAAAATCATCTCTAATGACATTTCCTTTATACTTATACTGACTATTTCCTTCACTATCAATATAAATTTCCCTATTAATTTCACCACCATCTAGCAATTTAAAACTATTACTAGTTTTATCTATAATAATTTCATCATAAATATTCATTTCCTCTAATATGCCTTGACCTACATATGATGCCTCTTGATTTGCTTCTGCCTTTTTACTTGTTTGCATAGCAGTCATAACTAAACCTGATATAGGTATTATTAAAATGCTGAAAAGGGCAACACTAATGATTGCCTCTATTAATGTCATCCCTTTTTTTCTTGTATATTTATTTGTCATTTTTAGCACCTACTTTTTAGTAACATTAACTGTATTTCCTTCGCTCACTACAGAAACTCTCGGATTACTATTGTCGTCACTTTTAATAATTAGATTAACATTTTTCTTTGTGTTATTAATTACCTTTAATTTCACTGTTGAATTATCATTAGTTGAAGTTCTTGCTTCACTTGTTATTTCCATAACTATATCCTTAGAAATAGTTGTAATTTCTTTACCTACACTTGTATTACTTTTAGGATAAAAATCTTTTGTTGTTTTGTATTTATAATATATTTTTTCATTTTCTTCATTAAACTCAATCTCAACATCTTCAATTTTTGCATTATCAGAATATAAATAAGTTTCTCTTGAAGAATCTTTTGCCTTACCAATAGTTAATACAGGTAATTCTGAACTAGTTGGTCTTAACATCATAACAAAATCATTTATATCTACTTTTGTTCCTTGTTCTTCTACTGTTGAATTATAAGCTCCACTTGCAGCCCCTGTACTAAAAAGTATATCTTTTCCATGTACACTTTCCATAGTCCACTTTAAATAAGCTGCATCATCATCACCTAATTTAGGCACTGCATAGAACTCAATATTCATAGTTCCAGTAACTTGAGCTTCAGATTTTGGAGTAATTGCAACATTAGTAATTACAACTTTTCTCTTATATTCTTGAACTGATAAAATAAATTTTTTCAAAGTATCATAACTTCCTGTAAAATTAATAGCTACTTTTAATTGCTCCGCAGTTGCAACACCTGTTTGCGATTCTACTTTTTCACCACTTTTTTCATCTTTACCTGCATTTGGCGTTTCTTGTTTCTTTGCTTCTTCTTCTGATTTATAGCTACCGTTATATTCATCAGCAATTATTTTCATTGAACTTTCAGCCTTTGCCACTTCAGGCGCTACCATTGTTTCTACTGAAGCTACTTCAATTGGACTAAAAGCAATATTTCCATTTAGTCCACTATCAGTTAAAAGCTTATCTATTTCTAATATAATCTTTTCCTGTAATATAGTTGGATAAAAATCAGATGATTTTTCTAATATACTTGAATTTAGAATTTTTAAATTTTCTTTTCTGCTTTCTAATGTTTTTATAGATTGTAAAACCTCATCATGTCTAGTTTCTATTTCAACCTTCTCTTTTTTCTTTACATCAAGCTTCTTAACTTGATTAATATAAATAAATTGATAATATAATATACTAATTAAAACTGTACCTAAAATACCTAATAAATACTTTTCTTTTTTACTCATCTTCATATTATTCAACATCCTTTAAAACACATTTTATATCAAAGGTATATTTTTCTTCCCCTGATATTCCACCAATATAGACATCTTGAACATTATCTAATTGTTTTAAATTATATTCTATTTCACCTATAGCAGTTCTTTTTGTAGATTCTGCTTGTATATTAATATCTGTATTTGTGATATTAACACTATTAAAAGTTACTTCACTTGGAAGCGTTGAACTTATCTTATCTAATATATTTGTTGTTACAATTTCTCTGCTATATAAGCTCTTAGATATTGTAACTAGCTCTTTATCATAATTTTTCAATATAGATAACTTGCTATTTACTTCATCTGACTCTGTTATTTTTTCTTGTATTTCTGGCTCCTCTAGTTTAGCTTGATATTCCTTTATTTTCTTATTTGTTAAAAGTAGACTAGTACTATTCCATAACAATGATCCTATTATAAGTACCCCTAAGAAACCTAGTAAGGAGTATATATAAATATCTTGATTTTTTTTCTCTTTCTTTTTACCTTGATATTGGCTAAAGAAATTTATATCTCTTCTCATATATTTCTCCTCCTATAATCTTATAATAGCTCCTATTGCATTTATAAACTCACCAATCGGTTCTTCTAATAGCTCCTTTGAAGAAAAATCAACATTATTTAATTTTGTTATTTTTTCTACATTAATCTTTAACTTTTCTTCCATATATAAATCTATACCTTCGGTATTAGCTACCCCACCATATATATAAATCTTACTTATTTCTATACCTGATGATTTATTTACATAGAACTGTAGTATTCTTTCAAGTTCTTCTAAACCTTCATCTATAACTTGTCTTATTGTTGTATTTACAATGTCATCTTCTCTTATATCTAATAGGTTTCCCTTTTCAATTTTCGTAGATTCTGTTGATTTTATTGACATATCTA
Organism: Clostridium gasigenes; assembly: GCF_017348895.1. Taxonomy (NCBI): domain Bacteria; kingdom Bacillati; phylum Bacillota; class Clostridia; order Eubacteriales; family Clostridiaceae; genus Clostridium; species Clostridium gasigenes. Next base: position 828,847 of record NZ_CP071376.1, read on the forward strand.
AACTTTGACTTAAGGCATAATTTATATTATCTCCGCCAGTCTTTATTATTCTAGTAAAATCTAATTTACCATTTTTCAATATAGTCACATTAATAGAGGTTGCTCCCATATCAACAAAAGCAACAGCACCACCTAAAATTTCTCCATTATCTTCGTTAAGGTTTGAGTAATTAACAATTTTATTTAAAGAATTATATGCAATATCTAAACTATATGGGTTTAATTCTAATGAATTTAATAAATCATAATATGCATATACCATTGTTTCTGGATAAGAGATAACACTAACTTTTAATTTAGCACCATCATCATCTATAATTTCATCTAAAACTACAAATTGAATTATATAATCGTTTAGATTTATAGGTAGATATTGTTTTATTTCATATCTTATTACAGTTTCCATTTCTTCTTCTTCTACCTTAGGTATTACTATTTCTCTATTTATTACTAAAGATGAATTTGTAGTACATATTACATCCTTAATCTTTATTCTATTTTCTTTTAATGCAAATTGTATCATATCAGCTAAAGCTTGCTTACCTAATATTTTTCCATCACCTACTGTTCCCTCTGGAGTTGGTATGTCTATTAACTTATTTATTGTAAGCTTATTTTTAAAATACTTTCCAGTTACCATTTTTATAGAACTTGAACCAATGTCAAAAGCTAAAATATTCTTTGGTTTTTCCATACTAGCTTTAACCATCTTTTTAAATTTACTATTCGATGTAGCTTTGCTTGAACTACTATTTTTTGAAAATATCTTATTTAAATCTTTTATATCCATTTCCCCTAACTTTTTAAGCTTAGAAAAATCTATTTTCTTTTTTTCTGACATCTTTTCACCTCTTCTATATGTTACTTCTTATTTCAAATTATATGTTAAAGTGTAAAGCTAGATAGCTTTACACTTTAATTTTTTCAGTTTTTACTATTTGTTTTATTATTGTGGATAAGTAGTACCAGCACTAGCTTTTAAAGCTGTAACTGTTACGCTACCTGTCTCATCTATAGTAATTGTAAAATATCCACCTGCTGTACCTGATTCATTTTTAGGTATATTTTGCAAATATTTTTTTATAGCAATTTCTTCTCCTGCAATAGACTCTGTATCCTTTACATCCTCAATACCATCTAATAATATAGTTTTAGCCTTCTTATCAATAGCATTTTTAACTGCTCCCTCTGTAATTAAAATAGAAGTAGCTGAATGTATAGTTTTTGCATTTGCTAAATCTGCTTTTATTCTAGCATTTTCTCTAACTTGCCCAAATTTAGGTAATGCTACTGCTGCTAATATCCCAATAATAGCAATAACGATGATTAACTCTATAAGAGTAAATCCTTTACTTTTCTTTTTCTTGTTTAAAATTTTAATCATTAATTATTCCCCCTTGAATTTTGTTTGTTTATCTATTTAAATTTTTAATTTAAATCTACATTTCGCCGTACATATTAAACATTGGCAGCATTATAGAAATAACTATAAACCCTATAGCGACTCCCATTACTACTATTAGTAGTGGCTCTATAAGTGCTGTTGTCGTTTGTATTGTTTGTTCCACTTCTTCATCATAAAAATCTGCTGTTTTATTTAATATGTCATCTAGAGATCCTGATTCTTCTCCTATACTAACCATTGAGGCTAGCATTTCCGGGAATATATAACATTCTCTTATTGGTTCGCTTAAGCCATCTCCCCTTACTACTCTTTCTGTAATTTTAAAAATCTCACCTTCTGCTATTTTATTTCCTAAAACACCTGCAACTATCGGAAGTGCTTGTACTAAAGAAACTCCTGATGATAATAAAGTAGATAAAGTTCTTGTGAATCTTGAAACTATTATTTTTTTATTTAAATTACCTATAATAGGAAATTTTAACTTTATTTCACTTAGCCTCATTAGACCATTCTCTGTTTTCTTATAGAACTTAAATGCAATAATTGTTAATATTATTACAAGTATAATAAGCATAATATTATTACTTAAAAATTTACTTATACCCATTAATATCTTTGTTGCTAATGGTAATTTTATACCTTCTGTTTCAAACATTTCAATAAATGTTGGCATAACAAAGGTCATAATAAACATTACTGCACTTACTGCAACTACACTTAAAATAGCTGGGTATGTCATTGCCGCTTTAACTTTATTATTCATTTTAGTTTCTTTTTCAAAATGAACTGACATTCTAAGCATCATTTCATCTAAATTACCACTAACCTCACCTGATTCAATCATGCTAATTAGAAGTTTAGGAAATACAGTGCTATGTTTTCCCATTGATTGTGAAAGCATTTCACCTTTTTTAACTGCTTCTTCAACTTCTGCTAAAGTAGTTTTTAACTTTTTATTTGAAACTTGATTTGAAAGCATATTAAGTGCGTTATTTATAGATACACCGGCATCAAGCATTGTGTACATTTGTCTACAAAAAATAGACATATCCTTAGAGGTTACTTTTTCACGAAATTTAAATTCAATTTTAGCACTTTCAATAACTTCTTCAATTTTCAGTGGATAATATCCATTAGATGTTATCATTGAAATAACATCTTCTTCACAATTGGCTTCATAGTCCCCATCTATTTTCCCACCATCTTTTTTCATAGCTCTATATTTAAACTTCTTCAAGATTTATTCACCTCCTATATATCTGTTAATAATGTTATATTCGCTAGTTCATTAACTGTTGTTACCCCTTGCAGAACTAACTTTTCGCATTCTTTTCCAAGTGTACTCATTCCATTTTTTATTGAAATATCCATAAGTACATTAGGATCTCTAGTTGTGTTTATAGCATCTCTATGTTCCCTTGTTATCTCCATTATTTCATAAACACCACTTCTACCTAAATACCCCGTATTATTGCAGTATCCACATCCATTTCCTTTATAAAGAGTTAAAAGCTTGTCCTTCTCAATTTTAAGTATATTTCTCTCATATTCTGATGCCTCATATGATTCTTTACAATGGTAACATATGTTTTTGACTAATCTTTGAGAAATAACTCCTGCAATAGATGTTGCTACTAAATAAGGTTCTATCCCCATATCTATAAGTCTTGTTACTGATGACGGAGCATCGTTAGTATGTAATGTAGTTAAAACTAAATGCCCTGTAATAGCTGCTTTAGTTGCTATTTTAGCAGTTTCATCATCTCTAACTTCTCCAATCATTACTATATCTGGATCTTGTCTTAATATACTTCTAAGCCCACTTGCAAAACTCATACCAGCTTTTGTATTCACATTTACTTGGTTTATTCCATTTAGGGTATATTCTACGGGATCTTCTATTGTAACAATATTAACTCCATCTGAATTCAATTCACTTAATAGAGTGTATAAAGTTGTCGATTTTCCACTACCTGTAGGCCCTGTAACTAGAACTATTCCATGAGGGCTTACAATTATATTTTCTATTTTTTTAAGATTTTCCTTAGTAAGTCCAAGTCTTTCTTTTCCGACTTTATAACTACTTCTATTTAATATTCTTATAACTACTTTTTCTCCATTTACTACTGGTAAAATTGATACTCTTAAATCTACATCATTATTACCCACTTTAGTAATTATTCTTCCATCTTGTGGCACTCTCTTTTCTGCTATATTTAATCCCGCTAATATTTTTATTCTAGTCACTAATGGAGCTAAACTTTCTTTCCCTAATATATTAACTGTTTGAAGCTCTCCATCTATCCTGTATCTAATTCTTATTTCATGTTCATAAGGCTCTATATGTATATCAGATGCTCTCATTTCTACCGAATTTTTAAATAGATGCTCAATCATTTTAACAACTGGAGCATTCTTAATATCATTCATTTCTTCAATATTTTCTACTATATTTTTAGAATGTATAGTTTCTTTTAGCAATTGTTCTGCTGCTATACTTACTTCCTGACTACTATAGTTAACTTCAATAAACTTTTGTATCTCACACTTTTTAGCAATAAAAGATTCGACAATTAATCCAGTAGATATCGATACATCATCTATTGCAAAAATATTTAATGGATCTGCTAATGCAACTTTTATTTTAGTCCCTTCGAATCCAAAAGGAATTAGCACATATTTGTTACATAAATTTTGCGATACAAGCTTTATAGCTTTTTTATCATATTTAACATTATTTAAATCTATTCTTTTAATTCCTGTTTGACCCTCAATTGCCTGTATTATATCGTCTTCAGATACTATGTTACTTTCAATTAACACCTCTCCAAGTTTTTTCCCTAACATTTTTTGAGTTTTTAAAGCATTTTGTAATTGAAATGGATTAATTTTACCTGCATCTACAAGTATATTACCAAGTCTTTTTTTTTCACTAATTACCATAAAACTCACTCCTTGTCCACATTTCTTTTTCATTATTTTTCCAAGATTACTATTTATTATATAATAACTTTTTTTGAAATTCAATGAATTTTTGGTAAAATATACTATTAAATTTTATTAAATAGTATTAAATTAATTATTAAAAAACTGCTTTGATATATATATCGAAAATTGCAGATCCCCACATCATAGTGATAATTGAGCCAATCGCTAAGCAAGGTCCAAATGCCATTTCGCTTTTTCCAGTTTTATTCTTTAAGCAAAGAATAATTACACCTGTTATTCCGCCTATTAAAACTGATAAAAACAATGTTATACCTATTCCTTTTACGCCTAGAAACAATCCACAAACCGTTGCTATCTCTATATCACCCTCACCCATGCCCCTTGTTAAAATCACGATTAAGAATATAATACCAAAGCCTATAAGCGCACCTATTAAACTATCTACTACACCATTCTTGTGCATAACCCAAGTTATTATTACAAAAACAAATCCAGTAACTAATGCAAATATTGTCGTTGATCTATATACAAACTTAGTATCGTAATCTATCATCCCTATAACTATTAAAATTGATGCTAGAACACAATATTTAATAAATACAATTGTAATTCCGAATTTTAAAAATAACATACAATATATAATTCCATTTACAAGTTCAACTATAGGGTATCTTATGGAAATTTTCTCTTTACACATTCTACATTTACCTTTTATAAATAAATAACTTATTACCGGAACTAAATCTTTCCATTTAAGCTCATACCCACAGCTTGTACAATGCGATGGCGGATATGAAATAGATTCCTCTCTAGCTATCCTATAAATACATACATTTAAAAAACTACCTATAATTAATCCTATTAACAACACAAATAATATCATTTTAACTCCTCCAATTTTCATAATATTCTGTTTAATGTAATTATAAGCAAAGATTCAAAAAAATCTTTGCTTATAATTACATTAAACCTATTTTATTAAAATACTCATTACACTTTGTTCATCTATTATTTAATTGAGTTTATATTAACTACTTCATTACTATCACCTATAGTAAATGTATAGTTTTCAGAATCTATTACGTTATAACAATCTTGAACCGTTTTATTAGATGGATCTAATAAATTTATATCTTCATCTGTTATAAGTCCTCCTAATTTTGTTTTTATTTCATTTATTTTTTTACTTTTTTCAATTAAGTTAGGTGATTTTGTATTAACTGCTTCTACTGATATTACAACCTTCCTTGCTTGTTCAATAACTCTAACTTTTTTTGATTCTTTTATGTACGAGGTTAAATTGGGAGTTACTATAGTTGCTAGTATACCTATAATTGCTAGTACAACTACTATTTCTACCAGCGTAAACCCCTTACTTTTACCGCTTTCACTATTTTTAAACACAGCTTCATCCTCCAATGATTTTCATATAAAAATTTCTTAAAGTAATACTTGCGACCTTTATTATATTTTAATCTTACTAATATTAACTTTCTACATACTTTCCTAACTTTCTTCTTTTATTCACACATTCTATTTTATAATAAATTAATTATAAATTCTACTTTTTTAATTTATTATACGTTAAAAGAGCCTATAAACTAATATAGGCTCTTTTAAATTACTTTTAGTACATTCCATCCATTCCCATTCCTGGTGCTCCACCTGGTATAGCAGATTCTTTTTGTGGAATATCTACTACTGCGGCTTCTGTAGTTAAGAATGTTGATGCTACTGATGCTGCATTTTGAAGTGCTGATCTTGTAACCTTAGTTGGATCAACAATTCCTGCTTTAATCATATTTACATAAGTTCCATTTAATGCATCGTATCCCATTCCTACTTCACTATGCTTTATCTTTTCTATAATAACAGAACCTTCAACGCCTGCATTAGTTGCTATTTGTCTCATTGGTTCTTCTAAGGATCTTACTATTATATTAATTCCTACTTGAATATCTGCAACTTCTGAAGTTAACTTTGAAACTTCATTAATTACATTTACATAAGCTGTTCCACCACCTGGAACTATACCTTCTTCAACTGCTGCCTTAGTTGCATTAAGGGCATCTTCTATTCTTAGCTTTCTTTCCTTAAGCTCAGTTTCTGTAGCTGCTCCAACTTTTATAACAGCAACTCCACCAGCAAGTTTAGCTAACCTTTCTGTTAACTTTTCTTTATCAAATTCTGAAGTTGTTTCTTCTATTTGAGATTTTATTTGGTTAACTCTATCTTTAATTAGGTTCTTATCACCTCTACCATTAACTATAGTAGTACTTTCCTTAGTGATTTTCATACTTTCACATTGCCCAAGCATATTTAAAGTTACTTCTTTAATATCTATTCCAAGCTCTTCTGCAATAACTTGACCGCCAGTTAAAATAGCTATATCTTGTAGCATTTCTTTTCTTCTATCTCCAAAACCTGGTGCCTTAACAGCAACACAAGTAAATGTCCCTCTTAGCTTATTAACCACTAAAGTAGCCATAGCTTCACCTTCAATATCTTCTGCTATAAGCACAAGCTTTCTCCCAGCTTGAACTATTTGTTCTAATATAGGAAGTATTTCTTGTATGTTTGCAATTTTCTTATCAGTTATAAGAATTAATGGATTATCTAAAACAGCTTCCATCTTTTCTGTATCTGTAACCATATATGCGGACACATATCCTCTATCAAATTGCATACCTTCAACAACTTCAAGCTCTGTTCCCATTGATTTAGATTCTTCAATAGTTATAACACCTTCGCTGCCTACTTTCTCCATAGCATTAGCTATTAATTCACCTATTTCTTCATCTGATGCTGAAATAGCTGCAACTCTTGCAATATCATTTTTTCCTGATATAGGTTTAGAAATATTTTTAATTTCTAAAACAGCAGTATCAACAGCCATTTTTATACCATTTCTAATTAACATTGGATTTGCTCCAGCTGTTACATTTTTAAGACCTTCTCTTATAATTGCTTGAGCTAAAAGAGTTGCTGTAGTTGTACCATCCCCTGCAACATCGTTAGTTTTAGTTGCAACTTCCTTTACAAGTTGAGCTCCCATATTTTCATAAGGATCTTCAAGTTCTATTTCTCTTGCTATTGTAACTCCATCATTAGTTATAAGTGGCGAACCAAACTTCTTATCTAAAACTACATTCCTACCTTTTGGTCCAAGAGTTACCTTTACTGTATCCGCTAATTGATCTACACCTCTTTGCATAGCTCTTCTAGCTTCTTCTCCAAACATAATAATTTTAGCCATAAAATTTATCCCCCTCTATTCTACTATCGCTAGTATATCTTCTTGTTTTAATATAGTATATTCTTCTCCAGTTACCTTTACTTCTGATCCTGCATATTTTGAGTATAAAACTTTATCTCCAACTTTAACTTCCATTTCTACTCTTTTCCCATCAACTATAGCTCCAAGCCCTACTGCAACAACTTCTGCTTCTTGTGGTCTTTCTTTTGCAGCTCCAGTTAGAACTATACCGCTTTTTGTTGTCTCCTCTGCTTGTAACTTTTTAATTACTACTCTGTCTCCAAGTGGTTTAATGTTCATAAAAACCCCTCCTTATAATATATATTATTCTTTTCTTACTAATAATATTAGCACTCTTTGCTCAAGAGTGCCAACAATATTATAATTATTTTTTGCCAAAATTAGCTATAAACCGCTTTCCTTTTACCACGCTAAATATAAATATTACTCCACATACTATTCCTATTAGTGCTAACATCACCAAATTATCCTTAGCTATATTACCTCCAAAGAAACAAGATATAAACAATCCTGGTGTTCTCCCTATCATTGATATTATTAAAAAGTCTTTTAGGCTTATATCTGTCACGCCACATATGTATCCTAATATATCTTTTGGGATTCCTGGTATTAAGTACAATATAAACACTAATTTTTTAAATTTCCCTGGATGTTTTTTAATTTCTTCTATTTTTCTAAATATCCATTTATCTTCGCTAAATACTATTTTCTCCACAAATTTTTTCCCAAGTATTCTTGCTAATATAAAACTAAAAGCACTTCCTATTAAAATTCCTACAAATGATAATATATACCCATTAAAAGACCCAAATATATATCCACCAGCTATTTGAACTAATTCTCCTGGAATAAAGAAAATTATAATTTGTGCAATTTGTATAACTATATATGCTAAAAATGAATAGTTACCAAAACTTAAAATTAATGATTTAAGTTCCTCTGGGTTTCTAAAGTAATGAGCATACTCTGTCAAATACTTTCTAAATGCTAATATTAATATTAAAATTATAACTAATCCTACAATTTTATTTTTTTGTTTTTTCATAAAGTTAATTTGTTTTTCCAAGTATACTCACCCATCCTTTTGTAATCTTCAAAGAAATAGCAAGCCAATATGCTAGTGCATTTTTTATCTTGGCTTGTTATTTTTTATATGCCTTATATTTCTATTCTCTCTCTAAATTTATATTCTTATACTCTTCTATCTTTTTATTATCTAAAACAGCCTTTATTGTTGTACCTAAATTTATTTTTGTAAATGGTGCTTTCGCCTTCATTGCTGTTGCTAATGTTCCAGCTCCGTTTATGCATCCGCCTTCACACATCATTCCCTCTATAAAATTTCCTTGAAGCTTTCCTATTTTCCCCATAGTCATTGCTTTCTTAATTTCAGCTCCGCCACTTACCTTTACAGGTTTAAAGTCTATTTCTAATTTTTCACCCTTAACATAGTTTTCTATAGCTGCTGTTAAACCTCCATGGACCCCAAAGCCCCTTCCAAATATAGACGCATCATCAACTATTTCATCAGTACATTCTGCTACCTCAATTTCAAAAGCTGAGAATAGTGCCTGTAACTCTTCAAAAGTTAAAACGTAATCTACTGCATCTTTTATACTTTCTCGTACTGCTTCACTTTTTTTAGCTGTACAAGGCCCTATAAATACAACTTTCGCCTCTGGATCTTGTGATTTTATATATCTTCCTGTTGCTACCATTGGAGATACTGTTCCTGAAACTTTATTAAGCTCTCCTGGAAACATTTTTTCTACATATGTTAAGAAGCCTGGACAGCAGGAGTTTGTCATATATTTATCTCCATTTTCCATTCTTTCTATAAATTCATTACTTTCATGAATAGTTACTGCATCAGCACCGCAAGCAGCTTCTACCATATCTTTAAACCCTAATTTTTTAATTGCATTTTTTATTTGGCCATAAGTTGTTTTCATTCCAAACTGACCTGTAATAGCTGGTGCAACAACTGCATACAGATTTTTACCCTTAGCTAATCCTTTAGCTACTGGCACAATTAAACTTTTATCTGATATAGCTCCAAAAGGACAGGCAGACATACAAGAACCACAGTTTACACAAGTCTCTTCCTTTATCATAGCTTTTCTATCTTCTGGATCTATTTCTAAAGCTCCTGTTGGACAAGAACCCTTGCAAGGTCTCATAACATCCGATATAGCATCATAAGGACAGGCTTTTTTACACATACCACATTCCTTACATAACTCTTGATTTATATACGCTCTTCCATTAATATAGCTTATTGCACCAAAATTACAAGTCTCCTTACATTTATGTGCCAAGCAATTTCTACAAGAATCTGTTACGTTATATCTATTTATTGGACATTTATCACAAGCTGCTTCTATTACATATATTATTTGATCATCTGGACTAATATCTATAAATTCATCATTAACATTATCACCATTAGCTAAGTACCCAGCTGCTAATTTCGACCTTTCTAAAACTATAGCTCGCTCCTTATAAACACAACATCTATATTGAGGCTTGTCCCCTTTAATTATCTCATAAGGAATTTTTTCTATTTCCAAAGGGGTTAATTTATCTTCTTTTGCAAGTTTTGCAACTTCTGTTAACACCTCATGTTTTAATTTTTTAAGTTGATTTTCAAATTGTATCATAATTTCTATTCTCCCCTCTTAAATTTCTATATTTATTATACCATTTTTTTCCCTATATTTTAATTTGTTTTTTTCAATTTAGTCATCTTAAAATATAAATGGTCTAAGTATTTGGTATTTCCAAATACTTAGACCATAGTTTTATTATTTACTAATTTTTTTTTAAAGTTCACTTACAGCGTATATATAATCATCTATATATTCGCCTATTCTATCCTTTAATAGATTTATTGCTGTAAGCTCCATTTCTCCATCTCTAATCTTTTTATATTGATTATGCATAAATTGGCTTACTACCGTTATAGGAATTTCTACTAAATTTAAGTTCTCTATCATTTTTTCTAATGCATAATTAACTTCTTCTCTTGGCATATAGTATCTACATCTATCTGACAGGCTATATCTTCTCTCTAATTTAACCTTTTCGCTCTTTCCTGAATAATGTTTTTCCCAATCCTTGGGGTATTTAGCCATATTAAAATCTAATATATCTATGAATTTAGATAATTCAACGGATGAATTATATTTTAACAATTCATTTTCTATATTATTAAGGGCAAATGCCCCTTCTCTAAATCCAAAAGTTAATGCTGGGCCTACTTTTAATATACTAAATCCATCTTCAACCATTTCCATTAATGCCTTTGGTGATTGATAATCTGTTGAATGTGCTTCAAAAACTAATTCTGGGTAATCTTCTAAAGCTTCCGTCAATGCCTTTGCCTTATCTCTTTTGTATCCCCATACATAATCACTACTAAATTCTACACCTGGTTGAACAACAATCCCAACTATATAATCCCAAGCACTTTCTATTCCAATTCCCTTAAATTCTTGCTTAAATGTTTCTATTGTAGTTTTTAAATTTTCAACCTTAGTAACAGCTATGCCTTCTTCTTCCTCATCTGAAGCTTGAGCTCCACCTGGAATTGGAACTTCACTTCCTATTACATAAACAGGATGAATTGCAGCAGGTTCTTCCTTTGCCAATTCACTATATGCCTCTTCTGATACTTTACACAGGAAAGCTGCTCTTTTAGCTATTAGTATATCATTATATATTCCGTTTTCCTGATCTCCTTTTAGGGGCATACTTGTATCTATGTGTATTTTAGTAAATCCAGCTAATACATATGCTTTAACTAATTCTTTAGCGTTTTCCATGGCTTCTTGTGGTTCTATGTTTGTCCAAGTTAATGGGCCTAAATGATCGCCACCTAAAATTATACGGTCTCTTGGAAATTCATTATTTTTAGCAAGTTCGTATATATAATTCACAAAATCTTTTGGTTTCATTCCTGTATAACCGCCAAACTGATCAACTTGGTTAGCTGTAGATTCTATTAATAGATATAACTTACTATATCTTAATCTATCCATAGAAGCTTCAATAACATATCTATTTGAACTACATACCGAAAAAATCCCTGCTTTTTCTCCATTTTTGTATTTACTCACAATTTCTTTAATTGGATGCATATATATCTCCTCTTTTCCAATATGCCTTTAGCATACTAAATAATTTTGCAATTAAATATCTTAAGCTTTTCCATTACTTCCGCATACCATTATTTTATGCTTAACTATTTCTCTCATAGCTTCTTTACCTGGAGTCATATATTTTCTTGGATCATTTGCTTCTGGATTTTCTATAAAGTATTTTTTTACTTCATTTGAAAACGGTATTTTTAAATCTGTAGCTACATTAACTTTACATATTCCTAATGATATAGCTTTCTTAACTAATTCATCTGGAACATCTGAAGCTCCATGTAAAACTAAAGGAACATTTACCTTTGATCTTATTTCTTTTAATCTTTCAAAATCAAGCTTTGCTTTACCTTTATATAATCCATGAGCTGTACCTATAGCAATTGCTAAAGAATCTATACCAGTCTTTTCTACAAATTCTTTTGCTTGATCTGCATTAGTGTACATTGAATCTTTTTCATCTACTATTAAATCATCTTCTTGTCCACCAAGTCTTCCAAGTTCCGCCTCAACTGTCGCATCAAATCTATGTGCATATTCAACAACATCTTGTACTGCTTTGATATTGTTTATAAAATCCTCATGTGAAGCATCTATCATAGTTGATTTAAATCCCAAATCAACATAATGTTTTATTTCTTCAATATTTTCATAATGATCTAAATGTATTGCTATTGGTATATTATATTTTTCAGCTGCTACTTCAGCCATCCCTACAATATACTCCCCACCAGCATATACAATTGTTGACGGTGTTCCTGCTAATATAACTGGTGAATTTAATTCTGCTGCTGTTTCAACAACAACTTGTAGCGTCTCTAAATTGTGAATATTAAATGCGGGCACAGCATATCCACCTTTTTGTGCTTTTAATAACATTTCTCTTGTAGATAATATTTTTTTCATTTAAATCTCCCCCTATTTCATATTTTTTCTATATCCCATCGATTTCTTCTACTGCTTCTTCTCTTTTCTTTATTTTAAATATTTTTATTGCACTTGTCCCTGCATCTACTGCCATTTTCAATAACTCCAAACTGCACATTCCCGTTCTGCATAATGAAACTTCAAGCAGCATTCCTAAATTAGTTCCAGCAATTACTTCTATATTTTTTTCTTTTATTTTCTGACTTAACCCAGCCGCTGCTCTAAAAGGCGAAGCCCCTGCTAAATCTGATAAAACCAACACTTCATCACCTAATTTATTAATAGCTTCTTCTATCATTTTTTCTAATGATTCCGTAGTGTCCTCTTCAAGGAAATCTACTCCTATAACATTTTCTTGTGCCCCTGCAATAAGTTCCATAGAACTTATAAGACCTGTTGCAAACTTACCATGCCCCGTTACTATTATTCCAACCATAATAAAGCCTCCATATCATTATTGTTTCATTTTTTATTTATCTTAATTTTTTATCATATTTGTGTATTGTTACACCTTGTACAACTCTATTAACTGTTCCATCAGGTCTTGGATTATCTGGAGATATTCCAAGTTTCAATGAGCTAAATAACCCAAACATTTGACCAAGTAGCATATAATTAAATACAGTATATATTTCAGGAATATCTTTTCCATCTATATTTATATATTTAGTACACAATCCATTTAATTCTTCATTATTCTTATAACTCATAACGCATAACTTATGATTTCCTAAATCATTGTGTATTTCTCTTATTAGATCCATATCATAAAGATTTGTATGCTCATCTGTAGAATTCATTATAATCACTAATGTATTATCATTTATTATTGATTTAGGTCCATGTCTAAACCCTAATACCGATTCACAAACTGTAATTGTCTTTCCACTAGTTAACTCTAGATTTTTAAGAGCCATTTCTTGACATAATCCTTTTAACGGGCCAGATCCTAGGTAAACTACTCTTTCGCAATTGTAATCAACTAATTCTTTTACATCTTTCCAATTATTATTTAAGATATCGATTCCTTTAGCAGTTACAATATCAACATACGCTTTATTTTTTTCTAAATTTTTAATATCAAACACTAATAATGACGCAAGTAGCATACAGCTAAATGAGCTTGTCATTGCAAAGCTTTTATCATTTGATTCCTTTGGCATTAACAAACATAAATTATTACTACTTTCTGCTGCCTTCTTTGCTAGTTGTCCATTTTCATTGCAGGTAATTACCAGTTGTGCTATATCATTAACATTATTTTTAAATATATCATAGGCTCCTACACTTTCAGGACTATTGCCAGATCTTGCATATGATACTAATATAGTAGGTGTTTTCTCTTCTATATATTTTTCTGGATTCGATACTAAATCTGTTGTAGCAATAGCCTCCACTCTTACATTTAGTTGTTTTGCTAAATGAAGTACTATTGTATCTCCTACATAATCTGATGTACCTGCACCAGTTAATATTATTCTAGTATTTTTAGTTAATTTCTTTCCTATAAATTCTTGAATTTTTTCTTTACTTTCATTTACTATAGAATATACTTTTTCCCACATTTCAGGCTGTTGATTAATTTCTGTTGCTGTATATATAGCACCTGCATCATCCACACTTTTTTTTGACATTCCAAATAACATATTTACCCCTCCATACTGTTAATGTCATCATTACCAGTTGTTATAAATTTTTTTATTTCTTTTTTCTATATTTTTTTATTTTTAGCATTTTATTTTGTATTACTTAATTGAACTCTATACTTAAATTTGTCCCCTCTTGCTATTCCTACAGTATACTCTATTATTTTACTGCCTTCACAGGTGAACCTCTCTATTTTCAAACTTGGTGAACCCTCTTTAATTCCTAAATAGACACTTTCTAATTTATTTGTAAGAATAGGCTCAAAAACTTCCTCTGCTGATGTTATCCTAGCATTATATTCTGATAAAAATACTTCATACATTGGATTTTTTTCTAATTTTTCTTTTGTTAATTCCTCGAACCTTCCAAAAGGTAAGTATGTTACTTCATACATCATAGGAATTTCATCTGCTTTTCTTATTCTAGTTATTTTATAAACAAGATCATCTTTATTTTGTTTGAATATATTAGCCAATTTTTCTCCTGATTCTCTTAGTTCAAATCCTATAACCTCTGACTTTGGTTTCCTACCTGCTTTTTTCATTTCTTCTGTAAATGAGTAAAAAGATATTAAATCTTGATTATATCTCTTTGGTGATATAAATGTACCTTTTCCATGAATCTTATATATATAATTTTCCTTTTCTAGTTCATCTAACGCTTGCCTCACTGTTGTTCTGCTTAAATCATAAGTTTCGCAAATTTCTCTTTCTGAAGGCAATTGATCATTATCATCCATTGTTTTTTCTATTTTACCTATTAAGACTTCCATTAATTGTGAATATAATGGTGTTCTAGAACTCTTATCAATGATTTCCATGTTCTTATCTCCTTATACTTTTTCATATAAACTATATTTATACAAAAATTAAAAACTAATTTATATTAATTGTTTATAATGGTAATTACCACTTGTATTTATTCTAAATCTTTCGTTATATATTGTCAATTACTTTTTAAGACATTTTTAAAAAAATAACAAGGACTACACCTTTTAGCCTTGGCATAGTCCAATTTTTTAAATTTTTATAATATATTCACACCAACAAATATTACTCCGATATACTTAGCTACTACACCTAGTATAACTGTAAAGAATATTAACTTAATTGGTGAATATCCTTTCTTTAATAATTTGTATATTAATAAAGTATATAAAAGAGGTAATAAGTTTGGCATAAGTTTATCAAGAACATCTGCTTGAATTGCAACTACCGCTTTTCCTGCTGTTAAAACTAAAGGAGTTTTTAAGGTAACCATTGAAGCTATAAGTCCGCCAACTACTGTTAACCCTAATATTGAAGCTGCATGTGAAATTTTCTTAGTTTGTTCTTTTAATGTTGCAATAGCACTAACACCAGTGTTATAACCATACTTCATCAAACCAAATCTTAAAGAAAAATGTATTACATTAAATAATACCAAAAAGACTATAGGTCCTGCTGGGTTACCTTCTTGAGCTAATGATATTCCAATACCAGCACAAATTGGTAGCGCTGTTAACCAGAATAATGCATCTCCGATTCCACCTAAAGGTCCCATTGTAGCAATCTTTATTGCTCTAATTGTATTTCTATCTTCTTTATTTTCTTCCATGGCTACTACAAGTCCCATTATAAATGTAATTAAGAAGGGATGAGTGTTAAAGAACTCCATATAATCGGTCATCGCTGACCCTAAATCCTCTTTATTTTTATGAATTTTCTTTAGACCTGGAATCAATGAATATACGAGTCCACAAGCCTGCATTCTTTCAAAGTTAAAAGAAGCTTGTAACAAACATGAACGCCATGCCATTTTGTTTAAATCTTTTTTAGTAATTACTTTTGGTGTACTAGTATCCTTGTATTGATAATTAGATTCCATCTTCAAACTCCTCCTTCACTATTTGTGTTCCTCTACTTTCACTTGCATAATAATCATACATGGCTATAGCTAATCCTACTAAAGCAAGTCCTATTATTGATATTTTAAACCATGTAACAAGTACAAACCCACCTATTAAGAAACAAACATACTCTTTCTTTAACATTATTTTTAATAACATTGCAAACCCAATAGCTGGCATCATTCCACCTGCTACTGATAATCCTTCAATAAAAGGTGTTGGTATCATTCCCACAATTGTAGCTGCTTTATCTGCACCAAAGAATATTGGTAAAAATCCACATATGAAGTAAGATATAAATAATATTGCCATTCCCATGTAATTAATTCTTTCTATTCCACCTGTATCCGCATCAGCCGCATATTTATCTGCTTTATGCATTACTGGAGAAAATGCTGTAAATAATAAAGTTATACCAGCTTGTGCTGCTACTGCAAAAGGAACTGCAATACCAACCGCTGCTGCCGGTTCTAATTTAGCAAGTATAGCTATACTTGTACCAATTATACCCCCTATAACCACATTTGGTGGTTGTGCACCTGCCAAAGGCACCATACCCATCCATACTAATTCTAATGTAGCTCCTACAATAAGTCCTGTTCTCATGTCTCCTAAAATAAGTCCAATTACTAGCCCAGTTACTAGTGGTCTATGAATGTGAGTTAACCCATCAAACATATCAATACCAGCAATACCAGCCCAGATACCGATTAATAACGCCTGTACAAACATAAAATTTTCCTCCCCTTTTATTAATTGTTTTTTTTAAATATATTAATTTAAAATAAACACAATTTAAACTAGAAATATTTTATTAATGATATTTTAAATATGTTTTAATAAATCTACTTCCACTCTTTCATCTGGAACTCTTCTTTGTTCTATTTTCACTCCTAATTCATGTAATTTTCTTAAAGTCTTCTTATCATCTTCATCTAATGAAACTGTTGATGATATTTGTTCTTTCCCTTCACTAAAATGCATATTACCAATATTAATTTCCGTTATTTTCACGCCACCTTCTACTAGTCTTAACGCATCTTGTGGTGTTTTACATACTAAAAATATTTTTTGTTTAGGTGATGCTTTTTCAATTACGTTAATAGTCTTTTCTATCGAAAAAAATCTTGTTGCTATACAGTCTGGAACTACCATTTCCATTAAACTTTGTTGTATTGTATCTTTTGATACCTCATCATTAGCAACTAATATTAAATTAGCGCCTAAATGATTTACCCAAGTTACTCCAACTTGTCCGTGAATTAATCTATTATCTACTCTTGTCAATAATATATTTGCCATGTTGCACCTCCATAAAATTAAAAGTTAACCTTCAATACCAGTTACACTTATTCGTTATTGGTAATTACCACTTGTCTCTATTGTAAAAGTTTTCACTTATCTTGTCAATACTTTTTTCAATTTATAATACACTTTTTCTTTTATTTTAAGGCATAATATTAATTTATGCCTCAAAAACAAATAGAACTACGATTTTCATAAAAAATCGTAGTTCTATTTGTTTTTATTATTACAGTTTATTTTTAAGCAGTTAATTACCAGTAGTTATATTTTTTCTAAATAATACCTTATAAGTAAATAAACTTATCATAGAAATAATAATTAAAAATGTAGCAGTGTAATCAACCGATGTAGCAATCATAACCATAAAGTATATAATCATATTAATACAAAACATTATTACTAAACTATATATATTAAATGTCTTTTGCTTATTTTCTAAGATTATCATCATTTCTTTTTCTGTTAATTCCTTATTTTTATATTTGCTAGCAAAATATTTAGTACTTATTCCAATCATTATTTTTTTAGTTATAAAGTCGCATATAAATATACTAACCGCTCCAGCTATTGCAACTATAAATATTGCAAAAGTAGAGGCTTGTAGTTTCATTATAACTGCAATTAACTTAAATATCAGAAATAATATTCCTCCAACTAATGATATTATAGGTAATGTTACAACCATAAATACGGATGAGGCTTTAAAATTATCCTTTAATTTATCATCTTTATTTATTAAAGACATTGTACCTAAAATTGATATAAAAGAAATTACTATTAATAAGACTATAGCTATTAAATATTTCATAATTACCCTACTCCCCCTTTTCTAATTATCCTCTCATACATTTTTTTATAATTAACATTCTACTTTATTAATATGACTTAAATTATAAATTATTAACATTTTTATTTAAACACTAAACCTTAATATTATTTTCTCTTGCATAGTAAAATAAATATTGTTGTGCAAGACCTGAAAGTGATCCAAATTTATTTCTTGCAAATATTCTCATTTTAGGTAAAGTGACATCTGGTGCCACGTAAAAGTGAATCATTGCTCTTTTTATCCAAACATCTACTGGAAATGATGAATGTTTCCCCATTGAGAATAACATTATACAATCTGCAACCTTTGCTCCTACGCCCATAAATTTTTGCAAAGCTATATGACACGAATCATCATTTAAATTCTTTATATATTCTAAATCATAATCTAATATTTCTGGTCTGGTTTCTTCTGTAAAATTATATTTATCTGGATTAAGAACCATATCTTCTTTTAATTCTATAGCTCCATTTACTCTTTCTATTGTGCTTATTATATATTTACTTCTAAACGAAGCACCTGTACCTTGAATTTCTTCTAGGCTAGCTTCTTTAATAGCATTTGGAGTTGGAAATGTATGATATTTTTTTCCTTTATACTCAATTTCATTTCCCCATTGCTCTGACATCTTCTTAATAGTTTTCATAATTGAAGGAATACTATTTCTTGCTGAAACTATAAAACTTATTAACATTTCAAAGGAATCTTGATTTAATATTCTAATTCCATATCCATACTGAACACTTTTCTTAAGAATTTCATCTTTTGAGAGTTCTAATTTTATAGTGCTATAATCTGTTTCTAAATCAAAATACTTAATCCAAATTTTTTTAAAATCCTCCTCATTAGTATTTAGTATTGTAACTTCATCGTCATTTTGCACCACTTCTATTACCTTAC
Organism: Clostridium gasigenes; assembly: GCF_017348895.1. Classification (NCBI taxonomy): domain Bacteria; kingdom Bacillati; phylum Bacillota; class Clostridia; order Eubacteriales; family Clostridiaceae; genus Clostridium; species Clostridium gasigenes. The sequence continues at coordinate 848,125 of NZ_CP071376.1, forward strand.
TATAGGCAACTATTATGTAATTTGTATCACTTATCTTTTCCCATCTGAAACATTGCCCACACTCTAATATTTGTTTTATACTGAAATTCTTTACTTCTTTTATTATAACTTTATCTGCTTTAAAAATAACCTCTTTAAAGTCCATAAGTTTCCCTCCTTCTAATTGATATATCTTATCGAAGATTATATCACATAAATTTGAATTTTCTAAATATTTTTTTACTACAACAACTTTATACTATAAATCACCAACTAAAAAGAGCCATATTTCAATAAACTAATTGAAATATGGCTCTTTTTTATATTTATGATCTTATTTTGAATAATCGTAGAAACCTCTACCTGATTTTCTACCAAGCCATCCAGCTCTAACATACTTTCTTAAAAGACTAGTAGCTCTATACTTAGTATCTCCTGTTTCACTGTATAAAACATCCATGATTGCTAAGCAAACATCTAATCCTATTAAATCACCAAGTGCTAAAGGTCCCATTGGGTGATTAGCACCATATTTCATTGCAGTGTCAATATCTTCTACTGAAGCTATTCCTTCTGCTAATATAGCTGTTGCTTCGTTTATCATAGGAATAAGTATTCTGTTAACAACAAACCCTGGAGCTTCTGCAACTTCTACTGGCTCTTTTCCAATAGCTATTGATAAAGTTTTAACTGTATCAAAAGTTTCTTGTGATGTAGCCATTCCCTTAATAATTTCAACTAATTTCATAACTGGAGCTGGATTAAAGAAATGCATTCCTATAACCTTGTCTGCTCTTTTTGTAGCTGATGCTACTTCAGTTATTGATAAAGATGAAGTATTTGAAGCTAAGATAGTTTCTGGTTTACAGATAAGGTCTAATTCAGCAAATATTTCTCTTTTAATCTTCATATTTTCAACTGCTGCTTCAACAACTAAGTCACAATCTGCAGCTAAATTCAAATCTGTAGTTCCTGATATTCTTGAAAGTATTTCTTCTTTAGCTTCTTCAGTCATCTTCCCCTTAGCAACTTGTCTGCTTAAACCTTTATTTATTCCAGCTATTCCTCTTTCAACGAATTCTTCTTTTATATCTCTAACTATAACTTCATGTCCTTTTTGTGCAAAAGCTTGAACTATTCCAGCTCCCATTGTTCCAGCACCAAGTACAAATATTTTTTCCATAATATATACCCTCCTAAATTTTAAATTTATCTACATCTATCCCTAGTTGAGGAAGTAGTACTTAAGGAACTTCAAAAAATAATTAGTCAGATTTCAGTTTATTTTCTTTCCGCTCCCTTACCCTAAATCCTGCTTCCTCATCCTATAATTTAACCATATATACAGAGTATTTCTAATCGAATATCCCTATTAATTCTCATAAATTAATATGTCCAATAATTAACTATAACTGCTTATTCAGCGTCTTTCATAGCCTTTGCTTGAGATATCATTTCTGGTAATACCTTAGCTACATCTCCAACAATTGCATAATCTGCAATTTTCATAATTGGAGCTCCTGCATCTTTGTTTATAGCTATTATCATATCTGCATCTTGCATACCAGCAACATGTTGTATAGCTCCTGATATTCCACACGCTATATAGATGTTTGGTCTTACAGTTTTACCAGTTTGACCAACTTGGTAAGCCTTATCGATCCAACCATTATCTATAGCTGCTCTTGAACCTGCAACAGTTCCACCTAAAACTTCAGCTAACTCATCTAATAGTTCGAAGTTTTCTTTTGTTGAAACACCTCTACCACCTGATACTATTATATTAGCTTCACCAATATCAACTATATCCTTGTTTTCCTTAACTATTTCAATAATCTTAGTTCTTATATCACTATCTACTAAGTTTACTTCAACTATTTCAGTAACAAATTCTGCTTCTGATTTTGGAAGTTTTGTGAAAACTCCTGGTCTTATTGTAGCCATTTGTGGTCTATGATCTGGGCAAGCAATTGTAGCCATTAAGTTACCACCAAAAGCTGGTCTTGTAGCTAAAAGATCCCCATGTTCACCTTCTACATCTAATCCAGTACAGTCAGCCGTTAAACCAGTTGATAATCTAGCTGCGACTCTTGGTCCTAAATCTCTACCAATGAAAGTAGCTCCAATAAATAATATTCCTGGTTTTCTTTCTCTAGCTAAGTCACAGATAACCTTAGTATATCCATCAGTTGTATAATTTTTTAATAATTCACTTTCAACAACTAGTACTTCGTCAGCACCATGTGTTCCAAGATCTTCTATTAAAGCCTTAACATTATCACCAAGTAAAAGAGCAGTTAATTTAACTCCTAATTTATCAGCAATTTTTCTACCTTCGCCAAGTATTTCAAGAGAAACTTTTTGAAGTTCTCCGCCTCTTTGCTCAGCAAATACCCAAACGCCATTATAATCTGCTATATTCATCTTTTTCCCCTCCTATAATTACTAGATATAGTGTCTTTCCTTTAATTTTGCTAAAACATATTTAGCAGCTTCCATAGGTGTTTCTTGAACTAATTCTCCAACACCCTTTAATTCTTTAGTCATTGATTTTTTAACCTTAGTTGGTGATCCCTTAAGACCAAGTTCTGCTTTATCTACTTCTATATCATCTGCTGACCATATAGTAATCTTTTTATCAGCTTTATCAAATATATATTGAACATTCATATATCTTGGCTCATTTAATTCTTTAATTGCAGTTAAAAGTACTGGAGTTTGAACTTTTATTAGTTCATATCCATCTTCTAATGATCTATTTATTAACAAACCATCTTCTTCAATTTTAACATTTTGAACATAAGTTACTTGAGGAATATCTAAATGTTCAGCTATTTCTGGTCCAACTTGCGCTGTATCTCCATCAATTGCTTGTCTTCCTGCAAATATTATGTCATATTTAACTTTCTTTAAAGCTCCTGCTAGTGCCTTTGAAGTTGCTAATGTATCAGCTCCTGCAAATGCTCTATCAGTTATAAGTATTGCTTCATCAGCACCCATACATAATGCTTCTCTTAAAGCGTTTTGTGCTTGAGGAGGTCCCATACTTATTACTGTAACTGTAGCTCCTGTAGCTTCCTTTATGTTTAAAGCCTCTTCTAATGCATGTTTATCTTCTGGATTTATAATTGAAGGAACACCCTCTCTAATAAGAGTTCCTGTTTTTGGATCAATTTTAACTGCTGCAGTATCTGGAACTTGTTTTAAACAAACTACTATATTCATCTATAATTCCTCCTTATCTTAATGCGCTACCTGCAATAACCATTTTTTGAACTTCTGAAGTACCTTCATAAATTTCAGTTATCTTAGCGTCTCTCATCATTCTTTCTACTGGGTATTCTTTAGTGTAACCATATCCACCAAAGATTTGAACTGCCTTAGTTGTAACTTCCATAGCTACTTCTGATGCTACAAGTTTTGCTCTTGCTGCATCAACTGCATATGGAAGACCTGCATCCTTTAAGAAGGCTGCTTTATAAACTAAAAGTCTAGCTGATTCAACTCTAACATCCATATCCGCTATCATCCATTGTAAACCTTGGAATGCTGATAATGGTTTACCGAATTGTTTTCTTTCCTTCATATATGTGCAAGCTTCTTCTAAAGCTCCTTCTGCAATTCCTAGTGCTTGAGCTGCTATACCAATTCTACCACCATCAAGTGTTTTCATTGCTACTCCAAATCCTCTACCTTCTTGTCCAATTAAGTTTTCCTTTGGAACTATACAGTTTTGCATAACTAATTCTGTAGTTGAAGATGCTCTAATTCCTAGCTTATCTTCATGCTTTCCTATTGAGAAACCTGGGAAGTCTTTTTCAACTATAAATGTTGATATTCCTTTTGTTCCCTTGCTTCTATCTGTCATTGCAAATATTATGAAAGTCTCCGCAACTCCACCATTTGTTATAAATATTTTTGAACCATTTAAGATATAGTTGTCCCCATCTAAAACAGCAGTTGTTTGTTGTCCGGATGCATCTGTACCTGCTCCTGGTTCAGTTAACCCAAAGGCTCCAAGCTTTTCACCTTTTGCAAGTGGAGTTAAATATTTAACTTTTTGATCTGCGTTACCAAATTGGTTTATTAATGATGCACAAAGTGAAGTATGAGCAGATACTATAACACCAGTTGTACCACAAACCTTTGATAATTCTTCTACTGTTAGGATATATGAAAGAGTATCTCCGCCAGCTCCACCATATTCTTTAGAAAATGGAATCCCAAGCATACCTAGCTTAGCCATTTTTTCAACGTTTTCCATTGGAAATCTTTCAGTTTGATCTATTTCAGCAGCAATTGGTTTAACTTCGTTTATAGCGAACTCTCTAACCATTTGTCTTACTAATTCTTGTTCTCTAGTTAATGTAAAATTCATTCAAGTTACCTCCTTATAATTAGGCTTTTTTTAGAAAATAATTAATTACTTTCTAAAAACCTCCTTACACTTTTTATTTGTTTGAATATTTATATTATTTTTTATTTATTTAATATTGCGACTATTTATTTTGGAAGTTTTTGGTTCTTCTTTCTATGAAAGCACCCATTCCCTCTACTTGATCTTCTGTCGCAAAACATTTTCCAAAATCTTCAGCTTCAATTACTATTGCACTATCTATGCCTACTTGCATTCCTCTATTAATTGCATCCTTACATAATTTAACTGCAATTGGAGCGTTAGCAATTATCATGTTTGCCATAGCTTTAGCTTCTTCCATTAGACTTTCTAAAGTAACAACTTTATTTACAAGACCTATTCTTAACGCTTCATCAGCCTTAATTATTGCTCCTGTATAAATTAATTCTTTAGCTTTTCCAATTCCAACAATTCTTGGCAGTCTTTGAGTTCCACCAAAACCTGGAGTTATTCCAAGCCCTGCTTCAGGTTGCCCAAATCTAGCTCTTTCCGATGCTATTCTTATGTCACATGACATTGCAAGTTCACATCCACCACCAAGTGCAAAACCTGATATTGCAGCTATTACTGGCTTTCCTAAGTTTTCTAATCTTCTGAACACTTTGTTTCCAAGAATACCAAATTCTTTTCCTTGCTTCTCATTAAGGTCTTTCATTTCAGCAATGTCAGCTCCTGCAACAAAAGCTTTTTCTCCTGATCCTGTAAGGATTACGCAGTAAATATCATTATCATTTTCTAAATCTGTTATAACAATATCTAGATCTGCTAATGTTTCTGAGTTTAAAGCATTTAAAGCCTTTGGTCTATTGATTGTAACAATAGCTAAATTACCTTCTTTTTCAAGAAGTACATTTTTTAATTCCATGCTTAAAGTCCTCCCCTTTTATATCTGCTTAATTTATTAAATTTATAAACTTAGCATAGTTAAAATTTACCCATTTAAATTTCTCATAAGTTGACTTGCTTTTTATTGAAGCCCATAAAAAAACCAATCGTTTTCACTAATCTTTGTTAATATTCTAACAAGTATAGGTAAAAAATAATCGAAGTTTTTAAACTTCAACTATTATTATAATCGTACTATTTAATTATTTCAATATTTATTTCAATTTTTCGATAATTTTAACAATTTAGTTTTTATTATTAACTCTTATGCAATAAATATATTAGCGTTAGTAAACTCTCTGACAGATGTACATTTTCTACAGTAACATCCTCTGGAACTACTAAATCTACTGGTGCAAAATTCCATATACCTTTTACTCCACCTGCAACTAAGGTATCGCATACTTTTTGAGCATTAATTCTTGGTACACATATCATAGCAATATCTATATCATTAACCTGAAGAAAAGGTTCCATATTATCTATATCTTGAATTTCTGTACCCATCATTCTTAAACCTGTAAGTTTCGGGTTAGCATCAAATATACCTTGCAGAAACAAACCTAATTCTGCAAACCTACTGTAATTTGCAATCGCTTGACCAATATTTCCAGCACCTACTATTACTGTTTTATAATCTTTATTTAATCCAAGTATTAAACTTATTTGCTTATATAAGTCCTTAACATTATAACCATAGCCTTGTTGACCAAAATCACCAAAGCAATTCAAATCTTGACGTATTTGCGAAGCTGTAAATCCGATTTTTTCCCCAAGTTCTTTTGAAGAAATTCTATCAACATCATTTTTCATTAGCTCTTGTAAATATCTATGATATTTAGGTAATCGCTTAATTACAGCCATAGAAATATTCTTTTTCTTTTCCATACTGTACACTTCTCCTTAACATTTTAGTTATTTTAATTTAATATATATAATAATATCATATCCTACTTATTTAATCTATATTTAAACTTTTTCTATTTTTAACTTTTAGCAGTTATCCATTTAACAAAGTTGTAAATTTTATTATTAAGGCATCTTCAAAAAATAACTAGATACATACTAGTCTTTTTTTGAAGATTCCTAATATAAAAATATTTTTTCATACTTTTAAATTTTATTATAATAACATCTGAAAATAATAATTTTTATAAAAAAAAGAGACTTATGTATAACGTAGCAGATGCGTTATACATAAGTCTCACAATTTAATACAGAGCCAAGCTCTGTAACAAGATTCACGATCTTGTATGCTATCCCTACGCCTGAAATTTTTAACCTCACTAATTATATTTAAAATGATGAAATTTGTCAATGGCTATTTTAGGCATCTTGTCGAATTTAGGACTGCAATTATTGTTACACCTACATCTGCAAAAACTGCTGCCCACATACTAGCCATTCCTAAAGCTACAAGTATAAGAACGAATGCTTTAATTCCTAATGAAAATATTATATTTTGCCATAAAATCTTATTAGTTTTTCTAGCTATTTTTATAGCTTCAACTAAAGATTCTGGATTATCCTTCATCAATACAACATCAGCAGCTTCAATTGCTGCATCTGATCCAATTCCCCCCATTGCAATTCCTATATCGGCTCTTGCAAGTACTGGCGCATCATTTATTCCATCTCCTACAAACGCTATTTTACTCTTAGAATTCTTAGCCTTAAGCAATGTTTCTATTTTTTCAACCTTATCTATTGGTAATAATTCTGAGAATACTTTATCTATTCCTATAATTTTTCCAACTCTTTCTGCCACTGATTTTCTATCTCCTGTTAGCATAACAGTTGTATGCACCCCAATTTTCTTTAACTCTTTTATAGCATTTGCTGCATCTTCTTTTATCTCATCTGAAATAATTATATTTCCTTTATATTCTTTATTTATTGCTACATGAATTATTGTTCCTATAGATTCTACTTCATTGTATTTTATATTGAACATATTCATTAATTTATAATTACCAAGAAGTATATCTTCTTCATTAATTTTAACACTAATTCCATGGCCAGATACTTCTTCATAATTTTTAATTTGATCCTTATTAATTTCTTTCCCGTAAGCTTTAACTATTGATTGAGCAATTGGATGATTTGATAGTGACTCACCTAAAGCTGCAATTTCCAATAACTTATCTTTTTCTATATCTACTGCATTTATTTCTGTTACTTTAAATACACCTTTAGTTAATGTTCCTGTCTTATCAAAAACTACAGTATCAATATCTTTTAAAGCTTCAAGGTAATTTCCACCCTTAATTAATATTCCTTTTTTAGAAGCTCCACCAATTCCTGCAAATAATCCTAAAGGAATTGAAACAACTAACGCACAAGGACATGATACAACTAAAAATGATAAAGCTCTATATATCCAAATATTAAATGTTTGCCCTGGTATTAAAAGCGGTGGTAATATAGCTAATGCCAATGCTGAAAATACTACTATTGGAGTATATATCTTTGCAAATTTTGTTATAAATTTCTCTGTTGGAGCTTTTTTATTTGATGCATTTTCAACTAATTCCAATATTCTAGCTACAGTTGATTCACCAAATTCTTTAGTTACCTTAACTTTTAAAACTCCATTTGTATTTATACATCCTGCTAATATTTCATTATCTACTGTTATTTCTCTTGGAACTGATTCCCCTGTTAAAGCACTAGTATCAACAAAACTTTTTCCTTCTATAACTATTCCATCTAAAGGAACTCTTTCTCCTGGTTTAACAATAATTATTTCCTCAACCCCCACCTCTTCAGGTGACACTCTTCTTTCATCATTCCCATTTAATATATTTGCATAATCTGCTCTTATATCCATCAATGATGTTATTGATTTTCTTGAATGGTTAACTGCATAACTTTGGAACAGTTCTCCAACTTCATAAAATAACATAACTGCAACGGCTTCTGGATATTCTCCTATTATAAATGCGCCTAAAGTTGCAACTGTCATTAAGAAGTTTTCATCAAAAATTTCACCTCTTAATATATTTCTAATAGCTGTTAAAACAACTTTTCCACCTATTAACCCGTAACTTATTGCAAATAATATTATTGAAAGCAGTCCATTACCATTAGTTATAATTGCTATAATGTATATTATAGCTCCAATTATTAAAGTTAAATTATCTTTTATTTTAAAACTTTGTCCATCATGTGAATGGTCGTGACCATGTTCTTCTTTATGCTTATCTTCATGGTGCAATTCATGATTACCTTCTACATTGTTAACATTAGTTTTCTTTGTATGATTATGACCTTTATCCAAACATCCTGAATCATCACTTGAGTGTTCATGTTTATGATCACTAATTGAACATTTTGCACTTTCACATTTTTTAATATTTCGATTAGCTACTACCTTTCCAATTTTCTCCGTAACCTTAACACCTGGTTCTAATTTTTTAATTATATTTTTTACTTGATTAATTATATCTTCTTTTTCATAACCATCTTTTATTTCTAAAATTAAAGTAGCAGTTGAAAAATTTACAGTGGCTTCTTTAATGCTTTCTAGCTTATTAATCCTATCTTCTATTTTATTTGCGCAATTAGCACAATCTAATCCATTTAACAAAAACTTTTTTTCCATTATTATTCCCCCTTTAAACTTTAATTTAAGAATTATATTATTCTGTTATATGACTAAGTCCTGCGTCAAAAATATGCTTTATATGATCATCATCTAATGAATAGTATATTACTTTCCCATCTCTTCTGTATTTAACTAATCTATTAGACTTTAAAACTCTTAATTGATGGGAAATAGCTGATTGAGTCATATTTAAAAGATTCGCTATATCACATACACACATTTCTGCTTCAAATAAAGCACATAATATTTTTATTCTAGTTGAATCACCAAAAACCTTAAATAACTCTGCTAAATCATATAGTGTTTCTTCCTTAGGAATAGATAATCTAACTTTTTCTACTACATCTTTATGAATTACGTTACAACTACACTTTTCTATTTTATTATTATCCTCCATAAATTGCTCCTTACAACACATGAATATATGCTCATATGTTTCTCTTAATTCATTATATGCTTTCCCTAGTAAAATTGTCAACTATACTTTTAGTTATATTCACTCAACAAAAATAGAACTTACTATTTATAAATAGTAAGTTCTATTTTAAATTACAATTTGAAAACAAATAATACTCAACCGTCTAAAATAGCTTATTCAACTTGTTATTATCTTTATGCTCCCTAACTTAATGATTAACCTTATATTCTTTTATCTTTTCATTTATAAGTACTTCATCTAAAATCATATTAATAACGCTTTGACATACATAATATGCAAAATCTAAATCATTATTATATTCCATTACTTTTTCATATTCTTGTTGAAGGTCCATAATATAACTTCTAATTTCTTTGGAGTTTATACTTCTTTCTATATCTTTTCTTATTTTGAATTCTTTAGCTACTCTAGATAAATCTCTCTCATACATAACATGTTCTTTCATTACATTTGCACTTTTAAATTCCCATCTCTTATTATGGGGAACACAGAAAAAGTCACATAAAAAATGGCAAACAACACCCAATTCTTGACTAAATCTATTTTCATAATGGTTCTTATATATATCCTCCAAACTTAATGATGATAGAAATTGGATCTTATTCACAACCATATCTAAGCTTTCATCAAGATAATGCTTCTTAAATTTATAGGTAGAAACACAATCCGGTTTTATATTTCCCCAAATGAAATGATTTTCATTAATCAACTCTTTTTTATTACTATCCATATTATATATAAAATCTTTAGCTAACATTGTATGAGTATTCATTAACATCTTTTATTTCACCTACTTTTATAATATATTTTTCAAAATCATCAACATTTAAATTATATTATTTTTATATTGTTATCATAGTCCTATATGTTTATATAAACAATGAGTTATTAATTACACAAACGGTACTTTTTATCTACTACTATATATATTACCTCTTGTGCTATTAAATATAGATTAAAATAGTTAATCTTTTTTTTGAATTCCTATTTTTTTTAAATTAAAACAAAAAAAAGATTTATCCTTAAATTTATTAGGATAAATCTCTTTTTTATTATTCAAACATATTTATCATATTCTTCTTTTTCATTTAACTTACTTAATAGATGCTTTATTTCTTGATCTCTATTTTTATCCATAATCAATATTACGTCCCCTGCATCTACTATCACTAAATCTTTAACACCAAGACCTATAATTAAATTCTTTTCTCCGAATATAGAACAATTAGTACATTCTTCTAAATAAACATTGTTACTAACACTATTAGTGTTAACGGTATTTAAATACCTACTTAACGCTGAAAAACTTCCAATATCATCCCATTCGAAATCACTTTTTATTACAAATGCTCTTCTCGTCTTTTGCATTACTCCAAAGTCAATAGATATTCCATCAATTATTTTATATTGCTCTTTTATTACTTCCTCTTCATTTTCTTCTCCTATTGATCTATAAATTTCCATTAATGATTTATAGAGCCTTGGAAGATATTTTTCTATTTCTCTTAGAATTACATCTGCTCTAAAAATAAAGATACCTGAGTTCCATAAATAAGTTCCTTTTTCCAAAAAATCCTTTGCCACTTCAGTGTTAGGTTTTTCGGTAAATCTTTCAACTTTGTATGATGCTCTTTCGCCTAATATTCTCTCTCCCATTTCAATATATCCATATCCCGTTTCTGGCCTTGTTGGTTCTATTCCTAAGGTTACTACACCTTTTCTTTTATTAGCAATATCTACAGCTTGAGATAATGTTTCTATATAATCCTTCTCCCCTTTTATGTGATGATCAGAAGGTAGAACTACCATTACAGCATCTTTGTCTTTTTTTAATAATTTAACTGCTGATAACCCTATACACGTTGCCGTTTCTTTGTTCTCTGGCTCTGTAAAAATATTTTCTTTTTGAACGTCTTCTAATTCTTCCCTTATTTTTTCTTCATACTCTTGGTTTGTAACTACATAAATATTATCCTTTTTAATTAAAGGAATTATCCTATCTACAGTATTTGCTAAAAAACTTTTATTGTTTATAACCTTTAAGAATTGCTTTGGCCTTTCTGATCTTGATAAAGGATAAAGCCTAGTTCCTTTTCCTCCAGCTAATATAAGCCCGTATATCACTAATTTTCAACTCCATGTAATGCTATTACAGTATTATATGCTCTATATATTTTTTTTGTGAAATTATTAATCTTAATATTTTTTATATTATCTTGTAATATTTTACATTAAAATCGACAAAGAAATTTACGACAAATAATTATATTTATTGACTTTTAAAGTTATTAAGTATAAAATTTTATTATCATATTAATTCTCTGTATTAAAAGGGAGTAGTAATAAATATAACATCAACAATCGCGGCCTTAAAAGCCTGGTGTTATATACCAATTTGGTTACGAGACTTTTAATATAATTCTTATTTTAGGTAAGAATTATATTAAAGGTCTCTTTCTTTTTTATGCATCTTTACTCTATATTAATTTTAGATGTAATGAACAAAAGATTTTAGTACCTATTAAAAACCTTGAAGGAGGCATTTTTATGCAAAATTATTTCTCTAAATCCGCTGAGGAAACTTTAAATGATTTTAAAGTAACTAAGGAAGGATTATCTGATAATCAATTTAAATCTAATTTAGAAACCTATGGACACAATGAATTAAGTGAAAAAAAGAAAGCCACTGTACTCCAAGTATTTTTAAGTCAATTTAAAGATTTACTGGTTTGTATCTTAATTGTTGCAGCTATTATTTCTATGGCCACAGGCAACGTGGAAAGTACTTTGGTTATATTTGCAGTTATTATTCTTAATGCGATACTTGGAACTGTTCAACATTTTAAAGCTGAACAATCCTTAGATAGCCTTAAAGCACTATCCTCTCCTACCACTAAAGTTTTTAGAAATGGTATAAAGGTTGAAGTAAATTCAAAAGATGTTGTACCTGGAGATATTTTAGTTTTAGAAGCTGGCGATCTAGTTGTAGCCGATGGTAGAATTATTGAAAACTATTCACTTCAAGTTAATGAAAGTTCTTTAACTGGAGAATCTGAAAGTGTTAATAAAACTATCGAAACTATTAAAGAGGAAGAAATCGCTTTAGGAGATCAAAAGAATATGGTATTTTCCGGTTCTTTAGTTACCTATGGTAGAGCCTTAGTTATAATTACCGGTACAGGTATGTCTACTGAACTAGGTAAAATAGCCACTTTAATGGATCAAACTCAAGAAAAGAAAACACCTCTGCAAGCTAACTTAGATGATTTTAGTAAAAAGCTTGCTATGGCAATACTTGCTATATGTATTTTAGTATTCATACTTAGTATATATAGAGAAGTACCAATTCTTGATTCACTAATGTTTGCTGTTGCTTTAGCAGTTGCTGCTATTCCAGAAGCATTAAGCTCAATTGTTACTATTGTTTTAGCTGTTGGAACTCAAAAAATGGCTAAAGAACATGCTATTATAAAGAAACTTAAAGCGGTTGAAGGTTTAGGTTCTGTATCTATAATATGTTCTGATAAAACTGGTACTTTAACTCAAAATAAAATGACAGTTAACAAAGTTTATGTTGATAATAAACTTATTGATGGAACTACTCTTAACCTAGAGAACTCCGTTGAGAACTATTTATTAAAAAGTGCTATACTTTGTAATGATTCCACTTCAAAAGATGGAAAAGAAATCGGAGATCCAACTGAAGTTGCATTAGTAAACCTATCTCACAAATTTACTATTGATGAATTATCAGTTAGAAATGATTTTAAACGATTAGCTGAATTGCCTTTTGATTCGGATAGAAAATTAATGAGTACTCTTCATCACTTTGATGATAAATATTTAATATTTACCAAAGGTGCTTTTGATGTTTTATTAGATAGAATTAAGTTCATTAAAACTTCTGAAGGAGTTAGAAAAATTTCTTATGAAGATAAGCAAAATATAATTAATACAAATAAACAATTATCCCAAAACGGACTTAGAGTTTTAGCTTTTGCTTATAAGGAAGTAGCTGAGCCAACTGAATTAACTCTTGAAGATGAACATAACTATACTTTCATTGGATTAATATCAATGATTGATCCTCCAAGAGAAGAATCAGCAATTGCTGTTGCAGATTGTATAACTGCTGGTATAAAACCAATTATGATTACTGGCGATCATAAAATAACTGCTTCTGCTATTGCTAAACAAATTGGTATTTTAAGAGATGGCGACAGAGCTATAGAAGGTCTAGAACTTGATAAAATGTCTGACGAGGAGCTTAATGCAAATATAGAATTTATTTCTGTTTATGCTAGAGTATCTCCTGAACATAAAATTAGAATAGTTAGAACTTGGCAAGAAAAAGGGCAAGTAGTTGCTATGACAGGTGATGGTGTAAATGATGCTCCTGCATTAAAACAAGCCGATATCGGAATTGCAATGGGTATTACAGGAACTGAAGTTTCTAAAGATGCTGCATCAGTTATTTTAACAGATGATAACTTTGCGACTATTGTTAAAGCAGTGGCTAATGGTAGAAATATTTATAACAATATTAAAAATGCCATTAAGTTCTTATTATCAGGTAATGCTTCAGGTATAATCTCAGTATTATACGCTTCATTAATGGCATTACCAATGATTTTTGCTCCAGTTCATTTACTATTTATAAATCTTTTAACAGATAGTCTGCCAGCAATTGCTATTGGTACTGAGCGTTCTCGTAAAGATTTATTAAAAGATAAACCTAGAAACACTAACGCATCAATACTATCGAAAGATTTTATTTTAGAAATAGCTGTTGAAGGTTTCATTATAGCTATCTTTACTATTATAGCATTTACCATTGGTTTAAAATATGATAATGCTATAGGCTCAACAATGGCATTTTCAACATTATGCTTAGCTAGATTATTCCACGGTTTTAACTGTAGAGGAAATAGATCAATATTTAAACTTGGATTATTTACTAACAGATATAGTTGGATGGCTTTTGGAACAGGTGTACTATTCTTAAACTTAGTATTATTTGTGCCATTCCTTAAAAAATTATTTGAAGTAGCTACTTTAAATTCTTATCAAATTGGAATGATATACTTACTAGCATTTATTCCAACTGTTATAATTCAAATAATAAAAATTATACAAGATCTTATTGGAGGCAATAAAGAAACTTCTTCACCTCAAGATATTAAAATAGAAGAAGATAAAAGAAATATAGCTTAAAAAAAATATCTGAGTTAGATATCTAACTCAGATATTTTTTTTATTTTTATACAATATTACTTCATTAATTTCTTTATTATACTTATTTTATCATTGTACGGGGCATATCTTATTGGAATATCTATAAATGTCCCCCTTTTAATTACTGATTTCCTATGAGTAAATGTATCGAAGCTTGCCTCACCATGATACGACCCCATACCGCTACTACCTACTCCTCCAAATGGCAAATAAGCACTTGCTACATGTATAATAGTATCATTTATAGTTACTCCTCCAGCAGTAGTATTATTTAAAACATGTTCTATATTATCCTTGTTTTCAGAGAAGTAATATAGTGCTAATGGCTTATCTTTATCATTAACATATCTAATTACTTCATTTATATCTTCAAATTCTAAAACAGGTAATATTGGTCCAAATATTTCTTCTTCCATTATTTTAGAACTATTCTTTATATTAGTTATTACTGTTGGTTCAAAATACAATTCTTTTTCATCATATCCTCCACCAAAAAATATATCCCCATCATTCATATACGACTTTAATCTATCTAATGTTTTTAAGTTTATTAATCTAGTGAAATCTATACTTTCTTTTATATTTTCTCCAAATTGATTTCTTATTTCCTTTACCACAGCTTTCAAAAATTCTTCTTTTATATCCTTATGAACATATAAATAATCCGGAGCTACACAAGTCTGACCTGCATTTAAAAATTTCCCCCAAACTAATCTTTTCGCACTAAGCTCTAGTTTTGCATCCTTGTCCACAATACAAGGACTTTTACCACCAAGTTCTAAAGTTACAGGTATTAAATTTTCAGCAGCTTTTTTCATAACTATTTTGCCAACACCTACACTACCTGTAAAGAATATATAATCAAATCTTAAATCTAATAAATATGAAACTACCTCTTTTCCACCTAAAGGATTCACCACTTTTACATAGCTTTCATCAAAATTATCATTTATTATCTTTTCTAATAAAATAGATGTGTTT
Source organism: Clostridium gasigenes (assembly GCF_017348895.1). Lineage (NCBI taxonomy): Bacteria > Bacillati > Bacillota > Clostridia > Eubacteriales > Clostridiaceae > Clostridium > Clostridium gasigenes. The sequence goes on from NZ_CP071376.1 coordinate 863,668, forward strand.
ATAGTATTTTCTGAAGGTTTTAATATTACACAATTACCCGCAGCTATAGCTGCAACTAATGGTGCTAATATTAGCTGAATTGGATAATTAAAGGGTCCTATTATTAACGCTACCCCATAAGGTTCCTTATAAATATAACTCTTCGCTGGGAAATGAACTAATGGGCTTCTTTTCTTTTCTCTCTTAGCCCATTTTCTAGTATTTTTAATATGAATATTTAGTTCATCATAAACCAATCCAATCTCTGTTGCATAACTTTCAAAAGGTGATTTTCCAAGGTCCTTTTTAAGAGCTTCAATTATCAACTCTTCATTATTCTTTATTATTTTTCTTAACTTTTTTAAATTACTAATTCTAAAATCTATATTTTTAGTTTTCCCTGTATCATAAAACTCTTTTTGTTTTTCAAAGGTTTCTTTTATTTTAATCATATTTTTCCCCCCACTATTCTACCAATGCATTTTTATATGCTTAAATATATTTAAATGATTCTCCAAACAATTTAATAGGAATTTTAAATTCCGGTATTCCTGTTACATATGGTGCAATCTCATACAGTCCAAAATACACTACCAAATTATCTCGATCTATAAAATATTTCTGATTTTTATTAATTCCATTAAACCCATCCTTACCAGTAAAATAAATATCAGGATTTTTAGCTATTTGTTTTTTTATTTCGTTATTAATTACTTTCTCATATTCATACTCATCTACGAATAAATCATTTAACAATAATTCTCGTCCAGTATTAATATCTATGTTATATGATACTCTATTTGTTATTCCATGAGCACCTCCAGTAAATTGATAATAATCAATATAAAAACTTAATATCTTATTTTGGCTTTTTATAGTGTATTTTGCTATTAATTGATATGGGAATATAGGATATACATTATTAGGACTTCCATAATACTCCTGTGCAATTTGTTTAACATCACTTATCCACATATTAGTAAAATCTAAAATCTTGTTGTTGATAACTTTTTCTGACTCTTTATTATTTAATCCATTAATTTGAGGTATTTTTACATCAATAGTCAAATAATCATTTTTTTCTTTTATAATCTTATCCACAACTAACGATGATTCAACAAATTGACTGTTTAAATTTATCAACACCCCTTGTGGACAAGTATTAGTAATAGCAATTAATACGATTAAAATACTTGCACACCTATTTAATAGCTTCATTATATAGTTCCTCCTTATATGATAAAATAATATAAAAACCTTATATTTATTCTTATTATTTACATAAACAGAGTAAATTATCAACATAGCTATAAAAAAAATTCAACAAGTTATCCACAGGTTATTGTGGATTATGTGTATAACATACATTAATTGTCTACTATTCCAATAACATTATTATAATATATTTTTTTACATGAATCATTATTAATTCAAATTATATTATATTAATAATTTAATATAAAAATGACCCTTAAATTTTATTCAAGGGTCATTTTAGTCACTTTTTTTTAAAATAGATCAATTTGCTAATCTATTTTTTGAAAGCACCTTATCTAATGTATCTTCAAAAACACTTAAAGTGTCTTTGCCGATTCTGATATTAGTTCATTTAATTTTATAAGTTCTCTTGATGTAAGATCTCTCCATTGTCCCATTCTAAGTTTAGATATATTTATATTCATAATTCGTATTCTTTCTAGCTTTACTACTTTGTAACCTAAGGCTTCTGTCATCCGTCTAATTTGTCTGTTCATACCTTCTGTTAAATTTATTTTAAACATGAATTTTCCTTGTCTCTCAACCAAACATTCTTTAGTAACTGTTCCAAGAATCTCGACCCCACTACCCATTTTATTTATAAAATCATGAGTCATCATTTTATCAACAGTAACCACATATTCCTTTTCATGATTGTTTCCAGCTCTTAATATTTTATTAACTATATCACCATCATTAGTTAATAAAATTAGTCCTTGTGAATCTTTATCCAACCTTCCAATTGGAAATATTCTTTCTCTATGTTTAACGAAATCAATTATATTGCCCTTAACATTTTTTTCAGTTGTACAGGTTATCCCCACTGGTTTATTCAAAACTATATAAACTAAATTTTCAACCTTATTTATAGATTTTCCATCAACTTTAACAACTTGACCTTTCGTAACCTTGATTCCCATTGTTGCTTTAACATCATCAACGGTAACCCTTCCCATTTCTACTAAGTTATCAGCTTGACGTCTTGAGCATATTCCAGTTTCACTTATATATTTATTTAACCTTATTTCTTCATTTCTATCAGTATGAACTATTATTGGTTCTTTATCTACATTACTTTTTTTATTATACTTTTTATTAGTAAAATTTTTATTTCCTGGTTTATTTTTAGATTTATTTTTATCACTATTTTTTTGTTGCATATTATTCACCTATTCACTCTCTCTATTGATTTATGTAATGTTCATTTCCCGAATTATTAAATTTAACCATTATATCATTATCTTCTAAAAACTTTTTTGTTTCTTCTAAAGTTTCGAAATCAATCATTTCTCCACTTACAGTTATTAAAACATCATTAGTTGGAATCATTTCATTTTTTAAGGAGTATTTTAATATTTCATATAAAGATTCATCCATACCTTTATCTTCAATTTGGATTTCCTTTAACATTTCTACACCTTTAGTTGTGGGACTTTGCGTATTTACAACTTTATTAAAGCTATTAACTTCAATTTTAATTGCAGATGTTGTGTTAATTACTATAGTTTTTGTTATTGTTGTATATCTATTTATCGCAATAGATACCATTATAATAATTAATATTCCTATTATTGATATATGTAATTTATAACTTCTCAAACCCTTACTTTCAGATCCAGTTACTTCTTCGCCAATATCTATATTATCTCTCTTGTCTATTTTCTTGAATTCACCTTTAGAGGTTAATATAGTTGCTCTTTTTTTTGATTTAGAAATTACTATTCCTGTAAATACTTCTTTTGATTTATCTAATTTTAAGCCCTTAACTTCTAATCCTACTACACTTTCTTCTATTTTTAAATAGTCCTGAATATATTTATAATTTGGATTTCCTAAAATCACTACATATGCTATTATATAGTCTTGCCATAATTCCAAAAAAGATCTCGCTACTTGTATTTTTCCTTTAATCTTAATTATTGGTAAAGCCCTATCTTTAATTGTTTTTTCATAGCATTCTAAATCAGATACTATGTAATATGCAATATTTAAAACTTGGTTTCTTATATCATCACTTGGACATTGATTAACTAAATCTTTTATTAACACATTATATAGTTCTATTTCCTTCCCCATTAAAACGATTTGATTTCCTCTTTGTTTAACAATTGTTGCACCAGCTAAACTAAGTTGGTGCAACGAAGAAAATCTGAATTTGTAATTATCAAAACCACTCATTTTTTCACCTCTTTGAAACTACTATATCACCTTCGTATCTATTAACTTCCCCTTAATAATCACTCTTTGTTTTGCTCCTACTGTGCATGTTATTAATGTTATTGTTGCATCTTCTGTTTGGTCTAAAACCTCAACATTTTCAGGATCTACTATGAAATTTTTATCTATTTGATATATAAACTCTTTTCCTCTACTTTTAACACTTACTAAATCTCCAGGTTTTAATTTATATAAATTTATGAACGCTTCTGAGTAATTCGATACTCTATGACCTGCAACAGCAAAATTTCCTTTTTCCCCTGGCTTTACAGAACTTTCAAAGTGTCCTATATAATACTGAAGTATTTCATCCGTTACCCCTTCTACTAATCCTTGTGATAATTCTATGCTTGGTATTTCAATTAATCCGATCGGTGTATATCCTAAATTATCCAACTCTTTATTTTCAGTTGTTTTTTCACTAGTTGAATCTTCTTTTATAACATCTTGAAGAACTTCTTTTAACTCATTTTGCTTTTTATTTGTCTCAATTCTATTATATATTACTGAGCCAATTAAACCTATACCTACAATTACCAAAATTAATCCTACTATCCTTCTAAACTTTTCTATCAAAGCTAATCCTCCAATAACATTTATTACTTTTTTACATATATTATACCATAAACAATGTGTATTTTTTATTATTTCTAATTTAAACCTAGTATTTTACGAGGTGATTTTTATGAAAGGAAATGTTATTTATGTTGACTTTAAATTTACTCACAAAAGAATTGTTTCAAAAAAGCTCTATCTATTCTGCCGAGTTAATTATTTTTTAAAAAAGTTTTTCATTTTTTTTGTAAAAGATACTTCTAAGCCTTCAAAAATCTATGCGTTCAAAAAAATTTTATGAGTCTTATAGCTAACTATCCATATTTACTAATAATATTTTATGATTATAATTGGTAAGTTTTAATTTTACCAATTATCTTCTTGATAATATAAAATAGTATAATTGGATAGTTATTTTTCGAAGCTTTTTTATTCATTGTGATATAATAAAATTATTATTTTATTATATAGGAGGATTTCAAATTGAGAATTGGAATGGGATACGATGTACATAGATTAGTCGAAAATAGAGATTTAATTTTAGGTGGGGTTACTATACCTTATAAAAAAGGACTACTAGGGCATTCAGATGCAGATGTATTAGTGCATGCAGTTATTGATTCTTTGCTTGGTGCTACCGCTTTAGGAGATATAGGAACACATTTTCCTGACACCGATCCAAAATATAAAAACATATCTAGCATAGATCTTTTAAAAGAAGTGGGTATACTAATCCATACTAATGGATATTCGATAAGCAATATAGATTCAACCATAATTGCACAGGCTCCGAAAATGTCCCCTCATATTCAAACTATGAGAGAAAACATTTCAAAAGCCCTTAATATTACTCTTGATAAAATAAATATTAAGGCAACTACGGAAGAAGGCCTTGGATTTACTGGTACTGGTGAAGGTATATCCTCTCAAAGCATTTGCTTAGTAACTAATTTATAAACATTAGAAATAGGACGCGAAAAATAACTAGTCAATATTAAATGTATATTGACTAGTTATTTTTTTAAATTCCTAAATCTATAGCTAAAATACTAGATTTCTATTCTAGTTATTCTATTATCCTCTCTTTTTCTCCAATGTAACCAAATTGCTACAACTGCACTTATTCCCATTAAATATGGATAGAATAAATATTTCATTATTGCAAAGGGTGAAAGTGCTGCAAGTCCTGCTGCCGAAATCAATTGTGCTCCATAAGGTATAATCCCTTGGAATGCGCATGAGAACATGTCTATAATTCCTGCTATTCTCTTTGGCTCTAATTCGAATTCATTTGATATATCCTTAGCTATTGGTCCTACCGTAACTATTGCTACCGTATTATTTGCAGTACATATATCTACTAAACTTACTAACGCTGCAATTCCATATTCTGCGCCTCTTTTTGTTTTGAATCCTTTTAATCCTTTATTTAATATAAAATCTATTCCACCATTAACTTTAATTATTTCTATTGTACCTGCTATTAAAATAGATATTATAATTAATTCACTCATTCCTTCAATACCTGTTGATATTGCTCCAAATAACCCTAATAAATTAAAGCTTCCATAAATTAATCCTATACTTCCTGCTACTAATATCCCAGAGAATAAAACTAAAATTACATTTATTCCTGCAAGTGATGATAATATTACAGCTATATATGGAACTATTTTTATAATATTAAATTCTAAAGCTTCTATATTTGTCGCTACATATCCTCTACTTATAAATACAAATATAAGAGCTGTAACAATTGCTGCTGGTAAAACTATTTTAAAGTTCATCTTAAACTTATCTTTCATTTCACAACCTTGAGTTCTTGTTGCTGCAATAGTTGTATCTGAAATTATAGATAAGTTATCCCCAAACATTGCGCCACTTACTACCGCTGCAACCGCTATAGCCGTTAAAATCCCTGTTTTTTCTGCAACTACTACAGCAATTGGTACAAGGGATACTATTGTTCCAACTGATGTTCCAACTGACAAGGCTATAAAACATGCTATAATAAAAAGTCCTGCTATTAATACATTACTTGGAAGCAATGATAGACCTAAATTAACAGTAGCATCAACTGCCCCCATAGTTTTAGCTACTTCTGCAAATGCACCTGCTAATATAAATATTATAACCATTAATATAATATTATTATCGCCTGCCCCCTTGCAAAAAATCTCCAACTTACTATCAAAAGTACTTTTTCTATTCATGATTAAAGCTACTAATGCAGCGGCTAAAAATGGTACTACTATCGATACTGAATAAAAATCTTTAGCTACTATTGATGAGCCTAAATATACTAATATAAATACCCCTAAAGGTAACAACGCCCATCCACTTCCTTGTTTCTTCATCTTCTTTTCTCCTTTGTTTTTATTTTCCTGTTGGCAAAAGATATTTTATATACTATATATTAATAATTATTAAGTCAACCTTTAAATTATTTACATATTAAATTTTATATTTAATGTATGTATTTTGAAAATACAGTCAATAATATAAATAGGATTCCCAAGTCCCATTCCCCAATGGCACCTGATCCTAATGGTCAAACAAAAAAGAATTAGCATTTGCTAATTCTTTTTTTTATTTCAACATTAATATTTTTTTTCTCATTAATAGTCCCCTACCTAAGGGATCTTTAAATAAATAACAAGTCAGGATTCTAGTTTATTTTCATGTTTCTAAGGTATATTCAAGAAAATAACTAGTTATATTATAGGTTATTTTCATCGACCTAAATAACTTCTGTTAATGATTTTAATAGTATATCTCTAAATTCAGATCCTCTACTTCTATCTATAACTGCATCTCTACAAATTTCTCTCCATTCTTCTACGCTTACTCCAACTCTATTTTCAAATTCTGATTCTGTAGCTGTAATATAATTTGAAGTAACTACAAATTCGCCAAGATCCTTTGTTGTTTTAAATACTTTTAGATATAAAAATTCTGTATTGTCTCCATACCATGTTCTATTGAAGTCTCTTACAAATCTAGTTATTTCTAAAACTATTTTCTCTTTTGGTAATGACCAACACTTTACAATCATTTGAAGATGTCTTTTCATGTTTTCTGATTCTTCTTTTGAAATTAACTTGTTTCTTTCACCATCAGCAATGATTTTTTCTACACTTACATTTGGTATTTTAGTAACTAATCTATTTTTACCATAAATCCATTTATAAAAGGCTTCTTGTAAAAATGAATATTGTATATATCCTACTAGTGCCCTTTCATCGGGGAAATAACCCCATATATTATTAAGCCCGTTGTTTTTACAATAAACTAAAGTATGAACGTAAAGGCTTTTATTAGTTGGAGCTTTATCCATAAACATGTGTCCTCTGATAGTTTTATTTTCACTAATTAAACCTTCCCAATAGTCAAATGAATTATAATTTTGCCTCACCTTTATCACCTTTCTTTCTTTTATTTTATATATTAGTATATAATATATTATACCATATCCTTCAATTATATAATCATTTTTCATATACCTTTTTACCTTTTAATATATATATTTCATGTAACCACTATATTATAGAATAAATTTTTTTACTTTTACCTACGGATTTTTACAGATTCTAAAGGTAAATAAGGGAGTTCAAAGAAAATAATAAGTCAAAGATTATGACTAGTTATTTTTTTAATATCCCTAAGGCACATTAAAATAAGTTCTTATTAGGAGGGGGATTGCATTGTGCCATTGTGAAATTTGCGGTGCAAGTGCCGATATCCATCATATTATCCATAAACATGAGGGGGGCTTTGATTTTGACCTTAACTATAAATATCTTTGTCCTTTGCATCATAGAGGAAAATCTGGTCCTCATCATTGCCTAAACACTGATATTCAATATAAACTTGAGTTACAAAGAGAATTATATAATATTTTACCAAATATTTATTATACACGAAAAGAACTTTTAGGTATCTTGAAAATTCGTAGTGGTTCCTTACGGAGATTATTAAAAAATCTTATTCTTCATAAGGAAGGCTATTTAAACAAAGATATTATTAAAGCTCTTATGGGAGGAAAAATTTATACTAACGCTACGGTAGTATAACTGAAGTTGTAAGGCCGGTTCAAAAATTTCTAAGGGAACTGAAAAAAAATAATAAGTCAAAGCGTCTAACTGGTTATTTTCCGATGATCCCTAATGTCTTTTTAATAATACTAATATTAGCTAAAATATCATTAAATATTCAATAAAGTATTTAATTTCACTTTGTTGTTATTTTATATTCAAAAATTTCTGTTTTTGTTACTTCTAATATAAATATAACTCTTTTTAATACTCTAAAAAAATAGACAAAAATAAAAACTGTCGTGATATTCATATGAATATCACGACAGTTTTCGGAAAATGTTTGGTGCAGGTGAAGGGAGTTGAACCCATACACCCGAGGGCGCTAGATCCTAAGTCTAGTGCGTCTGCCAATTCCGCCACACCTGCATGTCTGTTTACTATTATATATGTTATTTTAAAAAAAATCAATAAGTTTATTACTTTTTTTTCAAATTCTCATATTAATAATATAAATTAATAATTTAGAGAATTTTTTTTAAAATTTCTATTTTTTCAGTTATTTTTTTGAAATAGCAAATAAAGATATTTTGTATGTTGACATTGATATCTAAAATTATTATAATTAAGAACAAATAAAGAAAATACGTTGAAGAGGACAGTAAGCATTAACTTCATTTTCAGAGAGAGAATACACTGGTGTGAGTATTTTTAAATGAACAAAGCTGAAAACCACCTCTGAGTGACTCTAATAAAGTCCGTTATATCACGTTACGATATTTACTTAAGCGGCTTATTTTTTTACTTCCCTACTATTAAAATGTAGGTGTGTAATTTGAAAATCTAATTTTAGATTTTTATTTATAAGCAACTAAGGGTGGAACCGCGGGATTTTTATGCTCCCGTCCCTTTTTCTATATGAAAATTGGACGGGAGCTTTTTTGTTTAGTTTTTTAAGCAATTTATACTTCCCACACTCTCAATAGTATTTTCTAATTTTACATTGCCTTATTAAAATATACTAATTAAAATAAATTAATTAAAAAACGAAAGGAGAAATTAAAATGTTAAAAATAACTTTAAAAGATGGTTCAGTTAAAGAATTTGAATCTGAAATCTCAGTTCTTGATATTACTAAGTCAATTAGTGAAGGATTAGCTAGAAATGCTTGTTGCGGTATAGTAAATGGTGAGGTTGTTGACTTACGTTATGTTGTAACTAATGATTCAGAGCTAAGCATTTGTACTTTTGATTCTAAAGAAGGACGCGATGCTGTTCGCCATAGTATTTCTCATGTTTTAGCTTATGCAGTTAAAAGATTATTCCCTTCTGCTAAATTAGCTATAGGACCTGCAATAGAAAATGGTTTCTATTACGATTTTGATATTGAAAAAGCATTCACAGCAGAAGATTTAGTTAAGATTGAAGATGAAATGAAAAAAATAATAAAAGAAAATCCTTCAATTGAAAGATTTACTCTTCCAAGAGCTGAAGCTATAAAACTTATGGAAGAAGCAAATGAATTATACAAAGTTGAATTAATAACAGACCTTCCTGAAGATGAAATAATTTCATTCTACAAAATGGGTGATTTCGTTGATTTATGTGCAGGTCCTCACCTTATGTCATTAAAAGCTGTTAAGGCACCAAAACTTTTAAGAAGTGCTGGCGCATATTGGAGAGGTGACGAAAAGAATAAAATGCTTTCAAGAATATATGGAACTGCTTTCCTAAAGAAAGCTGATTTAGATGCTCATTTAGAAGCTTTAGAAGAGGCTATAAAAAGAGATCATAATAAATTAGGTAGAGAGCTTCAATTATTCACAACTGATGAAAATGTTGGGCAAGGTCTTCCTCTATTCATGCCTAAAGGTGCTAAAATACTTCAAACTCTACAAAGATGGGTTGAAGATGAAGAAGAAAAAAGAGGTTATTTATTAACTAAAACTCCTAATATGGCTAAAAATAATTTATATAAAGTTTCAGGTCACTGGGATCATTATAAAGATGGTATGTTTATTTTAGGTGATGAAGATAAGGATGAAGAAGTTATTGCATTAAGACCAATGACTTGTCCATTCCAATTCTCTATCTATAATGCAGGTCAACATAGTTACAGAGATTTGCCTATAAGATATGCAGAAACTTCTACTTTATGTAGAAAAGAAGCTTCAGGCGAAATGCATGGTTTGATTCGTATGAGACAATTTACTCTTTCAGATGGTCATATAGTTTGCGCTCCCGATCAATTAGAAGAAGAATTCAGAGGATGTGTTGATTTAATCAACTATATTATGACTACTCTTGGTATTGATGGTGATATAACTTACAGATTCTCTAAGTGGGATCCAAATAATACTGAAAAATATATTGGAAGCCCTGAATCTTGGAATTCAACTCAATCATTAATGAAAGAAATTTTAGATCATCTTAAAATAGATTATGTTGAAGCTGAAGGCGAAGCTGCATTCTATGGTCCAAAACTTGATATTCAATTTAAGAATGTTCATGGTAAGGAAGATACAATAATAACTGTTCAAATTGATTTCGCTTTAGCTGAAAGATTTGGAATGAGTTATATTGATAAAAATGGAGATAAAAAAATCCCATTTGTTATCCATAGATCATCAATTGGTTGTTACGAAAGAACTTTAGCAATGCTTATAGAAAAATATGCTGGTGCTTTCCCAACTTGGCTTGCTCCAAATCAAGTTATAGTTCTACCAATATCAGATAAGTATAATGATTATGCTGAATCAATAGTTAAGGATTTCAAAAACAGTGGTATTAAAGCAACTGCAGATTATAGAGCTGAAAAAATCGGTTATAAAATCAGAGAAGCTAGACTTGAGAGAACACCTTATATCTTAGTTGTTGGTGAAAAAGAATTAGAGAGCAACGAAGCTTCTGTAAGAAGCAGAAAAAATGGAGAAGAGGGTCCACTAGCTGTTAATGTAGTAAAAGCTAGAATATTAGAAGAAATAGCTACTAGATCACTTTAGTATTTATTAATAAAAAATTAGAGAGTATGAAACTTTGTTTCATACTCTCTTTAATCTATTCTATCTCTAACTTTATTTCATATATTTTGCCTTTAATCAATTTTAATAATTTTCTTTATAGATTTCACGTAACTATTTGCCAATAGACCATCTATAAACCTATCAATTTCTATTTCTGAATTTGCTTTTACTAAAACTCCAGTTTCACCTTCTATTTGCTTCTGTAAAACTTGAATAAAGGTAAATTCATTAGCACATTTCTTTATAATATCCTGTTCTTTTGAATTTTCAATTCTTAAAACAGCACTACATTCACCTTGTAAATTTCCTATAATTTTAGCCTCTTCTTTTTTAAATGCAGTTATCTTTGTAAATCTCTTATTTACAATATCTAGTACATCTGCATAAACAGCTAAGCCAGTTGGCATTTTTCCTGCACCCTTACCAATTAATATAATTTCACCTATAGCATCTCCATTAAATATTACTATATTAACCTCATTATTTATTTGTGCTAATACACTTTCATTTTTTACAAGAACAGGTTTTACTGTAGCATAAACACCATCGTCTGAATTATTGCTAATACAAAGTAATTTCACCTTACAATTAATCTTATCTGCATAATCAAAATCTACACTTTCAACTTCTGTTATTCCTTGCATATTAATATTTTTCCACGATACCTTTTTTCTGAAAGCCAGAGTTGAAAGTAATGATAGCTTTCTTGCCGCATCATAACCCATAACATCTGCTTCTGGGTTAGCTTCTGCAAACCCTAATTCTTGAGCTTCCTTCAATGCTTCTTCATAGCTAAGCTTTTCCTTATCCATTTTAGTTAGAATGAAGTTTGTTGTTCCATTTAAAATTGCCTTAATACTATTAATATTATTTCCTTCTAAGGATTCAATCAATGATTTAATTACTGGAATTCCTCCACCAATAGATGCCTCAAACTTTAATGCTACTCCATTTTCATTTGCTAGTTCAAATAATTGTTCTCCATATTCAGCTAATAAATCCTTATTTGCTGTAACTACATGTTTTTTTAAATTCAGTGCTCTTTTAACATATATTAATGATTTTGTTATTTCACCCATTACCTCAACAACAATATCACTTTCCTTAGAAAAGAACTCTTCTATATCTGTAGTTAACACTTCACTATGATTTTTATTTTTATGTTTTTCTTTATTTCTTACTAAAATACTTGTTATAACTATCTCTTCATTGCATTTCTTCGCTTCTCTATTTTCATCTATTAACTCAACTAATCCACTTCCCACTACTCCATATCCCATTATAGCTATTTTAATCATTAGATAATCCCCCTTTTTATTTACGCATCTTCAAAAAACAACTAGTCTATATCTATTATATTTTGCACCTTAACTGTTATTTTTTTAGATATCTTATTTCCCCCAATTGCTTATATAGATTTAAATCCTTCTTCAAAATCTTTAATTATATCTCTAATATCTTCTACTCCTACAGATACTCTAAGTAAATCATGAGTTACCCCACTAGTTCTTTGTTCTTCTTCTGATAATTGATTATGAGTTGTTGTTGCTGGATGTAATATGGAGCTTCTTGTATCACCTAATGTAACTACAAGTGCTACTAATTTTAAAGCTCTTGTAAAGTTTTTAGCTTCCTCTATTCCACCTTTAATACCAAAAGTTAATAATCCACTTGAACCTTTTTTAAGGTATTTTTGTGATCTATCATATTGTGAATTCCCTTCTAATCCAGGATAATTAACCCAATTAACCTTTGGATGATTGCTTAACCACTTTGCAAGTTGCACAGCATTTTCACAATGTCTATCCATTCTTAAATGTAATGTTTCAAGGCCTAAATTAGTTAAATATGCATTAAATGGACTTTGACATGCACCTAAATCTCTTAATAATGTAACTCTTAACTTTGTTATATAAGCCGCATCCTTAAATTCTTCTACATATTTAATTCCATGATAGCTAGGATCTGGTTCTACTAATTCTAAATTCTTTCCATTATCCCAATTAAAGTTTCCACCATCTACTATTATTCCTCCGATAGCCTGTGCATGACCATCTGAATATTTAGTAGTTGAATGCACTGATATATTAACGCCATGTTCAAATACATTGCATAAATATGGTGTTCCAACTGTATTATCTACAATAAAAGGCACATCTAATTTCTTTGCCACAAGACTAAATTTATCAAAATCCAATACATTCAATCCTGGATTTCCGATTGTTTCTCCATATATTAGTTTTGTATTTCCTTTAGCCTTTGAAAGAATTTCCTCTACGCTAGCCTCTGGATCTACAAAATCTACTTCTATTCCCATTTTCTTTAAATTAACAGTAAATAAATTAATAGTGCCACCATAAAGTGTTGATGCTGATATTAGATGGTCCCCAACACTACATAAATTTAATATCGAATACAGAACAGCAGATTGTCCTGATGCTGTTGCAACTGCTCCAACTCCCCCTTCAAGCATTGCAAATTTTTCCTCAAGTGCAGCTACAGTAGGATTTGATATTCTACTATATAAATGTCCTGCCGCCTTTAAATTAAATACCTCTTCTAAATAATCTGGATCATCATATTTATAAGTCGTACTTTGAAATATTGGCAATACCCTAGGCTCCCCAGCCTTTGGTGTATATCCTCCTTGAATGCATATAGTTCCCTGGTTCCATTCTTTATTCATTTTAAAAGCCCCCTTTTATTTTTTATATATAATAAAAAAGGTTGTTTCTTAAAAATAAGAAACAACCTTTTAATCACACTAATATAAAAATAACTTTTCAAAGCTATTTTAATTCCTTCATTTTCCAGGACGAACCTGCAGGATTTAGCACAATTCTAATAAATGCTTATTAGTTGTTGCTCGGCTTCACAGGGCCAGTCCCTCCACCATTCTTAATAAAATTTCTAAACGTTATATTTATTCCATTATACACCAACAATTGTTTTTTGCAACAATTATTCAAATAATATTTATTTAATTTAGAAATATACATATCACTATAACTGTTATTTTTTTGGATATACCTTGTAGCTCTATTTTATTTCTATTATTTCTTTTTCTGTAATTATAAAATCTATAGTTACATCATGTTTTTCAGTTACTAAAGATTCAACTATTTGCAAGTCATAGGCTAATACTACTTTTTTTATTCTAGAGTTTAATCCGCTAAAGTACCTATCGTAATATCCGCCACCATATCCAATACGATTTCCATCTTTATCAAATGCAACTCCCGGAACTATAATTAAATCTAAACATTGTTTATCTATTTCACCTTTAAAAGTTTTTGGTTCTAAAATTCCCCAATTATCTGGCTTTAGATTATCTAATGAACTTATTTCTACCGCTTTCATTTCTCTAGTTCCACTAACTGTCTTAGGAATAAAAATCCTTTTCTCATCTTCTAATGCTTTAATAATGAAACTTTTAGTATTTACTTCACTTCCATAATTAATAAAAGTAAATATATTAGTACTTTCTTTGTACATTTTACTTTGCAATAAAGCTTCTAATATTAATTTATCATTAATATTTCTTTCAACTAAGCTTAGACTATCTCTATTTTTTATAATCATATTTCTAAATTCTTTTTTTTCCATAAAAATACCTCATTATATTCATTTTTTAATTTACCCTATTATTGCACCTTTTATTTATGTTATCAAACAAATTTCACACCATTTTTTATATTAATTATGTCTCTTAAAATAGATGCAGCAGAATTTATTGTTCCTGATGCTCCTCCAATTATACTAATATCGCCTAATGTATCTGTTTTATAATATACCCCTTTATTTTTTCCGTCCACAAAATATAACGGATGAGTGCTTTTCAATGATTTAGGCTCAACCTTACACTTTATACAATTGTCTTCTTTATAAACCATTCCTATAAGTTTAATTTTTTCACCTTTTGATATACTTAAATTAACTTCATCTGCTGTTATTTCTGATATTCCTTTAATATAAATATCAGAAATTGATTCCCTATACCCCATTAAAACATTAGCTAAAATTAATATTTTACTTGCAGTATCAAATCCATCTACATCTAATTTTGGGTTTGCTTCCGCTATTCCCATTTTCCGAGCTTCTTCTAAGGCAACACTATATTCTATTTTCTTATCATACATTTCTTTAAGAATATAATTACTAGTTCCATTAAGGACCCCTTCTATAGATAATATTTCGGCTCCTGCAGTATCTAATAATCCTCCATTTATTGAAGGTAACGCTCCACCAGTTGTGCATCCTATTCCTAATTGAACATTATTGTTATATGCTATATCCTTTAACTCATTATAATATAGTAATATAGGTCCTTTATTTCCAGTAACAACATTAATTCCATTCTCTAATGCTAATTTAATATGAGTGTACCCAGGTTCACCATCTTCTATATTAGTACCAGTTAATTCAACTAAAGTATCCACATCTCTATTTTTAATTATTGTATTTATAGTTATATCCTTATATGTCCACTTACTATATTCACAAATAGATTTGCCACTATTCACAAAATCAATAAGTTCTTCTATGTTAATTCCATTACTATTATAAATACCGCCGTTGCTCTTTATTATATATTTAACCTTTATATCTATTTTATCTTTCTTCATAATTAATAATTCTATAAAAGCTTTTCCAACGCCTCCAAATCCTATTACCCCAATATCCATATAAATCTCCTCTTATATTTATTACTGTTGCACTTAATTATACAATCTAAAATTTAAAATAATATTTATATTTAATATTATCACACTAAGAATAACTTGGTTATATATAACACGATTTTTTTATAAAATCTTTAAAATAAAAAACAGGCGTTATTATTTCAAAATAATAACACCTGTTATATGTAATAAACATATTATTGACGAACTCCAAAACCAGTTATAACTAACACAGCCCAATCTGTTCCATCATTTTCAACCCATTCAAATTCCATAGCTAATTCTTTAAGCCAAGCGTTAAGTCCGTTACTTTGCTTAGTTATGTTAGGTGCTTGTCTTCCGAACTTTTCTTTTATCATGTAAAGTAAATCTCTTTGCTCTTCTTCACTTAACTCTTTATTAAGCATATCTGCTATAACATTACAACACTCTTCATAATGTTGGTTATCAGTTAAGTATAGTGCATCTGCTAAAACTTGTCTTTTCTTATTTAAAGTGTCTTTTACTTCGTTAATTTCATCTTTATTTGATAAATACTTTGAAGCAACCTTTAGAGCTAGTATTTCTTTATCTAACTTCTTTATTGATTTCTCTAATTTTTCATTTCTCATTTTATAATCTCACTTTACTTGTTTATTTAGCCATTAGCTAATGGCAATGAATTCATTATATCATTAAGGCACATTAAAATAAATACTAGTACAATATTATAGGTCATTTATTTCTTCTAAAACCAGTGGACAGGCTATATCTAATACTTTTATCTATTTTAATATCTTTTATTATGTTAATTTGTTATAATAACTAAATGATATAAAATTTATTTAAATTTTAAAGAAAGAGGTGTCCAATTATAAATACTAATTATAAAACCGCTAAAAATGAAGTTGAAATTAAAGGTGACATTGCTTTAATAACTATATTAAAGAAAAATGGTGATTCACTTATTGCTAAGATAGACTCTGTTGATTTAGAAAAAGTGCAAAACGTTGGAACTTGGTTTGCAGAATGGCATAGAGATTTTAATAATTACTTAGTTCAAAACATAAGTTTAACTAAGGTTAATAAAAAATCTAAGCCTTTAAAACAAAGTTTACAAACAGTAGTTATGGATATTACTGCAACTACGCCAGTTAAACATATTAATGGAGATCCTCTAGATAACAGAAAATGTAATTTAGAAGTATTCAGAAGAACTGACTTAAATGAAATTGAAGAAATTGATGAAGATACAATTGCTATAATCCTAAGAGATAAATATGGTAATGTTAATTCAAAAGCTTTAATTTCTATTGAAGATTTAAACAATGTTATAACTGATGAATATATTTGGGTTAACTACAAAGTAAATGGAGACACTTGTGTTATAGCTAATACTCCAAATGGTAGAATTCATTTAGACAGAATTCTTATGAATCCTGGTGAAAACAAAACGATTCATCACATAAATCTTAATCCTTTAGATAACAGAAGACATAACTTAGAATTAACTGATATTTAATTATATCTAAACTTTTTAAAAGGTACTATTTCGCTTTAATCTATGCGAAATAGTACCTTTTATTGGTTTATAATTTTAAGTTATTATAAATTGTTTATTTTCTGTTCAATTTTAGATTAATTTGAATATATTATAATTAACTTTAAACTTTAATAATAATATAATTTAATTATACTTTATGAAATCCCTTGCCTGTTTGGCTACAAAATCAGAAACATTAAATTGAATGGTCTGTTGCAAAATGACTTTTATAAATCACTTTAAGCAACAGCCCCTTCATCTATTAGGCGTACTCAAAATCTTTTTTATAACTATCCAATTCTTTTAATTCCATACTTTCCAGAACTGAAATGTTTTTTCTTTCTTGTTGAAACGCTTCTTCTTTAAAAGGTCCATGTACTATTTCTTTTTCAACCTCTATAATACAAAGCCCATGATCTTTTTCAGGAATTGATTCTATATCTTTTTTTTGTAATTATATCACTATCTTTATTTATTTTGTATATTATGTATTGTTTTATATTGCATTTTTTTCATTGACGCCTCTTAGTTTTTATATAAAGTAAACTGCCACTACATAAGTGTTGATGTCTTAGCTTCATATACAACTACCAATGTACTGCACATGATATATATTGCCTCTGAAATCAATATTGAAAAAAGAAGAACAAAAACAATAGATACTGAAATAAAATCTAATAAAGAAGATCATACTGGGTCTAAAAACTTATATAAAAATCAAAATTAAAAAAGTATATATATAAATGACTTATGGAACAATAAAATTTTATAGCTAATCTAAGATACTTAAATATATTTATAAATATGGATGCAAAACTTTCTTAGCATTACTTCTTAACAAATTGTACTCGGTACCCCTAACATGAACGTCTATGGTCTACTAGTTATTCTAATTTTTTGTATAAAAAAACCCTAGGCTAACACCTAGAGGATAAGTAACTTTTTAGCCAAATTTCATCTTTCGCTTGAAATTTTCCATATTTTAAAGTATACTTTGAGTATAATTTTATATGAACCTTTGGTCAGTTTAGTTCTTAGCTTTTTGCTGATAATTACACCTTTAAGTTACTTCAAATTGCCTTATAAACGATTTGAAGAACCGAAGTTCGTAAAAGCACTGCTTTAAATAGTTGTGCTTTTTTTCATATTTAGTTTTAAATACATCTTTACTTTCGATATATAATTTACCATTTATGGATCTTATTTTACATAATTCAAGTTTTTTTATCATACATTTTTTATATTGTTATTATACCTTATTGTCAATCCCATAATTAAGTATACACCCAGCACATTTACTTATAGAATCTAAGATTTATAATTAAATATTGGAAATCAACATATATATAAGTTGCATTATTAAATCTAATTAAATTTCTAAACCTTAAAGACTAAGTTATAATAAAGTGTAGAAATTTAATTATAACTTATCATGGATATTATTATGAAATATCTATGTGTTATGTTGAAATCTGTATTTCGCGACAAAAATATATTATTAAAGGATGGTAAATATGAGATTGGTCCCGGTGAAGTATTTGAAAAATGATTCAATTTTAGCAAAGAGTATATATAACTCTGATGGAGAAGTACTCTTTTTGAAACACCTAGTTCTAAATGATACTACAATAGAAAATTTAAGAAAATTAGGAATATTATCAGTATATATTATAGATAAATATTGTGAAACTACTAAAGACATTACTGATGATATATTAGGAGAATATTTAAGAATTGAATCTATTCGATCCCTTAAAAGAATAACGCTAGCATTTACTAGTTTAGATGTTAATAAAAGGTATACTACTGTTGAAATGGGAAGCCTTAGCGAAATTATAAAAATAGCTAATAGTATAGTCGATAAAATATTAAAAACATCTAATTCAGTTATATCTACAACAGATATAAGAGCTCATGAAAATTATCATTATGCACATGCTTTAAATGTAGCAATAATATCAACTCTATTAGGTAAACAGCTTAATTATAGTAAAGACAGATTAGTTAAGTTATGCTTAGCTGCACTTATGCATGATATGGGGAAAGCATTCTTAGAAAATGAAATATTACATCAATATGAGCCATCTACAAAATACGAATGTGAACAACTAAAATCTCACCCAACCCTAGCATATAACTATTTGAAAAATAACTATATGCTAGATCAAGAAATTTTATTAGGGATATTACACCATCA
This sequence comes from Clostridium gasigenes, assembly GCF_017348895.1. Classification (NCBI taxonomy): domain Bacteria; kingdom Bacillati; phylum Bacillota; class Clostridia; order Eubacteriales; family Clostridiaceae; genus Clostridium; species Clostridium gasigenes. The sequence goes on from NZ_CP071376.1 coordinate 883,134, forward strand.
CGAAAGCGTTGATGGGAGTGGCTATCCAAATAAAATTAAAAGTATCCAAATAAATGAATTTGCAAAAATAATAAGTATTGTAAACTTTTATGATGGATTATTACATAACGTTACTGACGTCGTATTAACATCAGATTCTATAGAATCAATAATGACATATGTAGATAAAACTTTTGATTATAATGTAACAGTAAATTTTTTTAATATTATAGAACCATTCAAAAAAAACACTTTAGTAAAATTAAATAATGGAGATATAGCTAGAGTGGAAGAAACACTAAAAGGTTTGCCACTTAGACCGAAGGTAAAGGTATTAAAAAGTAAAATAAATAGTAATGTTGGCCACAATATAGATTTAAGTAAAGCTTTAACTTTATCAATAGATAAAGTAGTTTATTATGTATAATAGATTTTGTAAGAAACATTGTATTATTTATAACGATAGGGTGAAAAACTTTATGTATCTAATCTTCTTCCTAGAGCTAACAAAGCTTAGCATCTCTATTTGTGATTATACTAAAATTTATTTAAGTATCTAAAAACTCAATAATAAGATCTATGCTAGACCATAAAATTGATTTTGAGGGCTTTATCCATAATTAAGTTAGTAATATGTTTCAGCTTGAACACATTCAAATATTTATACAGAATTTTGATACAACAATTTTAAGCCCTTTGTAAGCTATGGCTTTAAAAAATTCATAGCTTTTGGTTTATCTCCGCTAAACTTTAATAAAAAAAGTCTTATTTCGCATAGCCCTACATGAAGCAAGCCCTTCTATCGATTTTTATCTTACGTTTTGAATACTAACATTAAAGAACTTTATTTCTTTATTCTCTAAATTCACAAGAAAAATCTCCATACTTATTTTTTAAATAGATATTATTCTCTTATAATAGTACAATATAAAGTAATGAATATAAAATTTAATAGATATGTACATATTAATTTTATTATTTGCTAATCTTAACTAATAAGGAGATTATGATGACAGAAAAACTTTATTATGAAAATCAATATGAAAAATCTTTTACTGCTGAAATAATTAACATAGTTGAAAAAGATAATGAATTCCATATAGTTTTAGACAAAACTAACTTTTACCCAGAAGGTGGTGCCCAACCTTCTGATATTGGTACTATCGAATCTATCCCTGTATCATCCGTTTATGAAAATGATGGATTAATATATCACATTACCAATAAGAAACCTATAAAAATTCATAAAGTAAAATGTTCTATTAACTGGGAAAATAGATTTGATTTTATGCAACAACATTTAGGTCAGCATATAATATCTGCCTGTTTATTAGAAAAATTTAATGCATCTACAGTTGCAGCTCATTTAGGTTTAACCTCTTGCACTATAGATGTTGATAAGCTTCTTAATATTACTCAAATAGAAGAAGCTATATCTTATGCAAATGATATAGTATTTGAAAATATCCCTGTTGATATTTTATATCCTACTAAATCAGAACTTAAAAAATTATCTATTAAAAAGACATCCATTAAAATAGGTGAACAAATAAGAATAGTAAAAATTTCTGATTTAGATATAAACCCTTGTTGTGGTGTTCATCCTAAATCAACTTTAGAAGTTCAAATTATTAAAGTTGTTAAGTTTGAAAAACATAAAACTGGCACAAGAATAGAATTCTTATGTGGAAAAAGAGGAATACAAAATTCCTTTATTAATGATAAGTTTGCTTCAACTGTTTGCAGTAATCTACATTGTAACCCTGAAGACGCAATACTTCAAATTGAAAAATTAACACAAGATTTCAGCAAGCTATCTGCTGAAAACAGAGCTATAAAATCTGAAATAGCTGATTATGAAATAAAAGAAATCATCGAAAACTGTGATAAGATAGGCGGTATTAGCATAATTAAATTAATTCATTCTGATATGGATTTAAAACATGTTAATCTACTTGCTTCAAAACTTGTAGCTTATGACAATGTTATAGTTTTATTTGGGGTTAAAGCTGATGATAGAGCAACACTTATATTTATGTGTTCAAAAGATTTAAATATCGTAAGCATGAATACTTTATTAAAAGATGCTATAACTCTAATAGATGGAAAAGGTGGCGGAAGTAATTTTTCTGCTCAAGGTGGTGGAAAAAGCACTAATAATATTTCATCAGCCTTAGATTATGCTTATATGAAAGTTCAAAATGCTATAAACTAGTTTCAATAAATAACCCCCCAGCTAATAATTTTATTAACTGGGGGATTAATCTATTTAGACATATTCAAATATATATATCTATTCTGAAGCTATTATTTTTTCATGCCTTATGCTTCCATTTGTTCAAATTGACTATTATATAATGATGCATAGAATCCATTTGCTTCTAATAATTCAACATGGTTTCCTTGTTCTATTATATCCCCATCTTTCATTACTAGTATTAAATCTGCATCTCTTATTGTTGATAATCTATGTGCTATTATGAAACTTGTTCTGTTAGCCATAAGATTTTCCATAGCCTTTTGTATTAAAACTTCTGTACGAGTGTCTACTGAACTTGTAGCTTCATCAAGTATAAGAAGTCTTGGATCTGCTAAAATAGCACGGGCAATTGTTAACAATTGCTTTTGTCCTTGTGATACATTGCTAGCTTCTTCATTTAGAACCATATTATATCCATCTGGAAGTGTTTTAATAAAATGATGCGCATGTGCAGCCTTAGCAGCATCTATAACTTCCTCATCGGTTGCATCTAATCTTCCATATCTTATATTTTCCATAATAGTTCCATTGAATAACCAAGTCTCTTGAAGAACCATTCCAAATAATTCTCTTAAATCATCACGATTAAAATCTTGTATATTGTGACCATCTATTAATATTTCACCAGTGTTTACATCATAAAAACGCATAAGCAGTTTTACCATTGTAGTTTTTCCAGCACCAGTTGGACCAACTATTGCAACCTTTTTACCTGGTTTAACATTAGCTGAGAAATTATTTATAATTGTTTTTTCTGGATTGTATCCAAAATGAACATTCTTAAATGTAACCTCTCCATTTATACCCTCTATGCTAGCTGGGTTTTTAGCAAATTGAACTTCCTCTTCTTCATCTAAGAACTCAAATACTCTTTCTGCTGCGGCTGCTGTTGATTGCATTAAGTTTGCAACTTGAGCTGTTTGAGCTATTGGCTGATTAAAACTTCTTACATATTGTATAAATGAAAGGATATCTCCAACTTCAATAGTTTTCTTAATTGCAAGCCATCCACCAAGAATAGACACCATTACATATCCTAAGTTTCCTACGAATGTCATTATAGGCATCATCATTCCTGATAAGAATTGTGACTTCCAAGAGGATTCGTACAACTTAGTATTTATTTTATTAAACTCCTCAATTACATCCTCTTCTCCATTAAATGCTTTTACTATATTGTGTCCACCATATACTTCTTCAACTTGACCATTTACATGACCTAAATATTCTTGTTGCTCTTTAAAGTATTTTTGTGATTTTTTCACAACTGAAGTAATTAGTAGTCCTGATATAGGTAATATTAATAATGCTATAATTGTCATCATCCAACTTATTGATAACATCATTATTAGTATACCTATTATAGTTGTAATTGCTGTAATAACTTGGGTCATACTTTGATTTAAATTTTGACTTATACTATCAACATCATTTGTAACCCTAGATAATACTTCCCCATGAGTTTTAGTATCAAAATATTTAAGTGGCATACGATTAATTTTTTCTGAAATTTCTTTTCTCATATTATAAGAAACTTTTTGTGAAACTCCCGACATAACAAATCCTTGTATAAATGAAAATGCTGCACTTATTAAATATAATCCTAGTAATAATATTAAAATTTTACCTATATATTCAAAATCAATACCAGTACCTACTGTTCCCTGCACCTTTCCCATAAGGCCATTGAAAATTTCCGTAGTCGCTTTACCTAGCATTTTTGGTCCAACTATTGAAAACGCTGCACTTCCTATTGCAAAAATAACTACTAATATTATAGCTATTTTATATGGTTTTAAATATTTAAGTAGTTCTTTCATTGTACCTTTAAAGTTCTTCGCTTTTTCTCCAGCTCCCATGCCACCCATAGGGCCACCTCCAAAGCCTTTTCCAGTTCCATTTTTTTCTTTACTCATGATCTAGCTCCTCCTTTGAAAGTTGTGATGAAGCTATTTGTTTATATACCTCACAGTTTTCTAGAAGTTCATTATGTGTACCTACACCCATAATCTTCCCTTCATCAATTACTATAATTTGTTCTGCATGTAATATAGTACTTATTCTTTGAGCAACTATTAATACAGTACTCTCTGTTGTTTCAGCTTTTAGAGCCTTTCTTAATTGTACATCTGTTTTAAAATCAAGTGCTGAGAAACTATCATCAAAAATATATATATCAGGTTTTTTAGCTATTGCTCTTGCAATTGAAAGTCTTTGTTTTTGACCTCCAGATACATTTGTACCACCTTGAGATATTTCTGCATTGAATTTCTCTTCCTTTTCATTTATAAACTCCATAGCTTGTGCTATTTGCGCTGCTTTTTCTAATTCTTTTTCAGTAGTGTCTTTTCTACCATACTTTAAATTACTTTCAATAGTTCCTGAGAACAAAATTCCCTTTTGAGGAACATATCCTATTTTTTCTCTTAATTCATGTTGTTTTACATTTCTTATATCTACTCCATCAATTAATATCTCACCCTCTGTTACATCATAAAAACGAGGTATTAAATTAATAAGTGTAGATTTACCACCGCCTGTACTTCCTATAAAAGCAGTAATTTTCCCAGGGTTTGCTGTAAATGATATTTTACTTAATACATCTTCTGCAGCATTTGGATATCTAAAAGAAACATTCTTAAACTCTATAATTCCCTTTTTATTTTTATCGAAAGATTTAACTTCCTTTGGGTCTTCTATTATAAATCCTGTTTTTAAAACTTCATCAACACGCCCAGCTGCAACACTTGCACGTGGAAGCATAATTGATACCATTGATATCATTAAGAATGACATTATTATTTGCATTGTATATTGTATAAATGCCATCATATCTCCAACTTGCATTGTTCCAGAATCAACTGCATGTGATCCACTCCAAACTATTAATATAGTAATTGCATTCATTATTAGCATCATAAGTGGCATCATTGTTGCCATTGTACGATTAACAAAAAGATTAGTTTTTGTTAAATCCATATTTGCCTTATCAAATCTTTTCTCTTCATGCTTTTGAGTACTAAACGCACGAATTACAAGCATTCCTGATAATATTTCACGTGTTACAAGATTAACCTTATCTATAAGATTTTGAACAGCTTTAAACTTTGGCATAGCAAGGGCAAATAAAACTATTATTAGTGATAACATAGCAATTAATGCAACTGCTATTATCCATGCCATTGAACTATCAGTTTGAATAACTTTTAATACTCCTCCAAGACCAAGTATTGGAGCATAAAATACTACTCTTAAAAGCATTACCATAAGTATTTGTATTTGTTGTATATCATTAGTGCTTCTTGTAATAAGTGAAGCTGTAGAGAATTTATCTAATTCTGTATTTGAGAATGATACAACTTTTTTAAACACTTGACCTCTAAGATTTTTCCCAAGATCTGCAGCAACTTTTGCACCTATATAAGCTACAATTACTGTTGCTACCATACTAATAAGAGCTATTAGCACCATTATTCCACCAGAATACAAAATAAAATTACTTTGAAGTTTGCTTGTGTTTACTCCTATAGCTTTATATTCATTTTGAATGTATGGAATTGCGATTTGAGATACCATACTATCTGATAAATCTTTTAATTTTTCGCCCATTTGTTTATTTACTTCTTCAACTATTTCTTTAGGCATATTTTTAAGAAGGGTTATTGTATCCATATTTTCTGGAACAACCATATTATTTGGAATATTACTAATTAATCCTTCTTTAATTTCATTTCCATTTGACCCATCCTTTTCAATTGCTGATAAAACAGCAATTGGCTGTGATATTATATTATTTAATTTTTCTATTAACTTTTTATCCTTAGTATTAAGTTTATATAATTTTTCATTTTCAAGTTGTGGATATTTCTTAACATATTTACTAAACTCATCTTGGCTAAGATCCTGTTTATCTAATAATATATAGTTATTCATAACCTCAGATTTATCATTATCATTCATAAATAACATAATATTCTCTAGTTGTTCTTTTCTGATTATTTCTGGAACAGCATTTTTTACTCCACCTTGTTGTATCCCAACATTTACTATATCAGATGTATAGTCTGGCAACGAAAGATCACAAACCGCCTGTACTATAAGTAATCCAATAATAATTATGATTGGCAACGTAGATTTTTTTAAATACTTAATTAATTTAAACACTTTATACATTTCTCCTCTCGTCTACTAGTTCTTTATTTAGGTAGCTTCAAAAATAACTAGTCCTATTCTGCTGTATCTTTTTAGCACCATTACCTTTTAATTTATTTATGATTATATATCAATTATATTTTCATAACTATTATAAGTCAATAACTTTTTATTTGAATTCACAATTATTTTAGTTTATAATTAATTATAAGTTTACTAATATATGCGAAGGAGAATTACTATGGATACTATAAATTTAAATAAAATTTCTGATGATTTAGTTAACATGTTGTTAGAATTACGTAAGAAAACTTTCAATAAAGATCATTTTATTAAAGGGGCTTGTATGCCACCATCACATTTTAAAGTTATCTTCTCCCTTTCACATAGCGGTCCGGTATCACTTTCTCATTTAGCAAATACTATTGGTGTATCTAAACCTAATATGACCCCTATTATAGATAAATTAATCCAAGATGGATTTATTAATAGATATGAAGACCCCAATGATAGAAGAATTCTTAGAGTGGAGTTAACAGAAAAAGCAAATGAATTACTTAATTCTCAAACTCAAAAATTTAAAGATATTCTCTGCGTAAAATTATCAGCCCTTGCTGACGATGATTTAAATTCATTAGAAGGTTTGTTAGAGAAGCTTACACCTATCCTATCTAAACTAAATTAATAGTGGTAACTATTAATTTAGTTTCATACTAGAACCTTAGAAATGTATTTAATTAAGATATCATTGAAAACTTTTAACCCAAAATAAGCTAAGCTCAACACTTAGCTTATTTTTCATAATTATAAATTTATCTATTTGCTAAAACCCTTTTTTCTTTGCTTCAATTCCACTTTCATTTAAAGCAGGACTTTGAATAGTACTTACAAAACTATTTTTAGACATAGGTTCCTTTGTCCTAACCTCATTTTTAAGATAATTTTCTTTTTTCATTTCTCTTTTATTTTTTGAATCCATCTGTAATATCACTCCTTTTAAAATTATTATTCTAAATTAGTTTCTCTCAAATAATCTTAACTATACTTCTCTAAGCCATATAAGAGAATAAAAAAAATCCATATATCATAATTTGATATACAGATTATATTTTTATAAACTTATTCTTAGTTTCCGATAGAGTCTACTCTTTATTGCGTACAATTACTCTAATTCTTTTCTTATTACTTTAAGAGCCTCTAATAATTCATAAAAATTATGGATATACTCACAATATTCTTCATGTGTTAATAGTTCATAATCATCTGAAGCATATCTTCTGCTAAAATAAAAATCCTTTAAATCTCTACATAATCCTTTGAATTCTTTCAAATATTTATAATCATTTAAATATAAAACTTCTAAAAGCTTAACTAAATTATGCTCCCTGGATATAATGCCGTATTTTTTTTCTGTGATTCCCTTTAAATTTTTTTCTATACACTGTTGACAATGAACTAATACTCCATCTTCTAACCCAACACTATTTTTTGTCCCATCTATAAATTTTTCATCTATATCAGCAAAATAAAACATGTCTCTTTTTACCACAGATCACCAGCTCCTTATATCTATCAAATCATTTTGTATTTCCTGTTCAAAACTAGTATTATTAGCCAAATTAATATATCTATTTCTATTATAAAGTTTAATATCTACGCTACGGGATAACTTTAAGATATCTATCTTATCTTCTAATTTATGCCTTAATAATCTTAATTCCTTAATAGATTTATCATCTGGAATTAGAATTAGTATATCTATATCACTATCTTTTTTATATTTTCCTTTTGCAATTGAACCAAAAAGAAATATTTCTATTTCACTTACTTCACTTTTAACAAAATCTTTTATAATAATTATTTCATTTCTTACATTTTCATCAAGACAATACTCTACATCAGCTTTCATTTTAAACCTACCTTTAGACATCTTTAAAAAATAATAAATAAATATGCTAATATATTTTTTTAAATTCCTTATTACTCTATCTTTATTATATCCAATTATCCTATTTAAAACAACTGTAGAAAGCAGGTGTTTTCCACCTTCGTTAACTCAGATGGACGAAAGTACCGACCAATTTCATTTTTTTACTAAGCACAAGTAAAATAGCAATACAATTCATTTTGCAATGAATTGTATTGCTATCTTTCATAACTTTTGCTCAATCATAAGCGATTTAATCTATAAGTTCGCACCTGTCACCAACTTTTACTTTCCCACCTACTAATACCTTTGTGAATATTCCATTAGTAGGCATTATGCATTTTCCTACCTGATAGAATATTGCACATTTATCATGACATTTCTTACCTATTTGTGTTAATTCTAAAAGTGTTTCTCCAACTTGTATTTTTTGTCCTATTGGTAATTTATTTAACTCAAATCCTTCTACAACTAAGTTTTCTCCAAATGCGCCAAATTCTACATTTGCACCACTACTTCTAAAGTCTTCTATTTTATCTAATGCTAACAAACTTACTTGCCTATGCCATTTACCTGCATGGGCATCTCCTTCTATTCCAAAATCATATATTAGATTAGCCTCATCTACCATTACCTTAGCTGTGCCCTTTTGCTTGCTTGTACATATTGCTATAACTTTATTCATTGCATTAGCCTCCAATTTCATTCATAAATCTTATTTCTTCATTTTTGTTTTGTTCATTAAATAAATGTTTTTCTGGCTTATTATATATATTATTTTTAATGATATTATTTAGCTCTTCGTTTGAAATACCATTTCTAAGTAATGTTCTTAAATCTACTCCATAATTCCAATGTAAACACTGCTTTAAAAATCCATCTGGTGTAATTCTTATTCTATTGCAATAATCACAAAAACAATTACTTATTGCACTTATAAATCCAACTCTTCCTAATGAATTATTTACTCTAATATATTTAGCTGGTCCTTCTGATATATTTCTATTAATTTCAGCTAGTTCTTTATATTCCGATTTTATTATTTCTAAAATCTTAGTATTTTTAACTGGTTTAAATAATTTACCTTGTCCAATTGGCATAAGTTCTATAAACCTTACATCTATAGCCTTCTGTTTTGTAAGCTCAACAAAATCTAATATTTCATCTTGATTTATGTCTCCTATAATAACAGTATTTAACTTAACTTTTATATTATGTTCTATACATTTATCAATAACTTCTAAAACTTTCTTTAATTCACCTCTTCTAGTTAATGTTTTAAACCTATCTGGCTTTAATGAATCTAGGCTAATATTTACACCTTTAACTCCATTTGCAGCTAAATTTTCAACTTGATCTAATAATAATATTCCGTTAGTAGTTAAATATATTTCCTCTATTCCTTCTATCTTATTAATTCTTCCTATTAGGTTCATAATATCTTTTCTAACTAAAGGCTCTCCGCCAGTGAATCTTATTTTCTTTATTCCAAGCTTTGCACTTTCAAGTACTATTCTATATATTTCATTATCTGTAAGCTTTTTATCAGAAGATAAAAAATCATTATGATTTTCTTTCATACAATAAATGCATCTTAGATTACAATTATCTGTTACTGATATTCTTAGATAATCTATCTTTCTTCCATATTTATCTTCCATATTTTTTTTAATGGATCTACTATTTTTTAATAATAGTAGTGTCTAAATCTAAGTTTTACTAAATAAAATATTTAGATTTTTACTTAAAAATTAAACTCACCACTTTTTCCTCCTGTTTTTTTTAATAAATGTGTATCTTCAATAACCATTCTTTTATCTAAAGCTTTACACATATCATAAATTGTTAATGCAGCAATTGTTACTGCCATTAAAGCTTCCATTTCCACACCTGTTTTTTCAACTAATTTAACTATAGATTTTATGTTAATTTCGCTTTTTTCGTTATCTATTTCAAACTCAATATCACAGCTAGATATCATTATTGGATGACACATAGGTATTAAATTTGAAGTCTGTTTACTTGCCATTATACCCGCTACCCTTGCAACTCCAAGAACATCGCCTTTACCTATTTTACCTTCCTCTATAAGTTTTAAAGTTTCATGGTTTACTCTTATTTTCGATACTGCTATAGCTACCCTTTTACTTTTATCTTTTTCAGAAACATCAACCATTCTTGCATTTCCACTTTCATCAAAGTGTGTAAGCTTTTTATCCATAGTTTTCTCCTCCTATATATATGTTAACTATTATTATTACTTATAAATATTATTTTCTTTATTTTCCAAATGAACAATGTGGAAAATTACATATATTACAATCTAAACATAACCCACCATGTCCATAAGCTACTATATCATTTAATGTTAGTTTTTCATCTGCAAGTAACCTTGGAAGTACTAAATCTAAAACTGTTCTTTTTGAGTACATAGCGCAACTTGGCACCCCTAGTATTGGCATATCTTCATGATAAGCTAATAAAAACATTGCTCCCGGTAACACAGGTGAACCATACACAACTAATTTTGCTCCACATTCTTTTATTGCATTTGGCGTAACATCATCAGGATCTACAGACATTCCTCCAGTGCAAATAATCATATCTGCGCCTTCTTCTATAGCCTTCTTAATTTCTAAACTTATTCTATCTTTATCATCTGGAAGTATAATTTTATTTAAAACTGAACTTCCATATTCATTAAGTTTCTTTTCTATTATCGGTAAAAATGCATCTTTAATTCTTCCGTAATATAATTCATTTCCAGTTGTTATAACTACAACTTTTTTAGGAGTTATTTCTTTTACGGAAATAATACTATTTTTTATTACCTCCTCAGCTTCTATAATTTTATTTTCATCTATTATTAATGGAATAACTCTAGTTGCTCCAATTTTTTCACCTTTTTTAATAGGGGTATTATTATGCAAAGTTGAAACTATTATTTCACCTAATGAATTAAGCTTAAACAAGTTCTCTTTATCTATTTTAAGCAATCCATCTCTAGCTGCAAAAAAATCTATTTTCCCCTCCTTAATCTCTTCTGAATTATCCACACCTTCCCCTACAACTAAATCTGAAATCCTTTTAGCTGCATCATTTTCATGAAGTTCACCTTCCTTAGGTTCCCATACATAAACATTATCTTTTCCAATTGATAATAACTTTTCTATGTCCTCTTCTCTTATTATATGTCCTTTTTTAAAGGCTCTCCCCTTAAATTCACCTGGGATTATCTGTGTTACATCATGAGATAACATTGTTCCTATTGCATCTTCAACTTTTATCATTTTCATTTCAAATCACATCCTAATCTTCTTTATTAATTAGATAACTATATAAACTCATTAAAAAAACTGCTATTATAAACACTATTATTAATATAGTTACAGCTTCTTTATTATTGTTGTTCTCTATTGCGTAATACATTGACATTGGCAATGTTTGTGTTTTTCCTGGTATGTTTCCAGCCACTAATATAGTTGCTCCAAACTCTCCAAATGCTCTTGCAAAACTCAAAAGTATTCCTGTTAATATTCCTCTTCTTGAAAGTGGTAAAATTATTTTAGTAAATACTTGAAACTCACTTGCTCCCCCTGCTCTAGCTGCATCCTTAACATCTTTATCTACTGATAAAACTGCCACCTTTATACTTTGATACATTATTGGTAGTGTAACAATAACTGCTGCTATAACTGCTGCTGATAATGTAAATATAATAGAAGTATTGAAATTTTCATTTAATATTTTGCCTATAGGCCCATTTTTTCCACAAATTATTAATATTAAATATCCAATAGCAGATGGGGGGATAAACATAGGCAAAATTATGAATGTCTCTATAATTTTTTTAAACTTAGTAGTTTTTCTAGTTAAAATTTTTATTGCTACTATAGATATCCCTAATGTTATTATTAATGAAATTAATACAACTTTTATGGAAGTATACACTGCATCTATTATCACTACTTGTCCCCCATATTAAATCCATATTCCTCAAATATTTCTTTTCCTCTATTAGAAGTTATAAATTCAATTATTTTAATATTTTCTTTATGATTTTTACTTGATTTTATAGGTGCTAATACATATATTATCTCTTTATGATTTTTACTTGGAACCTCTAAAACTATTTGCGAGTCTTTTAAATCTTTAGCATCACTTTTATATATAAACCCAAAATCAGCATCACCACTTTCTACATATGTTTTAACAGCTTTAACATCTTTTCCATATACAACATTAGTCTCAATACCTTCCCATAAATTCATATTACTCAGCGCTTCTTTCGCATATTCTCCTGCTGGAACTGTTTCTATTTCTCCAAGTGCTATCTTTTTATTTAATCCTATTAAATCATCTAACTTATTTATTTTTTCGCTAACAGCATTATTTTTAACTAATACTAGAGAATTTCTTAATGGCGAGCATACCTCTTCCTTCAAAACTAACTCTTCATTTATTAAATCATTCATAAATTTTTCATTAGCTGAAAAGAATATATCAACCTCTGCGCCTTCGCTTATTTGTCTTTTTAAAGTTCCAGACCCACCTGTATTAATATTAATTTTCACATTATTAGCACTTTCGTACTCTTCTTTGATTTTATTTATTGGCTCTGTTAAGCTTGCCGCTACACTAATTGTAATCTCATCTTTCTTTTCATTAATTTCTTTATTTGTACATCCACTTATTGACGACAATAAACCAATCATCAATATAATTACTACTTTCTTGCGCATTCAATTCCCTCCCCAAGTAAAATATCTATTCCATGCTTAATATCCTCTAATACAAAATCTAAAGCTTCCTTGCAAGCTTTAGAGCTTCCTGGCAAATTAACAATTAATGTATTACCCCTAATCCCCGATACTGCTCTTGAGAGCATAGCTCTTTTAGTTATTTGCAAGCTATACCATCTTATAGCTTCACATATTCCCGGTGACTCTCTTTCTATTATCATTTTAGTTGCTTCCGGAGTTATGTCTCTAACTGAAAATCCTGTTCCACCTGTGCTTAGTATAAGGTTTACACCTAGTTCATCGCTCATATATTTAAACTCACTAGCTAGCATTTCCTTGTCATCTGGAAGAACAATATATTTTTTAACTTTAAATCCATTTGCTTCTACAATATCCTTAATAACTTGTCCACTTTTATCTTCTCGTTCTCCTGCATATCCTTTATCACTACTTGTTATAATCCCAACTGTATACATTTACTTAACCTCCAAATTTTTATAGTCTTCCATCCTATGCCCCCTAGAAAACCTTCTATATGTGTCAGTTATTTTTTCTGTAAAACCTGTATTTAGTGTCTTTATATGTCAATATTATACCATATTTTTGTATTAAAAGGTAGTAATTTCATACTTGTTATAAGAATACTCATCCCTTAAATAATTTATTTTTATTTGTTTTTATTTGTTTTTTCTCTATCATATTATAAATACTGCTATAATTTATAATGAATGGGGGTATATATTATTATGGAACATTTTATTTCTTATCTTTTTATTCTATTAGGAGTTATCTATTTTATATTAGCTATACTAAGTAACCATACCTTAACAAAAAAGACATTACAGACTACATTTATAGATAAAAATAAATATCTTACTTCTATGAATATTTTATTTTTAGTTACAGGCGCTATTTATATTATTTTAGGTTTATTACCTATTTTCAAACTCCTATCTACACAACTAGCTACAACATTTTTTTCTTGTATATTAGCATCATATGTAATTATTATGTTGAATATACAAAAGAAATATGGCCCCTCAAAAGAAAATTAAAATCAAAAAAATCCGTATAGCATAATTTGCTATACGGATTCTTAATTATATTAATTTATTTTTTTCTTTAATGCTGCAAGTATTATCATTCCAACTAACGAACCAACTACTAATGCTATAAAGTATCCTAATGGATTAGTTATAACTGGTAGTACGAAGATTCCTCCATGAGGTGCTCTAAGTGATGACTCGAAGAACATTGATAATGCTCCTGCAGTTGCTGAACCTGCAACACATGCAGGTATAACTCTTAATGGATCTGCTGCTGCAAATGGAATAGCTCCTTCTGTTATAAATGATAATCCCATTATATAGTTTGTTAATCCTGATTGTCTTTCTCTTTCTGTAAATCTACTTTTAAAGAATGTTGTGCATAATGCAATTGCAAGTGGTGGTACCATTCCCCCTGCCATAACTGCTGCCATAATATCAAATTGACCTGTTGCAAGTGAAGCTGTACCAAATACGTAAGCTGCCTTATTAAAAGGACCACCCATATCTATTGCCATCATTCCACCTAAAATTGCTCCAAGTAATATTTTACTAGTGCCACTCATACTGTTTAAAACATTATTAATACCATTATTTAATGCTGAAGCTGGAGGATTAACAACAAATGTAATAATTAATCCAATTAGTAATATTCCTAGAACCGGATAAATCAATACTGGTTTTATACCTTCAAGGCTAGTTGGTAACTTATCAAATAATTTTTTCAACCCAACTACTACATATCCTGCTATGAAACCTGCAATTAACGCTCCAAGGAATCCAGATCCTCCGGCACTTGCAATTGCTCCACCTACAAACCCTACCGCAAGCCCTGGTCTATCAGCAATACTCATTGCAATATATCCTGCCAATATTGGTAACATAAAGTTAAATGCAGTTCCACCTACTGTTTTAAAGAATGCTGCAAATGGTGTATTACTACCAAAGTTTGCTGGGTTAATAGCATAGTCATCCACTAAGAATGCTATAGCTATTAATATACCTCCACCTATAACAAACGGTAACATATGAGAAACTCCATTCATTAAGTGTTTATATATTGTACGTCCTACACTTTCTTTTTCCTCTGACTCTGATGAGGATTCATTTGAGCCTTCATGTCTATACACTGGAGCATCTCCATTTTGTGCTTTAGTTATTAATTCTTCTGCTTTATGAATTCCATTAGCAACTTTAGTTTGAATTACTTTTTTGCCATTGAATCTTGCCATATCTACTTTTTTATCAGCAGCTACAATTATACAATTAGCATTTTCTATTTCCTTTTTAGTTAAAACATTTTTAGCTCCACCCGATCCATTTGTTTCAACTTTTATTGTAACACCCATTTCTTTTGCTTTATTTTCTAAGCTTTCAGCAGCCATAAATGTATGAGCTATCCCTGTAGGACATGCTGTAACTGCTAATACTGTATATCCATCTTTGCTTTCTTTATTTTTATCCTTATTTAATTTATCATTTTCTTTTTCATCAATTAATCTAAGGAACTCTTCTACTGATTTAGCCTTAATTAATGTATTTTTAAATTCTTCATCCATCAAAATTGTTGAAAGTCTTGCTAAAACATCTAAATGAACATTATTTTCACCTTCTGGTGCTGCTATCATAAAGAATAGCTTTGTAGGTTGTCCATCTAACGAATCATAATCAATTCCATCAGTTATAATAATAGCGCTTAAACCAGCATTTTTAACTGCTTTAGTTTTAGCATGAGGAATACCAATTCCATCACCTATTCCAGTTGTACTTAGTTCTTCTCTAGCTAATACAGCTTTTTTATATTCTTCCTTATTACTAAGTTTTCCTGTAGCATCCATTAAGTTTACTAATTTATCTATAGCCTCTGCTTTATTTTTCACATTAGGATTTATTGCTATACCGTTCTTTTTTAACAAATCTGTTATTCTCATAATTTTCCCCTCCGTTATTTAAATTATTTCTAATAGTAATTCTTCTACTTTATCTTTTGTAGCAAGACCATCTGAAAATGCACTTGCACTACCAGTTGCAACTCCCATTTTAAAAGCTTCTTCTAATTTATTATGTTTTAAATAGCCGGCTATAAAACCTCCAACCATGGAGTCTCCTGCACCTACTGAGTTTCTTACTTTTCCTTTAGGCACAGCGCTTTTTAAAACTTCACCCGTTTCCGTAACAAATATTGCGCCATCTCCAGCCATTGAAATAAGAACATTTCTTGCTCCCATTTCTTTTAACTTTTTAGCATAATGAATTATTTCATCTTCATTTTTAATTTCCACATTAAACAATTCTGCTAATTCATGATGATTTGGTTTTATTAAAAATGGTTTATAGTTTAATACGTTTAATAAAAGATCTCCTGTTGCATCAACTACAAATTTTATTTTTCTTCCATCTAATCTTTTCATTATATATTCATATATATCTTTAGGCAGTGTTGATGGAATACTTCCTGCTAAAACAAGTATGTCGTCTTCTTTTAAAAAATCTAATTTTTTATAAAGTTCTTCTAATGATTCATTATTAACTTGTGGTCCTTGACCATTAATTTCTGACTCTTCACTAGATTTTAGCTTTACATTTATTCTAGACATTCCATTATGTAATTTTATAAAATCTGAATCACATCCAAATTCCTTAACTTTCCTTTCTATTTCATCTCCTGTAAAACCTGCTATATATCCAAGTACTTTACTCTCAACTCCTAAGTTATTTAATACAATAGAAACATTTATTCCTTTTCCACCAGCATAAATTTCTTCGTATGATGTTCTATTTACACTTCCTAGTTTAAAGTCATCTACTCTTACTATATAATCTAAAGCAGGGTTGAAGGTTATTGTATAAATCATTTTTTTGCCACCTCTATTATTTCTATAAACTCTTTATAAGTATTATCTTCAACTATTGTTGTAATTATCGTTGCATCTTCTAATTCTCCAAATGTTACACAACTTATTTCATCAAATTTCGAATTATCTGCCATAATATAAGCTTCTCTTGTTCTTCTTAAAGCCTCTTGTTTCACTAATGCCTCACTAATATCAGGCGTTGTATATCCTCTGTCTTTGGAAATACCATTAGTTCCAAAGAAACCCTTATTAAAGTTATATCTCTTTAAAGTATTTATGGCTTCTACTCCTATTATTGCTTCTGTAGACTCCTTAATTTCTCCACCTAATATATAAGTTTTTAACCCTTTATTTATTAATTTTTTAGCTTGGTTTATGCCATTTGTTATATATACTGCTTCTTTTTCATTAATAAATTCAATCATTAAATCTGTAGTCGTACCTGCATCTATATATACAAAATCATTTTCTTTTATAAGATTTGCTGCATATTTTGCTATTTCTAATTTTTCATCTATATTCAAACTTTCTCTAGTAGAAAGCAAATCATCTTTAGTATTTATAAACTTATCTAAAGCTGTTGCCCCACCATGAACTTTTTTTAATTTCCCTTGTTTATGAAGAAAATTTAAATCCCTTCTTATTGTTGATTCTGATGTATCTAGGTCTTTAACTAATTCACTAACATAAACAAGTGACTTTCTATCAATTTCATTCAAAATAATTTGATATCTTTGTTCTGTTAACATTTACATCACTTCCTTGTATTCATAATAACTCTTTTGCAAGTAATTTTCAAGCATTTTAAGTCAAAAACATTTAAATTAATTCAAAATCATTCACGGTTTATTTATACTTGCTATTATTTTAGGAATTTTCAATAAAATAGCTAATCAATATATCCTTTACTCTGTCTTATTACCTCTTATATCCTTTAAATAATTCTTAGTGATTATAAAATAAAAAAATCCCAATTTGTAATTAAATATAAATTACAAATTAGGATTCATATAGTTATCTCTGTATTACTTAAATATTTTCAAATTCTATGAATGTATTTATAGAATTAATCTATTTCTACTATTATCTTTCTGTATTATAAGCTATCCCAATTGCTCCTGGTCCCACATGAACTCCAATTACAGGTCCTATAGATATAACTTCTACCTTTTCATTTATATGTGCGCTTATCTTTTCTGCAAGTTTTTGACCTTCTTTTTTACAATTTATATGATGAATAACTACTTTCCCTAATCCTTTTTCTTTAATATCATTCATAAATACAGATAATATTTTTTCTATAGCCTTATTATTTGTTCTAACTTTTTCAACAACTGACGTTTTTCCATCTTCAACAGTTAATATCGGTACTATTTTAAGTACTTTACCAAACAAAGCTCCTGCTGATCCTATTCTGCCACCCATTTTTAAATAGTCTAAAGTTTGTGGAGCAAATAAGAATTTACTCTTTCGCTTTACACTTTCACAAGCTTCAACTACCTCTTCTAAACTTGCTCCATTTATTGCCTTTTCTGCTGCAGCTAAAACCGCAAGTCCCATTTGCATACAATTAGAGCGTGAATCTATAAGTGTTATTTTCCTATTTGGATATTTTTCTAAAAGCATTTCTTTTATTATATGTGTACTTGAAAAAGTACCACTCATTTCTGAAGAAATAAATATTCCAACAATATCATCACCATTAGATAAGTGTTTTTCAAAAGCATTACTTGTTTCATCTAATGCCGGTTGTGATGATTTTGGAAATTCTTTAACTTCATCCATTAATTTGTAAAATTCTTCATTAGTTATATCTACTTCTCTTATACTCTTATTATTTAATGTAACATTTAAAGATACTACTGAAACATCATATTTATTTATCATTTCTCCAGATAGGTATGAAGTACTATCTGTTATTACTTTAACCCCCATAATTATCCTCCTATTTCTCTGATAAAGAACATTATAACATTATTAATTATTAATTTCTATGATTCCTCTTTATTATTAGATATCTTCAAGAAAATAACTAGTCAAAATAATATCTTCTATATCTAAATGAAAAAAAGCACACCGATGTACTAGTGTGCTCTTTCTTATCTATAAATTATAGATTTATATAAAGTTTATGGATGTACTAATTAGGGAATAAAAAAATTTTTCAAGTTGAATGCCAGGTCAATAGAGGTATTGCCCTTTAGCATGTGTTGTACAGTATGCTCTTTTATACAATCATAGTGGTTAAATATGATTTGAGCTTTTTTGTGGTCATTGTAAACTTTCCAATAACCACACATTAAACATTTTTTATTTGTACATTCCATAAAATCTTTAACATCTTTAATTGGTATCCCTAAGAATAAACCTAACTCATGTGGACAATTATATAAATCATATCTAGTCTCCAACATTGTTAAACAATCCCATAGATCTCCATTTTTTAAGTAACCTAACGCTGCTAAGAACTCTATGTGACTTTCTTTAAATAGATTTTCTTTTAAAGATACCTCACTAAATATCATAACTATTACAGCATCATCACAATCTCTCAATTCTATAAAATCTAAATCAATTTTTTTTATAAAATCTCTTCCATAGGTGATCCACTTATCATATAGATTTTCACCCTTCTTTTTGAAGGTTACTGTAGCTGCTGGCTTTGATCCTGCAATTACAAGTGAAAGACTATAAACTAAAAAGTTTTCTATGTAGTCTTTTCCTTCAAATGAATTTAACTTTTTATAAAAATCTATACACAAAGTTCTCACCCCTTTAATCGTTGTTGAAATTCATTCTCAACTACATCTTATAATAAACTAATCTACCTGTCAATAGTATAACCATAAAATATATTTAATATTTATCTTTTAACTTCTTTTAATTTTTTATTTCAATAGGTTATAACTACATGCTCTATAGAAAAATATATAATAAGTTCTATTACTATAACTACCCTTTAACCCTTAATTTATAATTATTAACATTCAAATAAAAAAATACTGCAAATTCATTTATGAATAATGCAGTATTAATGTCAATTCTAAATTTAGTTCATAAAGACTAAGTCCTATTACAACTACGTCTGATTTTATTTCCTATAAAGCTTCTTTTCCAGTCTCTCCAGTTCTTATCCTTATAACTTCAGAAATATCACTTATAAATATCTTTCCATCTCCCGCTTCTCCAGTTCTAGTTACATCTATTATAAGTTTTACTACCTCATTTACTTTATAGTCTTCAACAACAATTTTTATTTCTACCTTAGGAAGGAAATGTATTAAAACCTCATTTCCTCTATAATACTCTGACCAACCTAATTGTTGTCCGCATCCCATTACTTGAGATATAGTTATTCCATTAATTTGACCTTCCTTTAAAGCTTCTTTAAGTTCCTCTAGTTTTGTTGGCCTAATAATAGCTTCAATTTTTTTCATACAATACCCCCTAATCTAGTCCAATATACGCTGGATAAGCAGATTCATCATGTTCTGATAAATCTAGTCCATTAGCTTCATCAAATTTAGATACTCTTACATCCATAAATAGTTTTATAATACTCATAATAATAAAGCTCATACTTGCAGTTATTGCAATTGTGATAACAATACTAATTATTTGAGCAACAAACAATTTCGTATCACCATAAAACAATCCATTTCCTTGCAATGATGGATTTATTGAAGTATTAGCAAATAAACCAGTTGCTATACCTCCCCAAATTCCGCCAATACCATGACAACCAAAAGCATCTAAAGCATCATCATAACCAAATTTCTTTTTTACAGTTGTCATAAAAAAGAAACATATAGGACTAACTAAAGCACCAATTATTAAAGATGCCCAAATTGGAACAAATCCAGCAGCAGGTGTTATCGCTACTAATCCTACTACAGCTCCTGTAGCTGCTCCTAATAATGTTGGTTTACCATTTTTAATTTTTTCTATTAATATCCAGGATAACAGCCCTGCAGCAGCAGAGGTATTAGTTGTTAAAAATGCAGTAATAGCTAAAGTTCCTGACCCTAATGCACTCCCTGAATTAAAACCAAACCATCCAAACCAAAGTAATCCCGCCCCTAGAACTACAAATGGTATATTATGAGGTTTATAACTTACCATTCCATGACCTCTTCTTTTGCCTATCATAATACAAACTACTAATCCTGTTATTCCTGAACTAATATGCACTACATTTCCTCCAGCAAAATCTACTGCACCTAACGCTCTAATTAACCCGCCATCTCCCCATACCATATGTGTAAGTGGGTAATATACTAAGAAAAGCCATGATGTTATAAACATTAGCAAGGAAGAAAATTTCATTCTACCCACTAACGCTCCTGTTATAAGTGCAGGTGCAACTATTGAAAACATCATTTGAAAAGTAGCAAATAATGTTTCTGGTATAGTTGATGCATAAACAACATTCGGATCTACGCTTACATTGTTAAAAAACAAGTAATTAAATCCTCCAATTATACCATGAATATCTTTACCAAAAGATAATGAATATCCAATAACAATCCATAGGACCGATGAGATTCCACACATTATAAAAGATGTGAAGATTGTGTTTAATACATTTTTACGTCCGCTCATTCCCCCATAGAAAAAAGCTAAAGCAGGTGTCATTAAAAATACTAGTGCTGCACTTATTAACATAAATGCGCTATCTCCTGAATTAATTCCCATTTACTACGCCCCCTTTTTATAAAAAAAAAGAGATAATGTATATAGCCGTAGGCAAATACATTATCTCCATTGATATTAATATTATCTTATCCGTTTTCACTAAGAAAGTCAATGATAGAATATAATTTTTGACACTAAATTTTTTTTATTAAAAAGCTTCTACTTTTGCTATAATTCCTTTTTCAAAAAGATTAATACTCCGTTAAATAAAAAAGAAGTATCTCTTTCTAATAAAGATATTTCTTATTTTTTTAGATTAATCAAAAAGCAGCATAACTATTTGTTATACTGCTTTTATATTATTAAACTCTTCCTACAACATCTAATATTTCTGTATTTTCCCTATTTTTAATAAACCATTTACAAAAATCACTATATTTATAAAACAAAATATTATCATATCCATTCTTATTATTTTTTTCATAGTATTTTACCTTAATTAAAAAATTTATCATTTACTACTCCCCCTATCCTATATATTATATTATCACCACTTTTTCCACTTCTTAATCACGACTTAATTTTTTACATTAAAATCATTGTTTTTCCCATTAATTATGTAATAATAAAAGTAATAAATATAGTTTGGAGTTGTTTATAATGAGTATAGAAAAGTTATCACAAATAATAGATAATAGTAATAACATAGTTTTCTTTGGTGGTGCTGGCGTAAGCACTGAATCTAATATACCCGATTTTAGAAGTGCTACTGGTTTATTTAATGAAAATCTAAATAGAAATTTTACTCCTGAGCAATTAGTTTCTCATAGCTTTTTCTTTAAACATACAGAAGAATTTTTTAAATTTTATAAAGATAAGTTAATTTATAAAAATGCAAAACCAAACAATGCACATATTTCTCTAGCTAAACTTGAGGAAAAAGGTAAATTAAGAGGTGTTATAACTCAAAATATTGATGGCCTTCATCAAATGGCAGGAAGTAAAAATGTATTAGAACTTCATGGATCTATCCACAGGAACAACTGCATTAGCTGTGGACAATTCTATGATCTATGTGGACTACTTTCACTTGAAGGCATTATTCCACATTGCAAGGAATGTGACGGTTTAGTAAAACCTGATGTTGTTCTTTATGAAGAAGGACTAGATGAAGATATAATTAATAAATCTATAGATCTTATCTCTAATGCTGAGGTGTTAATAATAGGTGGAACCTCTCTTATGGTATATCCAGCTGCTGGATTTATTAAATATTTTAAAGGAAAGCATTTAATCCTTATAAATAAATCCGAGACCCAATATGATAACATAGCAGAAATAGTAATAAATGAACCAATAGGAAGAGTACTTGAGTATTGTGTTCTGAAATAAAAAAATCACTAAGAGGTTATAGGAATTTTATAAAAGCAAAATTTCTATAACCTCTTAATGGTTTTTATACTTATAATATTAATTTATAATAAATCATAAATATCTGATAATTCTATAGATATTTTTTCTTCCGTAGGCTTAGAATTATTTCCACTTATATTTTTAACTTCTTCCTGAATATTCTCACAAATAATATTAGGTAATTTAACTATAAACTCACTACCTTTACCTTCATTATCATTTAAGTAAACTTCTCCATTATGCAGTTCCACTAAAGACTTAACTAATGCCAGTCCAATTCCACTACCTTCCTTTTTTCTGTTTAAAGATTTATCACTTTGTATAAACCGTTCAAATATGTATTCTCTTAACTCCTTTGACACTCCAATTCCAGTATCTTTAACACTAATTTCTACCCAAGTTTCATTAACTGATATATTTACAAATATATTTCCACCGACATCATTAAACTTTATAGCATTTGATATAATATTTAACATAACCCTCTCTATTTCATCTGGATCACACTTTATTTCTAATTCTTCCACTTCTGTATCAAACATTATATTTATTTTTTTAGCTTCTACATAGGGTACTATTGATAAAGTTATATCTTCTACTAAATTTATTATATTATGATTCCCAAATTTCATTTTTATGAATCCTGAATCTATTTTACTAATATCTATTAAATTATTTACGAGCCTTAACATTCTAAAGCAATTTTGTTTAATTGTTCTCTCATATTTATTATAATAGCTAGCTAATGATTCAGCCCCGTTTTCCTTCTGAATACTTAATAATTGAAAGCAAGAATAAATTATATTTATAGGTGTCCTTATTTCATGAGATAAATTAGCAAAAAATTCATTTCTTATCTTGTCATAAGCCTTCATTTCATTATATTTTAATTTTAAATATTCAAATTCATTTCTATAACTAATATCTCTTGAAACTATAACATGTCCAACTAATTCGTTGTTGTCAGTATAAATTCTACTAACAACCGATTCCATAACAATTATACTCTTATCTTTACACACAACATCATGCTCCATAAATGCACTATCTTTATAATTGTTTTTCAGGAAATTATATGTACTCTCCTGGATCTCATCTAAAAGAATATTGTATTTTTCGCCTATTAATTCTTCCTTAGAGTATCCAACCACTTGCTCAACCATAGTATTTACATAAGTAATGTTTCCATCTAAATCTAGAGTATATATTATGTCTTTAATACTTTCAGTCATAGTTATAAATTTGTTTTCATTTATTTTTATTTCTCTATTCCTTTTATAATCTTCCGTAATATCTCTAAAAGATACTACTCTTCTTGATTTAGTCTTATTAATTTCAACTTGTCTAATATCTAATTTAATTATACTACCACTTTTTAAAAATATTATATCTTTAAAATAAACATTTTTACTATTCTTTTGATTATTTATATTAATCTGATTAATTTCTTTAATATCTATATTATTATTTAATATATTTATGTTTTTATATGTATTATTTTTATCATTTCCTTCACTATATCCATTATCTCTCATTAATCTATTGGCATATATAACTTCATTTTTTTCATTATACATGATTACATTATTTATAGGATTCTGCTCAGTTAAATTATAAAACACTTGAAGTTCTTCCTTTAGAGCCTCATTTTCCTTAACTCTACTTACTATCTCAATAAATAATCCTATTATTAATATAAAAAAACCACACGCTGTAAATATTTTGCACCAAAAATATAAATTAACATTAACATTGAAATTAAAATTATACACACCCATTATTGAATATATTTTTCTTAGTATAAACATATTTATACTAGCTATTATTATTCCCCATATAAAATCACTTTCCTTGATAATTTTAATAGCTAATATAGTCATAACAATACTGTAATAAACTATTATTCCTAAGTTCAAAATTATAATTACGTTTCTACTACTAATAATTAATTTACTATATTTAAAATGTATTTCTAATAATATTAAAGCAACAGTCACTACTACTGATATTATTACCGATAGTTCTCTTCTTTTATTTAACCATTTAGTTAGTTTATTATCTTCTTTTATAATAAGTGTAATTAATATCATTCTAAATATTGAAGTAAATATTAATAGGCCTATCATTTTAGATACTTGTTCTGATTTTATCATAAAAATAGTTTCGCATAAATATTCACTAACAATGCTTATATAAAGTAATGTTATTACGAAAAACTCATCTTTCTTATACATGTAGTAATATAACCAACATGTAATTACAGCCATAAATGCAAGAACATAATTTATGCTTATGATACTCCTACACATTTCATTTGAAAATATATTCACTTTATCTATATTTATTAAATTGATAATAAATATAGATATTGTAATTATAGATAACAATAATACTATTTTAATTTTTCTATTTATTAACTTTTTATCCTTAGTATTTATTAAATTCATTTCCATTCCTATATCCATTCCCCTCTTCACTCATTAGCAATTTAAACATAATGCTACTATTTCATAATACCATTGTCTGTTTTCATTAGTATACATTTTTTAGCAAAATTTACAAAAAAACTACACTTTTTTTTATTTTCAGCATAGTTTTTTTGTAAATAATATAATTTTTTCTAATAGTATCCTTGTATACAATATAATTATTTATCCATATACTGTCAAGATATTTGTTTTAAACTCAATATTTACTATATTTTTCAAAAAAATTATACACATTATTCTATTACCTTTTAAAATAAAAAAAAGCTACACACTCATACACTAAATGTATGAGTGTGTAGCTATATATATTTGAGTATTTTAATATTGAGGTATCTTCAAAAAATAAATAGTTACATTAAACTTCCTTAGTTAATTTTTCTAAATCAGCTATTATTACTTTCACTAAATCTAGTTTCCCTTTTGCATAATCTTTTTCTATTAACCAATCCATCCCTAAGCCCAAAGCTTCTTCTGTTTCTTTATATTCATTTAATAATTTTACTAATTCATTTTCCATAATATTTCACCCCATAGATTATAAATTTATGATTACACAACATACTTATAATTATAGTATAACCATATAATGCATTTAGATTCATTTTTTATAAACTTATACTCTTACCTATTAAAATAAATTCTCTATTCTACAGTAACTGATTTTGCTAAGTTACGTGGTTTATCCACGTCACAACCTTTTTCTTTTGCCATATAATAAGCAATTAATTGAAGTGGTACTACTGATAATACTGGTGTTAATATTGGATTTGTATTTGGTATATAAATAACTCCATCAACTACACCTTCTATATCTTTATCGCCTTCATTTGCAATAGCTAAAACTTTAGCTCCTCTTGTTATAACTTCTCTTATATTACTTATCATCTTATCTTTAAGTTTATCTTGAGTTACTAATGCAATAACTACTGTTCCTTTTTCTATTAAAGCTATTGGTCCATGTTTTAATTCTCCACCTGCATAGGCTTCTGAATGAATATATGATATTTCCTTTAATTTTAATGATCCTTCTAATGCTATTGCATAATCAAGACCTCTTCCTAAGAAAAACACATCTTTATCCATGTAATTCTTAGCAGCAAATTTTTGTAGCTCTTCTTTCTGAGTTAATATCATTTCTACCTTACTTGGTAAATTAGCTATTTCTTCTTTTATAATACTAGATTCTTCTTTAGATATTGTTTCTTTAACTTCACCAAAATATAATCCTAGTATATACATCGCTATTAATTGTGTTTCATAAGCTTTTGTTGATGCAACTGCAATTTCTGGACCTGCCCATGTATATAAAACATGGTGAGCTTCTCTTGAAACTGAACTTCCAACTACATTTGTTACTGCTAAAACTGTTGCTCCTAGCTTTTTAGAATCTCTTAAAACTGCTAATGTATCTGCTGTTTCTCCAGATTGACTTATTACTATTAATAGTGAATTTTTCGTAATTAACGGTTGTCTATATCTAAACTCTGATGCAATGTCTACTTCTACAGGAATCTTAGCTAAATTTTCAATTACTGTTTTCCCAACTAATCCTGCATGATACGCTGTTCCACAAGCTACTATAAACACTCTATCAAACTTATCTAATTCTTCTTTTGTAAACTTTATATTTTCTAATGATACTTTTGCATCACCTGCTATTCTTGATGTTAATGTATCTCTTATAGCTTTAGGTTGTTCGTAAACTTCTTTAAGCATGAAATCTTCAAATCCACCTTTTTCTGCTGCATCTATATCCCAAGTAACATGAAAAATTTCTTTATCTATTACTTCTCCATCTTCTGTTTTAAGTGTTACTCCATCATTTGTAATTATTACAAACTCTTTATCTTCTAGTAAATAAACTTCTCTTGTATATTCAAGTACTGCTGGTATATCTGACGCTATGAAGAATTCGTCTTTTCCAAGTCCAACTATTAATGGGCTGTCTTTTCTAACAGCTATAAGCTTATCTGGTTCATTTTTACAAATTACACCTATTGCATAGCTTCCTTCCATTTTAGTTATAGCCTTTGTTAACGCTTCAAATAAGTCACCTTTATAATAATAATCTATTAGATTTGGAATTACCTCTGTATCTGTTTCTGAATAAAACTTATATCCTTTACTACCTAACCATTCTCTAAGTTTTATATAATTCTCTATTATTCCATTATGAACAACACTAATTGTTCCCTCAGCATTACTATGAGGATGTGAATTACTATCTGAAGGCTCTCCATGAGTTGCCCATCTAGTATGTCCTATTCCTATAGTCCCTTTTACTGGTTCCTTTTCTAAGTTGTTCTCTAAATTCTTTAAACGACCTTTACATCTTTTAACTGTAAGATCTCCATTTTCTATTATTGCAACTCCTGCTGAATCATATCCTCTGTATTCAAGTTTTGATAATCCTTCAACTAAAATAGGCGATGCCTCTCTATTTCCTACATATCCAACTATTCCGCACATATTATTTCTTCCTTCCTTCTCGTAAGTTTTTAACACCTAGCTAATGTTGTGCTACAAATTACTTCGTAGTTTTATTAACCTTTTACGGTAGTGCATACCGTGGGGCACCCGCCGAAGAATCGATACTCCCCATCCTCGTCAACTAAATTGAAATTCATATTAGTTCTGGCGCTTTTATTTTTAATAATTAATACTTAATTTTTAGCTTTAATTTCACCTCCATTATTCTTTATATAGTTTATTCTATGCAAAACTTTCTTAAACTCTTACTAATTTTAACACTTTTTTTCTTAAAATCAACTGTTTTTTATTAAATTTATTCATTTACCATTATATATAGCAATTATTCTTATATTACTCCTACTTTCTCTTGTTTACTCAACTTAACAACTATACATATAGATGTCTAGACCTTTATACAAAACTTAACTATTAATTTGCTTTGACTTTAGGAGTTGTAAAATAAACTTATAAATAACAATAGGTAGCTTAGTTGAGCTACCTATAAATTTTCTATTTAATAATTGATACCTCAAAACTTCCACACATTGTATCATTGTATTCATTGATATTTTCACTACTTATAATAATATTTTCTGCATTACATTCTCCATCTTTATTATGAATACAGTTTTCAGCTTCACATTCTATATATACACTATTTTTGCCATTTTCATTTAAACTTACTAAAAATTTTGCTTCTTGAAAGCTTGAGCAATACGTGTTACTAGATTGCGATGCTAATTTTCCACCAACACAAATAGAATTATTGCAACATTTGTTTTCTTTATTGAAAGCACAGCTAGTCACACTGCACATTAATCCTGTCATATTATTATTTGCAAGAGAAACTTGAACATTTTGTTTCTCCACATTCATAATCCCAAGCGCCATTAATATCTACATAATCAGCCTGGCAATTGCAATTATAATTATGATTACAATTTGTTGCCTCACAATTAATACTTAAATTTGTGTTTGGTGTTTGAATATTATTAGTAAAAGCTCCCTTAGATTCTTGAAAATTTTCGCAACAAGTTGCTTCTGCAGCACTTGCATGTGCTCCAACTACTTTTATTTCATTTATACAACAATAACTATCATAATTATTAGTACAATTTTTAACTGAACAATTTAATTTAGCCATACTAAAATCCTCCTTAAACTTACATATCTTCAAAAACAACTATAAATTATATAGTTGTTTTTCAGACTTTCTTATTTCATTTAGTATTTTGTGTAATATAAATGTTTTTATACAATGTAATTTTATATGTATCTATAACTCACTTTTACTAATATTAATTATTTATATTTTCTTATTTAACTAATGCATCTTCAAAAGATTTTATTATATCTTCAATATCTTCAATCCCTAACGAAACTCTTATTAAAGTGTCTGTTACTCCTAATTTTTCTCTTTCTTCTTTTGGTATTGACGCATGACTCATTTTTACAGGATAAGAAACTATTGTTTCCACTGCCCCTAGGCTTACTGCCACTGCAACATTTGTTACTTTATTTAAAAATTCTGTTGTTTTTTCTAAATTCTTTAATTTGAAAGATAATACTGCACCACCACCATATGCTTGACTAAAGTGAATATCCTTTCCCTTATGTGAATCTAATCCAGGATAATATACAGCTTCTACTTCTTCTCTATCTTCTAACCAGGAAGCTAACTCTTCTGCATTTTTTTGTGATTCTTTCATTCTCACTTTTAATGTCTTTAGCCCTCTTAGAATTAACCAACAATCTTGTGGCCCAAGTATTGCTCCAAATGTATTTTGGATTTGATATATTCTTTTACCAATAGCCTCATCCCTTGTAACTGCAAGCCCTGCAATTACATCACTATGCCCCCCAATAAATTTTGTTGCACTATGCACAACTATATCCGCCCCTAATTCCAATGGCCTTTGTAAATATGGTGACATAAAAGTATTATCTACAATAACAACTGCACCACACTCTTTTGCTAACTTAATTGAAGCTTTTAAATCTATAATTTTTAACAATGGATTTGATGGTGTTTCTAAATATATCGCTTTTGTATTTTCCTTTATTGCATTTTTTATATTTAGATTCTCCGATGCATCTACAAAAGTAAATTCTATATTAAATCTTGAAAATAATTGTGTTACAGCTCTATAAGTTCCTCCATAGACATCTCCACAAACTATAATGTGATCTCCTGTTGAAAAAATACTTAAAACTGATGATATTGCAGCCATCCCAGACGAAAATGCATATCCATATTTTCCACCTTCTAATTCTGCTATAGAATTTTCTAAAACCTCTCTAGTCGGGTTTGCAGATCTTGAATAGTCATATTTCCCAAAATTTTCTATATCGAATTGATGATATGTTGATGTTTGGTATATAGGCGTACTTAATGCGCCTGTATTTTTATCTATACTTCCCTCTCCATGTAAAATTTTTGTCCCAAATTTCATAATTATTCCTCCAATACAATTTCTAAATCTTTTATTAAATCATCTATCTTCTCTATTCCAATAGAAAGTCTTAATAGATATTCATCTACCCCTAATTTTTCTTTAATTTCTAGCGGAATTTCTGCATGGGTTTGTGTATAAGGATATGTTACTAATGTCTCAACTCCACCTAAGCTTTCTGCAAAAGAAATAACTCTTACTCCTGATAATATTTTAGGAATTATATTTTTATCTTTTACCCTAAATGAAATCATGGCTCCAAATCCCCTGCTTTGAAGTTGATTTACGTCGTATCCTTTATGTTCTTTTAGCCCTACATAAAAAACCTTATCTATATTTTTATTTTCTTTTAACCAGTTAGCTATTTTAATAGCATTCTCTTGGCATCTATCCATTCTAATATGAAGTGTTTTCAATCCTCTTAATACTAGCCAAGAATCAAAAGGTGAAAGAGTAGCTCCCGTGGATTTTTGAATTATTCTAAGCTTACTAATTAACTCCTCGTTATTAGCTACTATAAATCCTGCGAGCACATCATTATGTCCACCTAAATATTTAGTGCCACTATGAACTACTAAATCAATTCCGAGATTTAAAGGTTTTTGGTAATATGGTGTCAAAAATGTATTATCTACTATAGATATAAAGTTATACTTCTTACATATATCTACTATCATATTTATATCTGTTATCCTCATTAATGGATTTGATGGTGTTTCTACAAATATAACTTTTGTATTATTTTTTATAGCCTTTATAATTTCATCTTCTTTTGATGTATCAACAAATGTTGCTTCAATATGATATATTCTGTATATATCATTGAATAATCTAAATGTTCCTCCATATAAATCCTCTGATAAAATCACATGATCTCCAGATTCCAATAAATTTATACAAGCTGTTATAGCTGCTACTCCTGTTGAAAACCCTAATGATTCTTTTCCACATTCTAATAATGCTATAGTTTTTTCTAGTTCTTCTCTTGTGGGATTTTGAAGTCTTGAATAATCATATCCGGTGCTTTCATGTAATCCATTATGCTTAAATGTAGCTGCTTGGTATATTGGAAAACTTATTGCCCCAGTTTTCTCATCTCCACCACTAGCACCCCTAACTGCACTTGTTTCAAAATGGCATGTATTAAAATTGCTCATAAAATTGCCCCCTTTTATTTTTAGATAAAAAAAAGTCACTTCTCATAAAATGAAAAGCGACTTAGAATAATCTAGTCTAATAGTAATACTGAATATTACTTTTCTTCTTATTTTTCAGGATAACCCTGCAGGAATTAGCACCACATTCATTTAAATATCAATTAAAATTGTTATTTAATCAAATAGGTTGCTGGGTTTCAAAGGGCCAGTCCCTCCACCACTCTTAATAAGATCTAATATTAAATTTATAACTCTATTATATTGCTTTCACTTTTTTTGTCAATCTTTTTTTTTATATCCATTCTCTATAATTAATTTTTGTTTTTCTTTTCTGCTTAGTTGTTTAACTTCATATTCTCTTTTCATAGCCTCAATTTTATTGTTAAATTCTTCAAAATAAACTAACTCTACAGGTAATCTTCCTTTAGTATATTTTGCTCCCTTTCCTTGTGAATGAACTTTAAATCTCTTATCTAAATCATTAGTCCACCCTGTATATAATGAACTATCTGAACATTTTAATATATACATGTAATTCATATTTTTCTCCTATAATATATCTTTCACTTGTTTTCCATGCTTTTATTATACACTATTCTATACCTCTTATTTGAGCTATTTCCCCCTTTTGTTCAATATATTATCTCGATATTTTTCAAACTATCTATAACCTATTTTATAAAACAGGTTATATTCCGACTTGAAAATCTAATTATTATATTAATATAATTAAAAAAATAATTGTTTATATTTACATATTTTCTTTAATAAATACTAACACTATTACCAACAAAATTAATTAGGAGGAAATATTTATATGAGAATTTTTAATAAGCCAAGATTTCTACTTATAACTTTAATATTAAGTTTATTTTTATTTACAAGCTTTGCAACTGTTTCTTCACATGCTAGTCCTAATGGATTAGTTATTGATACCAGTAATATTATTTTAGGAAAAGTCTATTATGACAATTTTTCTATGGTAGCTAAAAAATTAACCTCTGCTAACGGAATTGGTTACTGCTTACAAATAGATAAAGATTATCCTCATAGTGAAATTTTTACTAATCAAGGCACTGTGAACTATGATATTGAAAATATTTTAGCTTGTGGTTACCCAAATAGATCACCCAAGGATTTAAACTTGCCCTCTGAAGAGGACGCTTACTTTGCAACCCAAATTGCTATTTGGAGCTATATAGAGGGTTATGACACTTCTAAAATAACTGGAGATAGACCTGAAATAATAACAGCTATAAATACTATATATAATAATTCTTTAACTCTAAAAAATGTTAAATTGAATTATGATACAAACTTATTTTTCACTGCAGATAGCATTCAACATGTGGTTATATTATCAATAAATATATCTGAAAGTCTTCCTATTTCAGATATTTCTCCAATAATTGATGAGTCTAATATTATCCCGGGTAAATAATATTAGGCATTGTAAAATAAAAATGATAGCCCTAATATTCTATCTTGAACGTTTAATCTTATATTTAAAGAAAAAAGAGAGTTCTAATTTAGTATAAAATTTTATAAAAGAGAGTCATTCATAATTATTTTAATAATAATTTATGAATGACCCCCTTTTTTTTATAATTAACTTATGTTTTTTAAAATGCCTAATCTAATTTTTTGCTATCTATCCAGCTCATCATTCCTCTTAACTCTTTACCTACAGTTTCGATTTGATGCTCTGATTCCATTCTTCTTGTTGCATTGAAGTTTGGTCTTCCTACCATGTTTTCAACTAACCAGTTTTTAGCGAAAGTACCATCTTGAATTTCAGTTAATATTTTCTTCATTTCTTTCTTAGTTTCATCTGTTACTATTCTCTTTCCAACTACATAATCACCATATTCAGCAGTGTCTGAAATTGAATATCTCATCATGCTCATGCCACCTTGATACATTAAATCTACTATTAATTTCATTTCATGTAAACATTCAAAGTACGCATTTTCTGGTGCATATCCAGCTTCTACTAAAGTTTCAAACCCAGCTTTTATAAGAGCTGTACATCCACCACAAAGAACTGCTTGTTCTCCAAATAAATCTGTTTCCGTTTCATCTTTAAAAGTAGTTTCTAATATACCAGCTCTTGCTCCACCTATTCCATTTGCATAAGCTAAAGCATAATCTTTAGCCTTGCCGCTGTAATCTTGATGAACAGCTATTAAACATGGAACTCCTGATCCTTCTGTATATGTTCTTCTTACCATATGTCCTGGTCCCTTTGGTGCAACCATATATACATCTACATTTGCAGGTGGAACTATTTGAGTGTAATGAATATTGAATCCATGTGCAAATACTAAAGCATTACCCTCTTCTAAATAAGGTGCAATTCCAGCTTCATATATAGCTCTTTGCTTTTCATCTGGAACTAATATCATTATTACATCTGCTGCCTTAGAAGCCTCTTCAACTGTTGCAACTTTAAGCCCCGCTTCTTTTGCTCTATTCCACGATTTACTGCCTTCATAAAGACCAACTACTACATCTATTCCACTTTCATGTAAATTTAATGCATGAGCATGACCTTGGCTACCATAACCAATTACTGCTACCTTCTTATTTTTTAATAATTCTAAATTTGTGTCCTTTGCATAATACATCTTTGCCATTTTTTTAGCCCCCTAATTATTTAAAATCTTCTTCCATTATGATTTGATTGATCGGTGCACCTGGTGCAACCATTGGAAATACTTTTTTGTCACTGTGTATTATATAATCAATAACAACTGGTCCATTAGTATTTAAAGCATCTTTTAAAACTTCTTCTAAATTTTCTTTCATTGATACTCTTAACCCTTTCGCCCCAAAAGCCTCTGCTAATTTTACAAAGTCAGTAGATCTATTAAGAGTAGTTTCTGAATATCTTTCTTCATAGAATAAGCTTTGCCATTGCCTTACCATCCCTAACGAATTATTGTTCATAATTATCACTATAATTGGTAGATTATTTTTAACTGCTGTAACTAATTCATTACAATTCATACCAAAGCTACCATCTCCAGCAATGTTAAAGACTCTCTTATCCTTTTTCGCCATTTGAGCACCTATAGATGCTCCAAGTCCAAACCCCATAGTTCCAAGCCCACCAGATGATATAAATGTTCTTGGTGTTTTATAATTAAAATATTGCGCAGCCCACATTTGATGTTGACCAACTTCTGTTGTAATTATAAAATCCCCTTTATCAAATTTATCTAATTTCTCAAATAAAAACTTTGGTGTTAAAGATCCTTCTTCTGGCATTTCTAACTTTTTAATAGTTTTAAGATTATTTATATTATTAAGCCATTCTTCATTTTTCTTATTGTTAATTAACGGCATTAGCCTCTCTAAACTTACTTTTAAATCACCTATTATAAATGCATCAACCTTTACATTTTTATTTACTTCAGCTGGATCAACTTCAAGTTGAACAATCTTTGCATTTTTAATATGATCTGGGCTACTAATTACTCTATCGCTAAATCTAGCTCCAAGTGTTATTAATAAATCACATTTCGTTGCAGCAACGTTTGATGCTTTAGTTCCATGCATTCCTATCATTCCTGTATAAAGTCTATTATTGCAAGGAATAGCCGATGTACTCATTAATGTAGTTGCTAGTGGCGCATTTATTTTTTCTGCAAATCTAATTACTTCCTCGCTAGCTCCTGCTATATTAACCCCACCACCTGCATATATAAAAGGTCTATTACATTCATTTATAAGCAGTGCTACTTCTTCTAAGGATTTTGCTGTTATGTGTTTTTCTTTCTTTTCTACATTCTTTGGTATTAACTTTTCATATATAGCTTTATTTGCTGTAATATCCTTTGGAATATCTATAAGAACTGGCCCTGGCCTTCCTTCTTGTGCTATATAAAATGCTTCTCTTATTATATTTTGTAATTCATTAACATCTTTAACTATATAATTGTGTTTAGTTATTGGTATTGTAATACCCGTTATATCTACTTCTTGAAAACTATCTTTTCCAAGTAGTGCTTTTGGTACATTTCCAGTTATAGCTACCATAGGAACTGAATCCATATAAGCAGTTGCAATTCCTGTTACTAAGTTTGTTGCGCCTGGCCCTGATGTTGCAAGACAAACTCCTACTCTGCCAGTTGCTCTTGAATATCCATCTGCTGCATGAGCTGCCCCCTGCTCATGACTTGTTAAAATATGATTTATTTCCTTACTATATTTATATAGTTCATCATAAATATTTAAAACAGATCCCCCTGGATATCCAAATATAGTTTTAACACCTTCATCTATCAAAGATTTTATTAATATTTCTGCCCCAGTTAATAACACATTGCCCCCTCCTTATTTTAGGCACCTTCAAAAAATAATATTCCTATATACAGTTTATTATTTCTTGTATATGCCTCTTACTTATATACAGCCCCCGCACTAGCCGAACTTACAAGTTTAGCATAACGAGCTAAATATCCTTCTTTTATTTTAGGTTCTTGAATTTTTAATTTTTTTCTTCTTTCTTCTAAAACTTCATCAGAAACTAAAAGTTCAAGCTTTCCTTCATTTATATCAATTGAAATTATATCCCCTTCTTCTACTAGTGCAATAACTCCACCTTCTGCAGCTTCTGGTGATACATGTCCTATGGCAGCCCCTTTAGTTGCTCCACTAAATCTACCATCTGTTATTAATGCTACACTTTTATCCAGTCCCATTCCTGCAATTGCTGAAGTTGGTGATAACATTTCTCTCATTCCAGGTCCACCCTTAGGTCCTTCATATCTAATTACTACTACATCTCCTGATACAATCTTCTTAGAACGTATTGCGTCTATTGTTTCTTCTTCAGAATTAAATACTCTTGCTGGCCCCTCATGTTTTAGCATCTCTAAAACCACTGCAGATCTTTTAACTACAGCCCCATCCTTTGCTAAATTACCTCTAAGCACTGCAATTCCACCAGTTTCACTATATGGATTATCTATATTTTTTATTACTGTATTATCTAAGACCTCTACTTTCTCTATGTTTTCAGCATGAGTTTTTGATGTTGCTGTAATACAATCTAAGTTCAATAAATTCTTCTTAGATAATTCTTTAATTACTGCTTGTATTCCACCTGCCCAATATAAATCCTCAATATGAGTTTCGGATGCCGGTGCTAATTTGCAAAGGTTTGGCGTTTTTGATGATACTTCATTTATAATATCTAAATTCATTTCAATCTTAGCTTCATTTGCTATAGCTGTTAAATGAAGTACACTATTAGTTGAACATCCAAGCGCCATATCTACAGTTAATGCATTCCTTATTGCTTTTTCATTTACTATATCTCTTGGCTTAATATCCTTCTCCAATAAATTTATCACTGCCATACCCGCATATTTAGCAAGTCTTATTCTTTCTGAATAAACTGCCGGTATCGTCCCATTTCCTGGTAATGCAAGTCCTAATGCTTCAGCTAAACAATTCATAGAATTTGCCGTAAACATACCAGAACAAGAACCACAAGTTGGACATGCTTTATTTTCTAAATCACATAAATCACCTTCTAGCATTGCACCATTTTCAAAAACACCTACTGCTTCAAACACAGTTGAAAGTGATACTGGTTTATCTTTAAACTTACCTGCAAGCATTGGCCCACCACTTACAACAACTGCTGGAATATTTAATCTAAGTGCTGCCATTATCATCCCTGGTACAATTTTGTCACAGTTTGGAATTAAAACTAATGCATCAAA
Organism: Clostridium gasigenes; assembly: GCF_017348895.1. Classification (NCBI taxonomy): domain Bacteria; kingdom Bacillati; phylum Bacillota; class Clostridia; order Eubacteriales; family Clostridiaceae; genus Clostridium; species Clostridium gasigenes. Next base: position 920,449 of record NZ_CP071376.1, read on the forward strand.
CCCATGAGCCATTGTCATACACTCAATTGTATCTGCTATAAGTTCTCTTGTTGCTAGAGAATATCTCATTCCCACATGTCCCATCGCAATACCATCACACACTCCTATAGTTGGGAATACTAAAGGTGTTCCTCCGGATAATAAAATTCCTTTTTTAACCCCTTCAACAATCTTATCTAAATTTATATGACCTGGAATTATATCATTTTGCGATGTAACTACTCCTATTAAAGGCTTTTTTATTTCTTCATCTGTTAACCCTGTAGCCTTAAATAGAGCTCTATGCGGGGCTCTTGATGGACCCTTTTTAACTATATCACTTCTCATAATTTCCACCTCTTCCAGCTTAAAATATCTTTATTTATTAATTTTCTAAGATACTTTAAATATCTTAGAAAAAAATATATATATCGCACCTTACTCGTTATTTTTTTCAGGTTACTTAACTATTTTATTTAAAACTAATCTTCCAATTTCTTTAGTTCCAATAAGTTTCATTCCTAAACTCATTATGTCCCCAGTCCTATATCCTTCTTCTAATACTTCAATTACTGATTTTTCTATTAACATAGCTTCTTCTTCTAATCCAAAGCTATGTCTAAGCATCATTGCTGCTGAAAGTATTGTAGCTAAAGGATTTGCTATTCCTTTCCCTGCAATATCTGGAGCGCTTCCATGAATTGGCTCATACATTCCAAGTTTCCCATCTCCAAGTGATGCTGATGGTAACATTCCTATAGATCCTGTTATCATACTTGCTTCATCAGATAAAATATCTCCAAACATGTTTGAAGTAACTATTACATCAAACTGCCTAGGATTTCTTACAAGTTGCATTGCAGCATTATCAATATAAAGATGACTAACTTTAACTTCAGGGTAATCTTTAGACATTTCATCTACAACACTTCTCCAAAGCCTTGAGCTTTCTAATATATTAGCTTTATCTACACTTGTAAGGTTCTTATCTCTTTTCATTGCAGTTTCAAAACCTATTTTAGCTATTCTTTTAACTTCATTAACATTATATCTTTCTGTATCATAAGCACTTTCAACACCATTTACTTCTTCTTTTCCTCTTTCTCCAAAGTAAATTCCACCTGTTAACTCTCTTACTACAAGAATATCAATTCCATCTCCAATTATGCTTTCCTTTAATGGTGATGCATCCTTCAATGGTGCATATAAAAGAGCTGGTCTTAAGTTGCAATAAAGATTTAATCCCCCTCTTAATCCTAAAAGAGCTTGCTCTGGTCTTACTTTTGCATTTGGTATATCCCATTTTGGTCCACCTACTGCTCCAAGTAATATTGAATCACTATTTTTGCAAGCTTCTAAAGTTTCTTGTGGTAGTGGTGTTCCTTTTTCATCTATTGCACATCCACCTGCTAATAAATATTCATACTTAAAACTATGACCAAAATCAACACCTATTTTATCTAATATTTTCACTGTTTCTTCTATCACTTCTGGCCCTATTCCGTCACCAGGTATAACCGCTATTTTATAATTCATTTTAAAACCCCCATTTAAATTGCTTACTGCTTATCGCTTACTTATTTCACTAATTATTTTTCACTTTTTATATATCCAATTAACCCATTACTATTTATTATTTTTTGCATAAACTCTGGGAACCCTTCACCTTTATAAGTTTCATTTTTTGTTAGATTTTTTATAACCCCTGTTGAAAATTCTACTTCTAACTCATCTCCAGCATCTATAGCCTTAACTGCTTCCTCACATTCTATTATTGGTAAACCTATATTAATTGCATTTCTATAGAAAATTCTTGCGAAAGTTGAAGCTATTACACAACTTACTCCACTTTCTTTAATTGCTATTGGAGCATGCTCTCTTGAAGAACCACATCCAAAATTCTTATTTGCAACTATAATATCCCCTTTTTCTACCTTTTTAACAAAATCTGCATCTATATCTTCCATACAATGCGCAGCTAATTCCTTTGGATCTGATGTGTTTAAATATCTTGCAGGAATTATTACATCTGTATCTACATTGTCTCCATATTTGAAAACTTTACCTCTTGCATTCATACTCTTATCCCCCTATTAAACTAATTCTGGATCTGTTATTTTACCTGTAAGTGCTGATGCCGCTGCAACAGCTGGGCTTGAAAGATAAACTTCAGATTCAACATGCCCCATTCTTCCTACAAAATTTCTATTTGTAGTTGATATTGCTCTTTCACCCTTAGCTAAAATCCCCATATGTCCACCTAAACATGGTCCACATGTAGGCGTTGAAACTATTGCTCCCGCTTCAACTAAATCTGTTAATATTCCTTCTTTTATAGCCTGAAGATATATTTTTTGAGTTCCTGGAAAAACAATACATCTAATTCCTTTTTTAACTTGCTTGCCTTTAAGTATATCTCTTGCAATTCTTAGATCTGAAATTCTTCCATTTGTACATGAACCTATAACAACTTGATCAACCTCTACATCTCCAACTTCATCAATTGTTCTTGTGTTATCAGGTAAATGTGGAAATGCTATTGTTGGTCTTAATGTGCTTAAATCTATTTCATAAACTTCATCATACTGTGCATCTGCATCTGCTTCATACACTTTCCATTCTTTAGCTGCATGATCTTTTAAATATCCTATAGTCTCTTTATCTACAGGGAATATTCCATTTTTAGCACCAGCTTCAATAGCCATATTAGCCATTGTAAATCTGTCATCTATTAATAAATAATCTAACCCATCACCAACAAATTCCATTGATTTATATAAGGCTCCATCTACACCTATCATTCCAATTATGTGCAGTATTACATCTTTACCACTAACCCATTTAGCTGGCTTGTTTTTCAAAACAAACTTGATTGCTGATGGCACTTTAAACCAACATTTTCCTGTAGCCATTCCAGCTGCCATATCTGTTGAACCTATCCCTGTTGAAAAAGCTCCAAGTGCTCCATATGTGCAAGTATGTGAATCAGCTCCTATAACTACATCGCCAGCTACTGCTAACCCTTTTTCAGGGATTAGACAATGTTCAATTCCCATTTGTCCAACTTCAAAGAAATTAGTTATTTCTTTATCTTTAGCAAATTCTCTTATGAACTTACACTGCTCTGCTGCTTTTATATCCTTATTTGGTGTAAAGTGATCTGGTACTATTGCAATTTTTTCTTTGTTAAACACCTTATCTACTTTAAATTTTTCAAATTCCTTTATAGCGACTGGTGTCGTAATATCATTTCCTAATACTAAATCTAAGTCTGCCTCAATTAATTGTCCAGCCTTTACAGTTTTAAGCCCCGCGTGAGCTGCTAATATTTTTTGTGTCATTGTCATTCCCATTTTTTTTGCCCCCTTAAAAATACATTTTCATTTTTCTTTCCATATCTTTTATTAACTTATACTCTATAGAATCTACCAATGCTACCCAACTTGCTTGGATAACATCTCTAGATACCCCAACTGTACTCCAATTTTCTTCTCCATCTGTTGATTCAATTAATACTCTAACTTTCGCTCCTGTTGCACTTTCAGAATCTAAAACTCTTACTTTATAGTCAACTAATCTAACATCCTTAAGCTCCGGATAAAACACTTCTAACGCCTTTCTTAAAGCCTTATCTAAAGCATTAACCGGTCCATCACCTTCCGCTGCTGTCATTTCTGTTTTTCCATCTACAGTTATATTAATTAATGCGGTAGAACTAAAATCAGCATTACACGCCGGTTGTTCTCCTATAATTTTAAAATGATTTAATTTAAAGAATGGTTTATATTTACCTATTATTTTTCTAATTACAAGCTCTATAGTACCTTCAGCCCCTTCAAACTTATAACCTTCACACTCTAATTTTTTCAGTCTATTCGTAATATTCTGAATCTCTTTGCTATCTTTAGTTATTAGTGGAAATATCTTTTGCACTTCTCTTAAAATTGTGCTTTTCCCACTAACTTCTGATACTAAAAATCTTCTATTGTTTCCTATTGATTCTGGTTTTATATGTTCATAAGAGTCTGATGATTTACATACCGCATCTACATGCATTCCACCTTTATGTGCAAATGCTGAATTTCCTACATACGGCATTTCATCTGTAAGTGGTATATTAGAAATTTCTGCTATATATCTGGCTTTAGAAGTTAACTCCTCTATTATCTTATCTGAAATAATATCATAATTCATTTTGAACTTTAAAGTTGGAATAATAGTACTTAAATTTGAATTACCACACCGTTCTCCTACACCAATAAATGTTCCTTGTATGTGACAAACTCCTGCTTGTACTGCGCATATAGAATTTGCTACAGCCATTCCAATATCATTGTGACAATGAATCCCTATTTTACCTCCAATTAATTCAACTACATCTTTTGTAATGTCATTAATTTCACTTGGTAACGTGCCTCCATTTGTATCACATAATACAATTACATCTGCTCCAGATTCTTTTGCTGCAATTAATGTCTTTATTGAATATTCCTTATTATTTTTATATCCATCAAAGAAATGTTCTGAATCAAATATAACTTCTTTATTTTTAGATTTTAAAAATCCTATTGAATCCTTTATCATTTTTAAATTTTCTTCTAGTGTAGTTTTTAAAATGTCTGTTACTTGAGTATCCCATGACTTCCCAAAAATTACTGTTACCTCTGTTTCTGCTTCCAATAGACTTTTTAAATTATTATCCTCTTCTACTTTTATATTAGGTTTTCTAGTAGATCCAAATGCTGCTAGCTTTGAATTGTTTAACTTAACATTTTTAATTTTTTTGAAAAACTCCATATCTTTTGGATTTGACCCTGGATTTCCAGCTTCTATATAAGCTACCCCTATTTCATCTAAAACTGTTACTATCTTTAATTTATCTTCTAAAGAAAAGCATATCCCTTGTCCTTGTGCCCCATCTCTTAATGTAGAATCAAGAATATCTATTTTACATTTACTCACAAAATAACGCCCCCTTAATCTTAGTTAGCTTAATGCATATTTTAAAAAATAATAAGCCAATACGCTAGTCTATTTTTTTCAAATACCTAAATGCTAATTAAAATATTCTCCATAGTTTGTTATGTCAGTGTCTCCCCTTTCTAAACCTGATAGCCCTGTTCTTACTAGTTCTTGAATTCCATATTCTTGCATCAGTTTAATTAATGCATTAATTTTGCTTTCATCCCCTGTTAATTCAATAGTTACTGCATTTACTGATACATCTATAATTTTACTTCTAAATATTTTTACCACTTCATTTATCGCTGCTCTGTTTTCTGCTGTTGCACGAACTTTAATTAGAACTAATTCTCTATAAACTGATTGCTGCGGGTGTAATTCTACTACCCTTTGTACATCTTCTAACTTGTTTAATTGCTTTATAACTTGTTCTAATATATCTTCATCCCCCATTAAAGCAATTGTCATTCTAGATATTTTAGCATCTTCTGTTCTACCAACAGTTAAACTGTCAATATTGAATCCCCTTCTTGCAAAAAGACCTGCTACTCTAGTTAATACCCCAGATGAATTTTTAACTAATACTGATAAAACATGCCTATCCATTTTTCGCCCCCCTTAAAAAAGTATGAAAAAAACCCACCTTTAATGATATAGATCAATATTGGTGGGAATAACATTCCGCCTTAATATAAACATCACCAGATTCAAACAAATCCTTGCCTCTAACGGAGCATACCGGTTATGGTTTACTTGCATTTTTTCTCTTTCAACCATACTGCTTAGGAGTGATACTTAATTAGTTAAAGTATTCGCTTGCACCAACCGCGAACTCTCTACAACTTTTTTCCCTAATTAACCTTCTCCATCAACGCATTTTCAAAATTTTAAGGTCCTATTAAATTTTGGTATTGTAAATATATTACTACTTTGTTTTTCCAACGTCAACTATTTATATAAATATTTACCAATATGATTTTTATATTGTTTTCATAATACATTTAATTATCTTTTTATTATTAAAACACTATATTTTTTATTAATATAATAATATATTTATCTATTTGTTATTTATATATTATTATATTAAGGTTTTTATTGCTATATACTTCATTGTTCATTTTTAATTATCTTACCAGCAACTATTTTATATTCAGAGAGCTAGTTTTTAACAGGAAAAGAGAATTTTTTATTCCTTCTGAGTTCATTTTTTACACTGCCTTTTACTTTGCATTATATATCTATTAATAACTATTGATAACAAATTTGAAGTGAATCCTTTAAAATTTCAAGAGAATAACTACTATAATATTTTCACCCAATAAAAAAAAGAGCATTTATATATAAGTATTAAACAACTTATATATAAACACTCTTCACATCTAATTCTTATATTTTACTTAATATAAGATCAGCTAAATCATGAGCCATTTTATTTATTTCTACTTGATTTTCTCCTTCAAGCATAACTCTTACTAATGGTTCTGTTCCTGAAGGTCTTATTAAAACTCTTCCAACCCCATTTAATTTTTTTTCTATATTCTTAATAGATTCAATTATTTCTGCATCTTCTAAGTATATATTTTTCTTATCATTTGGAACTGTAGCATTAACTAAAACTTGTGGTAATTCTTTCATTATTCCAGCTAATTCACTTAAAGTTTTTCCACTTCTCTTTTTTATTGATGCAACTTGAAGTGCAGTAACAAGACCATCACCAGTTGTGTTGTAATCTAAGAATATTACGTGTCCTGATTGTTCTCCACCAAGTACATAACCATTCTTAACCATCTCTTCTAGAACATATCTGTCCCCAACCTTAGTTTTTATAGTGTTAATGCCCTCTCTTTTACATGCAATATCCATACCTAAGTTACTCATTACAGTAACTACTAAAGTATTATCTTTAAGCTTCCCTAAGTCTTTAAGGTATTTAGCACATAATGTAAGAACAATGTCTCCATTAATAAGGTTTCCTTTTTCATCTACTGCTAAACATCTATCAGCATCTCCATCAAAAGCAAATCCTAAATCACATTTCTTTCTTACAACATAATCCATTAATTCTTCTGGATGAGTTGATCCACAATTTTCATTTATATTTGTACCATCTGGGTTATCATTTATTACATAAACATCTGCACCAAGTTCTCTAAACGCTTTAACTGCTGCTTCGTAACATGCTCCATTAGCACAATCTAAAGCTACTTTTAAGCCTTTTAAATCTACTGGTATAGTTGATTTTGCAAATTCTATATATTCATCTAATCCACCAACATCTATTGTTGATTTTCCAATATCATGACCTGTAGGACTTGGAACACCTTCAAAATTTGTTTCTATTATTCTTTGAATTTCATCTTCTAATTCATCCGGTAATTTATATCCTTTGTTATCAAAGAACTTTATACCATTATACTCAACTGGATTATGTGATGCAGATATCATTATTCCAGCATCAGCATTATATTCTCTAGTTAAATGTGGTACTGTAGGTGTTGGTACAACCCCTAGTATAACAGCTTCTGCACCCACTGATAATATACCAGCAACTAATGCAGCTTCTAACATATCGCCTGATATTCTTGTATCTTTTGCTACTAATATTTTAGGTTTATGTGTACCCTCTGTTAAAACATAAGCCCCTGCTCTGCCTAAGTTATATGCTGTTATTGATGTTAAATCAGTATTAGCAATCCCTCTAACTCCATCTGTTCCGAACATTCTACCCATTATTTTACCTCACTTTTCCATCGTTTATACTTTTAATTTAGTATAGTAACCTTTTATAAATAAATATTAAATATAATAATTATTTGTAAAAAGGTTTCTTACTCCATATATTATATATTTTTTTGATTTTTTTTACAACTAATATACCTTTTACTTTTTCCCATCTAGTCTATCTAGTATAAGATTATAGCCGCCAGTACCATAGTTTACGCATTTATTTACTCTACTTATAGTAGCCGTACTAGCTCCAGTTTCTTCAACAATTTCTGTATATACTTTCTTTTCTTTTAGCATACCAGCTACATGTATTCTCTGTGCTAATGCTTTTAATTCGTTTATTGTTGCAACATCTTCAAAAAATTTATAACACTCATCTACACTTTGAAGTTTTAATACTGCTTCAAAAAACAAATCTAATTCTTTGCTTTTAAGCCTGCTATCTACTGTACTCAAAACATCACATCCCCTTAATTTTCATTAACATAATTATAACTATTTCTTCATCAATTTACAACTTTATTATAATAAAGTAGTATTAGCTATATTTCTGTATTACTACTTCCTGAAGGATCTGTTAATGGATTTAATCCTGTATCAGATAATTCATTATAAATAGCTTTAGTTGGAACAATCCAAACTTCTCCAGTTCCTCTGTACACGTTAAGCAACCCTTCTCCATTTAACGTTGTTCCAATTAAGCTTGTTCCAGATTTTTCTACTGTGAAATCTATATTTCCAGTTCGAAGCAATACAAAGTTTCCATCTACCTTTAAAGTATCTTTATATAACTTACATCTTAATATTTCTTTTTCTGGAACTGGTATTTCTAAAAGTACAATCCCACTACCTTTTAACTTTGTTTGATATAGGCCTTCATTTCCAAATACCATTGATGATATACTTTTTTGCATAGCTACTCCAACTTCTATTTCTTCTTCACAAGCATAAAACATTCCATCATCAACTACAATTTCTTCATCCTCTAACTCAATAAGTGCATAGTGTCCAAAAGTTGGCTCTAAAAATATTTCTCCTGTTCCTTCGAAAACAGGTTTAAACATAGATTCTCCTGTAACCTTACTTGCAAACAATTTTTTACCTAGCCCTAATACCCCACCAGTTTTGTTTTTTATTTTTATATTACCCTTCATATAACTAAGTGCTCCTGCTTCAATTTTAACTGCAGTATCATCAAGTATTATTCTCACTTGCTTTAATTTCACTTGTGATTCTTTCATAAAACTCAATTGCATTAATGTACTTAAATCATTAGCACCTTCTAAATTATCATATTCTAAAACTTGAAATATGGTGTCATTGCGCATTTCTGATACCATTGTAAGCTTATTATTTATATTTAATGAAGTTCTCATCTTCTAACCACTCCCTCTTCATTATTCTACCATATTTAATATATTTTAAACAAAAGTAGCCAATAACACTAAACAATTTATGAACTTAGTGTTATTGGCTCTTTGCAAATAATGATTTTATTTTGATGCTTTCATAACTTTAAATCCATCTTTAAAAGGCACTACCTTTATTTGTAAAATATTAAGTAACTTTGAAAGACTCTTAACTTGATTTGTATATTTAAGTCTATTTTTACTTACTAATAACTCTACCATTTCTACAATATCTTGAGTTTGACTTCTATGGAGTCTGTTACAATCTTGTAAACACCATCCATTAATATATGCAAGTGTAGTCCAAATTTGATCTTCTGTTATTTTACTAGGATCCATAATTACCCACATATATCCTTTTCTTCTATCATTCCTAGGATACGCTTCTTTAAAGAATTCTATAAAATGATTGATTTCTTTCGGATCTCTATTCTCAACATGTTTACCTAATTGTGCTTTAAGTTGATTTTTTAAATGCATAATTGTATTAGGCTTAATTATAGTATTCATTTTATCAATACTTGTATAAATTAATGTATATGTATCTTGTATCTGGCTTGATTTAACATCATCACTTTTAAGAACTTTTGTAATTTCTATGTATTCTAATATGTTCTTTTTACAGTTTAACTCTTTATTATATAACCCTTGCCAAATTTCATTGGCGTTTAATCCTTCAAAATTTATAACCTTTTTTTCTTCTATGTTGTTATTAGTTTCTATGCTCATATAGTACCTACCTTTTTTATTTTTTAATATTTAACTTCGCTCTTTTTATTCAATAGTATATACTACGTTCTTGAGTATATACCCTTTTAGTATAAGTTCTTCTCTACATATTATTTTACCACACTTATATAAGTCTTAAACAAAAAACTGTGATAAAAGTATATTCTATCACAGTTTTATTTTTTATATAATTTACAATCTCATATATATTAATACCTATATTATATTAATATATCCCTTTTAGTAAACACTACATGTGCTATTACATAACTTACTACTGTAGTTATTATCATAACTATTATACCCATTTTAATAGTCATGTTAACATTATTATACATAAATACTGAATCTCCTGTTAATAGTCCAATAGGATCACCATAGTTTACAAATAATAAGTGTGCTATTTTTTTCACTGAACTTAACGCTACGCTTAATATTGTTGCAAATACTAATAATATAACTGATAACCCCATAGTTACCATACTGCTTTTTATTATTGATGAAATCAAGAATATTACTGCACAAGTTGTTATTATAAATAATGCTTGTAATATAAGTGCTTTAATAAACATTTCGTTGTTGGTTACCATATTCCCAGTTCCAACTTTTTCGCTTATCTCTGCTAATCCTCCTACATTAATTTTGCTTTCATATATCTTCCCTATAATAACTGGATATGATCCGCCCTCTATTTTACTTAAAGCATTCATTACCCCAAAGCCTGTTAACTCTAATCCTAAAATCATAGCTAATACCATTATTACCACTGATATAAATTTAGAAAGTAAAACAGCTCCTCTTTTTATTGGTTGAACTAATAAAAATTTTAAAGTTGCAGGCGTACATTCTCCTGAAACTATATCACTCATAAACACTGCAATACCTGCCACTAAAATCCCCATTCCAAGTATGCCCATTAAAGTTTTCATATGTGCATAAGCCTCAAATTCCCATCCGTTTAAAGGTTTAATATTATTATCCTTCAAATTATTATTATATTCTAGTTCTTGTTTAATTTTTAAGTACTGATTTTGATTATATTCGTTTATCCCTTTATCTTCTAAACTTTTAATAGTTTCTTTTTGATTATTTATTTGATTATCTAATTCCAACTTCCAAACTTCTTCGTCATTGCCGTTTTTTATCATATCTTCATATGCTTTTATGCTTTCTTCTACCTTCGCTTTTTCAGCTACATATGAATTTAACGTTTCTACATAACCCGCCTTCTTATCCTCAGCCGTATCATTTATTTTATTTATCTCTACTGTATAATATTCTAAATTACTTTTAGCATTTTCTAACTGATATTCTGGAGAACTATTATATCTCATACTTTTATCAACTTTATATTGCCCAAATATAGTTATCCCTACAAATATGGCAAACAATATAAATACTATCCAAGTTTTTGGTTTTGCAATTAATTTTCTTAACTCATTTTTTATTAAAACAAATAACATTTATCTTATACCTCCTTCAACTAATTCCATATATCTTTGCTCAAGCCCTTTTCTCTCTTTATATATTTCCTCTATGTTAAAATCTTCTTTAGCTAGATTCTTTACTAATTTCGAGGTGGTATTTGCTTCTAATATTATTTCTATACCCTTTTCTGTAATCTTACAACTTTGAACAAACCCTAGAGTTTTTATCTCTTTTATAACCGCTTCCTTATTACTTGTAGTTACTAAAGTTATAATATCCTTTTCAGTTTTCATTGAGTTATTAACTACACTTTCAACGGCTTTTATAACACCATCATTTATAAATGCTACTGTATCACAAAGGTTTTGAACCTCTGATAATATATGTGAAGATACAAACACTGCCATACCTCTTTTTTTAGCAGCATTTTTAACTACTTCTCTAAAATCTAATATACCTGATGGATCAAGTCCATTAGTTGGTTCATCTAATATTAATAATTTTGGACTTGATAAAAGTGATGCTGCAAGTCCAAGTCTTTGTTTCATCCCTAATGAATATTTCCTTACCTTATCATCTATTCTATTTTCAAGTCCTACTAATTTAATAGTATCTAAAACTTCCTCTTTAGATATTTTTCTTATCCTTGCAATTTGCATTAAATTTTCCATACCAGATAAGTATTGATATAATTCAGGATTTTCTACAACAGCACCAACGTTTCTTAATGCCTCTACAGATTCCTTTTTCAAATCATGTCCACAAATTGAAATACTTCCTGATGTAGGTTTTATTAACCCAACTAACATTCTTATAGTAGTAGTTTTCCCTGCACCATTCGGGCCTAAAAATCCAAATATTTCTCCCTCTTCTACTGAAAAACTTACCCCTTTTATTATTTCCTTTTTACCTATTTTTTTGTGTAAATTATTTACTTCTAAAACTTTCAATCTCTATACCTCCTATATTTTTTCATAAAAATTCTAATACCTATCTATTATTTTTATGTACCTTTTCATCACTTATAAATTTACCTATATTTTCTTAATTAAAAGCAATGTATTTTCTTAATATTTCCTTAAAACCCATCTTATCATTTATAAATTACATATAAAAAACTCCAATTATGGGTACTACCATAATTGGAGTTTAAAATTTATTATTTAATTTCTTTTAATATATCTTGGCTTCTTCTTCACCACTTATCACTCTTATTGCACCTTGAGCTAAAGCTAGTAATTCATCTTCACCTGGATAAACAACTATTTTTGAAATAAATCCTACTCTCTTCTTTATATCAGCTATAACTTTTTCTGAATAAGCTATTCCACCTGTAATTATTATAGCATCTACTTTTCCTTCTAATACAGTAGCCATTTCTCCGATATTCTTAGCTACTTGATAAATAAATGCATTATAAATTACTTCAGCTTCTTTATTTCCTTCACTAACTAGTTTTAATACGTCTCTAACATCATTAGTATTAAGGTATGCTACAAAACCACCTTTTCCAACCATTCTGCTACATACTTCTGATTCTGAGTATTTTCCGCTATAACACAATTTAATAAGATCTCCAACTGGAACTGCTCCTGCTCTTTCTGGTGAAAAAGCACCATCTCCATCTAATGCATTATTAACATCTATTACTTTTCCATTTTTATGAGCTCCAACTGAAACTCCTCCACCTAAGTGAGTTACTATTAAATTAAGGTTTTCATATCCCTTGCCTGATTCTTTTCCATATCTCTTTGCTACTGCTTTTTGATTAAGTGCATGGAACTTACTTTTTCTTGGTATCTCAGGTGTACCTGATAATCTAGCTATAGGTTGCAATTCATCAACTACAACTGGGTCAACTATAAATGCAGGAATTCCAAGTTCTTTTCCTATTTGATTTGATAATATTCCACCTAAATTTGAAGCATGTTGCCCTTGTACTCCAACTTTCAAATCTTCAAGCATTTGTTCATTTACTGCATATGTTCCGCCCTCCATTGGCTTAAGCATTCCACCTCTACCAACTACAGCGTCTAATGTATTTATATCGAAGTTCTTTTCTTTTAATACATTTATAATAACTTCTTTTCTAAATTCAAATTGATCGTAAATTGTTTTATATTTCTCTATTTCTTCTGAAGAGTGTCTTAAAGTTTCCTCTAAAATTTCTTTCTCGCCCTCATAAACACCTATTTTTGTTGATGTAGATCCTGGATTAATAATTAATAATTTCAATATCATTTTTAAAATCCTCCTATTATCATCATTTATTTAGACATGTCTAATCTGTCTTGCTTAATATTATTTTTTTTCAGCAACTAATGCAGCAAGTGCAATAGAGTTAACCTTTGTTTCAAAGCTATCAGCTCTAGATGTTAATATAACAGGGGCAGATGTTCCTACTAAAAGGCCTCCATTTTTTGATTTTGATGTGTATGTTAAGCACTTGTACATAACGTTCGCTACATCTATATTTGGAAGTAATATTATATCAGCTTGACCTGCTACTGGGCCTGATATACCCTTATGATGAGCTGCTTCTAAAGATAATGCATTATCAAGAGCTAAAGGTCCATCAACTATACAACCCTTTATTTGTCCTCTATCATTCATTTTTGCTAATAGCGCTGCATCTACTGTTGCAGGCATATCTTGGTTAACAATTTCTACAGCACAAACTGGTGCTACCTTTGGCATTTCAATTCCACAAGCATGAGCAACATTTACTGCATTGTTTAATATTTGAACTTTACCCTTTAAATCTGGATAAGTATTGAAAGCTGCATCTGTTAAAAATATTAATCTATCTATTCCTTCTATTTCAAAAACTGCAACATGAGACATTACTTTTCCTGTTCTAAGACCAAACTCTTTGTTTAATACAGTTCTTAAAAAAGTAGCTGTATCTATAAGTCCCTTCATGACCATATCTGCAGTACCACTTGATACTAATTTTATTGCAAGTAAAGTTGCTTTTTTAGGATCAGCTTCATGAATTATTTCAAATCCCGCAAGATCCATATCTATTTTAGCCGCTATTTCTCTTATTTTTTCACTATCTCCAACAAGAATTGCATCTGCTATATTTCTTTCTTTAGCAGCTTTAACTGCTTCTAATACAGGCTCATCTTGAGCTACCGCTACTGCTACTTTTTTCTTTTTACAATTTTCTAATTTCAATAATAAATCCTCAAAATTCTTACTCATTAAAAAAACCCCTCTCATTACCTCAATTATTATATAAATATAATTATAGCTATAAACTACATATATTACCTATGATAATATTGTAACAAAGTTTTTTGCAAAAACCTAAATTTTCAGAATATTTAATTTTATTTTTTACATAAAATAATAAGCATCTTTTTTAAAGATGCTTATCTAGATTTCAATATTAAATACTGGTGATTGGTTTATATTCCTTAATTATTCTCTCTGCTACTTTTAATCCATCTACAGCTGCTGAAATTATTCCTCCAGCAAAACCTGCACCTTCTCCAGCTGGATATAACCCACTTAATGATATACTCTCTAAAGTTTCTGTTCTTGTTAATCTAACTGGTGCTGATGTTCTAGTTTCTATTCCTGTTAACACTGCATCGCTACTAGCATATCCTTTTATTTTTCTATCAAATTCAACTATAGCTTCTTTTAAAGCTTCTACAACATAACTTGGCAAACATTCTCTTAAATCCTTAAATTCAAAGCCTGGTTTATAGCTTGGATTTACTCCTCCAAATTTTTCACTTATTCGATTTTCCATAAAGTCTCCCACTAATTGTACTGGAGCCTTACTTCCTCCACCACCTAGGCTGTAAGCTAATCCTTCGTATTTTCTTTGAAATTCCATTCCTCTAAGTGGTGAATCCCCTTCAAAATCATCTGGCCCAACTGTTACAACTAAAGCAGAATTTGCATTATCTAAGTCTCTTGCATGATAACTCATTCCATTAGAAACTAATCTATTTTCCTCCGATGCAGCTGCAACTACAACCCCACCTGGACACATACAGAATGAATATACTGCTCGCTCTAGCTTTTTACTTTGATAAGTTAATCTATATTCTGCAGCCTTTAACCTTGGATGCTTGTAAGTCTCCCCATATTGACTTTTATTTATTATATCTTGCGGATGTTCTATTCTTACTCCTATTGCAAAAGCTTTAGGTTCCATAAACACTCCAATTTTATTTAACATTTCATAAGTATCTCTTGAACTATGACCAATTCCTAAAATAACATTTTCGCAAGGAATTTCTTCTCCATTAACAACTATACTAGTTATTTTTCCATCTTCTGACTTTATATTTTCAAGTTTTGAAGAAAACCTAATTTCTCCACCTAAACTTTTTATTTTTTCTCTTATATTTTTAACAACATTTTTTAATATGTCAGTTCCAACATGTGGTTTTCCTACATAAGTTATTTCTTCTGGAGCTCCAGCTTTAACAAGTTCTCTTAAAATATAATCACATCTTGTATCTTTAATTCTAGTTGTGAGCTTTCCATCTGAGAAAGCTCCAGCTCCACCCTCACCAAATTGAACATTCGATTCTAAGTTTAATTTGCCATCTTTCCAGAACTTATCCACAGTGGCAGTTCTTTTATCCACATCTTCGCCTCTTTCTATCACCAACGGTTTATAACCTTTTTCTGCTAATAACAAAGCTGCAAAAATACCAGCTGGTCCAAACCCAACAACTACAGGTCTATTCTTTAATTCCTTAGTTCCAAATTCAATCTCTGCATCATAACTATCTTCTTCTAAATTAACATCTCTATCTTTTAATCTTTCTACTAATTTCTTTTCATTAGCATGTTCAATTTCAATACAATATGTAAATCTAATATCATTTTTCTTTCTTGCATCTAAGCTTTCTTTTATTATTTTAAAGTTTTTAATTTCTAAAATATCTATTTTTAGCTTTTTAGCAATTTTACTTTTTAATATACTCTTATCTTCATCTATTTTTAAAATTATATTATTTATTTTAATAGCCATATTATCACCCTTTTTCAATATTATATTTATACTTTATAATCACACTTAAAATAATCAATTTTAAGCATCTACATATATTCTTTCTTTCAGATTCCTAATTATTCTAACATATTTCTTTTTTAATTAATAGTAATTATTCGTTAATTAAATTTCATATTAGTGATCTTTTAAAAATACTAAAGGCTAGAAAATTCACTAAATTTTCTAGCCTAAATATTTTATAATGTTTATTAATTCTATTTTCACTATACCTTATTACGCTTGTGGCGGTACCTTAACTGGAGGAACAGCTACTTTTACAACTTTAAAACTTATCTTTTCCGTAGTTGTTACTGATACTGTACTATTTAAACCAACTAAATCTATTATAGGCGTTCCTTCAAATGTTCCCTCTTCTTTAAATTTTTCTACATTTAATTCGGCTTTAATCTTATCTGCTGTAATAGCCTCTATTTCATCTTCAAAAGCTTTTACTTTTACAATTATAGTAGGTTTTGATGGAGTTACTGTTAACCCTTCAGCAACTCCCTTTAATGAAAATTTAATTTCAAGATCTTTACTTACAAGCTTAACAACATTTACTTTTACAGTTATAAATTCTTCGCCTTGTAATAAGGTTGCACCCTCTGGCACAATAATGCCAACAGTTACCTCTCCATTATCCTTTACTTGTGATAAATCAACTTTTTCCGTTTGAAGTTCTACTACTTGATCAACCAAAGCCTTAGCCCCTACAATTTCTAAAGTTTTCCGTGAACCTTCAATAGATTTCAATTTTAAGTCTTCCGGTAATTTGCCTACTGTATTTATTTTTATAGGAATACTTCTTCCTTTACTTACTTTACTTACTTTTATAACCACATCTGCATATTTACTTTTTAGTTCTACACCTTCAACTTTTTTTCCTAAACTATCAATTGGAATTATATCATATGAACCTATTATATCCTCTACGGCGTCCTTTACGTCTCCTCTAATAACTACAGCTTCAACTTTATCTACTAGTGATGCTGCTCCTGTTATTTTAACATCTTTATTATTAATTTCTATTGGCGCAATAGAATAGCCTTCTCTTGGAGTTACTGATATTTCCGATTTTATTTCTATTGTTTTCTCAGATATTTCTTCTAAGTTAACAACTATATTTAAATTGTTTGTATTTTTTATAGTTAAGTCTGCAGGTGATTCTATAATATTCACTGCCATTTTATTCCCACCTTTTTTTAACGCATACTCACTTATATCTACCGTTATCTTAAAGTCCTCCTTCTTAATTTTATATATTTCATTACTTCCTTCTAACTTTAAATCAATATAGAATTCTTGATTTGGACTTAATGTTAATTTAGAATCTTTTAATGTTTCAATATTTAATATTTCTACTGGAACCTTAGTCAAACCATACTGTCTTATTGTATTTTCAACATTAGAAACATAAAACCACAGACCAATAGACATGAAAAGACAGATTAGTGGAACTATTATTCTTTCTTTTTTATCCTTTTTATCCATGTTTTCACCTTCTCTCCTGCTGTTTTTACCTTCTTAGTTTCTCTATGTTCCATTATTTTAAGTAGTATTACTTTCAACTTTTCTTTATCATAATTTCTTGTTAATCGTCCATTAATGGCTAATGATATAACTCCTGTTTCCTCTGAAACAACTATAACTAATGCATCCGAATTCTCCGAAAGACCTATAGCTGCCCTATGTCTTGTTCCCAGCTTTTTATTAATAATATCATTGCTTGTTAAAGGCAATACACACCCAGCTGCTACTATTTTATTTTTTCTTATTATCGTTGCTCCATCATGTAACGGAGTGTTAACTACAAATAAATTTTCTAATAAGTTTGCAGTTATATTTGCATCTAAAATTGTTCCTGAAGAAATTATTTCTCCAATTCCAGTACCTTGCTCTATAGCTATTAAAGCACCTATTTTTTCTTCTGCTAAATTAGAAACTGCTATTACAATTTCATTTACTGAATTATTCCTTTGCTCTTTATCTTGAGTGTTGTATATTTCTTCAAATGCAGTTCTACCAAGATGTTCAAGCGCTCTTCTTATTTCTGGCTGAAATATAATAATAATAGCTAAAACTCCTATTGTTAAAGTTTTATTTAAAATATAATAAAGCATTTCTAATCTCAATAAATAACTTATTGGAATTAATACAATTATTAAAACTATCCCTTTTAACAATTGCTCTGCTCTAGTTTCTTTTATTAACATATATCCCTTATAAAAAATATATGCTACTACTAAAATATCTACTACTGACCATATCGATATATTTCTTAATGTATTAACTATTAACCTTATAAAATTTTCCATGGGATCACCCCTTATTTACTCTATCATATGAATTATACACTAATAATATTATTCTTAACATATTTTCTGTAAAATCTTAAGAATAATATTATAATTTTATAATAATTGTAACTTAACTATAATATAAATTTATGTAAGGGAACAGAAATAAAATATACCTGAATGTGATTAGTTATTTTTTTAAGTTCCTTAAAACATCTTTTAAAATAACATTGAAGATGTTCAAAAAATAGTGTTAGGGGGGAATCCTTATATGCAAGATAAGTTAAAAGCTATAATTAAAGAAAATCAAAAATTTATTCTAGCTATAATAACAACCATTATGTTTAGTCTTATTATTGTATTTTTAATCTCATCAAATACTGGTGCTAATAAGGAAATGAAGCAGCTTAAATCTATTGGCACGAAAATTAGTAAGATCAATCACTCACTAAGCAAAGGTATTAAAGATTTGTCAATAGATAGAAATAAATCTATTGAAGTTCTTTCTATTGGGGCTACAGACTTAAAAGATATTCCTATAGAGCTTTCATCAATTAAAACTAACTATGAAAGCACTTCAAATATTAAAGAGGAGTTGGCATCTGCTCTCTCTACTACTATTACACTTTATGATTATTCTATTTATTTGATAAATGATCCAGAAAAAGTTGTTATAGATGAAAATATTTTTGAACTAACCTCTTACAAGGATGATTGTTTAAATACCTATAAACTTTTAACCAATCAAGGTATTGATATTTCTTTTTCAGATGATACTATTACATTCTTCGATAATATAAAAAATTATCTTAATGCTTTAATTAAAGTAAATAAAGCACAAAATATTATAAATTCTCAAAAACAAGATTTTATAATTTCGCTAGAGAGTTTAATTCCTTATTTAAATACTTTGACCGAAGATTTAGAACCTGCTTTAAATAAAATAAAAGAAGACAAGAGAGATCTTCAAGTATTAATTGATGATATTGAATCTAAAGAAGAAATTTATAAAGATGTACAAATCAAGTTATTATCATCTTCTATTCCAGATGGATATGGTGATTATTATACAACTTTAGATGAATTTTCAAAGCTATATACTCCTTATATTGAATCTTTTAAAACCGCTCTTATCTTTGATAATTCATGCGTAGATCCTATAAAAAACAAGAAAGAAATTAATAATAATTATAAGAATATTTTTTCTAAATACCAAGATGTTTTAGCCTCTTATTCTAAATTTAAAGAATTATTAAATAATTTATAGTATTATTTCTTATTTTTTGGATAATACTAATATTGGATTATATCCGAAGGAGGTTATTTATGAAATATTTAAATTTTCTATTTATTTTTTTATTAACCCTTTCTTTTTCAGGAGAAATCATTGAAGTTTCTGCATTAGAATTACAAGGTACTACTACAGCATGCCTTGTATCTACTCAAGATTCTGATAATGCAAAAAAAGATTATAATACTACATTTATAGATATTACTGACGGTAGCACTGTTGAAGTGTTTAACCACAACGACAAAATGATTTATTTAACTGAAGAAGATGTATATTTAATATCTCAAATTGTTTTTGCAGAAAGTAAAGGTGAACCTTATGAAGGTAAGGTTGCCGTTGCATCTGTAATTTTAAACCGGGTTTTAGATCCTGCCTTTCCAAGTACAGTAAAAGATGTAGTTTTTCAAACTAATGCTTTTTCATGTGTTTTAGATGGCAAAATAACAGTTACTCCAAATCAGGAGTGCTTTAATGCTGTTTATGAAGCTATAAAAGGTAATGACCCAACAAACGAAGCTCTATTCTTCTATAACCCGACTATCGCAACTTGCTCATGGATGCATGATATTAAAAAAACCGATAGTCGCTCGATAGGGCAACATTTATTTTTCAAAGTTTAATTTTAAAAAGCCAATCTAATTAGAGCTCTAAAAAAAGATAATAGACTATTAAATTAGTCTATTATCTTTTTAAAGCTCCTTAGATCGGCTTTTTTTATGACCTTTAATTCTCATTATTCAAAGGTTCCCTTAACTATGGCTTCACCCTTATCAACAACTAATTTGCCCATAGCTATTACTTTATCTATCTCTAAAGTATCTGCATTAACTAAAACAAAATCTGCATCTCTACCTCTTTCTATTGATCCCTTATTTCTAAGTTTTAAAACACTTGCAACATTTGATGTAATCACCTTTAATGCTTCCTCAATATCTACATTATATTTCTTTATACTTTCTTTAACTTCTTCATAAAGACTTTTAACAGAGCATATTCCAAGTCCAACTAAATGTCCATTATTATCAAATACTGGCATGCTACCATTCCCATCTGATGAAAAAGTTATATGGCTTATTTCTACTCCACTGTCTAATAATTTCTTAAGCCCTTCGCTTGCTCTTATCTCTTCTGGTTCTAAATATTTAGGATCTGAACTAGTTGTTAAATCTATAAACCCACCCTTTTTAGCATAATCTATGCCAACACTAAATAGCTTTTTACTTCTATTTATATGAGTTGGTAGTAATTGTGCTCCTGGTATTTCAGTTTCCTCAATTGTAGAAAATAGATATTCAAGCCTTCTTGCTCCATCTCCTAAGTGCACATTAACTATCCCAGCTTTTCCCGATAGTAAACCGCCAACTCTTGCTTGTGCTACAACGTTTATAAATTCATTAAGGGTAGCTTGTGAACTTCTATGATCAGATAAAGCTATTTCTCCAACGCCTATTATCTTATCAACCATCATTAAATCACCCTTAATGCTATCTGTTATAGTTTTTACAGGTATTTCATAAGAACCAGTATAGCAATAAGTAGTTATTCCCTCTTCTTCTAAAGCATTTGCTTTAGCTATTAAGCTCCTCATATCTCTACAAACACCATCAGTCCCTATACAACCTACAACAGTTGTTATTCCTGCTTTTGTTAATCCGGAAAATTTTATTTCAGGTGTTCTTGTCTTAAACCCACCTTCACCTCCACCTCCATTTATGTGAACATGAGAGTCTATAAATCCTGGAAATAGCAATCGGCCTTTACCTTCTATAATATTTATAGGAATAAATGTATTAGAAACATCAACATTTTCATATAGTCCTTCTATTTTATCAGAAACTATCACTACATCCTTAATACCTTCATACTTTGGTGAATACACCTTAACACCTTTAATAACAGTTATCATTAAAAATCACATCCTATTTAAGGCATCTAAAAAAAATAACAAGCCAATCTGCTAGTTTATTTTGCATCTTGACTTGTAATTTTTTCAAATACCTAGACTAATTTACCAAGATAGAATCTATATTATTATTGTTATAAATAGATTCTGGATAATTATCTCTTAGCTTATTTGCATATTGTTTACTTTTTTCTATGTTTATACTTTTATATTGCAATGCTAATTTATAATATACCTCTTGTATATAATTCCCCTTTTCATATAAACTTATATACTCTTCAAAATATTTTATAGAATTATTTATATCTTCTAATTTTTCATATGTAGATGCAAGTAAAAATAATATATCATCATTTAAATAATTGCCAACTGATTGCTTAATAACTTTATCTAAATTCTTCCTAGCTTCTGCATAATTACCGTCTGCAAAATATGTACTTGCTCTAATATAATATTCTTCAATTTCCTCTGAACTAAAAGATTTTACTTCTTCTATGGTTTCCTCAGTAGCCTTTGATTCATCTTTTTTTCCAACTTCGCTTATATCAGCCTCTACCTTATCTATAGCCTTTTGTTCTACCTCTTTATCATTAATTATATTATTGTTAGAATTAGATATTTTGTCATCTTTTCCTTTTAAATTAACCATTATTATCACTGAAGAAATAATAATACAAATTAATAATATTGGTATTACTATTTTTTTAACATTTTTAGTTTCTGTAAATTCATCTAACTGTTTTTTTATAGCAAGAGTATTTATGTCACCTTTATTTATTGCTAAAGATTTGTTTATATAACCCCTACTTTTATCATATTCACCTTTTTTAAATTCACATAAAGCTAATGCATTATTTACCTGAATTGAATTAAAATCGCTCTCTCTACATATATTTAAGCTTTCAATAGCCTCTTTAATGTGTAGATCCTTAATTAAAATTCTAGCTTTTTCAAATTCTTTTTGTCTCTCACTATCATTTTCTGCATCTCTTATGTAAGTTTTAGACATTTCATCCTCATTAAAATCTTTATTAATTTTCCAAACTGTAATTGCGCCTTCTAAATCCCCCTTTAAATAAAGTATTAACCCTTTTAGGTTTAATACTGAATTATTTTTAAGATTTTTAGAAATCCCTTGTTCACAACATTCTAATGATTTTTTTAATTCACCTTTATGATATAACTTTAAAGCCTTTTCGTAATCACTTTTCATATCTTTACTCATATCTATTATTCAGTCCTTTTCATCTAAAGTTTAGTAATTTAGAAAATTTTAATAGTCTACCCTATTCACCAGTAATTTTTTAAAGAAACTTCAAATAAGATATATTAAAATATTTTCCTAATGTTAATTTTAACATTATTTCGCTAGTTTTTCTTTTATTTTATAATTATAACAAACTAAATATAGAATATAACACCTAGTATTGCTGCTATTACAATTACTAAAATAGGATGTACCTTTTTAGTTAATAACAATCCACCTATTATAATTGTTATTACTATACTTTTAAAATCTAAATAAGATTCTTTTGCAAGCCCTAAGAATGCAGATAATATTAATGCTATTAATACAGGTCGCATTCCAAGTAATGCAGATTTAACTACAACGGAATTTTTAAATTTTGCTAATACTTTACTTATTATAGATACTAATATAAACGAAGTTGTAATAACTCCTAAAGTTGCTGCTAAACTTCCACATACGCCCTGTATTTTATAGCCTACAAAAGTAGCTGAGTTAATTGCTATTGGTCCTGGCGTCATTTGTGATATTCCTATAATATCCATAAACTCAGGCATAGAAATCCAATTATTAGTTGTTACTATTTCTCTTTGTATAAAAGGTAACATAGCATATCCACCACCAAAACTAAATGCCCCTATTTTTAAAAATGAAAAAAACAGCTTAAATATTATATCCAATTATCCCACCTTCTTTTTTAAAAATATTATTCCATATATTGCTGATATTATTATAACTAAAATAGGATGTATATGGAAAATAACTAATGCAATAAAAGCTAATATTATAGTTATTGCTGTTCTCATATTCTTTTCGAGACCTTTTCCTAAACTAATTGCTCCTATTAGAACAAGCATAGGTACTGCTGCTGTTATTCCTTTAAATGCTGCATTTACATAATAATTATCTCTAAATTGCATAAAGAATGCAGCTATAACTATTATTATTAAAAATGAAGGTATTATTACTGCGAGCAGTGCTATAATCGCACCTAAAAATCCTGCAATTTTATATCCTAAAAAAACAGAACAATTTATAGCTAAAGCCCCCGGCAAGCTTTGGGATACAACTAATATATCCATAAACTCTTGCTTTTCAATCCACTTTTTATTAATTACAACCTCTTCCTCAATTAAAGGGATCATTGCATAACCTCCACCAAAAGTAAAAGCTCCTATTTTAAAAAACACTCTAAACATCTCTATTAATTTACTCATACTATCCCTCCTCTCTTATATAAGTCATCTTAAAACATAAAAATCTCACCTTGCTTAGTTTCTTTAATACCTAAACTTATTAGGTTTTATTATTTTAATAATAACACAACAATTATATTCTAATCTCATATAAAGAATCTTTTACTGTTATTTCCTTTCATTTTTCTAAAAGATCTTCAAAAAAATAAATGCCTAGATTTAGTAATACTAAATCTAGGCATTTTATATTTAAATTATTTTTGTTCTATTATTATTTTCTTAGCTGTTAAGATTGATGTAGCACTCATTGAGAACTCATCTAAACCATATTCAACTAATGTTGCGATAGCTGCTTCATCTCCAGCCATTTCTCCGCACATTCCTACCCATTTACCATGTTTGTGAGCTCCATCAATAGTCATCTTGATTAATCTTAATACTGCTGGATGCATTGGGTTATAAAGGTATGCTACCTTTTCACTCATTCTGTCTGCAGCTAATGTGTATTGGATTAAATCATTAGTTCCTATTGAGAAAAAGTCAACATGCTTAGCTAATTCATCAGCACAAACTGCTGCTGCTGGAATTTCAACCATGATACCCCATTGTATAGTATCTGAATAAGCTATTCCTTCAGCTTTTAATTCAACCTTACATTCTTCAACAAATTCTTTTGCAGCCTGGAATTCTTCAAGGCCTGAAATCATTGGGAACATTACCGCTAAGTTTCCATGAATAGACGCTCTTAATAATGCTCTAATTTGAACTCTGAATATATCTTTTCTATCTAAACATAATCTTATAGCTCTATATCCTAAGAACGGATTCATTTCTTCTGGTAATGGTAAATATGGAAGAGTCTTATCTCCACCAATATCAAGTGTTCTTATAACAACTTGTTTACCTTCTGTTTTTTCTAATACATATTTATATGAGTTATATTGCTCTTCTTCTGTTGGAGCACTTTCTCTATCCATGTATAGGAATTCTGTTCTAAATAGCCCAACACCGTCTCCACCGTAAGCTAATACATTATCAACATCTTCTGGTTGACCTATGTTACCACAGACTTCTATTCTCTTACCTGACTTAGTCTTAGTCTTAACACCTATAAGTTTCTTTAATTCTTCTTCTTTTGCAATAAAAATTTCTTTTTTCGCCATATATTCATCAATTACTGATTGATCTGGGTTTATTATGCATATACCTTCAATACCATCAACTATTATTGAATCTCCTGTTTTTACTGAAGTTGTTATATCTTTTAATCCAACGATTGCAGGAATTTCTAATGTTCTAGCCATTATAGCTGAATGTGAAGTTCTTCCTCCGATATTTGTTAAAAAGGCAACAACCTTAGTTCTATCTAATTGTGCAGTATCTGATGGAGTTAAATCTTCGGCAACAACTATAGTATTTTCTTCAGTTATTCCTAAATCTTCTCCGCCTTTTCCTGCTAAGTTCGCTATTATTCTTTTAGAAACGTCTTTTATATCAGCCGCTCTTTCTCTCATGTATGTATTTTCCATTGCTTCAAATATCATAACAAATGTATTTGTTATGTTATCAACAGCTTTTAATGAATTTATGCTATTTGATTCTATTTCTAACATCATTCCACCAGTGAATTCTGGATCATCTAATAATGTAATATGTGCTTCAAAAACTTCAGCCTTTTCTTGTCCCATTGATTCAACTGCTTTAGCTTTTATTTTTTGTAATTGCTCTTTTGATGCATCTAGTGCATTTTGTAGAACAGCTTTTTCAGCCTCTACATCTTTTATCTTTGAATCTGTTATAATAATTTCCTCATGTTTTTGTAATAATACTTTACCAATTGCATATCCTTTGGATGCAGCTATACCTTTTTTCATTTATAAGATTCCTCCTTAATAATGACCATAAAAGCTTTACTATAAAATAGTTTAAAGCTTAATAGAAATACTAAACTACTTAATTTATTTTATTTTAACTACAATGTATTATAACATATTTTTTATATATGTTAATATAAATAATGTTTTTTTGAACTATTCTTTATTTTTTTAATTTTTCGTCATAACTCACAATATATTTTCTACCATTTATGTGGTATGGTAAAATCATATTAAGTAATTAAAATATTTTTTATTACGTTATTTTAGGAGGTTTACTATGTTAGTAAAATGTATAAATGATACTCGTTGTTCTAGTCTTTGTATTGGAACTGAATATCCAGTAATTGAAGAGGGCGCTAACTATTTTGTTGTTATCGATGATCACCTTAATGAAATTACAACTAAAAAAGAAAGATTTGTTATTGTAGAAGATAATGATATTTCAAAAAAAGCTAAGGCTACTATTAACGAATTAACTCACCAATTAGAAAATGGTTTTCCAGACATCAAAGATTTTAAAACAAGAAAAAATTCTAAAGGTGAAATAAAAGAAATTGTAATTAAATTTAATTATTAAATTATAATTAAAAATTCAAAAAGGCATTTAAACATAAGTTTACTTCATGTTTAAATGCCTTTTTCTATTTAATCATACTCAAAAAATAACAATCCCCTCTAAATCCACCTTGGCTTGTTATTTTTTCAGATTCCTTATAAGTCATCTATCAACGCGCCAGATTTTGCATAAGCTGTTGACTTTGCTTCAAAGAAATCTGTTTTAACTGAGTTTGCATCTGCAAGAGCATCAACCCACGCTGCCGGATTTTCCTCATAACCATCATATAATGGTTCTATTCCAATTGCTTTTAATCTTAAATTTCCTAAATACTTAATATAATCTTCTATTAATTTTTTATTTATGCCTTGTATGCTATCACCTATAACATAATGTCCCCAGGCTATTTCATTTTCAACACCTGTTTTCATCATACCTCTAAGATCTGCTAACACTTCTTCTGTAAACAGCTCTGGTTCTTCTTGTCTTAATTCTTTTAATATATTTCTAAATAACCAAAGATGAGTATTTTCATCTCTATTTATATATCTAATTTCCTGAGCCGATCCTGGCATCTTCCCATTTCTCTCTAAATTGTAGAAGAACATAAACCCTGAATAAAAATATATCCCTTCTAAAATATAGTTTGCCATTATAGTTTTAAGAAGATTATTTCCTGTTGGTTTTTCTAAAAATTCATTGTATAAATCTCCAATAAATTTATTTCTTTCTAAAAGTACTTTATCATTTTTCCATTGATACAATATTTCATTTCTTTTTTCTGGTGAACAAATTGTATCTAGCATATAACTATAACTTTGTGAATGAACAGCTTCTTGAAATGATTGAATTGTTAAACATAAATTAACTTCACTTGCTGTTATATAATTATTTATATTAGCTAAATTTGCAGTTTGAATAGAATCTAAAAATATTAAAAATGATAGTATCTTATCATAAGCAGTTCTTTCTTCTTTACTAAGCTTTTGATAATCTTTTAAATCTTGTGATAAATTTATTTCTTCTGGTATCCAAAAGTTATTCATGGACTGTCTGTACCAATCTGAAACCCAATTATATTTCATATTATTAAAATCATTAAGATTAGTAGTATTTCCATTTATAATCTTCTTTTTAGAAACTTCTGTATCTCCGAATTCATTAAAAAGTGGTTTTTTAGTTATTGACATATATATTCACTCCTCTTCTATCTTATTTCCTGTCCCTAAGCTGAGCAGCTTTCGCATTCACTTATTTCTAAAGATTTTGAACGTACATAATATATTGATTTAACCCCGCACTTACATGCTTCTATATATAAATTCATAATTTGTCTCATTGTATAATCTGTTGTTATATATAAATTAAATGATTGTCCTTGATCTATATGTCTTTGTCTTATTCCATTAATTTTTACACACCAATTTTGGTCTATATTATAAGCTGAATTATAATACCAATAATTATCTTCATTTAAATCCGGAGCTGTTTTAGGTATTATACTTCCCTTCTTTTCTTCAAGCCAGAATCTTGCCATTACTGGATCTACACCTTCTGAAGTCCCTGCTATTGTTGCTGTTGATCCATTTGGAGCGACTGCCATAAGGTATCCGTTTCTCATACCATAAGTATTAATTTGTTCTCTTAACTCATTCCACTCATCTGAATCATATCCTCTTAAAGTGAAATACTCACCAGTGTTCCAATCTGATCCTTCAAAACATTTATAAGATTCTTTTTCTTTGGCTATCTTCATACTAGCTTTTATTGCATGATAATTTATTCTTTCATAAATCTTATCAGCAAACTCTAAATGTTCCTCTGCTGTCCAGTGAATGAAATTATTTGCAAGCATATGATGATATCCACTAGTTCCAAGCCCTATTGCTCTGTATTTTTTATTAGTCACTTCTGCAAATGGTACTGAGTAGTAATTTAAATCTATTACATTATCCATAGCTCTAACTTGAGTTTCAACAACATATGCAAGTTCTTCATCATTTTTAACATCAACATTACCAAGAACTACTGATGAAAGATTACAAACTACAAAATCTCCAGCTTTAGTCTTTTCAACTATAATTGTATCGCCGTTTTTATCTACTATTTCTGATTTTTGGATCTCCATAGGGCTCATGTTCTGCATAATTTCTGTACATAAGTTAGATGAATAAATCATGCCCTTATGTTTATTAGGATTCATTTTATTTACTGTATCTCTATAAAAGGCAAATGGCGTTCCCGTTTCTGCTGCACTTTTTATAATTAATCTTACTAAATCCTTAACACACATAGATCTTTTTTCAATTCTATCATCTTCTACACATTCATAATATTTATTTTCCCACTCTTCTCCATAAAAATCTTCTAATGAATATCCCTTAGCCAGTCTAATTTCATGTGGACACATCATATACCAGTTAGCATCAATATCATTTTCAGCTAACTTCCAAAATAGGTCTGGGTAACATAACCCTGGGAAAACATCATGAGCTTTCTTTCTATCGTCTCCATTATTAGTTTTAAGCTGTAAAAATTCTGGCAAATCCTTATGCCATGCATCTATCCATATAGCAACAGATCCATTCCTAACTCCTAATTGATCAACGGCTACTGCTGTATCATTAAACAACTTAACCCATGGAATCACTCCACCTGATGCCCCTTCAAACCCTCTTATAGCAGAATGTAGAGCTCTTATTTTACCAATATAAATGCCCATTCCTCCACCAAATTTTGATACTTCTGCAAAGTTATCAAGTGATTTATATATTCCTTTTAAACTATCATCTACAGTATCTATAAAGCATGAACTTAATTGATAAAATGGTTTTCTAGCATTCGACATTGTTGGTGTTGCCATTGTGGCTTTTAATGAACTTAAAACATCATAAAATCTCTTAACCCAATTTAATCTATTTTCCTTTTTCTCTGGTATTGCTAAGTGCATAGCTATTCCCATAAACATTTGTTGAGGAAGCTCTAATGGATTTCTAGTAAAATCTTGTATTAAATATCTTTTCGCCAAAAGATTTATTCCACTGTATGTAAATAAGAAATCTCTTTCTGGTTTGATTTCTTTTTGTAATTCTAAAATTTCTTCTTTTGTATAGTTCTCCAATATGTACTTACCATATAAACCTTTTTCCGTTAGTTCAACAATAAATTCATATAAATTATCATAAGGATTTTCTTGATTTTCTAATTTTCTATCTCTCATTACCTCATCATATAACTTATAAACATATAATCTTGAAGCTGCATATTGCCATGATGGTTCCATATCTGAAGTTAGTTCTAATGATACCTGAATTAAGCAATCTCTTATTTCAGACTCTGTCATATTAGGTCTAATAATGTGGTCCATAGCTTTTATAAGCTTCTCTTCTTGATAAGTTCCATCTTCATCTCTTATATCTTTAATTGCCAAAGTACAAATTGCTTTTAAATAAGTCATGTTAACCCCTTCTCACTATATGTAGTATATTTTTTTATTTTTTATATTTATTTACACAATATATAGCCTATTATAATTTTTATTTTTTTATTTGTAAAATATAAAAAACCAATAGAACCAAAGAAAAAAGGAGGTATATGCAATTATACGTCCTTTTTCTATGGTTATTAATAATTTTTATCCGTTGACTTTTATATTCTTTTAATATTTATTGTTTTACTCTCATATTTTTAAAAATACATATTATTTTAATTTTTCAACCCATTGCTCTTCCTTGAAACCAACTAAAACTACTTCATCAGTTACTATAATAGGTCTCTTAACTAACATTCCATCTGTAGATAATATTTCTAAAAGTTCTTCTTGATCTAAAACCTTAACTTTATCTTTTAATTCCATTTCTCTATATAGCTTTCCGGATGTATTAAAAAACTTATTTATATTTAAGCCACTCTTAATTAACCATTCTCTTAACTCATCTTTAGTAGGTTTATTTTCTACTATGTGTCTATCTGTAAACTCTAATTTATTATATTCTAAAAATTTCTTTGCTTTTATGCAAGTTGTACACTTAGGGTATTCTATAAAAACTATACTCATAATACCTTCCTTTCTTTTATAATGACACTAAAAAAATATTAACCCTAATAGTTATTAGTTAAGAATTATTATAACATATCTATTCCCTTTTTCAATATTTAAACCTATTATTTATTTTACAATTACTTAGGAATTTTTATATATAGTTTAAACATATCACCTTCTACATCTATTTTAATATTTCCATTATGAAGTTCAACTATACTTCTAGCTATTGCAAGCCCTATACCAGATCCTTCAACAGCTGAATTTCTTGATTGATCCGCTCTTTCAAATCTTTCAAAAATCTCTTCTTCATTAAAATTCATCTCATAATTTGATATATTTTTAAAATCAATTTCAAGCTCATTATCCTTATTTGTAATATTTATATAAACTCTTGTATTATCTAAAGAATATTTAAGCGCATTTATTATTATATTTTCAAACACTCTAGACATCAGCTTTCCATCTAAGTTAATAACTAATTCATCCTCTTTAGATGACACCTTAAATTCAATATTTTTTTCTTCATATAGGCTGCTATATTCCCCAACACCCTGATGCACTAATGCTATTATGTCCACATCACTTTTATTTAATATCATTTTCCCACTATTTAATTTTGATACTTCAAATAAATCTTCTATTAATCCCTTAAGTTTCAAAGATTTCTTTTCAAGTATATCTAAATAATCTAATCTTTCATCTTCAGTAATGTTAGGATCCTTAAGTATATTTACATAGTTTATTATTGAAGTTAAAGGAGTTTTTAAATCATGTGATACATTTGATATTAATTCAGTTTTTAATTTTTCATTCTTAACTTTCTCATTAACTGCTATTTTATAGCCATCTTTAATCTGATTTATATTATCTACTAATTCCTTTACTTCCTTTTGTCCTATATCATCTATATCATAATCTAAATTTCCATCATTTAGCTTTTTGAGACCTTCATTTATCATAGCTATATCTAAAGTTTTTTTAACAGTATAAACAATGCATAATAAAGGTATTAGAACTATAAATAATGTTCCTTTAAAGGGGTATCTAGTTAGAAGTGTTAATAATAAATTTTGATTCCTAATAGATGCTACTAAATATAAGTAGGATACTATAACTATAAAAGCTGCAACAATAGCTGTTACAAGTTTATTTCTAGTGTATTTATACTTAAATCCATATCTTAGTACATAGAAAAGTCTATGTACTGTATTTATTTTCAAATTAACTTCTTTTCCATTTGTAACAATATTAATTAACAATTTAAAAAATAATAATATACTTATTATTGTTGTTACTATCATTAATTTTGCAGTAATAGCCTTTTCTCTAATTAACTCTTTATAGCCTTCTGGATATGTGTAATAAAACTCTTCATAATTAGACAACCCTTCTTTTTCGACATACTTAATATCACTATTTATATAGGAATTAAAAGTGTCTACATTATCAATCATGATATTTGCGAATCCTCTATTTTTTAAATATCTTAATACATCTTCTGAATCTATTAAGCCATAATTAGGTCCATAAAATTCTTCAAGTCCATAATCGCTTGTTATTATATTGCCTGTAGTTTTATTTAATATTGCATATTTATATGTATTTTTCAAACTTTCTCCATACACTTTAGCTTCAATTTTTTTATCTACATCATAATCTTCTATATATTTAAGATTATTTGATAAATAATAAATCATGTTTGCAATTTCTTCAGTTTCACTATAAATAGTGTCTTTTATAAATTTTTGTTCATTAAATAAAGAATCAAAAACCCCTGGTGTATTCTGCCTATTAAACTCTTTAACATAACTAATAGTTAAAAAACCTATTAAAATAACTAAGACTAATATTTCAATTCCCCATATTCCTCTTAAATATCTTTTAATTATCTCTTTCAATTTTATAACCAACACCCCATACCACCTTTATATATTCAGGTTCTTTTGTGTTAATTTCAATTTTTTCTCTTATTCTTCTTATATGAACTGTAACTGTATTTTCACTTCTATAAAAAGGTTCATCCCAAACTTTTTCATATAGCTCTTTAATTGAAAATACTTTACCTAAGTTTGAAGCTAATAAATGAAGTATTTTAAATTCTGTTGCCGTCGTTTTAACCTCTTCACCTCTAAGTATTATTACTCTTTCTTTACTATTAATTATTAAATCTTTAACTTGTATAATATCCTCATCAGTTTCTATATCTAAAGGCTTATCATATCTTCTCAGTTGTGACTTTACTCTTGCTACAAGTTCTAAATGGTTAAACGGCTTAGATAAATAATCATCTGCACCAACATTAAGCCCTAATATTTTATCACCATCATCAGTTTTAGCTGACAGCATTATTATTGGCATATTTCTTTTTTCTCTTATTTTCAAGCATGTCTTTATCCCATCTAATCTTGGCATCATTATATCTAAAACAACTAAATGTATCTTCTCCATATCTAATATCTCTAAAGCCTCTATTCCATCCTTGGCTTTATAAACTTTCATTCCCTCTCCACGTAAATATATTTCAATAGCATCTCTTATTTCTCTTTCATCATCGACTACAAGTACATTAAACATATTTTCACCTCATATTTATGTTTTTAAATTGTTCATTTTCTTATAATATTTCCTCTATATTTATCATAACTTATAATTATAAATTTTTCTAATTTATAAAAATTACAATTTTATTAAGTTAATTTTTTTATTAACTTTTTATTCGTTTTAATATATAATCATTGTGTACTATATAAAAGATTAATTCAAGGAGTAAATTTATGATACTAAAGATTAGACAAAATAAAACAGTTCTCTTAGATTTTATAATTATTTTCCTAGGCTGCTTAATTGCATCTCTTGGGGTAAATCTCTTTTTAACTAATGCTAAATTACTAAGCGGAGGTGCTACAGGCGTTGCACTAATTTTACAATATACTGCTAATATTTCTTCTGGTATTACAGTATTTATAATTAATTTACCATTATTCCTTATAAGCTATAAAAGGTTAAATAAAAGGTTCACTTTATATTCTGCTATTGGAATGATATCTCTATCACTTTCATTAATTATTACTAAACCATTATCGCAGCTTATAAAAATAGATGATATACTAGTTTACTGTATATACGGTGGTGTTTTATGTGGACTTGGATATGGGTTAGTATTTTTAAGAAATGGTTCTACAGGCGGTGTAGATATTATTACAATGGTAATCAGAAAAAAGTATCCTAACTTTGAAATAGGTAAGGTTAGCTTTGGCATAAACTGTATAATAGTTCTTATAGGAGCTATAATCTTTGGACTTCCTAAAGCACTATATACATTTATATCTATATTTCTTCAGAGTGTTGTAGTTGATAGGGTCCTTAATGGATTTAATAGCAAAAAGCTTTTGCTAATTTTAACTGAAAAAGAACAAGACATGATTAATTATATTATTAAAGATATGCACCGAGGGGTTACTTCTTTAATCGCCGAAGGAGAATATACACATAATAGAAAAAAAATGCTTTATTGTGCTGTTACTTCTTCCCAAATGATTCATGTAAAACTTAAACTTTTAAAAATTGATCCTAAAGCCTTTATTACTATAATAGATGTATCAGAGGTAAACGGAAAAGGCTTCCGCCATATTTAAAAAATAACAAATCAATAATTAAAAACTTATATTCTTTAATTAAAGTAAAAAAAGGTTTTATCATCTTTATTAGAGGGCTTCAAAAAATAACTAGTCATATTCTAGTCTATTTTTTTGGTCCTCTTAATGATAAAACCTTTTTTATTATCTTAATTTACTTACTTAACCGTATTAAGATAAGCTTCTTGACCTATTTTATAAAGATTATTTCCTTTTGAATCTATAACTACAATTAAAGGTAAATCTTTAACCTCCATCTTTCTTATTGCTTCTGATCCTAAATCTTCATAAGCTATTATTTCAGACTTAACTATACTTTTTGCAATAAGCGCAGCAGCTCCTCCTATTGCTCCAAAGTAAATACTTTTATTTATTTTTATAGCTTCTATAACTTCTTCACTTCTAGCACCCTTTCCAATCATTCCTTTTAACCCTAAATCTAAAAGAGCTTTAGTATATGGATCCATTCTATAGCTTGTAGTTGGACCCGCAGATCCAATTACTTCACCTGGCTTTGCAGGGCTTGGTCCAACATAATAAATAATCTCTCCATCTATATTAAAAGGCAATTCCTTTCCTTCATTAATCAAATCTATTAATCTCTTATGAGCCGCATCTCTGGCTGAATATATTGTACCTGAAAGCAAAATATTATCCCCAGCCTTTAGCCCTAAAACCTTCTCCTCCGTTAATGGTGTATTTATTCTTTTTTCCATATTAAAGTCCCCCTATAGTACTATCTCTTTATGCCTTGTAGCATGACAACTTATATTAACAGCTACAGGCAACCCCGCAATATGGGTTGGATAAGTTTCTATATTTAATCCAATCGCTGTTGTTTTACCCCCAAATCCTTGAGGTCCTATTCCTAATTTGTTTATAGTATCTAAAAGTTCAATTTCTAATTCTTTATAAAAATTAATCGTACTACCTTCATCAATAGGTCTAATTAGAGCCTTCTTAGATAAATATGCAGCCTTATCAAATGTTCCCCCTATTCCTACTCCTATAACCATAGGTGGACAAGGGTTAGGTCCAGCTTCCTTAACAGTCTCTATAATAAATTGTTTTACCCCTTCTATTCCATCTGCAGGTTTTAACATTTTTATTTTACTCATATTTTCTGATCCGAAGCCTTTAGGTGCAACTGTTATCTTAATATTATTACCAGCAACAATATCATAATATATAACAGCAGGAGTATTATCTTTAGTATTAACCCTATCTATAGGATCTTTAACTACAGATTTTCTTAATAATCCATCCTCATATCCTCTTCTTACGCCTTCATTTATAGCATCCTCTAATAATCCACCAACTATATGTACCTCTTGTCCAACTTCTATGAATACACAAGCCATACCCGTATCCTGGCACATAGGCATTTGTTCTCTTTTGGCTATATCCGAATTAATTATAATTTTATCTAATATATCCTTTGCTAAATCCCAGGTTTCTTCTTCTTTTGATTTTAGTAATGCACTTTTTATATCATTTGATAAAAAGTAGTTTGAGTTTATACATAAATTCTTTACAGCATCTGTTATTACTTCAACATTAATTTCTCTCATATCAATCACTCCTAGTATTAGGCACTTCCCAAAAATAATAGGTCAATTTACAGTCTATTATTTTTAAAAGCACTTTAATAAGTTAATTTTATTATTCTTTCACACTATTTACAATGCTTTGTAAATAAATAATCATATTATTAGATTTTACTTATTATAATTTAATAAGATATAATTAGGAGGTCACCTATGAATAATAAAAAACTTTATACCCTAGCTAATTTTATAATTTACTCTTTAATAACAGTACTAATAATTCTAATTACCTATAATGCATTAATCTTATATAAAAGATATAAAATACCTAAAATACCACAAAACAGTATTAATGTTTCTCCAAACTATAATGATGGTATTTCCGATATATTAGTAAATGATTAATATTTCGCCTATTATGTATAACTATCCTAATAATCTCTTTAAAATATTAAAAGTTGAAATTACACTCATTAAGGAAGCTTCAAAAGATAACTTATCAGATTCCGATTTATTTTGCGCTACGATATATCACAACCTTTACATAAACTGATTATGAGCATGTTATTGTTCTTCTCCTAGCCTAAAATATCATCTTAATCTTTGACGTGTTATTTTCTTTATGCTTCCTAATTCATATTCAAATAAATGACTGTAACTTTAATGATCTTCAAAAGTTAACAATTTCCTATTAAATAGACATATTATTATATTAATCTACATTGATTCTATTTTTATTCTATAGAGTTTCTAATAATGCTCCTTCCATTTCTAACCTTTCAACAAATTTCCTAGGAAATATTACTGATTAGTATTTATATTGTCTAATCCCTGAAAATACCTATCTATGCCTAAAGATAATCCTTCTACTAATCTATTCTGATGATCTTCGGTCTTTAACTTCGCTTCTTCTTCAGGATTTGATAAAAACCCACATTCAACTAACACTGATGCACCTTCATACTTATCTCTTAATATAAGATAAGCATCACCCGCTGATTTTGCAACTCTTTTATTATTATCCTCTACTTTTTCTTTTAGAGAATCTTGTATATTTTTAGCTAGTATAGAGCTTTTTTCATTTGATGCATGCCAAACTTGAGCTCCGTAACATTTACTTTGGGCAAACATATTTTGATGAATAGAAATAAATATATCACAATTAGTTTCCTTTTTCATTTCACATCTTTTCTTTAGATCCTCTCTCTTCTTTTCTCTAATTGTTGTTCCTTTGCTATATAATCCATCATCTGCCTCTCTCGTCATCACAACCTTATAACCCTTACTTTCTAAATTAACTTTTAGTTTTTTACTAATTTCTAAATTTATTCCTTTTTCAATAGTTCCTTGTTTAGATTTAGCTCCACCATCAAATCCACCATGGCCTGGGTCAATCAATATTACCTTTTGTTCACTTTCGTTTATAGTAGCCTTCACTGGCACCGTACATACTATAAAAAATATCATTAATATAGAAATTACTCTTAGTTTTCTCATATTTTACCCTCCATAAATTATTCTTATCTTATTTATTATGTTTCTTTATACTTTTATTATTCCGAATTAACTCTTATTTATATATATTAGACGCTATTTTTTATCTAGCGATGTTATTTTTTTTAAATTCTATGAAATTAAAATAAGGATATTAACATTTAATTAAATGTTAATATCCTTATTTCCTAATTCTACAAAGTAATTTAAATATACTTTAGACATTTCAAGAAATAACAAACCACTGATACATATATTGACTTGTTATTTTTTAAAAATTCCTTATGCTTCTATATTCTAATTATTTTCAATAACGCTTTCCGCTATATTAGTTGAATGATCTCCAATTCTTTCAAAATTGCTTATTACATCTAAGAATATAGCACCTGCATATGCATTACATGTTCCATCATAAAGTCTTTTAATGTGGAGTTCTCTATATTTTTTTTGAAGTCTATCAATATTAGATTCAACTTCTTGAATGCTTTTCGCCATTTCTAAATCTCTATTAATATAACTTTCTATAGCTATGTCTATGGCTTTAATAGTACTATCATACATTGTATGTAATTGTTGAATCGCTTCATCACTATATTCTAAATTCTTAGCAATTTTTTGAGATGCTAATCCAGCAATATTATCTGCATGATCTCCTATTCTTTCAATATCAATAACTGTATGGAATGTAGATGATACTATTCCTTGTTCTTTATCGGACAACTCGCATTTTGATAATTTTACCAAATAAGTAGTTATAGATTCATCTAAATCATTTATTATTTTTTCATTTTCATAAACCTTTTCTATTAACTTTATATCATTATTATCAAAGGCTTTCATTGCAAGTTTCAAACCCTTTTTAGCTTTATTAGCCATTCTAATTGTCTCTTTTACAACTTGTCCGGCTGCAATAACCGGTGTTTCCAATAACCTATCATCAATATATTTTACTCCACGGTCTTCTTCTTCATCTTGCCCTGGAATTATCTTATTAACAATTTTGATTAAAACTCCTGTTAATGGCAACATTACTGCAGTATTAACTAAATTAAATACTGTATGTGCATTTGCTATTTGTCTACTTACATCATCAGGACTAATTTTCGAAACTATCTCTCCTAAAATACCACTCATTAAAACTGGTATAAATAGTATTGTACCACCTAAATTAAAAATCAAATGTAACATAGCCGCTTTATGTGCTGTTTTATTTGTTCCAATTGTTGCAATCATAGCCGTAATACACGTTCCTATATTGCATCCAAATACTATTGGTAGCGCCTGTGTTATATTCAATACTCCTGTTGTTGCTAACGCAAGTAGTATCCCAGTAGTTGCTGATGAACTTTGAAGAACTGCTGTTAATATAGCTCCAGCAAGAATTCCTAAAAACATGTTATCGCCTACAGTTGCTAGTAATCCCTTGAATGCCTCTGTTTCTGCTAATGGTTTCATAGCGGCACTCATCATTCCCATTCCTGTAAATAATATACCAAACCCTAAAATTATATTTCCGATATCCTTTCTTTTCTTTACCTTAGCGAACATTACTATAAATGCTCCAAAGAAAACGAAAAGGGGTGCTATTGTATCCAATTTAAATGCTACTAATTGAGCTGTTACAGTGGTTCCTATGTTAGCCCCCATAATTATCCCAGCCGCTTGTGTTAAGTTCATTACTCCTGCATTTACAAATCCTACCACCATTACAGTTGTAGCGCTACTGCTTTGAATAATAGCTGTTACTATTGATCCAACTAAAACTGCAATTAAAGGATTCTTTGTTACTTTTTCAAGTATATTTTTTAGACCCTCTCCTGCTGCATTCTCTAATCCATCACCCATGAGTTTCATTCCATATATAAATAAACCTAATCCGCCCATTAACTTAATAATAACCATTAATGATTCCAAAGTTACTCTCCTTTGTTTGTCGTTTTTACAAACTTAGTTTACATCATTTATTAACATTTGTTAAGTAATTTATCTGATTTTTAACCTATTCTTAATATAACTCTACAAAATATGGACTTTTTCTTCATATTCTACGTAATAATTATTAAAATTTTTCATATTTTTCATTATATTCCATTTACATATTAAAAAAAATAACAAATCAACAGCCGATATATATTTTATGTCCATACGAAGATAAAACCCTCTAGTAATTATTACTATATGTGTTTTCATTATACTACGTGTAACGCAAAATAGACTAGCATATTGCCTTGTTATTTCTTGAATATGTTTTATATAAAAAAAATGGGAAAGAGGTATTCCCTCTTTCCCATATATAAGCAATACTATCTCTTTGAGAATTGTGATGCTTTTCTAGCCTTTTTAAGACCATATTTCTTTCTTTCTTTCATTCTTGGGTCTCTTGTTACGAAACCAGCTTTCTTTAATTCACCTTTAAGAGTTTCATCTGATTTGATTAAAGCTCTTGTTATTCCGTGTCTTATAGCTCCAGCTTGACCTGTAAATCCACCACCGTGAACATTAACTAAAACGTCGAATTTATCTTTAGTTGCAGTTAACATTAATGGTTGATTAACGATCATTATTAAAGTTTCTAAACCGAAAAACTTTTCAATTTCTCTGTCATTTATAGTAACTTTACCGTTTCCAGGTACAAGTCTTACTCTTGCAACTGATTGTTTTCTTCTTCCAGTTCCTAAATATTGAACTTTTGCCATTTTTTATTCCTCCTCGTGAGCGTATATTAGTACTTTAATTCAAGTACTTCTGGGTTTTGAGCAGCGTGACCATGATCAGCGCCTCTATATACTTTTAACTTAGTAAGCATTTTTCTTCCTAAAACACCTGTTGGAAGCATTCTTCTAACGGCTTCTTCAAAAGCGAATTCAGGTTTCCTAATTAATACTTCTCTGTAAGGAGTTTCTTTTAATCCACCTGGATAAAAACTATGCTTTCTCATTAATTTTTGATCTAACTTCTTACCAGTTAAAACAACCTTTTCTGAGTTAATGATTATAACAAAATCTCCGCAATCAACATTTGTTGTAAATGTTGGCTTATTCTTACCTCTTAAAATTGAAGCAACTTGGCTAGCAACTCTACCTAGTGGTTTACCAGCAGCATCAACTACATACCATTTTCTTTGAACTTCACTTGCTTTTGCAATATATGATTTCATATTTCTTCCTCCTTGAACTTACATTAAGCTTTACTTTTTTTCAAGTACTTCTTTTATATCAAGATCCTAGCTGATGGATCTTATATACATAACTAATCTAACATAGCTTATTATAATACACGCTTACGGGCGTGTCAACTTTTTTTTACTTTTATTTTGAATTAATAAAAAACCTCTTCAAGCACAAGCCCTAAAGCTGGCACGCACATTCCTGCACCTTTTCTATCTTGGTTGTCTATTATCATTTTTATATCTATTGGTAATTTCGTTCCTCTTCCAACCTGTAATAATGTTCCTACTATTATCCTTACCATATTATATAAGAAACCATCCCCTGTTATAAAAAACTTTATTTTATTCTTATTTATTTCTATATGTAAGTCACTTATAGTTCTTATTGTGGTCTTTACAGAGCTCCCATCACTCTTAAATGCTTTAAAATCATGTGTTCCTATAAAATATTTACAGGTTTCCGTCATTTTTTCTATATTTATCTTACCTCTAACATGATATGAGTAGCTTCTCCCAATAGCACTAGGTATTTCACTATTTAGTACAGTATAGGTATAAGTTTTCCCTTTAGAATTATATCTAGCATGGAATTCTTCCATCACCTCTAAAGAATTCAATATTACTATATCATCGGGGAGTTTTGTATTAATAGCTTCTTTAAAGCGATTCCCAGGAATACTACTATTAGTCTTAAAGTTAGCAACATAACCTCTAGCATGGACCCCTGAGTCAGTTCTTGAGCTACCTATAAGTTTGACATCTTCCCCGGTGACTTTCTTAATAGCAATTTCTATAGTGCCTTGTACCGTTGTTCCTAGTTTTTGCTTTTGCCAACCAAAGTAATTCGTACCATCATATTCTATTAGTAATTTAATATTCCTCATAATTTTCACCTTAGCCCTGTACTATTTTCTATATAAATACTCTTATTGATATACTTCCTATTAATAAAATTAAAAAAATAACAAATGCGACCATATCTTTTGATGAAAACATTAATTGTTTCATTCTAGTTCTTCCAGCTCCGCCTCTATACCCTCTAGCTTCCATAGCCATAGCAAGCTCATCAGCTCTTCTAAATGAACTTATAAATAGAGGAACTAATAATGGGATTAAACTTTTTGCTTTTTTTATAATTCCACCACTCTCAAAGTCAGCACCTCTTGCCTTTTGTGCCATCATTATCTTATCAGTCTCGTCAATAAGTGTAGGTATAAATCTTAACGCTATAGTCATCATCATAGCTAATTCATGAGCTAACTCTTTACCTATAGGTTTTAATAGCTTTTCTATTCCATCTGTTAATTCAATTGGTGAAGTAGTAAGTGTTAATACTGAAGTGCCCATAATTAAGAATATTAATCTTAAAGCCATAAATACAGCTATCCTTACCCCTTCTTCATATATGTTTATAAATCCATAGCTAAACAATAACTCTCCACCCTTAATCATAAAGATATTTAAAGTTGCTGTTAGTGCTATTAGAAAAAACACTGGTTTTAATCCCTTATACAGGTATCTTAGTGGTATTTTAGATGTATAAATAGTTAATAATAAAAAACCTACAATTAATGAATATCCCACAAATTTATCAATAATAAATAAACAAGCTATAAATAATATAGATAACACTATTTTTGTTCTTGGATCTAATTTATGCACGAAGGTCTCGCCAGGTATATATTGTCCAATAGTTATATCCTTTATCATTGCTTCTACGCCCCCTCCCTACTTTCTATTTTCTTTCAGTACTCGTAATAATTCTAATCTTCCTTGATCAACTGTAAATATATCTTCCGAAACATCAAAGCCCTTTTGTTTTAATGATCTCATTAAATATGTTACTTGTGGAACTCCCAGCCCTATGCTTTCCAACTTATCTATTTCCTTAAATACTTTAGCAGGAACACCTTCTAGCACTACCCCACCTTTACTCATAACAATAATTCTTTCCGCCACTTTACCTACATCTTCCATGCTATGACTTACTAAAACTATAGTCATTTTATATTTTATATGTAATGTCTTAATTTGAGCTAAAATGTCATCTCTACCTTTTGGATCTAGTCCAGCTGTAGGTTCATCTAATATTAATATCTTAGGCTCCATAGCAACCACACCCGCTATGGCAACCCTACGTTTTTCTCCACCACTTAAATCAAAAGGCGACTTATCCTTATATGTTTCATAATCTAAACCTACCATTTCCATTGATTTCTTAACTCTCTTAGTTATTTCCTCTTGTTCTAATCCAAGATTTCTTGGTCCAAACTCTATATCTTTTTCAATACTTTCCTCAAATAATTGATATTCAGGATATTGAAATACTAATCCAACCTTTTTTCTTATGTCCGAAAGTTTAACTTCTCCTCCTGTTATATCTACATCATCTATGATTATTCTTCCACTACTTGGTTTTAATAATCCATTCATATGTTGTATTAATGTTGATTTACCTGAGCCAGTATGTCCTATTAAAGCTATAAACTCTCCATTATTAATTTCTAAATTAACATTATCTAAAGCTACCTTTTCAAAAGGTGATTTAGGCATATATATGTATTTTAAATTTTCTATTTTAATTGACATAAAGCATTCACCATCTCATCCACATTTAAAATTTTTGTCGTAATATCAATACCAGCTTTCTGTAATTCATAGCATAGTTCTGTAACTTGTGGTACATCTAATCCAATTTTTTTCATAGTTTCAACTTTTGAAAATACTTCCCTTGGTATTCCTTCAAGTATTATTTCACCCTTATCCATAACAATAACTCTATCAGCTTTAGCTGCTTCATCCATATAATGGGTAATTAATACAATTGTAATACCATACTTTTCATTTATCTCTTTTATATTATTTAAAACTTCTTTTCTACCCGATGGATCTAACATGGCTGTTGGTTCGTCAAAAATAATACAATCTGGTTTCATAGCAAGTATCC
The DNA here is from genome assembly GCF_017348895.1 of Clostridium gasigenes. NCBI lineage: Bacteria > Bacillati > Bacillota > Clostridia > Eubacteriales > Clostridiaceae > Clostridium > Clostridium gasigenes. The sequence continues at coordinate 963,912 of NZ_CP071376.1, forward strand.
CTGCTATGGCAATCCTCTGCTTTTGTCCACCTGATAAAAGATGTGGAGCGTGTCTTTTATATTCGCTCATACCAACTTTTTCCAAACTTTCATCTACTCTCTTTCTTATCTCACTTGGTTCTACGCCTAAGTTCTCTGGTCCAAACGCTACATCTTCTTCTACAATAGTCGCAACTATTTGATTATCAGGATTTTGAAAAACCATACCAGCTTTAGATCTTATACTCCATAGATTATTAGCATCAGAGGTATCTAATCCATCTACTATAACAGTTCCACTACTAGGAACTAAAAGTGCATTCATATGCTTTGCAATTGTTGATTTTCCCGATCCATTATGACCTAATATCACTAAAAACTCACCTTTTTTTACATTAAGGCTTACTTCTTTTACTGCATATAATTCTTCTTCGCCTTCATTAACCGTATACTTGAATGATAAATTTTCACATTTAATCATTGAATTTTCCATATAGGACCTCCATATATTATCATTATTTATAACTACTAAACGCTATATAAAATTCCAGTTGTGTATATACACATAAAAATATTATATTATATAATGAAACTATTTACTATTATTAATTTAAGTAAAAATTTATACACTGTTTAATATTTATTTATATAAGAAAACAGGGATTAAGTTAAAAACTTAATCCCCTAAAATATTATACTAATTCAAGTATAACCATTTCAGCTCCGTCCCCTCTTCTAGGGCCCGTTTTGTACATTCTAGTGTATCCACCATTTCTTTCTGCGTACTTTGGAGCTATATTATCAAATAAATTTTGAACTACTGCTTCTTCTTGAACAAAAGCTAAAACTTGTCTTCTAGCGTGAAGATCTCCTCTTTTTGCTAAAGTGATCATCTTTTCTGCTATTTTTCTAGTTTCTTTCGCTCTTGTATCAGTTGTTTGCATTTTACCATGCTTTAAAAAGCTTGTAACAAGGCTTCTTAGCATAGCTCTTCTTTGGTCAGTAGCACGACCTAACTTACGATAACCTGCCATATGGATTTACCTCCTTACTCATCGTTTAGTCTTAATCCTAAGCTTAATTCCTTAAGCTTTCTTTCGACTTCCTCTAAAGACTTCTTTCCTAGATTCCTTACCTTCATCATATCATCCATAGACTTTCCAGCAAGTTCTTGAACTGTATTTATTCCAGCTCTCTTTAAACAGTTATATGATCTAACTGATAAATCAAGTTCCTCAACAGTCATTTCTAGTACTTTTTCTTTTTTGTCTTCTTCTTTTTCTATCATTATCTCTACATCATTAGTACTGTCGCCTAATGACATAAATAATTTAAAATGCTCTATAAGAATTTTTGATGATAAGCTTATCGCTTCATCAATTTTAATAGTTCCATTAGTCCAGATTTCTAAAGTTAACTTATCATAATCAGTAATTTGACCTACTCTAGTATTTTCTACTGTAAAGTTAACTCTTTTAACTGGTGTATATATTGAATCTACAGCTATTGATGATATTGAAAGTTCGTCACTCTTATTTTTGTTCTGAGTAACATATCCTCTACCTTTATTAACTGTTAATTCCATATATAACTTTGCATTATCGTCTAATGTTGCAATATGTAGGTCTTTACTTACAACTTCAACGTCTCCATCAGTTTTTATATCTGCACCTGTAACTTCTCCTGGTCCTTGAGCATCTATATATATAGTCTTAGGACCATCACCATTCATTATTAACGCTAAAGATTTAATGTTTAAGATTAACTCAGTAACATCTTCCTTAACGCCTTGTACAGTTGAGAATTCATGAAGTACTGTATCTATTTTTACAGATGTTGTTGCCGCACCTGGAAGTGATGATAGTAATATTCTTCTTAGAGCATTTCCAAGAGTTATACCGTATCCTCTTTCTAGTGGTTCAACCACATATTTACCATAAGTACCGTATTCATTCGCTTCTATACATTCTATCATTGGCTTTTCTATTTCTAACATGTACAAACCCTCCTTATATTTAAAATGGCAACCTTATTCTGAGGGCAACTGATTCTATATTTGGGACTAAGAACAAGTCTTAAAATCCCAAATAATAGTTTATTACTTGCTATATAACTCAACAATAAGAGTTTCGTTAACTGGAACGTCAATGTCTTCTCTTGTTGGCTCAGCAACTACTTTACCTTCATAGTTTTCAACGTTAGCTTCTAACCATTTTGGTAGAGTTTTTGGATTTTCAACAAAAGTCTTGAACTTTTCAGTTCCTCTGCTCTTTTCACAAACTGAAATCACATCATTAACAGAAACTCTGTATGATGGAATATCAACTTTTTTACCATTTACTAAGAAATGACCATGATTAACTAATTGTCTAGCTTCATTTCTTGAAGCACCATATCCTAGTCTGTAAACAACGTTATCTAATCTCATTTCTAATAATTTAAGTAAGTTTTCACCAGTGATACCCCTCATATGGTCAGCCTTTTCGTAATAAGTTCTGAATTGGCCTTCTAATACTCCGTATATTCTTCTAGCTTTTTGCTTTTCTCTTAATTGAACTCCATAGTTAGAAACCTTTTTCTTAGCCGCTCCATGTTGTCCTGGCGCATAGCTTCTTCTAACAAAAGCACATTTATCTGTAAAACATCTATCTCCCTTAAGGAACAGTTTCATACCTTCTCTTCTACATAATCTGCATGTAGCTCCAGTATATCTTGCCATTAATTACACCTCCTAGACTCTTCTTCTTTTTGGTGGTCTACATCCGTTGTGAGGAATTGGAGTAACATCTTTAATTAGAGTTACTTCTAATCCTGCTGCTTGTAGAGATCTTATTGCTGCTTCTCTACCTGAGCCCGGTCCCTTAACGTAAACTTCTATACTCTTTAAACCGTGTTCCATAGCACCTTCTGCTGCTTTTTCTGCTGCCATTTGTGCTGCAAATGGAGTACTTTTTCTTGATCCTCTGAATCCTAAAGATCCTGCACTTGACCATGATAAAGCATTTCCTGACGCATCAGTTAAAGTAACTATTGAGTTATTGAAAGTTGACTTGATGTGTGCAGCACCATGCTCAACATTCTTTCTCTCTTTTTTTCTTCTAGTCTTTTTGACTTTTTGAGCTGCCATCGAATTCCCTCCTCACTACTTCTTCTTATTTGCCATAGTTTTCTTTGGACCTTTTCTAGTTCTTGCGTTAGTTTTAGTCTTTTGACCTCTAACTGGAAGACCTTTTCTATGTCTGATTCCTCTATAACATCCTATTTCTACTAATCTCTTAATGTTTAAAGAAACATCTCTTCTTAAGTCACCTTCAACCATTATACTCTTAGTTATGAAATTTCTGATTTCATTTACTTCTTCTTCGCTAAGATCTTTAACTCTAGTATCTGGATTAACTCCAGTAGCTGCTAAAATCTTATGTGAAGTAGAAAGTCCTATTCCATATATATATGTTAGACCTATCTCAACTCTTTTTTCTTTTGGTAGATCTACTCCTGATATTCTTGCCATTAAAACTTACACCTCCTGATAATTGAAATGCATAAAAGTTAATTATTTTTGTGCTTTATATAATAAAATTTTAGGTCGATAGATTTTTATTCATCTATCGGTCAGCCGCCCTAAAATTTACTTATTTAATTAAAATGCCTATATAATCATATGTGACTTTAAAGTAAATGTCAATAATTATTATATAGTAATATAATACTTTTTTGCCTAATACTTAATTATATTAGCCTTGCTTTTGCTTGTGCTTAGGATTTTCACAGATAACCATTACTCTTCCTTTTCTTCTTATAACTTTGCACTTTTCGCAAATAGGCTTAACTGATGGTCTTACTTTCATCGCTAACCCTCCTTGTAATTGTTCTGGTAAGTAATTTAATACTCCCCTTATTTAGCTCTCCAAGTAATTCTTGCTCTACTTAAATCGTATGGAGATATTTCAAGTGTTACTTTATCTCCTGGTAGAATTCTTATGAAATTCATTCTTAGTTTGCCTGATATATGTGCTAAAATCGTTTGGCCACTTTCTAGTTCAACTTGGAACATAGCATTTGGTAAAGATTCTAATACAGTACCTTGCATTTCTATAACATCATCTTTTGACATAAGGTAATCAACCCTCCTTAACAATGCTTTTAAGTTTTAGAAATCTCTTGATTTTTAAATCAGCACCTCTATTTTTTGATGATATTAAAACTTTAATATCATCACTTATATCATCTAAAACAAGTAAATGTTTTAGTTTCTTTTTCTTCGGCATCTGAATTGTTTTTGTGTTTCCATTGCTTAAAAGCATATAGTCATTATCTATGCAATCTACAATCACATATAAACAACTTTTATCCCTTCCAGCAACAGAAGAAACTACTTTCCCAATCAAGTCATTGTTTTGCAAATTTTTTCACCTCGATGATTACCTTAGCCATAAATCTACAAGTCACCTTGTGGTATCATGCGAATTTATAACTAAGCAACACTATTTTAAATTAGTGTTAATATTTCGGGTCCATCTGGTAAAATTACAACAGTATTTTCGTAGTGCGCAGATAGACTTCCGTCACTAGTTACTACGGTCCAATCATCGTTTAATGTTTTAACTTTATAGGTTCCAACATTAATCATTGGTTCAATAGCTAAAGTCATTCCAGCTATTAATTTTGGACCTCTCCCCGCTTTACCAAAATTAGGTACTTCGGGATCTTCGTGTACAACTCTACCTATACCGTGTCCTACGAAATCTCTCACTACAGAGAAACCTGAAGCTTCTACGTAGTTTTGTATCTCATGTGATATATCAGTTAGTCTATTACCTACTTTTGCATATTCAATTCCCTTAAAGAAACTTTGTTCAGTAACTCTAATTAAATCTTTAGCTTTATCAGATACATTTCCAACAGCAAATGTTCTAGCTGCATCTCCATGAAAACCATTTATACAGGCTCCACAGTCTACACTAATTATATCGCCATCTTTTAATACATAACTTCCTGGTATCCCATGAACTACATGCTCGTTAACAGATATACATAGTGAAGCAGGAAACCCATATAGCCCTTTAAATGAAGGCTTTGCTCCATGCTTAGTTATAAATTCTTCTGCTATTTTATCTAATCCAGCAGTAGTTATACCTGGTTTAACATTTTCTCCAACAAGTAATAATGTCTCAGCGACTATTTTTCCAGCAATTCGCATTAAATCAATTTCTTTTTCGCTCTTAATAATTATCATTATTTTTTGCTCCCTAAAATTGTGCAAATACTTTCAAAAACTTCATTAATAGCTTCTGTTCCATCTACTGTTGAAAGTAAGTTTCTTTCCTTGTAAAAATCAATCAGTGGTTGCGTTTGTCTTTCATACACATCAAGTCGCTCTCTTACAGTCTCTTCTACATCATCTTTTCTTTGGACTATATCACTACCACATACATCACATTTACCTTCAACCTTTGTAGGATTGAATTTAATATGATAACTAGCTCCACAAGATTGACAACCTCTTCTTCCTATCATTCTTTCCAAAATAAATTCCATAGGTACTTCTATTAATAAAGAAGTATCTAGTTTTTCATTTCTTTCAGTTAAAAAGTTCTGAAGTGATTCTGCTTGAAAAACTGTTCTTGGGAATCCATCTAAAAGATATCCACCCGTGCAGTCCTCTTGAGCAAGTCTATCTTTTACCATATTAATGGTAACTTCATCTGGAACTAAATGTCCCTTATCCATGTGTTCCTTAGCTTCTATTCCTAAAGGAGTATTTTGAGAAATATTCATTCTGAAAATATCTCCTGTTGAAATATGTGGTATAGAGTATCTATTACTAATTGATTTTGCCTGTGTTCCTTTTCCTGCTCCAGGAGGACCTAATAAAATAATCTTCACGGGCATCATCTCCATTATTAATCTATTTTAAGAATCCTTTATAGTGACGCATTACTAATTGTGAGTCAAGTTGTCTTGAGAAATCCATGGCAACTCCAACTATTATTAATAAAGACGTTCCTCCAAAACTGATTCCTTTTAAAGCTGTATAATTTTCAATTAATATTGGCGTTATTGCAAGGAATGCTGCAAATAATCCTCCGATTAGAGATACTCTTGTAAGTACTCTTTCAAAAAACTTTTCTGTTGCTTCCCCTGGTCTTATTCCTGGGATAAAACCTGCTGATTTATGCAGATTCTCTGCCATCTCATCTGGTTTGAATGTTATTTGGGTATAGAACCAAGTAAAGAATACAGTAAATATAGAATAACAAACTGGATACATCCAGGAATTCTTATTAAATATACTATATTTGCTCCCGGTTATCGCCATTGCCCATTCTTTATCCGGAAAGATTGTAGCTATTGTCTGTGGAAACATCATAACTGACATAGCAAATATTATCGCTATTACTGCTGATCCAATTATGCTTAATGGTATATGAGTAGTTTGCGCTCTCGCAACCTTATTTCCTACAGCTTTTCCTGCATATTGTACTGGTATTCTTCTTTCTGCTAAAGAGAAAAATACAGCTATAAACAGCAATGCTGCTACAAATATTAAGAATAACGCAATTTCTATTATTCCAATTTCACCAGACTGTTTTCCAACCGCTAAGGTTTTCGCAGTTTTGGGTAATTGGGATATTATATTTACAAAAATTAATATGGATATTCCATTACCAAATCCCTTTACAGTGATTTGATCACCAAGCCACATACAGAATGTAGAGCCAACAACAAGTGTTACTATAAGTACTAAAACTTGAATTGCAGTGAATCCAGCTGTAGCACCTGTGCCTCTTATCATTGAGTATGTTCCAAATGCAAGAATACAACCAATTGCTATAGAAAGAATTCTAGTTATACTTTGAATCTTCTTTTTACCATCTTCTCCTTCTTTAGAAAGTTGCTCTAATGAAGGAATGGCAATAGTAAGCAATTGCATAATAATCGATGCATTTATATATGGTGTAACACTTAACGCGAATATACTAAAATTACTGAAAGCTCCACCGGAAATTAAGTTGTAAAATCCAAGCAAACTATCTGATTCTATTAATCCAGATAAGTATTCTGTTCCAATCCCAGGAACAGGAAGATGTATTCCTATCCTAAAGATTGCAACTAAGAATATAGTCCATAAAAATCTTTTCTTTAATTCGGGAACCTTCCAGGCATTACGTAGGGTTAATAGCATACTAAATCACCTCAGCTTTTCCTCCAGCTGCTTCTATCTTTTCAACAGCTGACTTTGAGAATTTACATCCTTTAACAGTTAAGCTTTTTTCTAATGTCCCGTTACCTAAAATTTTAACTCCATCTAATCTTTTGCTTATTACTCTTCTTTCAAGTAATAATTCTGGAGTTATTTCAGTTCCATTTTCAAATATATTTAATCTATCAACGTTTATACTAACGATTTTCTTAGCAAATATATTTGTGAATCCTCTCTTAGGAAGTCTTCTAAATAGTGGCATTTGACCACCTTCGAATCCTGGTCTTGTTCCTCCACCTGATCTAGAGTTTTGGCCTTTTTCACCTTTTCCGGCATTTCTACCAGTACCTGAACCAGTACCTCTACCAAGTCTCTTAGGAGCTTTTCTACTTCCTTCTGGTGATTTTAATTCATGAAGTTTCATTACACAATGCACCTCCTCGTTCTTAAACTTCTTCTATTTTTAGTAGATAATCTACTTTTTTAATCATACCTTTGATTTGAGGAGAATCCTCATGTTCTATTGTTTTACCAATTTTTTTTAGTCCAAGGGCATTTGCAGTAGCGATATGGTTTTTCTTTCTACCTATTAAGCTCTTTACTAAAGTAATCTTAATCTTAGCCATTGCTTATACCTCCTATCCTAATATCTCTTCAACAGTTTTGCCTCTTAATTTAGCTATATCTTCAGCTGTTCTTAAGTTTGCTAACCCGTTAATAGTAGCACTAACCATGTTTTTTGGATTATTAGAACCTAATGATTTAGCTCTAACATCCTTTACTCCTGCTAATTCAAGTACTGATCTTGCTGGACCTCCAGCAATAACTCCTGTACCTGTTTTAGCTGGCATAATAAGAACCTTACTAGTTCCAAATTTACCATATATTTGATGAGGAACAGTTGTGCCTACCATAGCAACTGTAATCATTTGCTTCTTAGCATCTTCTATTCCTTTTTTTATTGCTTCAGGGATTTCTATTGACTTACCCATACCAACGCCTACGTGTCCGTTTTCATCACCTACAACTACTAATGCGCTGAATCTGAAGTTTCTACCACCTTTAACAACCTTAGTTACTCTGTTTATAAAAACAACCTTTTCTTTAAGGTCAAGTGTGCTAGGATCGATTCTCATGTATTTCCCTCCTCGTTTTTTAGAATTTCAAGCCTGCTTCTCTAGCGCTCTCGGCTAATTCTTGAATTCTTCCATGATATATGTATCCACCTCTGTCGAATACTACATCAAGAATTCCTTTTTCAATTGCTCTTTTTGCAACTAAAGCTCCTATAAGCTTAGATGCTTCTTTATTTCCGCCTGCTGCTGTAAAATCTTTTTCCACACTTGAAGCGCATACTAAAGTAACAGCATTAACATCATCTATAATTTGAGCATATATATTTTTTTCACTTCTATATACTGAAAGTCTTGGTCTCTCAGGAGTACCTGAAACTTTTTTACGTACTCTAAGGTGACGTCTCTCTCTAGAAGCTTTTCTGTCTACCTTCTTGAACATAAGGTTCACTCCTCTCTAATTATTTCTTACCAGTTTTACCTTCTTTACGTCTGATCACTTCGTTTTCGTACTTAACTCCCTTACCCTTATATGGTTCAGGAACTCTCCATGATCTTATCTCCGCAGCATCGGCTCCAACTTTTTCTTTATCGATACCCTTAACTATAATTTTAGTTACAGATGGAGTTTCGAAAGTTATACCTTCTCTTGGAGTTATTTCAACTGGATGTGAATATCCTAAATTCATTACAAGTTTAGTTCCTTGTAATTGAGCTTTATAACCAACACCAACTAATTCTAGAGTTTTTTCGTATCCTTTTTCTACTCCAATAGTCATGTTATTGATTAGAGCTCTAGTTAACCCGTGAAGGGCTCTATGATCTTTTTGATCACTAGGTCTTGTAACAACAACTTGGTTGTCTTCAATTGCTATATTCATGTCTTTGTGCATAGTCTTAACAAGCTCGCCCTTTGGACCCTTAACTATAACAACATTATCTGCTGCAATAGTTACAGTTACGCCGGCAGGTATAGCTATCGGTAATCTACCTACTCTTGACATAATTTCACCTCCTGTATTACTTGTTCATGTATATATGTTATTTAGTTACTTTTAAATTATAAAATTACCAAACGTAGCAAAGAACTTCTCCGCCTAAGCCCATTTTTCTAGCTTCTCTATCAACAACTAAACCTTTTGAAGTTGATATAACCGCTATTCCTAAGCCATTAAGAACCTTTGGAATTTCATCTCTTTTACAGTAAACTCTTAATCCTGGTTTAGATATTCTCTTTATACCAGTTATAACTTTTTCTTTATTTGAACCATACTTAAGAGATACTCTTAACATGGGAACAACACCATCGTTGTATTCCTCTATTGCTTTTATATATCCCTCTTGTAATAATATATCTGTAACAGCCTTCTTCACAGTTGATGAAGGAATTTCTACTACTTCATGTTTAACAGCATTTGCATTTCTTATACGAGTTAGCAAATCTGCGATAGGATCTGTCATAACCATTTAATGTGCCTCCTTTCACTACATCCGTTTATTACCAACTTGCTTTTCTACATCCAGGAATTTCTCCCTTATAAGCAAGTTCTCTAAAGCATATACGGCATATACCAAATTTTCTTAGTACTGAATGTGGTCTACCACATAATCTACATCTTGTATAGGCTCTTGTTTTAAACTTCGGTTCTAGTTTCCACTTTTCAATAATTGCCTTACGTGCCATGGTTTTCCCTCCTTATTATTGAGCGAACGGCATGCCAAGGAATCTTAATAATTCTCTAGCTTCTTCGTCAGTATTAGCTGATGTTACGAAGATAATATCCATTCCTCTAACCTTATCAATCTTATCATATTCTATTTCTGGGAATATTAGTTGTTCTTTGATTCCTACAGAGTAGTTACCTCTTCCATCAAATGACTTACTTGATACTCCTTGGAAATCTCTAACTCTTGGAAGTGCTATTGACATTAACTTATCAGCAAATTCATACATGTTTGCCTTTCTTAATGTAACTTTACATCCTAATGCCATATTCTCTCTGATCTTAAAGTTAGCAATTGATTTCTTTGATCTTGTTAATATAGGTTTTTGACCTGCAATTATAGTTAAATCACTAACTGCTGATTCTAAAACTTTTTGATTATCCTTAGCTTCTCCAACTCCCATATTAATGACAATTTTTTCAAGCTTTGGAACTTGCATAATATTTTTATATCCAAACTTTTCTATCATAGCTTGCACTACTTCTTTTTCATACTTCTCTTGAAGTCTTGGTGTCATATTGAGTACCTCCTTTCAGATTCTAGAATGTTTCTCCACACTTTTTGCAAACTCTAACCTTAGTACCATCTTCTAAGATTTTACTGCTAATTCTTGTAGCATTTTTGCATTTTGTGCAATATAACATTACTTTTGAGCTGTATATAGCTCCTTCTTTTTCTATTATACCACCTTGAGCATTAGCTCTATTTGGTTTTTGATGCTTCTTAACTATGTTAACTCCTTGAACTGTAACTTTACCATTCTTTGGAGCTACTTTTAAAACTTCTCCAGTCTTCCCTCTATCCTTACCAGATATAACTACTACTGTATCGTTCTTTTTAACGTGTACCTTCAAATTAGCCACCTCCTCTATTATAGAACTTCAGGTGCTAGTGATAATATTTTATTAAATTCTTTATCTCTTAGCTCCCTAGCAACTGGTCCGAAGATACGAGTTCCTCTTGGTTGCTTGTCGTCTTTTATAATAACAGCTGCATTCTCATCAAATTTGATGTATGAACCATCTGTTCTTCTTAGTCCGTAAACTGTTCTTACTATAACAGCTTTAACAACGTCACCTTTTTTAACAACTCCGCCTGGTGTTGCACTTTTAACGCTGGCTACTATAATATCTCCAATGTTACCGAACTTTCTTTTTGATCCACCTAAAACTCTGATACACATGATTTCCTTAGCACCTGAGTTATCAGCTACTTTAAGTCTACTTTGTTGTTGTATCATTGAATTATCCTCCTTTCGGTCTTAAATTCTATTTCGCTTTTTCTATTATCTCAACAAGTCTCCATCTTTTATCTTTTGATAATGGTCTTGTTTCCATGATTAATACTCTATCGTTAATGTTTGCTTCATTATTTTCATCATGAGCTTTGAACTTTGTAGTTCTTTTTAGTATTTTACCGTATAGTGGATGTCTAACTTTAGTTTCAACGGCAACTACAACAGTTTTTTCCATTTTATCTGAAACAATTTTACCTATTTTTTTCTTTCTTAATCCTCTTTCCATGAGGCGTTACCTCCTTTCAGTCTTACTGTGCGAATGCTCTAATCTCTTCTTCTCTAATGATGGTTTTGATTTGAGCTATAGACTTCTTGACTTCTCTTATTCTGATTGGATTTTCTAATTGACCTGTAGCTAATTGGAATCTTAAGTTGAATAATTCAGCCTTAAGTTCATTTAGCTTAAGCTTTAAATCTTGAGGATCATTTGCTCTTAATTCTTGTAATTCTCTAGCCTTCATTATTCTTCACCACCCATTTCCTCAAAATCTTTTCTGCTAACGAATTTACTTCTTACAGGTAGCTTATGTGACGCTAGTCTCATAGCTTCTCTTGCAGTTTCTTCGGTAACACCTGATAATTCGAATAATACTCTACCTGGTTTAACTACTGCTACCCAATATTCTGGTGAACCTTTACCTGAACCCATTCTAGTTTCAGCTGGTTTTTCAGTTACTGGTTTATCTGGGAAAATCTTTATCCAAAGTTTTCCACCTCTTCTGATATGTCTGTTTATAGCAATTCTGGCAGATTCAATTTGATTACTTGTAACCCAGCCACAAGTTGTCGCTTGGATACCATAATCTCCGTATGCAAGGAAATTCCCTCTAGTAGCTTTTCCTTTCATCCTACCACGTTGTACCTTACGATGCTTAACTCTTTTAGGCATTAACATGATCAATTCCTCCTTTCTTACGCGTTAACTTTTTTAGTTGGAAGAATCTCTCCATTATAAACCCAAACCTTAACACCGATCTTTCCATAAGTTGTATCAGCTTCAGCAAACCCATAATCTATGTCTGCTCTTAAAGTTTGTAGTGGAATTCTTCCTTCATGATATTGCTCTGTTCTTGCTATTTCAGCTCCACCTAATCTACCTGCACAAGCAGTTTTAACACCCTTTGCGCCTTGTCTCATAGATCTTTGGATTGTTTGCTTCATAGCTCTTCTGAATGATACTCTCTTTTCTAATTGAGCAGCGATATTTTCTGCCATTAACTGAGCATCAGTTTCAGTATTTCTAACTTCAACTATATTGATTAAGATGTTTTTTCCATCAATTATCTTAGCTAATTTAACTTTTAAAGCTTCGATTCCTGATCCACCTTTTCCAATTATAACACCTGGTTTAGCAGTGTGTATATTTAGTTTTATTCTCTTAGCTGCTCTTTCAATTTGAATTTTTGAAATTCCAGCTACAAAAAGTTCTTTCTTAACGAATACTCTTATTCTATTGTCTTCTATAAGGTTATCAGCAAAGTTCTTCTTTGAAGCATACCACTTAGCGTCCCAACCTTTTATAACTCCTACTCTAAGTCCGTGAGGATGTACTTTTTGACCCAATTGTTTTCCCTCCTTCTACTAAGATCTTTCTTTAACTATCACAGTTATATGACTACTTCTTTTAAGAATTTTGAACGCTCTACCTTGTGCACGCGGTCTAAATCTCTTTAAAGTTGGTCCTGCACCTACAAATGTCTCTGCAACATATAACTTATCTAGATCTAATTCGTGATTATTCTCTGCATTTGCAACAGCTGATTTTAACACTTTATTAATAACTACTGCCGCATCTCTTTGAGTATATTGTAATATTGCGAAGGCTTCGTCAACATTTTTTCCTCTAATTAATCCAAGAACTACTCCGACTTTCATTGGAGTCATTCTCACATATTTAGCTATAGCTCTAGCTTCCATTTATGTTCCTCCTTTCCGGAATTACTTTCTTTTCCTTGATGATTTCTCATCGTAATCGTGTCCTCTATAAGTTCTTGTTAAAGCAAACTCTCCAAGTTTATGTCCTATCATATCTTCAGTTACATATACTGGAACATGCTTTCTACCATCATGAACAGCGATTGTATGCCCAATCATTTGTGGAAAAATAGTTGAACTTCTTGACCAAGTCTTAATAACTTTCTTTTCACTATTAGCATTCATTTCTTCGATTTTCTTTAAAAGCCCTTCCTTTATAAAAGGTCCTTTTTTAGTTGATCTACTCACTATATTTTGCCTCCCTTCATAATCTCTATGATGACAAGCTGCGAAGAGAAATTATATTCTCCCCAGACTACTTATCGTTTCTTCTCTTTATTATGAATCTATCAGAATATTTTTTATTCTTTCTAGTCTTGTATCCAAGTGCTGGTTTTCCCCAAGGAGTAACTGGACTTGGTCTACCGATTGGTGATTTACCTTCACCACCACCATGAGGGTGATCGCAAGGATTCATTACAGACCCTCTAACTGTTGGTCTGAAGCCCATGTGTCTTTTTCTACCAGCTTTACCAATATTGATAATATTACTAGTAGCATTTGATACAGTACCGATTGTAGCTCTACATTCGATTCTTACGTATCTCATTTCACCTGAAGGTAATCTTAATGTTGCATAGTTCCCTTCTTTAGCCATTAATTGAGCATTTGTACCAGCTGATCTAACTAGTTGTGCTCCTTTTCCAGCTTGTAATTCAATGTTATGAACTACTGTACCAACTGGAATATTTCCTAATGGAAGAGTATTACCTGGTTTGATATCTGAATCTGCTCCAGATACTATTACATCTCCAACTTTTAATCCATTTGGTGAGATAATGTATCTCTTGTCTCCATCAGCATATACTACTAAAGCAATGTATGCAGTTCTGTTTGGATCGTATTCTATAGTAGCAACTTTTGCTGGAATACCATCCTTATTTCTCTTAAAATCTATTATTCTATATTTTCTCTTAGCTCCACCACCACGGTGTCTAACAGTTATTTTACCTTGAGAATTTCTACCTCCACTTTTCTTTAAAGAAACAAGAAGTGATTTCTCTGGTGTATCCGTAGTTATTTCTTGGAATGTAGCCATTGTCATCTCTCTTCTTGATGGTGTGGTTGGTCTAAACTTTTTAACTGCCACGTAAATTCCCTCCTTACTTTAAGCTTATCTGGCGAATTACACCAATACTCCGCTTATTATACTATTGCATTCCTTCAAAGAATTCAATAGTTTTACTTTCTTGTGATAATGTAATGATTGCTTTCTTAACGTCAGCTCTCTTACCTACATGTACGCCCATTCTTTTAGTTTTTCCCATAGTTCTCATTGTTTGAACATTTTCAACTGTAACGCCGAAAACTTCTTCAATCGCTCTCTTTATTTGAACTTTATTAGCGTTTATTTGAACTATGAAAGTGTACTTTTTCTCTGCCATAGCAGCCATACTCTTTTCAGTTATAACAGGCTTTCTTATTATATCATGGCTATTTAAACTCATTATGCGTACACCTCCTCGATCTTTGATACAGCATCTTTAGTTATCATTACTTTGTTATACTTTAGTAAATCATAAACATTGATGTTGTTTGCTGGAATTATTGCTATTCCAGGTATATTTCTTGCTGATTTGTAAACTGCTTCATTAGATTCAGCAGTTATTATCAATGTTTTCTTAGCTTCAAAAGCTTTTAACATTTCAATAACTAACTTAGTCTTTGGAGTTTCAAATTCTAAGCTTTCTAATACTATCATTTCACCAGCTTGAACTTTACATGTTAAAGCAGATTTCATAGCTACTCTTCTCATGCTTTTTGGTGTTGCCATTCTATAATCTCTTGGCTTTGGTGCGAATACTATACCACCTTTGATCCATTGAGGTGCTCTAATAGAACCTTGTCTTGCTCTACCAGTTCCCTTTTGTCTCCAAGGCTTAATTCCGCCCCCTCTAACTTCAGCTCTTGTTTTAGCTGATTGAGTTCCCTGTCTTTTGTTAGCTAATAAAGCTATAACAACTTGATGCATTGCATTCTCGTTAACTTCAACTCCGAACACGCTATCATTTAATTGGATATCTCCAACTTGTTTACCTTCTTGGTTAAATAATCCTACTGTAGACATTTTGTTTCCTCCTTTCTACAGAAATTAAGCTTTAACTGCATTTCTTATTACTACTGTACCTTTGTTAGGTCCTGGGATACCACCCTTGATTAGTATTAAGTTTTTCTCAGCTATAATCTTAACTACCTCTAAATTTTGTACTGTTTTATTAACAGCTCCCATATGACCTGGCATATGTTTGTTCTTGAATGTTTTTGAAGGATCTGATGAAGCTCCCATTGAACCTACTGCTCTATGGAACTTAGAACCATGAGTCATAGGACCTCTATTAGCATTCCATCTCTTGATAACCCCTTGGAATCCCTTACCTTTAGAAACTCCTGATACATCAATCTTTTCTCCCACTACAAATACATCAACTTTAATTTCTTGCCCTACTTCATAAGTTGAACAATCTTCAAGTCTAAATTCTCTTAATCTTCTCTTTAAAGATACACCAGCCTTAGCATAATGTCCCTTCTTTGGCTTGTTAACAAGCTTTTCTCTTATTTCTCCAAAACCTACTTGTATTGCGTCATAACCATCCTTTTGAATAGTTTTCTTTTGAACAACAACACATGGAGTAGCTTCTACTACTGTTACCGGTATAACTCTACCATTTTCATCGAAAATTTGAGTCATTCCTATTTTCTTTCCTAATATAGCTTTTTTCATGTATTTACACCTCCTAAACATATTAGTGGATTGCATCGCAATCATAATAGTTCAAACTGTTTATTTAATATTGCTATTACAGCTTAATTTCGATATCGACACCAGCTGGTAGATTTAATCTCATTAATGCATCAACAGTTTTTGGTGATGGATTAACTATATCGATTAATCTCTTGTGTGTTCTAATTTCGAATTGTTCTCTTGAATCTTTATATTTATGAACAGCTCTTAATATTGTTATAACATCTTTTTCAGTAGGTAGAGGCACAGGTCCTACAACCTTAGCTCCTGTTGTCTTTGCTGTTTCAATGATTTTTTCAGCTGATTGATCTAATATTGTATGATCAAAAGCCTTTAATCTGATTCTAATTTTTTGTTTTGACATCTTGGTTTCCCTCCTTTTCATGTACGCTTTACTTCTAACGCACAACAGTGGTTGTTCTATAAACTGTTCCTGGTGTTTCATACTTTTACCCAAACAAATTATAAAATCCCTGTCGTCGGATTCTAGATCCTGACATACTCATTAAGAATTACCCGGAAGTCCGGCAACCTCTCAACTCATCGCTGTATGCTATACAACTATTTTATTATACTATCTTTACATATCTTTGACAAGACTTTTTTTAGCCTTTTTTTTTACTTTTTTATATCTATATATTTGTGATTTTCTAATTTAATTTTGTTTGCAAATCTATTCTATTCTGATTTTAGATTTAAATCAACATTTTTTTCATTGTATTTTTCACATAAAGATTTTTATTATTAATATTATACCCATTATACAAGATGTTAAACATTTTCATAGTCCAAATAATAATTTATCAAATAATTTAGAATTTCAAATAACATCTTATATTTTCTACTTATTAAGATTAATTTTTTAGTTATTATCTATAAAATATATTTTTATTAATTATAAATTGAATATATTTTATAATTCTCATAATTTTTACTTTATGTATTATATTTTTGACAATAAAAAAAGAGTAAAGGCGTCCCTTTACTCTTTTATTTTGTGATCACATTATAAGCGCCTTTTATTTTAAAAATTATAAAGTAATTATCAGCCTAAACTAATATTATTATTCTTTTACGCTAGTAACAACTCCTGAACCTACAGTTCTTCCACCTTCTCTGATTGCAAATCTTAAACCTTCATCCATAGCTACTTTGTTGATTAATTCAACATTCATATCTATATGATCTCCAGGCATAACCATTTCCATTCCGTCTGGTAACTTGATTGATCCAGTTACATCTGTTGTTCTAAAGTAGAATTGTGGTCTATATCCATCAAAGAATGGTGTATGTCTTCCACCCTCTTCTTTTTTAAGTACATATACTTGACCTACAAATTTAGTATGAGGTTTGATTCCGCCAACTTTTGAT
Organism: Clostridium gasigenes; assembly: GCF_017348895.1. Taxonomy (NCBI): domain Bacteria; kingdom Bacillati; phylum Bacillota; class Clostridia; order Eubacteriales; family Clostridiaceae; genus Clostridium; species Clostridium gasigenes. The sequence goes on from NZ_CP071376.1 coordinate 981,338, forward strand.
AATACTTGACCTCTTTCAATATCTGCTCTTTGAACTCCTCTTAAAAGAACTCCTACATTATCTCCTGCTCTTGCATCGTCTAGTAATTTTCTAAACATTTCTATTCCTGTTACTATAACTTTTCTGCTTTCTTCTGCTAATCCAACGATTTCAACTTCGTCTGATACCTTAAGAATTCCTCTTTCTACTCTTCCTGTTGCAACTGTTCCTCTACCAGTGATTGTAAATACATCTTCTATTGGCATTAAGAAAGGCTTTTCTGTTGCTCTTTCTGGAGTTGGTATGTAGCTATCTACTGCATCCATTAATTCCATAATTGGCGCAATTGCCTTTTCATCTGTTGGATTTTCTAACGCTACTAAAGCTGAACCCTTGATTACCGGAATATCATCTCCTGGGAAGTTGTATTCTGATAACAATTCTCTTACTTCCATTTCAACTAATTCTAATAATTCTTCATCATCTACCATATCTGCTTTATTTAAGAAAACAACGATATAGTCAACTCCAACTCTTGATGCTAATAGTATATGTTCTCTAGTTTGTGGCATTGGGCCATCTGCTGCTGAACATACTAATATTGCTCCATCCATTTGTGCTGCTCCTGTAATCATGTTCTTTACATAATCGGCATGTCCTGGACAATCAACGTGTGCATAATGTCTTTGTTCTGTTTCATATTCTACGTGAGTTGTATTAATTGTAATACCTCTCTCTTTTTCTTCTGGTGCTTTATCTATATCTGCATAGTTGAAAGCCTCCGCGAATCCTTTTGTTGCTAATACTGTTGTTATAGCAGCTGTTAATGTTGTCTTACCGTGATCTACGTGACCAATTGTTCCAATATTTACATGTGGTTTACTTCTTTCGAATTTTTGCTTTGCCATTGTAAATTCCTCCTTGTATTAAAATTAATTATATGAACCTTCATATTTATTATATCTATTTTAACATAATTTTTCTATACTATTATTGACTTTTAACTGTTATTTTATTCTATAACAACACTCATATAGTCATTATTGTATCATTGTTTATATTAACATATAAGCAATGATACAATATATTAAACTAGGCTATATTACTTTTCACCTTTAATAGCTTCTTGTACGCTCTTTGGAACTTCTTCAAAGTGATCAAATGTCATTGCATAAGTACCTCTACCTTGAGTTCTTGATCTTAGCGTAGTTGAATAACCAAACATCTCTGAAAGAGGAACAAACGCTCTGATGATTTGAGCTCCACTTAGAGCTTCCATACCTTCAATTTTTCCTCTTCTTGAGCTTAGGTCTCCAATTACATCTCCCATATATTCTTCTGGAACTGTAACTTCAACTTTCATCATAGGTTCTAGTAATACTGGATCTGCTTTAGCCATAGCATTCTTAAATGCCATTGAACCTGCAATTTTAAATGCCATTTCTGATGAATCGACGTCATGGTATGATCCATGAACAACTTTTACTTTAAAGTTTATAGTTTCATATCCTGCTATAATCCCGTTTTTAGCGGCTTCTCTAATACCATTATCAATAGCTGGAATATACTCTCTTGGAATAGCTCCACCAACTACTGCATTTTCAAATACGTATTCGCCTTCAGTAGGTTCCATCTCGATCACACAATGACCGTATTGACCCTTACCACCAGATTGCTTAGCATATTTAGCTTCAGCCTTAACAGCTTTTCTAATAGTTTCTTTGTAAGCAACTTGAGGAGCTCCTACATTACATTCAACCTTGAATTCTCTAGTTAATCTATCAACGATGATTTCTAAGTGAAGTTCACCCATACCAGCGATGATTGTTTGACCAGTTTCTTGGTTAGTGTAAGTTTTGAAAGTAGGATCTTCTTCAGCTAATTTAGCTAAAGCCATTCCCATTCTTTCTTGACTTGCTTTAGTCTTTGGCTCTATAGCTACAGATATAACTGGTTCTGGGAAATCCATTGCTTCAAGTATAATTGGATTACTTTCAACACATAAAGTATCACCAGTAGTAGTGTTCTTTAATCCGATTATAGCTCCTAATTCACCTGCTTCTAAAGCTTCTACTTCTTCTCTTGAATTAGCGTGCATCTTAACAAGTCTTCCTACTCTTTCTTTCTTTCCTTTAGTTGAGTTTAAAACATATGAACCACTCTCAAGGATTCCTGAGTAAACTCTTGCGAAAGCTAACTTACCTACAAATGGATCAGTAGCAATTTTAAATGCTAATGCAGCCATAGGTGCATCATCTGAAGATTCTCTTACAGCTGGTTCTCCATCTAATGTAACTCCTGTTATAGCTTTAACATCTAATGGTGATGGTAAGAAATGAACAACACCATCAATCATTTGTTGAACACCCTTGTTCTTATATGACGAACCACATATACATGGTACTATTTCATTATTTATTGTAGCTTTTCTTAAAGCTACCATCATCTCTTCAACTGTTAACTCTTCACCGTCTAGGTATTTTTCCATTAACGTTTCATCAGTTTCAGCTATTGCTTCTACAAGAGCCATTCTGTATTCTTTAGCTTGATCAACTAAATCAGCAGGAATGTCTTCTATTCTAACATCTGTACCTAAATCATCATAGAACATAATAGCTTTATTTTCTATTAAATCTATCATTCCTTTAAATTTATCTTCTGAACCAACTGGTATTTGTATTGGAACAGCATTAGCTTTTAATCTATCTCTTACAGTGTTTATACATCTAAAGAAATCTGCACCAGTTGCATCCATCTTATTAACATATATCATTCTTGGAACACCATATTTATCTGCCTGTCTCCATACTGTTTCAGTTTGAGGTTCAACTCCACTCTTAGCATCAAGAACAGTAACAGCTCCATCAAGAACTCTTAATGATCTTTCAACTTCAACTGTAAAATCTACGTGACCTGGAGTATCTATTATGTTTAATTCATGACCATTCCACGTACATGTAGTTGCAGCAGAAGTAATTGTGATACCTCTCTCTTGTTCTTGAACCATCCAATCCATAGTAGCTGCACCTTCGTGAACTTCTCCTATTTTGTGGCTTTTTCCTGTGTAGAATAATATACGCTCAGTAGTTGTCGTTTTACCAGCATCTATATGTGCCATTATTCCAAAGTTACGGAATTTGTCTAATGGAAATTTTCTAGCCATTTGTATTGCCTCCTCTAAGCGAGTATTTTTGAATTCGACAAAACTGTTTTGGCAAAAGCCAAAACAGTTTGTTTTTTAGAACTTGTAATGAGCAAATGCTTTATTTGCTTCAGCCATTTTATGAGTATCTTCTCTCTTCTTAACAGCTGCACCAGTGTTGTTAGCTGCATCTAATAATTCTCCAGCTAATCTTTGAGACATTAATTTTTCGCCTCTTTTTCTTGAAACTGCAAGCATCCATCGGATACCTAAAGTTTGTCTTCTCTCAGTTCTAACTTCAATCGGAACTTGATAGTTTGCACCACCTATTCTTCTTGATTTAACTTCTAATAAAGGCATTATATTAGCTAGTGCTTCTTCAAACACTTCTAATGCATCTTTACCAGTTTTTTCAGCCATAGTTTCAAACGCGTCGTAGCATATTTTTTGAGCTACACCTCTTTTACCGTCTTCCATTATGCTGTTTATTAACTTAGTAACAACCTTAGATTTATATATTGGATCTGGTAATACATCTCTTTTTGCGATATGTCCTTTTCTTGGCACTTTTCTTCCCTCCTTAACAATTTAAATTTAAGTTCATCGGTACTCGGCATTATTGCATGCCGCAAAGTGCATTGTCTCTTATATCTATATAAACTTTTTTATAAATCTATGTAGTTTGGAAAGACAAGCACTGCCATAGTAAAAATACTATTTTTGCTTAGGTCTCTTTGCACCGTACTTTGATCTTCCTTGCATTCTGTTAGCTACTCCAGCACAATCTAATGCACCTCTTACAATATGGTATCTAACACCAGGAAGGTCCTTAACTCTACCACCTCTTATAAGAACAACACTATGTTCTTGTAGATTATGGCCTACACCACCTATATAAGCAGTAACTTCGAATCCGTTTGTAAGTCTTACTCTAGCTACTTTTCTTAACGCTGAGTTAGGTTTTTTTGGAGTTATAGTTTTAACAACTGTACATACTCCTCTTCTTTGCGGACACTCATTTAGTGCTGGTGCTGTTGATTTGTTAGCAATTGATTTTCTGCCTTTTCTTACTAATTGGCTAATAGTTGGCATATTTTCACCTCCTGAAATTTAATTTATCTATCTTTTAAGATAAAAGCTAATTAATTATTCAAGTATCAATGTTGCGGAAGATTGAACATCTATGCCGCACATCTTACCTAAATTTCTCATGGTATCAATTTCGATAACCTTAATATTATTACTACAAGCTAATTCTAATAACGGAATTATTAATTTTCTTTCTGCATCTTCAGCTACATATAATGCAGTACCTTTTCCATTGTTAATAGCTTTACTTGCTTGTTTAATTCCTATGACTTTTTTTCCTACTAGTACGTCTATCATGAACACACTCCTTTTACAAAGTTCATAGAAGTAAAGTTAAACTTTATCCATATGAATCATGTAGATAATTATACTGTAGTGTAGCTTTTCAAAATCACACAATTTGTATTTTATCATTTAAGCATACACATGTCAATAAAATTGCATTGTATTATTCTATTATATCTAAATCATCATCTTCTATGATATCTTCTTCAACATCAAGCTTTACAGCTCTATATCGCATCATACCAGTTCCAGCCGGAATTAACTTACCAATAATTACATTTTCCTTCAAGCCTACTAATGGATCTACTTTACCCTTTATAGCAGCTTCAGTAAGCACTCTAGTTGTTTCTTGGAATGATGCCGCCGATAAGAAACTATCCGTTGCTAAGGCTGCTTTAGTTATACCTAGTAATACTTTGTCGCCCTTAGCTTCTTCTCCACCAATTTCTCTTATTTTTTCATTGGCTTCATCAAAGTTGAACATATCTATCATAGTACCTGGTAATAAATCTGTATCCCCAGATTCCGTTACCTTAACTTTTCTTGTCATTTGTCTAACAACTACTTCGATATGTTTATCATTAGTATCAACACCTTGTAGTCTATAAACTTTTTGAACCTCTGCAAGTAAATATCTTCTGGCTCCATCTATACCCTTTATAGCAGCTATATCATGAGGGTTTACTGAACCTTCAGTGATTTCGTCACCAGCTTCAACGAAGTCGTCATCTTTTACTTTTAATCTTGAACCAAAAGGTATGTCATAACTGAATTCTTCGCCTTCTGCAGACATAACAAATACTGTTCTCTTCTTTTTAGTGTCTTCAATTCTTACAGCCCCATTAATTTCACTTACTATTGCTAACCCCTTAGGTTTTCTTGCTTCGAATAATTCTTCAACTCTTGGAAGCCCTTGAGTGATATCTGATCCGGCAACTCCACCTGTATGGAATGTTCTCATTGTAAGCTGTGTTCCTGGTTCTCCAATTGACTGTGCCGCTATTATACCAACAGCTTCACCTATATTGATTTTCTGTCCAGTTGCCATGTTCATACCATAACATCTTGCACATACACCAACTCTACACTTACATGCAAATACTGATCTAATTTTAACTTGTTTAACTCCTGCAGCAGCAATTTTATCAGCCATATAAGATTCTATAAATTCTTCTTTACCAATTATAGTTTCTCCTGTTGTTGGATTAATTACATCCTCTGCTGTATATCTACCATGTAATCTTTCATTTATACCTTCTATTACTTCATTACCTACACTGATTTCAGATATTACAATACCTTCTTCAGTTCCACAATCTTGTTCTCTTACGATAACATCTTGTGATACGTCAACAAGTCTTCTTGTTAAATAACCTGAATCGGCTGTTTTAAGTGCAGTATCGGCATTACCTTTTCTAGCACCATGTGTTGAAATAAAGTACTCTAATACATCTAGACCTTCTCTAAAAGAAGCTCTGATTGGTAATTCAAGTATTTTACCTGACGGACTTGCCATAAGTCCTCTCATACCAGCTAATTGCTTGATTTGAGACTTAGACCCTCTGGCTCCTGAATCTGCCATCATGAATATTGGATTAAACCTATCCAAACTATCCATTAATGCGTTTGCAACATCTTCAGTTGTTTTAGTCCATTTTTCTATAACTCTTTGATATCTTTCTTCATCTGAAATAAAGCCTCTTTTATACATCTTTTCAATCTTATCAACAGTTTCATCAGCCTCTTTAAGTAAACCATACTTTGCTTCTGGTACTACCATATCTGAAGCAGATACAGTAATAGCTCCTATAGATGAATAATGATATCCTAATGATTTAATATTATCTAACATTACAGATGTATTTGTAGGTCCATGAACTATATAACACTTCTCAATTATAAGTCCAAGTGATTTTTTAGTTACTAAAAAATCAACCTCTAAATTGAATTTCTCTTCTTCATTTTCTCTATTAACGAATCCTAAGTCTTGTGGTATTGACTCATTAAATATAAGTTTACCTACTGTAGTTTTAATTCTACCAGACTGTAGTACTCCATCTATTTCTTTAAATAATCTAACAGTTATTGCTGCGTGAATTGCTATTTTCTCTAATTCATAAGCCATTATAGCCTCATCTTTAGATGAAAAACATGATCCCTCACCCTTACAGTCTTCTTTGTCTATTGTTAGATAATAAGTTCCTAAAACCATATCTTGAGTTGGTATACAAACTGGCTTTCCATCTGAAGGTTTCATAATATTACCAGCTGCTAGCATTAAGAATCTTGCTTCTGCTTGCGCCTCAACTGATAAAGGTACGTGAACCGCCATTTGATCACCATCAAAATCGGCATTGTATGCAGTACATACCAATGGATGTAACTTTATAGCTCTACCTTCAACAAGAACAGGTTGGAATGCTTGAATTCCAAGTCTGTGTAGCGTAGGTGCACGGTTAAGTAAAACTGGATGATCTGAGATTACTTCTTCAAGTATATCCCAAACTTGATTATTAACTCTTTCAACCATTCTCTTAGCACTCTTTATATTGTGTGCAACACCATCTTCTACTAACTTCTTCATTACAAATGGTTTAAATAATTCTAAAGCCATTTCTTTTGGAAGTCCACATTGATACATTTTCAATTCAGGTCCTACTACGATAACTGATCTACCGGAGTAATCTACTCTCTTACCAAGTAAATTTTGTCTGAATCTACCTTGCTTACCTTTTAGCATATCTGAAAGTGATTTAAGTGGTCTGTTACCAGGACCAGTTACAGCTCTTCCTCTTCTACCATTATCGATAAGTGCATCAACTGCTTCTTGAAGCATTCTTTTTTCATTTCTAACAATTATATCAGGAGCTCCTAAATCTAAAAGCTTCTTTAATCTGTTATTTCTATTTATAACTCTTCTGTATAAATCATTTAAATCTGAAGTAGCAAATCTTCCACCATCTAATTGGACCATAGGTCTTAAATCTGGAGGTATTACAGGAATTACATTTATAATCATCCACTTTGGATCATTTCCTGATTTTCTAAATGACTCAACAACTTCTAATCTTCTAATGATTCTTATTTTCTTTTGTCCACTACTTTGTTTTAATTCTTCTTTAAGATCTCTTCCACCATTTACTACGTCTATTTGACCTAATAAATCCTGAACGGCTTCAGCACCCATTCCAGCAATAAAACTTTCATCTCCATATTTATCTACAGCTTCTCTAAATTCTTTTTCATTTAAAAGCTGTTTCTTTAGTAAAGGTGTTTCCTTTGGATCTATAACTATGTACGATGCAAAGTATAATACCTTTTCTAAAGATCTTGGTGACATATCTAAAAGTAAACCCATTCTTGATGGAATACCTTTGAAGTACCAAATGTGAGAAACAGGGGCTGCAAGTTCTATATGCCCCATTCTTTCTCTTCTCACTTTTGCTTTTGTTACTTCAACTCCACATCTGTCACAAACTATTCCCTTATATCTAACTCTTTTGTACTTACCACAATGACATTCCCAGTCTTTTATAGGTCCAAATATTCTTTCGCAGAATAACCCATCTCTTTCTGGTTTTAAAGTTCTATAGTTTATTGTTTCTGGTTTTTTGACTTCCCCTCTAGACCATTCTCTTACTTGGCTAGGTGAAGCTAATCCTATTTGTATAGCATCAAAATTATTCGTTTCAAACAAGGGTATATCCTCCCTTCAAATTTAGTGTTCATCACTTACAAAATCATCAAGTTCTAATTCTTCGCTGATTCCATCCAATGGAAAACTTTCGAATTCCATTTCTTCTTCAAGTTCTGATTCATCTTCTTCTGGTATAAAACCTTCTTCAGGCATTTTTTGTTTCGCTACGAAACCTTCTTCACCTTCTATGTTAACTTCTAAGTTTACTTCTGGATAATCCATTTCTTCTTCAACGATTTCCTTTAGATTCACTTCTTCTTTATCATAGTTTAATACTCTAACATCTAAACATAAAGCTTGAAGTTCTTTTATAAGAACCTTAAACGATTCTGGAACTCCTGGTTCAGGAATATTTTCACCCTTAACGATAGCCTCATATGTTTTAACCCTACCTACAACATCATCTGACTTAACAGTTAATATTTCTTGTAGTGTATGTGCTGCTCCATATGCTTCTAGTGCCCAAACTTCCATTTCTCCGAATCTTTGACCACCGAATTGTGCTTTACCTCCAAGAGGTTGTTGAGTAACTAATGAATATGGTCCAGTTGATCTAGCATGAATCTTATCATCAACTAAATGAGCAAGTTTCAAGATATACATTATTCCAACTGTTACAGTGTTATCAAAAGGTATTCCTGTTCTTCCATCGTATAATACAGTCTTTCCGTTAACATTATATCCTGCTTTTTGTAAGCATTCTTCAATGTTACCTTCAGTTGCTCCATCAAATACTGGAGTTGCAATATGCCAACCTAATTTGCTAGCTGCCCAACCTAAATGAACTTCAAGTACTTGACCAATATTCATACGTGATGGTACCCCTAGTGGATTTAAACATATTTGCAGTGGTCTACCATCTGGTAAAAACGGCATATCTTCTTCTGGTAATATTCTAGAGATAACCCCTTTATTACCATGACGTCCAGCCATTTTATCCCCTACAGATATCTTTCTCTTTTGAGCTATATAACATCTTACAAGCTCATTAACTCCTGGGTTTAACTCATCACCATTTTCTCTAGTAAACACTTTAACATCTACTATTATACCGGCTTCTCCATGAGGAACTTTTAGAGATGTATCTCTTACTTCTCTAGCTTTTTCTCCGAATATAGCTCTAAGTAATCTTTCTTCTGCAGTTAATTCAGTTTCACCCTTAGGTGTTACCTTTCCTACAAGAACATCACCAGATCTTATTTCTGCACCTATTCTAATTATTCCTCTTTCGTCTATATCTTTTAGAGCATCTTCACTTACGTTTGGAATATCTCTTGTTATTTCTTCTGGTCCTAGCTTAGTGTCTCTAGCTTCACATTCATATTCTTCAATATGAATTGAAGTAAATACATCTTCTCTAACTAATTCTTCTGATATAAGCATAGCATCTTCATAATTATATCCTTCCCATGTGATAAATCCCATTCGGATATTCTTTCCTAATGCTATTTCACCTAAGTCAGTTGATGGTCCATCAGCTAATACTTGATTTTTAAATACCATTTCACCTTTATCTACTAAAGGTCTATGATTTATACAAGTACCTTGATTACTTCTTTTAAACTTAAGAAGTTTATAAGAATCCATTCCACCGTCTACTTCTCTCTTAACTCTAATTTCATTAGAACTTACATATACAACTGTACCAGCATTCTTAGCTTTTGGTAAAACTCCTGAATCTGCTGCAGCCTTATATTCTATTCCTGTTCCTACTATTGGTGCTTCTGACTTTAATAGAGGAACTGCTTGACGTTGCATATTAGATCCCATAAGAGCTCTTGATGCATCATCATTTTCTAAGAAAGGTATCATAGACGTTGCTACTGATACAATTTGTCTTGGTGAAACGTCAATTAAATCTACTTCTTCAGCACTAACTATTAGTATCTCTTCCATATTTCTAACTGTAATTTTTTTATCAACAAATTTATAGTCAGCTCCAACAGGTTCCTTAGCTTGAGCTACTAGATATTGATCTTCTTCATCTGCTGTGAAATATCTGATTTCATCAGTTACAAGTCCAGCTTCTTTATCTACAACTCTATATGGTGTTTCCATAAATCCATATTCATTAACCCTTGCGTATGTTGCAAGCGAGTTAATAAGCCCTATATTTGGTCCTTCTGGTGTTTCTATAGGACACATTCTACCGTAGTGAGAATGATGAACGTCTCTAACTTCAAAACCAGCTCTTTCTCTTGAAAGACCTCCAGGTCCTAGTGCAGATAATCTTCTCTTATGAGTTAATTCTGATAGTGGATTTGTTTGATCCATGAATTGTGATAATTGTGAGCTACCAAAGAATTCTTTTATAGCTGCAGCAACTGGTCTAATATTAATTAACATTTGTGGCGTTATGGATTCCTGATCTTGAATAGTCATTCTTTCCTTAACTACTCTTTCCATTCTTGACAAACCAATTCTGAATTGATTTTGTAACAATTCGCCAACTGATCTTAATCTTCTGTTTCCTAAATGATCTATATCATCTACATTACCTACTAAATAAGGTAATCCCATTTCATAACTAATTGTAGCGAATATATCATCTCTAATTATGTGTTTAGGAACCAATCTGTTTAAGTTCTTTTTAATTTCCTCTTTTATGATTTCTTCATCATCATAATTATCTAATATTTCTTTTAATGTAGGGTAATGAACAAGTTCTCTAATGTTTAAATCTTCGATATTAAACGAAACATGCTTTGAAATATCTACAAAGTTATTTCCTATAACTCTTAGAACTCTATCCTCAACTAAAATATCAACTGAGTTTATACCTACATTTTGAATTTCTTCTGCTAAAGACCTACTTATTTTAGTGCCTTGCTCAACTATAACTTCTCCAGTGTTTGGATTAACTACATCTAAAGCTGCAACATGATTAATAAGTCTTAAGTTTATAGCTAATTTCTTATTAAACTTGTATCTACCAACTCTTGATAAATCATATCTCTTTGCATCAAAGAATAATGAATCTATAAGAGATACCGCACTATCAACTGTTGGTGGTTCTCCTGGTCTTAACCTCTTATACATTTCTAATAAGGCTTCTTCTTTAGTTTTCGTGTTATCTTTTTCTATTGTTGCTTTAAATCTTTCTTCTTCACCAAAATAATCTAAAAGCTCTTGATCACTACCAATTCCCATAGCTCTAGCTAATATTGATATTGGAAGTTTTCTAGTTTTATCTATTCTTACATAGATAATATCGTTAGAATCTGTTTCATATTCTAACCATGCTCCTCTATTTGGTATTACAGTCGCTGAATATAGTTTTTTACCACTCTTATCCACACTGTAATTGTAGTAAACACCTGGTGATCTTACTAATTGACTGACAATAACTCTTTCAGCACCATTGATTATGAAAGTTCCTTGTTCAGTCATTAATGGGAAATCACCCATAAACACTTCTTGTTCTTTGATTTCGCCTGTTTCATTGTTTTGTAATCTTACTGAAACTTTTAGTGGTGCAGCATAAGTACAATCTCTTTCCTTACACGCTTCCACTGAATACTTAATATTATCAATATCAAGTTTATAGTCGACAAATTCAAGTACAAGGTTTCCCGTGAAGTTTGTTATTGGATTAACATCATAAAATACTTCATGAAGCCCTTCCTTTAAAAACCACTCATAAGAATCTAATTGTACTTCAATAAGATTTGGCATGTCAGTTACATCTTTAACCTTACCAAAACTCATTCTAGTTCTTTTTCCTACTTGGACAGGATGTACCATGAATTTTCACCCCTCGTATAAAACTAAAATAACCAAAAGCATACTTTCCCTAAGGACTTACGCTTTCGGACAGCATCACTTTTTAGTATAACCATATTTTTAACTGATTATACTTTATTTTTACATAAATATATAATTATCCATACTGAATAGTACATTTATTGATAGTACCATAATGACCTTACATTGTCAATATTTTTATTGTTCATCTTAATATATAGTTTTTAATAATCTACCTACTTATTATTCTAAAAAAGTATAGAAAAACATTCAATAAAAAATTATAAAACTATATAAAGTATCCCAGAACTTTGATATTTTATATAGTTTCATTTTGACAAATAAAAAGGTGCCATAACAGCACCTTTTAATTTTTAGAAGTAAAACTACTTAACTTCTACTTCAGCTCCAACTTCAATTAACTTAGCTTTCATTTCTTCAGCCATTTCTTTAGTTACAGCTTCTTTAATTGTCTTAGGAGCTCCGTCAACTATTTCTTTAGCTTCTTTTAATCCTAATCCAGTTATTTCTCTTACTACTTTAATAACTTTGATCTTTTGTGATCCAGTACTTACTAATACCACGTCGAACTCAGTTTTTTCTTCTACAGCAGCACCTGCAACAGCACCTGCAGCAGCAGTTGGAGCAGCAGCGCTAACACCAAACTCTTCTTCGCAAGCTGTTACTAATTCGTTTAATTCTAAAACAGTCATTTCTTTTATTGCTTGAATTATATCTTCTCTTGTCATTATAATGGCACCTCCAAAATTTCTTGTAAATTATTTTTTTAGCTTATTCAGCTGATTCTGTTTCTTTCTTTTCTTTAATTGCATTTAATACACATGCAATTTTTGATAATGGAGCCTTGAAACTTCCAAGAAGTTTCGCAATAAGAACTTCCTTTGATGGTATTGTAGCAAGTTTTTCAACTTGTTCCTTGTTGTAGATAACACTATCAACTATACCAGCCTTTAGTTCTAATTTCTTATGGCTTTTTGCAAAATCAAATAATACTCTTGCTGGAGCAGTAGCATCTTCATAACCTAAAGCTATTGAAACTGGTCCTTGTAAGTATTCTTCAATACTGTCCATACCTAATTCCTTAGCAGCTAATATTACTAAGCTGTTTTTATAAACCTTATACTCAACGCCTGCTTCTCTTAAAGATTTTCTTAAAATTGTGTCTTCTTCAACTGTTAATCCTTGATAGCTAGCTAATACAACAGATTGAGCTTTTTCAAGCTTTTCTTTTATTTCAGCTACCTTTAATTCTTTAAGTTGTCTGTTTTTGTTCATTATTGTAGTCCACCTCCTTACAGTTTAACCTGTAATTTATAATAAGAAAGGTCTTCCCAGTAGACATAGGAAGACCAAAATAATCAATTATTTTGTCATCCTAGGTAGGCGATACACTTTAAACCTTTCGGCACCTACTGTCTACGGAAACAGTATTCTATTTAATAACAAAATTTATTATATAACATAATAAAATTCTTGTCAATATTATTCTAATATTTTTCCTGGATTAACTTTCGCTCCAGGTCCCATAGTGCTTGAAACAGATACCGATTTAACGTATTGTCCTTTAGCAGCTGCAGGTTTAGCTTTTACTAAAGCTTCCATTAAAGCATGGAAATTTTGTTGTAGCTTTTCAGCACCGAATGATTTCTTACCGATTGGGCAATGAACGATAGAAGTTTTATCAACTCTATATTCTACCTTACCAGCTTTGATTTCAGCGATTGCTTTAGCAACATCAAATGTAACTGTTCCTGATTTTGGATTTGGCATTAAACCCTTAGGTCCAAGTACTCTTCCTAATCTACCAACTACACCCATCATATCTGGAGTAGCTACAACTACATCATAGTCGAACCAATTTTCTCCTTGGATTTTACCAACTAATTCGTCAGCTCCAACGAAGTCTGCTCCAGCTTCTAAAGCTTCTTTAGCTTTTTCGCCTTTAGCAAATACTAATACTTTAACAGTTTTACCTGTTCCGTTAGGAAGAATTACTGCTCCTCTAACTTGTTGATCAGCATGTCTTGGGTCTACCCCTAATCTTACATGTAATTCTACAGTTTCATCAAAACTAGCCTTCGCAGTTTTAACTGCTAATTCTAAAGCTTCTGATGGAGTGTATAAAACATTCTTATCTATCATTTTTGCACTTTCAATATACTTCTTACCCATAATTGGCCTCCTTTGTGGTATTAACGGCTTTTACCTCCCACTTTTTTTTGCGAATTAAGCTTCTATAGTTACGCCCATACTCTTAGCAGTTCCTTCGATCATGCTCATTGCAGTTTCGATTGTAGCCGCGTTTAAATCTGGCATTTTTATTTCAGCAATTTTTCTTACTTGTTCTTTAGTTAAGTTTCCAACTTTAGTTTTATTAGGAACGCCTGAACCGCTTTCTAGTCCTAGCTCTTTCTTAATTAAAATAGCTGCTGGAGGAGTCTTTAAGATAAAACTAAAAGATCTATCTTGGTAAACTGTTATTACAACTGGTATTATATACCCAGCTTGTGCTGCAGTTTTTGCATTGAATTCCTTACAGAATCCCATAATGTTAACACCGTGTTGTCCTAAAGCTGGCCCAACTGGTGGTGCTGGTGTTGCCTTTCCTGCTGGAAGTTGTAATTTGATCATTCCTGTTACTTTCTTAGCCATGTATATTCCTCCTATACTGTGGTAATGCGGGCCTTAGCCCTCCCACTTTATTAAAAGATTAGTTTATAATAAATTATTAAACCAACTTCTCAACTTGTGTAAAATCTAGTTCAGCTAGAGTTTCTCTACCGAACATATCGATTAATGCCTTAATTTTACGTTTCTCTAAGTTTATTTCTTGAATAGTTGCCACAAATCCTCTAATAGGACCAGCGATAATTGTTATACTTTCTCCTACTTCTAAATCTATATCAACTGGACTTTCTTGAACTCCCATTGATTCTACTTCTTCATCAGTAAGAGGTACTGGTTTAGATCCTGGACCTACGAAGCCAGTCACTCCTCTTGTATTTCTAACAACATACCATGACTCATCTGTCATGAACATTTTAACTAATACATATCCAGGAAATTTCTTCTTAAGAGAAACTTTCTGTTTTCCATCTTTTTCTTCAATAACTTCTTCCATAGGCACTTGTATGTCTTGAAGTAAGTGTTCAAGATTTCGATTTTCAACAGTTTTTTCAAGATTAACTTTAACCTTGTTTTCGTAGCCTGAGTACGTGTGTACTACATACCATCTTGCTCTTTCGCTCATATTTTCTTAAACCTCCTTATTTTAGTTTAAAGATAAATTCAAAGAGGTTTTGAGAAACATAATCTAATCCGCCAACTAATATAATATATACTAGTCCTACTACTCCAACTGCAATTAATGCCTTCTTAGTGTCATTTTTAGACGGCCAGCTTATTCTTTTAACTTCTGACTTAACCTCTCTAAAAAATTTAACGATTCCACCATTTTGTGATGAAGCCATATTTAATTTCGCATTTTCTTTAATAGCCATTACTTCACATCCTTAATCTTCGTGAGTATGTCATTACTTTAATTGCGTTCTACTTAGTTTCTCTATGAAGTGTATGTTTCTTACAGAACTTGCAATATTTTTGCATATCCATTCTGTCTGGGTTGTTTTTCTTATTTTTCATTGTGTTGTAATTTCTTTGCTTACACTCTGTGCACGCTAAAGTTATTTTTACTCTCACAGTCTGCACCTCCAATTTATCGTAAATAATATAAAAGATAAACTTTCTATTATTCTAATTAGTTCTAATTACTTAAACACATTATCATATATCAAGTATTATGTCAATATGTCAACCTTTGTAAAAGACTAAATAATGTAACTTTATCTTCTATATAATTTCTCAGAATATTATTATTCCTTTATGCTAGTAACAACTCCTGAACCTACTGTTCTTCCACCTTCTCTGATTGCAAATCTTAAGCCTTCATCCATAGCTACTTTGTTGATTAATTCAACGCTCATATCTATATGATCTCCTGGCATAACCATTTCCATTCCTTCTGGTAATTTTATTGCTCCTGTTACATCTGTTGTTCTAAAGTAGAATTGTGGTCTGTATCCATCGAAGAATGGAGTATGTCTTCCGCCTTCTTCTTTTTTAAGTACATATACTTGACCTACAAATTTAGTATGTGGTTTAATTGTTCCAGCTTTTGCTAAAACTTGACCTCTTTCAATATCTGCTCTTTGAATTCCTCTTAAAAGAACTCCTACGTTATCTCCAGCTTGTGCATCGTCTAGTAACTTTCTGAACATTTCTATTCCTGTTACTACAACTTTTCTGCTTTCTTCTGCTAATCCAACGATTTCAACTTCATCAGCTACTCTAAGAACTCCTCTTTCGATTCTTCCTGTTGCAACTGTTCCTCTACCAGTAATTGTGAATACATCTTCTACTGGCATTAAGAATGGTCTATCTGTTGCTCTTTCTGGTGTTGGTATATAAGTATCTACAGCTTTCATTAATTCCATGATTGGCGCAATTGCCTTTTCATCTGTTGGATTTTCTAATGCTACTAAAGCTGAACCCTTTATTACTGGAATATCGTCTCCTGGGAAATCATATTCTGATAATAATTCTCTTACTTCCATTTCAACTAATTCTAATAATTCTTCATCATCTACCATATCTGCTTTGTTTAAGAAAACAACTATATAATCAACACCAACTCTTGATGCTAATAGTATATGTTCTCTAGTTTGTGGCATTGGGCCATCTGCTGCTGAACATACTAATATAGCTCCATCCATTTGTGCCGCTCCTGTAATCATGTTCTTTACATAATCGGCATGTCCTGGACAATCAACGTGTGCATAATGTCTTGCTTCTGTTTCATATTCTACGTGAGCTGTATTAATTGTAATACCTCTCGCTTTTTCTTCTGGTGCTTTATCTATATCTGCATAGTTAAAAGCCTCCGCGAATCCTTGTGTTGCTAATACTGTTGTTATAGCAGCTGTTAATGTTGTCTTACCGTGATCTACGTGACCAATTGTTCCAATATTTACATGTGGTTTACTTCTTTCGAATTTTTGCTTTGCCATTGTAAATTCCTCCTTTATTGTTTAAATAAACTTTGCCTAGCGTTTTGCTTTTTTTAAATATATTGGAGCTCACGATCGGGATTGAACCGACGACCTCCGCCTTACCAAGGCGACACTCTACCGACTGAGCTACGTGAGCATTCCTACTTCTTTAATCTTTGATATACCAATTATAAAGTTTACTATCATTCAAAAATTTTGTCAATATAATTTTAATGACTTTATTTTTTATCTGATAGACATTTTTCTAGCTTTCTTTTAACTCTTTGTAATGCATTATCAATAGATTTTGCATGTCTATCTAAATCACATGCAATTTCTTGATATGATTTACCATCTAAATAAGAATGAAGTACCTCTAATTCTAGTTCTGATAATACTTTTGTCATTTCTCCTTGAATTAGTTCAATTTGCTCTTGACCTATAACTAATTCTTCAGGATTTGTTATTCTAATACCAGCTATAACATCTAATAAAGTTCTATCAGACTCTTCTTCATAAATGGGTTTATTCAAGGATATATAAGTGTTTAAAGGGATATGTTTTTGTCTTGTAGCTGTTTTTATAGCTGTTATAATTTGCCTAGTTACACAAATCTCAGCGAAGGCTCTAAATGATGTTAACCTATCAACTTTAAAGTCTCTTATAGCTTTATATAAACCAATCATTCCTTCTTGATAAATATCTTCTTTATCTGCACCTATAAGAAAATATGATTTAGCCTTAGATTTAACAAAATTTTCATATTTAGATATTAAATATTCTTGAGCTCTCTTATTGCCTTCTTTTGCTTCTACTACAATTTCTTCATCAGCTTTATCTTTCCACTCTACAAAATCTTCTTTAACACTTCCTTTGTTTATCACTAATTTCACCCCTTGACCCAATACTTCATGCTAATTATAGCTTAAGGCTCTATACAAGTCAATTAAGCTAATTACTTCGTCTCATGGCTTCTAATCTAGCTAGAACATCTTTATCTACATTATCACCTAAATGATTTTTATTAGTGGCTTTATTTCCGATTGCTTTATTCTTAATAATATTTTCCGAGGTATTAACTTCGCTATAAAATTCTAAACTTGAAACTCTTACAGCTCCTCTTTGAAATATTGTTTGTTGTTCTAAATAATCAGAAGTTACAACATATATTTCGACTCTTCTACCTAAGCTATGCACTTTTCTTTCGATATAACCATCAGCAGTTTCTCCATCTTTTGTAAACACTACGGTAATGTTTTTATTTATTTGCTCCTTATTTTCTAGACTTCTATGTACTTTATAAGCATCAAAAACTATTATAACTTTGCAATCATTAAAAACACTGTAGTTATGAAGTATATTTATTAATTTATTTCTAGCCCCTTCAAGACTATGATCTTTTTCAGTTTTAAGATTAGGCCAGCTATTTATGACATTATATCCATCTACAAATACAATTTTCACATCTTATACCTTTTGATTAATAAACACTATTTTACCAATCTACCTTTTAATACTTCATACATCATTATAGCACCTGCAACTGAAGCATTTAAAGAGTTAATTTTACCAACCATAGGAATCTTAACTAACTTATCACATTTCTTAACTGTTAATTTTGATATACCTCTTCCTTCACTACCTACTACAATAGCACAAGGTCCATTAAAATCAACTTGATGACTAAATTCTGTTCCTTCAATATCTGCTCCATAAATCCAAATACCTTTTTCTTTTAATATGTCTATAGTTGCATTTATATTTGTTACTTTTGCAATCTTCATATGTTCTATAGCTCCAACTGCACACTTATAAACTGTTGGTGTTATCCCTACGTTTCTTCTCTTTGGAATTATTATTCCATGAGCACCACTTAGTTCTGCTGTTCTTATTATTGAGCCTAAGTTATGTGGATCTTCTATTTCATCTAATACAATTATGAACGGCTCTTCGCCTTTTTCTTTAGCAAACTCTAACATTTCAGAAATTTGACAATAATTAAATGGTGTTACAATAGCTACGACACCTTGATGATTTCCTTCTCCACACATTGAATCTAATTTCTTTCTGTCTACTTCCTTAATAACTATTTTCTTTTCTCTTGCTAAACTAATTATTACCTTAACTGATCCTTCTGTATCTCCACTAGCTAAATAAAGACACTCTATAGTTCTATCACTCTTTAAAGCTTCTATTACTGAATTTCTACCCATTATTAAATCTTCTCTTATTGGTGCTTCTTGAGGCTTTTCATCTTCTCTCTTAGAGCTTTTGTTTCTATTAAATCCATTTTCTCTTGTGCTTACTGGTTGTTTTTCAAATTTTGCATCTTTGGAATATCTTGATTTTCTTTCATAATCCTTTGAGTACGAAACCTCTCTGCCAACTCTAACTTCCTTAGTACCTGATTCTTCTGTTTTTCTTTTCTCTCTTATTTCTTTTCTAACTACTCTCGTTCCTTTTGTCATTAAAATCACTCCTTAAATTCTATTAAATTACCTTTGAAAATATTTTTTCATCTTAATTTAATTCTACAGTCACGCTCTTACTTAGTATATATGCTAATCTCACTTTGTCACCTATTAAATATAAATATCCAATTAAAGCCTCAAAACCAGTAGCCGCTCTGTAATCTCTTACATCAGCATTTTTAGGTACTGTAGCTGATTTTGTATTTCTTCCTCTTTTAAATATATATAACTCTTCCTCAGTTAAATCACATTCTAGGTTATGTATTATTGTTGATTGGCTTTTAGCTTTTACATATCCAATAGCCTTAACGTGAATTTTATGAGCTGATAAATCTATATCTTTACTAAGAACATAATTTCTAATAAATATTTCATAAACTCCATCACCAATTAACGCTAGTTGTAATGCATTCAAATTTCTAGCCTCATCTTTACTAAATTCTCTTATTCTTAAATCGTCTAACATACATCCACCCCTCTGAAGTAAAGGCTGCTAAATGCAGCCCATCCTATCTAATCAGCTTTTTTCCATCTCACACCTTGTGGTGTATCCTCTAATATTATACCTCTTTCTTTAAGATCATCTCTTATTTTATCTGACAATGCAAAATCTTTATCTTTTCTCGCCTGTTGCCTTTGATCTATTAACCCTTCTATCTCATCTTCTAAACTTACTTTAGTAGATTTTTGAAGAATACCTAATGGCATCCCTAATTCTCTTATTAACTCTAGAGCTTTATTGCACAGTTCTTTAGATGAACCAATGGTAATATTACTATTTGTATTTTTCACCAAATCAAATAAAGTTGATATAGCATCAGCTGTATTAAAATCATCATCCATTTTTTCTATATATTTTTGTCTATAGCTATCTAATGATAAAAGATATTCTTTTTCGTCTGCATCCATATTTTCTTTTATAACTTCTTCTAAAAGACTTTCTAAGTTCCCTATAGCATTATACAATCTTTCAATTGATGCTTTAGCTGAATCTAATAAATCTTTACTATAATTTAATTGAATTCTATAATGTGCTGATAACATTAAAAATCTTACTACATCTGCATCATATTCTTCTAAAACATCTCTTACTGTAAAGAAGTTATTTAGCGACTTAGACATTTTTTTATTATCTACATTAACAAAAGCTCCATGTATCCAATACTTTGCAAAAGTTTTTCCTGTTAAAGCTTCACTTTGTGCTATTTCATTTTCATGATGCGGGAATGCTAAATCCATTCCACCTGCATGTATGTCTATAGTGTCGCCTAATAGCTTTCTAACCATACAAGAACACTCTATATGCCAACCCGGTCTTCCAGGCCCCCATGGACTCTCCCAAGATGGTTCCCCAGGCTTTTGAGCCTTCCATATTGCAAAATCCATTGCATCTTCTTTTCTTTCATCTACATTAATCCTTGCTCCAGCTTGTAAATCATCAAGATTTTGTCCTACTAATTTACCATAGCCTTCAAATCTTTTAGTTCTAAAGTAAACATCTCCGCTTACTTCATAAGCATAGCCCTTTTCTATTAATTCTTTTACAAATTCAACTATATCACAAACAAATTCTGTTGCCCTTGGATTTGAAGTTGCTCTTTCTATATTTAACCCATCAGCATCTTTGTAATATTCATTTATATATTTATCACCAATTTCTTTTACTGTAGTTCCTTCTTCATTAGCCTTATTTATCATTTTATCATCTATATCTGTAAAATTTTGAACAAACTTCACATTATACCCAGAGTATTCAAGATACCTTCTTATAGTATCAAAAATTATAAACGTTCTACCATTTCCAATATGAAAGTAATTGTAAACTGTTGGTCCACAGACATACATTTTAACCTCATCTGGATTTAATGGTATGAATTCTTCTTTTTTTCTAGTTAGGGTATTAAAAATTTTCATTTTACGCCCTCCTTATTTTATAATTTAAAATTATTTTTTTTAAATTCTTCTTTTACTTTATTAATAACATCTTCTACTCTTATAACTTCTACTTCTTTAGTTCTTAACTTAAATTCAATTTCTCCATCACCAATCTTCTTACCAACTGTTATTCTCATTGGAATACCTATTAGTTCCGAATCCTTAAACTTAACTCCAGCTCGTTCATTTCTATTATCTAATAATGCATCTACCCCTAAGGCTCTAAGTTCATTATATAACTTTTCTGCTATTTCCATTTGCTCTTCATCTTTTATATTTACAGGTATTACTGAAACATGATATGGCGCTAATGCCAAAGGCCAAGTTATCCCATACTCATCATGATGTTGTTCTATTACTGATGCCATTGTTCTTGTAACTCCAATCCCATAGCAACCCATAACAAACGGTTTATCCTTACCATTTTCATCCATAAATGTGGCTTTCATAGTTTCTGAATACTTTGTTCCAAGCTTAAATATATGACCTACTTCTGTTCCTCTTGCTATTGTTATTTCTGATCCGCAAGCTGGACATTTTTCGCCTATAGTTATATTTCTATAATCTCCAACCTTACCTTCAAAATCTCTTCCATAATTGGCATTTTCTAAATGGAATCCTGTTTCATTTGCACCTACAATAAAGTTATACATATTTGCTACTTCTTCATCAACTAAAAGTTCATCAATTTTTATTCCTATTGGTCCCGCAAATCCTATGGCCGCATTAGTAGCTTTAAATACATCTTCCGCAGATGCCATTTCTAGTTGAGCTATTCCACCTAAATCATTAGAAACTTTAGTCTCATTTACTTCTCTATCGCCTCTAACCATAACTGCTACTATTTTACCATCAGCATTAAATATTAATGTTTTTGCAAACTTCTTAGCTGAAGTATTAAAAAATGAAGTTAATTCTTCAATGGTTCTTATATTTGGTGTTTCTGTTTTAACTAATTCCTTAGCCTCTTCTTTTTCTGCCTTATCCACTGTTGAAGGTGCCTTTTCCATATTAGCTGCATAATCACAAGCATTACAGAATACTACATCATCTTCTCCAACTTCAGATTTAACCATAAATTCAGCAGAGTTTGATCCGCCAATAGCACCTGAATCTGCTTCTACACATTTAGCATTTATTCCACATCTATTAAATATTTTCACATAAGCTTCATTCATTTTATCAAATGATACATCTAGACCTTCTTGATCTTTATCAAAACTATATGCATCTTTCATAATGAACTCTCTTGATCTCATTATCCCAAATCTTGGTCTTCTTTCATCTCTATACTTAGTTTGAATTTGATATAAATTAACTGGTAACTGCTTATAAGACTTTATTTCATTTCTTGCCATATCCGTAAATACTTCTTCATGTGTTGGTCCAAGACAGAATTCTCTATTGTTTCTATCTTTTAATCTAAACATTTCTTCTCCGTAAACATCCCATCTTCCTGATTCTTGCCATAATTCTGCTGGTAAAATCGCTGAGGCTAAAAATTCTTGTGCTCCTGCATCATTCATTTCTTGTCTAACTATTTCTTCTATGTTTTTTAATACTTTTAATCCTAAAGGCATGTAATTATATATTCCTGAAGCCATCTTTCTTATCATACCTGCTCTTAGCATTAACTTATGACTATCTATTTCAGCCTCTGCTGGAACCTCTCGTAATGTTGATACAAGCATATTTGCCATTTTCATAATTATTTCCTCCCCTTATTTCTAGACTAGTTAAATGCACTATAAATTAATTTTTACAAAGTCTACACGTCACTACATCATTAGACATATCTAAAAAATAACTATTCACTACATAACCTGTCTTAAACTTTTTTAAACTCTTATATATTTAGATAATAAAAAAAGTCCACCCTAATAATTAATTAGGGCGAACTTATATCGCGGTACCACCTAAATTTGTTCTCTAAAATGATAACGGTATTAAACCGATAGTTTTTACCTACAACTCAAAATTTGGTTCAAAATCTATTGAAAATTTTACAGCCTATGAATTTTCTCTCTGAATACCGATTTCTACTATTCTTCTTCACTGCTTTACTATTATTAAGTTTTAACTGAATTTATTATATCTTTTGGCTAAAACTATGTCAACATACCACGTAATTAAACAAGTCTTTCTGCTAATATTAAATCCTCCGGTGTTGTAACTTTAATATTAGTATAATCACCATCATATAAATACACTTTATTACCATATAACTCTACTACCATAGTATCATCTGTAACAACCACATTATCTTTTTTTATTTTTTTATGACATTCTAATATTGTATTAAAATCAAACACCTGAGGTGTTTGAATTGCAACTAAATTTTCTCTATTAGGTGTGTCTACAGAAAAACTTTCTTTGTTTTTTATTTTTATAGTATCCTTTGGAGTAACTCCGGGAGCTGCTGCTCCATATAGTTTTGCAAATTTTATTCCCTGTTCAATAATTTTATTAGAAACAAATGGCCTTGCGCCATCATGGATTAATACAATATTTGTATTAATCATACTTTCCAACCCATTACAAACAGAGTCTTGCCTTTCTTTACCCCCAGCAACTATATTATCTATATTTAACGAATATCTTACTAAAATTTCACGTCTGCAATACTCTATTTCATCTTCTGGTAAAACTAAAGTAATACTATCTATAGATTTACAATCAATGAATTTCTTTAAAGTATAATAAAGAATAGGCTTGCCTTTAATTTCTATATATTGCTTACTGATTTCAGAACCCATCCTTTTTCCTCTACCACCAGCTAAAATAATAGCACTTACCATATTTCCACCTACTACTTATTCTTTAAGTTTAGCAAAAATCATTCTTCCTGCTGCTGTTTGAAGCACTGATGTAACTATTACATCTAAAGGCGATCCCATGAATTTTCTTCCACCTTCTACAACTATCATAGTTCCATCATCTAAATATGCTACTCCTTGAGTAGGTTCTTTACCATCCTTAACTACTAAAACTTTCATTTCTTCTCCTGGAAGAACTACTGGTTTAATTGCATTTGCTAACTCATTAATGTTAAGTACTGGAACTCCTTGGAATTCCGCTACTTT
Organism: Clostridium gasigenes; assembly: GCF_017348895.1. NCBI lineage: Bacteria > Bacillati > Bacillota > Clostridia > Eubacteriales > Clostridiaceae > Clostridium > Clostridium gasigenes. The sequence continues at coordinate 1,005,832 of NZ_CP071376.1, forward strand.
ATTTAAATTAAAGTCATTAGTTACTACCTTTCCTTTTAAAACTTGAGCTAATTTTAAAAGTTTACTATCAACTTCAGCTATCTCTGGGAAATCACCTTCCCAAATTTGAGTTTCTATATCTAATTCTTTTTGAATTTTATTTAATATATCTAACCCTCGTCTCCCTCTATTCCTTTTAAGTGAATCTGACGAATCTGATATATGTCTTAATTCATCTAGTATAAAATTAGGAATAACCAGAGGACCTTCTACAAATCCTGTTTTACATATATCGAAAATTCTTCCATCTATTATAACCGATGTATCTAAAATCTTAGCTATAGTTTTAACTACAGGTTTATGTTTCTTTTCTTTCCCTGTCCCTTTTTTTAGACCACTTAATAACATTGAAATACTATCTTTCTTTTTTATAAATACATCTGCCCCTATAATAGCTGCAACTAAATTCAATAACAAAATAATTATCAAACCTAAAGCCGCACCTAAATCCGAATCTAAAAGTTGGCTTATCTTTCTTATTGGATACCCTATTAACGATGTTATTCCTACGGCTATTATTATGCCTATTGCTGAATATAATATTTCTGTTGCGCTTAGCTTTTGAATATTTTTTTCTGCATACTCTATTAGATTTGATATTGAATTATATATGCGTGGAGAAATTAAAAATAATATAACGCCAAAAATTAACATTATAAAAATAGTAGATGATACCGTTCCCACTGCTGTTGATAGGAAATTAACTTCTTTTACTGTTGGATTATTTAATACAGCATAACCCACAATATAACCAATTACTAAGCCTATAATAGTAAAAATACCTCTTAATACTTTCTTTAACATAAAATTCACCTCCTTATTTGATTATTGACATAAATATCTAATATAATTCTCTTTTATTTATTTTTTATAATAAGAATTATATTAATTATAACATACTGAAATATTTTCTAAAATAAATAATCCTTCGAATTAATTTTTATTTAATTTTTTGTACCCCCTATAATTTTTTTTGCAAATTAGCTATTATAGTACTAACATTAATATCTGTGCTGGAGATATTAACAAGACTCTTCCAAGCCCTTTTTAATTATTACACACCAATCCCAATAATAGTAAGGAGTTGATACAAATGAAAGATATAATTTTTGATAACTTTCAAAATAACGTAAGTGAATCACTACTAAGACATAAAAGCATATTAGATATAATGACTAAATATAGTGAATCCAGTGCTAGAGTTAATAGAGCCATAGCCAAAGCAGTAACAAACTGTGGCTGTGTTGAAATAAATGCTAAGAAACAAAATCTACACGAAGAAAATGAAATACTTAATGAATTTGATTACACTCTTGAAAGTCACCTAAATGGAACTTTATGTGATAACTGTCGTGATATTATAGAAAGCGAAATTGGCAATGAATTATTTTATTTAACTTCATTGTGTAATAGCATAGATATAAACCTTTATGACGTTTTGCTTAAGGAACAAAATAAAATAGACACCCTTGGCAAATTCACATTTAGATAAGAAGAGCAGGTTGAAATTCAATCTGCTCTTCTTATGCCCATTCAAATATAATATTTCTTGCTAAATCTCATTTTTTAAATATATTTGTTCTTTTATTCTTCTTAATCCATTTCTTATAGCTCTAGCTCTAGCTTCCCCAATACCTTCTACTTTATCAAGTTCTTCAGTGCTAGCTTCTATTATATATTTTAATTCTTTAAAATGTTTAACTAAATTTTCAATTACTGTTGTTGGTATTCTTGGCACCTTAAATACTATTCTATATCCTTGTGGCGATATTAATGTATCAACTAACGATATTCCACCATAACCTAGGTACTTTACTATTAAATCTAAATCAAGTAATTCCTCTGAATTTAACCTTTGAATATCATTATATATTTCATTGTAATCTAGCCCTTCCTTGCAATAATCTCTTATCAGTAATATACCATCTCTTTCAATATATCTTACCAATTCATTTAATTGCATTGATATAAGTCTACCTTCATTTCCAAGTTCAACTATATATTTCTTTATTTCTTCCACTATTCTCATAACCATTTCTGTTCTTTGAATAGCTGTAACAACATCAAATAGTGTTGTCAAATCCTGAAATTCTAATAAATTAAGATTATTTATTACTCGTTCTAAAACATTAACGTATTTTTCAAGTGTTTGAACCGCTTGGTTAGCTCTTGCGAGTATTATGCTACTTTCTTGAAGCACATACTTAATTTCACCTTTATAAATAGTTATAATATTTCTTCTTTGAGATATGGCAACTACTATATTACCAGTTTGCTTTGCCACTCTATGAGCAGTCCTATGTCTAGTTCCAGTTTCAAAAGTAGTCAATGTCGATTGAGGTAATAGCTGTGTATTTGCACATATTATTCTTTTAATATCACTGCTTATAACAATTGCCCCATCCATTTTAGCTAATTCGTAAACATACGCCGGATTATATTCAGCATTTATATGAAACCCGCCATCTACAAGTTCCATTATTTCTTCTCCATCCCCAATTACTATTAGCCCGCCAGTTTTAGCTCTTAGTATATTTTCAAGACCCTCTCTAAGTTGCGTTCCTGGACTCATTAATTGCAAAATATTTTTTATTTCTTTATCGTCTTTTATTCTCATACACTCACCCAATCCATTAGATTCTCTCTTTACGTCTTTTCTTAAGTTCTATTTATTAATAATTTTTAATTTATACTATTTACTTCCTAAAGATTATAATACTATATTTCAAATAATCTAACAATTATATTTATATATTATTTATATACATTATATATAACTTCATTTAAAGTCTTTAATGCAATAACTTCTATATTATCAAATTTAATGCCTGTTGCAAACGAATCCTTAGCAACATATACTTTTTTGAATCCCATTCTTCCAAGTTCTTTAACCCTACCCTCTAAAGAAGGAACCTTTTTAAGTTCCCCTGTAAGTCCTACATCTGCTATGAATGCAATATTTGACTCTATACCTTTATCTCTTATAGACGATACTATACTCATAATTACCGCCAGATTAATTCCTTGCTCCTTAATTTTCATACCACCAGTTGTTTTTATTATTACATTTTTCTCATAAAGGTTTATTCCACCTCTTTGTTCAAGTATAGATATTAATGTATTTAGCTTATCTTTACCTAATGTTTCTCCTATTCTTGTAGGATATGGAGTAAATGCTTTTGAAACCAAACTCTCAACTTCCATAATTATAGGTCTTGAACCTTCTTTGATTACAGTTAATGTACTTCCTGAAACTATTTCACCATCATCTCTTTTTGTCATAAAGAACTCCGAAGGATTATCAATAGATATCATACCCTTTTCACTCATTTGAAAGAACCCCATTTCTCCTGTACTTCCAAACCTATTTTTAGATGCGAGTAACCCCCGTAATTCTTCATCTGTATCTGCTTCTATTATTAAAACAGCATCAACTAAATGCTCTAATGCCCTAAGTCCTGCTAATTCATCAGCCTTTGTCATTTGTCCAACTATTATAATCGCTCTTTGCCTCTTATCACCTTTAGCGATTCTAAGTAATTCATTAGCACACTCCATTGTTTGAGTAGGGGAACCAGCTCTTGCCGGTAGTGACGCTTCCATTGTGAATGTTTGAATACTATCTATAATTACTACATCTGGATCTATTTCATTTATAGCATCTACTACATTATCCATACTAGTTTCTTGAACTACCCATATATTTTCATTTATATCATTAAGTATTCTATCTGCTCTATTTTTTATCTGACTATCACTTTCTTCACCAGATGCGTATATAACCTTACATCCTTTTCTCGCTATACTATCTGCAACTTGTAGTAACAATGTAGATTTACCAGCTCCTGGCCTTGCTGTAATTATAGTAATAGAATCCTTTACTATTCCACCTCCCATTACTCTATCAAACTCATTTATCCCTGTAACTATTCTATCGCTCTTACTTGATATTACATCTGCTAATTTTGTAATTGGTTTTTTATTAATAGATCTAGCAGTAGAACTACTGCTTTTACCTTGAACTTCTTTTACTTCTTCAATTAATGTATTCCATTTACTACAATCTGGGCATTTCCCTAACCATTTCGGTGTCTCATATCCACATTCTTGACAAATAAATACAGTTTTAATCTTTGCCATTCCTTAACCTTCCGATCTTAGGTATATTCCATTAAATAACTAGTCCATATACACCTTTGACTATTATTTCTTTCAGATACCTTATTATTACTTTACTATATAATAATATATCATAATAATTTTACAAAAAACAATTACTTATTATTATAAAAAAAAATTGATACTATTTATTATAGTACCAATTCTTATAAATATATTCTTAAAAAGTATAAATTCATTATTTATTTAACAACTCCGCTGCCGCTTCATCTATTATAACAATTACATCTCTGTGCATTTGTAACATTGATGCTGGCATGTCAGTGCTAATTTTTCCGTTTAACATAGCTTTAACAGCTTCTGCTTTTCCTTCTCCACTTGCTATAACTATTATTCTCTTAGATTTCATTATTTCGCCTAACCCCATAGTTAAAGCGGTCGTAGGAACCTCTGCTTTTGAATCAAAGAATCTTGCATTGGATTCTATTGTGTTTTCTGTTAAGCTTGTTAAATGGGTTCCGGCTACTAAGTTTGCATCGGGTTCATTAAATGCAATATGTCCATTGTTTCCAACACCTAATAATTGAACATCAGTTCCACCAAGGGCTTGTATCTTAGCATCATACCGTCTGCATTCTTCTTCTATATTTTCAGCTAACCCATTTGGAACGAAAGTTTTATTTTTATTTATATTAATATGATTGAAAAGATTTGCATTCATAAAGTATCTATAACTTTGATCATGATCTCCTGATAATCCTACATATTCATCTAAGTTTACTGTAGTAATATCTGAGAAATCAATCTTTCCTTCTTTATTCATTTTTATTAACTCTTTATACATCCCTATTGGTGAACCACCAGTTGCAAGTCCTAATACTGCATTTGGCTTTTCTTTTACTATTGAAGCCAATTCATTTGCAGCTACTTTGCTTAATTCTTCATAGTTTTTTGTGATTATTAATCTCATTTTATTTTCCCCTCTCTCATTGAAATATTAACTTGCAATACAAACTTGTCTGATCTATAAATTGACTCTTCTAAGAAGATCATTTTGCCTTTTTGAGTATATGTTTTACTTGTCATTTTTAATAATGGAACCGCTTCACTTACTTTAAATAAATCCTTTAATTCACTATTCATAATTACTGCTGCTATAGATGATTGAGAATGATCCACCATATATCCAAATTCTTCAAGAATTTTAAATAAAGAACCTTCAAGCATTTTCTCATCAATATATCCACAATAATCAACAGGTATATAGACTTTTTCTACAGCTATACACTCATTATCTACAATCCGTTTTCTGTTTATTATATAAACTTTATCTAAGGAAATTATCTCAGTTAAGTGTTCAGGTGTATTTATTTTATTAAACTCGATAACCTCAGTTTTAAGATTCCTACCTGTTTGTTTCATCATATCAGTAAAACTCATCATATCTTCTTGTTTAACTGTTGGTTCACATACAAATGTACCTTTACCTTTTATTTTAAAAAGCACATCTTCTTGAACTAATTCACCTAAAGCCTGCCTTATGGTCATTCTACTTACCCCATAAATTTCACACAGTTCTCTTTCACTAGCTATACATTCTCCCGGTTTCCATATACCTTGTGATATCTTTATTATTAAATCATTTTTTAATTGATAATATACAGGAATAGGACTACTTTTATCTATCATTCTTACTCCTCCTTATTATTATATATATAATAGTTATAGATGTCTAGACCAGTTGTATGAATTTTTTATAAATTGTATAAAAAAATTTTTTTTGGAAAATATAAATTTATCAAGTTTAAAGGAGTTGATATTTTGATCTATAACAATTATTTTTCTAATGTTGCCTCTAAAAATATACTTAAAGACACTGCAGAAAAAAATTTATCCGCTAATATATCAAATGTCTCTATCCCAACTTCTCTTGATAACATGGTACTAAACTCAAATTTAGATAACGGAAATGTTATCAAATAACTTTTAACATGCCTCATTCCTATAATATCATAGTCTAAAATAGAATATAATATTTAAAATAAACTTTATTAAAAATATTAATAATGTATTGAAAAAATTATTAATATATTGTAATATTAATATTAAATAATAATAGTTATCTATTATTTAAGGAGTGTGATTATTATGGTTAAAGTATACACAACAAATTCTTGTCCATGGTGTGTTAAAGTTAAAAATTATTTAAAAGGAAAAGAGGTTTTATTTGAAGAGCTAAATGTTCAAGATAATATGGATGCTCGAGAAGAGATGGTAAGCAAATCAAAACAAATGGGTGTACCAGTTTTAGATATTAACGGTGCTATTATAATTGGTTTTGATAAAAAAGCTATTGAAACTGCCCTTGAAAAATAATTTTTCAAAATTAAATACATAAAAAAGAAACTCAAATTAATGAGTTTCTTTTTTATGTATTTAGGAATTTTAAAAAATAGCAAAGGTATGCTATTTTTTAATATTACTTAATCTTATAGTGAATACTAAAAAATTATTTCCCAACTGCTGCTTCTATTTCTTTTCTATTGAATCCAACAATAATTTCTTCAGAAATTTGTATAACCGGTACAGTTCTTTGTCCTGAAATTTTAAATACTTCTTCTCTATCTTCATGCTTATCAGCTACATTTATTTCATTATATTCCCAACCCTTCATTTCGAAGAATCTTTTTGCCTTAACACAAGCTGGACACCATGATGTTGAATAAATTTTAATCATTATATTTCTCTCCTTTCTTCTACTATATATTTTTCTGCACTTAATGCTGCAATTGTACCATCTGCCACAGCAGTAGTAATTTGTCTAAATTGCTTTTCTCTAACATCTCCAGCTGCATACACACCATCAACATTTGTTTGCATATTTTCATTAGTAATAATATATCCACTTGATGTTATATTTAAATACTCTTTAAACATATCTGTCATTGGAACTGTTCCTACAAATCCAAATACAGCATCAACTTCAATTTCTTTTTCTTCATTAGTCTTACTATTTTTAATTATAGCTTTTTCTACAAAAGCAGCACCTTTAACATCAACTATGTCTTCATTAAACATAACTTCAATTTTAGGATTATTCATAACTTCATCAATATTAGCCTTTTCTCCATTAAAATAATCATGTCTTCTTATCATAATTACTTTACTTGCAAATTTAGTAAGGAAAATAGCCTCTTCTAAAGCAGAGTTTCCGCCCCCAACTACAGCTATCACTTTTCCTTCATACATTGCTCCATCACAGACAGCACAATAATGAATTCCCTTACCGGCAAATTCATTTTCACTTGGAATTGGTAATTTCTTAGGACTTGCTCCTGTTGCAACTATTACAGCTTTAGCCTTATAAATATACTCTTCAGTTTCTATTACTTTCTCATTAGCAGAAAAATCAACTGTTTCAATAGAATCGAATTCATCTATTGTCGCCCCTAATTCCTCTGCTTGTTGTTGCATTAAATCTGCTAATTCTGGTCCAGTTATCTTTTTAAATCCTGGATAGTTTTCAATTGTATAACTATTTCTTACTTGGCCCCCTAGAATTTGATTTTCTAACAACATCATTTCTAGTTTAGCTCTTGATGCATATATAGCTGAGGTTAATCCAGCAGGACCACCGCCAATTATCATTAATTCAATATTCTTAATTTCTTTACTCATAAAGGTTCCTCCTTACCCCCTAGGGGTATAACTTAATACTATTATATATATCATATATACTTTTTGCAATAGATTCTTAAGTAATATTTTTTTAAAATACACCTTAGGGAGCTTTTTAAAATAACTAGTAAGATTTGCTAGTCTATTATTTCTCCAATTGTGTGATCTATACTATATGCTTAAAACATAAGCTTTTCCCATCATAATAAACATCCAATTTATCCCCTGTTTTTATATCACCTCTTAACATTTCTTCACTTAACCTATCTTCCAATTCCCTAGTTATAATCCTTCTTAGCGGTCGTGCTCCATAAGTTGTATCAGCACCTTTATTTACCAAGAATTTTTTACTATCATCATCTAATTTTAAAAATATCTTTTTTTCTTTTAATCTTTTAATAGTATTCTCTAACATTATATTTACTATTTGTAATACATCATTTTCTTTTAATTTATGGAAAACTATTATATCATCTATTCTATTTAAGAATTCCGGCTTAAACTCTGATTTAATTTCTTCCAATATATTTTCCTTCATTTTTTCATATTCTGTATTTTCACCAGTGGCTTCCCTTGCAAACCCCATTGTTTTTTGCTTGTTTAATGAGTGTGCCCCTATATTAGATGTCATAATAATTATAGTATTTTTAAAATTTATTACTTTACCTTTACTATCTGTCAACCTTCCATCTTCCATTATTTGAAGCAATATATTAAATACATCTGGATGAGCTTTCTCTATCTCATCCAATAGTATTACAGAATAAGGATTTCTTCTTACAGCCTCTGTTAATTGTCCACCTTCATCATATCCAACATATCCTGGTGGTGATCCTATTAATCTTGATACAGAGTGTTTCTCCATATATTCTGACATATCTAATCTTACTAAACTTTTATCATCACCAAATATAGCCTCGGCTAAAGCATTTGATAATTCCGTTTTACCTACGCCTGTAGGACCACAAAATATAAAGCTACCAATTGGTCTGTTTGGATCTTTAAGGCCTACTCTAGCCCTTTTTACTGCTTTAGATACAGCTTTTACAGCTTCCACTTGGCCAATAACTCTTTTATGCAAAATTTCCTCTAATTTTAATAATCTTTCTGATTCTTTTTCAGTTAATTTTTCTAAAGGAATTTTGGTCCATATAGAAACTACCTTTGCAATATTTTCTTCGTCAACTATATGTCTTATAGTAATACTTTCCTTACTCCATGCATCTTTAATTTTTTTAAACTCTACCTTTAATTTTTTCTCATCATCTCTTAATGTAGCCGCTTTTTCAAAATCCTGACCCCGTATAGCCTCATCCTTAGCTCTTATTAATGTATCTATTTCCTCTTCTATAACTTTAAGGCTTGGGGGGGTTACTAATTTTTCTATTCTTACTTTTGCAGCAGCTTCATCCATTAAATCTATAGCCTTATCTGGCATAAATCTATCTGTTATATATCTATCTGAATATTCTACAGCTGCATTTAAAGCTTTATCAGTTATTTTAACCATATGATGTGATTCATATTTATCTCTTAACCCCATTAATATCTGTAATGTTTGTGCTTTTGATGGTTCTCCTACATTAACAGGCTGAAACCTTCTCTCAAGCGCTGCATCCTTTTCTATATGCCTTCTATATTCATCAATTGTAGTTGCTCCAATACATTTTATTTGCCCCCTTGCTAAAGCTGGTTTTAATATATTAGCTGCGTCTATAGCCCCCTCTGCCCCTCCAGCTCCTACTATTGTATGAATTTCATCTATAAATATAATAATATCATCTCTATTACTAATCTCATCAATTACCTTTTTTAATCGTTCCTCAAACTCACCTCTATACTTTGCACCAGCAATCATAGATGTTAAATCTAATGTTATAATCTTTTTATCTCTAAGCATCTCAGGAATATCCCCATTTACTATTCGTTGGGCTAACCCCTCTATTACTGCTGTTTTACCAACCCCTGGTTCACCTATAAGACAAGGGTTATTTTTTACTCTTCTACATAAAATTTCAAGGACTCTTTGATTTTCCTTCTCTCGCCCTATTACAGGATCTAATCTCCCTTCCCTTGCCATAGCTGTTAAATCTCTTCCATATTGATTTAACATTGGTGTTTTATTACTCTTTTTATTAGTCTTATTTTCTAATTTTATATCCTCGAAATCTTTTCCGGCTAAAAATTTTGTTAAATCTTCTCTTATATCATTAAAGTTAGCCTTACATCTTGTTAATATTGTATATGCTACACCTTCGCCATCATCTATTAATGCTAACAACACATGTTCTGGGCTTATATAACTATGATCAAAAACCCTAGCCTTAACTAAACTATCATCAAACAACCTTTTAGTTCTAGGTGTTAAAAGCATTTCTCCTATAGATATTTCCCCATCTCCGAATCCTAGATATTCTTCAAGTACTTTTTTTGCTTTTTCTAAAGTTATCCCTTTTGTTTTTAAAACCTGAGACGCATATCCCCCTTCATTTAAAATACCTAATAAAATATGCTCTGTTCCTATATATCCATGTTTAAAATATTCAGATTCTTTTTGAGCTTCTCCTATTATAATATGAGCTCTTTCTGTAAACCTGCCAAAAATCATTTCTCTACCTCCATACCCTATTGCTATAGTTTAATAAAACCATTTTTAATGAATTTGAAAATATACCATACTATATACTATGATATATTACTAACCTTCATACAATTACTATAATTCTTCTTTTACATCTTCAAAAAAATATCTAATTAATACCCTAATCTATTTTGATTACTTTATATAATTATATTGATAAGTGATTTGTTTTTTTCTGAAACCTTCTTATTTGAAATTATTGCCATTTAAATAACATCTTAACCATAGTTATTTTTAACTATAAATATATATTTTCTTTCTTCATGAATTATATTATAAATTTTTCCTAAAAATACATATATGTAAATATGATTAAAAGGAGATTTTTATGGAAATTAAATGGTTTGGCAACACTACCTTCTTAATTAAGAATTCTACTGGCAAAAGAATATTAATTAATCCAATAGATTTAAACTCTTCTATAATAAAATACGATTTGAAACCTGACTTAATCACTTTAAGCAATTCTCTTAATATAGATAATACTAATGATTATCTAACAAAAGATTGTAAAATAATTAATTCTTGTGCAAAATATAGCAATGATTATATATCTATAGAAGGTTATACTACTTACTCTGATAATATTAAAGGATTAAAACGAGGAAATAACATTATTTATATTTTTGAAATAGATAACTTAAAGTTTTGTCATTTAGGTACTCTGGGACATAAGCTAAATTCTGAACTTATATCTAAATTAAAAGATTTAGATTTTTTACTTATTCCTATAGGTGGTCATTTTTCTTTAGATGGATCAGAAGCTGCAACTTTATCAATTAATATTAGCCCTAAATATATACTACCCATGCTTTATAAAACCTCTCTAGAGCACTCTTATTTAGATGGGCCTTATAAATTTATTTCCCGTATGAAAAATATTACTAAAGTTAATAACTCTACTATTCAAACTTCTGAATTATCTTTTACCAATAGTAATTCCGTTATAATTCTTACACCTTAGAAATCGGAAAGCAAATAACAGGTTATTTAGAAGCTCATCTCCAATACTTATTAATAAATGTTCAAAAAAATCCGTAGTTATTTATATAACTACGGATTTTAATAATATATATTAAGATAAATAATATATCACACTATTTTTTGTTAATATTTTACTATTATGTATTAAATAAATAACAAATCAATATTTTATTCTACTTTTTTAAATAAAAAAATAAAAACCGTCATATTAATGACGGTTTTTATGTTTATTAAGCTTGGACAGGAGCTCCAACTGGACAAACATTTGCACAGCTTCCGCAATCGATACAAGTATCTGCGTCTATAACAAATTGTGTATCACCTTGGCTTATAGCGTTAACTGGACATTCCGCAGCGCATGCACCGCAGTTTACACATGAATCTTCTATTAAAAATGCCATTAAAAAACACCTCCTATATTTATATCTTTTTTATTTTATCATAGTGTTTTATATTTTTAAAGACTTTAGTATAATTTATATAATTATACTTCTTAAAATATATTCTCCACCATTAAACTACACTATATCCTTTTTCTTCAATAGAATTGATAATATCATCTAAACTTAAGCCTCTATCATCATAAACTACACTAACTTCTTTCTTACTAATATTAACTTCGCAAGCAATAACACCCTCATTACTTGCCACAGCTTCTCTAACATTATTAATATCTTCATTAGTATTAAGGTTATAAACCTTTATTAAAGATTTCACCCTGTCTGCCCCCTTAATTATCTTTTATTATATTCTTCATCAGCCTTTTATCTTCTAATGATTCAATTTCCAATTTAATATCTGATTCGTCTATATAATCTTCATATCGTCCAGTGACAAGAGTAATATTTTCGATTTTAAACTCTTCAATTATTTCTTCATCACCTCTTTTAACTTTAACCTTAACACTTTCTTTTACAGTATTATTATTTATTACTTCTCCAGTACCTTCCTCTGTCTCTACTATTGACCCTATCTTTGGCATTCTCTTTCTTATATCTTCATAAGTACTTTGCTCATAATTTAAGCAACACATTAATCTCCCACAAATACCTGATATTTTAGTAGGATTTAATGAAAGATTCTGTTCTTTTGCCATTTTTATAGATACAGATGTAAAATCTCCAAGAAAAGTTGAACAACACATAGGTCTTCCACAAGGTCCAAGCCCACCTAACATTTTAGCCTCATCTCTAACACCAATTTGTCTAAGTTCTATTCTTGTTTTGAAAATTGTTGCTAGATCCTTAACTAATTCTCTAAAATCAACTCTTCCATCTGCTGTGAAATAAAATATAACTTTATTATTGTCAAAAGTATACTCTACATCTATTAATTTCATATTTAATTTATGGTCTTCTATTTTACTTAAACATATAGATAAAGCATCTTTTTCCCTTACTTTGTTTTCTTTATGTTTATCTATATCTTCCCTTTGTGCAACTCTTATAACACTCTTTAATGGAGCTACTATATCATCTTCTGATATTTCCTTTATTCCTATAACGCATTCTCCAAACTCTATTCCTCTAGCTGTTTCTACTACTACAAAATCCTCTTTTTCTATATGTAATTCTTTTGGGTCAAAATAGTAGATTTTACCTGCTTTCTTAAACCTTACTCCTACAACTTTTATCATTATTAACCCTCCATAAATCCAATTAGCATAACCCTTATAGTTATGGCAAAATTAGAATTGCTTAATAAATTTATTCTTGCTTCTCTTATTTTATCCAGTATTTTATTTAGTTTTTTATACGACATACCTATTGCAAGTTTTTTTAAACTATCTATTTTATCTGCATTTATTACTAAATTAGTGTCATTAAGTTCTTTATACACCATTATATCCCTTATAAATGAAGTTAATATATTAAGTATTTCATCTTTATTATCTTTATAAGATAATAATAAATTTTCATGTCTTAGCAAAACATCTGCGGCTCCATTATTCGCTTCACTTAGCACGTCCAATAATAATTGTCTTAAGTTCTTAAGATTACTATCTATTAAAAATCTCTCTGCTTTTCCAGGAATACCCTCACTATAAGCTAGCGAAGCTAATATTTCACCTTCTGTAGCATTATTCTTAATAGTTCTTATATATTCAGTCGTTTCATTTTTTGATAAAGGTGTTAATTTATATATTTGACATCTTGACTTTATTGTATCTAAAATTAACTCTAAACTCTCACAAAGTATAATTATAAATACACCACTTGGCGGTTCCTCTATTGTTTTTAATAAAGCATTTTGAGCTTGAATTGTTAATTTATTACCTTCATGAATTACTATAACTTTCTTATTTCCTTCAAAAGGTTTTTTATTAACTTCCGTTATTAATTCTCTTACTTCATCTACTCCAAAGGATGCTTTTGTTGGGCGATAATTCATTATATCTACATATTGTCTTGTATAATCCCCCCCTAATATTTGCACTGCAAATAATTGGGCAAGTTTACTTTTTCCAATACCATCGACCCCTACTATAAGGTGTGCATGAGAAAGGCTTTTGTTTGCAACTCTTTTTTTAAAGCTATTAATTATATCACTATGTCCTATAAAACTTCTCATTGCACTATCTCCGTTACTTTTTATATTTTAACAAATTGATCAACATCAATTACGAAAACTGTTGCTCCTCCGACTTCTATTTCTATAGGATAAGACATATACATATCCCCATTGCCTGTTATCGGTGTTGGTGTAGCTATTATTTGTTTTCTCTTCTGGCATACATATTTAACTACATCTATAACACTTTGAACTTTTTCTTTTTCAACACCAATCATTAAAGTAGTGTTTCCAGCTTTTAGAAACCCTCCTGTTGTTGCAAGTTTAGTAACTCTAAATCCTTCCTCAGTTATAGCATCTACTAAATCTATTGCATCATCATCCTGAACTATTACTAATACTAATTTCATAAAAGTTACCTCCATTAATTCTAATACTTTAATGATATTTTAGCATAAATAAATTAGATTTTAAGGAAATTTTATTAAATATATTCTTTTATTAATCCATATACTTCTTCACTAATATCTTCTATAGATCTTAGAATCTCACCCTTATTACACCTAATTCTCTTCCAACCATATTTATTTACTATATCTAGCGAATTATTATAACAATTCACTAAATATTCTTTATCACTTTCATGAATATCTTTTTCCTGTTCCCCGGTAAACTTATTTGCTCTATCTTTCATAAGTTTTTCACTTATATCAGGAGATATATCTAAAAATACCACACAATCTGGGATAGGTAACCCATATTTATTGTACTCTAAATCATATAGCCAATCTAAATATGCTTCTCTTTCATTACTATTGGTCATTTTAACCGCTTGATGAACCATATTAGACGTAACATATCTATCAGATATAATAATGCCTCCATTATTATAAAATTCTCCCCACTCCGTTTTAAACGAAGCGAATCTATCTATTGCATAAAACGTTGATGCTGCGTATGCATTCACGTCTTCAGCCTTTTCTCCAAATTCCCCACTTAGATACATTTTTACAGGTGTACAAGCAGGACTATTATAATTAGGAAAAGTTATTTTTCTAACATTTTTTCCTTGTAATATTAACTTATCATATAATTTTTGTGCTTGAGTGGCTTTTCCGCTACCATCTGTTCCACTTTCTACTATTATCAATTTTCCTTTTTTCATTATGTTACCTCATATCTATATAACTAAATTTAAAAAAGCTTCTTTTATTTTATTTTTATAAAAATCATATTCAATACTTTCAACATCAGTATTTACAATTTTTTTTTCACATTCTTTACAAATTAAGCTTTTCCCTATTATTATACCATTATCCTTTTCATTTCTACATATATAACAAACATTTTCTTCATTAGCTGTTTTAATACCCTTAATTTTTATTTTCATAAAACTCATCCCCTTTTATCTTTATACTTTTAATTCTCACCTTTTGTAATAAATTTTATACTTTTAGTTAAATATATAATTAATAAATATTTTTTTACTTTTAAGGGGAAATTAATAAAGAAAATAATTTAGGGAGGATATACTATGAAACAAGGAATGATTTCTTATTTATCTACTTGTTCTGATGATATTTATGAATTATGTAAATACCTATACAATAATCCTGAAGATAGCTATAAAGAAACTAAAAGTTGTAAATATATTAGTGATTTTTTATCTAAATATAATTTCAATGTAGAAAATAATTTTTTAAATTTAGCAACTTCTTTTCGCGCGACTAAAGGTACCGGTTATCCTAAAGTATGTTTTTTATGTGAATATGATGCAGTTCCTGGAGAGGGCCACTTAACAGGTCATAATTTACTTACAGCAACATCAATTTCCGCTGCATTAGCACTTGGAAAAATAATTGATAAAATAGGTGGTTCTTTAATCCTTATTGGTTGTCCTGGAGAGTACCTAGGTGGAACAAAATCTATAATGGTAAAACAAGGTGTTTTCGATGATATAGATGTTGTTTTGCTTGCTCACCCAGATGTAGTTACATCTGAAAGTGGTAGTTCTTCCGCTATTATACCCTTAAGCATAAAATATATAGGTCATAATGGATTAAGCTTCTTAAATAAGGGCATATACACATCCTTAGATGGTATTCTTTTAACATTCAACATATTAAATTCATTGTTAAAAGGCTTTCCTGAAGATGTTGAAATCAACTCAATTTTGTCTAAAGGAGGTTCCACACCATTATTAATTCCATTAGAATCAGAAGCTAAATTCTATATAAGATCTAAAGAAATGGATGTTGCAAAAATTGCGGAGAGTAAACTTAGGGAAATTGCAATTTATGTTTCTAAGCTTATTAGAGTTCAATATTCTATCTCTCTTTATGAGCCTGAAAATGAGGAATTAATAACTAACGTAGTTTTAAACAGATTATTTAGTCATAACTTAAAAGAAAATGGAATTATAAATATAGATGCTCCTAGAGATATATCTGCTGGACTAAGTTTAGGTTTAGTTAGCAAAACAGTGCCTTGCATTCATCCCTACATTTCAATTGTAGGCGATCGCGATATTAAATATGGAACTAAAGAGTTTGCAGAATCCACTATTTCAAAGCACGCTATGGAACAATGTACTAAAGCTGCACTATCTTTAGCTTTTACTGGATATGATATACTTACCCAGGAAACCCTTTTAAGTGAAGTAAAAAATGAATTCTATAAAAAATAGACTTCCTATACAAGGAAGTCTATTTTTTTATAAAGCTATTCATTACATAAACAACTATGTTTAATTATTGTTTGAATAAATTTATCACTTGGCTGAAAAGCAAATTTAAATACTTTCCCACTATTTTTATAAATACAATAATAAGTTTCTTCTCTAATCACATTACATAAATAATTTCTAGTATTTTTTATATTTGAATATTCTTTAGGTATTTGACGTTTTTTGCCAACATAAATTATATCACATATTTTAATACTTTCTAAATTTTCTTCATTTTTAGAGTTTATTTTATTTACCATAAGCTTGTCTGATATAATTGCATATTTATATGATAAACTACACCCTCTAAATTCCTTTAATATAACTATAGAAGCAACTATCAATAATACAGTATTTAATAAATCACCTATAATATGTTCATCTAATCCTATACTTTTAATGCCTTGAAATAAATATAATACTACCGTAATAACTAAAAGCGATATTGCAATCACCGGTACCTTCTTTTTTGCAACAACTTCCCTATGCATCATATTGTAGAGCCCTCCTATATAGAAATTTTTTATTCCATCTGAAAACAATATTGTGATTATACTAATCATTTCATATTTTATCCATAGCTGAAATAAGCTATTAGTCTTCAAATAAGCCTTTAGTTTTAAGTTATCCTCTATTTATAAAGGAATCTATTCATTTACTTCATATTACTACTAATCTCACAAATTAATCTAATTCCATCATGTATATTATTAATTTTATTTGTTTCTGTTACAATAAAGATTATAATAGTATAATTGTTATTATAATTATTTTGGAGGTGTATTAAATGATTCAAATTTATAAAAGCATTAATGAAAATGAGCCTTCATTAAAGGTATTAGATACAATAGAAAACGGTTCTTGGATTAATATTGTAGCTCCTTCTGATGAAGAATTAATACTCATTTCTAAGAAGACCGGTGTTCCTTTAGCGTTTTTAAAAGCACCATTAGATGATGAGGAAACTTCTCGTATTGATATAGAAGATAATTGTATATTAGTTGTAGTAGATATACCTTTTACTGAAATGGAGGATAACTCACTTACCTACGATACCTATCCACTAGCTATTATTCATACTGAAACACAAATTATAACAGTATGTTTAAAAAATAGTAAAGTCTTAACTGATTTTATTAATGGTAAAGTAAAATCTTTTTATTCCTTTAAAAAGTCTAGATTTATATTACAAATACTAAATAAAATTTCTACCTACTATCTACTATATTTACGTCAAATTGATAAAAAAAGTTTAATGATTGAAAAAAGACTTCATAAATCAATGAAAAATAGAGAATTAATACAACTTCACTCGCTGGAAAAATCATTAGTTTATTTCTCTACGTCTCTTAAAGCAAATGAAGTTACTTTAGAAAAAATGCTAAAGCTTGAACTAATGCAAAAATTTGAAGAAGATAAAGACCTTTTAGAAGACGTTATTATAGAAAATAAGCAAGCTATCGAAATGACAGATATTTATAGTAATATACTTGCTAGTACAATGGACTTCTTTGCATCAGTTATTTCTAATAATTTAAATATAGTTATGAAAGTTTTAGCTTCTGTTACAATTTTAATGTCTGTATTTACTATTATGAGTGGTATTTTTGGTATGAATACTCCATTGCCTTTTAATTGGGGCAAAGATCCAAATGCATTTTTAATAGTAATTGCAATAACTTTTGTATTATCTGGTTTAACAGCAGTAATATTATATAAAAAAGATATGTTTAGTTAGTCTTATTATTTTTCAATATTACTTAATTAAATAATGAATTTAATATAAGCTAGTACTTCAGTACTAGCTTATATTTTTTTGTAATATATTTAAATATAAAGTATATAAAAAATATTACTAAATACTATAAAGCAGGTGAAATTTTGATAAAACTTAAACATGTAACTCCAGGAGGAACTATAGGCATAATTGCCCCTGCCTCTCCAAGTGATTCTAACTTCATTAATGAAAAGATATTAGCTTTTGAAGCCTTAGGATTTAATATAAAGAAAGGAAAGCATATTTATAAATGCAACGGTTATTTAGCTGGTAACGATTCAGAACGAGCTGAAGATTTAACAGATATGTTTTTAGACCCTTTTGTCGATGCTATAGTCTGTTTTAGGGGCGGATATGGTAGTGTTCGATTAATGTCACGTTTAAATACTAAAATCATTACAACTCATCCTAAGCCATTTTGTGGATATAGTGATATAACTCTATTATTAAACTATATAAGTAACAAATGTGGCTTTACAACTTTTCATAGTCCCATGATTAATTCTAATTTTAAAGATCCTCTAACTAAAGATAGCTTTATAAATATACTAACAGATTCTAATAAAGATTTTTCTTACGATTTAAATAAATTAGGAAATATTAATATTCTTAATAAAAAAGATTTCAAAGGTAGGCTTATGGGTGGTAATTTATCTATGATTTGCTCTGCCATAGGTACGCCTTATGACGTTAACTTTAAAAACTCTATTATATTAATAGAAGAGATAAATGAAAATCCTTATGTTATTGATAGATTACTTTCACAAATGATTTATTCAAACAAATTCAAAGGTTGTAATGGAATAATACTTGGACACTTTACAGATTGCACACTACCTGATTACTCAAAAAGCTTTACTTT
Source organism: Clostridium gasigenes (assembly GCF_017348895.1). Lineage (NCBI taxonomy): Bacteria > Bacillati > Bacillota > Clostridia > Eubacteriales > Clostridiaceae > Clostridium > Clostridium gasigenes. Next base: position 1,025,168 of record NZ_CP071376.1, read on the forward strand.
AGAAGATATTATTACTCAAAAGCTTCTTCCCTTAAATATTCCTATAATTAAAAATTTCCCTTGTGGACATAGTTATCCAAATCTTACACTTCCTATTGGATGCAACTTATATTATGATTCAAAAAATTCATTACTTACTATATCCGAAAATATTTTTATATAAGTCACTATAAATAATAGATTAATTTGCTATTCTATTTTGTGACTGTTATTTTGATTTCTAATTTAATATTTCGAAATATATATAAAGGGAACTCTAATTAGAGTTCCCTTTATTTGTATTTATTACATAATAGCCAACCCTATTCCCTTGTAAGTTTTATTATTACATCCTTATGAGTTGGATACCTATTTAAAAGATCACTTCTTTCAAATAATTCAAAGTCTTTGAAGTCAAAGCCTGGTGATACCATACATCCTACTAAAGCATATCCTTCATTATTCATAGCCGATCCGAATATATAGTTTTTAGGTACTAATACCTGTGGAACTTCTCCTTTTTCAATGTCTAATCCCAGCTGAGATGTAGTAAGAATACCATCAGGGCTTATCATATAAATTGTTAGTGCAGAACCTGAATGATAGTACCACATTTCATCAGATTTTAATCTGTGAAAGTTAGATAATTCCCCATCTCTAAGTAGAAAGTAAATACTAGTCCAAAGTATTCTCTCACCTTCAAATTTAGTTGTTAAATCCCTAGAAGATACGTTTTCCGAAGAAGCAAAGCACTCCTTATAATATCCACCTTCAGGATGTGCATTCATTTGTAGTTTTTCAATAAAATAATTAGCTGTAAACATAATATTTCTCCTTCCTTAAGGACGTTCAAATAAATATCTCATCAGTATACTAGCCTATATTTATTTAAACGTGCTTTAGTTTAAATATGTATTTTTACATTTATTATATAGTTAATATTTCTATATTTCAATAATAATGCTCATTATACACAATACTAAGGTGAGGCATTTTTTCAAATGCCTCACCTTAGTATTGTCTACATATCATCATCCGTTTCGCTTCCATCGCTAGAACTAACCGGTATTGATTCGCCTAAAAACTTTGGTTCTGGCTTTAGTAGATTTATATAAACAAAATCTTTAAGCTGAGCTAGTTTTTCTCTACTTTTATAAGATTCAATAAACAAATAGTTTCTTATATCAGAAGATATTCCATTTGCATTAATCCCCATCTTTTTAGCTAAATATAAAGCTCTTGGTAAATGATACTCATTTGTTATTATTATTGCATTCTCTACTTCAAATATATCCTTAGCCCTATAAATACTATCATAGGTAGAAAAACCTGCATGATCTAAAAAAACATTTTTTTCTTCTACATCACAATTATTTATTATATATTCTTTCATTACACTTACTTCATTATAACTTTCTCTTCCATGATCTCCACTTAAAATAAATTTACTACATACTCCTGAATTATACACTTCAATTGCAGTCTTTAATCTATCTTCTAAAATATCTGAGGGAGACCCATCATCTTTAACGCCTGCACCTAATACAATTATTGCATCTGCATTTTGATTAAGTGATTCTATGGTTGTAATATTCTTCTGTCCATTTTTTTGAACTATCATTATTGCAGCTATAGCTCCAACTACAGATATAAAAATCAGTATAACAACACTTATAATCATATGCTTTATTACCTTCTTTTTCTTATTCATCTTTATATATTCCCCCCCTTAACTACTCTTTTATTAATATTATACATCAAAATATTATATTAAATATTACAAAATAATTAAAGGTCTATATAGTAATATACTTTAAATTTAAAAACATCTAAAAACTATGACATCCTAAGCACGATAGTTTTTTAACTCCTATCAATGAAAATAAAGTTACGTACAACAATATATGCTTTAAATAAAAATTATTTACAATAAAATTTACTTAATCTATAATTTTTATCCACTATATAGTAATATTATTATATATGTTTACTGGTAGTTATAAAATTATAATGTCAATCTCATTGAAAATATTACTTTATAGGAGGATTTTATGATACTAAAACAATTTAGAAATTTATTTCATCAAAAAAAAGAACAAATTCTTATAGGTTTATATATTTTTTTCTTCTTGTATTCGTGCTTAATGATTTGGGAGGTATTCATAGGTCCATATCGTAGTTATGAAAGTATACGTAGATATAATTTTTATCCATTTAAGACTATTACTGAATTTCTTTTAAATAATGGTAAATATACTTTTGAAGTAATATTTATAAATCTTCTAGGAAATATTATTACCTTTTTACCCTTAGGCTTTTTTATATCATTATTATTTAGGAAATCTTGCAAGTTATTAAATACATCATTATTGTGTATATTTATTATAATTTGTATTGAGATTGGTCAATTTATTCTAAATGTTGGTGTATTAGATATTGATGATATTATTTTAAATACATTAGGTTGTACTTTAGGTATTACTATTTATAAATTAATTAGTAAATTATGTTGCGAATAATTTCTTTATATAATAAAAAAACCTACAAGTTAAACTTGTAGGTTTTTTAGTATGGAGGCGCCACCCAGATTTGAACTGGGGATCAAGGTGTTGCAGACCTATGCCTTACCGCTTGGCTATAGCGCCGTAAATGGTGGCTTCACTAGGAATCGAACCTAGGACACGTGGATCTTCAATCCACTGCTCTACCAACTGAGCTATGAAGCCATCTGACCTGGCGACGTCCTACTCTCCCACACAGCTGCCCGTGCAGTACCATTAGCGCTGTAGAGCTTAACTTTCCTGTTCGGAATGGAAAGGAGTGTTTCCTCTACGCCATCATCACCAGATGGTTTAGATCCTAAATCATAGATTTAGTCTCTTATTATTTTTTTATCAGAGTTTTGTTCTCTGAAAATTGCACATGAATTATTGTAAATTGGTCAAGCCCTCGACCTATTAGTATCAGTCAGCTAAATATGTTGCCATACTTACACCTCTGACCTATCAACCTCGTGTTCTTCAAGGGGTCTTACTAGCTTATGCTATGGGAAATCTCATCTTGAGGGAGGCTTCACGCTTAGATGCTTTCAGCGTTTATCCCGTCCCGACTTAGCTACCCAGCGATGCTCCTGGCGGAACAACTGGTGCACCATAGGTCGGTCCATCCCGGTCCTCTCGTACTAAGGACAGCTCCTCTCAAATTTCCTACGCCCGCGACGGATAGGGACCGAACTGTCTCACGACGTTCTGAACCCAGCTCGCGTGCCGCTTTAATGGGCGAACAGCCCAACCCTTGGGACCTACTACAGCCCCAGGATGCGACGAGCCGACATCGAGGTGCCAAACCTCCCCGTCGATGTGGACTCTTGGGGGAGATCAGCCTGTTATCCCCGAGGTAGCTTTTATCCGTTGAGCGATGGCCCTCCCACGAGGTACCACCGGATCACTAAGTCCGACTTTCGTCCCTGCTCCACTTGTAGGTGTCGCAGTCAGGCTCCCTTCTGCCTTTGCACTCTTCGAACGATTTCCGACCGTTCTGAGGGAACCTTTGAGCGCCTCCGTTACTTTTTAGGAGGCGACCGCCCCAGTCAAACTGCCCACCTAACAATGTCCTGTCACCAGTTTCATGGCGTCCAGTTAGAACCTCAGTACTGTCAGGGTGGTATCCCAAGGATGACTCCACCAAGGCTAACGCCCTAGCTTCCCAGTCTCCCACCTATCCTGTACAGACAATACCGAAATTCAATGCTAAGCTACAGTAAAGCTCTACGGGGTCTTTCCGTCCAATCGCGGGTAGCGAGCATCTTCACTCGCACTACAACTTCGCCGGATTTGCAGTTGAGACAGTGCTCAAGTCATTACTCCATTCGTGCGGGTCAGAACTTACCTGACAAGGAATTTCGCTACCTTAGGACCGTTATAGTTACGGCCGCCGTTTACTGGGGCTTAAGTTCACACCTTCGCTTGCGCTAAGCATTCCCCTTAACCTTCCAGCACCGGGCAGGAGTCAGCCCCTATACATCAGCTTACGCTTTAGCAGAGACCTGTGTTTTTGTTAAACAGTTGCTTGAGCCTATTCTCTGCGGCCTGCTCTCGCAGGCACCCCTTCTCCCGAAGTTACGGGGTTAATTTGCCTAGTTCCTTAACTGCAATTCTTCCGATGGTCTTAGGATTCTCTCCTCACCTACCTGTGTCGGTTTGCGGTACGGGCACTACTTCTCTTTCTAGATGCTTTTCTTGGAAGCATGGAATCAGATACTTCAGCCTAAAAGGCCTTCCCCATTACGCCTCAGAATTGTTAAAGCGGATTTGCCTACCTTAACTCCCTAAACGCTTAGACTAGCATTTCCATTCGCTAGCACATCCTATCCTTCTCCGTCACACCATCGATAATAACGATTGTAGTGGTATTGGAATATCAACCAATTGTCCATCGCCTACGCCTTTCGGCCTCGGCTTAGGTCCCGACTAACCCTGGGCGGACGAGCCTTCCCCAGGAAACCTTAGGTTTTCGACCTGTAAGATTCTCACTTACATCTCGCTACTAATGCCAACATTCTCACTCGTAATCAGTCCACCGCTCCTTACGGTACGACTTCAGCCCGATTACGACGCTCCTCTACCGCTCGTATTAAATACAAGCCCGTAGCTTCGGTGGTAAGTTTGAGCCCCGGACATTTTCGGCGCAGGATCTCTTGACTAGTGAGCTATTACGCACTCTTTCAATGAATGGCTGCTTCTGAGCCAACATCCTAGTTGTCTTTGAAATCCCACATCCTTTTCCACTTAACTTACACTTTGGGACCTTAGCTGACGATCTGGGCTTTTTCCCTTTCGACCATGGATCTTATCA
>NZ_CP071376.1:1032500-1242500 GCF_017348895.1 Clostridium gasigenes
CGCGGCGTTGCTGCATCAGGGTTTCCCCCATTGTGCAATATTCCCCACTGCTGCCTCCCGTAGGAGTCTGGGCCGTGTCTCAGTCCCAATGTGGCCGATCACCCTCTCAGGTCGGCTACGCATCGTCGCCTTGGTGAGCCTTTACCTCACCAACTAGCTAATGCGCCGCGGGCCCATCTTATAGCGGATTTCTCCTTTAATTGCTGCTTCATGCGAAACTGCAATGTTATGCGGTATTAATCTTCCTTTCGGAAGGCTATTCCCCTCTATAAGGTAGGTTGCCCACGTGTTACTCACCCGTCCGCCGCTAGATTCGTTCCGAAGAACTCCTCTCGCTCGACTTGCATGTGTTAGGCACGCCGCCAGCGTTCGTCCTGAGCCAGGATCAAACTCTCACTAAAAAGTTTAATCTTGTAGTACTCCTTATCTCTTTCGAGCTAAGTTTCCTTTATTCGCTGACTCTCAAAAAGAATTGCTGGTTATTATTACTTAACTTTAATTATCTGTTCAATTTTCAAAGATCTACTTATTTTTTTCAGCCGTATTCGACTGCTTACTCATAATATCATTTATTACCTTTCCTGTCAATATTTTTTTCAAAATATTTTTTAGGAGTTTATTTTAGTTGTCGTTGTTTTCTCCGACGTCATTTATAATATCATGTTTATGCCCTTCTGCCATATATAAACTCATATGTTTTTTAAGTTTATTTCTAATTTACTTCATTTTTCTCTAAATTACTTTATTTTTCTTATATTGATACGCCAGGATAAGTTAACCTATTTTCTTTCCTATTTCCACATAAAAATTCTTATTTTCATAATTTTCGCTTTATATTTATCCTATTTTTTATAATTATATTGTACTTATCATTCGATTTAATTTATTATAAGAGTATATAAACAAATAAACCCATATTTATTTTAGGAGGATTCAAATGAGAAAAAAACTTTTGCTTACTTTACTATTGTCTTCTTTTCTACTTATAGGATGCAACAGTAATAAAAGTTCAACTAATACAGATACCCTTATAGGTGTTACTAACGATAAAACATCAAATAGCAGTTCCCCTACCCCAACACTAGTAATAACCGATACTGCGATTTCTTACTCACCTTACTTGTCACTAGGTAATCTTATTTTCTTTCCCGACAAAGAAAATAACAATAGATTATCTACAATGGAAGAACCAAAAGCTAGTGGTTACATTAATCAATCTAATATAAAAGATATTTTCGAATATCCCATTGAATCAATTGCTGCAATTAATGATATTGTATATTTTTCTAATGGCTCAGATGGAAACACATTATATTCTTTAAATTACCAAAACAATGAATCGAAAAAAATTAACAATAATTACGCACTTAACTTAACAGCCACACTAGATACCCTTTACTATATTAATAAAAATGATAACAATAAATTATATTTCTACAATGCAAAAGATTCCACTTCAGGTATAATCACAAATGATAGTTTCGGAAAGTTTATAATTAATGGCGATTACATACTTTATCAAAATCTTTCCGACAAAGCCAACCTTTATAGCATAAAATTAGACGGTTCAAATAAAATGAAGCTTACAGATGTTTCAGTGGATAGTTTTATTCCTTACGAAAGTGAAGTTTTATATATAAATTCTGAGGACAATAACACTTTGTATAGAACTAATCCAAGTACACTCAAAACTAATCGTTTGACCCTAGTTCATGGCGAGAATTTAAAAATATCAGATAAAAAGGCATTCATTATAGATAACGATTCGTCTAATAGATTATCATCATTAACAATTGATTTTGGAAAAAATACTGCTTCTACATCAAAATTAACTGATGATGCTATAAATAATTATTTCCCTACTCAAAAAGGGATTTTTCTAGAAAAGAGCCCTGATGTAAATAAATCTTTTATACTAAAATAAAACAAAACAGACTCTGATAAAAATCAGAGTCTGTTTTTAGTGACTTATCTAAATAATTCAAATAAAAATACTGCTAAAGTAATACATATAACTTGAATTATTAAAAGTATCGCTACTGGTAAAACTATTCCCACTCTTGGCAATACTAAAACAGTAACTATATATAATCCTATTAATACAACTGGTAAAATTTTTAAATAATTTCTATCTTCAGCATATATTTCTGCTTTCTTCTTCCACCCTTTCTTTGCTGCTAAGTTATTTAATATAGCACTAAGAACAAACGATAAAACTATAACTACAACTATTTCCATTTTACTTCCCCCATCTATGTTTTTTCTTTTACACATTTCTACATTGTAAACATTATACCATATTTTTGGAAACAAAATACATAGTTTCAATACCTATTTCAAATCATTTTTAAGGTCCCTAACCAATTGTTTAAATCTATTTCCTCGAACTGCAAAATTTTGAAACATATCAAAAGATGCACAGGCTGGTGATAATGTAACTATATCATCTTTTTTCGCTATATCTTTAGCTATTATTACAGCTTCTTCTAATGATTCAACTGTAATTGTAGGTATCTCTATCCCTTTTTCTTCTTTTAACTTATTAAACGCAGCTTTTATCTTTTCTTTAGTAGCTCCAACTAATATCAATTGTTTTATAAATGGATATCCTTCATAAGCTAAGGGTTCAAAAGGAAGATTTTTGTCATATCCACCTGCTATTAAAATTACTTTCTTTTCGAATGCAAATAATCCTGCTAAAGTTCTCGTAGGACTTGATGCTATAGAATCATTATAGTATTTAACACCCTCTAATTCTCCAACTAATTCACACCTATGTTCAACTCCAACAAAAGTTTCTGCTACATTCTTCATAGTATCTATCTTTACATCATCTTTAACTGCTATAAATGCAGCTAAATAATTTTCAACATTATGAATGCCCTTAATAACAACATTGTCTTTTTCGCAAACTTCTTTGCCCATTAAATACAATGTTCCATTTTCATAATAAGCACCATTACCTAATACTCTTTTTGAGCTAAATTCTCTAACCTCACATTTAGCTTCTTTTTCAAACCCAAAAGTAATTTCATTATCTCTATTTAAAACTAATATATTACCCTTATCTTGATATAAGAATACGTTTTTTTTAGAATTTATATATTCTTCCATATCTTTGTGCATATCCAAATGATTTGGAGCTAGATTAGTTACTACAGCTATATCTATAGGAGAATTCATAGTCATTAGTTGAAAACTAGATAATTCTAATACAACTCTATGATTTTCTTCTATTTCTTCTATCTGTGCAAAAAGTGGAGTTCCTATATTTCCTCCAACCCAAGTTTTGTACCCCTGCGCTATTAAAAGCTTTGATATTATTGTTGTTGTTGTTGTTTTACCATCACTACCTGTAACTCCATATACTTTACCTTTGCAATATCTTACGAACTCTTCCATTTCTGAAGTTATATAAGACCCTTCTTCTTTTACTTTAACAAGAGCATCACAATCTATTCTCATGGATGGAGTTTTAAATACAACTTCAAAACCTGTTAAGTTGTTTAAATAATCTTCTCCTAGTTCTAACTTAACACCAATAGCTTTAAATTCTGCCCCAACATCTCCTAATTTTCCTTCTGTCTTTTTATCAAAAGCAGTAACCTTTGCACCTAACTTAACTAAAAAGTTAATAAGAGGTATATTACTAACACCTATTCCTACTACTGCTACATTCTTATTCTTTATAAATTCTTTAAATTCATTGAAATTCTTTTTCATTATTAATCCTCCACCATATATACAATATAAACAATTATTCATTTTATGCTTATATTATTAAGTCTGTCCCATTTCTTTCTAATTATAACATCTAAATTATTTATATTCTATAAAAAGTGAGGAGGTTAAACCGCATCCCCTCACTTTTAACTATAACTCCACTTATCCAACTAAGAGATTTTTAAAAAATAACTAGTCAGATTGTCTTCTATTCTCCTTTATCTTCTTATTAATCAAAAAAAAGATACAAACCACATAAGTTTGTATCTTTTAAATATCTTTATTAAAATTCTAAACTCTTTGCAATAAATGCATCTAACTCTTCTATTTTAACTCTTTGTTGTTCCATAGTATCTCTATCTCTAATAGTTACAGCATTATCTTCTAATGTGTCAAAATCTATTGTTATGCAATATGGAGTTCCTATCTCATCTTGTCTTCTATATCTCTTTCCTATACTTCCTGCTTCATCATATTCTATATTGAACTTCTTGCTTAATTCTGAATATACATCTAAAGCTTTTTCTGAAAGTTTCTTTGAAAGAGGTAATATAGCAGCTTTGTATGGCGCAAGTGCTGGATGGAAATGCATTACGCTTCTTACATCTCCGCCTTCTAACACTTCTTCGTCATAAGCTTCTACTAAGAAGGCTAAAACCACTCTATCAGCTCCAAGTGATGGTTCTATAACATATGGTATATACTTTTCATTAGTTATTGGATCCATATATTTCATATCTTGACCTGAATGTTCTTGATGCTTTGTTAAGTCATAATCAGTTCTATCAGCTATACCCCAAAGTTCTCCCCATCCAAATGGGAAACGGTATTCTATATCCGAAGTTGCATTTGAATAGAATGATAATTCTTCTGCTGCGTGATCTCTCATTCTTATGCTATCTTTTTCAATACCTAAGTTTAATAAGAAATCCCAGCAGTAGTTTTTCCAATATCCAAACCACTCTAAATCTGTTCCTGGTTTACAGAAAAATTCTAATTCCATTTGTTCGAATTCTCTTGTTCTAAATGTAAAGTTTCCTGGTGTTATTTCATTCCTGAATGATTTTCCTATTTGAGCTATTCCAAATGGAACTTTCTTTCTTGAAGTTCTTTGAGCTGCTTTAAAGTTTACAAATATACCTTGAGCTGTTTCTGGTCTTAAGTATATTTCATTTTTAGCATCTTCAGTTACTCCTTGGAATGTTTTAAACATTAAGTTGAACTTTCTTATATCTGTATAGTTCATTTTTCCACATTTAGGACAAACTATATTATTAACTTCTATATATTCTTTTAATTGTTCATTTGACCAACCATCAGCAGATGCTACTTCAGCGCCTCCTTCAGTCATGTGATCTTCAACAATTTTGTCTGCTCTAAATCTAGCTTTACAATCTTTACAATCCATTAGTGGATCTGAGAAACTGCCAATATGTCCTGATGCTTCCCAAACTTTATTATTCATTAATATAGCACAATCAACACCAACGTTGTATGGACTTTCTTGAACGAATTTTTTCCACCATGCTTTTTTAACGTTATTTTTAAATTCTACTCCTAAAGGACCGTAATCCCAAGAATTTGCAAGACCTCCATAAATGTCTGATCCAGGAAATACAAATCCCCTGCTCTTACAAAGAGAAACTATTTTGTCCATAGTTTTTTCTACTGCCATTTAAACTACCTCCTATTAATTTTGAATAAAAAAAAGCCTTAAACCACAAAGGGACGAAATTCTTATTCCGCGGTTCCACCCTTCTTGGCTTTAGCCCAACTTTCTATTTACCTACACTCAAAAGCTCCATTCATTTTAAATCATTAACAATTTACACCTAACATTGTCTCTCTAAAAATGATTTTTAAATTACTTATCTTCATCACCGTATATATTAAATTATATATTAATTTTACCAAAAGACTTTTATATGTCAAGTATTATTGTGATAATACTTTGAAAATCTATAATTATAAAAATTAAAGGTAAAAGCTTAAATACTTTTACCTTTTTAAACCTATTTATTTTAGAGAAAAAAAAATGATGTTTTTCAACACCTTCTTAAGAAATTGGCTCCGCGAAGAGGATTTGAACCTCCAACCTATCGGTTAACAGCCGAGTGCTCCACCGTTGAGCTATCGCGGAATATTTACTATACTATTATTATAGCATAAATTTCTTTTTTTGCAACAACTTTCAAACTAGGTTTGAATTGGCTCCGCGAAGAGGATTTGAACCTCCAACCTATCGGTTAACAGCCGAGTGCTCCACCGTTGAGCTATCGCGGAATGTCATTACTTTATTTATTATATCATAATATCCCAAAAGCGCAATACTTTTTATAATCTTTTTTATATTTTACAATAAAAAAAAGTAGGCACCCTTCTCAAGGTGCCTATTTATCCTATTTTAAAGGCTTCATAGTTGGGAACATTATAACATCTTTAATTGATGCTGAATCAGTTAAGAACATTATCATTCTATCTATACCAATTCCAAGACCACCTGCTGGTGGCATTCCTGTTTCTAAAGCACTCATAAATTCTTCATCTACCATGTATGCTTCATCATCGCCAAGTTCTCTTTCCTTAGCTTGTTGTTCAAATCTTTGTCTTTGAACTATTGGATCATTTAATTCTGAGTAAGCATTACACACTTCTCTACCAAATATAAATCCTTCAAATCTTTCAGTAAACTCCTCATTTCCTCTCTTCTTTTTAGTAAGAGGTGAAATTTCAACCGGATAATCTACTATAAATGTTGGTTGAATCATATGTTTTTCTGCATATTCTTCAAATAACATATTTAATATTTCACCCTTAGTTACATGTTTAAGATCTTTCTTAAACTCTAAGTGTTTTTCCTTAGCTATAGCTTGAGCTTCTTCATTTGATTTAATTCCATTGAAATCAACACCAGCATGTTCTTTAACAGCATCAACCATAGTTATTCTATTCCAAGGTGGCATAAAGTCTATTTCAGTCCCTTGGTAAGTAACCTTAGTTGTTCCATTAACTTTTTCACAAACATAAGCAATCATGTTTTCTGTTATTTCCATCATATCGTTATAATCAGCAAATGCTTCATATAATTCTATCATTGTAAATTCAGGATTATGTCTTACTGACATTCCTTCATTTCTGAATGTTCTTCCCATATCATAAACTTTTTCAAATCCTGCTACTATAGCTCTTTTTAAGTATAACTCTGGAGCTATTCTTAAATACATATCTATATCTAAAGTATTATGATGAGTAACAAAAGGTCTTGCCGATGCTCCACCAGCTATTGGTGCAAGCATTGGGGTTTCAATTTCTAAGAAACCTTTATTATCTAAGAACTCTCTTATACTTCTTACTATTTTAGCTCTTTTTATAAAAGTATTTTTCACTTCTGGATTAGTTATTATATCTACTTCTCTTTGTCTGTATCTTAGATCTGGATCTTTTAATCCATGCCATTTTTCTGGAAGAGGTTTTAAGGCCTTACAGATTAATTGGAATTTTGAAACTTTAACTGATATTTCTCCAGTTTTTGTTTTGAAAATTTCTCCTGTTGCGCAAACCCAATCTCCAAGATCATATGTTTTATAATCCTTTATTTCTTCTTCTCCAACAGCATCAATTTTTATGAATAATTGAATTCTTCCATCTCTATCTTGTATGTCTGAGAATACAACTTTTCCTTGTCCTCTCTTAGACATTATTCTTCCTGCAACAGTTACAGTTGATCCTTCTAAAGTCTCAAAGTTACTCTTAACTTCTTCAGAAGAATGTGTTTTCTCTACTTTATAAACATCAAATGGATCTTTACCTCTATTTTGCAAGTCCACTAATTTTTCTCTTCTTAAGCCTTCTTGTTCAGTACATTGAGCCTCAAGTTCTTGTATATTCATTTCCTCAGTTGACATTAAATATCCCTCCGTTAATCTCTTCTAATCGCAAGTATTTCAAATTTACTCGTCCCATTTGGTACTATAGCTTCAACTACATCACCAATTTTTTTATTAATAAGAGCGCTTCCTACTGGTGATTCGTTTGATATTCTAAATTCTATAGGATCTGCTTCTGCTGAACCTACTATATAATATTCTACTTCTTCATCAAACTCATAATCTTTAACTTTAACTATTGAACCTACTGCAACTTTATCAGTTGGAACATCTGCTTCATCCACAACTGTAGCATTTTTAAGCATATTTTCTAATTGAAGTATTCTTCCTTCTGTAAAAGCCTGATCATTTTTAGCTTCATCATATTCTGAATTCTCGCTTAAATCGCCATAACCTAAAGCGACTTTTATCTTTTCAGTTATTTCTTTTCTTTTAACTGTCTTTAAAAGTTCTAATTCATCCTCTAGTTTTTTAAGACCCTTATAAGTCATTAAGAATTTTTTTGCTTCACTCATATTTTTCTCCCCTTCTCAATCTTACTAGTTTATATAACAACACCTTTTTAAAGCCTTGTATTTCTTCAAATCATTTAAGATATTATAAATCAGCAAGGTTAATATGTCAACGAGTGTGAAAACTTTTACACCATTGAATCTATTATTAATCCTTCTTATTGATATTTTTAAGATTTTGTTTAAAAAATATCCAGTCAATATACATCTCACATTTGAAGGTTATTTTTAAGATGCTTACCTATACATATTCTCTTACCTATTATTTAATGTCCAAAAAATTATAATTTTATTAATTCTTCTTTATATTCTCTTAATAGCTCTATAACTCTAGCACTTCCATCAATAGTATTAACTACATTTCTAACTTCACTACTTCTTTCTAAACCTTTTAGATACCAAGAAGCATGTTTTCTCATTTCTCTAACAGCTTTATGTTCACCGTCGTATTTTAAAGCTAACTCATAATGTCTTATACACATATCTATTTTATCTGATGATGTAATAATTAGTTGCTTTTCTCCATTTAACGCTTTTTCAACTTGTTTAAATATCCATGGATTACCCATGCTACCTCTTGCAATCATTATCCCATCACAATTAGTTTGTTCTCTTACTTTCAAAGCGTCTTCTGGCGTAAATATATCTCCATTTGCCATAACTGGAATGCTGACTGCCGCTTTAACCTTAGCGATTATATCCCAATCTGCCTTACCTTCGTACATCTGTGTCTTAGTTCTCCCATGGACTGTAATGGCATCTACCCCTGCATCTTCTAATCTTTTCCCAAATTCTACTGCGTTTACATTTTCTTCATCAAAGCCTTTTCTAAACTTTACAGTTACAGGCTTATTTGAAGCAGCTTTTAAACTTTTAACTATTTCTGCAGCTAACTTTGGATTTTGCATTAATGCTGATCCTTCACCATTTTTAGTTATTTTGTTTACAGGGCACCCCATGTTAACATCTATAATACATATATCTTTTCTTTCATTAAAATATTTTTTTACTACCTCTGCCATTATTTCTGGATCATTTCCAAAAATTTGCGCAGCTACAGGCATTTCTTCTTCAGATATTCTAAGCAACGTCTTCGTATTTTCACTTCCATAGTGTAATGCTTTTGCACTTACCATTTCAGTATAAACTAGTCCACAGCCCATTTCTTTGCATAGACCTCTAAATGATATATCTGTAACTCCTGCCATAGGTGCTAGAAAAACATTATTTTTAAACTCTAGGTTTCCAATTTTCATATTATACTACTCCTTATTCTTTTCGTATATTATTCTTAACCCCTCTAATGTTAAACTAGATTTCACCTTATCAATAACATCAGTTTCTTTAGCTATTAATTTAGCTAAGCCACCTGTCGCTATTACTAAAGGTTCATCTGACCCAAGATCCATCATTTCTTTTTTAATTTTATTAACTATATATTCAACTTGACCTATATAGCCATAAAGTATTCCCGCTTGCATACTTGAAATTGTATTTTTACATATTATATTCCTAGGAACTTCAAGTTCTACTCTTGGTAACTTTGCAGCCCTCTCAAATAGTGCATCTGAGGCTATTTTAACACCTGGTACAATACAGCCCCCAAGATAATTCCCTTCTTTTGTCACAGAACAAAAGGTAGTAGCTGTTCCAAAATCAATTATTATCATATCTCTATAATACCTATCATTTGCCGCTACCGCATTTACTATTCTATCTGCCCCTACTTCCTTTGGATTATCATATTTTATATTTATTCCTGTTTTAACTCCAGGTCCAACTACTATTGGGTTTATTCCAAAAGATTTTTTTATCATATTTTCTAAAGAGTGCATTATATTTGGTACAACTGACGAAATAATTATGCCCTCAACCTCTTTAGGGTCTAATTTACTTTGAGTAAATAGTTGCATTACTTGTATCTCATATTCATCTGAAGTTTTTTTAACATCAGTAGAAAGTCTCCAACTAGCAACATATTCACTATCCTTATACACCCCTAGAACTATATTAGTATTACCTACATCCACCAATAAAATCATAAAAGCACCATCCTCAACACAATTAAAAGCAGCCCTAAAGCCACTTTTATTTTAAGTATTTATAATCCTTAAAATTAACAATATAATTTTAACAATTATAGTTTTTTTGTCAAGGGTTGTAAATTAGTATATTAAAATAATCCTACTATTTTTCCACCATCTAATATATCCATTTTATTTGCAGCTGGCACCTTTGGAAGCCCTGGCATAATCATTACATCACCAGTTAAAGCAACTATAAACCCTGCCCCATTAGATACACGAATTTCCTTAACTGTTATGTCAAACCCTTGAGGCTTCCCAAGTAACGCCGGATTATCAGATAAAGAATATTGTGTCTTCGCCATACAAACAGGTAATTTATCCAAATTAAATTTTTCAAGTTCTGCAATTTGTTTCTTAGCCGCAGGAGTATAAACAACACCTTTTGCACCATAAATTTCTTTTGCAATTGTTAATATTTTATTTTCAATTTTTTCTTTTTCACTATACAATGTTGTGAAATTTGACTCTTCATTATCTAAAATATCAGTAACTATGTCACCTAATTCTAATCCACCTTCTCCACCTTTAGCCCAAACATCTGAAAGTGCAACTCGAACTCCAAGTTTTCCACAGAATTCTTTTATAAATTCAATTTCATCCACACTATCTGTTAGGAACTTGTTAATAGCTACTACTACTGGCACATTAAACTTCTTAATATTTTCAATTTGTTTTTCTAAATTTACTATACCAATCTTTAAAGCTTCAACGTTTGGAATATTTAAATCATCCTTTTTAACTCCCCCATGATGCTTAAGAGCTCTCATTGTTGCAACTATAACTACACAGTTTGGTGTTAATTCACCATATCTACATTTTATATTTAAGAACTTTTCTGCTCCTAAATCCGCTCCAAAACCTGCTTCAGTAACAACTATATCACTTAATTTAAGTGCCATTTTTGTTGCTATTATTGAATTACACCCATGTGCAATATTAGCAAATGGTCCACCATGAATTATAGCTGGTGTATTTTCTAAAGTTTGTACAAGATTAGGTTTTATTGCATCTTTCATTAATAATGCCATAGCACCTTGAATTTCTAATTGCTTAGCGTAAACAGGACTTCCATCTAAGTCATATCCTATTACTATTCTGCCCATTCTTTCTTTTAAATCTTCTAAACCATTAGCTAAACATAATATAGCCATAATTTCTGAAGCTACAGTTATCATAAATCCATCTTCTCTTAGAAATCCATTTATTTTTCCACCCATTCCAACAACAATGTTTCTAAGAGCTCTGTCATTCATATCCATAACTCTTTTAAAAGTAATTCTTCTTGAATCTATTCTCAAAACATTTCCTTGATGAATATGATTATCTATAGCCGCTGATAATAAATTATTTGCTGATGTTATTGCATGCATATCCCCTGTGAAATGTAAGTTTATATCTTCCATTGGCACAACTTGAGCATAACCTCCACCTGCAGCACCACCTTTAATGCCAAATACAGGTCCAAGAGAAGGTTCTCTAAGTGCTATGACTGCATTTCTACCCATTTTGCATAAAGCTTGCCCAAGACCTACTGTAACTGTAGATTTACCTTCTCCAGCTGGTGTTGGATTAATAGCTGTTACAAGAACTAATTTCCCATCTTTTTTGTGTGCATTTTTTTCTAATACATCTAATGATATCTTACATTTATATTTACCATATTGTTCTATATCATCTTCACTTAAATTCAGTTTTTTTGCTATTTTTACTATGTGTTCCATTTTAGCCTCTTGAGCTATTTGTATATCATTTTTCATTTTTAAACCCTCCCTAATTAGTTGAACATTTTTTTAAACATACCTGATTATATCATTAACTTTATTATTTTAATATATTCCATCGAATAATTAATTCATTTTTTATTTTATCATTCGTATTTATTAGTTATATTCTATTAATTATCATGAATTAATTAATATAATTCGCGATAGACCTTATTTCATTCAATATTTTTGATTATTTAGACATCTTTAATACAGAAAAAGCAGCCCTAATTAGGGCTGCTTTTTAATTAGCATCAAATATTGCTTCGAATTCTTTACCATCAAGCTTTTCTTTTTCTAATAAAACACCTGCTACTGCATGTAGCTTAGTAATATTTTCTCTAAGTAAAGTTTCTGCTCTATTATAAGCTTCATCAATAAAGCTCTTAACTTCTTTATCTATTTCAGCTGCAATCTCTTCACTGAAATTTTTACTTGAGCCTAGATCTTTACCAAGGAACACTTCATTATTATCACTGCCATAAGATATAGATCCTATCTTATCACTCATTCCATAATGCATAACCATAGCTCTTGATATAGCACTTACTCTATCAATATCATTTTTAGCTCCAGTACTTATATCTGATAATATTATTTTTTCCGATACTCTTCCACCTAATAGACCAACCATATCATCTTTTAGCTTCGCCTTAGATGTATATGATCTATCTTCTTTAGGCAAGTGCATAGTGTATCCACCAGCCAAACCTCTTGGAATGATGCTTATTTCATGAACTGGATCTGAATGTTCTAGAAGTCTCATAACAACAGCATGACCTGCTTCATGATAAGCTGTTAGCTTTCTATCGTATTCATTAATAGCTCTACTCTTCTTTTCAGTTCCTACCATAACTCTAGTAATAGCATCTTCAAATTCATTCATTCCAATTTTTTTCTTTTCATTTCTTACAGCTAAAAGTGCTGCTTCGTTTGCTACATTTTCTAAATCAGCACCACTAAAGCCTGGTGTTCTTTTAGCTAGTACATGTAAGTCAACTTCTTCTGCTAAAGGTTTCTTCTTAGTATGAACCTTTAAAACTTCTTCTCTACCCTTAACATCTGGTACACCTACAACTATTTGTCTATCAAATCTACCTGGTCTTAATAAGGCTGGATCTAAAATATCTGGTCTATTTGTAGCTGCAATCATAATTATACCTTCATTAGCTCCAAACCCATCCATTTCAACTAGTAGTTGATTAAGAGTTTGCTCTCTTTCATCATGACCACCACCAAGCCCTGCTCCTCTTTTTCTACCTACAGCATCTATTTCATCAATAAATATTAATGATGGCGCTGTTTTCTTAGCTTCTCCAAATAAATCTCTTACTCTTGAAGCTCCTACACCAACAAACATTTCAACAAAATCTGATCCTGATATGCTATAAAACGGAACTCCAGCTTCACCAGCTACTGCTCTTGCAAGTAAAGTTTTACCTGTACCCGGAGGTCCTACTAATAAGATACCTTTAGGTATTCTAGCTCCCATTTCTATATATTTGGCAGGCAGCTTTAAAAAGTCCACTATTTCTTCAAGTTCTCCTTTTTCCTCATCTGCTCCTGCAACATCTTGAAAAGTTACTTTTTGTGATTCTGGATTAACCACTTTGGCTTTGCTTTTACCAAAGTTCATTACACCCTTGCTTCCGCCGCCTTGTGATTGTTGTTTCATAATAAACATAAATCCAAAAAATAATATACCCATCATTATTATTGGTAACATAGTAAGTATTATATTATTTTTTGAAGGTGCTTCAAAATCTATTCTTACATCGTTAGCCTCTCTTTTTTCTATTAATACCTTTAATACTTCAACTGGTGCATAAGTTGTGAATTGTTTAGCGTCTCTATATTTACCTGTTATAGTCATATTATCATTTTGTACTACTAAACTATCAATTTCACCGTCGCTCCATTTTTGTTCAAATTCACTATAAGCTATTTTATCCGACATTTTATTATTATTCCATAGGAATGTAGCTGACATGAAAAGAATTAAAATTGCGATTAACCACACAGTTGCGCTTGAATATTTCTTCATTCAAGGGCCCCCTTTCTTATTTTATTTTTATTTATATATTTCTTCTTTTAATATTCCTACGTAAGGTAGATTTCTATACTTTTCTGAAAAATCTAAACCATAACCTACTAAGAATTCATCTGGAACTTCCAAACCAGAATATTTTACTTCTAATTCTACTTTTCTTCTAGATGGTTTTGTTAATAGTGCTGCTATTTCTACACTGTTTGCTTTTCTTGTTTTTAAATATTCAAGAAGATAGCTTAAAGTAACTCCACTATCTACTATATCTTCAACTATAAGCAAATCCTTTCCTTCTATACTGTGATCTAAATCTTTTAATATTCTCACAACACCTGAAGTTTCGCTTGAACTTCCATAACTTGAAACTGCCATAAAATCTATTTCACAAGGAATTGTTATGTTTTTTATAAGATCTGATGCAAATATTACTGACCCCTTTAACACCCCTACTACTAATAGGTTTTTGCCCTTATAATCTTCACTTATTCTTTTAGCAATTTCTTTAATTGTCTCCATTATTTTTTCTTCGGTAAATAATACTTCTTTAATATCTCTGTTCATTTAATTATTCCTTTCTAACAAGCTTTATTTTTATAATTTTTTCTATTTTTTGTGTAACTTTGTAATCCTCAGAAACCTTATGTCCAACTATCCAAGATATGTTATTGTCAAAACAAATTATGGGTACAATATCCCTTTCATCTTTAGGAACTTTATTATTTATAAAAATATCTTTTAATTTTTTATTTCCAGTCATTCCTAAAGGTATTATCTTATCTCCATCTTTTCTAGTTCTAATAATTATCCCTTTTCTTATTTTATCATAATCAAAATATTTTATTAAGTCATTATTAGAAAATTCTATATTTTTTTTATTATTTATTATTTCTATATTAACAATATAATTCATAAATCTCAAATTATTATTAGATAAATCTTCTTTTGATATAAATATTTCGTTATTTTGCTGACTTTCCTCTTTCTTTTTTTTACATTTTAAATATATATTTCCATATATATTTTCAGCTATAATATCATTTGGAAGATCTATTTTTTTATTAGTTCCTTTCTTAGCCAAATCAATAACATCATATATATGTTTCATTTCAAAATTTATATATTTTCCTGAATAGTCTATAAATGATTTTTTTATCACTCTAGTTACTATTGCATCATCTAATTTGAATAGTTCTTTATTTATTAACAAACTTTCTAACTCTAATTCACAATACTTTTTAAAAGCTTTATTACATTGTTTATTTATATATTCATCATCTTTTTGAAGAATACTTGCCATTCTATTTAGTGCTTGTATTATATCTTCATTAAAATTTTCTTTCATATAAGGAAGTATGTCCAGCCTCACTTTATTTCTACTATAAATATTTTCTAAATTTGTTTTATCTATTCTTGGCTCTAATTTTTTTTCACTACAATAAGTTTCTATTTCTTCCCTTGAAAGAGATAATATTGGTCTTATTATATTTTCCCCTCTTTTTGCCCTTATCCCAACTAAACCTTCAAGCCCAGTTCCTCTCATCATACGCATGATTACAGTTTCTGCTTGATCATTTGCATTGTGAGCTATGGCAACCTTATTATACTTATGTTTATTGCTTATAGCTTCAAAAAATTTATATCTCTCATCTCTTCCTACCATTTCATGAGACATACTTGTTTTTTTCGATATACTATCTATATCTATTCTTGCTATATAACATGGTATACTTAAATTTTTACAGAGTTTCTCTACATACAGTTCATCACCTGTAGCTTCTTCTCCTCTTAACATGTGGTTAATATGAGCCGCTCCAATAGTTAGGTTTAGTTCATCTTTTAAAGAATGTAACATATGAAGTAAACATACCGAATCGGGACCTCCAGATAAGGCTACTAATATCTTATCATTATTTTCTATAAGATTATTTTTTTGAGCAAATACCTTTACTTTATCTATCATATATACCATCCTTAGTATAAATATTTTAATATATAATATAATACCCTTTCAATGTTATATTGTAAATATCTATACATTCTATATTCTTATATTCTTATATTCTTATATTTTAGTAATATTAATATTTTCTTCATAAAAAAAGACGAGATATTAAATTCCTCTCATCTTTAATTTACTTTCTAATAAACAGAATATATCTTTGATACAAGCACAGTCATATCATCTGTTACTTTTCCCCCACTTAAAATTTTTGCTTTTTCTAATATATCTCTACTTAATGATTCCGGATTAGTATCTGCAAACCTTAAATATTCCTCTAGCCATAAATGACTTCCTTGATTATTTTTATCTACATCTATAACCCCATCACTTAATGTTATAACAATATCTCCATGCTTTAATTTCTTTTTCACAGAATTTACATCTACACTATCTAATATTCCAAAAGGTAAGCTTTCACTTTTAATAACTCTTATTTCCTCTCCTCTTTTTATAAAACTCGCAACTCCTCCAACTTTTATAAAATCAGCTTCACCTGAATACAAATCAATAATATTTAAATCTAAAGTAGTAAACTTCTCATCTTCACTAAACTTCATTCCCATAATTGAATTCACCGTATTTATAGCTGTAGTATCACTAAAGCCTGTTGTTATAAACTTTTCTACCAAATCTACAGCAACCTTACTCTCAATCCCAGCTTCTGGTCCTGATCCCATACCATCACTTACAATACTTAAATAAGTTCCATCTTCACTTTTACCAAAGGTAAAACTATCGCCTGTATATTTTTCACCATATTTAGGATTAGTAGCTACATAAGATGCAACATGATATTTAGGTGTTTCTTCAATAATTACTGAACATTCATCTGTGTCTGGATTTATTCTGCATCCATCTCCACCTAGTGAAACTGGCATTTTGACTATCCCATTAATAATTGGAAGTATTTTTTTCACACAATAATTTGCCCCTTCGCAGTTATTAAGAGTAACTTTAATTTTCAATCTACCTTTTCTATCTATATAAGAAAATACATCTGTGTACTCCATACTATTTTTATTCAAAGCTTTTCTAAGGATTCTATCTATATCCGTACATACAGTTATATCCTTATTAAAATCTCTGACTATATCCCCCATAGTTAAAGCCATGTTATTGATATGATTAGCTATTAATTTTCTTCCTTCTCCCAATCTATTTTTAAGAGCTTCATTAACTGTATAATTATTTATAAGTTCTTGAGAGCTTATTAGTAAATTGCTTTTCTTAAGACAATACCTATCTAACTCTTTTGGCAACTTTAATTTTTTCTTTTCACAACTACTTATAAGCTCTTCAAAAGAAGAAAATGTTTTATGCAGATTTTTATCCCAACACTTTCCTTTTAATTCACAATTGAAACAAACTCTATCTGCTAAACTTTCTACTAAAGCTGTACTTTTATTTTTCCATAATAATTTATCATTTTCTGCCAAGTCATCTATTGATGTTGATAGGCTCCCTAAAACATCTTTAAGCCCATCTAACCTACCTATAAATTCACTCTTTATTCCTTGCAGATGTGTATCACTTATTATTTCTGCCTTTTTATCAGAATTAACTTCTTTAACTGCAAAATTTATAATATTTTTTGGTAATATCAATAATATAATTCCAGCCAAAATAGCCTCCATAGCAGAAGTCATAGCAAATGTGTCTGAGTACATAGTAACAATAAAGTAAACTACCACGTACGCAATCGAGGATAAAATTCTACCTGTATCTTTAAATATACCCACAATAAGCCCACACACACTATAAAGACTTATTAATGCTATTATATCATTAGTCGTTATCCCTATTAGAAACCCCATTGTCACGCCAACAGCTGCACCAAGGCCTGTCCCACTTACATAGGCTATTAATATTACTATACTTAAAGCAACTATACTTCTTATAGAAACCCCCAATATAGCTACATTACCGATCCCCGCCACTAATAGACAAATTAAAATTGATATACTAATTAATTCTTCTGTAGAGAAAAGATAATTTGTCCTTAATTCTTCCATACAATTCATGGCATATTTCAAAATATAGTACACAGGTATAATAGTTACTACTTTTATTAAAGAGAAAGTTAGATTAACACCTAGCGGTTGTGCCTGAATAACTGCACCATAAACACCGAACACTAAAAATATTATACAAAATGCAAATCCCTCTTTATATTTTGAACCTATCTTATTTTTAATATACCCATATAAAAACACCATAACAGATGCAATAATGTAAACATTAATATTATCTAAGGATTTATATATGGATAAATATCCAATTCCAACACCAAGCATAGCTCCAATCATTTCTTTACTCTTTTTATTAGATATAACACCAAGTAAGTACGCTATTCCAAAAGGCGCTATCCCCATCCCATGAGTAACGGATAATATAACTCTACTTAACATAAATGCCAATCCACAACATATAATTAGGTTTACAGTTGCATCTTTTAACTTTATATTTTTTTTACTTTTCCTATTATTAACTCTCTTATAGGTTCCTACATCTAATCCGTACTGCATACAGCCACTCCTTCTTCCATAAAATATATCTAATTTATATAATCTGAATTATAGCACCTTAGGAAAAAATTATATGTCATTTAATGTCAGCTAGTTTTTTTTTCGTAGGACAATAAACCCCCTTATTCTAATATAAATAAAACTAATTTTCTTTTTCATTAATATTTCTATTTTTAAAAATCGGCTATTTCTCTAGGTTATTTTACATTTATTGGAATTTAAATGTTCTTCATATATTTTATTAGTTATTTACTTTTTTAAAACTTTATGTCGCTATTTATTTAAATTTGTATTTATTTAAATTATATTTCTATGCATAATTTATTTTTTGTAGAATTTTAAGATATGAGTTTATTAAGGCATATTTTTAAAATACATAAATCAACCTTTCATTTTTTAGACAACAAAAAAGACTAAGTATAAATACTTAGTCTTTGGTGCTGAAGACCGGAATTGAACCGGTACGGTATCACTACCGCAGGATTTTAAGTCCTGTGCGTCTGCCAGTTCCGCCACTCCAGCATATTAATGTTATAAGGTTTATGGTAGCGGAAATAGGACTTGAACCTACGACCCTTCGGGTATGAACCGAATGCTCTAGCCAGCTGAGCTATTCCGCCAGATATATGGTTGCGGGGGTAGGACTTGAACCTACGACCTTTGGGTTATGAGCCCAACGAGCTGCCAACTGCTCCACCCCGCGATATTAAATGTTGAATTTAGTTTTTGGTGCTGAAGACCGGAATTGAACCGGTACGGTATCACTACCGCAGGATTTTAAGTCCTGTGCGTCTGCCAGTTCCGCCACTCCAGCATATTAATGTTATAAGGTTGTATGGTAGCGGAAATAGGACTTGAACCTACGACCCTTCGGGTATGAACCGAATGCTCTAGCCAGCTGAGCTATTCCGCCAGATATATGGTTGCGGGGGTAGGACTTGAACCTACGACCTTTGGGTTATGAGCCCAACGAGCTGCCAACTGCTCCACCCCGCGATATTATAAAAACTAAATTCAACTTGGTGCTGAAGACCGGAATTGAACCGGTACGGTATCACTACCGCAGGATTTTAAGTCCTGTGCGTCTGCCAGTTCCGCCACTCCAGCATGTTGTTTCCATCGCCTCTTGACGACAAAATTAATTATATATCAGGATTCAAATACTGTCAACACTTTTTATATTGTTTATTATATTTTATGCTTTTTTTTGCTTATATCAACTCTATAAACCTGTATTTTAGCCATATGTAGTTCAACCTTTTTTGAACTTCTGTTATTTAAATACATAAAAAGCTAAGAGATATATCTCTTAGCTTTTTATGTAAAGTTTTATATTAAATTAAAATTTTTCTTAAGCTATGCTTAACTTTTCTTACCATTTCTACTTTTAAAGTCCTGGTTTTTCTTTACATCTTGAAGTCTCTCTTCGCTATCCTTTAAGAATCTTGACATTATGTCCTCAAACCCAGCTGTATTGTGATTGTTTGTAGACTTCTTATTTTCTGAAGCCCAATCAATTTCAACAGGCTTAACTGTTCTTTTAGGAACACTTGCTTGCTTAATAGATAAGCTTATTTTGCCATTATCATCTATTGATATTACTTTCACCTTTACTTTATCTTGTTCTGTAAGGTGTTGTCTGATATCCTTAACAAATGAATCAGCTACTTCCGAAATATGAACTAACCCTGTTTTGCCTTCGATTTCCACAAAAGCTCCGAAATTTGTGATATTTACCACTGTACCTTCTAATATGTTTCCTGCCATTAAGGTCATGTTACAAAGATTCCTCCTTAAAATTAAATAATATATGTCATTATAATAATAACCATTTGTTGTGATTTTAAAACATATTTTTTCAATTTTCTTTTTGGGAATTCACCACTTTTTCTCCTTCTTTTATCATACCTAGTCTTTCTCTTACAAGTTTTTCTAAATAATCATGAGATGGTGTATTATCCAATTCAGTTTGTAGCTTAAAATTTTCATCTTTAAGTTTTGTCAACTCTTGTTGATTTGCTACTATATCATTCTGAATTCTTTTCATAGTAAGTTCTTGTTTAATAAAACTAATAATGAAAATTACAAAAAGTAAAATTACAATAGTGCCCTTGAAAGTTAATCTTCTTTTCATTATATTAACCTCTTTTAAATATATTCTATATACATTTTAAACATTATATATACTTTATTCAAGTTATTTTTTTTTGTTCTTTAGTTTTACCTGAAATTTTTGAATATATTAATTTAATAGGATAGACTATATTTTTAAATATAAGTCTTGAAACCCCTCTAATCTTGCCAATTATTATAAGTTCAACTTTGAAAATTAATGAACTTATAAACCTTAAATAAAATAATAAAGATATCACCATAAAAATATATACATAGGCTCCTAAAAAGGCATAATTAGTATATAACAAGAAAGTAAAAACTATTACAGCAGCTAAGCTCCAAAATAATATGTCTTGTATAAAAACAATAAATTTGGGAACCTTAGCTCCTCTTATAATTCTATAAAGATCAAACATAATACCAGTTAATAGACCTGCTAAAAGAGCATATAAAACTATATCAAATTGAATTCTTATTGGTAAAAGCATAATACACTCCTATTTGAATAACTTCGTTATTATATTTTCTTTTTCTTTTTTAAGCTCTTTTCCACTATAAACCATAGATGCGATCTTACCCACTATTATAACATCTCCATTTTGAACATCTAACTTATTCATCTTAAGTTCAGATCCTTTAATAGTTAATGCTCCTAATTTTGTATTAATCAATATCTTTTCATCATCAAAGCTTATAACTTCCTCTACTCCTGTTAATGTTAATCTATTTCTGTTCTCCAACGTTATATTTCCTCTTACATCTTCTACTTTTTTTTCTATTTTTCTTTCCATAGTTATATCCTCCACATATTCTTTATAAAAATATATGAAAGTTGTTTCACTTTTATTCTTTATCTTCTACGCCTTCTAATATCTCGTACATTTCTTTTGCATTTTCTTTTCTTACATGTTCAATAATACTTGTTATTCTAGCTTTTAAAGATCTGTTTGCAAAAGAAATTTCTATAATGTCCCCAGCTTTTACGTCTACTGACGGTTTCACAACTTTTTCATTTATAGTAACTCTTCCACTTGCGCAAACTTCTTTTGCAACTGTTCTTCTTTTTATTATTCTTGAAACTTTTAGATATTTATCTAATCTCATAAAGCACTCTCCTTTATTATTAGAATATGAATAAGCTCTTATTATCGCCTATGCTCAGGTTTACGCGACCT
This sequence comes from Clostridium gasigenes, assembly GCF_017348895.1. Classification (NCBI taxonomy): domain Bacteria; kingdom Bacillati; phylum Bacillota; class Clostridia; order Eubacteriales; family Clostridiaceae; genus Clostridium; species Clostridium gasigenes. Next base: position 1,054,337 of record NZ_CP071376.1, read on the forward strand.
TAAGTTTTTCTTTTAACTGAAACTCCTACTCGCTACGCTCCTAGGAGTAAGTTCCACTACATGTTCCAGTCTCGCTGCGCGAGTCTGGAACATAAGTGTCACTTAAAAGAACCCGAGATAACTCGGGTTCCTATATAATTATTTATTAACTTTTTCTTTGAATTCTTTTCCAGCTTTAAATACTGGAACTGTTGATGCTGCTATTTGTATAGTTTCTTTAGTTCTTGGGTTTCTTCCTTCTCTAGCTGCTCTTTCTCTAGTTTCGAAAGTACCAAATCCAACTAATTGAACTTTTTCACCTTTTTCTAACGTTTCTTCAACGCTTTCTATAAATGATTTTAAAGCTGCTTCTGCATCCTTCTTAGTTAATTTGCTCTTTTCTGCCATACTAGTAATTAATTCTGCTTTATTCACAATTACATCCTCCTTAAATAACCAGTTATATATTTTAGTAGTTAACTGCTTTATTCTATGTACATAACTACATTACCCTATTATATAGTGTCTTTTCAAACTAGTCCATAGCATTATGAATTTTTTGTTATAAAAAGATAATTATTACAAGGTAATCATGATAGTTTTCTATAGCTTTATACAATCACTTTAAATATATTCTCTATTAAACACAAAATTCCTTCTTTAGTCAAATTTATTTTTGTGTTTTCTCTATTTTTTTTGCTTCATCCCATAAATTATTCATTTGTTCTAAGTTCATTTCTGTTAACTTTTTACCTTTTGATAATGCAAACTCTTCGATGAAACTAAATCTTTTTATGAATTTTTCTGTAGTCTTACTTAAAGCTTCTTCTTCATTAACATTTAAAAATCTTGAAACATTAACACAAGAAAATATTAAATCTCCTACCTCTTCTATTATTTTCTCCTGATTATCTGATTTATATACCTCTAATACCTCTTTTAATTCTTCTTCAACTTTTAAAGCCGCCTCTTCAACATTATCCCAATCAAATCCAACTTTAGCAGCTTTCTTTTGAACCTTATCAGCCCTAATTAACGCTGGCAAGCTTTTAGCTATAGCTTTTAGTTCTTCAGTTACAGAATTAAATTTTTTTTCTTTAGTTTTAAGTTCATCCCAGGTAGTAATTACTTCTTCACTTGTAGTTTCTTTCTTATCCTTAAATACATGAGGATGCCTATAAATCATTTTTGTACATATAGATTCTATTACATCTGTGATATTGAAATACCCATCATCATTTCCAATTGAAGCATTGAAAACTACATGTAAAAGAACATCTCCAAGTTCTTCTATAATTCCATCTATATCCTCATTATTTATAGCATCTATAACTTCATAACATTCTTCAATTAATTGATTTTTCAAACTTTCGTGAGTTTGTTCTCTATCCCAAGGACATCCATCCTCACCTCTTAATGTATCAATTATTGAAACTAAATCATTAAAATCTCGCTTGTTTTTTAAATCCTTAGGTACATATACAGATGTTAAATAATCTATATCTTCTTGCATATCTAGCTCATATATAGGAATCTTTCTTATACTTTCTTGACCTTCTATGCCAGCAGCTCTTACATAATCAATTATTGTATCATCATTATAAAATTCTAATAATTGAAGTTTAACTTCTGATGCTATTAGTGGGTTGTACACCTGTGTTATTATTGTGCCTATTCTCTTGTCTAATATTTGATTTTTCATATCAAAGGCATCTATAACTTTAATTCCTTCAATAGGATCAATTTTCAAGCTATCTATCATAGCATCTATAAAACTAACTGCTGGAAGTATTTTATATTCAATATTATTTTCATCACATAACTTCATTAAATTGAATACAGATTTTTCTGCAACTAAGGGATGTCCTGGAACAGCGTATATTAATTCGCCCTTTTCTTTATACTGACAAATTATATCTTTAGCTATATTTTCATATACTTCGTCAAAATTACTTCCCTCTTCATAAAAGTGATCGTATGTTTTGAATGTTTTCATCTTTTCTTTTAAATAATCTACTGTTGGATGTTTTTCAGTTCTGAAAAATATATTTTCACTTTTCTCTAAAGCTTTAACAGCTCCTATTGTTAATGCCTCAGGTGCACCAGGTCCTAAGCCTACTATCTTTATCATAAGGTTCTCTCCTTCTTATCTGTTTTTTATTAATCTTTCCTTAATTTCATTCATGCTAAACACTCTAAAGATTAATATTGATACTCCATATATAATAATACCCAAAAGTATTGCTAATAAGCAAGAAGTACTATTACTAGATGTCTTTTTAAATAAGAAATTATATGCAAACATTGTAGATACTATCATTAAAATTGCTGCATAAGCTGGTTTAATAAAGGAACTATAGAACTTAAGTTTTGTTTTCATTTTAACCTTCATAGATATCAAGTTTAAAATCGTTGCAACTACATAGGCTCCCACACTAGCTATTACAGCTCCATATATGTTTAAAGACGGTATAGGCACTAATATCCACGTAAGTACAATCTTCACTAAACATCCTATAAACAGGTTTATAACAGGTGCTATATAGTGGCCTGTCCCTTGCATTATGGATGTTGTTGTTTGCGTTACTATAATAAATGGAATTGATAATGATAAAAATCTTAATATTTCTATCCCCTCAAATCTACCGGGAAATATTAATTTCATAATAGGTCCTGCTAGAAAAAACATTCCAAGCATACATGGCAATGATATTACTGCTGATAACTTCATAGATAATTCTATTTTTTTATCAACTTCTTTTTTATTTCTTAGAATATAATTTTCAGCTATTATTGGAATTAACGATATACACAGTGCCATTGACAGTGTTAGAGGTATATTTACTATTACTGATGCTTTGCCTGTTAATTGTGCATACAATATAGTTGCCGCTGTCTCAGAAAGACCTGCTTCTAATAACTTTTGTGGAACCACTATTGAATCTATCAAACTCATAATTGTTCCAACAGTTGCTCCAATAGATATAGGTATTGATATTTTCAAAATACTCGTTAGTAATTGAGTGTTTGTTTTAACTTTTTTAATACCCATTTGTTTTTTAATTTTTCTATATTTTAAATATAGATACCCACCTCCAAGCAATCCACCTGCTGCTGCTCCAAAAGCTGCGCCTCCTGCTGCATACTCAATACCTTTAGGTAATAACAATATAGCAAGTCCAACTCCTACTATTACTCTACCTATTTGTTCTAAAATTTGAGATACACCTGATGGTGTCATGTTTTGAAGTCCTTGAAAAAAACCTCTGTATATAGTCATTAAAGATATAATTAAGGGTGCAAAAGATATTCCTATAAGTGCATAATATGACTTAGGATTCCATTTTAAAAAACTAATAATTGGATTCGCAAAGAAAAAAAGTATTAATGTTGTTCCAATCCCTAAAAGCAACATTAAATAAGTTGATTCTTTAACAACTTCAAAAATCCCTTCTTTATCACCTATTGCATTTTTTTCTGATATCATTTTAGACATAGCAACCGGAACTCCAGATGCTATAGCAATAAAAAACATATATAACGGATAAGACATTTGATAATACCCTACACCTTCATCCCCTATAAGCATAATTAATGGCCATCTAAAAAATAATCCAAGGAACCTTGCGAGTATCCCTGTAATTCCAAGAATTAAGCTACCTTTAATTAATGATTGCTTCTTCATAAAATACCTCCAAACTTTATTTCTATATAATAATTTCTATTTAAAGTTTAGAGGTATTATTACTTTTATTTTATGTTTAACTTTATTTTATAGATAATTTAACATATGCATACTTTAAAAAATGTTTTTATATTTTATTGTTCCATTTGTTTTCCTAAGAATGCTGCTGCTGTTTCAGCTAATTTCAACTCTAATTCACCAAGTTTTTCGCCTGGTTCTTTAGTTAAAATAATTACAACTCCAATGGCATCTCCTTCAGCAATTATAGGAGCAACTACTTGACTTGTATATTTACCGTCTTCCTCATCATTATGTAATGGAATAGTTTTTGCTGGATCAATAATTATTACAGGTTTTCTATTTTCCATAATCTTCTCTAATTCTGGACTTACTTTTCTTTCTACATACTCCTTTTTAGGCGCTCCACTAGCAGTTATAAATGCATCCTTATCTGCTATAATAATTATATGTCCAATAGCTTGTTGCAAGCTATCTGCATAATCTTTTGAGAAGTCTGTTAATTCACCAATAGGAGAATATTTTTTTAATATTACGCCACCTTCTCTATCAGTAAATATTTCTAAAGGATCCCCTTCTCTAATCCTTAATGTTCTTCTTATTTCTTTTGGTATAACTACTCTACCTAGGTCATCAATACGTCTAACAATTCCTGTTGCCTTCATTTTAAGTTTCCTCCCTTATTTATTAATAACTAATTGCATTATTATTATTTGACTTCTTAGAAATTTTATACACATATAGCCAATATTTATATAATTAATTTAAATATTCTATTTTTTCATGCAAAAAAGAACCCGACTTTGTCGAGTTCTTTAATATTCCTACTATTAAATTAAAGTTTATCTTCGTAAATTTTAACTTTAAGTTCTTCTTTCCATTTTGCTAAGTTTTCAGTTTTAATTTTATTTGTTTGTTCGCCTTTTATTGTATCCTTAGCAGCATCTTTAACTTCTTCAAAAGGTGTTACTTTTACTCCAGTAGCTTTAATTATGTGATACCCAAATTGACTCTTTACTGGTTGTGAAATTTCACCTTCCTTAAGAACGCTCATTGCAGCTACAAATTCAGGAACTAATTTATCAGTATTATACGTTGTAAAACCAAGTGATCCACCCTTTTCCTTACTTCCTGGATCTTCTGAGAATTCTTTAGCTAACGCTGCAAAATCTTCACCCTTAGCCGCTCTTTCGCTTACTTCTTTAGCTTTTGTCTCATCTGCAATTAGAATATGAGAAACATCTGCGCCTGTAAAGTTATTAGGATTTTCATCATAATATTTTTTTACATCTTCATCTGTTACTTTTATATCTTTTGTCATATCTTCTGTAACAAGATCTCTTATTACAGTTCTTTCAATACTCTTTTTATACTCTTCTTCACTTACTCCCATTCCTTCTAAAGCCTTTTTAAATCCTTCATCCCCACCTACTGATTCTTTTTGAGGATCGATTATTTCTGCAACCTTCTTGTCTAATTCAGATTGTTCTGGAATTAAATTTAAAGACTTAGCTTTTTGCATAAAAATTTCTTCTTCAACTAAAACTTCTATACCTTGTTTTTTTAATCCCTTTATTTGTTCGGCAAATTCTGGCTTTGATTCAAAACCTTCTCCATATTGTTGTGCACCTTGGCTTAAAACAGGTTTTGTTATTTTATCTAAATCACCTTTTGTAATTTTGTGATCCCCAACCTTTGCTAACACGGTCTTTTGGATAGCCTCCGGAGTCTTTTGAATCATTTTGCATCCAACTACTGAAAATGCTAATGTTCCTATCATTGCTATAGCTAGAACTTTTTTTATCTTATTCACACATGTTCCCTCACTTTTTTTAAATTTGTTGCTTGAAATTTTACATAATATTAGTATATCAATTTTAGTTTATTAATTCAAATTAATATACTAAAATTAACTATTTTTTATTATTTCATCTAACATGTTTTTATAGAATCCTAAGGCTTCGTCTTTTTTCACCTCACTGGATTTAACTGAGAAATATGGATTATTACCAAACATAAGGAATACCTTTCCTTTATATTTTTCTAATAATACTTTATAAATACTATTAATATCTCTAAATCCTTCAGCAAATTTAAATTTAACTTCTTTTGGAGTTTCTTTTATCTCTTCTATAGATAACAATTTAGCTCTGCTTTTTATATATGCTATGTCCATTAAGTTATATACAGGGTCTGGAATATCTGAATATCTATCTTCAAGTTCTTCTTTAACATCCATATACTCTTCTAAACTCTCAATGGCTGCAATTTTCTTGTAAACCTCTATTTTTTGAATTTCATCTTGTATAAAGTTTGCTGAAATATATGCATCTACTTTAATATCTACAGTTGTTTGTACAGGCTCTTTTTCAATTTCGCCCTTTATTATTTTAATTGCATCTTCAAGCATTCTACAATACAAATCATATCCAATAGCTGCCATATGACCATGTTGGGATGATCCCATCATGTTTCCAGCGCCTCTTATTTCAAGGTCTCTCATAGCTATTTTAAATCCTGAACCAAGTTCTGTGAAATCTTTTAATGCTTTAAGTCTTTTTTCTGCTATTTCAGTTAACACTTTATCTTTTGTGTAAACAAAATAAGCATAAGCAATCCTATTAGTTCTTCCTACTCTTCCTCTTAATTGATAAAGCTGAGAAAGCCCCATTTTATCTGAATCATGAACAATCATAGTATTTACATTAGAAATATCTATTCCGGTTTCTATAATAGTAGTACATACTAATACGTTGTACTCATTACTCATAAATTTAACCATCTCTTTTTCTAACTGCCTTTCAGTCATCTGTCCATGTATAATACAAACCTTACATTCTGGAACTAATTCTTGAATATGAGTTGCCATAACTTGTATGCTTTCAACTCTATTATAAACAAAGTAAACCTGCCCATCTCTATTAATTTCCCTTAAAATAGCATCTCTTATAAGTTGATCATTTTGTTCTACTACATAAGTTTGAATTGGGTATCTCTCTTCTGGAGGAGTCTCTATTACAGAGATATCTCTTGCCCCTGTTAACGACATATGAAGAGTTCTTGGTATTGGTGTAGCACTTAAAGTTAATACATCAACATTTTTCTTTAATGATTTAATCTTTTCTTTTTGAGCAACTCCAAATCTTTGTTCCTCATCTACTATAAGAATTCCTAAATCTTTAAATACAATGTCCTTCGATACTAATCTATGAGTTCCAATTAATATATCTATATTCCCTTCTTTAACTGCTTGCAATGTAGCTTTTTGTTCTTTAACACTTCTAAATCTACTAACCATATCAATTTTAACAGGAAAATCTGAAAATCTCTTAATTAAGTTTTTATAATGTTGTTCTGCAAGTATTGTTGTTGGTACTAAAAATGCTACCTGTTTTCCATCCATAACCGCTTTAAAAGCAGCTCTTATAGCTACTTCAGTTTTCCCATATCCAACATCACCACAAAGCAATCTATCCATTGGTTTATCTGATTCCATATCTTCCTTTATCTCTTCAATTGAAGTTAATTGATCTGGAGTTTCCTCAAAGGGGAACTCGTCTTCAAATTGTCTTTGCCATTGTGTATCTTTACTATATTTGTAACCTTTTAATATAGATCTAGCAGCATAAAGTTTCACTAAATCTTCAGCAATTTCATTTATAGATTTTTTAACCTTTTGTTTAGCTTTTTGCCACTCTGCTCCACCTAGTTTGCTGACTTTAGGTGATCTGCCTTCACTACCAATATACTTTTGAACTAAATCTAATTGATCAACCGGAACATAAAGTTTGTCACCTTTATCATAAACTATATCTAAATAATCCCTAGTGCTTCCTGCAACAGTTATTTGCTTTATACCCTTATATACTCCAACTCCATTACTAGCGTGAACTACATAATCTCCTGGCTTCAATTCTGCGAAGCTCTTTATTTTTGCAATACCTTTTCTTTTTTGTGTTTTTTTAGTTACCGTTTTCTTAGCCACACCAAAAACTTCTTTATCTGATATTACACTTAATCTTAAATCTGGATATTCAAATCCACTAGATAAATTCCCAAAAGTTATTACAACTTCCCCAAATTCTATAGATGAAACATCATCTTTATATACACTTTCTATATTTCTATCTCTTAAAGTTGAGGCCAGTCTCTCTCCTCTACTTCTAGTTCCTGCCAGTATTAAGGTCTTATAACCCTTACTTTTTTTATCCTGTATATCTTCAATTAACAATTCAAGTTGTCCTTGATAGTTATGAAGTGTTATTTGATTTAAACCAATAATTGATAAGGGATTTATTAATTCATTTTTAGTCGCAAAAGTATCTAATGTTATTATCTTTTTACTTTTAAGTTTTTCTACTAATTCATCTTTCCCAATTAATAAATCAACTTGTTTTGGAAGTATATCTCCTCTTTGTAAAAATGCTGAATAATTTTCATTAAATTCAAAATATAAACTATCCAATTTACCTTCACATCTTTTTACATCATCTACAATGTATGTATATCCCTCTAAATAACTAAATAAATCCTGTGGGTTTTCATAAAAATAAGGTAAATAACTATCCATAGTTTCAAAACTTAAATTTTCTGTTAAACTTTCTAAGTTTCTATTTACATTCATTTGTAACTTTTGTATTATTTCTGATTTTGGATTAGAAATCTCATTTTTAACTGTTTCTAATTCTTTTGTTATTTTTTCCTTAGCTCTAGTTAAAGATTCTTCAGCTATAATTATCTCTTTAGCTGGGAATATTTCAAAAGTACTTATTTTTTCTATACTTCTTTGAGATTGGATATTAAAAGTTCTCATTGAATCTATTTCATCACCAAATAGTTCTACTCTAAATGGATACGCTGAATTAGGAGGGAAAACATCTAATATCCCTCCTCTTAAAGAAAATTCACCTTTTACTTCTACTATTTCCACTCTTTCATATCCACTTTCCACAAGTTTTTTAGATAAATCTTTAAAATTAACTTCATCCCCTGTTTTTAATATAAAGCTATAATTTTTATATAACTCCTTAGGCGTATATACCGCTGCAAAAGCATCTATTGAAGTAATAATAATTTTCTTTTTATTATTTAACATTTCTTTTATAACTTTTAACCTTGCCCATCTAAGATCCCCAGAAATAGCGTCTATATTATAGAAAACTACTTCTTTTGTTGGGAAGTAGTACACATCTGTTGTATAAAAACTTAAATCTTCATAAAGGTTTTTTGCTGCCATCTCACTGTGTGTAACAATTACTACTGGCGTTTCTAGATTTTCATATATTCCATCTAAAATATAACTTTTTCCAGATTCAGAAACACCATATATATTAACAGGATGTCTATTGCTGTTTATATCCTTTATTATTTCTTTAAATTTATCGCTGTTTTCTAAGGGTTTAATCAATCCCTTTAATCTCATCAAATCACACCATCCTCAACCTATAATCGTCTTTGCTTTGAACCCATTTAGTTTATTCATAGCCTCTTTAATATCTTCTTTTAATATTATTTCAACAGCTAACGCTGATGCTTCCATACTTTCTTTAAGCACTTCTATTTCTTCTTTGCTAAATTTACCCAATACATGAGCTACTAAATCGCCCTTAGGTTGTCCTACGCCTATTTTAATCCTCGGAAAAATATCTGTAGAAAGGTTTGCAATAATGCTTTTAATACCATTATGCCCTCCTGCACTTCCTTTTTCTCTTACACGAAGTCTTCCAATTTCTAAACTTATATCATCATAAAGGACTATGACTTCCTCTTCTTCTAGTTTATAAAAATTAACTACTTCTCTTATACTTTCTCCGCTTAAATTCATATAAGTAGTAGGTTTTAATAATACAACTTTTTTATTTTGTATAAAGCCTTCACCATATATTCCTTTAAATTTTACCCTATTTAACTCTATATTATACTTATCTGCGATATAATCTATAACTTCAAAGCCTATATTATGTCTAGTATTATCGTATTCTTTACCTGGATTTCCAAGCCCAACTATTAGAAACATATTCATTTCTCCTTTTCTTAAGTATTAAATATATCCACATTCTAATTTGCTTAAGGGATCTTGAAAAAATAACAATTACGATTCTGTTCTATTTTTTTCAACTCCCTAATAGTATATTTAATTTAACTTTAACCTATTTATATTATACTAGTTTTGCAGAATAATAAAAGATTATTTTAATTTGTTATTTTTTCATTTATTCCACCTGAAATTTATACCCTATACCCCAAACAGTTTTTATTTCCCAATTTTGTCCACCACTTAACTTTTCTCTTAATCGCTTTATATGAACATCAACTGTTCTTGAATCTCCCGGATAATCATATCCCCAAACTTCACTTAACAATTGTTCTCTTGTAAAAACTTTATTTTTATTAATTGATAAATAGTGTAGTAATTCAAATTCTTTAGGTGGCATTTTAACAGCTTGATCTTTATACACTACGTTATATGAACTTAAATCAATCTCCAAATCATTGAATTTTATAAGTTCATTATCAACTCTTTCATAATTGTATCTTCTTATTACTGCCTTTACTCTTGCTAGTAGCTCTTTTGGTTCAAATGGCTTAACTACATAATCATCAGCTCCAAGTTCTAAAGCTAAAACCTTATGAAATGTATCCCCTTTAGCTGTTATCATAATTATAGGAATTTCCGAATTTTTTCTAATACTTTTTAAAACCTCTATTCCATCCATTCCTGGTAACATTATATCTAATAAAACCAATGTTGGTTTAAACTCCTCAAAAGCTATACAAGCATCTTTCCCATTCCCACATTTCTTAGTTTCATATCCAGCACTCTTTAAATACATATTAATTTCTTCGCATATATTTTCATCATCATCTACTACTAAAACTTTTGCTGATTTTGCTTTCATCTGCAACACCATCCTTATTGTATTAGGAACTTGAGAAATTAACTAGTCAGATGCTAATCTATTCTTTTTCATATCCCTTATTCAACAAATGTTAATTATAAAAAGACCTCTAAAAAGTTATACTTATTTAGAGGTCTTTTCTTATAGTTTAAGCATTTTGAAAATAATAGACTAATTTGTTAATCTATTTTTTTCAAATGCCTTATACGTAAATATATGTACTATGATTCGAATAATTTACTTATTGGTTCATCATCATAAATTCTTTGAATTGCTTCTGCAAATAACGGAGCTACAGATATAGATTTAAACTTAGTTAAGTCGTTTCCTTCTGGTAACTTTACGGTATTTAGCATTACTAATTCTTCTATTGCTGAGTTATTTATTCTTTCAAATGCTGGCCCTGATAATACACCATGAGTACAGCATGCATATACTTTAGTGGCACCTAATTCCATAAGTGCATTTGCTGCATTTGCAATAGTTCCTGCTGTGTCTATCATATCATCTATAAGTATACATTGTTTTCCTTCTATGTCTCCAATTATGTTCATTATTTCTGAAACATTAGCTTTTGGTCTTCTCTTATCTATGATAGCTATTGGTGCGTGTAATCTATCTGCAAATTTTCTTGCTCTAGTAACACTACCTAAATCTGGTGAAACTACTACTACGTCTTCAACATCTTCAAGACCCTTTTCAACAAAGTAGTTTGACAATATTGGCGATCCTAAAAGGTGGTCAACAGGTATGTTAAAGTATCCTTGTATTTGAGATGCATGTAAATCCATAGTTAATACTCTATGTGCTCCAGCTGCTGTTAAAAGATCCGCTACTAGTTTTGCTGTTATTGGATCTCTTGACTTAACCTTTCTGTCTTGTCTTGCATATCCGTAATAAGGCATAACAACTGTTATTCTACCTGCTGATGCTCTCTTGAATGCATCTATCATTATTAAAAGTTCCATTAAATTATTGTTAACTGGTGAACTTGTTGATTGAACTACAAATACATCTGCACCTCTAACTGTTTCATCAATATCAACTGAAATTTCTCCATCACTAAATGTTGAAACCTTAGATTTACCTAATGGTACTCCTATTATATCCGCAATTTCTTGAGCTAAAGCCGGATGTGAATTTCCTGTAAATATTTTAATGTTTTTTCCATGAGTTATCATAATTGTGAAGACCTCCTTAATTTATGGGGATTTTATTATAAGGCATCTTTAAAAATAATAAGCCAATATACGTCGCGCACCTTGACTTGTTATTTCTTTAAATGCCTTATATATAAATAACTATTTATTAGTAAGACCTCTTCTATTTACCCAACCTTCAATGTTTCTTTGCTTAGCTCTTGCAATTGCAAGGTCTCCCTCTTTAACTTCATTTGTTATAGTTGAACCTGCTGCTATATAAGTATTGTTTCCAACTTTAACTGGTGAAATTAAATTAGTGTTGCATCCAACAAAGCTATTATCTCCAATTTGAGTTTTATTTTTATTTTTCCCATCGTAATTAACAACTACAGTACCACATCCAAAGTTACATCCTGAACCTACTTCTGCATCTCCAATGTAAGTTAAATGTGAAACCTTTGTATTGTCTCCTATAGTAGATTTTTTAATTTCTACAAAATCTCCAATTCTTGCATTTTTACCTATAACTGAATCTGGTCTTATATATGCAAATGGTCCTACTGTAGTATTATCTCCAATTGTACTCTCGATAATAACAGATGATTGTATTTCTACTTCACTAGCTATACAACTATTATTAATTCTTGAATTAGGATATAATATACATCTTTCCCCTATAATTGTCTTACCTTCAATTACATTTCCAGGATAAATTATTGTATCCTTTCCTATTTCAACGTCCTCTCCAATATATGTGCCTTTTGGATCTATTAGAGTAACTCCATTTTCCATGTGTCTTAAGTTTATTCGGTTTCTTAATATTTCTTCAGCTTCTGCAAGTTGTACTCTTGAATTAACTCCAATTGTTTCTTCATAGTCTGTAACTACTGCTCCAACTTTCTTGCCATTATTTTTTAATATTCCAATAACGTCTGTTAGATAATATTCACCTTGCTCATTATTATTAGTAATCTTATTTAAGCATTCTAATAATTCTTCTATATCAAAACAATACATTGCTGCATTCATTTCTTTTGCTTTAAGTTCATCTTCATTACAATCCTTATGTTCAACTATTTTTAACACTTCATCATTTTCTCTTATAACTCTTCCGTATCCAGTTGCATCTTTAAGAATTGAAGTTAATAGTGTAGCACTATTCCCTTTTTCTATATGTTCATTTAATAATTTTTTTACTGTTTCATTTTTTATTAATGGTGCATCTCCGCAGAAAATTCCAACTGTTCCCTTTTTATCTTTTAGGAAATCCACAGCACACTTAACTGCATGGCCAGTTCCTAATTGCTCTTCTTGAAGAGAATAAGTAACATTTCTAGAACTTGTTTTCTCTTTTACTAGCTCTGATCCTTTTCCTATGATTACATTAATATCTTCTATATCAACTTTTCTCATAGTATCTATAACATGATTAACCATTTCTTTCCCTGATACTTTATGTAGTACCTTTGGTAAATCGGATTTAATTCTTTTTCCTTGACCTGCTGCTAAAATTAAAGCACATTTATACATAAAATCTCCTTTTCACGAAACATTTTAAGGACAAATTTATTCTTTTTTAAAAAAACGTTCGTCTACATTCTTTACCATTATATTTCATTAACAATAGTATTTCAACCTTATAGAAGTAATTAAATAATTTTTTCTTCAAACTTTTACTCATATTATTTCAAAAAAAATGAAAGGAATGGATTCCTTTCATTAAAAATAATTTATAATTATTCTGTTACATCTTGTAAAACCGCTTTTTCATAAGCTTCTAGAATTGATGTTTGTATTCTTTCTCTAGTGTCTGGATTTATAGGATGTGCAATATCCTTAAATTCGCCATCTGGTGTTTTTCTGCTTGGCATTGCTATAAATAACCCATTTTGTCCTTCTATAACCTTTATGTCATGCACTACAAATTCGCCATCAAAAGTAATAGATATTATAGCTTTCATTTTGCCTTCAGCAGATATTTTTCTAATTCTAACATCTGTAATTATCATCCCACTACACCCCCAGTTGTTTATAACTACTATATTTCTATAAAAGTTTCCAATTTCCTTTTTTTATACAAATATTTATTGGAATTTTATCAAAATTCTTAATTTTCCAATAATCAAGGTGTAGTATTCCTGAAAAATATATTATTTATGACATAAGCTTTGATGGATTAACCTCTAAAGTATCCGTTTCTTCTATATGTTGTAGCTCCACTATTGATAAGTATTCTGATGTCTTTTTCTTATTTACTCCAACATTATCTACTAAAACACCAATTCCTACTAATTCACTATCAAATTCTTTTAGTAGATTTTTTATTCCCTTAGCCGTTCCCCCAGCTCTTAAGAAATCATCTATAAACACACATTTACTTGCCGGTTTCATAGATTTTTTAGATAAAGACATTTGTTGTATTCTTCCACTAGTTCCTGAAACATAATTTATTGTAACTGTAGAACCTTCAGTTACTTTGTTGTCTCTTCTTATTATCACTAATTGAACACCTAAATTTCTTGCAACTTCATAAGCTAAAGGAATACCTTTTGTTTCTACTGTTACTATATAATCAACTTCTGATGCTTTGAACATAGATGATAATATAACTCCAGCTTTGCTTATTATTTTAGGATTATACATTAAATCTGTCATATAAATAAAATTACCTGGAACTATTCTTGTTTCATCTCTTAATAATTCACATAATTCATTTGCAAATTTTTTGCTATCTTCTTGACCAATACCTGGAATATATTTAATTCCTCCAGCTGCGCCTGCAATAGTTTCTATTCTACCCATTTGTAATTTTTCTAAAACTTCTCTAATAATAACGATATCTTCACTTATTGTTGATTTAGCCGCATTTAATAACTCCGAAAAGTTGTTAAGCCCTATAATTCTATTTGAATTTTCCATTAAAATCTTTGTAATTGCTACCACTCTACTATTTCTACTTAACTTTTCCATAATCTATATCACCTGTACACCTTTTTATTTTCCGAATTATTTTTATATTTTTCTTATCTAATATTCATATTTTATTCCATATCCTTATTAATATCAACATATTTTAAAGGGTTGTTGCTTTAATATCACTTTTTTTATACCATTTAAGATATTTTTTACATAAAATATTAAAAATACTTGTTTTTGTTGTGTTTATTTTGTTATTTTTGTATATAATTATAAATGTATTAATTAACAAAGGGGTTGATATTTTGTCTTTCGATTTTAATAAAGATCAACATAAAAAAGTTCATTTTATTGGTATTGGCGGTATAAGTATGAGCGGTCTTGCTGCAGTACTATTACACAACGGATTCAAAGTATCCGGTTCTGACTCAAAGGAATCTGATATTACAGATAAATTAAAAGTTACTGGAGCTGAAATATACATAGGTCATAAAAGTGAAAACCTAAAAAAGGTTGATCTTGTTGTATATACGGCTGCTATTCCATCAGATAATCCGGAAATATTAGAGGCTAAAAAAAATAATATAGACCTTATGGATAGAGCTGAATTCTTAGGATTAATTATGAAAGGTCATAAATTCAATGTGGCAGTTGCTGGTACTCACGGTAAAACTACATGTACCTCTATGCTTTCACATGTAACTTTAAAAGCAGATTTAGATCCTACAATTTTAGTTGGTGGAGACCTTGACGTTATAGGTGGAAACTTCAAAATAGGTAAAAGTGAATATTTCCTAACTGAAGCCTGTGAATATAAAGAATCTTTCTTAAGATTTTATCCTTTCATAGGAACTATATTAAACATTGATGCTGATCATCTTGATTATTATAGAGATTTAGCACACATACAAGAAACCTTCAAAAAATTTGCTGATATAATTCCATTAGATGGATATTTAATTGGTTATTCAGACGATGAAAAAGTTGCTGAAATACTAAAAGATGCTAAATGCAACACATTAAGCTATGGTATAGAAAGCGGAGATGTTAGAGCTAAAAACATTATCTTTAATAATAAAGGATGTGCAACATTCACTGTTTCTAAGGATAATAAAGATTTATTCGAAGTTACTCTTGGTACCACAGGCACTCATAATGTTCTAAATGCATTATGTACAATTTGTGTATCACTAATTTTCAATGTTCCATCAAGTTCAATTATTGAAGGCTTACTTGAATGTACTGGTGCTCACAAACGATTTGAATATAAAGGTGAATTTAATGGAGCTACTATAATTGATGACTATGCTCATCATCCAGTGGAAATTAAAGCCACTTTAAGCACAGCTAAATTAATTCCAAATAATAAAATTTACTCCATATTCCAACCACATACCTATACACGAACAAAAACTTTATTCAATGATTTCACAGAATGTTTCTCAGATACTGATGAACTTCTATTAATGGATATATATGCTGCTCGTGAAAAAGATACAGGGCTAGTTTCTTCTGAAGAGCTTGGTGATGCTTTAAGATTAAAAGGCGTTAACTGTATAAATGTTCATAGTCATGAAGAAGCTGCAGAATATCTTAAATCAAAAGTTTCTGATAATGATTTAGTTTTAACAATGGGTGCAGGAGATGTTGTTAAAATTGCCGATATTTTATTAAATAAAAATGTGAGTCTTTAGAATAAACCATTTAAATAAGAAGTGAAGATCCTTTATTGAAGGAATCTTCACTTCTTTTATTTCTTGTATAATTATTGATTATATGTATTTTACCCCTACACTTATTGACATATTAATTTTTTTCTATAAACTTTATGTGTTTTTATTTCTTTTTCATTAATTTTATTCTATAATTTACTATGAATTGGATTAATTTTATACAAATATGATTATAAAATTACTAAAAAATATATCTAAGGAGTGATTTTAATGGATTTATCAAAACAACTTCATATTGCATCAAAATTTATTATTGAAAATACCAAATATAAACCAGAAATTGGATTAATACTTGGCTCTGGTTTAGGATCTTTAGCAGATTCTATCGAAAACCCAGAATTTTATCCATATGAAGACTTACCTCATTTTCCAGTTTCTACTGTTGAAGGCCACGAAGGTCGTCTTGTAATCGGTATGTTAAATGGCAAATGCGTAGTTGCTATGCAAGGAAGATTCCACTATTATGAAGGTTATTCTTATAACGAAGTAACTTTCCCTGTTAGAGTTATGAAACTAATAGGCGTTAGCAAACTAATAGTAACTAATGCTGCTGGAGCTGTTAACGCTAGTTATAAACCTGGTGATTTAATGGTTATAACAGATCACATAAACTTTTCAGGAAATAATCCTTTAATAGGAGGAAATCTTGGAGAATTCGGTCCGCGTTTCCCAGATATGTCTAATGCATATAATCCCGAATTAAGGGATAAAGTAATAGCAATATCTGAAAAATTAAACTTAGATGTAAAATCTGGTGTTTATGCTATGATGAGTGGTCCAACTTATGAAACTCCAGCTGAAGTTAAGATGCTTAGAATTTTAGGGGCAGATGCAGTTGGTATGTCAACGGTTCCAGAAGTTATAATAGCAAATCATTGTGGAATAAAAACAGTTGGTATCTCTTGCCTTACTAACATGGCTGCTGGAATATTAGCTCAGCCACTTAACCATCAAGAAGTTATGGAAACTTCAACTATGGTTCGTGATAAATTTATTACACTTATGAATGAAATTATATCTGTAATTTAAAACTTATACCCAACTACTGATAAAGCCAATAAAAACACAGAAGAAAAAGGAGAATTAAAATTGAATAGATTTATAGGTATTTTAGGAATAATTGTTATTTTAGGTATAGCTTTTTTACTTTCTGATAACAAAAAGAAAATTAACTGGAGGCTTGTTTTAACAGGTCTTGGACTTCAAATAGTATTTGCAGTTCTTATTTTAAAAATTCCATTTGGACAAAAAGTTTTTCAAGGGGCTAGTAATGCAATTACTAAATTATTAGATTTCACACTTGAAGGGTCTAACTTCTTATTTGGACCTCTTATGGATACTAAATCAATAGGTTTTGTATTTGTTCTTCAAGTTTTACCTACAATAATATTTTTCTCAGCTTTAATGGGAGTTTTATACTACCTTGGAGTAATGCAATTTATAATTAAGTTTATAGCTAAATTTATTTGCAAATTACTTGGAACAAGTGGTTCTGAAACCTTAAGTGCGGTAGGAAATATTTTTCTTGGCCAAACAGAAGCGCCACTTTTAGTTAAACCTTTCATTAAACGTATGACAAAGTCAGAAATTATGGCAATTATGGTAGGCGGAATGTGTACTGTCGCTGGTGGTGTTATGGCTGGTTATGTTGCAATGGGAGTTAATGCAGGTCATCTTTTAGCTGCTAGTATAATGGCGGCGCCTGCAGGGCTTGTTATGGCTAAGATATTAGTTCCTGAAACAGAAGAAAGTGAAACTAAAAACTCAACAAATATCACTGTAGAAAATACAGCTTCAAATGTTGTTGAAGCTGCTGCAAATGGTGCTAGTGATGGTCTTGGCCTTGCTCTAAATGTTGGAGCTATGTTACTTGCCTTCATTGCACTACTTGCATTACTTAACTTCTTAGTGGGTGCATTTGGCGGATTATTTGGATTCCCTGAATTAAGCTTCCAATGGATTCTTGGAAAAGTATTTTCCCCTCTTGCTTACTTAATGGGAATACCTTTCACAGATATATCAGCAGCTGGTAGCTTACTTGGTCAAAAGGTAATACTTAACGAATTTGTTGCCTATTCAGAATTAGCTAACTTTATAAAATCTGGTGGATTACAACCAAAAACAATATTAATCTTAACTTATGCGCTATGCGGGTTTGCTAACATCAGTTCAATAGCAATTCAAATAGCAGGTATTGGTGGTTTAGCCCCAGAAAAGAAACCAACAATTGCAAAACTTGGTTTTAAAGCCTTAGTTGGTGGTGTTTTAGCAACTTGTTTAACTGGTACAATAGCCGGAATATTATTTTAAATGACCTAAAAAGAAGCTTAGATTTTTAATTAAATCTAAGCTTCTTTTTTATTTTTATATAATTGTTACTTCTTTTGACACTGAGTTCAGAATTTCACATCCGTCTTTAGTAACTAAAACTAAATCTTCTATTCTTACCCCAAAATCATCTTTAAGATATATTCCAGGTTCTATTGAGAATATCATTCCAGCTTTAACTTCTTCATGATTTATAGAACTTACATCTCCAAAATCATGACCTTCAATTCCAATACTATGACCAGTTCTATGTGTAAAGAACTCTCCATATCCAGCCTTTTCTATATGGTCTCTCGCAGCCTTATCTATATCAGAGAATTTAACACCCTCTTTTACATTCTCTATTGCTTTTAAATTTGCAGTTTTTACAGTGTTATATATTTCTTTATGTCTTTCATTTGGCTCTTCCCCAAAGAATACTGTTCTAGTCATATCCGAGCAATAATAATTATAAACTCCACCAATATCTATAACTATACTTTGACCCTTCTTTAAAGTTCCATTTCCCGATTTATGATGAGGATCTGCACCATTTGGACTTGTTGCTATTATTGGTGAAAATGAAAATGAATTCACACCTTCTTTTTCATATAATTCCGCTAAAAGATTACAATAATATTTTTCTGAATATCCTTCTTTTAAATTATTACATAGAGCCGTAATTACTCTATCATTTATTTCAGATGATTTTTTCATAAGTATAATTTCTTCTTTATCTTTAATCATTCTTAATCTATCAACTATAGGTGAAGAATTTACAAACCCCTTTGCACCCTCTCTATTCATAATATTTATTAAGAAATGCGCTGGCCAATTTTTATCTATACCTAAATCTTCTTTCTTATTTACTATTTTACATAAAATTTCTATAGGATCTTCTATGTCCGTATACCATTCTATATCCACCCCTAAATCCTCATATATAGGAAATAATTTATTTACTATAAGCTTATGGTTCCCATTTATATTTAAATATAAAGCCACCATTCTTTCACCTGCTGAAATCCACTTACCAGTTAAATAAAATATTGATGCTGCTGATGTTACAACCATTTGATTTAACCCTTGCTTTTCCATCTCTTTTATAACATTACTTACTCTATTTATCTTCATAATTTTTCCTCCTTTTTCTTCTACTATCTATATAATATACCTCAAAATAAAAACAATATCTATATAGTACTTATAACTATATTAAATACATATTTTGAAAAACAACTAGTCCATATAACTATAATTAAAAACTATTATTTTTTTTCAGATTCCTAAGTGCTATAATGTTAAATATCAAAGAATTCTTAAATCCAGCTGAATCTTACAAAAAATTATCCAGTAAGGGACATTCAAATAAATAGACTAGCATACTGACTTTCTATTTATTTGAACGTCCCTAATATAAATAAAATAATGGGGGGTACTTTAAATGAAAATTGCAGCAATTTCAGATATACATGGGAATCTTTATGCATTAATGAAAGTTTTAGAAGATATAGACCAAAAAAAAGTTGATCTTATAGTTTGTTTAGGTGATTTAGTAGGTTACGGGCCTCATCCTAACGAGGTTATTGCATTAATAAGGAGAAGAGAATTACCTTGTATAAAAGGAAACTATGATGCCTCAGTTGTAGATGGAGGATTTACTTATATAAGAGATACGCCTATAAACTCATTTGCGCTGCCTTGGGCACTTTCCGAGATTAGAGTTTCAAACAAATATTTTCTTAGTGGATTACCAACTACATTAAAATATAATTTTGAAGGTGTTAAAGTTGAATTTGTTCATGGAAGTCCTAACTCTATAAATGAATATCTTTTTGAAGATGGTCCTAATACAAAAGAAATTATGAAAGATTTTTCATCTGATGTTTTGGTATGTGCACACACACATATTCCTTCACTTAAGAATTTCGATGAAAAGATTTTTGTAAATGTAGGTAGTGTAGGAAAACCTAAAATTGGTCGTCCGAATGCCACTTATTGTATTTTAGATATAAATGGCCCTAATGATATAAAAGTTGAATTTGAAGAATTGGAATATGAATACAAAAAAATCGTTAAAGACTGCGTAATGCTCAATTTCCCTGGAAATATTGTTAAGTCTTACGAAACAGGCCAAGAATAAACTAAAAGCGCCATTAAGCGCTTTTAGTTTTAAGTATCTATTGTTTCAAGGTTCCTACAAGTCTTAATTTCCCCAAAATTTCTTTTTTCCCCGAATGACAACTATTATAAACTTCCGTTAAATCACTTCCAGCTAATATTCCAAAATGAACCCCACCCTTCCAAACATCAACATCACCTGTATCATAAACACTTCCATTAATAATAACATAAGCTGGCATTCCATCCTTGCCATTATATTTAGCTACTTCCTCTAAAGTAAACTCTTTCACCGCTCTTTTAGAAACAGCTAAGTAACTAATTATCTCGTCACTAACCTCACCAATTCGCTTTACTATATTATTTCTATAATCACTTGGATAAGTTGATAAAATTCCTTTTAAAATATCTAATTCTTCAAATTTTTTTTCTAATATATTTTCTTTTGTCATATAACCCTCCAATAACATATTATAGAAGTATATTATGTTTAAAAGTTGCAAATGTTATAGAAGTAGTGTAAAATCTTAAGAAATATTATATTTTTATTACTATGAAGAGAAGAGTACCTATATGGAAGTAGTCTTAGCGAGTAAGGATTGGTGAGAGCCTTATACGAAGCCTTTAGCGAATAACATCTCTGAGTTTCTAACCGAACAAGTGAAAAACGAATCACCATTTGCTTATGTCAAAGGTGTAAGTTCGACTAACAAAATTAAAATTTTTAGTCTCACTTAAGTAGGCTTAGACGGATTCAAACCGTTATTAATTGAATGACATTATTGTGTCAATTTAAGTTGGTCATGTTTTTAATATGACAATTTGGGTGGTACCGCGAAAAATATACCTTTCGTCCCAGGATCTATGTGATCCTTGGGCGAAAGGTTTTTTTATTTTAAATTATTATATCTTATAGGAGGCAATTATGGAAAAAGTAATTTTAATTAAATCACTTTACAGAAATTCTGAAGAACATTTATCAAAAAAAGTCAAAATATCAGGATGGATAAGAACTCTAAGAGCTTCAAATGCATTTGGATTCATCGAAATTAACGACGGTAGTTTCTTTAAAAACGTTCAAGTTGTTTTTGATAACAAATTAGAAAATTTTAAAGAAATATCAAAATTACCTATAAACTCATCATTAACAGTTATAGGTACACTTATAGCTACTCCGGATTCAAAACAACAATTTGAAATTCAAGCTACAGAAGTTATTGTTGAAGGTATGTCACAATCAGATTACCCACTTCAAAAGAAAAGACATAGCTTTGAATATTTAAGAACAATAGCTCATTTAAGACCAAGAACTAATGCTTTCTCAGCAGTGTTCAGAGTTCGTTCTGTAGCTGCTTACGCAATCCACAAATTCTTTCAAGAAAAAGGATTTGTATATACACACACTCCAATCCTAACTGGTAGTGATTGTGAAGGTGCTGGAGAAATGTTCAAGGTTACAACTCTTGATTTAGATAAAACGCCAAAAACTGAGGAAGGCGCTATAGATTATAGCAAAGATTTCTTTGGTAAAGAATCTAACCTTACAGTATCAGGACAATTAAATGCAGAATGTTTTGCTTTAGCATTTAGAAATGTTTATACTTTTGGACCTACTTTCAGAGCAGAAAACTCAAACACAGCAAGACATGCAGCTGAGTTTTGGATGGTAGAACCTGAAATAGCATTTGCTGATTTAGAAGACAATATGGAACTTTCTGAAGAAATGTTGAAATATGTTATAAGCTATGTTATGGCTGAATGTCCAGAAGAAATGGACTTCTTCAACCAATTCGTAGATAAGGGTATATTAGATAGATTAAACCATGTAGTATCTTCTGATTTTGCAAAAGTTACTTATACAGAAGCTGTTGAAATATTAAAAGCTACTGATAAGAAATTTGATTACAAAGTAGAATGGGGTATTGATTTACAAACAGAGCACGAAAGATATTTAACTGAAGAACACTTTAAGAAACCATTATTTGTTACTGATTATCCAAAAGATATTAAAGCTTTCTACATGAGAGTAAACGAAGATGGAAAAACAGTCGCAGCTATGGACTTATTAGTTCCAGGAATCGGAGAAATTATTGGAGGTAGCCAAAGAGAAGAAAGACTTGATGTCTTAACTAAGAGATTGGCAGATTTAAACCTTAATGAAGAAGATTACTGGTGGTATTTAGAACTTAGAAAGTACGGAGAAACTAAACATGCAGGTTTTGGTTTAGGATTCGAAAGACTTATAATGTACATTACTGGTATGTCAAACATCAGAGACGTAATACCATTCCCAAGAACAACTGGACAATCTGATTTCTAGTATTAAAAAAATATATAACTAGTTTAATAACACAACCTAAATAGAAGAGGAAAAGTCTATAAAGCAGACTTTTCCTCTTCTATTTTTAATTATATATTATCCACAATATTAAATTTAAACTAAAGATTTATGTGGATAAGTTTTTCAAACTGTTAATTACTTTTATTATGTATATTATTCTAACTTAAGAAAGGTGACCTATAATATAAGTCACCTTCTTTTATCTATAATTATTTACTTTGCTTTTTCTTTGCTAACTCATATAAAGTGCTTACTGGTGCACCAGTTCCGCCTTTAATTCCATAGTCACTTTTTGATGATGACCATGATGTTCCTGCTATGTCTAAATGTAACCAAGGTTTATCTTGAACAAATTCCTTAATAAATAAACCAGCTGTTATTGTTCCTGCAAATTTCCCACCAATATTCTTTAAATCTGCTATGTCTGATTTTATAAGCTTCTTATAATCATCAAATGCTGGTAGTTCCCAAACCTTTTCTCCAGTGTAATCTGAAACTTCTTTAAGCTCATTATAAAATTCACTATTATTAGTTATTACTGCTGTTGTTGTTTCACCTAAAGCTACTAAAGCAGCTCCGGTTAAAGTAGCAACATCAATAATTTCCTTAGCATTTTCTTTTTCAATTATATAATGGACTGCATCTGCTAAAGTTAATCTACCTTCTGCATCCGTATTAAGAACTTCTATAGTTTTCCCTGCCATAGAACCTATTATTTCACCAGGTTTATAAGCATTTCCAGATATTAAATTTTCACAAGATGCTATTACTGTAACTACATTTATTTTAAGTCTTCTCTTTGCAATAATAGCCATAGTACCAATAACTGCGGCTGCTCCACCCATATCAGATTTCATAGTATCCATTCCAGCAGTAGGTTTTATTGAATATCCACCAGAATCATAAGTTAACCCTTTTCCTACTAATCCTAATATATCTTCTTTATTGTCCTTATTTCCAAAGTATCTCATAACTATAAGTTTAGGCTCTTTTTCTGATCCTTTAGAAACTTCATAGAATGCTTCCATTTTTAATTCTTTTATCTTATCTAAGCCAAATACTTCTATATCAAATCCACTTTCCTTTGAAATTTTAATTGCTTCATTTGCTAAAGTTTCTGGGTATAAAACATTTGAAGGTTCATTAACTAAATTTCTTGCTATTATAACACCTTCAGCAATTTCTCTTCCCTCTTGTATATATTTAACCATTTCTTCTACAGTCTCATCATTAACCCCATGAGCTCCTATAGAAACTTCAATTTCCTTTGCTTCTTTTTTAGAAGTCTTATATTTATCAAAAGTATAATTACCAAGAACCGCTCCATAAGTCATAGCCTTTGCTATTTCGCTAGCTTCTAAAGTCTTAACCTCTGGTATTCTTAAGAACACTTTATTCAACTTTAATTCTATACATTTCTTAATAGCATTACCTGCTACCTTTCTAAAATCTTCTAAAGATAAATTTTCTTCTTTTCCAAGCCCTACTAATATTACTGTTTGTAAAGTTTCATTATTTTCTCTAGTAAATGTATAAACTTCCCCCTCTTTTCCAGCGAATAGTTCTCTATCTACTAACATTTTTATAGATTTATTAAGAGCTTCATTAGGTGTAGTTAATTTATTTTCTACTAAATTTACTACTAAGGCATCCACTTCAGCGCATGTCATACTTTTAAATCCTACTTTCATAATTTACCACCTTTCATATATGTCTATATTTATTATTAATTAAATTTACTATACCATAATAATAATCTAGTTAATATCTTTTTCCTCATAATATGTACTATTTTCCCAATAATTTATTGTCCTTCATGCAATTATAAAAAATATTTATAATTTATTTAATATTTTATAATTTAGATGTATATAAATTCCCTATATGGTTCATACTTAAAAGGTAGATACAAAAACCTGTATAGTACAGGTCCCATCCCCCCATTTTTTAAAAAGCGCGAAAGCGCTTTTTTTTATTTCCTAATGCTTAAATTTCAAAATAAAAAATAACCATACGTAGATTAATCTAAGCATGGTTATTTTTTATTTTACATTGCTGGAGTATTCCCTCTAAAGAAACTTACTTCAGACTTACCTGAATGTAGTTGCCACATATACCAGAATGTATAAGGAATTATTATTATAGCATTAACTAGTCCCCAATTTCTTAATACATCTGCATTAAACCATGCTGATGCATCCATTACTGCAGGGAATAAGTTTGGCAAACAAGCTCTAACAATCATATGAGTAGCTAATGTATATATACGAGCTGTTATATAAAGCTCAGGTCTACCTTTAATAATAGGATATAATTCAGCT
The DNA here is from genome assembly GCF_017348895.1 of Clostridium gasigenes. Taxonomy (NCBI): domain Bacteria; kingdom Bacillati; phylum Bacillota; class Clostridia; order Eubacteriales; family Clostridiaceae; genus Clostridium; species Clostridium gasigenes. Next base: position 1,079,799 of record NZ_CP071376.1, read on the forward strand.
GCTAATAGTATACAAACCGAACTTGCAAAGTATTTAGGGCTTTCACCATATACAAAGCATAAATTCCAAGTAGTGTATAAGAAATTCCAAGCTACGGTTGTATAAGCTACAACTGCACTATTATCTTTAGAACTTAATTTCCAGAACTTCCTTCCATTTGGGAATGGGATAGTAACACATAATAAGAATCCACAAAGTGCATTACCATAGTTAAGTAAACCAACATCTTTCATTGTAGCTTCTGCAATATTTAAGAATAGTACTCCATATAGGAACCAAACAATCCAATCTTTTCTGATTAAACTCCAAAATTTCCCTTGGCGTTGTTCTTCAGAAGATACACGGATCAGTCCTACTAGTATAGTTGGTAATATAACACTGCATATTTTCGCCCAACGGAACCATCCAACTACCCCTCCCATAAGCCAAAGTGGAAATGTAAGTAAAGAAAGAATCCAGAAGATAGCTGCAAATTTATAATTTTTCTTCATGTATTCAACTATAAATAAAAGTAAAGTAAAGTAAGCTCCCATTGAAATTACATATTTCCAAATAGGAATATCCATTATAAGTCCCCCTTTAAAATTTTTATTAACAGATTTTTTATACATTAATTTAATATTATATGATAATATTAAACATAACGACCGTTCGGTTTAATTACATTATATTCCGTGAAACCCTTTTAGTCAATTAAAAAATCAGTGTTTTTTATATGTAAATGAAATTCTAAAATATCTTTAAATTAGTTAATTTATAAAAGCAATAATTTTTTTATGTTATTATATTTATAAATAGAATCCGGAGGTGATAAAAGTGTCAAAGCATGGAAAAGACCGTATAATTGAAGGTGCTAAAAAAATCATCAGTGAAAATGGTATAAACGGTGCAACAATAAGAGGCATAGCAAAGGAAGCAGGATTAAGTACGGGGGCTATATATCATTATTATAGTTCAAAAGAAGAAATACTTTATGATGTTATGAATGTAAGTCTTTCTGTTTCTACTAGAATATCAAATGAATTAAAGGAAGGGGTTATAAGTAGAGACCAATCAATTAAAGAAATAAGTGAGAATATATTAAAAAGATTTGAAAAGACTGATGAAAATAGAATTCAATTTTATCTAGCTCAAGAGGCTATACTAGGAGAAATTCAGTTAAGAGAAAAATTTAAAGGTAAATATAGCGAATGGATAGTTCACGTTGAGGAAATATTAGAAAAACTTTATGGCAAGAAAAAATGTAGACTAACACCTGCCATAGCATCAATATTAATTGGAGCTATTGATGGGTTAGTACTTCAGAATTTACTTGGAGTAAATGAAGCATCTACCGAAGAAATTGTAGAAGCATATGATTTAATGATTAGAGAAGGAATACCAAAACTTTTAGACATATTCACTAAACCTTCCCCTTAAATTTATTACTATATATAAGTGAAAATAAGTTCCAACAGAAAATAAAAAGTTTTTAAGCCCTTGAATTTCATAAATCCAAAGGCTTAAAAACTTTTTATTTAAATATTACTGAGTTACCTTCAAATCTTTCTATAATTGCTAATGATTCAACTCTCACGCCTTTATCCTCTAGCATCTTTCTTCCAGTTTGGAATCCTTTTTCTATAACTATTCCTATCCCAACTAAATTAGCTTCAGCTTGATTCAATATGTCTATAAGGCCTTTTGTAGCACATCCTAGAGCTAAGAAATCATCTATTACTAGTATGTTTTCTCCTTTTGATAAGAAGTCCGTTCCCACTCTAACACTATAAGTCTTCTTTTTTGTAAATGAATGTACTTGAGCTTCATAAACAGACTTATCTAGGTTTATACTTTCTGTTTTTTTAGCAAAAACTACAGGAACAAAATCAAAGTATTGTGATACTATTGCTGCAATTCCAATTCCTGAAGCTTCTATTGTAAGTATTTTATCTATCTTTTCATCTTTAAATCTTTCTTTAAACTCTTTTCCTATTTCATTAAAAAGCTTTATATCCATTTGGTGATTTAAGAAACAATCAACCTTAAGGATATTCCCTTCTCTTACTTTACCTTCTTTAAGTATCTTATCTTTTAGTAACTTCATATTAATCTTCCCCTCTTCATATTAGGACTTTCACAAAACAACTAATTAATATGTTAGTCTATTTTTGAAGTCATCTTATATTTATAATCTTAATTTTGAATACTAACACCCAAATATTATCTCTATAAATATATAATTATGAAGATTTACAGATAATATAATTAACTATAAACCTTAATTATATATTCGTAGTTAGGATGTTTTTGGCTTCCCAGTAGAAACGCTTGAACCATATTTCCAAGCATATACGAATAATTTGAAACTTATTTTTATTAATTATAACATCTTTTTCTTAGCATTTTCAATGAAATAGTAATGTATCTCCAAATAAATACAAGAATATTGACTTATTATTTATTTGGAGATTTCTAAATAATTTTATATACTAAACACTTTATTATTAGGCACTTGAAAGAAAATAATAGACTAGAAAATTGACCTATTATTTTTCAAAGATGCCTTAATGTTATTTTTCAGAAATTTTATATGAATATATGCATAAAAATAATAAAGGTACTGTAATCATTACGAGCACAGGAAGAACTGTCATCCTCTTGAATATTAACGCTAAAATACCCATTAATACTCCAGTTATAACCATTACTTTTCCACCTAATCTATGAGTTTTATACCACACTTCTTCACTTTCTAAAGTCCATTTTGTTCTTATACCAATAATATGATTTCTTTTCAACTTTGGCATATAATTTCCTACTATAATAAATATAATTCCCGAAGCTATAATAAGGATTTGAGAAACATTAAAACTTTCATCTCCTCCTACTACTTTAAAACTTGTACCTATGATTACATACGTAATGATATTAAATGTAATAGCTATACATAATACACCTATTCCTAAAGATTTATTATTCTCTTTAGATTTTCTTTCTACTAAAGTATAAATACCACATATTATCATTGTCATTATAGGTAATATTAAAATTTCATATTTACTTCCCCATCTATCAATCTCACCACTAAAGTTATAATGAGCCGGTGTAGTCTCTGGTAAATAATTAAGTGCTATTAATGTTATGACCAAAGGCATAAAAGTCAGAATCCATAATAAATTTTTCTTTAACTCAAATTTCATAATTAATCTTCCCCCTTAAAATTAAATTGAGATAACCACATCATTACTTCTTCAAATACAGAAACATTCAATTCATAGTACACATACTTCCATTTTTTCTCTTCTGTTATTAGATCTGCTTTCTTTAAAATCGAAAGATGGTGAGATACAGTTGCTTGAGTCATTTCAAATTTTCCTGCTATATCTCCAGCGGATTTTTTCCCGTCTTTAAGAATTATTAAAATTTCACGTCTTGTAGGATCAGACAAAGCCTTAAATGTATTTTGAAATATCATAACGTCCTCCTAGAACATCATTTAGATATCCATCTATATGATTTATATTATTCTTAATTCCTAAATTTGTCAACATAATTTAAATAAATTTTTATGTGATATTGTTAGTTCATAAATTATGTAATATCTATGCAAAATTAAAGACTGCTAACATTTAGGCATTGTAAAATAAATAATAGACCCAAAATCAAGAATATTGGTCTATTATTTATTTTATGATGCCTTAGTCAACAGTCTCTAACACTCTAATATTCAATAGTTACTACTTCTCCTTTTTTCAAACTTTCTTTTACATCAATTATTCTTTGATTTGTAGATCCTCTATACTTTAACCCATCTTGAGTTTTTGTTTCATCAAATTTACCATCTACTAAAACATCTAAATTCTCCAAAAGATCTTTCCACCCTAATCTTTTATTAATATTTTCTAATATATATTCAAATGTATATCCTGTATAGCTCCATACATTTAACCCGGACTTTCTAAAAGACTTTGCCATATATGCAAATTCTTCTGCTCTTTCTAAGGGATCACCACCACTAAAAGTAATTCCTTTAAGAATGGGATTCTCTAACACATCTTTAATAAGCTCGTCCATATCTCTATCTTCTCCACCAGAGAAATTATGAGTATCTTCATTAAAGCAACCCTTGCACCCATGTATGCAACCTTGTGAAAAGAAAACCCTTCTCATTCCAGGTCCATTAACCAAACTTTCATATGCTATTCCTGATAATCTTATTTTATTTCCCACTAATACTCATCCTCTCTTATATAAAAATTATGTATTTACTAATCATTATATCATCTAATTATTCTTTCTCATCATAATTAAATAAACATTAAATCTAATAATACTACTAAATTGATTTTTTCTATTTCTATTTTTAAAGATGAGGTGTATTCTTATAGAATCTAATAATATAATGATCTTTTATTTTGAAAATGCCTAAAAATATAAAGCATTGTACATTAGTCATCATAAAAGATATTAAATTAAAAATATTTATATAAAAATAAGTTTGTGAGGTTAATTATGATAAATTTAGAACTAAATAATATAAAATTAGAATTTGAAACTAGTGATAAAGTATTTTCACCATCTAATATCGATAAAGGTACTTTGGCAATGCTTTCACAAGTTGAATTTAATAAAAATGATAAAATCCTTGATTTAGGTTGTGGCTATGGAATAGTCGGAATATTTGCAAGCAAATTGATAGGTGCTGAGAATGTAATAATGTGTGATCTATCACCTGATGCTGTTGAATTATCAAAATCTAATGCTACAAATAACGGAATCATAGATTTACAAATAATACAAAGCGATGGATTAGATAATATTACAGACAATAACTTTTCACTTATATTATCTAATCCACCTTATCACGTGGATTTTTCTGTTCCTAAAAAATTTATAGAACAAAGTTATAAGAGATTAATTACTGGTGGAAAGATGTACATGGTAACTAAACGTAAAGATTGGTATAAAAACAAATTAATTTCTGTTTTTGGAGGCGTAGTAATAGTTGAAATTGATGGCTACTATGTATTTATGGCAGAAAAGCGCAATGAGAAAAAAGTTAAAATCGAAAAAACTAGTACTTTATCTAAAAAACTACAAAGAAAACAGGTCAAAACTCGAAAATAAGGATCTCTGATTAGAATAATATTTCCAGGTATAATTTAAATAAAGAAATATAATAACTTTTAAATATATAGGAAAGACATAGTGGTACAAAAACCATTATGTCTTTCCTATCAATTCTTAATAAAGTTATTTCACCAAAAGTATCGAATTCTCAAACCTATTTTAATTTTCACTAACACTATCCATAGTAATGGTTTCCCAGTCTTCCATCATCTTATATAATTGATTTTCTAACTCTTCTTTATTAATATAACGCTCATTTAACTCACTGTAATTATCTTTTAAAGAACTCATTTCTTCATCTATTTCTCTTATCTTTTCTTCTAAAATAGATATTTGTTCCTCCAACTTAGCTATTTTCTTATCTATCTTTTGACTCTCATCTACTTTTCTCACTACTTTAGTTTTTTCCTTTTTTTCCTTTTTCTCTTCTACAAATTGTACCTTAAGCTTATCTTTTTCTTCTTTATAATAATCATAATTACCCAAGTAATTTTTAAAGGTTTTATTATCAATTTCTATTATTCTACTACTCATTTTATTTATAAAATATCTATCATGTGATATAAAGAGTATAGTGCCTTTAAAATATTCTAATGACTCTTCTAGTGCTTCAATAGAATCTATATCAAGATGGTTAGTAGGCTCATCTAGTATTAATAAATTTATATCTTCATACAAAAGTTTACTTAATTTAAGCCTAACTCGTTCTCCACCTGATAACTTATTAACCTTTTTAAACACATCACTTCCAAAAAACATAAACTTTGATAAATACTCTCTTGCCTTACCTTCAAGTATCATAAAATCTTCTCTAAAGCAGTCAACTACAGTTAATTCTTCATCCTTAAAAGTTATATTTTGAGGTAAGTATGCAGATTTTACGCTATCTCCAATTCTAACATTGCCTCCATCTGTAGCTTCCTCCCCTAATAACATTTTTTAAAATGTGGTTTTTCCACTTCCATTTCCCCCTATTAGAGCTGCTCTATCTTTAAAATTAATTAATAAGTTTGACTCATTAAATAGCTGCTTTTCCTCATAGCTCTTACTTAAATTCTTTGCAATTATAACCTGATTCCCTGATCTTTCTACATCATTAAAATCTAGCTTAATATTTTGCTTGTCAAATTTGGGCTTTTTTATTTTTTGTATTTTATCTAGCTTTTTTTGTATACTTGCTGCCCTTTTAAAGAATTTGTTATTATCTGCTCTTTGTGCCCAATCTCTTAAATCCTTTATAGTCTTCTCCATGGCCGCTATTTGCTTTTGTTGTTCTTTAAATTGGTGAAATTGTATAAGCATATTATCTTCCTTTTGCTTTACAAATTCTGAGTAATTCCCTTTATAGGTTTCACATTCCATATCTTCTATTTCTATAATTTTACCTACTACATTATCTAAAAAATACCTATCATGAGATACTATAATAACCATGCCTTTATAACTCTTTAAATAATCCTCAAGCCACTCTGTAGCCTTCATATCCAAATGATTTGTAGGCTCATCTAAGAGTAATATTTCTGGACTTTCTAATAAAATTTTTCCAAGTATTACAGTGGTCTTTTCTCCTCCACTTAATATACTAAAATCTTTATCAAGGAAACTATCATCAAAATTAAGCCCCGTGCATACTTTACTTAATTTTTCTTCCTTCTCATAGCCTCCTTGAATCTCATAACTTCGTTGAATATCACTATACTTTTCAAGAGTTTTCTCCAACGCCACTCCTTGTAAGTGCTTCATTTCCTTTTCCATAAACTTTATTTTCTCTTCCATAATTTCAAGTTCACTAAATGCTAAGTTTAGAATATCATTTACCTTAATATTATTATCATACTTATGAACTTGCTCAAGATACCCAATAGACTTTCCTCTAGGTATAGAAATAAAGCCTTTATCATCCCTAGTCATCTTTTCTACCCCTGCTATTATTTTTAATATAGTACTTTTTCCACTTCCATTTACTCCAACTATCCCAACTCTTTCAGTATCATAAATACTAAAACATATATTTTCAAGAACTAGATTTGCATCTAGATACTTCTTTACATTGTTAAACGATAATTCCATCATAATAAATTCCTCTTTTCCTTATTTACTTATATTTTTTTTGCTAAACTCTATTATTTTCAAAACAAATTAGAAATCTATCTTAAATACTGCCTATTACTCTATACTTCATAAATAAAATATTAAAATATTTTTCAGTAAAATAAAAATACCGTAAGAAGATTTCTCTTCTTACGGTCTAAAACACAAAATCACTCTATTTAATCAAGATAATTAAAAAAATCATTAGAGACTTTTAATGAAATATTGTTAAAAATAGCGCCTACTTTAAGTTAAAACTAATATTAACTTAATTAAAACTAACATTTGTTTAAATTTTTAGACACTATATCACTCCTATATACGGCATTAAATCTCTTTATCTTATTAAATATAAATATTTTAGTAACGTAAGTTATCTTCTAAGTTGCTAATTCCATAAAAGAGCATAACAAATAAACCTTCCACATATATGTGAAAGTAATACTCCCATAGAACAGATTATTAATTTTTTAAAATTAATATTTAAATTAGCAATTAGTTGGTATCATAACTTACAGTCCTCCTTAAAATATATTCTTTGGTTATCATACCATATAAGGTAATATAAGTAAATATATTTATATACAATTACTACCAGCCCTTATACATTTGTTTATCATTGAATATCAAATTCATAATTAATTATTTAAATTTAGTATAAATATTAATATCTAATCTTTTTTCACTACTATTAATATAGCTCCTATTAATTGTTAAAGGTATCGTTCCATACTCTGATTGTAGAAGCCCTCCAACCATTATTGAAACTTCATCTCCATTATTAATTCTTGGATTATCACTAGATGGAAGCATTGTTTCTATAATAAGTTCATCTTCTTTATTTGTTATAGTCCCAACTAAAGCTCCGCCTTGGAGTACCATTCCAGTTGTTAACGGTGAATTAATATGAATAATTCCACTACTTTAAGCTAAGACCTTAAATTCTTCTTTATTTTTTTCTAAGGCTACTTTTTGTGCTTCTAGTTTTACTATTTCTAAATCATACTTCTTTCTTTCATTTGTAAAAGCTGATATTGTTTTATAATATTGTTCACTAGACTTATTCTTTTGAGTTTTTACATGTTCATTAATTTGCTTTTCTTCAGCTCCTTGATCCTTTAAAGCTTGTACATTTACTTCAAATTCTTTTCTTGCAACGTATGCCTCAGATAATTTATTATAAAATTCTACTTCTACAGCATCATTTTTATCGAAATTGTTAGTTCCATTAGTTGCATTTTTTTCAGCACCTTTTAATAATTCAATTCTATTATTAAAATTATTAATTTGAGCTATTACTTGTTGCAATTGAAGTTCTGCTTCTATACCATTGGTCGTGAATATAACATCTCCAGCTTTTATTTCTTTGCCTTCTTCTATAAAAACTTCTTTTATTTCTCCTGGTGCTTTTGCCATAACATATGATTTCTTTTCAGATGCTACTATCCCTTGCCCTTTTATTATAAATGTCTTTACATTTTTATTAGCCCATATTATAACTACTCCTATTAACACTGTTACTATTAAAACTAAATGGTTCATAAACTTTGGTGGTTTCTTATCATAGAGCACCTTACTATCTGTTATTTCATTTAAATTATAAACTTTCAAGTAGCTCCCCACCTTTCAAAGTTTCCATAAATACATGTGCTACAAATTTATTCCCATCTTGTTTTACAAATACCGTATAAGAATCCCCTTTAAGCTTTATATCATTTTCAAAGGCATATACACCTAATTTTTGATATGCAAATTGAAGGTTTTCTTCCCCTTTGGAGTTTTCATCGAAATATGTTTTCTAGCAACAAAACTATATAACAAAGAAAAAGCTACGTTGAAAAACAAAATTTCATCGTAGCTTTCTCTAATTTAATTTCCACATATTGTTCCTCAGGGGAACTAGCACCTAAAGGTACTTGCTATGGCACTTATTTAATGTCTTCCAACATTCCTGGTAGTTGCTCATTTGCAAATATAAATCACTCGCTCTTTATCTATTTTCTTTGCTTGTACCTGGAATATTTTAAAACCCCCAGGGGTTTTTACGCGACCTTAGGGACGTTTGCTAATACACATCATATTTCTGTATGATTGCACTTATAAGCACTACACTCATGATACCTGTAAAAGTTCCTATATTACTATTAACAAATCGACTTACAACTATAGCTATCATTAATCCTATCATACATACTAAAAAATATATACATAATATTTTAAACAATTTTAACAACAATTTCACCTACCACTTCTACATATGCAAAGTAATTTGATTATCATATCCAGAAATCTTACTCAAAAGCGCATAATCTAGCCCCATTGATAATACATCAAAATAATACCAATCTTGCTTAAGCAACCCATTTGAAGCAACTGCTGCTATTAAACCTGATAGTGCAGGCACCGCAAGTAACGTTAATCCCCCCGTTATCCCAGCACTGCCTAGAGCTAGCGAGACTGCGGCACTTGCACCAATTCCAACTGCGGCATTTATTACAGTTCTAGATACTCTATATGTTATATAGCCTGAAAATCCATAATGAGGCCCGCCCCCATCAACATATTCCATTTCCTCGCTATCAACCTCTACATAGCTCGCTGGCAATTCTAACCCATAATTTCTTTTTAATACAAATGTACTCATCTTAAATTTCCCCTTTTATATTATATATTTTAAAGGATTTTCAATCAATTGTAAATATATTACAAACACCTTTTAAAATATTGCGCGCTATGTTTATAAACATCTACATTTAATTAAATTTCCTCTAATGGCTAATTAAATTTAACTCCAATTTGTTCTAATATATACTTCATATAGGTAATCTTTTCATATTTAACCCTTGTTTCTGTTACCATACCTATTGTTAGGTTAACTTTTTCACCTTTTGGATCTTCAAGATATGTTCTATCAGGCTTAATTTTTGCCTTGAAATACACATTTCCTTTTTCATTATCTACTGTTGCATCTTCATCTATGTTAATTACCTTTCCAGGTATGGTTCCATACTCTGATTGTAAAAGTCCCCCAACCATAATGGAAACCTCATCTCCATTATGGATTCTTGGTCTATCACTAGATGGTAGCATTGTTTCTATAATAAGTTCATCTTCTTTATTTGTTATAGTCCCAACTAAAGCTCCGCCTTGGAGTACCATTCCAGTTGTTAACGGTGAATTAATATGAATAATTCCACTACTTTGAGCTAACACCTTAAATTCTTCTTTGTTTTTTTCTAAGGCTACTTTTTGTGCTTCTAGTTTTACTACTTCTAAGTCATATTGCTTTCTTTCATTTGTAAAAGCTGATATTGTTTTATAATATTGTTCATTAGCTTTGTTTTTTTGAGTTTTTATATGCTCATTAATTTGCTTTTCTTCAGCTCCTTGATCTTTTAAAGCTTGTATATTTACATCAAATTCTTTTCTTGCAACGTATGCCTCAGATAATTTATTATAAAATTCCACCTCTACAGCATCATTTTTATCAAACTTGTTAGTTCCATTAGTTGCATTTTTTTCAGCAGCTTTTAACCATTCAATTCTATTATTAAAATTATTAATTTGAGCTATTACTTGTTGCAATTGAAGTTCTGCTTCTATACCATTTGTTGTGAATAGAACATCTCCAGCTTTTACTTCTTTGCCTTCTTCTATAAAAACTTCTTTTATTTCTCCTGGTGCTTTTGCCATAACATATGATTTCTTTTCAGAGGCCACTATTCCCTGGCCCTTTATTATAAAAGTTTTCACATTTTTATTAGCCCATATTATGGCTACTCCTATTAACACTGTTACTATTAAAACTAAATAATTCATAAACTTTGGTGGTCTTTTATCATAAAGCACTTTACTATCTGTTATTTCATTTAAATTATAAACTTTCAAGTAGCTCCCCACCTTTCAAAGTTTCCATAAATACATCCGCTACAAATTCATTTTCTTCCTGCTTTACAAATACAGTATAAGAATCTCCTTTAAGCTTTATATTATTTTCAAAGGCATATACTCCTAATTTTTGATATGCAAATTGAAGGTTTTCTTCTTTTTCATTAAATCTTGCAAATAAACAATTACTAATTCTAATTTGTGATTTAATGTCATAAGGTAAATCAACTTTATTTATAAAAGTTTTAAGCTGAATCATTAATTTTATAATTATGTTAGGTTGTCCACTTTCATCTATTTCTACAGTTGAATAATTTATCATTGGTCCAAGAGTAGAAGTTCCTTTTGACTTTATATAGCTATCCATCATATAAGCTATTTTATCAATATCTATAAGTTCATTTTGACTAATTTCTCTTACTAACACATTATTTAATTTCAAAACCTTATTTTCTCTTATTACTATTTTCTCAACTGTACTCATACTCTTCCCCCTCAAATAAAACTACTTCATTCTCATCAATATTTTTTATTACTAAAACTTCTTTTGAATCATCTTCATTTTCAGATTTTGAATTATCTATTTCACCAACTTGACTTACATATAATTTATAGTAATACCCCTTCTTACTTAAAAGTGTTTCATGATTTCCTTCTTCAACAACTTTTCCTTTATCTAAAACGTAGATAATATCACAATTTCTAATGGTAGATAATCTATGAGCAATTATAAGCATAGTAATATCTTTACCTTTTACAAATAAGGTGTTGTATATTTTAGCTTCACTTATAAAATCTAAATTGCTTGTTGCTTCGTCTAAAATCAAGAACTTTGGCTTTTTAATAAAGGCTCTCGCAAGTGCAAGTCTTTGTCTTTCTCCACCAGAAAGCCCTCCCCCAGCTTCTTCTAAATAAGTATCGTATTTACCTGGTAACTTTTCTATAAACTCTTTGCAACCTGCATTTTCACAAGCTACTTTTACTTCTTCATAACTTGCATTTCCACAACCTAAAGTTATATTTTCTCTTATACTTCCTGAGAAAAGCTCTATGTTTTGTGGTACATAAGATAAGCTCCTTCTTAAGCTATATAAGTCTAATTCTTCAATATTATAGTCATTTATATTTATTTCTCCTTCTTCAGGAGTGTAGTATTTTAGAAGAAGTTTTGAGATAGTAGTTTTTCCACTACCAGATTGTCCAACTAATGCTACTTTTTTACCCTTAGGTATATTTATAGATATATCATTTAACACAGGCTTTCTGCTTCCATATCTAAATGTTACATTCTTTAAACTAACATCTCCATGAACAGAATCAATTGCTATTTTGTCTATTTCTTCATCTTGTTCCTTTTCTATTTCATAAATTTCAGATATTCTTTTTAAAGAAATACCAGCTTCTTGAATACTCAATTGTAGGCTTATTAACCTTCCTATTGGATCCATAAAATATCCTGAAAGAGTTGTAAATGCCATTAAACTACCTAATGTAATATCTCCATTCATTATCATTCTTGCACCTATATACATAAGTACTAAATTACCTATAGTTGATACTCCACCAGATATAGACCCTTGTATATTTGATAAAACTCCCTCTTTAAAGGCAATTCTTAAAGTTCTTATATAATCACCTTCAAGTTTTTCTATGGTTTTTTCTTCTGCAGCATGTATTTTTATAGTTTCTATCCCTTTTAAACTTTCTATAATTTGGCTATTTAATTTTGCCCCAGCTTCCATTTGCTCTATGTTTATCTTTTTATATGGATGCTTAAATATATAGATTAATGCTGCACTTACTAATGTTAAAATCAAAACTATTATAAATAATGTGCTGTTCATAACATATAAAATTCCTGCTGAAACTACTGCAAGTACTATATCCATAACTAAAGATAATGAAACAGAAGTTAAAATATTTTTTATAGTAAATGCATCACTAAATCTTGTTAGTATATCTCCTACCTTTCTGCTTGCAAAAAAACTCATAGGTAGTTTGTATACATGTTTGAAATATCCAAGCAATAAAGGAATATCTATTTTTTGTGAAAGATATAGTAACATATGTTGCCTTATGGCACCTAATGATATTTGCGTAAACCCCAAAAGTAAAAAACCTATAATAAATGCATTTAATTGATTTTTAAGCTGATATGGTAATATTTCATCCATTAAAATTTTATTGAAAAAGGCTGATGCTATTCCAAGCATAGTCAATAATGCTGAAGCTAAAATTGAATATATAAACAGCTTTTTCTGTGGTGTTAACAAGCTTATAAACTTAGGTAACATTCCAGTTCCCTTTATTTTCCCTGGATTAAATTCATTATTAGGTACAAGTACCACAATTACTCCATCAAAGGTTTCAAAAAATTTATCTATACTAACCTTTTCTTTATCCTTTGCTGGGTCTAATACTGTGACTACTCCGCCTTTTATTTTATGTATTATTACAAAATGACTTAAACCTTCTTTAGTAATTACATGTGCTATAGCTGGCAAGGTAAATTTTGTTTGAAAACCTTCCTTATCAATTCTTATAGCTCTTGTATCAAAACCTAATTTCTTCCCTCCATCTTCTAGCCCTAGAAGTGTTGTTCCTTTTATGTCAGTTCCCAATATATCCCTAAGCTTTGTAATAGTAATTTCTTTTTTGTAGTACATACACACTGTAGCTAAACAAGCTGCTGCACAATCTGTAATATCATGTTGTTTTACTAAATAGCTTTTATTCCACATTTTATCCCCCTAAAATTTTCAATACTTCATACTAATCTTTAATTGCATTGTAATACATTTTTCTCTTTTTATGTTTAAATTGTATCCAAACGCCTATTTTCGATATCAAATTTCCTAACATATCTCTATTCCCTTCTTTTCAACATCAAAATTTGTTGTTTTAAAATAAAAAACCACTACAAAATATCTTAAATATTTTGTAGTGGTTTCTTTTTAATAGCTACTATAATTTCTCTAAGATTTTCTAACTTCTATTATCTACCTCTTTACGCGCTAATAAACTTAGCACATTATTTTTATATGTATATCCAAGCTTTGCTTCTTCACTGTAATCATGAAAATTTATACTCCACAGCTTCTCATAATCTTTTATAATAGCATTTATATGATTTATATTTATCACATAAGATTTATGAGATTGCACTAAATCTCTAGAATCCATTTCAGTAACTAAACTACTTAATGACTTTCCCTTTATTTTGTATATATTCTTTTTAGTATGTACTTTGCACCTATTTAAACAATATTCTATAAAAATAATATCTCTATGATACAGTTTAATCATTATATCCTTATCCAAGTTTAAAAAAGTATAATTATCGTCTATATCATCATTTTTAATTTCTCTATTGTGGTTTAAAAACACATTTATTATTCTACTTATTTCATCTTCATTATAAGGCTTTACTAGATAATCATAACAATGTATATCCTTGAAAGCATTAAGTAAATGCATAATTTCTGATGTAATAAATACTACCCCTGTTAATTCATATCTATTATATTCTCTTATTTTTTTTGCAAGATCTATTCCTGATTCACCCTCTAGGTTTATGTCTAATATAAATAGATTAATATTTTTTTCTTCTAAAATCTTTATTGCAGTAGTAGCATTTTCTGCTGAATAAATATTAACATCCTCAAATCTTGCCTTTATTATTTGTACTAATGCCCTTCTTTGCACGTCAATATCTTCTACAATTAATATATTCATAGATTCACCCCATCTTACCCCTTTAATATTTAAATCACCTTCAAAAATAGATACTCACAATACTCTAGTCTATTTTATAATGTTTTTAAACTTGCTTTTATATAATTATATTAACAACTACCCACTCATCTTCTAATACTATGTTTACTTCTCCGTAATATTTTCTAACTATTTTCTTTACATTGTATAACCCATATCCTCTGTTTTTACCCTTTTTAGAAAATCCTCTTTTTAAGAAGCTACCTATCTCTGATATATCTATATTGTCTACAGTATTTTTTATTATTATATGTTTTCTTTCATTAATATCTATTTCAAGTTGAACTTTTTTTTGTATTGATTTTTCTGCTGCTTCAATTGCATTATTTAATACATTGCTTAGTATTACTGTTAAATCGGAACTTTCAATATTCAATTTTTTAATATCACCCTTTATATTAAAAATGAATTCTATGCCTTTCTCTTCACATTCTAATATTTTACTATATATTATTGCTTTTATTATCATATTATCTATTGATAATACTTTATTAAAATCGACTTCCTGGCTTATAATTTCCATATATTTGTTAACTTCTTTTTTAGCTTCTATTATATCTGTACTTAAATATATAATAGAAGTAATTGTATTAAGATGATTTTTATACTCATGCTGATTACCCTTTATATGTTCAATCAACTCATTTACCACTTTATTATATCTATAAGAGGTTTCTATTTTTTCTTTTTCTATTTTTATTTTAGAAAAGGATTTATAGTAATACATATTTGAAAATACTATTAAGAATATCAGCATAAAAATTTCTATTAATATTATTTCATAATCTATATTAATAACATTAATAAGATTTATTATTATTAAAAAAAACAAGATATTAATAATTACATTTCCACATATAGAATATTCAGTAACTAATTCATCTACATTAATTTTTTCCTTTTTCAATATGATTTTCATCACTACAATACTAACCACGCAAGCAATAGCGAACCTAATAATATCTATTCTATTATCCATATTATATTGATTATTAGCAAAAAATAATCCCTTAACTATAAAAATAATTGTTTTACATATCATTAACCTTTCTAAACTTATATTTAATTTCTTTTTAAGCACATAACTAAGTACTCCTACCTCAATCAATGTTATTAAAATAAAACTTTGCCAATGTGAACCAATAAATCTATTAATAACAAGAGCTACCACTAATATTAAAGATATAATTTTAAATATATCTTTAATATTTACTTTAAATAGTTCTTTATAAAGTATCATAATAAATATAATTGTTAATGAATTTACTATATCTCTCATATCCTTAGTTTATCCCCCATCGCCCTTTTCTCTACTTCATTAATAGTTCTTTTATTAATAATCGCCCCTTACCAATACCTTGTTTTAACAATTGCACTATTTGCACTATTTTAGCACATTATACACAATAGTGGAAATTTTTAATATATATTGCCTATTAATTCATCAAAAATCTACTACTTTTTATTCTTTTACTTTTATTTTATCATTATACTTTTCTATAACGCCCTTTGTTCTATTGTAAGATTCCACAACTCTTTTCTTTCCTTCCTCGGTAAGATATCCTGCGTCATTTATAGTTGCAGGTACAACTTCATAGAATAGCTTGTCCTTCTTCTCGTACCAGTTAACCCATGTTGGTATATAAGTTGGTGTTTCTACTACAATTTCATTACTTTCCAAATTTTTAGTTATGTTAACTGACACTATTACCCCATCTTCTGTATATGGATTTTGTATTCTTTCAGTTCTTTGACTTGATAAAAAGTTTCCCATTGAATAAATTACAGGAGTTTCACTTTTTCCATCTGAAGACTTTAATATATCTATTGGTTGAAGCGAATGAGGATGTGTCCCAAATATTATATCTACTTTTTCATCAGCTAAAAATTGTGCTATTTTCACTTGCATAGCATTTGGCTCTAACTCATATTCATCTCCCCAATGCATATAAAATACAATAACCTCTGCTCCATCAGCTTTCATATTTGCTATTTGCTCTTTCATGTTTTCTAAATCCCAATTTAAATTATCAGGATGAAAACTATTCATTAACGGTAATATTTCCTGGGGTATAACAATTCCATTTAAGCCTCTTTTATTATCTTCCCCTGTCATTGTGTATCCATAAGATGTTATTCCCATCTTAATTCCTTTTACATCTTTTATTACATACCTTTTATCTTTATCCGTTGCTCTTGTTCCTATTACATCAAAACCTTTATCTACTAGTGTTTGTCTTGTTCTTTTATATCCTTTAACATCTCTATCTAAAGCATGGTTATTCATATTAGCAACAACATCAATACCCGCGATTTTCATTGCATCAGCTAAAGAATCTGGTGAATTAAAAGAGGGATATCCTGAGTATCCATAATTTTCTTTTCCTGCTAAAGTTGTTTCTAAATTTGATATTGTTAAATCTGCATTTTCTAAGTAGCTTTTTATATATTGAAAATTATTGTTAAAATCATAGCTATCTTTTGTAGCGTCATATTGAGTATCTAAAATCTCTTTATGAATCAACACATCACCGGTGGCAACTATTTCTATAGTTTTTGTTTTTTCCAGTTCAGGTTCCTCAATGTTTTTTATAACAGCTTTATCCTCTTGTTGGTTTTTATCTTCCTTAGGCTTATTTCCAAGTACCTTATCAACATTACCTACACTAAGTCCTAATAGTACAACTAACATAAGTCCCATTATTGCTGATAGAAGTTTTTTATTTTTCATTTCAACACCCTTCTTTCAATTTATTTAATTTATCTTAATTATATCAAATATATATATTATTACCCATAATTATTTTGTAAAAATTTACAATTTAAATAAAAATAAAAAAATTCAACTAATTATTTTTATAATTAGTTGAATTTTAACTTTCTAAGGAATTCTCTTTGCAGATAATTTTTTCTTTTTTTACCCCTACGAGGTCTTTTCTTGCCTTTAAATATCTTCTTAAAAAAACTATATATTAAATCAGTTAATGTATGTAACCCTGATCCTAAAAACAAAGCTACTATTATATTAAATGATAACTGTTTATTCTCTTCCATAAATAAAGCAGTAGCCTTTATCAGTTGTGAAGTTGATAAGTTTATAACATCCAAAGCATAAAGCAATGCACATATTATTAAGTATATTCCATAAACATATAAAATTCTTATTGCAGGTCCTAATATAAACCCATGTGTGAATATACTTCTGTGACTAAATAGCCTTTGATACAAACGCCATATAACTTTTAAAGGTCCCCATCTATTAAATTCTACGCTCTCT
Source organism: Clostridium gasigenes (assembly GCF_017348895.1). NCBI lineage: Bacteria > Bacillati > Bacillota > Clostridia > Eubacteriales > Clostridiaceae > Clostridium > Clostridium gasigenes. The sequence continues at coordinate 1,097,941 of NZ_CP071376.1, forward strand.
ATGTCAACATCTCCTGAAAACATATATCCACCAAATATATAAACAGCCACTCCTAAAATAGTAAAAGCAATTATATTGCCAATATCTTTAGACTTTGAAAAGTTAATTAAAAAGAATATTCCTGCTGCAAAGGGAGACATTATAACTGTTATTTTATCGTGAGTCTTCCCAGATGCCATTTTCTTTAGTGCTCCTTTGATCTCTATCTTTTGTTAATGATTTTAAATTAAATCTTTATTTATCAAGTATATCACCTTTATATATTTAGGTATATAAAAAACCTCTAGGCTAACGCCTATCGTATAAGTGGATAGGTTAGTTACACCATCATTCTCTGTTTTAAATACTAAAAATAAAGGAAAGCAAATAATCGCTTTCCTTTAACTTAGTCATAATAAAATAAATAATCTATTTATTTTGTGATTTTACATAGTTAAGTCTTCCACCAGCTCTAATTACAGCTATTTCTTTTTCTGTTAATTGAACCAAAGCATTAAACTCTGTTTCTTTAGTAACATTTTTAACTTTAACTACTCCATTGTCTAATGCACTTTGAATATTTTCCATAACTAGTTTATCTAAATTATCTAGCGCATCATAATTTGTTTCATTTTCAAATTCCAATGGTATTATCCCATTGTTTATTAAGTTAGCTTTATGGATTCGTGCAAATGATTTAGCTATAACAGCTTTTATTCCTAAATGAAGAGGTGCAAGTGCTGCATGCTCTCTACTTGATCCTTGCCCATAATTGTTTCCAGCTATTATAACTCCACCATTGTTTTCCTTAGCTCTTTTTGGAAAATCTGAATCTACTGTATTAAAACAGAAATCTGCAAGATAAGGAATGTTAGATCTAAATGGTAAAAGTTTTGAATTTGAAGGCATAATATGATCTGTTGTTATATTATCTTCAACTTTAATTAAAACTTTACCCTCTACAACTTCACCTAATTTATCGTTCACTGGGAATGGTTTAATATTAGGACCTCGCAGAACTTCTACTTTTGTTCCAACTGGAGCTGGTGCTAATATCATAGAATCATCTATTAAGAATTCCTTTGGCATTTCAACAGTTATGTCTATATTAATTTCTGTTGGATCAGTTAAAACCCCCGCTATTGCTGAAACTGCCGCCGTTTCTGGGCTAACTAAATACACATTAGCTGATAATGTTCCAGATCTTCCATAAAAATTTCTATTAAATGTTCTAAGCGATACCCCATTAGTTCCAGGCGCTTGCCCCATACCAATACATGGACCACAAGAATTTTCAAGGACTCTTGCTCCAGAACTAATAATCTCTGCAAGTGCTCCGTTTCTAGCCATCATCTCCATAACTTGTCTTGAACCTGGAGCTATAACTAAACTAACATCTGGATGAACCTTTTTACCTTTTAATATTTTTGAAACTTTCATTAAATCTTCATAAGAAGAATTTGTACAACTACCAATTGCAACTTGATCTACTTTTATCTTTCCAATAGTTGAAATTTCTTCAATATTATCTGGGCTATGAGGTTTTGCTGCTAGTGGTCTAAGCTCATCTAAGTTTACAATTACTTCTTCATCATATACTGCATCTAAATCTGGCATAAATTCTATCCAATCTTCTTCTCTACCTTGAGCCTTGAAAAATTCTAAAGTTCTTTCATCACTTGGGAACATTGAAGTAGTTGCTCCAAGTTCTGCTCCCATATTAGTAATAGTTGCTCTTTGTGGAACTGATAAAGTTTTTACCCCCATGCCTGCATATTCAAATACTCTATTTACTCCACCTTTAACAGTAAGTTTTCTAAGTACTTCTAATATAATATCCTTTGCTGCAACCATTGGTTTTAATTTGCCCACTAAGTTAATTTTACAAACTTTAGGTGTATTTATATAATAAGATCCACCACCCATAGCTAATGCAACATCCAATCCTCCTGCCCCCATAGCAAGCATTCCAACGCCACCAGCCGTTGGAGTGTGGCTATCTGACCCAGTTAAAGTTTCTCCTGGAGTAGAAAATCTCTCTAAAAATACTTGATGGCATATACCATTACCTGGTTTTGAAAAATGTACCCCATACTTTGATGCTACTGTTTGAATAAATTTATGATCATCTGCATTTTCAAACCCTTGTTGTAACATATTGTGATCTATAAATGCTACAGATCTTTTAGTTTTTACTCTGTCTATTCCCATAGCTTCTAATTGAAGATACGCCATAGTTCCTGTTGAATCTTGAGTTAATGTTTGATCTATTCTTATCCCTATTGGTTCACCTATTTTTAATTCACCCTCTACTAGATGGCTTTTAAGTATTTTAGTAACTAAATTATCTCCCATTGTTTTTTCCCCCTTATAAATTGCTTATTGCTTATTTCTTATTTCTTATTGTTATTAAAATAGCTAGCCCACCTGATCCTCTATTTTACCAACCCGACTGTTATTTTTTTAATATCTAATTAATTTTTATTTTAATAGCCTTTTATATTCTTTATATATTTCAACTAATTCCTTATCAAAAAGAGTTCTCTTAACTCTTACTGAAGATTCTCTAACCATTTCTAATATAACTTGTGAAGATTCACTATCTAATTCAACTCCATATTCTTTAAATTTATTTATAATTCCTGCTCTACCAGAGTGCTTTCCAATAACTATTTGTCTTTGAGCTCCAACAATATCTGGGTCAAAAGCTTCATAGTTTTTAGGATTTTTTATAGCTCCATCTGCATGTATTCCTGATTCATGGGCAAACATATTGTCTCCAACTATAGCCTTCCACACTGGTAAAATTCTACCCGATGCTCTTGAAACATATTCAGATACTTCCCTAAACATCTTTGTATCTATATCACCTTTATAATCATAAACAAACATTAATGCCATTAATACTTCTTCAAGTGCTGCATTTCCAGCTCTTTCTCCAAGCCCATTTACAGTAACTCCAACATGAGTTGCTCCACCCATTATCCCACCTATTGCATTAGCTGTTGCCATTCCAAAGTCATTATGAGTATGCATTTCTATATCAAAACCTGTTTTTTCAAACAAGTAATTAATATCTTCTCTAATTTTGAAAGGTTGCATTATACCAACAGTATCACAATATCTAAACCTGTCCGCCCCAGCAGCTTTAGCTATATTAATAAATTCAACTAAAAAATCCCTATCAGCTCTTGATGCATCTTCCCCATTAACCGATACATAAAGACCATTTTTCTTTGCATATTCTACAGCAGTAACCATACTTTCAAGAACCCAAGCTCTTGAAGTTTTAAGTTTATGCTTAATGTGAATATCAGATACAGAAATTGAAATAGCTACAGCATCTACACCACAATCTATTGATTGCTCAATATCTTTAATTACAGCTCTGTTCCAAGCCATTATGCTACTCTTTTTATTTCTTTTTACAATTTCCTTTATTGCTTCTTTTTCATCCCCACCCATAGCAGGAATTCCTACTTCAAGTTGATCAACCCCAACATCGCTTAACATTGAAGCAATTGTTACCTTTTCTTGGTTTGCAAAAACTACCCCAGCTGTTTGCTCCCCATCTCTTAATGTAGTATCTACAATGTATATTTTTTTACCATTTTCTAAATTTTTAACAGACATTTAAAATCCCCCTTTTACACTTATTGCTTATTGCTTTGCATTTCTATTTTAAATACTTATATCCTATTTAAATAAAATATTTCCGAATATTAATTTTCTATCTGTATGAATATTCAAATAATTCCATGTAAAAATAAGATATTTAAGGCCCCTTTTATTGTATCAACTATAATTCCCTATTTATTATTTTATCATAATTTTTTTTTATTAACAATCAAATTATCATGCATTTTATAAATAATTGCAAGTTTTATTTTATTTTATTCATTTTAATTGTTTTAAAAACAATTTTGCTTTGTTTTAATCCTAATAATGCAATGTTTTTATTTTATCTTGCATTATTATTTAGCTACTTTTTTGCTATTTAAAAGTTAAAGTCACTTTATTGTATCTAAAATTATTCTCATTAATAGAGATAAAAGCATATACATAGTTGTTACAACTCATATTGAATAGTAATAACTACAGCATCGCTCATTGCAAATAAATGTATTTACTTGTTTAAATTTTTCATTTTAAAAAGCTATTTAAAATAACAATTATATTTATATATTTATTTTATAAATAGCATTATAATTAACATATTAGAATAAAAATGTATATTTATATACATTTTTGATATTTTACATAATATGTTTCTTGAATTTACAAAAGGGAGGCTCCTAAACATATGAGTATTAAATCTAAACTAATTATTAGTTACTTAATATTAATTCTATTTTCAGTAACTTTTTTAGGATATTTAATAGGAAAAAAAACAAAAGATGCAGTCTTTAATGAAGTTAAAGAAAAAAATCAACGCATAACCGAATTGATTAATACTACTACAAGCATAAGAAATAATTTGCTTGCTGATAAAAACTACAGTGATTTAAACTCTGCAGAAACTTTATTAAATAATTTAGGTGATTTAAATGTAGATGATACTCAAACTATAAAAGTTGAGAATTATGATTTACCAATTTTATATGCTGGAAAACAAAGATTATCATTAGATCCTACAGTTATTGATAATATAAAGTCATCTACAGGTGCAATAGCTAGTATATATTTGTTAAATGATAATAAGCTAATACGAGTGTCTACAACTCTTATTAAAGATAACAAAAAGGCTATAGGAACATACCTCTCTAGTGATTCAGATATCTATAATAAAATAATTAACAATGAAGATTATAGTGGTAGAGTGACATTTGAAGGCGAAAGTTATATGTCAAAATTCAAACCATTATTGGATAAAAACAAAAAAGTTATAGGGGCACTAGGCTTAGGTAATAAGATGCTTAATGATTATTTAGAACAAACATTAAATGATATTAAAATTGGGAAAACAGGTTACGTATATATAATGGATTCAACAGGAACTGAACTTGTCCACCCTAAAAATAAAGGTCAAAATATAGGAGAGCTTGATTTTGCTAAAGAAATAATCTCAAATAAAAATGGAACAATTGAATACACATATAAAGGAATACATAAATTAGCTTATTATAATTATTTCGAACCTTGGGATTGGTATATTGTTACGACAGCTAATTATAATGATTTAAATTCTTCATCTATATCAATTTTATATACAATATTATTTAGTGGATTAATAATATTTTTATTAGGTACCCTTATAGCTTTATTTATGGCCAAGTCTTTAGTTAATCCTATTAACAAATTAAAATCATGTATGGAAATAGCCGGCAAAGGTGATTTGACTATACGTTCTGATATAAATAGCATGGATGAAATAGGAATATTATCTAATAGCTTTAATAATATGATGGATGAAAACAAGCGGTTATTAGACGACGTAGTTAACTATGATAGATTAAAAACTGAATTTATTGCTAATATGTCTCATGAATTGAAGACTCCATTAAATATCATTTTTTCTACAGCTCAATTATTTTCTTTATATCTAAACAAATATGAAAATTCAGATAATGTTGATAAATTAAACAAATACACAAATAGTATAAAACAAAATTGTTATAGGTTATTAAGACTAGTAAATAATTTAATAGACATTACTAAACTTGAGTCTGGATTTATGGAGTTAAATTTAAAAAATCAAAATATAGTAGAAGTTATTGAGGGAATAACACTGTCAACTGTTGATTATATAAAAAGTATGTCAAGAACCATTATTTTTGATACAGATATAGAAGAAAAAATTATGGCTTTTGATGAAGAAAATATTGAAAGAATTTTACTTAATTTAATTTCTAATGCTACTAAATTCACTAAGGCAGGGGCCACTATCGAGGTTTCTGTATATGATAAAAATGATTATGTTATAATTTCTGTAAAGGACAATGGTAGAGGAATTCCAGAAGATAAGTTACAACAAATTTTCCAAAGGTTTAAACAAGTGGATCCTTTATTAAGTAGAAATCATGAAGGTAGCGGTATAGGATTATCTATAGTTAAATCTTTAGTTGAAATGCATGACGGTAAAATTGATGTAAAAAGTAAGTATAACGAAGGTACTGAATTTATAATAAGCCTACCTGTTAAGATTGTTTCTAATAATGAGGATTCAAAAAAAGATTTTACAATTCAAACAAATGTTGAAAAAATACAGATTGAATTTTCCGATATATATAATTGATAGAAATATACGTCTCTAACCCATTTGTAAGCTATGAATTTTAAAAAATTCATAGCTTTTACTTTAGCGCGCTGAGAGAAAACAACTAAATTTCCACAAAAAAACAGGGTGATTCATGTTAATCAACACGAATCACCCTGCTAGGTATATATTTTATAAAACTTGATAATTGTTTTTATCAGTTCCTGTATGTGATCTTCTATCTTGTCTTTCATGATATTTACCTGGTCCAAATCTTTCATCCAAGCTTAAATATCCTGTTACTCTTGAAATACCTTGAATATCTGTACTGCTACATTTTGTACATTTATTTTCATTACTTTGAAGGTATGTTCCACAATCTTTACAATATCTTATGTGGAAGTTGATACCTAAGTAACTAATATTAGTATTCTTATATGCATAGTTAAGTATATCCATAATAGCTTCACCTGATGGGCAATCATCTACTTCTAAGTAACTAATATGACCAGCATTACACATCTTATGGTATGGAGCTTCAATATCTATTTTACGCTTAATTGATATTGAGTAATAAACAGGAACATGATAACTATTTGTATAGTAATCTTTATCTGTTACTCCTTTTATAATACCAAATGCTTTCTTATCTTGTTTAATGAACTTTCCTGATAAACCTTCTGCTGGTGTTGCATAACAACTCCAGTTCAATGAAGTTTCTTCTGTTACTCTATCAGTATATTCTCTCATGAATGTTACTATTTTTTCACCAAGGTTTCTTGTTTCTTCATCTTCACCATGATGTTTACCTGTTAAAGCTATTAAAGTTTCTGCAAGTCCTATAAATCCAATTCCCCAAGTACCTTGCTTCAAGATTGGTTCTATAGAATCGTCTGGACCTAAATCTTCTGAACCCTTCATTAAATTTTGACCTGCAACAAATGGAAGATCCTTAACTTTAAGGTTCTTTAATACGCCGTATCTATGAAGTAGTGAATCCTTTGCCATATCTAATCTTGCTTTTAATATTTCAAAGAATTTATCTATATCTTTATTAGCTTGTATTCCCACTCTTGGTAGGTTAATTGTTGTTGGAGCAATGTTTCCTCTTCCTTTACAACCTGGCTCACCATTTACATTCTTCATTAAGTATGTTCTACACCCCATAGTTGCAGGCATATATCCCATATCGTAATATTCTTTATTAAAATCAGCATCTATATTCATAAAAGTTGGGTTCATTCTTTTAGCTGCTACCTTGCAAGCTAATTTATAAAGATAATGGTACTCATCTTCTGATTCTCTATTTACCCCTTCTTTAACTCTAAAAATAATGTTAGGGAAAATTGGTTGTTCGCCTTTTCCTAAACCTTTTTCATACTCTTGCAAGAATACTTCACAAACTAATGCAGCATCTTTAGAATCTGGAATTCCAAGATTTAAAGAACTAAAAGGAACTTGTGAACCAGCTCTTGAATGCATAGTATTAAGATTATATACAACGCCTTGCATAGCTTGATGCACTCTAGTTCTTACTTTCTCTTCAACTAACTTCTCTAACTTATCTCCTTCAATTCCATAACCCTTAAGTTCTGCTCTAACTTCTTGTCTTGTAGGCTCAACAAAAATACCCATATCATTATCAAAATCTGGATGGGATTGCCCACCAAACATATCGTTTTGGGTTGATTGAAGTAATATACATGATAGTTCTGCAGCTGTTTCTATTCTTCTTGGTGCATTAATTGTTCCATACCCAGTATTAAATCCACTAAGTAGCATTTCTTTAGTTGGTATATGCAAGCAATTTGTTGTTAAGTTGTAACTATCTAAATCATGATAATATAAATCTCCATTTTCATGACCTTTTGCTAAATTCTTTGGCATTGATGCTAGAGTATGCCATTTATTAGATTCTGATGCAATTCTTAATAACTTAGAACTAAAGTTATTTCCTACATTTGCATTATCTCTATCTGTCTCTACTCCAATTTGTTCTATAGCTTTCATTAAGTCAGATTTCTTTTCTCTAACTTGAGTTCTTTGTTTTCTATATTTATCATAAGCCTTAGCTATTATTTCGTAATTTCTATCAAATAATGCTTTCTCCACTAAATTTTGAATTTCTTCTACAGTTACCTTATCCTTTCCAGATACCTCTATATAACTAATTACTTTTTGCACAGTATCTAGGACCTGACTCTCTTTAAGCTTTTGTCCTACCTCAATCCCAGCACCTCTAATAGCTATCGCTATCTTCTCTGCATTGAATTTTACTTCTCTTCCGTCTCTTTTCACTACATGTAGCATTAATTCGACCCCCGTTACACAATATATAGTATTTTACTATTATACTCTATATATTTTTTCTAATCAAAGATGATAAAAGTAACATACTATTCATTAACCTCAAACTACATCCCTCTATCTTCATTTTTTAACCTTTTTTATATAAATATAAATTTTTAATTGTAGACATATTTTTCTTATGACTTGTAATATATTGTTAATAATATATATTTTTATTAAATTCTTTTATCTATTATAAAATAAAGGAGAATAACTATGAAGTCAAAATTTTCACTACTTTCTATAATAATAATTATAAGTTTAATTGGGTGTTCCCCTAAAGAAGATTCTAGCCTTAAAACCTCTACTAATATGGATGGCATGGTTCCTTCATTTTATACAGGTGAGAACATTAAAGAATCTACTAATTCTAATACACCATTTATGGTTATGATTGAAAACTCTACTTCTTCACGACCTCAAAGTGGACTTGGATCTGCAGATGTTATTTATGAAACATCTGCAGAAGGCGGAATTCCTAGGTTTATGGCTCTTTTTCATAAAGATAGTGCTGATATAATTGGACCTGTACGAAGCATTAGACCTTATTTTTTAGAGCTAGCTTTAGAAAATAATTTATCTTTTGCTCACTGCGGAGGATCTGTGGATGCTCTAACTAGTATTTCTAAAGATAGCTCTATTATGAGTATAAATGAACTATCTAACGGATCATATTTTTGGAGAGATCCCAAAAGAAAGTCACCTCACAACTTATACACCTCTTCTAAAAATATATTAGATTCCATTATTGATAAAAAATTTTTATCAATTCCAAAACCATTTGCAGAATTTAATAAAGCTTACTACTCAAATGAAGTTTTAACTTCTATATCAAATATAAGATTGAATTTGAACAAAAGTTACGATACCTCATATTTATATGAAGATAATGTATATAAAAAATCAATGGATGGCAAAATAGCTTTAGACGCTTCTACTAATAAACAGCTTAGCTTTGCTAATGTAGTTATTCAAAAAACTACAATATCTCTTCAAGATGATAATTTGCATTTAGATATAGATCTTATAGGTGAAGGAGATGGCTATGTATTTTCAAATGGTAGATATGTAAATGTACTCTGGAAAAAGTCAGATGAAAATGATAAAACTATACTTTATGATATTAATGGAGATATAGTTCCCCTATCACCCGGCAAAACTATTTGGCATATTGTAAATAACAATACAGACATTTCTTTTAATTAAGGGATTTTTTTTTAAAATTTGGTTAAACTATATCAATAGTGATAATTATCTTATCTTATCACTATTGATATGCATATAAAATTTATGATATAATATTTGCATAGAATTAAATGTAACAAAGGAGTTAATATTATGCAAAAAATTGCTTTAATAACTGATAGTAGTTGTGATTTATCATTAGAAACATTAAAAGAGAATAATATAAATATGCTTCCTCTTAATATTATTTACTCTTATGGAGAATTTGAAGATAGAGTATCTATTACTCCAGAGGAAGTCTATGAAAAATTAGGGATCGAGATTCCTTCAACATCACTTCCTAGTACTAAAAAAATAAATTCTGTCTTAACTAAATTAGAAGAAGAAGGATATACTCATGTAATTGCCATTACTATATCAAGTGGATTATCTGGAACTTTTAATGCCGTAAGATTAGCTTTAGAAGATCATCCAAAATTGATTTCTCATGTTTATGATACAAAGATGCTAGCATATGGCGAAGGTATGATTGTATTAGAAGCTGCTAAAGCTATTAAAGAAGGTCAATCATTCGAAAATATAATATCCAATCTTCCTAAACTTAGAGGAAGAATATCAGCATACTTTACTTTAAATACTCTTGAGTATTTAAAGATAGGTGGAAGAATAGGTAAAGTTGCTGGTACTATTGGCGAATTACTTAATTTAAAGCCTGTTATAGGTGTTGATGATAATGGTGTTTACTATACAGCTTGTAAAGCTAGAGGTAGAAAACAAGCTCTTTCAAAACTTACTGATATCTTAAAAGAAGCTTTAAGCAAAGGTAAATGTAAAATTCAAGTGCTACAAGGTGGAGCCCTTGAAGAAGGAAAAGCTTACTTAGAAAGCATTAAAAACTTAGAGAATATAGTAGAAATTGGTATAGCTTCAATTAGTCCTGCATTAGGTGTCCACGTTGGTCCGGGATTAATAGGATTAGCTATTCACAAAATTTATTAAAATAAATTTGCATATTAAGCGGTAATATTTGTTAAATAATTTTTAAAAAATAACAAGTAAATGTTAAATATATATTTGCTTGTTATTTTTTTTAATATGACTAACATTATCACTATTGATATAGTTTTATTTTATGCTATAATCTAGACATATTTATTAAATTTTAAGGAGGCAACTTTTATGCAAAAGATTGCAATAGTAACTGATAGTGCATGCGATTTAACTTTAGAAACTATGAAAGAAAACGATATCCATCTTTCGCCGCTAAGAATAATCTACTCACATGGTGAATTTGAAGATAAAATAAATATAACTTCTGAAGAGGTTTATAATTCTTTAGAAACTGAAATTCCAACAACTTCACTACCAAGCCCAAAAACTTGTGAAAGGGTTCTTAGTCAAATAGAGGCAGCTGGTTACACTCATGTAATTGCTATTAGTGTATCTAAAGCACTATCAGGAACATTTAATGCTTTCAGGCTTGCATTAGAAGGACACCCTAATTTAACATCTACTATTTTTGATAGTAAAATAATAGGCTATTGTCAAGGAGTTATTGTATTAGAAGCTTCCAAAATGGTACAAGCGGGTAAATCTTATGAAGAAATATTAGAATATCTTCCTAAAGCACGTGAAAATGTAGTCGGATACTATACTTTAAATACATTAGAATACTTAATAAAAGGTGGAAGAATAGGAAAACTCGCTGGTGCTATAGGACAATTCCTACATTTAAAACCTATTATTACAATGGATAAGACAGGAGTTTATTGTTCTATTGCCAAAGTTAGAGGTAGAAAACAATCTCTTTCAAAACTTCATGAAATAATTAAAGAACATCTTACGGAAGGAAAGTGTAAACTTTGGGTACTTCAAGGTGATGCTTTAGAAGAAGGCACTAAGTTCATGGAAAACCTAAGAAACTTACATAATGTAGTATCAGTCGAATTAACATTAGTTGGCGCTATGTCTGCAGCTCATTCAGGAAGAGGAATGATAGGTATAGCTATACAAAGGGTTGACTAGCTATGCAAAACTTTAGCTTTAATAACATATCTGATATTAAAGCAGAGGAAAAAAGGCTTCATGATGAGTATATGCAAAAATTATCTGAATTAAAGGCTCTGCAAAAAAGTAAAGAGTCTTCAGGTCAAATCTTTACTAAGGGTTTATTACCCATTTACGTGCTCCACATATTAACAAAAGGTCATGCCAATGGCAATGATATTTCTCAAAAAATAGGTCACCGTACAAATGGTCTTTGGGTGCCTAGTACCGGTGGAATTTATCCATTATTAAAGAAGCTTGAAAAAGAAGGATTTGTTATGGGTATTTGGGATGATCCAAAGAAAAAATTTCAAAAGTTTTATTCACTAACGCCTAAAGGACAAAATGAATATATTATTAGGAAAGATTTAATGAAACCGAGAATAGAAGAAGCTCTCAAGGTTTTTAAGATTATATATAAAGATATATACTTATAAGTATATATCTTTTTTTTGTATTTCTTTTCTATATTTGCACAAACTAATCATAAGGCACTTGAAAAAAATAATACTTAGGTGGTGTATTTATGAAAGGTAAAATTATTGATTTAAATAATTCCGAAGCTTTTGTTTCATTAGAAGATGATACTATAATAACTATACCGTTAACTAACTTTAATGCTTCCATCTCTATAGGTTCATCTATTGATATGGCTTCACTTTCTGGAAGCTATGGTCTTTATAATAATCATAGAGCAGAAATTGCTCAAAATAAACTAATTGACTTTTTCTAGTAATAACTGTAAAATTATTTTATATTTACAATGTGCTAGGGGTGCCTTAAGGCTGAGAGATGATTTACTATCATTAACCCTTTAAACCTGATCTTGGTTAATACCAGCGTAGGGAAGCCATATACGATGCGTGATAAAGTTATACTCACGCCCATGGTATCTCCTAGCATATTTTTTAGGAGGTATTTTTTTATGGAAAACTTTATATCAACCCTAAAAGAGAGTTATACAACTCTTTTAGGCAACCCTTTATCAATTTTAACCGTGGTAGGTGGCGTCTTACTCCTTTTGGCAATTATAAAATTCAAAAAGATAAAGTTAGATGCTAAATTAATGGCCAGAATAGGTATAGCATTAGCCCTTGCTACTATTTTAAATATGATTAAGATTTACTCATTACCAAATGGTGGTGGAAGTATTTCTCTTGGTAGCATGATTCCACTATTACTTATTGCATTTATGTATGGTCCTGAAATTGGATTATTAACTGGATTCTTATTTGGTATTATAAGCTTAATAATAAACCCTTATATAATTCATCCTATTCAAGTATTATTTGATTATCCTTTACCTTTTATGGCTATAGGTTTTGCAGGATACTTCAAAAACAATATGCCTTTAGGAACTACTATAGGAATGACACTTAGATTTGTATGTCACTTTATTTCAGGCTATGCTTTCTTTGGCGAATTTGCTCCTGAAGGTTGGTCACCAGCAGTTTACTCTTTAGCTGTTAACGGCGTTGCTGTTGGAGGAGAACTTATAATATGCTTAATTATTATGTCATTATTACCTATTAATAGAATTATAAAAGGAACCGACACCGTTTTTTAATATTAATATAGTTTTAAAAAAGCTACCCGAAAATGGGTAGCTTTTTTATATGTATTATTCTATTGAAATTGCATTAACCGGACAGCTTGATTCTGCATCTTTAGCTTCTTCTTCTTTTCCTTCTGGAACATCAGCTTTAGCTATTGCCTTTCCATCATCATCCATTTCAAATACATCTGGGCAGATTGATGGACATAATCCACAACCTATACATGTATCCTTATCAACACTTGCATTCATAAATATTCTCCTTTCTTTATAAGTGATTTTTAAAGAAATATCAAAAATTTAATATTTCTTTAAATTCACTTCAATTAGTATTACATTGATATTATTGCCTTATTATACGTTTATTATGTATATCCCTAATATAAGCCTTCAAATATTAATGAGTATAGATCATTATCTCTAACATATTCTTCTGCAATCCCAGCTTCTAAAGCTTCAGTTAAATCTAAATTTATTGGTAGTTCTCCAAGTAAATTTAACCCTAAATATTCTGCATGCTCTTCTGATGACTTTTTACTAAATACTTTCATTTTTGTATTGCAACCAGGGCAGCTAATATAAGCCATATTCTCAATTACCCCTCTTACCTTAACATTCATCTTGTTTGCCATAACAACAGCTTTTTTAACTATCATAGACACCATATCTTGTGGTGTTGCAACAACAACCATCTCACTTATAGGAAAACTTTGCATTATTGTTAATGTTACATCCGATGTTCCTGGAGGCATATCAATTAATAAATAATCTAATTCTCCCCAATTTGTATCAGTAAACATTTGTGTTAATACACTTGTTACTACAGGACCTCTCCATATTACCGGTTCATCCTCTATAGGAATTAAAAGATTCATTGACATTATTTTAATTCCACTTTTAGTTGAAACTGGCATATATTCAACTCCATCTTCTCCTACTTTTCTCATTTTAGCTCTTTCTTTATTTATCCCAAAAAACCTAGGCATAGATGGACCTGTTATATCTGCATCTAAAACTCCAACCTTATACCCTTTTTTTCTTAATATACTAGCTAATATTCCTGTAACCGTAGATTTACCCACTCCGCCTTTACCACTAATTACTCCTATTATATTTTTTACATCTCCGTAGTTTGGAATTACTTTTCCACAACTTTCTACCTTATTAGTCTCCTTTGAAGAACATGAATCCTTACTAGGACAACTTGAACAATCACTCATTTTTTACTCCTCCTCATACCATTCATTTGGTTTTGATATATTAGCTTCGCTAGTTACTATATTCCATTCCCTAAATTCATTTTTAGCTTTTATATAGTAATCTTCTTGTATTTTATCTTTTTTATTATCTACTGATATTTTAGACTTATATGTAGAACTATCATATCCTTTATTCTTAACTGTTAACACAACATCAAATTCACTTGCATTGTTATTTACTAATTCTATATCTGGTATTGTTTTTCTTGCTTTTTTCAAAAATGCTTCAATATCAGTTGAAAATACATACTTTAAACAATCTACATCCCCTTGAATATCTATTCCAACTTTATGAGGGGTTTCAGTAAATTCTTTTTTCTTTAAATTTAATACATTTGATATTGAATTATAATATATATATTCAAAATCTCTAGGTTTTCTAATAAATGATAAATTTTTCATTATACCCTCATCTACTCTACTAGATACCGTAAAGATGTTAGTATCATTATAAAAATTTCCTTCATGAGCTCCAACTATATAATTAAACTTTTCAACTTTATCGCCCATATTAAATTCAAAAATATAATCCGGACTTAATTCAGTTTTATTTTCACTCTCCTTAGAACTATAAAGCAATTTATACATATCTTCTATAGCCTTTGACTCTGTAACTATAAATTTGAAAGCAGGGTCACGTACACTTTGGATACTTATTTGATCTATATTTTGAGTTTGAAATTTTTCAAAGTACTCATTTTTAAAACCTAATTTTTTCTGCAAATTATCAATAGTATTACAACCTACAAAATTCAAGGAAATTAATATAGTAGCAACTACCGCCACTGCTTTTTTTGTTTTTTTCAATTATACCAGTCTCCTTTATGTAACTTAATTTCTTATAAATAATTAGGAGAAGCAATTTAGCTTCTCCTAATTACAAGTAAATTATAATACTTTAATTCTTCAATGGCAAATTTTATTCCATATACTATCTAAAGTTGTCAACTATCTCTTCAAAAACAACTTCAATACTAGGTTTAGATTTGCTATCATCATATTTAAAGTTAATCAAGATAACTTTTCCTTCAGAGTCTTCTCTAAAATAGCATTTGTTCCTGAAATTATTACTATTTTCTTTGACTTCATAATTTATTACATTCCAGGATACTCCATTGCTTTTATATTCATAATATTTTTTATTATTTATATTCTGAAATATCCTTATATCTACTTTATTTATGCTATCAAGATTATTTAGTATAGTTATATTTCCCTCAATTTTATCACTATTAAATCTAATCTCTAACTCCGTCTCATCTACATTCTCCATTCCCTCTTCTACTATCCATTCCCCAGGCAATAACACCTTGTATTCTCCTTCATTCAACTTATATTCAGAGAACTTATTAACGCCATTATTTCTCAGTGCCACTTTTTTTATATCTTCCGAGAAAAACTGTTGCATGCATACAAGAATAAACATTAGTGATAATAGTAATGATAAAATATAGATTTGCTTCTTATTCATACTAATCTGCTCATTAGGAATTATAAGTACTTCCTATATCCTATTAAATCTCATGTTATTGCATTGGCACAACAACAGTTGAGTTTTTAAAATCATAGAACATTAGCCAACATCCCATACCATTTCTATCTTTATCATCATCACTAATCCATGTTACGAAACCAGTCTTTCCTTCATATGGTTGTTCATCTTTTTCTCTCTTTCCTGGAACTCCATAAATGATATATTTAAGATTTCCTTCCTTGTCACATTTATATCCAAGCATAAATTTCCCATATTTTTTAATATACGGATAGTAATTTAACATTGGATAATATGCAACTGTATACTTATTGTAATTTGACATATTACACATTTCATATAAATCATTTACTTTCACTTTATACCATTTACAATATTTAATCTCTTGATATTTATCCCTACAATTTTCGAAGCCTCTTGCAATACCTTCAAAATACTCACCCACACTACCTCTTACTTCGAATATATCTGGAGCCTTATATTCCTTTTTTTCCTCAGTTTGAATACTTTCTTCATCATCTTCAAACTTTCCTCTTGGATCTACCTTTTCTATTGGCTCTGCTGGTTCTAACTTTGCCCCCTCAGTTTGAATACTGCCTTCATACTCTTCAAACTTTCCCCTTGGATCTACCGTTTCTATTGTTTCTACATTTCCTACTGTCTCTACCTTTTCTATTGTCTCTACCTTTTCTATTGGATCTGTAACTATTTCATTATCTCTATCACATTCATCATCATGCTTTTTGTGATCTTTATCTTTGCATTTACATTTGTCTTTATCCTTGTCTTTGTCCTTGTCTTTTTTCTTATCATATTTTTTATCCCAGTCTTTTTTAGCCATTTCAACCTTAGGTTTATGGCTTTCCTCAACGGCTTTAACAACCTTATAATTTTTCCAATTATCTGATGGCTGATCCCCATTAATAAATCCACACATTATAAATATAGGGATTCCATCTTTCATTTTAACTATTGCAGCCCCACATATTTTATCAAAGGCTACATCTAACCCTGCTATGTTATCAGCAAAGTATTCTTTTGTACATTCCCCTTTACCCCCATCTCCTACATCAATTTTACCAAGATTTATAAGTTGTTTTGAATCTCGCTTATTACAAATAAGCATAACATTATAATCATCAATATCTTTTCTTAAGTTTTGGGCATAAAACGATACCTTACATCTTTCTCCTTTTGCTTCTATCTTTGAATATCCTGATAATGTCTTATCACTAGTACTTGAATGACCTCGTTCGTCTTCTTGTAGTATTATAAAGTTTCTATACAATTTATTTATTTGTGACAAAACTTAAATTCCTCCATTTACATTAATTCAATATATTATATGCTTACTATACTAGAATATGTTAAAAAATAAACCTCTAAGGCTATCTGCTACTAAAACAGTACTCTTAGAGGTTTTTTTTATTTATATACTAGCCTAATATTAGCTATATTCAAAAATAACAAGCCAATATGCTAAAATAATTCATTTACTTTATTTGATAATTTTCCAAACTCCTGAATGCTTAACGTTTCCCCTCTTCTCTTTGGATCTATTCCAGCATTATCAAAGGCTAATTGTAAATTTTCCTTATCAAGGCCTATGCTCTTTAACCCATTCCATAAAGTTTTTCTTCTCATATTGAAAGAACTTCTTATTATATCAAAGAATAATTTTTCATTATCAAGTTGAACCTTTGGTTCTTCTAATCTATCTAATCTTATTACTATTGAATCAACCTTAGGTCTTGGTATAAATGATTCTGGTGGTACAGCTCTTACTATTGAAGTATTGCAGTAATATTGAACTAATAATGAAAGTGCTCCATAAGTTTTTGACCCTGGATCTGCATTCATTCTTTCTGCAACTTCTTTTTGAATCATTATTGTTAATGATTTAAATTTATAACCTTCTTTTAAAAGTTTAACAACTATTGGAGTTGTTACATAGTAAGGTAAATTTGCAACTAACTTAACGCTTTTTTCTTCTCCAATAATTTCGTTAAAGTCAACTTTAAGAGCATCATTATGTATTAACATAAGTTTTTGGTTATCACCAATCTCAGTTTGTAGTATAGATATTAAAGTACTATCTAATTCGATAGCTACAACTCTTTTAGCTTTTTTTAATAATTGTGTAGTTAAAGTTCCAACACCTGGTCCAATTTCTATAACCAAATCCTCTTCTGTTACTTCTGCACCTAAAACTATGTCTTCAGTTACAGTTTCATCTATCAAAAAGTTTTGACCTAAACTTTTTGTAAATCTAAAATTATATTTCTTTACAAGTTCTGCTGTTTTCATATCTTGTGTATCCATATTATTTACTCACTTCCAATTCTTTTTCTATTTTGTTTATAGCTTCTGTAAACTCTTCTTTTGTTATTCCATAATTATTTAATCTTGATAACATTTGATTTGCATTTCCATACCCTATTCCTATAATTTTTCCAAGCATCACTCTTCTCTTTCTAGAATCCTCTTTACCTGTTAATTTAAAATAGAACATATCTTGCGCCGTATAGAATTCTATTCTATCCTCTTCAGAGCTCTTTGCCCTGTTTAAAGCCTCTATTATCACTTCTGGAGTTGCATTCTCTACTCCTATGTTATTTCCCTTCATACCATCTTCTTGAGCTATATATGCATGTTTTATCCCTTTAACTCTTTTAGATATTATGCTTCTAATTTTTTCGCCTGCAAAATCAGGATCAGTGAATACAATAACACCTTTTCTTTTTTGTGCTTCTTTTATTCTGTCTATTACTTTTGCATTTATTCCAAAACCACCTACCGCTATCAATTCAGCATCTACTGCTTGTTTAACCGCAGTTATGTCATCTCGTCCTTCTACAACTATAACCTCTTTAATCAAATTCTTACTTCCTTTCAACTTTCCCCGTATTAGTTATTTTTTCAAGTTACCTTACTCTTTTAATTCATATGTCTTGTTTCTATATATTAATTTATCCTTATCTACTTATTATGTCAAACAATTTAGGTCTTTAGGCATATTTTTTTAATATATCGTATGCCCTAAAGCTTTCAGCTCCCTAACTTTTCAAATAAAAAAGGTGCTCATTTGAGCACCTTTTATTTTACCATTCACCGGGATATGCAATTATGCTAACGGCAATGCCGTATCTTCTTCCCCAGTTCATTGCTTCATCATGTGAATCTACATAAATATCTATTATATTACCTTTAATTGCTCCACCAGTATCAGAAGCTATTGCTTCACCATAACCTTCAACATATACTAGCGATCCTAGTGGTATTACCCTTGGATCAACTGCTATAGTTCCTCTACCGCCACGAGCGCTTGTTGGTGTGGTCCCTGTAGCAGTAATCCCATCGCCATAATAGGCTGTGGATTCGCAATATAGTGTATTCCCATAAGATTGTGAACCTCTACTTACACCGCTACTTACATCTATACTTGCACTTGCAAGTTCTACTTTTGTTCCAACTACAGTAATTTCTGTAACTGGAGCTGAAATAACTTTAGTTGCTTTTGCAGTTCTTAATACCTCTTTGCCATTTTTAAAAACTACTTCATAAACTACTTCTTTTTCTCCTAAAACCCCTTCTTGTCTTACCTCTTTTACACTACTATCTAATTCTGAATCAGTTTCTTCACCAGTATCATAATGTAAAACCTCTTTTGCTGTCTCTTGTTTTATATCAACTTTAACTAGTTGTATATTCATGTCTTTTTCAATTTTAGCATCTAAAGCTGGCGTTATTTCATCTAAACCTTCTTTAAATTCTATTCCTTGATTCTTTAGTTCAGCATCTTCTGCTTTAATCATATCTGCTACAGTAGCCTCTGCTGTGTCAATAGATAATTCTTTATCATTAACTGTAAGCTTAACTTCTATTGCTTTTATAACATCTATTGTATCTTTTTCGGATACGCTATTGTTTAAAGCAGGTTTTACTTTATCCTTAGGCGTAAGTTCTACCCCCTTAGATTCTAGTACATCTTTAACAGTCCCTTTATATGTGACAAACGTCTCTTTCTTTCCGTCTATGCTAATCTCAATTGTCTTTCTCTTATTTATAAATGTCACAGCTATGATACTTGCTATTGCAAGACCAATAATTATTTTTGCCTTCGGACTGTTAGAAAAATTGTTTTTCAGGTATTTTTTACATTTTTCTATCATCTACTTTACCTCCCTTGGCAAGATTGTCTTTTAACATTATATAGTAAAATATAATGTATTGTCAAACTGACAACTTCTTGCATTACTTGAACTGCTTTTCTAATACACATTGTGTATAATTAAAATTATTAAATATTAAATAAATAATAGCGAATTTTATCGCAGTTCTTTTTGAGTTATTTTAGATCAATATTCAATTGTACGTAATTGCCTTTATAAGTATATTTTACTTATATGTACTTTAATGTAAATATCTGTACTCCTATTGTACTTTATATTTTTTTATCAATCAACCTGGTAAAATTATCATTTACTGTTATATTTACTTCTTTAGAGCTGATTTCCTTTATTTGCGCAATCTGTTCTATTATATGGCTTATATAGTCTGATTTATTACGTTTTCCTCGGTTTGGCACCGGAGTCATATATGGACAATCTGTTTCTACCAGTAATTTTTCAAGTGGTATAGCTTTTACTACCTCTGCTATTTTATTAGCATTTTTAAAAGTAACTACACCTGTTATTCCTATATAATATCCAAGTTTAATACATTCTTTAGCAAACTCTACGCTCCCTGAAAAGCAATGTACTATCCCTTTAACTGAAGGAAACTCTTTCATTATTTCAAGGGTATCTCCATGAGCATCTCTATCATGAATTACCACTGGAAGATTTAATTCTTTAGCCAAATTCATTTGTGTTCTAAATACATCTTTTTGTACTTCCTTTAAAGGATTGCCATCATAGTGGTAATCTAATCCAATTTCTCCAATGGCTAGTATCTTTTTATTTTCTTTTACATATTCAATTATTTCTGATTTAACATCATTATTAAAATCATTTGCCTCACTTGGATGGATTCCTAGTGCTCCATATATAAAATCATATTTCTTAGTTAAGTTATTAGTTTTTTCAATACTCTCATAATCCGATGAACAATTTAATACAAAAGCTACACCATTTTCTTGTATTTGCTTTAAAACCTCATCTCGATCTTCATTAAACGCATCTGAATCATAATGAGCGTGTGTATCAAAAATCACATATTTATTTTCCATGTTTTTTCCTCCTATTTTTACATTAATATATTACATATTATATATTATAGACAAAAAAGGTATTAATTAAGCCTCTTAACATACCACTGGTTATTTAGTTATGTAATATTTTCTTAATTTTTTTGACACTTAAATGACATATAATTGAGTTATATTTATACTTGTAGAGTAGTTAAAACATTATTATTTACCCCTAAACATTTTAATTGTATAATCCCTAGAGCTCAATCGTCCCCCAAAATGATATAGCTCTAGGGTATTTTTTTCTAGAATTTTTTCTCTTTTAACCTTTTAAGTTCTTCTATTGATTTCTTTTTATCTATTCTTTCAAATAAAACTTCTACTTCTCCAATTAATCCTTCTTTCTTTTCTACAAAACTCCAAATTGGTTCTTCTAGTTTTAAAAATTCTGCAATCTTTTCACAAGTGAAAGGCATAAACGGATATAGTAAGTTTGTTAAATTAACTATTATTTGAATGCATGTATATATTGTTTGACAACATTGTTTCCTATTTTTCTCTATTGAAATCCAAGGTTTTTCGTCATCAAATATTTTATTTCCCTTTTTAATAAGATAAAATATATCTTCTAATGCACTTTTAAATTTACCTTCTTCAATTTTATCACCTACATCAAAATATAGATTTAAAATTTCATCTTGTAATTTCTTATTCATAGTTCCATTTGGAATTCTTGAATTTAAGTTTTTCTTTGAAAATATTAATGTTCTATTCACAAAATTACCAAAGCTCGAAAGCAAATCTGTATTTATTGTATTAATAAAATCTCTCCATGTAAAATCGGTATCGCGAACTTCTGGGGATTTTAAAGCTAAATAGTATCTAACGCTATCCGCATTATAATTTTCTACTATATAATCTGCCCATATAGCCCAATTTTTCACTGCTGAAAAACTTTTACCTTCTAGTTTCAAATATTCACTTGATATTATTCTTAAGTTTGGATTTTTTATATCTAATCCTACCAATATTGCTGGAAAAATAACTGTATGAAATGGAATATTATCTTTTCCATGAACAAAATATACTCTTGAATCTTCCCCTTGCCAATATTCTTTAAAATCTTCTTCTTTTTCTTGAAGACATTCCATGCTAGCAGTTAAGTATCCCATAACAGCTTCAATCCAAACGAATATTTTTTTATCTTCATATCCTTCTAAAGGGACATCAACGCCCCAATTTAAATCTCTAGTTACAGCTCTGTCTCTAAGTCCTTCATCCAAATATCTATTTACTATTTTTTGAGCATTATCTCTCCAACCTTGTTGCTCTATTGCTAATCTTTTAACATCCTTTTCAAATTTAGATAAAGTGAAAAATAAATGATTTGTTTCTTTATCTTTAGGTTCTGATTTGCAAGTTTTGCATTTCTTCTCGAGTAATTCATCAGCTTCTATAATTTCAGAACAGATTTCGCATTGATCTCCAGTTGCATATCCTCCGCAACGTGGACATTTACCTTCTATATATCTATCTAATAAAAATTCATTACAAGTTTCACAATAAGTTTGCTTTACTTTCTTCTCGTAAATATATTCTTTATTATATAACTCTAAGATAAACTCACTAACTCTATCCTTATGATACTTGGAACTTGTTTTAGCAAAAATATCAAAAGAAAATCCTAAAGATTTAAAGCACTTTTCAAATTCATTGTGATACTTTATAGTTGCTTCTAAAGGTGTTATCCCATCTTCCTTTGCCTTCATTGTTACAGGAGTTCCATGACAATCTGTTCCTGATAAGAAAATTACTTCATCTCCCATAAGTCTATGATATCTTGCTATTATGTCCCCTGGTAATAAAACCGCTATTCTTCCTAAATGCAAAGGCCCATTTGCATAAGGCCAAGCATTACCAACTATAATCTTCATATATATAGCCCCCCTAATTTTCAATTGTTAATTCATACTAAATAATTGATTATGGATAAAAACTCCATCAATTTGATGGAGTTTTTATCCTTATTGTTATTATCTTACTTGGCTTCCTGTTGGTAATTTACCAGGGTTTATAACTTGTAATAAACTATCATCATCTGTAGCTGCTGCTAAGATCATTCCTTGTGATAATTCACCTCTTAGTGTAACTGGTTTTAAGTTAGCAACTAAAACTACATATTTACCAACTAAATCTTCTGGCTTGTAGTATTGCGCTATTCCTGAAACTACCTGTCTTTCTTCACCATTTATATCTACTTTAAGCTTAAATAATTTCTTAGCTTTCTTCATTGGTTCACAAGCTATTACTTTTACTACTCTTAAATCTATTTTATCAAAATCATCTATTGTAATTTCTTCTTTTATAGGTATTATTTCTACCTTTTCATTTTTTTCATTTTTCTTGTTTTCTGCAAGTTGTGCTTCTCTAATTTCTTCTAATTCCTTAAGCTTTGCATCAACATCTATTCTTGGGAATAAGCTTTCGCCCTTTTTAACAGCAGTTCCTGGAGCTGTTCCATCAAACCCTGCTAAAGAATCCCAATCAATAGCTTTTACTGCTAATTGAACATTTATCTTTTCGCTTGTTTCTGGTAAAAATGACGATAACATTACTGAAGCAAATCGTAAACTTTCAGCTAAGTTATATAACACAGTTCCAAGTCTATCTTTCTTTTCTTCATCTTTCGCTAGTATCCAAGGAGTTGTTTCATCAATATACTTGTTAGCTCTTCCTATAAGTTCAAATATACTTTCTAAAGCGTCAGGAATTCTTAATTCATCTATAGCCTTTGAAACTTTCTTTGGTGCTTCTAAAGCCAAGTTTATTAACTCATTATCAAAGTCACCTTTTTCTATTGGTGCTGGTATTACTCCATCAAAGTATTTTTCAATCATTGCGACTGTTCTTGATAAAAGGTTACCTAAATCGTTACAAAGATCTGAGTTTATTTTCTTTATAAATATCTCATTGTTGAATAATCCATCTGAACCAAATGGTATTTCTCTTAATAAGTAATATCTTACTGCATCAACACCAAATTTATTTATTAAAACAACTGGATCAACTACATTACCTTTTGATTTTGACATTTTACCACCATCAACAAGTAACCATCCATGTCCAAATACTTGCTTTGGTAATGGTAATTCTAAAGCCATTAACATTATCGGCCAATAAATAGTATGGAATCTTAAGATATCCTTACCTATTAAATGTACATCCGCGGGCCAATATTTTTCATAGAATTCTTGATTTTCACTGCCATATCCTAAAGCAGTTATATAATTTGAAAGTGCATCTATCCAAACATAAACAACATGACCTTTGTCAAATGTTACAGGAACTCCCCAGTCAAAGCTAGTTCTTGAAACGCAAAGATCTTGAAGCCCTGGTTTTAAGAAGTTATTAACCATTTCATTTTTTCTTGATTCTGGTTGAATAAATTCTGGGTTTGCTTCTATATATTCCATTAATCTATCTGCATAGTTACTCATCTTGAAAAAATAAGCTTCTTCTTTTGATTTTTCTACTGCTCTATTGCAATCAGGGCAGTTACCATTTACTAATTGAGTTTCTGTCCAAAAAGATTCACATGGAGTACAGTATAATCCTTCATATGAAGATTTGTATATATCTCCCTTGTCATGTAATTTTTTGAATATATCTTGAACAGCCTTTATATGACACTCATCTGTTGTTCTTATAAACTTATCATAGCTAATATTCATCATGCTCCAAAGATCTTTAATTCCAGCAACTACTTCGTTAGTATGTTCTATTGGCGTAATTCCTTTTTCTTCTGCTATTCTTTGGATTTTTTGACCATGCTCATCAGTTCCTGTTAAAAACATTACATCATATCCTGTCAATCTTTTAAATCTTGAAATAGCATCTGCTGCTACGGTTGTATATGTATTACCTATATGAAGTTTTGTTGATGGATAATAAATAGGTGTAGTTATATAATATGGTTTTTTACACATTATTTTTTTCCTCCCTTAGTTTAACTATATTTAATAAAAAAAGCCCCTATATAGGTTTTTATACCCATATAGAGACGTATTATACGTGTTACCACTCTACTTTATATTTATTTCACAATAAATATCTTATCAGGTGAATTATCACCATGCAATATAACGGTTGTTACCGTATCCTTCTAACTTTGATTCATAGTTCAAAGGATATGCTCGGAGACCATCTTCATGAAGCTTATCGACGCTAGCTTTCACCATTTCTAGCTCTCTTTTGACTTTCTCCTTCATTACTCTTCTCTTCAATGCTTTTATTATTTTAATATAATGATATTATATAATAAAATTACTGTCAAATTTTTTTAATATAATTTTCAATTTTTATTTATTCCTTATCATTTTAACTTTTCTTTCAGCTTCCTTAAACAATTACAATTCCTATCTTCATACTAATTCTTATCTTTGTAATTAGTATCCCCAATAATATATGTTATAATAGATGTTATAATAGATGTTATAATAGATATATATCATTGGGAGTGATTTGTTATGAGTGACTTTAAGTTACCGCGAATAGGTTTAAGAAATATAAAAACAGCCATTTCTGTATGTATATGCTTAATTCTTTTTTCAAAAGACCCTTTTTTTGCTGCAATAGCATCTATAATGTGTATGCAGGATACAGTTGAACATTCACTAAAAATAGCAACAAATAGGGTAGTAGGAACATTATTAGGTGGTCTACTTGGGCTTATATTTCTTTATTTAACTAGATGGCTACAGGCGGAAACCTTCACTCCATATATTACAAGTATAGGAGTTGTTATTGCTATTTATTTATGTAATCTACTAAAGAGACCAGCAGCTTCTGCAATGTCATCTTTAGTATTAATAGCTATTATGATAGCACCTGCAACTAGTAACCCTTTTATTTACGCATCTAAAAGAACAATAGAAACAATATTTGGAATCACGGTTTCAATTCTAGTAAATAAATATATCAAACCCCCAAAAGAACAAGATTAAATATTACAATTAGTACATTTTATTCATCAGGAGGCTTTACTATTGATAAATTCTAAAGAAATTTCAAAACTTACCTTTCCTAAAGTAGGACTTAGAACTATAAAATCTGCAATTTCAGTATTCTTATGTTTAGTTATATTCCCAGAGATCCCTTTCTTTGCTTGTTTAACTGCTGTTATATGTCTACAAGACACCGTAGCTAATTCAGTTAAAACTGGTATTCATAGAGGCGGCGGAACTATACTTGGTGGTTTTATAGGTGTTATTTTCCTGCTATTTTGCAGACTTATAAGCTCTACCGTTC
The DNA here is from genome assembly GCF_017348895.1 of Clostridium gasigenes. Lineage (NCBI taxonomy): Bacteria > Bacillati > Bacillota > Clostridia > Eubacteriales > Clostridiaceae > Clostridium > Clostridium gasigenes. The sequence goes on from NZ_CP071376.1 coordinate 1,124,500, forward strand.
CTACTACTATGCTATCCAAGCTATTAATTTATATAATAATTTCCCTTGGAATAATAGTAGTTATATATTGCTGTAATTTACTAAATCAACCAGGTGCTATAAACGTATCATGTATTGTATTTTTAGCAGTAACAACTGCTCATGCTTACGAAGAACCAGTTTACTATGCAGTAGATAGGATTGTTCAAACGCTGTTTGGAATTCTTATTTCAATATTAGTAAATAAATATATTACTCCCCCAAAAGAAAAGACTAATTAACTTATAAAAAGAAGTTATCCTATAATTTTAGGATAACTTCTTTTTTATTTATATATTTCTTGTTTCTTCTTTTAATAAATTAACTTCTTCTTTGTTTAAAAATGGACTTAATTTATTAAATACTGTTTCATGATAATTATTTAACCATTCTTTTTCTTCAACTGATAACATTTTTACTACTACTCCATTTAAATCTATAGGACAATATGATATTGTTTGGAATTTATAAAATTCTCCAAATTCTTCACTTATTATATCTTTAACTACTAGCAATGTATTTTCTATCCTTATACCATGTTTGCCTTCTTTATATACTCCTGGTTCATTTGTTATTATCATTCCAGGTTCTAACACTGTTGTGTTTCCTTCTTGTCTAAACCCCTGTGGCCCTTCATGAACATTTAGAAAATAACCTACACCATGACCTGTTCCACATTTATAATCCATTCCATATTGCCACAATGGTCTTCTTGCTAATATATCTAAATTCATCCCAGTTGTACCTTTTAAGAATTTAACTGTTGATAAAGCAATATGTCCTTTTAAAACAAGGGTGAAATCTCTTTTTTCTTCTTCTGTTAAATTTCCAAGTACAAAAGTTCTTGTTATATCAGTTGTTCCATCATAATATTGACCACCAGAATCAACTAGTAGCATCCCTTCTGGTTTTAGCTTATAATCACTTTCTTCTGTTGCAGAGTAATGCATCATGGCTGCGTGCTCTTTATAACCTGCTATTGTCCCAAAACTTGCCCCTTTAAAGTTTTGCCCCTCTGCTCTAAACCCAAGAAGCTCATCACTTGCTGACATTTCAGAAACTTCTTCTTTACCTACATTTTCTTTAAGCCATTTAATAAACTTCACCATAGCAACGCCATCTCTAACTTGGCTGTTTTCTGTATTTGCTATTTCAACCTGATTTTTTATAGCTTTTAATGTAGTTGTTATATTTAATTTTTCTATTATTTTAACTTCTTTATTTATAAGCGAATATAACTTTGCATTTACCTTTTGTGGGTCTATACATACAGATTCCTTTATATTTTCAACTGCATTTTCTATATTTTTATAATCAGAAACTTCTATACCTTCATTATTAAGTATTTTTAATGTTTCATCATCCACTTTGTCCATATCAATATATAGCGTAGCCTTTTCATCTGTAATTAAAGCATACGTAAGCGCTACAGGATTAAAACTAATATCATTTCCTCTAATATTAAATAACCATGCAATATCATCTAATGAAGTTATAATATAATTCTTTACTTCATCTTTAGTCATTTCACATCTTACTTCATTTATCTTTTCACTTGAGCTTTTACCTGCAAATTTAACTTCATGAGTAAATATCTCTTCCTTAGATAACGTTGGTCTATTATCCCAACACTCTTCTAATAAATCCTTGCTAATTTCTATTTTGAAGTTGTTTTCTTCTGATATTTTCAATAAATCTTTATATTGATTAGCTGAAATTACTCTTCCATCAAAACCTAGAACCTCACCTGATTTTATATTTTCATTCACCCACTGATCAAGTGTTAAAACTCCAGGAATTCTCATTTTCATTAAATCTATTCCACTATCTTTTAATTCATTATTAGCTTGAATAAAATATCTTCCATCTGTCCATAACCTTGCTGTTTCTTTTGAAACTAATAATGTTCCAGCTGAACCTGTAAACCCAGATATATGAGCCCTTCCCTTATAATAATCCGCGACATACTCACTTTGATGTGGATCACTACTTGGTATTATGTAATGATTTATCTTGTTTTTATCCATTGTTTCTCTTAATTTTATAATATTATTCATTATCTATTCTCCTTATTTTTAATAATTTGATGATTATATTTTACCACATTAATTGTTTATTCTAAATTTACTTTATTTTCTGAATATTGTATTGATAAATTTTATATTTTTCTATATAATCTTAATTATGGGTAATAAAGGAGGGTGTTAGTGTGATTAATTTATCAAAATTTACTAATTTTTTAGTAAAAGCAAAACAGAACACTTATTGTTCTGGAGGAAAAAAAGAAAAATCCTCAAGGCCAAATTCTAATGATTATGCTTTTAAAATGTATGATTATTATTATTTAGATAGTTATCTTGGTAATAAAGAGTTTATTGGTGAAGAAATTATTTGGCAAAATGAAAAGGTTTTTTGGGGCATGAATTATAATGGCAGGCTTCTAGTTGAAGATTCCCCTCATGGGTTCTCTAGATTTTTAAAAGAAGCACTTCAAAACGTTAATGAAGATTCACCATTTAGAGGTCCAGAGAAATTTGAAAAAGATAATTTCACATATGAATGTAAATGGAATGGTGATATAAAATTCTTTAACGGCAACGAAACTGTTAAACATAATGGTCAAGAAGTATTTAAATTGAATTTTCATGGAGGTCTTTTGAAATAAATTTTTTTAACTACCTAAAAGACACTGAAATTAAACTTCAGTGTCTTTTAGGTAAATTCTATTAAAAATATTATTTAGACTTTTACCTTAGGCCTAGAACTTCTTATAATCCTATTTATACAACATCACTCTATTTTTTCAACATAAATTTTTCTATCTCATCCACTGTCTTAATCATCTTTACTGTTAGATTTTCTCTTCCATCTTCTGTTATTAAAATATCATCTTCTATTCTTATCCCAATTCCCTCTTCTTCTATATAAATCCCAGGCTCAACTGTATAAATCATTCCTGCCACAAAATTTGTATCTCTATTTGGCATATCCGTATCATGTGTATCCATCCCTAAACTATGTCCTATACTATGATAATAATATTTAGAAACATCTTCTTTATTTGTAATTAATCCAAGGCTAATACATTCTTTTGCTATCCATTCTTTTGCTTGTTTGTTTAACTCTAAAAAGTTAATACCAGGTTTCATAGCCTTAATTACTTTTTCATTAACTCTTAAAACAGCATTATAAACATCTTTTTGTCGATCCGTAAACTTCCCGTTTATAGGGAATGTTCTTGATATATCCCCATTATAATAATTGAACTGTGCTCCTAAATCAAACAAAATTAAATCTCCATTTTTCATTTCCGAATTATTATCTACATAATGAAGAATTGTTGCATTTTTTCCTGCAGCCGCTATTGTTTTAAAAGCAAAATCCTTTACTCCACGGCTTTTACATAAAAAATCAAAATATGCTTCTAACTCACATTCTTTCATTCCTACCTCTGATTTTTTCATTAGAAGTTCTACCCCATCTATAGTAATATCGATAGCCTTTTTAATTTCTTCTACCTCTTCTTTGGTCTTAACTAATCTAAGTTCTCCAATTATTTTAAAAATATTTTTAAAGCACACTTGAGGATATTTATTTTTTATATCTTTAGCAAAATTTTCAGATAAAGTTTCTTTACCTTCATAACTATTCTTTTCTAAATCTAAATATATATTTAAATCCTCAACTGATGAAATTAGCTTATTTATAAAAGAATTAAAATTACATAAGTAATCTATGTTATCTACCCCTGATATATCTAAAGCCTCTTTCTCTCTTAATCTTTTACCTTCCCATTTTTCTCTTATTGGATCTACTTCGTTAATAAATAATCTTGTTTTAATCTCTCCATTCATTTTGCTCATTAATAGAATATGATTTTCTTCATTCACTCCAGTTAAGTAATAAAAGTTTCTATTTGGTGTAAATGGATATTTTTCATCTGCCGTTTTCTTCGGTGCATTACCTGCAAACAATATTACTATTGAGTTATCCTTAATTCTATTTAATGAATTACTCCTATTTACCACATAAAACTCTTTCTTCAACACCTTCACATCCTTAAATAATTATGACTATGTAAAAAATAACTAGTCACTATACTAGTTTATTTTTCATCATGGTTATTCCATTGCTAACAACCTAACACTTACTACATTATCTACTGCTCTCAATTTTATTAATAGACCTTTTATTTCTCCATCAATACGAGAGACATCTAATGTTATTGTCACATTAGCTGCCATGTTAATTGGAATATCTTGATTTATCGTTATTACATTTCCTTTATTATACGCTATACAATCTAACACTTTTGATAGTGTTCCCGCTTCATGTGATAGTAATACTACTAAAGTTATTTTTTTGCTATATATTGTTTCATTCATTGGAAATATATAATCTTTGTATTTATAATATGTACTTCTACTTATACCTTCTTTCTTTACAGCCTCAATAACATCCTTTGTACTTCCATTAAATAAACTTTCTTTAACACTTAAAACTTTTTTAAAAATTTCTGGCAATACCTTTTCACTAATTATATAGTATTTACCCCTGTCCATAGTTTGCCCACCTCATCTTATTTTGTTTAAAACTTCTCATTTCTTTGCAGATATCTTCTTATACATAATTATATATCTTGTTCAATAAAAAGAATACGATAAAATTTATAATTTTATCGTATTCTAATTTCACTGGTGGAGCCGAAAGAAAATAACTAGTCAAATACCCCAGAATTCGACTAGTTATTTTTTTAAAATCACCTTAGTATAAAGCTATTTATTTTTTTTATGTTTATTACTTAAAGAAACCACCCCTGCAACTACTATAGCAATTACAGATCCTAATGAAAAATATAAAGGAATATTATTTTTAAACATGCCTACAAACACACCAATTCCTGCTCCATATGCTAAATATACTGCTAACTTTTTAATTTCATCATCTGATAAATACATCATATTATTATCCCACTCCATCCAAACAATCCTCCAACTAGATTTTATGCTATTATTATAATTCATAATTTTCTCAAAACTATTACTAAATAGTTACTATTTAGATTTAATAATAATAATTTTCCCCTTATAAATTACTCTCTCAATATATTAGACGTATTAACTATAGAAATAGTTTCCTATTAAAAAAATATTTCTTAAATATTTTTTTAACAATTAAATATCTACCTAATAATTTAAAAGACTTTCTAAAAGAAAAGTAAGTTAACCATAAATATTGCAGCTATTATTGCTGTAATCTCTGCAAATAAAGCTGCCCAAAGTGTATGTCTTATTTTTTTTATTTTAACAGCTCCAAAATACACAGTTATTGTATAAAATATAGTTTCTGTAGTCCCCATAATTACAGATGCTATAAGCCCAATACTAGTGTCTGCTCCATATGTTTTAAGTATATCTGTTAAAATCCCTATTGCTCCACTTCCCGATAATGGTTTTATTAAAACTAAAGGTATTACTTCTTTTGGTAATCCTATTAATCCACCTATTGGTGATATAAAATTGTTTAACATCTCTAAAAGATTTGCTTCTCTAAAAATATTCACAGCTACTATCATAGCTAAGAGATATGGGAATATGTTTAAACAAACTTTCAACCCGTCTTTTGCACCTTCAATAAACCATTCATATACCTTTCTTCCTTTAAACATTCCGTAAGTTATTATTGCTAAAACTATTATAGGTATAATGCTTTTAGTTATATAATTAAACATAAATTCTCTACCTCCCCTTTTTTAGAAATATTTCTGAAGTATTTTACAGCTAATAACTCCAACTACTGCAGCTATTGTGCTAGCTACTATTGCAGGAAGTAGAATTATTCCAGGATTAGTTGATCCTGTCGCTGCTCTAATTGATATAATAGTTGTTGGAACTAGCTGTATGCAGGCTGCATTTAAAACTAGAAACAAAGCCATATCATTAGATGCTTTTTCCTTATCTTTATTTAACCTATCCATTTCTTGCATTGCTTTAATTCCAAAAGGTGTTGCTGCATTTCCAAGCCCAAGCATATTTGCAGTTATATTCATAACTATTGCACCTAACGCCTTTTCATCCTTAGCCGCATCCTTAAATATAAGCTTTAAAACAGGTCTTAAAAACTTCGACAGTTTCTTAGTAAGTCCACTTTTTTCTGCAACTTTCATCACGCCACACCAAAAACACATAAGCCCTACAAGTCCAATCATAAACTGAACAGTAGAATCTACTGATCCAACTATAGCCTTTGATAACCCATCACCATTACCTGTAATAAGTCCCACTAAAAGCCCTAAAAATATCATAATAAACCAAATATAATTAATCACGTAATATGCCTCCTAAAAAAAATTCTTTTACAAATATATGCCTTGCATCTAACCTTTATTAGTGATAGGATAAAGTTATATATAAAACATTATTTAAAGCTGTAAAGGAGGTCTATTTTATGAATGAATCAAACCTTAAATTAGCTCAACAAGATATAGATGACGCACTACAAACCGTTGCTGATATGGAAAAAATAATTGATGCTAATGAAGTTTCTAAAGAAATTTTAAAAGAGAAATTCATCTCCTTAACCGATAAGGTTCAAGAGTTAGAAGATATTCTTAAAACTGAAGGAATATTATAATCTCTTCCAATATAAAAACGGCCCAAGCAATCAATTAAAATTGATTGCTTGGGCCGTTTATATTTAGGGATATTTAAAAAATAACTAGTCATCTTTTATGGATTATTTACAACTTTCTCTTTCAATTAAGCTATAATCTAACACATATTGTGATTTTTCTTTTGTTTCATCTTGCTCAGATTGCTTTTTGCTTAACATCTTTATAAGCATTCTCATTGCAACTGATCCCATATCGTAACTTGGTTGGTTTATTGTTGTTAATTTTGGATAGAAAACTGAAGCAAATGCATTATTATTAAACCCTATAACACTTACATCCTCTGGAACGTTTATTCCTCTATCTCTAAATGCATTAATAACACCCATAGCAATTTCATCTGAAGCACATACTACTGCCTCACAACGCTTATTAAGGGATTCAAATTTCTCAACTGCATCATATCCAGATTTAACTTTTAGATCCTTTAAAAATACTAAATCCTCATCTATTAGTAAATTCGAATCATTCATTGCATTTTCATAGCCTATGTATCTATCACTCCATGCGTTCATATTATCTTTTGTAACTCCAACAAAAGCAATTTTCTTTAATCCCTTATTTATAAGGTGCTTTGTTGCGTCGTATGTAGCTTTTATATTATCTATAGTAACGCTTGGTAAACTTTCTTCTTTATCCTTTGTTTCTACTAGGATTGTTCTTAAACTTAATTCATTTATTAAACTTAAAATTTCTCCTTCTAATGATGAACTCATATAAATAACACCATCAACCATTTTTTCACTAAGTACTCTTAAGTATTCTTTTTCTTTTTCTGAATCAAAGTCTGAGTTACATAATATTACGTTGTAGTCGTATATATTAGAAACATCTTCAGCTCCTCTTACTATTTCAGGATAAAATCCACTTGATATATCCGGAACTAGTATTCCTATAGTTTTTGTTCTTTGTGTTTTTAAACTTCTTGCTACAATATTAGGTCTATATCCTAATTTTTTTATAGCTTCTAAAACTCTTTTCTTAGTATCTTCGTTTACAACATCGATATCGTTTAATACTCTTGATACCGTAGCTATGGAAACATTCGCTTCTCTAGCGACATCTTTAATAGAAGTAGCCATACCATCATCACTCCATTTTTAAATATTCTTATATATATTATACCTATTCTCACTATTAAATACAATAATTCTAAGTTCTTGTTTCTACATTATATCCTAAAATAGTAAATTATATAACCTTATCGTTTATTTAATTTATAAAAGGCTAGAAATTATTGTTACATATTTCTAGCCTCTCATTAATTGAAATTTTTATCATACTAGAAAATAATGATGTAAACAATTTATTTCTAAATCATTTAACCTTTACTTATTGAACTACTTCAACTGTCATATTTAGCTTTTCGCCATTTATTACCGCTTCTGTATAATCAAATTCACCATTATAAACTACTTCCTGAGTTAAGGTTTCCTTCTTAATTATATCTATAAATTTCTTTATAACATCAATTAATTTGTCGTTTTCTGACACATATAAATTAATTTTGTCAGAAACCTGGAATCCTTTTTCTTTTCTCATATTTTGTATTTTAGAAATTATTTCTCTTAAGTATCCTTCTTCTCTTAATTCTTCTGTTACTGTAGTATCTAGAACAACCCCAATTGAACCTTCTCCTGCAAATGCATATCCTTCTAATCCTTGCATTGTAAGTAGAACACTTTGGCTATCTAAAATAATTTCAGTTCCATCTACATTAATTACCTCTGTTCCACCATTTTGAATTTTTTGAGCTAATTCCATTTGGTTTCTCAAAGCAATTTCTTTCTTTATTCCTGGTATTAATTTACCATAGGCTTTTCCAAGTACAGGTAAATTAGGCTTAATTTCAAAATTAACACATTGTGAAAGGTCAGCACCAAACTCTACATTTTTAATGTTAAGCTCATTAGTTATTATTCCACCATAATATTCTGGAAGAGAACCTGTTGAAATTAACATTTTTGAAAGCGGCTGTCTATTTTTTATATTAGCAGCGTTTCTTGCACTTCTACCAAGCTTAACCATAGAGTAAGCTAAATCCATTTCTTTTTCTAATTCTTTATCTATAGCCTTTTCATTAACTTCTGGCCAAATACATAAATGAATACTTTCAGCTGCATTTGGATCTAAGTTTACTACTAAGTTTTGATAAATTTCTTCTGTTATAAATGGTACAAATGGAGCTGCAATTTTAACTACTGTAGTTAATACTCTGTATAAAGTTACATAAGCCCCAATCTTATCTTCTGTAAGTTCTTCTGACCAATATCTTGATCTATTTCTTCTTACATACCAGTTTGATAATACATCTGTAAACTCTTCAATTGCAAGCGCCGCTTGAGTTATTGCGTAATTTGCTAAGTTTTCATCAACTTCACTTATTAATGTATTAAGTTTTGACATTATCCATTTATCCATTACATTGTCTGATTCGAAATCAGTATGTTTTAATGGATTGAATTTGTCTAAATCTGCATATAACACGTAGAATGAATATACATTCCAAAAAGTTCCTAGGAACTTTCTTTGAACTTCAGCAACATCATCAACTGAGAATCTTGTTGGAAGCCATGGAGCACTTGCAGTGTAGAAGTGCCATCTTGTAGCATCTGCACCTTGTGAATTTAACACTTCAAACGGATCAACAACATTTCCCTTTGATTTTGACATCTTTAAGCCCTTTTTATCAAGAACATGACCTAATACTATACAGTTTTCAAATGGATTTCTATCAAATATAGCTGTTGAAATAGCTAACATTGTATAGAACCAACCTCTAGTTTGATCAACTGCTTCTGATATAAATTGAGCTGGGAAGTTTTGATCAAATAATTCTTTATTTTCAAAAGGATAGTGTAATTGAGCAAATGGCATTGATCCTGAATCAAACCAACAATCAATAACTTCTAATGTTCTAGTCATTTCTTTGCCACATTTCTCACAGTTTAAATGAACTTTATCTATATAAGGTTTGTGTAATTCTATACCTTCTGGTACATTAATACCTTTTTTATTTAGTTCTTCTATACTTCCGATACATTCTCTGTGGCCACATTCACATTCCCATATTGGAAGTGGTGTTCCCCAGTATCTATCTCTTGAAATACCCCAATCAATAACATTTTCTAAGAACTTACCAAATCTTCCTGTTCTTATATTGTCTGGATTCCAATTGATTTTATCATTGTTTTCTAATAATTTACCTCTTAAAGTACTCATTGCAACAAACCAACTCTCTCTTGGATAATAAAGAAGTGGTGTGTCACATCTCCAACAATGTGGATATGAATGAGTATGCTTTTCAGCTTTTACTATTTGGTTATTTTCTTTTAAGTATTTAACTATGCTCTCATCGCATTTTTTAACAAACTTTCCTGCCCATGGAGTAACTTCATCTACAAAATTACCACTTGTATCTACTAAATTAATAAATGCTAGTTTATTTTGTGCTGCAATTAAGTTATCATCTTCTCCATAAGCTGGAGCTATATGAACCACACCAGTACCATCTGCTAATCTTACATAATCACCATGAACTACAACAAAGGCTTTTCCTTCTGGCTTATGGAATTGCATTAATTGTTCATATTCTAAACCTAAAAGCTCTTCGCCTTTAAATTCTTTTATTATTTCTACATCTTCTCCTAAAACATTACCTATTAAATCTTTAGCTAAGATATAAATTTCATCTTCTTTTTTAACTTCAGCATAATCATACTTTTTGTTAATACATAATGCTACATTTGATGGTAATGTCCAAGGAGTTGTTGTCCAAGCTAATATATACTTGTTTTGTTCTCCCTTTACTTTAAATTTAACAATTGCAGTTAAATCCTTAACATCTTTGTATCCTTGAGAAACTTCATGTGATGAAAGACCTGTTCCACATCTTGGGCAATAAGGCATTACTTTATGACCTTTATATAGAAGCTCTTTATCCCACATTTGTTTTAAAGCCCACCATACTGATTCTATGTATGAATTATGATAAGTTACATAAGGATTTTCCATATCTACCCAATAGCCTATTTGATTAGTCATTTTTTCCCACATGCTTACATATGAAAAAACACTTTCTTTACATTCTGTAACGAATTTTTCTACACCATATTCTTCTATTTGTGGTTTACCTGAAATTTTAAGTTTCTTTTCTATTTCAAGTTCAACTGGAAGACCGTGAGTATCCCACCCAGCTTTTCTTATAACCTTATATCCCTTCATAACTTTATATCTTGGGATTATATCCTTCATAACTCTTGTTAAAACATGACCTACGTGAGGTTTTCCATTTGCTGTTGGAGGACCATCATAAAATGTGAAATATTCCCCATCTTGGTTCATATCAAAGTTCTTTTTAATTACGCCCTTGTCTTCCCAAAGTTGTGTAACTTGTTTTTCCATACCAACAAAACCTGTTGGCAATTCAACTTTCTTATACATAAACAAAAATCTCCCTTCTTATTTTTAATATTAGCTAATACTTACTAAATTATTCTATTAAAGCATAAAAAAACCTCATCCTATATAAGGACGAAGTTGAATTCGCTATACCACCTATGGTCTATTATTTCGAGTACCATCATACTCTATCCTATAACGTAGGATAACGGGATAAGCTTAATTAGTAAAAACTTTTCAGCCCCCAACTCCTAGGTGATTTTCATTAAGCTATTCTATGACTTTACACTAGCCAGCCACTCTCTAAAAGAAATCACTTAAATACTTTTCCTAATCATCGTCTTTATATTTTTTTAATTATATATCACTGTAAATTTATTGTCAATTGACATTATGTATATTTTACTATAAAATGCAGCAATATTAAAGATACAATGAAACTTTTTCTAAAATAAATATTTCATTTCAATAATAAAACTTAACTGATAATTTTTATTAATTAGTATTGACTTTTGTTTTTACTTTTTGTTATAATAGAGTCATAGAAAATAACTTTTAAATTTATTTTTTATCCCCTTTTATTTTCAATTAGTACATTCTATGCAATTAGGAGGATAACTAAATGGAAAATAATTTAACAGAAGAAGTCCTTGATAAGATAACAAAAACTTGTACTTGCAGGGCAATCCCAAGATCCAAAATTAAAGATGCAATTAATGCCGGAGCACACACAGTGGAAGCAGTTTCCAAAGTAACTGGAGCTTGCACTGGTGGATGCAGAGGCTCAAGATGCGCCCCTAAAATCAAAGATTTGATTGAAAAGCACCTTGAAAAAAAATAATACATGGCCCCTACCTTGTATTATCCATACAATTGTACTTCCCCTTAGCCACCTGTTATTAAAACAGGTGGTCTTTATTTTGCATATTTTTTTATTATTAATAAATTCATATATGCTTTGTGTTATAATCTTATAATAATTTATTAGGTAAGGAGTTGCTTGAAAATGACATGTAAGTTTTATTTACATATTGGAAAAAGTAAAAAAGTAGAAAATGGTCGTCCTTGGGTTTACACTGACGAAATTAATGAATATGATGGCGAATATGAAAATGGAGATATCGTTGAAGTATACGGACCTAGAAAAAATTTCCTAGGTAAAGGATACATAAACGATAAAAGTAAAATAACAATAAGAATAATGACTAGAAATATAGATGAAGAAATAAATGAAGAGTTTTTCAAAAATAGGTTTGCTGCGGCTTGGGATTATAGAACTACTGTAATAGACACATCTTCTTGCAGATTTATATTTGGAGAGGCTGATTTTCTGCCTGGTTTAACAGTTGATAAATTTGAAGATTATTTCGTAATTCAAATATCAACTCTAGGTATGGATAAATATAGAGATTTAATAGTTAAAATCCTTACTGAAGAATATAACGCCAAAGGTATCTATGAAAGAAGCGATTTAAAAACTAGAGAAATTGAAGGTTTAGAACAAACTAAAGGTTTCTTAACTGAAGAGTTTGATACTAATGTTCAAATAGTAGAAAATGGTGTTAAATATATAGTTGATTTAGCAAACGGCCAAAAAACTGGCTTTTTCTTAGACCAAAAGGAAAACAGAGCTGCTATTCATAGAATTTGCAAAGGTCGCGATGTTTTAGATTGCTTCACTCATACTGGTTCATTTGCATTAAATGCTGGTATAGCTGGTGCAAAATCTGTTTTAGGTGTAGATGTTTCTGAATATGCTATTGATTGCGCTAAAAAGAACGCAGAATTAAATGGACTTCAAGATACAGTTAAATTTGAATGTCATAATGCCTTTGATATATTACCTACATGGTCTAAAGAAGGCAAAGAATTTGATGTTGTTATCTTAGATCCTCCAGCTTTCACAAAATCAAGAAACAATATAAATGGAGCTACAAGAGGCTATAAAGAAATTAACCTTAGAGGCCTTAAAATGGTTAAAAAGGGTGGATACTTTGCAACTTGTTCATGTTCACATTACATGAATGAAGAGCTTCTTAAACGTACTATCTCAGAAGCTGCACGTGATGCACACAAAACGCTAAGACAAATAGAATGTAGAACCCAATCATGTGACCATCCTATTTTATGGACTTCTGATGAATCATACTACTTAAAATTCCTTATATTCCAAGTAGTTTAATATATAAAAATTTCATATATATTCATAACAAAAGGTGTAGATTTAAGCTAAATACTTAAATCCACACCTTTTCAATTATTAAATCATCTTGAAAAATAACAAATTAATATGCTATTCTATCTATAAAATTCTTGAGTTGCATAATATGTGTTTCCTACTTTATAAACTCCAACACCTATTGATGCAAAATTTCCTGATAATATATTTGCTCTATGACCTGGTGAGTTCATCCAATTAGTCATAAACTGATCAGCTAAACTAGCATTAGTCGAATCCCTTTGGATATATGCAATATTTTCACCCCATGAATTATAGTTAACACCATCTCTCTTCATTTGCGCTGTTATTAATTCACCTTCTGGGTTTGCATGATCGAAATAACCTCTATCTCCCATATCTTTAGATTTAAATCTTGCATAATTTTCCATTGTATTATTATAACTTAGAGGAGCTAGTCCATTTGCAGATCTTTCTTTATTAACTCTTGCAAATATAGCTTGTTCTATTTCTGCTATATAACTATCTGAACTTGTCGCTGCAACCTTTTGAGGTTCTTCTGTAACCTTCTGTGGTGCTTCTGCAACAGTATTTTCAACTGGTTTACTCTCAGGTGCCTTATCAGGTTTCACCTCTACATTTTTTGATTCTTCAGGAATAATTACTTCCTGAACCTTATCAGCAGTTCCAGTATTTTCTATATTATCAACATTTGGTTTTTCCTCATTATTTGGTTTTTCCTCATTTTTAACCACTTCTTCTTCTACCATAGACGCTTTATCCGAATTTTTTTCTACCTCTTTAGCTTCTACTATTTCCGTTTTATTGGTATCTTTAACTTTTGAAATTCCATATACACTTCCCAGACTTAAAGATATAGCTAAACATATTGACATTAATACTTTCATTCTTATCATTTTACGTTCCCCCTTCAGATTTCTTCTGGTACTCTGCTTGGTCTATAGGTTAACATAAAAATAGCCTGTCCTAAATATGAGTTACTTGTCAATTAATGAATATTATTCTTATTATAACAATATTTTTGATTTAATTGATAATCCTTCCTCCTTTACTAGTCCATATAATGAAAATAGATAATAACACTAAATAAATCTAGTGTTATTATCTATTTATATGTCATTTAACCAAGCTGCTTTAGCTTGCTAGCTTTTCGTCAATTGCAATATTTAACTTTAATACATTAACTCTTTCTCCACCATAAAGTCCTAGCCATTTCTTTTCTGTATTATCTTCAATCATTGTAGATAATTCAGTTTCTGAAAGCCCTGTAGCTTTTGATACTCTTGGAATTTGTATTTTAGAACCTTGTGGTGTTATGTGTGGATCTAACCCTGATCCTGATTGCGTTATAAGTTCTGATGATATTTCTTCTTTTGATACTTCTGGGTTTTTAGCTAAAAACGTTTCTATATCTGCCAAAGCTCTTTCTTTTAATACATCACTTGTGCTGGCTAAATTTTGTGACCCTGATGATGCATCCATTTCTTTGCCATCTTCTGAAATATTATAATTTACTGCTGATGATAACCTTCCTGAAAAGTATTTATCATCATTATATATTTGACCTATTAGCTCGGACCCTACCCCTTTCCCATCTACTTCTATTACACTGCCACTGGATTGATATGGAAAAATAATTTTTCCTATTCCTGTAATAAATAGTGGATACATTAACCCACAAATAACTGTCATGACTATTGTTATCCTTATAGCTTTTTTTAAATAACTCATATTTTTCCCCTCCCTAAAGCCCTATTAAAGTTAGTATTGGCGCAATTATTATATCAATAATCTTAATTCCTATAAAAGGTACAATCATTCCACCTAATCCATAGATAGCCAAGTTTCTTTTTAACATCTTTTCCGGATTCATCGGCACATATTTAACACCTTTTAAAGCAACTGGTATTAATAAAGGTATAATTATGGCATTAAATATTAACGCTGCTATAATAGCTGATTTTGGACTATCTAATGACATTACATTTAAAAGTTGCATTTGAGGTATTGCTAAAGTGAACATTGCAGGTATTATTGCAAAATATTTTGCAATATCATTTGCAATTGAAAATGTTGTGAGAGCTCCTCTTGTTATTAAAAGTTGTTTACCAATTCCAACAACATCTAAAATCTTAGTTGGATCTGAATCTAAATCAACCATATTAGCAGCTTCTTTTGCGGCAATTGTACCCGAGTTCATTGCAATACCAACATTTGCTTGAGCAAGTGCTGGTGCATCATTTGTTCCATCACCAGTCATTGCTACAATCTTGCCCTCTGCTTGTTCCTTTTTTATTACTTCTATTTTATCTTCTGGTGTACATTCTGCTATAAACTCATCAACTCCAGCCTCCTTTGCTATAGTTGCTGCTGTTAAGGGGTTATCTCCAGTACACATAATTGTTTTAATTCCCATTTCTCGAAGTTCTGCAAATCTTTCTACAAGACCAGGTTTAACTGTATCTTTTAAGTAAATTACCCCATAAATTTTTTCTTCTCTTGCTACGACTAATGGAGTTCCTCCAAGTTTTGATATTCTTTCTACTATTTCTTTTAAATCTTCTGGGATTTGCCCACCATTTTTGCGAGCAAACTCTATTATTGAAGAAGATGCACCCTTCTTTATTCGTGTTCCATCTTCTAAATTAACACCACTGCTCTTTGTTTGAGCTGTAAACTCTATAAATTCTGCTTTTCCATATTCATTGTCATTTAATTTAATTCCAAGTTTTGCCCCAAGTTCAATAGTTGATTTTCCTTCTGGAGTCATATCTTTCATTGAAGTTATTAATGCATTGTTTATAAGTTCCTCTTTTGAAACCCCTTTAACAGGTATAAAATCTGCTGCAAGTCTATTACCAAATGTTATTGTTCCTGTTTTATCTAATATCATTACATCTACATCTCCGCAGGCTTCAACTGCTTTACCACTCATTGCAATAACATTGAATCTTGTAACTCTATCCATACCAGCTATTCCAATTGATGATAAAAGACCTCCAATTGTAGTTGGTATTAGACATACTAATAAGGCTACCAGTGTTGAAACTTCAAGTTCTACCCCAACAAAGTTTGCTATTGGATATAGGGTTACAACAACTGTTACAAATATTATAGTAAGTGCTATTAGCAGAGTGCTTAGCGCTACTTCGTTTGGAGTCTTTTTCCTTGATGCACCTTCAACAAGTGAAATCATTTTATCTAGGAAAGATTCTCCTGGATTTGAGTTTATTCTAACTTTAACCCAATCCGAAACTACAGTTGTTCCTCCTGTTACTGACGAGAAATCGCCCCCCGATTCTTTAATTACAGGAGCTGATTCGCCTGTAATTGCTGCCTCATTTATTGATGCAAGACCTTCAATAACATCTCCATCATTTGGAATCATATCTCCAGCTTCTACTAAAACTACATCACCTTTTTTTAATTCAGATGCATTTACAATAGTGTAAGTACCATCTAGCATTAACAATTTAGCTTTAGTATCTCTCTTTGTGCTTTTTAATGCATCTGCTTGAGCTTTTCCTCTTCCCTCTGCAATACTTTCTGCAAAGTTTGCAAAAAGTATTGTTGCAAATAAAATCACTGTAACTATTCCATTATATAAACGCCCATCTTCTCCAACAATTTCAGGAGAGATAGTTAATATTGTAGTTATAATCATACCTATATATGCTACAAACATAACAGGATTTTTTGCCATTTCTTTAGGGTTTAACTTTTTAAACGAATCCCCTACTGCGGTTTTCATCATAGCTTTTGTTATAAACCCTTTTTTCTTATCATTCATTTTCATTCCTCCTATCCCCATATATTCCTACATTGTTAAGAATTCTGCACCTGGTCCAAGTACTAATACCGGTAAGAATGTTAATGCACCAATTATTAAAATAGTTGCAACTAATACCCCTACAAATAATCCTGTATCAGTTCTAAAAGCTACTGACGTTTCTGGAACTTGTGTCTTTTTCATCATAGATCCCGCTACCGCAAGTAGTAATATCATTGAAGTATATCTTCCAATCAACATTACTATTCCTGCTGCTACATTCCAAAACATTGTAGCATCTGCTAATCCTTCAAAACCTGAACCATTATTGGCTGCTGATGTAACAAATTGATAAAGCATCTGAGAAAATCCATGATATCCATCTAAGCTGCCCTTTCCCACTGCTACAGCTATTGCCGTTGGCACAAGTATTGCTATTGGATGAATAAGAATTGCTGCTGCTATAAGCTTCATTTCTTTTCCTTCTATTTTTCTTCTTAAGAATTCTGGTGTTCTACCAACCATAAGTCCACAAATAAATACTCCAAGCATTGCATAAATAATTAAATTTATAAATCCAACACCCTTCCCACCAAATACGCAGTTTAGCATCATGTTCCATATTGGAACTGCTCCCCCTATTGGAGTTAATGAATCATGCATATTATTAACTGATCCTGTAGTAAATGATGTTGTTACAACTGTGAATAGCGAAGAGTCAAAAATTCCATTTCTTACTTCTTTACCTTCCATATTTCCTATAGTATTTGTAATTCCAAGTTGATTAATAGCAGGGTTTCCAGCTAATTCTGCATTATATATAACTGGTATAACCAGTAAGAATAATATAAGTGCTGCTCCAAATATTGCCCACCCCTGTTTTTTATTTTTACAAGCTTTCCCAAATACATAACAGTAAGCGCCTGATGTAAACATCATTAATAAAATTTCTAACATATTTGTAATTGGTGTAGGATTTTCAAATGGATGAGCTGAATTTGCTCCGAAGAATCCTCCTCCATTTGTTCCTAAATGTTTAATACTTTCAAGTGATGCTACCGGTCCTAATGCTAATGTTTGTACCCCTCCCTCAAGAGTTTGTACAACTTTATGTGCCTCTAATGTTTGAGGCACCCCTTGCCCTATCATAATTACTGAAGCAATGATTGATACGGGAATCAATAATCTTGTTATTATCCTAGTTAAGTCTCTATAAAAGTTACCCATACTATGTCCTGTAATACCTTTTATAAAAGCACCACATATAGCAAACCCTGTTGCTGCCGATGTGAACATGTATACTGTAATTACTATCATTTGAGTAATATTAGTTAAATGAAGCTCTCCTGTATAATCTTGCAGATTTGTATTAGTCATAAAACTTATCGCGGTGTTAAAAGCGGTATGCCAATTCATATCTAATCTTTCTGCACTTGATCCAACTATATACTGTTGAACCATTAAAAGTGTAAATCCTGCAACTAACATAACACCATTAGTTACTAGTAAAGCAACTATATATTGCTTCCAATCCATATCCTTTCCTTTTACTCCTGAAAGCTTATATATAGCATTATCTATTTTATCCATTACTGGATCTGCAAAAGATTTTGTGTTGAATAAGATGCTATATAGATACTTTCCAACGTATATTGTGATAAATATAAATACCGCCATTAATAATAATAAAGCTAACCATTCCATGTACATATCCCCTCTCCAAAATTGAATTCTATAATGAATTATACTCTCATATTTTAGTAAGACAACGCCATTTTCAGCAATAATAACCTATTTTCCTTGTTATTTGACCCTCTGTTTAAAATCTACATAACTAGGTCATACAAATACTATCATTTACTCTATTTTTCTATGCAAATTCAAATCTTAACGTTTACATTTTAAAGTCCTACTATATTCTACATAAAAATAAGCCTCTTCAAAAATAACTAGTTAATATCCTAGTATATTTTTGAAGATGCCTTACTCGTAAATATATATATTAACCTAAATCTATTCCTGTTGATAACGCACTATACATAGCTGTTCTTCTTAGATTATTATCTGCTGGAGCATATGTTGCATCTAATGACAACGCTGCCCTATAATACTTCTGTGCTAAGTTCCCATTGTTTTTTTTCTCTTCTATAACTCCTAATAAATTTTGTGTTGCTGGGTTACTTGCATCACTTATTAGAACGTCTCTTAAGTGCTGCGTCGCCGCCTCTAAACTTCCATGCCTTATAGCATCTCTAGCTTCATTTAGGCTTCCACCTATATCCCTTTCGCCCATTATTATTATTGCATCTTTCTTAATGGATTCTCTTACTACATCTTTTACTTTAGCTATACTAAA
The DNA here is from genome assembly GCF_017348895.1 of Clostridium gasigenes. NCBI lineage: Bacteria > Bacillati > Bacillota > Clostridia > Eubacteriales > Clostridiaceae > Clostridium > Clostridium gasigenes. The sequence goes on from NZ_CP071376.1 coordinate 1,143,914, forward strand.
AGGCTTGCTTAGAAAATCTACTGCTCCAAGTTTCATAGAATCTACAGCTATATCAACCGTTCCATATGCAGTCATTATAATAACCCTGGTTTCTATATTATTTTTTCTTATGTCTTCTAATACTTCTAACCCATTTTTATTTGGCATTTGATAATCCATTAATATAAGATCATATCTATCATTTTTTAATTTTTCTATAGCTTCTTCCCCATCATTAGCCATTTCAACTTTATAATTTTCCCCTTTAAAGCATTGTTTTAATGCTATCCTTATATTTTTTTCATCATCAACTATTAGTATTCTTTTCTTCATCAATAATCCCTCCTAATTTTAAAGTAAAGTAAAATGTACTTCCTTCACCTAAAACACTATCAACCCATATTTCTCCACAATGAGCTTTCACCATTTCCTTACATATGGCTAGCCCAAGTCCAGAACTTCCATTTACTTCTCCATCATCATTCTTTAACTGAACGAACTTCTCAAATATCCTAGTTTGATCATCATCTGATATTCCCTTTCCATTATCAGCTATAGAAATTAGCATATCGCTATTTACTTCATTAGCCCTTATTACTATTTTTCCAGTACCATCACTTGCAATATATCTCAAGGCATTGCTAACAAGATTTACAAGAACCCAGGAAATTTTATTTATATCTACTTTTATTTTCCTAGATATCCCCTTTGTATCTATACTTAAATCCACCTTTTTTTCTTCTAATTGTATTTTGAATGCATTATTAACAGGTTTAATAACCTCATTTATATCAACTTCTTGAATTTCCATTTCAATTTTACCCGATTCCATTTTTGAGATATCTAATAATTCGCCAACCAGATTATTCAACCTTTCACTATCATCTTTTATTATTGTAAGCAACTCATTTTCCTCTTCTTTATTATCAAAGCTATTTTCTAATAATAATCCAATTGCCATAGAAATTGATGTTAATGGAGTTCTAAATTCGTGTGAAACTGTTGATACAAACTCTGATTTTAAATTTTCTACCTCTTTAAACTTTGTAATATCTTGCATTATTGTGACTGTTCCAATATTTTCACTATGATCAAACCATATAGGATTAGCTGTTATTCTATAATATCTTTTTTCATCTCTTTGTATTATTTCTATATCCTCAAAAGCCTTGCTTTCCTTAATGGAATTTTTAGATTTTTGAATCATATCAAATATATCTCTTCTTTCTATTACTTCTAAAAAGTGTCTATTGATAACATTTTTTTCTTTTACATCTAATATTCTTTCTGAAGCCTTATTTACCATAGTTACTTTATTTTCACTATTAGTTACTATTATTGGTGAATTAATACTTTCTACTATCGCCTCTGCTTTTTGCTTTTCTCTTAGTATCTCATTTATATTTAAAGTCTCATACTTTTTCAACTCTTTTACCATATGATTAAAATCTTCCAATACAAAGTTTATTTCCTTATCTCTTTTTAGAGGTATTTCATAATCATAATTTCCTTGTGACACCATTTTTATTCCTACTGCTAAATCTTCTATTGGTCTAATTATTTTCTTTAATAAATATCCAATTATACATAACCCAACAAATAAAACTAATGCTAATATACTTAATGTATAATAACTAGCCTTATTAGCTAATTCCTTTGACTCTTCCTTCTTATTTACCATTGATTGCTGATTTATATCTAAAAGATCTGAGCAATTGTTTTTTAATTTTTCAAATAAATGAAAAACATCATTATAATAGTATACCCTTACACTATCTACGCCCTCTTTTACCTTTAAACTTTCAAGAACTTGAACAGTTTTGCTATAATCCATATAAGTTTTTTCTATTTCTGTTAATATTTCTTTTTCACCAGTTTCAGTTATATTACCTTTAGCAATATAAAGCCATTCTAAAAATTTCATATGATTCTCTTCATGTACTTTAGATAATAATGAATCTTTTTCAAATATAAATGCTAATTCTAAACTATCCTGTCTTTCTAGTGATTCTATCATATTTTGAGCTGCAACAACGCTATCATAATTAGCATGCATTATTAAATCTATAGACTGTTGTAATTTATTAAAATAATTAATAGATACCAAAGTATTACCAATGGTTAACACCAGAAATACTATTAATATTAAAAATATTTTTGACTTAATACTTTTTATCATATACCCTCACCATCTTTCTTTTGTATTTAATAAAATTATAGTATAACTTCCATTTTTTATCTACTCTCCATAAAAACTCCTTTTAAGGCAATCTTATTTATTCCACTTTATCACACTAACCCTTCTTTCTTTCACCTTGATTTGCTCTCATTATTAACCATTTACTATGAATATCATTTGTTGATAATATAAAAAATCTAAAGTAATATATTTTTAAATACATTCTAGGGGGATAATTTATGAAAACTGCTTTAGTAGTTGATGATACAAAAAATATTAGATTATTATTATCAAAGTGTTTAGAAAACGAAAACTATATTGTTCATGCAGCTTCAAACGCAACTGAAGCTCTTGAATTAGTTTCTAAACATAATTTTGATATTGCGTTTATAGATATTAAAATGCCAAATATTAGTGGTACCGCTCTTCTTGAGTTACTAAGATCAAAAGGACATACATTCCCAGTTATAATAATGACAGCATTTGGTACTATTAGAAATGCCGTTACCACTACTCAATTAGGGGCTAAAGCCTACCTACAAAAGCCCTTCACTGCTCTTACTATTAGAAAAACTTTATTAGAAGTGTTTCCAAATGACATATCTTCACTAGAAACATCATCTAAAGATATTATAGAAAATAATTTATCTTTCAATAGTTTAAAACTTTCTTTATGCGATAATCCTACTAATCCAAGTATTTATAAAGAAATAGGAGAAGTATTAATAAACCTCGGCGAAACAGAAAAAGGAGAACTATTCAGAGATTTTTCTGATAAATTAAACAAGTTAAAATAATTATAATAATGAGGTGATTATATGGATAAAAAAAGAGCGAATTTAGAACAAGCTCTTAATGCTTGTAAAAAAGAAACTACGGGATTACTAAAAGTTTTTCTAGGTTACGCTCCTGGGGTTGGTAAAACTTATACTATGTTAAACGAAGCTAATAGACGTTTTAAACGTGGTGAAGATATAGTTATAGGTTATTTTGAAAGTCATGGTAGGCAAGATACAATAGATCAGTTAAAAGATTTACCTCAAATCCCTTTAAAAGATATACTCTACAATAATATTACGTTAACCGAAATGAACCTTGAAGAAATTCTAAAAAGAAAGCCCAAACTAGTTATTATAGATGAACTTGCACATACTAATGCGCCTGGATCAAAAAATAGAAAGCGATATGAAGATGTATTAGAAATTTTAAATTGTGGTATAAATGTATATACTACTGTAAATCTACAACATTTAGAAAGTTTAAATGATGTTATAAGACAAATAACTGGAGTAAATGTTAATGAAACTGTTCCTGATATTATTTTAGAAGATTCAGAAGTAGTAGTAATTGATATAACTCCTGATTCTCTTAGAAACAGACTTCAAAGAGGTAACATTTATAAAGAACCTTTGATTGAAAGATCGTTAAGTAATTTCTTTAGAAAAGGAAATCTAACGGCACTTCGCGAACTCACCTTAAGACAAACTGCTGATGAGGTTGATGAAGCTTTAGAAGCATATAAAATTAATCATGATATTCATGAAAATTGGTCTACAGTTGAAAGGGTGATGGTTTCAATATCCTCAAGCCATCAATCTCAAAGGTTAATTCGTATGGGTTCTGTACTTTCAAAAAAATACAAGTGTGCTTTTTACGTGGTATATGTAGATTGTACTCATAGATTTTCACCAGCAGATACGCCTAATAAATTAGATACCTTAAATAAAAATATACTTTTAGCCGAAAGCCTTAATGCTACAGTAAAAAAATTGAAAGGTAGATCTGTTTCAAAGGAATTAGTAAAATTCGCTCATGATACTCATATTACAAAACTTATAATTGGCCACTCTAAGCGTACAACCATCCAAAAGTTTTTTAGAGGATCAACTATAAACAAACTACTTAATCACTCCAAAAACATTCAAATAATTGTAGTTCCTTATGAATAGTATTTATTTTATATTTATAAAAAATATTAACTTTTAACTAAAGTGTATTAAGAATTCTTAATACACCATAATCAATAAATAGCAAGTCAGTATGTCATTGTTTTTGCATCTTTGACTTGTTATTTATTTTTATGTCATTAATTTAAATTTATATTTTAAAATTTTTACCTTGCCAAATATCATTATCAGTCATTGCCTTATCTATGGCATTTAAAACTTCCCATTTTTTCAAGCTCCACATAGGGCCTATTAATAATTCTCTTGGGGCATCTCCAGTTAATCTATGAACTACCATTTCTTCGGGTATCATAGCTACACTTTTGCAAATTACATCAATATAGTCTTCTTGGCTTAATAGTTCTAATTCCCCTGATTCATATTGTTTTACCATTCTTGTGCCTTTCATTAAATGAAGTAGGTGAAATTTAATACCTTCTGCCCCACAATGAGCAATATAATCCACAGTTGCTAGCATATCTTCTTTTGTTTCTCCAGGCAAGCCAAATATACTGTGAACAACAACTTCTATATTTCTATCTTTAAGATCTTTAATAGCCTTATCAAAAACCTCTAAATCATATCCCCTATTAAAGTTATTTGCACTTTCATTGCTTATAGTTTGAAGTCCTAGTTCTACTATAAGATAAGTTTCCTTATTTATTTGGTCTAATAATTCTAAAACATCATCCCCTAAGCAATCTGGTCTTGTTCCAATAGATATTCCTATAACCCCTGAGTGGTCTAGAGCTTCATAATATTTTCTTTTTAACTCATCTACAGGTGCATAAGTATTTGTGTAAGCTTGAAAATAAGCTAAGTACTTTCCTGTTTTCCATTTTTTCTCCATCATTTCTTTTCTATCCTGAAATTGGCTTGTTATAGATAAAAATCTATCTCCTGCATAATCTCCAGATCCATTGGAACTACAAAAAGTGCAACCACCCTTGCCAGCTTTTCCATCTCTATTTGGACAATTAAAACCACCATCTAAAGCAATTTTATATACTTTTTCTCCAAACTTATTCCTTAAATAATAATTTAAACTATGGTATCTCTTTCCGTTCCATTCTTTCATTTTTAAATTTCTCCTTTGTATCTTTTATTTATATTAAGTCTCTTATAATCAAAAAAGTACACCTTTATTTTTAGGCGTACTTCTATTTTACTATATTATTAAAATAAATTAAGTTTTTTTTATTTTTTAGTCATTTCTAACTTTTCTAAATCTAACTTATAGGTCCCTAAAAGTTCTTTATTTATATCATCTTTTCCTTCTATTGCTGAAACATTTATATAAATAGCCTTTTTATCCAACCCATCTAAAACCACATTATATTTTTCAGCTGAAAACATTGTATCTATTTTTGTGTTAGCAATTGTTCCATCTTCAGTTTTATATATTTTAATTCTTTTTGCTCCTGATTTTTCTATGTATTCAACTATTAAATCATCTTCTTCTTGTGAAAAAATGAAATTTTGAATCTTTACATCTTTTAATAAATCTACTGGAACCACTTTTTTTACAATAGGTTTATCTAATAGCTCTTGCAACTCTTGACTTGATCCCGCTTCATTTGAACTCTGACCCGCTATGCTACCTTGAACTACTTTACCTTCATCTAAATATCCAATTGCAATAAAAATATTTTCTTTTGAAACTGTAGACATTGCTATTTTTTGCCCTGTATAACTTAATGATATTGTTCCAAATTCATCTAATGGTACTATTTCTTTATATAACATAACTTTATTTTCTCTTGGATAAACATCTTTAGGCATATTATTAAGGCTTACAATTAATTGACTGTCTCCAGCCCCATCTTCTGTTATTCTTAATCCATTATTCTTAACGAAAACCTGCTTCTTATTAACTGCCTTAACCTCAGTTATTTTATAATCATCTTCAAGCTTATCAACTTTAATTGCAAAGCTATCTAAATCACATTTTGGCTGTGTATTTGAACTTCTAAGTACATTAAATACAACATACACAGAGTTAGTAGATTCAATTAAATTGTCTACGTTATATGCAACTATTTTTGAAGTACCTGTGCTTATAACCTTGTTTTCATTTAATAATTCTTTAATACACAGATCATTTGCCTTAGTTAATTCACCTTTACTTATATTTTCTAAGTAACTTTTTGCAATATCCATAGCTGTTGTAGGCTTAAATATATTAACTTCTGGTTTTTTATTATTAATATTTTTGCATCCAGTAAACATTAAAACAGTTAATAATATTAGTAAGATATTTATTAAAAACTTTTTACCTTTCAATTCGTATTCCTCCTACTTTCACAATCTCTATATTCTTATTTTCCCTCTTATTCTTTACCTTATTCAGAATTAAAGAATAAAAAATAGTTATAAGCTATATATTTGTTAATAGAAATGAATTGGAGGCGAAACATTTGAAAAAAGAACTTAATAAAATTTTTCAAGTCGCAGCTGTATTTATCGGTACTATAGTTGGTGCTGGTCTTGCTTCTGGACAAGAAATCACAGAATTTTTTACAGCTTATGGACCCTTAAGCTTTGTGGGAATTCTTATATGCGGAATTTTTTATATCGCTATGGGCACCATAATTTCTAAAATTAGTATCCTATACAAACTGGATTCCTATAGTGACGTTATAAAAGTAATAAGTCCTAATATTTTAGGAAAAATTACCGGAGTAATTACTACCCTATATTTGATTTCTAGTGCATCTATTATTCTTGCGGGTAGTGGAGCACTAATTCATCAATTCTTTGGAATTCCCAAAATAGCTGGTTCTCTAATTATGATATCAATAGCTATTTTCTTTTTACTTAGAGGAACTGAAGGGCTTATTGAAGTTAACTCATTTATAGTTCCTACATTACTTCTTACTATTACAACTATTACTATTCTTTATTTTGTATTTTGCAAAGATATGCTTTCATTAGATTTTATTTCTCAATTTGAACCTAAGAAAAAAGGACTTGGCGTATCTACTATTCTTTATGCTGGGTATAATACACTCTGCTGCCTAGGTGTTCTGGTTCCTATGAGCAACCAAATTAGAAAACCCAAAACTATGTTTTATGGAATAGCTTTAGGCGCAATTGGGCTTGCTTTCCTTAGCTTTATGATTAATCTTATGCTACTAATAAATCAGCCTTATATTTTTAACTACGAAATACCTCTTTTATTTGTAGCTCAAAGATTTGGTCATGTAATACAAGCTCTCTTATTAGTAGTTATTTGGCTAGAAATGTTCTCAACAGAAATATCTGACGTTTACTCAATAAGTAAAACTCTAGAACAAACTTTTAATATTAAATTTAAAAAAGGTATTTTTATAGTTTTAGCTATAGCTCTGCCAGTTTCACAAATAGGTTTTTCCAAACTAATAACTTCCCTTTATCCAATATTTGGACTATTAAGCCTTGTATTTATATGTCAATGTGTATATTTCTATTTTAAACATAGGAAGGATCTTAAGTCTCTTCCAAACTAATAAAAAAATTAGGCATCCTAAAAATAACTAGTTAATATACTAGTGTATTTTTTCAGATGCCTTATTTATGTTCAAATAAATAGCAAGTCACTATGCTAGTGTACTTTGAATCATATCCTTTATATAATTACTTACATAGTTAACCCTTGTCCTATAATTCCTATTTTTTCAAGAGTTTTAATCATAGATTCTATATCTCTATTGAACCCATCAATATCTTTTCCTACTTTTTTAGATGTATTTGCATTTTCTACAGCTATTACCGCTAATGAATCTATACTTCTAAACATTTCTTCAACAGAACTAGCTTCTTTGTTTAATTGATCTATATTACCATTAGTTTCTTCTGCTACTACTTGTATTAAATTATTAGCTTCATAACTAATTTTTCTAACATTCTCTAAGTTATTAGTTTCTTTTTCAAGAACATTATATTGATTTTGTATGTTTATTGCTAAATCATCTATTTCTCTAATAAACATTAATAAATTACCATTTATATCTTTTACTGCTTTTTCAGATTCCTCTGCAAGCTTTTTCACTTCATCTGCAACTATAGAAAATCCTTTTCCTTGGTCTCCAGCTCTTGCAGCTTCAATAGATGCATTTAATGCTAAAAGATTTGTTTGTTTTGCAATTCCTGAAACTAATGACACAATTTGAGTAATATCTTTAACTTTATTTTGCAGGCTTGCACTATTATCTTTAACAATATTAAATTCTCTTAAAGATCCTTTTATATTATTACTTGTTTTATCTACCTTAGTATAACTTTCATTAATTTTTTCGATAGCTATATCAAGCTGACCTTTATTTTTATTCTCTGACTCTATTAAAGCATATAAAGCCATTATATTCTCATTAATTTGGAATATTAGCTTTTCAGTACTTTGATCTTGTTCTATTGCTAATTTTTCTACTTGCGACGAGAATGATCCCACCTCTACAGTAGTAGACTTCATTTCTTTAGTAATGTCATACATAGATTCTATAAACACAACGAGCTCATTTGCTGAAAGTTTTAATTCCTCTGATTCACATCTTATGGCTTCCTTTCTTTCTAATACGCTTAAGTGTATTTCAGATAATACATCATTAGTTAGTATATTATCATTTATATTTTCGTCTTCATTTATATTTATTATTTCCTTCTTTATCTCTTCTAATGGTTTTAATAATCCTTTCACTGTAGCCATAGCTATTAATGTTGCTACTATTGAAATTATACTTCCATTAACAACTCCAGCTAAAGGAATTCCAACTATTAATGAACCTATACAAACCGGTATTGCTGCTTTTATTCCTAAATCTGAAATACCAAATATGGAAAGTATTTTATTAACTCTAAATTTCTTATCTTGTTTTATTGAATTTTCAAATTCAATTTTAACTTTTAAAGTATTATTTTCTCTACTTATTTCTTCCACTTTTATTACTTCATTGAAATGTTTAGCGCTTCCACTTAGTAGCCCTAGAAAGTATTCGAATAATCCTCTTTCTGATACATATGTAAAATATGCTACTTTTTCTGATATTGGCTCTAATACTAACTTAGGTGGTTTGGCACCTCTAATTCTCTTAACTACAATAGCATGTACATCATTTAACGCCTTTAAAAATTTAAATAATGTTACTTTCTTAAAAAATAATGGATAATCCTCATAGAATACTCTCAAATTATTTTCGCCAATAATCCCCCATAACTCTTTTGAACTTTTACCAACAGATTGTGCAACCTTATCTATAAATCCAAATATTTCTTTATCATTTACATCCTCTAGAGGCGTAAATACTCGATTTGACTCCCATCCACTTGATTTCATGCATTTTTCTACAACTTCTTTTCCATATAAACTTCTACAGGTTTTCACCCATGTAGATACTACCGTTCCTTTCATTTATAGTCCTCCTCTTGTGTAATATATTCCATTTAAATATATTTTAGCATATTTACTAATATAATGTTAGTTTTTATAACAAGAGTTAAATTAAATACATAATTTAACTCTTGTTCCTTAATTATTTTAAAATTTAGCTACTAAACTTGTTTTGTTTTAGTATTATTGTCTATATTTAAATCTTGGAATATTATTATCACGAGCATTAACAAATGATTTTGGAGGTATAAATATTTTTTGTTCACCAATAGATGATCTTAATTCTGCTATTCTTGTAACTCCAACATATACATCAGATATTCTATACCAAGTTGCAAAATCTACAATTCCAGTTTTAGGCATATTAAACACTCCTTGGAACACAGTTGTTGCTTCTCGCGTTCTTTGTCCATAAATTCCATCTACTGCCGATTTTGGTATCAATGGATAATTTATTGATATTCTATTCAAATACTCTTGCACCGTCCTAACTTCCAGACCTGTGGATCCTAATGTTAAGCTATATCCAGGGTAAGACTTAGGTGATCCACTAACTTTTGTTGCTGTTACTAATTCAATATCATTACCATAAAAACTAGTTAATATTTCATAAGGTGTTTTTCCTTGATCTCCAAGGTATTTACTTCCCCATTGTGTCATCCACCCCGGACACGAAACATTCTTCCCATCACAATACTGAGTTAAAAGTGGTTGCTTCCTACCAAATCTCTTAATGTATGTTGAGAATATGTCATCAACAACTACATTTATACTGTCAAATATATTTCTTCCATAATCAAATGCATGATCATAAGCTGTCGAATTTGTTATATCAAAATTTTTACCTTTTCCTCTATACCACTCAGTATATATTCTATTTAAAGTAAAGGATATTATTGCATACACATTAGATCTAATAGTGTTATCTGACCAGGTTGCGTATATTTCACATGAAGCAACATTCTTTATATAATCCTTATAAGGAACTGTAAAATTACCTGCGGTTGTATCATTTGGTCCGCCATTGTGAACTATTATATATTCAGGTACTACCGGCTGTGGCAGCACTACTCCGCCTGTTGGCAGGGGCAACGGTTTATCGCTGTTTTCGGGAATTTTTGCTGGAAACTCACCGTTTAATACATTAGATTGGATGTTTATCACATCTGCCCTCGTCATCCTATTTCCACCTTCTGTTAAATTACATGCTTGTAATGCAACCTGCTCTGGAAATACCTGACACCCATTTATCACAAGTGTTTGAAAGCCATCTCTTTCTACCCGTATATTGTGTACACTATACGGTACTTTTCCTACCGGGCTTTGTGAATACTCAATTGGCGGTGTCTCTAATTCAATAGTTTCTGATTCGCCCATTGAATCTGTTGTTAATTGTACCTCGGTAGTAACTCCCTCTGATGTTACAATTATTTTAGTTCCCTCAACAGGTATATAAGTATCACCCTTAAAACACTGGATTCTTAGCCTTCCTTTTTCTGCCATAGATTACTCCTCTTTATTATTACTCCTTATATTAACCATATGATTTTAACTTTAAATTTGTTACGCCTAAATTGGCTTCCTTATAAATAAACTTCCAATATTATACTCATTATAAGTTTTTATAGAGTCTACTATTTTTTCACTCCTTGAATATTTTAACGAATTTATTACCTGTGATACTATTTGAAAAGCGTTATATGCACAAACTTCACCATATCCCCAACTTACATTTGGATATATAACATCTGTTCTATTTCTGTTTGCCCCTCTTACTAAATAAAATTTTAATCTTTCTCCAAAAAGAAATGGATCATTATTTTTAGCAAGCCCCCACTCCATAAGTAATGCTGCTATCCCTACAACATGTGGTGTCGCCATAGATGTTCCTGTTTTTGTATCAAACCCTCTATTTGGTACAACCGATATTATATTTTCTCCTGGCGCAACTAAATCTGGTCTTATTGGACAAAAAACAGTTGGTCTACCACGTCCACTAAAAGGTGATATATTATTATTTATATAATTATAACTTCCTACAGCAATTATATTTCTTACAGTTGCTGGGATTCCTAAAGTATTTGTTACAGTTGGTTGAGAAAATTTTGTTTCTATGTTTAATCCTTCTAATATGGGTAACCACATATCAAACATTCCCCTATAGTTATTATTTGCTCTTATTAAAATTTGCCATTGTCCTGCTGATATATATTGATTATTTGTAATTAATGATAATACTATTTCCCCTACCATATCAAAAGGCTTAGGGCCAGTATTTAGAAGTCTATATCTATCTAGGCCAACACTTCCATTTACATATCCTTCTTTAACTTCAATATAACCGCTCGCAGCTCCTGTAGGATTAATTATTTGTATTGATATATCTTGTAATACATCCTTATATAAATTAATTACTACATTTTTTTCATCACCAGCTATATTTAAAGCTATTCTATTTTCACCTTTAAGCTCTCCTCCAACATGATGTGATGCTGAACCTTCATTTCCAGCTGCTATACATATGGTTATTCTTTCCACTGTAGCAATTGTTGATATATATTGCTCTAATAAACTTGTTCCATTATGTGCTCCATCATTGGTGCTTAGGCTTATATTAACTGCTAAAGGTATTTTTAATTCATTACCTTTATCTACTAAAAATTTTAAACCCCTCATTATACTTGTACTAAGTGCAAAGTCTCCTCTTGTACTTTTCACCATTATTATTGAGCTTTTTGGTGCTACTCCATAATAATTTGGATTTATTTTCCCTCCAGCACAAGCAATCCCAGCTACATGAGTCCCATGTCCTGTTTCATCATATGAAGTAACTATTGAAAATGGATCTGGCGATTTTAACGCTTCATTTATCTTTTCCTTATTATATATATTTCCACCTTCACTTAAATCATAAATATATTCAATTCTTGTAGTTCCATCTTCATTTATAAATGCAGGATGAGTATAATCTATTCCAGAATCTATAAATCCAATTAACGCGCCTTCCCCTTCAATTCCAAAAGTGTCTCTAGCCGGCTGCACACAAGCTGCTCTATTACTTGAACTATCAGTAGTATATAACTGTTTAGCAATCTCTATATATTGAATACTTCTATTTTTAGCTAACTCGCCTAATTTATCAACAGCTATGTTAACTACTGCAAACCCATAGCCTAAATATTCATATGTTCCACCTAAGCTATTCACGAATTGGCCCATTGTAATAGAACTCTCACCAGAAATAATCACAACTTCTATGACTTGATCAGTTTTACCGATAATATTTAATTTACTTAATAACGCCTTAGAAAAAATTTCTGCCGATTGATTATTTTCATTTAATATACTATCGCTACTATTCGTTTCTATAATTGTCACCTCCTGATGTTTTTACTATTACTATATGATACTAACTGCTTATTTGTTTTATATTTTACATAAAAAAAACACCCATTAACTTTTATTGTCACTCTAGGTAACAATAAAAGCCTTTGGGCGTTTTTTAAATTTTTATCTCTATTCTTTCTAGCTTTGCAATTACTTGAATTTCTCTTGCTTCCATAGTTTCAGTATTTAAACTTCCACCATTACTTACAAGTAAAATTTTTGAATTGCCTAAATTTTTTATTTGTCTTATTTTTATTTGGTCTTTATAATCAACTAAAAATATTCCATTATTAGTGACTTCTTTAACTAAATGAGAAAAAACCAAATCACCTTTTAACATTCTAAAACCTGTCATTTCATCATCTTGAACTTCCAAGTAAAAAACTTTATCCAATGGATATCCTTCTACCTTATTAGAATGTATAGGTAATTCTTTAAATCCCTTATCTTTCCTTAAAGTATAATCATATATAGGAACATTTTTTAAAACTGATGCAAAGGCTTCATTCCAAACCTCGTTTGTTTCTATCTTCTTTTTACTATTTGAATTTTTTGTTTCATTAAAAGCTGCTCTTTCTTCAATCACAGCTTCATCTGTAACAACCATACTAATATCATTTAAATCAGTTTTAAGTATTTTAGCTGCTTTATCAATAAATGATTCTAGAGCAACTTTTCTACCTAACTCCACATCATTTATATATTTGTCTGCAACTCCAAGCTTCTTACCTAAAGCCTTTTGTGTCATTCCAATTTTAAGCCTTGCTTCTTTAATTTTTTCCCCAACTCTACTCAATTTAACTTCTTCCCTTCTGCTGGTTTAAAAACCATTCTCTTTCTTCTATTAAATGCTCTACTAAATAACTAAACTTCCAATCAATTGTTGTAGGTGTTACTACAGCTAGCAATCCACCCTTAATTTTTTGCCTTATCACTTTAATATGTGGTTGTAATTCATCATCTGTAAAGTTATTAAATAAAATCGTCTTTTCTTTAATGGGACTTGGATTAAATTTTTTAAATCTTAATCCACCTAGTATATCTTCAATTGTCATCTCAATCATTTCAGAAGAAACTTCAATTACTTTTATATTCCCATTTTTTAAAATATTCAATTCAAATTCCGGAAAATTATAAGCTAATATACACTTATTATTATCAAGCATTTACTTCACTCCCAAATATAACTTATTCAGCGTGAGTTTTTGGTGCACTATATGTGATACCAAAAGTATCTACTGTTACTTTCATAATTTTTTGATCTTCGTATGGTTTATCATTACGATCTGTTTTAGTACTAACTATTTTATCAACAGCCTCTATTCCTTCTATAACTTTACCAAAACCTGCATATTGTGCATCTAGATGTGGAGAATCTGCTACCATTAAGAAAAATTGGCTACCTGCTGAATCTGGCACGTTAGTTCTAGCCATTGATAAGACTCCTTTAGTATGTTTCAAATCATTTTTAAAACCGTTTCTTGAGAACTCCCCTTTAATTCCATATCCAGGTCCACCCATTCCTGTTCCTTCTGGGCATCCACCTTGAATCATAAAGCCTGGAATTACTCTATGAAATATTATTCCGTCATAAAATCCTTTGTTTATTAAATCTATAAAGTTGTTTACTGTATTTGGAGCAACCTCCGGGTATAATTCTGCTTTTATTACCCCTCCATTTTCAAGTTCAAATGTTACTATTGGATTTGTCATAATATAAAATCTCCTTTCATTATAAGCACATTAAAATAACTAATAATATCTTTATTTTAATATGCCTTGCATCTATTAGTTATTATTATCATATTTATTAAGACATACTCAAAAATATACACCTCACATTGACTTTTTATTTTTTTCAAATGCCTTAATAATTTTATATCTAAGGGTAATTATATCGTATAGACTAAAAAAAGCATAGTATTAACTATGCTTTAGAGAGTCAAAAAATAACTAGTCTTTTTTTTCAAGCGCCTTACTGAAATGTTGTTCCCAGTACAACTCTTGAAAAATCTGTATAATTCGATAAATTTTTAACATTAACTTGTTTAAAAATATATTCTCTTCCAAATTTATTAATTAAATCACTTAATAAACAATTTAAGAAAACCGAAGAAATTTTTTCAAAGCCTTCAAAATCAATTGTAACACCTATATTAATGTTAGTTCTTACTATTTCTCTTAATAAAATCGCATCTTCTATGGAAATATTTTCCCCTAAAATATTTCTAACTTTTATATCCATATATACTCCTCCAAACCCTTTTTTTGAATTATCTGAAAATTCTATCTAATATATATTATACTATTTCCTATTTTTTTGTCAATGATTTAACAAAGTTTTCTTTACTTTATTTTTATATTATTAGTAACAAAAAAAGAGATGGATAACCACCTCTTAATACCTAGTTCTATTTAATGTCTATTAATTTTCTACTCAAGTGTATAAACTCTTCCTTTTCACCAGAATTATATATCTCTATCTTCCCACCATTTTCTCTATCTGTTAAAAGATTTTTTTCTAGTAATCTCCTTCTTAATTCCTTTACAGTTCCAAGAGCTCCATCTACTATTTCTACACTGTCTCCCACCACTTTACTTAATGCCCTCTTTATAAAAGGATAATGTGTGCAACCTAAAACTATTACCCCTATTTTTTCTTCATTATATGTATTTATTTTATTAAATAAATATTCTTCTAAATCTTTACCTTCTAATATCCCTCGCTCTATAAATTCTACAAGGCCTTCACAAGGAACAGGAACTATTTTGGCTTTTTCTCTATAAGTCTCCATTAATGCACTAAACTTTTTCTCTCTTAACGTCATAGGCGTAGCCATTATTAGTATACTCCCACACTTATTAAGTTCTACTGCAGGTTTTAACGCAGGCTCTATACCTACTAATGGAAGCATTGGATAAACTACTCTTAACTCAGCAACAGCTGCACTTGTAGCCGTATTGCAAGCTACTGCAATCCCCTTTACCCCCTTGCTAAGTAGAAACTCTACAGCATTAAAGGTTAAATCCCTAACTTCTTTTACAGATTTAACTCCATAAGGTGCATTTTTCGAATCTCCAAAATATATATAATCCTCACTTGGCATTATTTCTATAGCTCTCTTCATAACACTAAGGCCGCCAACTCCCGAATCAAAAAAACCAATAGGCATATTTTTCTTATCCAAACCATATCACTCCATTTTCTTTAATTCTAATATTATTTTATACCTTTATTTAATATAAATCCATATAAATTACTATTGTAGTGATTAAATATACTTTATAAACAACTAAAAAAGCCACTTATAAAAGTATATTCCTAACTCATTTAACAGGTTATTCATTTACTTTTATAGTTATTAATGCTATATTTATCTAAATAATTTTCATAATATTCTAGGAGGTCCTTATGAACAAAGATACTAAACTATTTTATAAACTACTTACATATCTGATTTCACTTTTATGTGCTTTTGATATCTATATATCCTACAAGTTATATACACTGTATAGTGCTATATTTCTGCAAGTAGGAATAGTTATTTTAGTAGCCTTAATTATTATTGCTTTCAAATCTTATTCTAAATTCAAACTATTTTCTGATATGGATTATTTGAAGTCACGTTGGCCTCATACCTATGATAATACTGTTGATTTAAATAAAGTCGATAAACTTTATAAAGAATATGGTCCAGAATTTCTTAAAGAGAAAAACTTTTCAAATATAGATGATCAAACAGCTAGTGATTTAAATATAGATGATATATTTGAATCTATAAATATATGTACATCTAGCCCTGGCGAACAAATGTTATATTATATTCTTAGAACTCCTAAATTAAATAAAGAAGAGTTAATATCCAGAAATAATATATTAGAGTTTTTAAGTAGTAATAACGACATTAGAAGTGAACTTCAGGTTATTATTACTGGAATTGGTAAACAATATAAAGGTGATATATTTAATTTATTTAACACCAAGAAAGTTGTTTCTAAATCTGCTAAATTAACCTTTAACATCTTAGGTTCTATAGGTCTTATATCATTAGTATCTATTGTATTTATAGGTATTAAAGGATTACTCTTTATTCTTCCATTATTTTTAGTGTACCAATTTATACACAATAAGTCCTCAACAGAAATAGAAGATGAAGTTACATCTATTGGCTATTTAGGAACCTTAATATCCTCAGCTAAAAAACTATCCAAAATTAAGTGTGAAGAGTTATCTGATGAATTATCAGAATTAAAAACTTTACTAGAACCTGTTAAAAATATAGATAAAAAAACATTTTTTGTTGCAGATAATGATGCTGCAGATGCTGTATTAGAATATATAAAAATAATATTACTTGCTAAAATCAGATGCTACTATTCACTTGTTGACACTATTAAAGATAATCGTGAAGCTTTAATAAAAATCTATTCATTAGTAGGTAAAATTGATGCTTATATATCTATAGCTTCTTATAGAGAACGTCTTGATGATTATACTTATCCAAATTTTATTGATAGAGATAAATATCTAAAACTTAATGATGCTCTTCATCCATTAATATTGGATGGTGTTCCAAATAGTATTGAACTTAATAAACGAGGTATTGTTTTAACAGGTTCTAATATGTCTGGTAAATCTACCTTTATGAGAACTATCGGTACGAATATATTACTATCTCAAACTATATATACATCACTTTGCAGTGAATATACAGGCTCATTCTTTAGAATATTATCTTCCTTAAGTATTGCAGATGATGTTACTCAAGGTAAAAGTTATTATCTTGGAGAATGTAATTCCTTACTTAGAATATTAAATTCCATTGAGGAAGAAATACCTTCATTTTGTATTATTGATGAAATATTCAAAGGAACTAATCCACTTGAGAGAATTGCTTCATCTAAAGAAATTCTTAGATATATAATGGATAGAAATGCTTTAGCAATAGTTGCTACCCACGATTTAGAACTTGCAGAAACCTGCAATAATAATTATTTATGTTATTATTTCTGTGAAGATGTAGACAAAACTCAAGGCTTAACTTTTGACTTTAAGCTTAAAGAAGGTATTTGTCATTCTGGTAATGCTTTAAAGTTATTAGATTTTCTGGGATATCCTAAAGAGATAATTGATAATGCCCTAAACAGCATTCATATAGGAAATAAATAACGGCTTCCTTAAATCATGATTCCTTCTTTATTATTAATAATTTGGGATAAAGTAGTTGACATGATATACTGTATATAATAAAATTTCCTTAGAATTAAAATTCACGAACAATTTTTGATTTTATTTTTTTATTGTTCGATAATTATAGAAAGGATGTGACTAATTTCTTGCAATTTACATTGTAAGAAAGTAATTTATGAGTAAATTAATTTATACAATTCCAAGTTCTAATCATAATGAAAAAGCTTTAATTGAGATTTTTACTAATCATTCCGAAATAAAATTTGTTTCTTTTGTAGGCATTGACTTGTCTGGAAATGATACTGATGAAAAAATACCTGTGAAAGTATTTTTAGATGATATCCAGTCATTCCTTCATGGTGTTGCAATTCAAACGGATGGTTCTTCAGTTGTATTACCAGGGATAGCAACATTAAATGATGCTAAGGTAGATATGATTACAGATCTTAATTGTAATTGGTTTGTAGATTATAACTATGATCACATAGATCCTTTAACACAAAATCCAGTTGGTACTTTAAGAATACCATCTTTCTTACTTCATAATAACAAACCAGTATGTTCTAGAAATATTTTAACTGCCTCAATCGATACTTTTAAAACTAACCTTTTAAAAGTATTTAAAAACAAACCAGAAACTCTAAAATCTTTCGGAATAACTTTTGATGAAATTGATCAAATAGTTATAACATCTGCATCAGAGCTTGAATTTTGGGTTAAAACTCCAAATAATATAGCTTCAATTGAGGAGTTATCAACTTCAGAAGTTTTACATGAGCATTATTGGACAAAAACTAAAGGTTCTGTTAGAACTGCTTTAGAAGAAAGTTTATTATTAATGGATGCTTATGGATTTGAACCGGAAATGGGACATAAAGAAGTTGGTGGAGTTAAAGCTAAATTAGATACTAGTGGTCAATTTGATCATGTAATGGAACAACTTGAAATAGATTGGAAATATTCTGATGCTATTCAAGCTGCTGATAATGAACTCTTTATTAAAAATCTTGTTCAAGAAACTTTCAGAAGAAATGGACTAGATGTAACATTTATGGCTAAACCTATCGATTGCGTTGCAGGATCTGGTATGCATATACATTTAGGTGTTAGCTTAAAACTTACTAACGGAAAAAGAATCAACTTATTCCAAGCTACAAAGGATGACTTCTTAAGTTGTATTGGTTATGGTGCAATTATGGGTATGCTTAAAAATTACGAAGTTATGAATCCTTTTATTTCTTCAACTAATAATGCCCTTAAAAGGCTAAAACCTGGATTTGAAGCACCTATTTGTGTAGTTACTTCTCTTGGCTTAAGTCCTGATAACCCATCAAGAAATAGAACTGTATTAATAGGTCTTATACGTGATTTACAAAATCCATTAGCTACTAGATTTGAGCTTAGATCACCTAACCCTCATACAAATATCTACTTAGCTATTGCAGTTTCTTACATGTCTATGTTAGATGGAATACTTTATGCATTAGAAAATAACAAAACTGAGGAACAACTTCTAGCAGAATTATCAAAAAAATCTGGTGAAAGTGCTGATTATTTAGAAAAAACTAGAGCTTATAGAACCGAAGAAGATGTTTTTGAATTTTTCTCTGATGATGAAAGAAATAAGTATTTCGGAAAAGCACCGTCAACTGTTTATGAAAATTTAGTTCAACTAGATAAATATCCAAAAAAACTTAATGTTTTGAAAAGAAATAATGTATTTAATGATGTTCTTATTAATAGCTTTAAATTAGCTGTGATTCAAAGATGGACTACTGAAATTTCAAGTAGAGTAATTTCTAATTACATGCATGAAATAAGAACGTTTAAAATTTTACACGGCCCTACAGCCCTTGATTTAGATGTTTCAACATGGATGAAAATTAATGATTTAAGACATTATATAATGAAGGATACTTATGCTACTAATAGTTTATTCACTAGAGTTCGAGAATCCTTAGTTAAAGAGGATTATTCTGATGCATCAAGATTATGTCTTGAACTTGATGATAAAATGAGTAAACTTAGAAGATTATATTCTGATTATAAAAGAAATTTAATAGATATTTATTAATAAGTTTTTAACATTCCTTAAGGATAAATTAGATTAATTTCTAATTTATCCTTAATTTTTTATTCCTATATATTTTTTCACCTATTATTTTATTATCTTGACCTTTATATGATTTTTTTTCTGAAAACCTATCATTGTTTATCAATTTCTCAGCTTCTTTTACACTATTTGCCTTAAATACAAATGTCCATCCATCCTTATTATAATTACCTGCACACATCATATATTTATTTACTTCATTGCAACCCAAATCTCTATCTATTATTAAGCTCTTAAATTCTCCTATAGTTTTATAATTTAACTTTACAAAAATATCATTGTTAACTCTCATTTTTACCCCTCCAAAACTAGTGCGAACAAATGTTCTAATTCATATTTTATATATTATCCAAACATTTGTTCTATGTCAATAGATTATTTTTTATTTTTTTGTATTATATAAAAGGATTTTGTCTAATTTTATAGAATTTTACACTATAAGACTATTATTCCACTTACGAAAGGATGAGTAAATTTTGAAAAAAAAGCTAAGAACAAGTAAGAAGTTTAACATTGAAAATGGACTTATAATAATTTTAATATCTTCATTAGTAGTTGTTTTTTCACTAGAAATAGTTCAAACAAAAGCTCAAGCTAAAAACATTACTAATTTAATTACAGAAACTGATAAGAAAGATAAGGATGAAGATAATACGGATAAAGATAAAGATAAGGATAAAGATAAGGATAATAAATCTACGCCTATAACTACAGTAGATACTGAAGTTATAGAAAAACCTATTACTAATGATGTTCCTGTAAAACCGGAAAACCCAGGAGTTAATAATGTTCCTTCACAACAAAATTTATATCCAGAAGATGATTCATCTACTAACTGGAAGCCATCCAAGCCAGTTCCAACTCCGGAAGCAACTCCAGCTCCGACTCCGGAACCAGCTCCTCAACCAATGCCAACGCCTCAACCGGTGCCAACTCCGCAACCAACTCCGGAACCAACTCCAGTTCCGGTTCCAGTTCCAGAGCCAGTACCAACGCCTCAACCAGTTCCAACTCCAGAGCCGGCGCCAACACCTCAACCAACTCCAACGCCACAAGCTACACCGGCTCCGTAACCTATGCATATTTTATAACAAATATACTCCCTCTAGGAGATTTATCAATAACCTTTTTACTGATAAATCTTCTAACATAAAAAAATCAGCTGCACACAAATTAGTGTGCAGCTGATTTATTTTAGTCATTTTCAAAAATATCTTATTATTGTGTTATATCAAATATTTCTAAATCTTTCTTTTCTACTTGTTCAGTTTTAACATCTGCAACAGCTTTTAGTGTATCTAATGATGTTATTACACATATGTTTCTTTCTACAGCTGCTCTTCTTATTAAGAATCCATCTCTCTTAGAGTCATTTCCTTTAGTAGGTGTGTTTATTACTAAATCAACGCCTTTACTTTTAACTACATCTAAGATATTTGGTTTTTCTTCATTTAATTTCCTTACTTCTTCTGTTTCTATTCCAGCATCTCTTAAAAGCTTAGCTGTTCCTGATGTGGCAATAAATTTATATCCAACTTCTGATAATGCTTTTGCTATTGGTAAAAAGGCTTCCTTATCATGCTTATTAACTGTTGCTAGTATTTTACCCTTATCAGTTCCTGGATACATGCTAGCGCCTACAAAGCCTTTATAAAGTGCTTCGTTAAGAGTTCTACCTATTCCTAAAACTTCTCCTGTCGATCTCATTTCTGGTCCTAATGATATTTCAACATTCGGAAGTTTTTGAGTTGAGAATACAGGCACTTTAACTGATATTAATTTTGGTTCTTTGTAAACATCTACTCCATAACCTAAATCTTTAAGCTTATGTCCTAGCATACATTTTGTAGCTAAATCAACTATTGGAACTTTACTTACTTTGCTTATATATGGAACTGTTCTTGATGCTCTTGGGTTAACTTCTATTACATAAAGCGCTCCTTCAAACTCAATAAACTGAATGTTTATCATTCCTTTTATTCCTATAGCTAATGCTAATTTTTTAGTATAATCTAACACCCTAGCTTTCATGTCATCACTTACATTTTGACTTGGATACATTGTTACTGAATCTCCTGAGTGAACTCCAGCTCTTTCTAAATGTTCCATTATTCCTGGTATTAAAATATTTTCTCCATCCGATATTGCATCTACTTCTATTTCTCTACCCATTAAATACTTATCTATAAGTATTGGATTTTTCTTATCTTTTACAAATGCATTTTTTAGGTAGTATGTTAACTCCTCTTCATCATAAGTTATTTCCATGCCTTGACCACCAAGTACATATGAAGGTCTAACTAATACTGGGAATGTTAACTTTCTTGCTTCTTCTAACCCTTGCTCTAATGTCCAAACACCCTTGCCTTTAGGTCTATCTATTCCAAGTTCTTCTAATAGAGCATCAAATTTTTCTCTATTTTCAGCCAAATCTATTTGATCCGCTGTTGTTCCTAGAGTTTTTATTCCTTTCTCTTTTAAGAAGTTAGCAAGTTTTATAGCTGTTTGACCACCAAACTGAAGTATTACACCATCTGGTTTTTCCTTTTCTATAATATTAAATACATCTTCTTCTGTTAATGGTTCAAAGTATAACTTATCTGATATATTAAAATCTGTACTTACTGTTTCTGGATTATTATTTATTATAATTGTTTCAATTCCCATACCCTTTAAAGATCTAACACAATGAACTGAAGCATAATCAAATTCAATCCCTTGGCCTATTCTTATAGGACCTGATCCTATAACTATAACCTTTTTCTTATCAGATACCTCTACTTCATCATATTGTTCGTAAGTTGAGTAGTAATATGGTGATAACGCTTCAAACTCTCCCCCACAAGTATCAACCATTTTGTATGAAGGTTTAATGTTCCAAATGTTTCTTAACCTATATACATCATCTGGTGTAACCTTTAGCATATCCGCTATTGCCTTATCAGAGAAGCCTTTTTTCTTTAATGCATGTAGCCATTCTTTATCTAAATCCTCTATTTTACTTAATTTTAATCTAGTTTCTTCATTCACTATCCATTTAAACTTTTCTAAGAAGAATATATCTATTCCCGTTATTTTAGCTATGCTCTCTATTCTGTAATCTCTTCTTATCATTTCACAAAGAGCAAATATTCTTTCATCATCTGGTTTCATAACTGCAGTTTTAAGTTCATTAATACTTAATTCCTTAAACTTTGGATGGTCTAATGAATATTTATTAATTTCTAAACTTCTAATACCTTTTAATAAGGCTGCTTCTAAGTTTGAACCTATAGCCATTATTTCACCAGTTGCCATCATTTTTGTTCCAAGTGCTCTATCTGCACTGAAGAATTTATCAAATGGCCATTTTGGTATTTTAACTACTACATAATCTAATGTTGGCTCAAAACAAGCATATGTTTTTTGAGTTACAGCATTTTTTATTTCATCTAATCCATATCCTAAAGATATTTTAGCTCCAACTTTAGCTATGGGATATCCTGTAGCTTTTGATGCAAGCGCTGATGATCTTGAAACTCTTGGGTTAATTTCTATTACTGCATATTCAAATGATGTTGGGTGAAGCGCGAATTGAACGTTACATCCACCTTCTATTCCTACTGCATTTATTATGTTTATTGATGCAGTTCTAAGCATTTGATATTCTTTATCTGATAAAGTTTGTGATGGAGCAACAACTATACTATCTCCTGTATGTATTCCAACTGGATCTATATTTTCCATGTTGCATACAGTTATACAGTTCCCAAATGAATCTCTCATTACTTCGTATTCTACTTCTTTCCATCCTTTAACTGATTTTTCTAAAAGAATTTGCCCAATTGTACTAAGTTGTAATCCTGATTCAAGTGTTTCCCTTAGCTCCTCTTCATTATCAGCAATTCCGCCACCAGTTCCACCTAATGTATAAGCAGGTCTTACTATAACTGGGTAACCTATCTTGCTTGCATAATTCATACCAGCTTCAATCTCAGTTATGATTTCACTTTGAATAACCGGTTCTTGTATTTCATTCATCATATCTCTAAATAGTTCTCTATCTTCCCCCTGTTTTATAGATTGGATAGATGTCCCTATTACTTTTACATTGTACTTTTCAAGTATTCCCGCATCATGTAATTCCACTGAAAGGTTAAGTCCTGTTTGACCACCCATTCCTGCAATTAAACTATCTGGTCTTTCTTTTGCAATAACTTTTTCTAAAAACTCTATTGTTAATGGTTCTATATAAACCTTATCTGCTGTTTCTGCATCTGTCATTATAGTCGCTGGGTTTGAGTTTACAAGTATAACCTCAACACCTTCTTCTTTTAACGCCTGACATGCTTGTGTTCCTGAATAATCAAACTCTGCTGCTTGACCTATAACAATTGGACCTGACCCTATAACTAAAACTTTTTTTATATCTTTATTTAATGGCATTTGTAAAACCCTCCTATAATGCGTATTTCATAAATTTATCAAATATATATTCACTATCTCTTGGACCCGCTGCAGCCTCTGGATGAAATTGAACTGAGAATATTGGTAATTTGCTATGCTTCATACCTTCTATTGTTCCATCATTTATGTTTAAGTGTGTTGCTACAACATCTTGTGGCAGTGTTTCTACTACATATCCATGATTTTGTGATGTAATGTGAACCTTATTTTCTTCTAAATCTTTAACTGGGTGATTGCATCCTCTATGTCCAAACTTTAATTTAGCAGTTTTTCCACCTAGAGTTAATGCTAATAATTGGTGACCTAAACATATTCCTACTATAGGCTTTACTCCAACTATTTTTTTAATATTTTCTATTACCTCAGTTAAATCTTCTGGATCCCCAGGTCCATTTGATAAAAACACTAAATCTGGGTTAACCTCTAAAATTTCTTTTGCTGTCGCAGTCATTGGGAACACTGTTAATTTACAATCTCTCTTTTTGAAGTTTCTTATTATATTTTCTTTTATTCCAAAGTCCATTATTGCAACATGCTTTCCAGAACCTTCTATTGTATAAGCTTTCTTTGTTGATACTATGCTTACTGCTTCTTTATTTGAAAAGGCCTTTACTCTATCCTGCACCTCTTCTAAAGAATGTGCTTCTAAAGTTATTATTCCTTTCATTGTTCCATGATTTCTTAAAACCTTTGTTAATGCTCTAGTATCTATTCCTTCTAATCCAATTATCTTATTTTGTTTCAGAAAATCTTCTAGATCCATTTCACATCTAAAGTTATTTGGAAAATTACATTTTTCTCTTACTATAAATCCTCTAACCTTTGGTGAATCTGATTCCATATCCTCTAAGTTTATTCCGTAGTTTCCAATTAGAGGATAAGTCATAGTTACTATCTGTCCATAATATGATGGGTCTGTTAAAACCTCTTGATAACCTGTCATTCCTGTTGTAAATACAACCTCTCCAACACTATCTTTTAAGTGTCCAAAGGCTGTGCCTTCAAATATCATTCCATTTTCTAATATAAGCTTTGCTTTCATAATTAGCCCTCCCTTTAATATATATACAATTACTAAAAATACACTGGTTCAAAAGCCTTACTGATTTTTTTGTAAAAGAAAAGGATACTAAGGAGATTACTATTTTAGTATTCTCCTTACTATCCTTATATATTTATCAGTGTTAGAAAACGCCTTTAATGACGTAGCTATGCAGTTATTATTTAAATTTAGGTATAACATAATTACATACTCCTTTCTGGTCTCACAGAACCAATTTAAAGTGTACTTTTTTTTATTTTTATTAATTTTATTTATCTTTTATAACATTCTATATTTTTTATTAAATTCTGTCAACAAAATTTATTAATTCTTATTGTTTCAATTTGTATATATATACAAATCTATATTATAGAGTTTTTTTAAATAATATAATTGGTTTATATATCCTATAGTATTAGTAACTACTGCACACTGATCATATTCAGAATAGTTTTTTTTGTATACTGTATATTATAATACATTTATGCAATATTTGAAAGCTTTATTGCATAAATATACAAACTTTATTCTATTCCATGTATATTAATAGATTTTGTTCATTTTCCGATATAACAAAAACAGAGAGTTGATAAATATCAACTCTCTGTTTTATTTGTTATGCCTCTTTTAATAAATCATCAAAAAGCCTTACGCTTTCCCAATCATAATAATTTATATTTTCCTTTGTATGGTTATGTAAAAAATCTTCTATTTCTATTATATGTCTCTCATCAAATTCTATTTGCATTTCTAATTTATTATCTTCAGTTATCTCTAGGCTTGTAACTTCACCTAAATACATATCATTATCACTATAATAAAATCTAACTCCATTGTCTATTAAAGTAGTATATACATCTAAAAATTTATTATTATTATTATTTATCATCCTATTCTCCCGAATTCACTAGTTTATATTTTTAATTTTAGTTTTTTACTTCTATTAAAATTTATCCTTTGTTCTAAATCTATCCATTGTTAATTTTAAAAATTATTTTTCTTGATATTACTCTTGGCAAAAATTTATTTACAATTACTAATATCTTGTTCTTAAATCCTGGAATTATTATTGTTTTTCCTTTTTCTAAATCTCTATATGCTATTTGTGCAACTTTTTTAGCTGACATAATATTTTTCTTTGCATTTTCATTCTTTTTTATTCCAGCTTTATTTTGAAATCCAGTGTTCACAGCTCCTGGACAAAGACAACTTACTTTAACCCCTTTATTTTTAACTTCTTCATTTAATGCTTCAGTCAAATTTAAAACATAAGCTTTTGATGCATAATATGTTGCCATTCTTGGACCTGCGCAAAATGCTGCTGTACTTGCTACATTCATTATAGTACCATTTTCATTTTCAACCATTTTATATAAAAAATGTTTTGTTAATTCAGTTAATGCTCTTATATTAATATCTATTAACGCTAACTCTTTTTTCATAGGAATACTAGAAAAATCACCAAAAGAACCTACCCCTGCATTATTTATTAAAATATCCACAGTTAGATTTTTTTTATCCACAAAAGCAAAGACTTGTTCACAAGAACTATCCACAGATAAATCTACAGATAATATATCCACATTTATATTATATATTTCAAGATGCTTCTTTACTTCTTTTAATTTTTCTTTATCCCTTGCAATAAGTATTAGATTATGACCATCCATTGCAAACAATTTTGCTAATTCATATCCAATACCAGCAGTAGCCCCTGTTATTAAAACATGGCTTCTACTTTCAGATTTGCTCATATCTTGCCCCCCAAAATAACTATTAACCTATGATAAGTTTAACATATCTCTTAAAGTTGAACAATTCCAACCCTTTGTTTATTTTTTCAAAACCCTAAATGTTTTAGTTTTTAGAGATGTCTAAACTCATTTTCACATGAGGAATTCCCGCTTCATCATAAACATCAGAAATAACTTCAAATCCTACTGCTTCATATAGTCTCTTTGCATAAAGCTGAGAAGAAAGTATTATTTCATTTTCCATCCAATGTTCTCTTACAAAATCAGTACTTTTTTTCATCATTTCTTGTGCTATGTAATTTTTTCTAAACTCTTTTAAAACAAGTACTCTTCCTATTGATGGCTTTTCATAGGCTAATCCTGCTGGTAGAATTCTACAATACCCCACTAATTTATCTTCATAATATACAAGAGTATGCTTGCATATCTTATCTTTATCATCAAAATCATTTTCACATGTTATTTCTTGTTCACAAGCAAAAACCTCATATCTTACTTTTGCCATTTCATAAATATCATCATGAGTTAACTCATAGAAACCGTCTGTTTTAAATCTTAATTTACTTGTATCAATATTCATTTTATCCCTCCCTAGGTTACCTATAATCTTTCTTTTATTATATATTGTAAAGAAATATATAACTATACTTATTTATATATTCACAGAAATAAATACTCTTTCAAAAAATAACTAGCTAAATTCTAGTCTATTTTCTTTCATAGTCCTAAATTTTGTCTTTATTTTGTAATTTTCTTTCAAAAAAGTATTTTGCATCCTTTGCATTAAGCTCAATAGCTTTAATTTTAGGTGGACTATTATTAATATTACTAAATTTTATTGTATAATTTGCTATATAACCTTTATCATGTAACTGAGGATAACCATATACAGTTCCTACATCTTCAGTCCTTTTAAATAATATACCTTTAAAATATTTTAAGTACCCATTATTATTTATTATATAATAATGGGTACTTTAATGTAACTATTAAATATTATTTTATTGTAACTATTTTTTCACCAAATATTATTCTATTGCGGTATCAATATATATCGTAAAATGAATAATGCCGCTAATATATACATAAGTGGATGAATTTCTTTTCTCTTTCCTACAACTAATTTCATAATAGGATATGTTATTATCCCACAAGCAATACCGTTAGCTATTGAATAACTAAATGGCATTATTACTATTGTTAAAAATGCTGGTATAGCTTCATCAAATGTTGAAAAATCAACATTTTTTATAGTTTGAAGCATCAACACTCCAATTATAATAAGCGCTGGAGCCGTTGCTTGAGATGGAATTATACCTATAATGCCTGAGAAGAAAAGAGTAAGTGCTGTAAAGCAACTAATAACTACCGCGGTTAATCCAGTCCTTCCTCCAGCAGCTATGCCTGATGCTGACTCTATATAAACTGATACTGTTGGCAATCCGAAAAATGAACTTATGGTAGTTGCTATAGAGTCAACTATCAAGGCTTTATTCATATTTTTAGGGTTTCCATCTTCTCCTATTAAATTAGCTTTTTGAGCTGTACCTACTAAGGTTCCTATAGTGTCAAACATATCAACTAAAGAGAATGTTAATATAACCATAATAATTGCTGTTATAGCACCTATTATCCCTGTTCCATTATGAGTTAATAAGCCTAAAAAATCCATTTTAAAAAATGTAGGAGCTAAAGATGGTGGTAGTGAAAATATTTTAATATTACTTACATTAGTTATTCCCATAGGGATTCCTATTATAGTTGTAGCTACAATCCCTATTAACATTGCACCTTTTACTTTTCTAGCCATTAATATAGCCATTATTAAAACACCTATTATGGTTAATAAAGTTCCCATATCAGTGAAATTACCAAACTGTACTAACGTTGCTGGATTTGAAATAACTATTCCCCCATTTTTAAAACCTATTAAGGCTATAAATAGTCCTATACCCGAGGTCATAGCTATTTTTATATTTTTGGGAAGTGCATTAACTATTAATTGTCTCAGTGATGTTACTGTACATATAATAAATACAATACCCGAAATAAATACTGCTGCAGATGCTTCCTGCCATGTAAATCCCATAGTTAAGCATACTCCATATGTGAAAAATGCAACTAATCCCATACCTGGTCCTAATGCATAAGGTAAATTAGCATACATACCCATAAATAATGTTGATATTGCAAATACAACACAAGTTGCTGTAAATATAGACCCAACCACAGGATCATTTAATATACCTAGATTGTTTGCTGCATCACCAAACACTCCTTGAGAATTAATACCTGCGCCCTTTAGAATGTTGGGAATTACTAGAAGAGCATAGGCTATTGTAATAAAAGTAGTCAGACCTGCAAGCATTTCAGTTTTAACACTGGTACCGTTTTCTTTTAGCTTAAATAATCTTTCCAATAAGCCTTTTTTCCCCTTCGAATTAACATTAACATTTTTACTCATATCTTACCTCCTAAAAATAAACTAAAAAAACTATTATTAGATATAGGTCAGCAGTTTCAGGCTTCTTGTAGAGACTTTGGATGCTTATTATCAAAATTATATGGATTGTGTCTTTCGTCACTTTTATTATATCGGTAAAATTATAATTTTAGACTCTACTAGAGGATTTTTTATTAAACAATTTTACAGTTAAATAGGCAAAAATATTATACTAATATATAGTTATCAAGTGATATAAATAGATAATTCTTACAATTGCAAAAAACAGATGAATTTTTATTCATCTGTTTTTTATATTGTTCAACATTAATATTAAACGCCATTTTCAATCATGGGCTTTTTTAATGCTATTATATGTATCTATGAAATATTATTTTATTATAACTATTTTTTCACCAAATAGTATTCTATTGCGGTATCAATATATATCGTAAAATGAATAATGCCGCTAATATATACATAAGTGGATGAATTTCTTTTCTCTTTCCCACAGCTAATTTCATAATAGGATAAGTTATTATCCCACAAGCAATACCGTTAGCTATTGAATAACTAAATGGCATTATTACTATAGTTAAAAATGCTGGTATAGCTTCATCAAATGTTGAAAAATCAACATTTTTTATAGTTTCAAGCATCAACACTCCGATTATAATAAGCGCTGGAGCCGTTGCTTGAGATGGAATTATACCTACAATTCCCGAGAAGAAGAGAGTAAGTGCTGTAAAGCAACTAACAACTACAGCTGTTAATCCAGTTCTTCCTCCATCAGCTATTCCTGAGGCTGACTCTATATAAACTGATACTGTTGGTAACCCGAAAAATGAACTTATGGTAGTTGCTATAGAATCAACTATCAAGGCTTTATTCATGTTTTTAGGGTTTCCATCGTCTCCTATTAAATTAGCTTTTTGAGCTGTACCTACTAAAGTTCCTATAGTGTCAAACATATCAACTAAAGAGAAGGTTAAAATAACCATAATAACTGCTGTTATAGCACCTATTATTCCTGCTCCATTATGAGTTAATAAGCCTGAAAAATCCATTTTTAAAAATGTAGGCTCTAAAGATGGTGGCAATGAAAATATTTTAATATTACTTACATTAGTTATTCCCATAGGAATTCCTATTATAGTTGTAGCTACAATTCCTATTAACATTGCACCCTTTACTTTTCTCGCCATTAATACAGCCATTATTAAAACACCTATTATGGTTAATAAAGTTCCCATATCAGTGAATTTACCAAACTGTACTAAAGTTGCTGGGTTTGAAGTAACTATTCCTCCATTTTTGAAACCTATTAAGGCTATAAATAGACCTATACCAGAGGTCATAGCTATTTTTATATTTTTTGGAAGTGCATTAACTATTAATTGTCTCAGTGATGTTACTGTACATATAATAAATACAATACCCGAAATAAATACCGCTGCTGATGCTTCCTGCCATGTGAATCCCATGGTTAAGCATACTCCATATGTGAAAAATGCAACTAAGCCCATACCTGGTCCTAACGCATAAGGTAAATTAGCATACAGACCCATAAATAATGTTGATATTGTAAATATAACACAAGTTGCTGTAAATATAGCCCCAACCACAGGATCATTTAGTATCCCTAGATTATTTGCTGCATCCCCAAACACCCCTTGGGAATTCATACCCGCACCCTTTAGAATGTTGGGAATTACCAAAAGTGCATAGGCTATTGTAATAAAAGTAGTCAGGCCTGCAAGTATTTCAGTTTTAACACTTGTGCCATTTTCCTTTAGCTTAAATAGTCTTTCTAATAAACCTTTTTGATTTTTTGAATTATCATTAATATTTTTACTCATATCTTACCTCCTAAAAATAGACGAAAAAAAACTATCATTGGATATAGGTAAATCCAATAATAGTAACATTTCTAGAAGAAATATCATATTAGTAACTTTGGATTCACCCATAGCTCAGAAGTTTAAGGCTTCTTGTAGAAACTCTCGACCCGTATTGTCGAAATTATATGGATGGTGTCTTTCGTTACTTTTATTATATCAGTAAACTATAAATAATCAATATGTTTTACGAACATTAATTAATTCCAATTTTTGATCATTCGTTAAATTGTTTATGTAGGGAGTTTAACTTTTTACCCCTGGTCTATTTAAACAGTTTAATCTATACAATAAAAAAGGTACTGCTCTATTGCAATACCCTTAATTGATGTAATTAAATATTATTAAGTTTTATAAATATCGAATTATCTTAATAATATCCATTTTTTCTTTATCTTAATCGCATAAGCTCCAATAAATCCACATATTATTCTTACCCAATTATTACGCGAAACCTGACTTTAATGAATACCATAACTCTTAACTTAAGATACCGATGTTTTTCAAGCAACTCCACCTGAAGAAACCTATACAAACAGTATGAATTTCAACAGATTGAACTATATCAAGTTTCATAATCCCACTAGCATGGCATACCCATATCCATCAGGATTTATTGAAAGAAAGGATAAGTTACAAGTAGAGAATAAGAGGGATAAACTTACTAAGATTAAAAGAATATGGGTGCTAACATATCGAATAGAGTAAATGGGTGATGAGTATATAATGTAGTAAAGAAGATATCAATAAGTCAACGAGTAGTTTGATACTTGATTTTATCAGAGAATCCATTAAGCAAGAGAAAAATGATCAAGATTATATATTAAATCATAAAGAGAGCTTTGAAGAGTGTTCTTTGAGAACCGATGAGAAAATCATAGAAATTAAATTGAGAAAGTATGGAGATAATAAAACAATACTGAAAAAAATATTTTAAGAGACTACGGTATGCTATACTAAATAAATGATAGCAAGAGTGTACCTATAAGGAGTTGATTGTCTTCAATTATGAAAGATATAAATTTTGATAAAATATTAATATTTTTAATATTTTTAATGATGGCCTATTTAAATTACATAGGATATATTGCAATTACAGACTATGGTATTTTCGGATTAACATTTGGAGGATTATTAGTTTGTATATCAACATGTTTTCAAGGAAAAAAATCATATGGTTATAAGATTAAAATTAAAACAACTTATATAATAAAACAGATTTTTTATGCAACTGGGTGGGGATTTATAGTCATAAGTGCATACCTTAAAAATAATATTTTTTTAGATAGTTTACTTGAAGCATTAGATGCCAATACATTGATGTTATTATCGTTAGCAATTACATTTTTATCATTAATTGTTGCAGAAAAAGCAAGATTAAATCAGAAGAAAAGAATTGATAAAATTGAAAAAATGGTTGAAAAATCTGATGAACGAAGAAGTGAAATGAAAGATACTTTAACAAAATTAATAAAAAAAACTGACAATGATGGGAGTAATTAAAAGATGGATCAAATTAAACAGATACAAGTTGAATTAAAAAAAGAGGATGATAGTATTTTAACACCTTGGCAAATACAAGATTTTATTTCAACATTAGCAAGTAATTATTATAAATTGGATCTAATTAATGAAATTTCAAAGCAAATAAATAATGGGGTTAGTGAGGAAAATATCTTTATAATTAATGAATCATTTAACTACAATAATAAGTATGTTTTTTTGAATAGATCAAATAGGCTTAATCTAAATGATATAGAGGATTTTAAACATTTTTTCCATTTTGGAAATCCAATAAGTTTAATTCCGAATGAAGATATGAATACTATGAGTTTGAAATTTTCAATATTTAGGGATTTAAATAATTATTTATATTCAAAAGGTGAGTCAAGAATTGATAAAGCTAAGTTTCAGGTTGTTGCAATTCAAAAAAATAGTAGCTTCGAAGATATAATTAAATTAGTTAAATTTAAGAAAGAAACAAGTAAAGATATAAAAGAGAGAATGAATACAGATATAAAAGATATTGAAAATAAGTATGTGAAATTAGTAAAAGAACGAAATTCTCATGAAATACAAATTAATACTTTTAAAACTTGTATAGAAAATAATAAATTAGATGATAATGAGGAATATATTGATATTAAAGAAAAATATTTTAATGAGTTTGAGAAATGTTTTACAAGATTAGAAAGACCGATAGTAGGTATTTATAATGTGGACAAGCGGGTAGTTGAGATATTAAGTAGTTCATTTATTATGAAAGATTCAAGAGATGAAAGATTTTTAGATATAAAAGAAATTTCTCACAATAGTCCGACGTACGTTAACCTTTTTGTTGGTATAGCATTTGCTACTCCATTACTTATTTTATTTGCTAATATAATAACTGAAAAGATAAAAGGTAATGATGAGATAGAAGATATTAAATATTCTGCTGTCGAAGAATCGATTAGGTTTGTTCATGAAGAACATGAAGATGAAGCTTTAATGAGCAAAGTTGAAGCGTGCGAAAAATTAGATGATGAAATAGAAGTACTTTTAAATGAGTTAGTAAAAAAAGAGGAATTGAAAGGGTATGAGAAAATTGAGAAAACATATAGTAAAAATTTAATGTATTCAATGAGTAATAATATTGAAAGTAAAACAGTAGAAAACATTAAAGAATATGGATTCCAAAATAAAGAATTAAGTGCAAAAATAATAGATTTTAAAGATATAAAGAAAAAGAGAAATACTGTGAAAATAGAAAAGATAAATAATAAGGAAATGAAGAAGTAGATAAGGGCTACCTATCCTATTTCTGAAAAAAGCACCAAAGTTTATTTAACATAAGTAATACCAAAGAATATACCGACTTTAATTGGTATATTCTTTTTTTTGATGCCATAATTAAAATATTGACACTATTCAAACTTAGCTAGTAAAATCAAGACTTAAAGAAGTACCATTAACTAGTGACACCTCTGTAAGTAATTTAAATCTCGAATCTATATTAAATTATAGATATTCACTTAATAAGATACTAATATAAAAAAAGTCCTATATATTCTTAATTTTATAATATACTTTAACTATTGAATTTACTTGCTTTAAAGTATAGGTGGTGCCTTTTTTCAGATATATGATAGGTAGGCCTATATAACTATTAATAAACGTAAAGTATAATAGTTTTATCTATTATTTTAATAACTAAGGAGGATATTCATCTATGTCTACAATAACTACATTACAAAGTCAGATTGCAAGAATAAAAAATGAAATTATGTCCGAAAGAAAAAAAAATGCAGATGAAAAAACTAAAGAATCAAATGCATTAATAAAGAAGAGTAAGGCTGAAGTACAAATAAGTAAAACCACTTCACTATCTACTATATCAAGTAAAACTAGAGAAATTCAGCGTGCAACTGACGATATGATTAAAAGCCAAAAAAATCAATCTACTCTTAATAAGAAGATTATCTCAAAGGAAGCTGAATTAGTAAAAAAAGAATCTCAATTAATAAAAGAACAGGGATATGAGGAGAAAAAAAGACAACAAGCCCAGTTAAAGAGAGAGCAAGAAATAGAAAGAAGACACCTTAATATGTTGGAAAATATTAAAGCAGAAGCCAATCAAGCTATTACAAGTACTCAATTTGCAGCCATAGAAAATAAAGACTACGATGTTTTCATATCTCATGCATGGGAAGATAAAGAAGATTTTGTCAGACCTCTTGCTGAAGCATTGATTAATGAAAATATAAAAGTTTGGTATGATGAAACATCAATTAAATGGGGGGCAAGTATACGTCAAAGTATTGACAATGGACTAGCTCATTCTCGATTTGGAATAGTTGTTATTTCTAGTACTTTTCTTGATAAGTACTGGACAAACTATGAGGTAGATGGTTTATTCCAAAAAGAAGCTCTAAATGGAAGCTCCATTTTATTGCCTATATGGCATAAAGTTACTAAGAATGAAGTCCTAAGTAAAAGTTCAACTTTAGCTGGTAGGAATGCATTAAATACAGCAATGCTTTCTATAGATGAAATTGTTGAAGAAGTAAAATCTATTCTTGAAACTTAAATATAATATATTAACTTTAGTGACTTGTGATTTCAATTATAGCAATGGTAAATTATTAGATTTATATTGGAATAAATCTATATTTTCAAATCATCAACACTCAACGTGTTTAAACATCTTTATCAGTTTATTCAAGTCAAGTTTATAAAACACTAACAACATTAAAGATCCCTATTAATAAAATTTATTAATAGGGATTTGATTACTATTATATTATTCTAAAAGATGATTGGCTTTCTAATTACGTTAAACTAAACTTTAGCGAATATAATAACTCTTTATTTTGAAAGTATATATACATCCTAATTATTTTTATCTAATTCTTTAATTACCAAATCCATTTTACCTTTCAATTCAGTAAGTTCTTTATAATCATTCTCAGACAATGCGTAAATTGATGAAATTGTACTTGTTTGTCCATTTGGATGATTAAATAAATTAAGCGTAGTATATATATCAATAATATCTTTTAATTTTTTTTCATCTGAATATTTCATTAAATTCCATTTTAATTCCTTATAAAGATCATATTTTAAAATATAAGGCAATGATAAACTGCTATTAACCTCATACTTTCTCTTTGATTCTAGTATAGTATCTCCAACTTCATGCTCAATAGTTTTATAATTATGAATCAACTCTTCTTTAAGATAGTACACTGCAATTTTAATAACAGTATTTTTATTTTCATCATTTTCTTGTATTTTTTGATCTTTTATTTGTTGTATTTTAGTATTAAATTGATAACGTAACGATAAGAATGCCACAAGAATCGTTATTCCACCAGCTACTAAAGTAGGTATTAACTGAACTATAATTGATGTTTGTTGATTGCAATTGCATACAGTATCCATATATACACTCCTTTGATTTTGTATTGCAAATTATTAATTGCTAAATTATCATAAATTTCGTTAAATAATCTAAATGAGTCTTATATTTAAAGCATGATATAGATTCATCTTATAGTCACATGCCTTTAAAATAAATTGTCTTAGAAAACTATTTACATAAAAACTTTCACACTCTCGATTGTAATGGTATATATATTTATTTTTTTAACCATCAACCAATATCAATAATGTTTTCTATGAATTATAATTAACTTTTTTCGGTATATTTCTTTATGGATTTAGAATTTAGAGAACCAGCTATGGAACCAGCTATGCTCATTCCCATAACACAAATAGCAATATCAACAACTCTAAATAAGGCAAGTATAGATATAATGCTACATATTATCCCGAAGATAAAAAACACTTTTTGATTGTATTTTAGATATCCCTGTTTATCTTTCATATGATACTTACCTTTATTTAATTTAGTTATTTTTATAGGTTTAATAGCTAGTATTATAATTATAATACTAGCTATTAACATAGATGAAGATAAAATATTATATATAATACTTTCATTCATATCTTTAACGCCCCTTTCTAAACAAATGTTGACTTCCTTTCTTTAAAATTAGCTCATCAAGTATGTCCCTTCCAATATAAAATATTTACATTATATCTTAATAAATAGATTATATACTATCTACATTTATTTTTATTTATTTTTGTACAAATTTATATTTATATTTCATAGATAAGAGGTTTTAATTAATATTATTTAGCTAGTATCCTTATGGGGTAAACGGTAGATGTTGATATGTTTATTTCACTAAATTGTTCTTTTAGCGAATAGTTAAAAATCAACAGTTTTAAGCCATTTATAGAGTGTGATCTACTATAAAATAGTAGTTAACTGTTTAGTATCTCTAAACAATCACAAAAAAAGGTGGTATTTCGTGTATGTGGACACGAAATACCACCTTTTTGCAATCTATTTAACGAATTTTACTATTTGTATATTTTCTTTTTTCTCAACATCGCTTCCCTGAATAATTTTTTCTAAATTCTTTTAAAGCAAGACCTCTTGCATTTAATTAGTTATCTCTAATTCTTTGCAAGATAATCGTACACAACATGAGCTGGTGCAAGAGTTAAATCTGTAAGAATATGTGATGCAGATACAACTTCTAAGACTGGTAAATCAGCCAAAGGAGCTAACGCATGACTAAATAATTGCAGACGTGCACAACTGGTCCATGCCCCATGTATTATAATATCCTTATTTTGTGTACATATAAGCTCACAAATTCTTGGTTTTCCATCATATCCTTGTACAATTTTCAGCATAAAGCTAGGACGAGAAATTTGATTATAGGCTTCCTTAATATCTAGAGGTTCATGTTTATATCCCATTGTAGCAGTAGCAACTGGTAAAGAGCCATAGTTTAATGTACCAACTAAAGTATCTGAGTCAACAAATAGCTTTGGAGTACCGAGTTTTTTAGGATAGGCACTAACCTCTCTTCCAACAGCTATAGCTGGATGATTATCTAAGTACATCATATGTAGATAATCACCTTTAATCCCATTATACTTTACTGGAATTACCTGACCACATTCAGTGTAGGATCCCAATCCAGTCACATCTGGCATAGCCATTATTTCAAATCTAACTAAGGGCTCATCTTCATCTAATTCTAATGGTTCTGGTACTATTTTTCGAAGTGCCTCAAAGTCAGTACGGTATATTATGTTCAAGTACTCCCTATT
The DNA here is from genome assembly GCF_017348895.1 of Clostridium gasigenes. Taxonomy (NCBI): domain Bacteria; kingdom Bacillati; phylum Bacillota; class Clostridia; order Eubacteriales; family Clostridiaceae; genus Clostridium; species Clostridium gasigenes. The sequence goes on from NZ_CP071376.1 coordinate 1,182,332, forward strand.
ATGGAATTTATATGGACCTTTAGGAAATGCTGGAGCAGTAAGTGGTGTTGTAATTTGTTTATATATTTCACTTTCTATCATAAAATATTCACTCTCTCTTCTTATTTATTATTATCATTACATTTTTTTACAAATACTATATTTTAAAAGGTAAATTTTTATACATCCATAATCTTTATATCATCTGGAATAATTAAATTTGCTTCTGTTACAGATTTAATTTCATCAATGGTTGTATCTTTATAAATTTCTTTTAAGAGTAGCCCCTTAGCAGTTACTTCAATTACACAAAGTTCTGTAACAATTAAATTTACTTGAGATTTTGCAGTGAGTGGAAGTCTACACTTTTTAAGAATTTTAAGTTTTCCTTTTCCAGTGTGTTGCATCGCTACAATTACTACCTTTGCACCTATTACTAAATCCATAGCGCCGCCCATTCCAGGCACCATTTTGCCTGGAACAATCCAATTGGCTAAATTTCCTTCTTCATCTACCTCTAAAGCTCCAAGCACAGTTACATCAACATGTCCACCTCTAATTAGTGCAAAAGACATAGAACTATCAAAGAATGAACCCTCTGGTAGTACTGTTACACACTGTCCAGCTGCATTAGTTAAATCTGTATTTTCTTGCCCTATTTTTGCTTTTGGACCCATGCCAACCATACCATTTTCTGATTGAAAAGTAATCTGTATTTCCTTTGGCACATAACTTGCCACCAAAGTTGGAAGTCCTATTCCAAGATTTACGAGCTGCCCATCTTTTAATTCCTTTGCAACTCTTTTAGCAATAATTTCTTTTGCTAACTTACTATCTGTAATCAATTAAATTGCCTCCTTTACAATATAATCTACAAGTACACCTGGAGTCATTATATCTTCGGTTCTTAATTGTTCACATTTTACTAAATCTTCTGCTTCCATTATTACTATTTTTGCAGCCATTGCAATATAAGGATTAAAATTTTTTGTAGTTGCTTTATAACAGGTATTCCCAATTTCATCTACTATACTGCCTTTTACAAGTGAGACATCAGCCTTTAATGGAAGTTCCAATAAATACTCCTTGTTACTAATTGTAATTTTTCTTTTCCCATTTTCTACAAGGGTTCCTAGTCCAGTTGGTGTTAATACGCCACCTAGACCTGATCCAGCTGCACGGATTCTTTCAATTAATGTTCCTTGTGGAGAAAGCTCTACTTCCATTTCGCCAGTATTCATCCTTCTTCCAGTCTCAGGATTGGTTCCAATATGTGAGGCAATCACTTTCTTTACTTGACCATTCACAACCAATTTCCCTATGCCTTTATCTGGGAAACCTGTATCATTTGCAATTATGGTTAAATCCTTTATATTTAAATCAACCAACATATCAATTATAGTGTCCGGTGTTCCACAGTCTAAAAAACCACCAATCATAATTGTCATTCCATCTTTAAAAATAGATTTTAAATCTTCCAGTTTAACTATCTTATTCACAGTAATATCTCCTTTCTAATAGTGTAAAATATTTTAAATGTAATGTAGGTAGACTAAATCAATGCACGTAAATGCACTGACTTAATTAAAAAATTAGTTTGCAAGCACACATCTTCTTTGTCTTGTAAAATCTCTTGCAGAGGTTATCCCTTCACCAGTAGGTCCCGCAATAGTGAAAGTTGTAAATCCTTCTGCACCAAAACCTACTCCAGCAAAGGATTTAGCATTCTTTACAAAAATAGTTGTATCTATTTCTTTTTCAAATCTATTTAAGTTATCGATATTTTTTGAATATATATATGCACTGTGTTTTTTGTTTTGTTCTGCTATTTTTGCACACTCTATAGCTTCATCAATATCCTTAACCCTTACAATTGAAAGTATTGGCATCATAAGCTCTGTCATTACAAAAGGATGATTTCTATCTACCTCACATATTATACATTTGACATTAGTAGGGTATTCTACATCTATTTGATCTAAAAATAATTTTGCATCTTTTCCTACCCATTTTTTATCTATAGTATATTCTAGCTTTTTGTTGCAATTATAACTTTTCACATCTTTCTCTAGTAGTATTAATTCTAATAATCTTGATACTTGCTCTTTGTTTAGAAGTACAGAATTATTTTGAATCATATTATTTATTAAATCAGTTGCTACATCTTCAAAAACAAATACTTCTTTTTCTGCAATACAAGGTAAATTATTATCAAAAGAACAACCTTCTATTATGCTTTTTGCAGCTTTCTTTATATCTGCAGTATCATCTACTATAACAGGAGGGTTTCCTGCACCTGCCCCTATAGCCTTTTTACCTGAATTTAAAAGTGTTTTTATTAATCCTGGTCCTCCAGTCCCACATAAAAGTTTTATATATGGGTGTTTCATAATTACATCTAAGGATTCCATAGTTGGATTTTCTACAGTAGTTACTAAATTTTCTGGACCCCCAGATGAGATGATGGCTCTATTTATCATATCTACAGCAAAAGCAACACATTTTTTTGCCCCTGGATGTCCATTAAACACGACAGAATTTCCGGCAGCTATCATTCCTATACTATTGCATATAACAGTTTCCGTTGGATTTGTGGAGGGTGTTATTGCACCTATGACACCATAAGGAGACATTTCTACTACTGTAAGCCCTTGGTCTCCAGACCAAGCTGTAGTAGTTAAATCTTCTGTACCTGGAGTATATTTAGCTACCAATTCATGTTTTAATATTTTATCTTCATATCGTCCCATTTTTGTTTCTTCTAAAATCATTTTTGCCAGTATCTCTTTATTTTCCAATGTAGCCTTTCTTATACTACTTATAAGCCGTTCTCTATCTTCTTTTTTATAGGAAATAGTTAACACCTTTTGTGCATATATTGCTTTTGAAATAGCAATTTCAACAGCTTCAAACACTCCTAAATATAAACCATCATTGTTAGATTTATTAAATTTGGTACCTTCAACATTTGTTATTACTTTTAAACCTTCTGTTTGTGGTGATACTAATACATCTTTAGTCATAGTTTTCCTCCTTGTATAATTAATTTTGCATTTAGTTTTTAATGAAGAATTAACCTAGGGCTATTCGTTTTCTCCTTGTTCGCCACTTCGGTGGTACTTATTATAAAAAGTGTTTCCCTAATTTCATTGTTAACTTCTTACTCAGTAGTTGTTCTAGTTACTAATCAATTATCCTATCAACTAATCCTAGGATTAATAACTTAGTTCTTCATTTTATAACAAATATGTTATAGCGAATAAGAGGTTTTTAATGTGGTATAAATAGCATATTACCACTTTTTTATCCAAAAGAAACCTATAAATACAATAAATGTAATATAAAGTATTTTAAACGTTGCCAAACCACGCGGAGGTGAGATATTTTCTTCCTATAATCTGTAAAGAAGGATTCTATGATTAATTGCCTAAAAATTCAATTTTTTTAGGCAATTAGTTTTTTATTTTTTTAAATATGCAAAATAAAGAGTTAAACATAAATCTTTATAATATAAAAAAGGGTATTTCGTGTATGTAGACACGAAATACCCTTTTTTTGCAATCTATTTAATAAATTTTACCATTTATTATTTTCTTTAAAATCTGTAATTTATCTTATTTGCCCATTTCCATAAATAATATATTTAATAGTTGTAAGTTCTTTAAGTCCCATTGGGCCTCTAGCATGTAGCTTTTGTGTGCTTATTCCTATTTCTGCTCCAAATCCAAATTCGCATCCATCTGTAAATCTTGTTGATGCATTTACATAAACTGCTGCTGCATTTGTTCTTTGCATAAATCTTTGTGAGTTTTCATAGCTTTTTGTAACTATGGCTTCTGAATGCCCTGATCCATACTTATTTATATGACTAATAGCTTCATCAACATTTTCAACTATTTTAACTGCCATTATATAATCTAAATATTCTTTTCCCCAATCTTCTGTCGTTGCGTCTACTACATCTGAAATAATAGCTTTAACTTTTTCATCGCCTCTAATTTCAACATCTTTTTCTCTTAAAGCTCTTATTACTATTGGTAAAAATTCTTCTGCAACTTTTTCACTTACCAATAATTTTTCAGCTGCATTACATACTCCAGGTCTTGAAGTTTTAGCATTTACTACTATATTTTTAGCCATTTCAAAATCACATTCTTCATCAACATAAATATGACAGTTACCTATTCCAGTTTCAATTACAGGAACTGTTGCATTTTTAACTACAGTTTGAATAAGCCCAGCTCCACCTCTTGGAATTAAAACATCTATATAATCATTTAACTTCATCATCTCTAATGCTACTTCTCTACTTGTGTTTTCAACTAATTGTATGCAGTCCTTAGGAAGTCCCGCTTCTTCTACTGCTTTAGACAAAACCTTAACTATTGCAGTGTTTGAATTTATAGCTTCGCTTCCACCTCTTAAAATTACAGTGTTTCCTGTTTTTAAACATAACCCAGCTGCATCACAAGTTACATTAGGTCTTGCCTCATATATAATCCCTATTGTTCCCATTGAAACTCTTTGTTGTCCAATTTGAAGCCCATTAGGTCTTTTCCACATTGATATAACTTCTCCAACTGGATCTGGTAGTGATACTATTTGTCTTAGCCCATCAGCCATAGCTTCTATTCTTTCTTCACTTAAAGCTAATCTATCTAACATAGCTTTTGAAGTTCCTTTTTCCATAGATGCTTTTAAATCTAAATCATTAGCTTTTAATATTCCATCTTTATTTATTATTAATGCCTCTGCCATTTTTTCTAATGCATTATTTTTTTCAGTTGTTGATGCATTTGCCAATACGTAAGAAGCTTCTCTAGCCTTTTGTCCTTTTAAAATTAATTCACTCATTTGAAATGCCCCCTATCTTTACTATTTATTTTTCACAAATAAAGTTCCTACTTCTTCACCATTTATAATGTTCAATAAAATTTCAGGTTCTTTTCCATTAGCTAATATCATATATACGCCTAAAGATGTAGCTATTTTTGCAGCTATTAACTTTGTAACCATTCCGCCCGTACCTAAAGTGCTACCAGCACCACCTGCACAACTTTCAAATTCTGGTGTTATTTCATCTATTTGTTTTATTAATTTTGAATTTGGATTTTTTCTTGGGTCCGAATCATAAAACCCATCTATATCAGATAATATAATTAATAAATCAGCCTTAACCAGCCCTGAAACTATAGCTGATAAATTATCATTATCTCCAAACCTTACTATATTCTCAATTTCATCAATTGCTACAGTATCATTTTCATTAACTATTGGTATAATTCCATTCTCTAATAATGTTTCAAAGGTATTACATACATTTTCTCTTATATGATCATCTTCAACAACATCTCTAGTAAGTAATACTTGACCAACAGTGTGACTGTATTCCCCAAAGAACTTACTGTATATATGCATAAGTTCACATTGTCCTACGGCTGCCACAGCTTGTTTTTCTCTTATGCTACTAGGCTTCTTTTTAAGCTTTAACTTACTAACGCCAACACCAATTGCCCCTGAAGTAACAAGTACAACTTCTTTTCCAGAATTCATCATATCTGATAATATTCTTGTTAGTTTCTCTATTCTTGTTAAATTAATATTCCCATTATCATATGTTAGGGTAGAAGTTCCTACTTTTACTACTATTCTTTTTAAATCTTTTATTTCATTTCTATAATCCATTTTCTACACTCCCCAATAAATCTCTATATTGTTTTCAGTATATTTATTATAATTTGTTTTCTAACTATTTTCTATAAGTTCCTTTATTTTTTCAAGTTTATTAATTATAACATAATGTATCCTCAAAAAAATAACAAGCCAATATACTAGTATATTTGACTTGTTATTTTGTTTCAGCTACCTAACTAGTTTTTTTAGAAATTGATTTTGATATATAAGGTTTAAAGTTTCTATAAAAAACTTTAATTAAAGCATATATTGGAACAACTACAAATGCTCCTATTGGGCCTATTAAAGTTGCAGCTCCAACAACTAAGAATATATCTGTTATAGGATGTATTTTCATAGCTCTCCCCATTATTAATGGAACTACAAGTCTTCCTTTTAATGTTTGTGCTACTAAAAATAATACTGATAATTTAATAACCATTGGCATTCCCATACTTATAGCTAAAGCAAATGGTATTATCATAGATATTAAAAAACCTATAAAAGGTATAAAAGCTAATATAAAGGTAATAGATGCTAAAAATATAGGACTAGTCATTCCTATTACCCTATAACCAATGTAAACCATGATTGCTAGGGATACAGCTACAGTTGCTTGACCTAATATATATGAGGATAAAACATTATTGCTTTGACCTAAGGTTTTATCCATTGTATTTCTGTATTTATTTGGTGTGTATTTTAAAATAATATCTTCAACCTTATCTCCATCCTTAAGAAGATAAAATAATATTAATATTACTAATAATATATCAGAAAACATCTGCATTCCTTTATTAAATATTTGTCTTCCACTTACAATTATTAATCCTATATATTTTTCTAAGTGTCCTACAAACCTTCCATAATAATCTACATTATTAAAATCCGAATTAAACATTTTATTTATTTGCTCTACTATTCCTCTTTCCTTAGCTATTCTTAAAAATAAATCCTTAAGTATTATAAATTGTTCTATAAAGTAATCACCAAAGTATTTTACAACTCCAGTCATTATAAAGAAAAAAATAATCATAGTTAGCATTGCAGCTTTTCCTTTTTTCATCTTTTTCTTTCTAAATAAAGTGTTTAACGGTTTTAATATATAAAATAAAAACACTCCAAATATAATTGGTACAACAACAATACTAAATATAACATCTATAAAACTCAAAACAACTTCAAACTTACCTATAAGCATTATTAATATAACTGCTAAATTTGCAATTAATAAATATTGAATAACCTTCTTTTTATCCATAATAGCCCACCTCTTTTGTATAGCTTATCCTTAGTCTGTCCTTTTAATCTAATTTTATAATTAAATTTTTAATTATATTTATTTGAATTTTTATAGAAATCCCTTTAAAATAGCTACTTAAGAAATTATTTGAATTTTCTATCTTAAATTTAAAATAAATTATACAAAATATACTCTTGATTATTATTTTATTTGTATTAAAATAAGTATTATTGTATAAATATTAATTTTAATGTATAAAAGGAGCACATAATGAACTATTCTGTAGAAACGCACGATAAAGAAGCTGTAAAAATACAAGCTTCATTTAAAAATAATCTAAAATTTATAATACCTTCTATAATAGGTGTTTTATTATTTATGATTCCTATTAAATTTGAGGGAAACATTACAATTCCTATAGCTATACTATCTGGCAAATTAGCACATTTATTAGGTCCGAGCTTACCTTATATAATAAGTTCCGCTATTTGCATCTCTGCCTTAGGCAGTATAATCACTGTAATTTTTAAGCCAAAATTTATTCTAAAAAACGAATTTTTAAATACTCTTTTCAACCTTAAACCAACATGGTTTATAGCTAGAGTATCTGGCGCTATTTTCTGTCTTTTTGTTTTAACAGGTATAGGACCAGAATTTATATTAAGTAAGTCTACTGGAGGATTTGTATTAAATAGTCTTTTAAATATACTTTTCTCCATATTCTTCTTTGCAGGATTATTTTTGCCACTATTACTTAACTTTGGATTATTAGAATTCTTCGGGGCTATTTTAACAAAAATTATGAGACCTTTATTTAAACTTCCAGGACGTTCATCTATAGATTGTATTACATCTTGGCTTGGCGATGGAACTTTAGGTATTATGTTAACTAGCAAGCAATATGAGGAAGGATTCTACTCAAGACGAGAAGCATCAATAATTAGTACAACATTCTCAGCGGTATCAATTACTTTTAGTTTAATAGTTGTAAGCCAAGTGGGTTTGTCTCATATGTTTATACCATTTTATTTAACAGTGACATTTTCTGGAATTGTAGCTGCAATAATTATTCCAAGAATTGCACCACTTTCAAAGATACCTGATACTTATTATAATAATCAGCCAAATAAAGATTCTGAGGAAATTCCTGAAGGTTACACCTCATTATCATGGGGATATAACAAAGCTTTAAATAAAGCTGCCACTAATGTAAGTGTATCTAAGTTCTTTAAAGATGGTTTCGCAAATGTTATTGATATGTGGCTTGGAGTTCTCCCTGTTGTTATGGCTCTCGCAACAAGTGCACTCGTAATTGCAGAGTTTACTCCAATATTTAAAATACTTGGCTTACCATTTGTACCACTACTAATGTTATTACAAGTTCCAGAAGCTGTAGCAGCTTCCCAAACAATAGTAGTAGGCTTTGCAGATATGCTATTACCATCAGTATTAGCTGCTAACACAATAACAAGTGAAATGACTAAATTTATAGTAGCCTGTACATCGGTTGCTCAGCTAATATACATGTCAGAAGTAGGTGGTGTTTTACTCGGATCAAAAATTCCTATATCCATAAAACAGCTATTAATAATATTCTTAGAAAGAACACTTATAACATTACCGGTTATAGTCTTAATAGCAAACTTACTATTCTAAGGTTCTTGAAAAAATAATATACTAGCAAATTGCATATTATTTTTTTCAGCGACCTAACATTAAAGGGGGCATAAGTTTTAAAACTTATGCCCCCTTTTATCTTTTAAAAATTAATACTCTCAATTAATGATTTATGATTAACTTTTATTGCATCAAATTTAAATAATTTAAACATTGATTGCATGCTATAACCAAGTGCTATTGCACTTATTAGTGTACCAACACCTACATTTCCACCTAATATATATCCAAGTATTAAAACTGTTACTTCTATACTTGTTCTAACATATTTAATTGGTTTCTTTACTTTTTTACTAAGCCCAATCATAACACCATCTCTTGGCCCACAACCTAGCCCGCATCCTATATATAAATAACATCCAAATCCCATAACTAGCATTCCAATTATCATCATAATAATACCGCTTATAATATTTGTAGCTACTGGTATAATATTCATAGCCATAATTACATCTATAAGTTTTCCAACTATTATCATATTTAATATTGTACCTAATCCTAATTTTTGCCCAAGCATCATTCCTATAATAACAAAAACAATACTAACTATTATGCTTGCTTGTCCTATAGTGACTCCTACCACGTTTGAAACTCCTTGATGAAAAACATCCCATGGTGATAGTCCTAAATTCGAATTTAACATTATTGTTGTTGAACTTGCGCAAAAAACGAATCCTACAAATAATCTTATTAAAATTAATATTTTATTTTTCATTTTGTTTTTTCCCTCATTTGTTATAACACATACTTAAATGCATATATTTTTTATTTTATTTCCCAGTAAATTTATTCCATACATCTATATTTGTTTTCTCTAAGCTAATTATCTTAAAAGTTTCACTATCTACAAATGTTTGAAGAGTACTTCCCTTAGCTAAAATTTTATTATCTACTTCTCTTCTTACAATATATTTTATTTTAACTTTTATAGAGGTTATTTCATCAATGGAAGCTTCTACAATTAAGTCATCATCATATTTAGCAGCATCCATATATCTGCATTGTGTTTCTACAAGTGGCATCATAAGCCCACTTTCTTCAATCTCTCTATACGAAATTCCAAACTCCTTAATTAAATCTTCTCTTGCAACCTCAAAATATATATAATAATTAGCATGATGAACTATTGCCATAGCATCTGTTTCTGCATATCTCACTTTAATTCTTGTTAAACTCATTTCGCTTCCCCTCTCATATTTATTATCTTATAATTACTCAACAAACCCAATTATATCTTTAATTTTCTATATCTATTATAGGCAGCCATTAGTTCTTGCTTTCTTGGCATTGCTAAACTTCCTGTTCCACCTTTTACATTATCTAAGGACATCAATCCACCTTTGCAAACTTCAGCTATAATTTTATCGCTAATATCTTTAAGTATTAATTCTTTACCCATAAGATTTTTTTCTGCCCATTTCATCATTGATCCTATTGCATTAAGCTGCTCTATATCCACTATTTGTTCAACTGCTCTTAAGTTAATATCTTCTCTATTAATGCTTATTGTATCTACGCCTATAGTTTTAATCTTAATTCCTTTTGGACCCTCTTCTATAGATCCTCTTTTTACTACTCTATTAAAATTAATATCTATTTTTAATTTTCTATTTTTAATTCTTTCTAAAATATGTCCTTTACTTAATTCCTTCGCTTCTTTTGTAACATCTTTTGTCTGATAGTTATCCATTTGAATTACACAATCTGCTATATCAAAGAAATCTCCTGAGCTTCCTACTACTATTATAGTTGAAATATCCATTTGCTCATAAATTGGTTTAACTATTTCAATAAACGGTGTAATAGGCTCCTTTTCTTTAGATACTAATTTTTGCATTAAGTCATCTCTCATCATAAAATTAGTAGCTGAAGTATCTTCATCAATTAGGAATAACTTAGCTCCACTTTCTATGCCTTCAACTATGTTTGCAGCCTGTGATGTACTTCCACTTGCATTTTCTGTGCAAAACCCTCTAGTATCTTTCCCATTTGGAAGATTACTTATAAATAGTGATATATCTGTTTTAGTTATACATCTGCTATCTTCTGCTCTTACTTTTAATGCTGAATCATCTGTTATAACAAATTCTCTTCCATCACCTTCAATATGATTATACACACCAAGTTCTAAAGCTTTAAGCAATGTTGATTTACCATGGTATCCACCACCAACTATTAGTGTTATACCTTTTTTAATACCCATCCCTTTAATTATTCCCCTACTAGGTGTATTAAATTCTACTTCTAAATTTTGTGGTGATAAAAATACCTTCCCAGCTTTTAATGCTTTTGTAGAAACTCCACTTTCCCTTGGTAACATAGATCCATTGGCAACAAATGAAACTAAACCCTTACTACTTAATTCACGTCTTATAAATTCTTGATCTTCTACAAGCTTAACTCTATTTATTAATTCTTCTTTATTTATATTTTTATGTATTAAAGTTTCATCTACTATACTTGGAATGACATTGTATAATATTTTTTCCAATTCCTTTGATAAAACACTTCTTCCTCTTGCTGGGAACCCGACATAAAACCTTGCTTCTATTTTACTATTATCTATAATAACAGAAGTTCTTTCTAATATTTCTTGTGGACATTTACTTATAGATATTAAACCACTTTTACCTGACCCAAAGGCCTTTTCTCCACATTTGTTTATATTAGAATAAAATTGTCTTATTAAGTAATCTGCTACTGCAATGTTTTTATGTTTATTATTAAAAAGTTCACTTGGAAAACCTGCAAACTTTTGATTCACTATTACCCTAACTCTTGATGGAGATGCAAAAGGATCACCTTGAACATGATCTATACTAAGAGTATAGTTTCCAAAATCATATTGGCCTTCTAATTCCTTATATAATCTATAACTTTTGCCATCTATTCTATCTAAATCTTTTTTTAACATTTCTGAATTCTTCATCTTAATCACCTTCCTTTACTTATGCTTCTCTACTAATTTACTAAAGTAATCATCCACAAGCTTTTCACTAATTCTTCTATACATATTGCTCATATTTACCATTGAACATAAAAGTAAAAAGTTTCTATCAAAATCTGTTGTTGTCCCATCCTTTTCATTTATTTTTTCTTCAATTGCATCTGCTTTTTCACTTAATGATATTTCAACATCAACTAAATCATCCTTATATTGAGCTAAGTAACATTCATATACATCTCTTAATTTATACTTTTCTTCACTTTCATTACTCTCAACTATTTTGCTTACTGAACTTTTTATATCATTTATTGAAAGTGAGCCCTTTAAGTTATATATAATACTCATTAATATAAGATGCTCTTTACTATACTTTTTATTATTTACAGACATTAACAACTTAGCTTTAGAATAATTATTAATCATTGTCTTTGTTAACACCTTGTCTTCTTCTGTTCTCTTGGCCGATCCTAAATTACTTTCAAATAATTGTATTACCTGATCCATATATAAATCTATTTCTGGTATATCTTCTAATGTTATTTGTTCTTCTAATTTTAATTCTTGAAATTTTGCTATTAATTCTTCTTTATACATAATCGCCTCCACGTAGTTTTGATAACTATTTGTTATCGCCTATATATTAATAATAATAGTATCTGCTAGATATTTCAAGTAAAACTATTAAAAACATCAATATTTTACTTAAAACTGCTTTATATAGACTTTGACTATCTGAATTCATTAGCAGATAATATGTATATAACAAAACATAGTTACCATAACTACATGGTGACGTAAGGGGTGTAAATTTTGAATAAATTTTTTAGAGAACCAGTAAATAGTATAACTCATTGGATTGGTGCAATACTTGCAGTTTTTGCTCTTGTTGTAATGTTAATCAAAGGAATTTCAAATGATGTTTCTACAAAAGGCTTAGTATCCGTTATTATATTTGGTGTTAGCATGATACTTTTATATACTGTATCAGCCACTTATCACTCTGTTATTTCCACAGATAAAGTTATTAAAGGTTTTAGAAGATTAGACCATTCTATGATTTTTATACTTATTGCAGGTTCTTATGCTCCTTTTTGTCTAATAGGACTTGGTAACCGAACAGGAAATATATTCTTTACAGTAATGGTCTGTGTTGCAATTGCAGGTGTAATATTTAAGATGTGTTGGTTTGACTGCCCAAGATGGCTTCAAACAGCTTTGTATATAGCGATGGGTTGGAGTGCAGTTTTCGTAATAAAACCATTATCATTAGCACTAAGCCCAGCTCCTGTAATATGGCTAGTAGTTGGTGGTGTGCTTTATACAATTGGTGGTGTTTTATATGGTTTAAAACCAAAGAAACTTCAATTTGGGGCATTTGGCTTCCACGAAATTTTTCATATATTCATTATTCTAGGTAGTTTAAGTCACTTTATATGTGTTTACACATATTTCTTATAATTCTAGTCATTTATAAATCAAAAACAGAAGGTGTATAATTCATACTCCTTCTGTTTTTTTATACCTATTTTCTTAAATTGATCTCTAACAATCAATGATTTTACCATAATATTATTATAACATTTCATTATTGAAAGATAACTGTAATGAATATGAATATGAATATGAATATGAATATGAATATGAATATGTAGTTTTTAATATTTACATATCCATCATAGACTCCATTCCACTTAAATTATTCTTGTATATAAATTCTGCTTTTTTACATTTTGGGCAAACATAAATATCAAACACTAAGTGCTCTTCAATATCAAAAATAGCTTTAAATAACCCTCTATTACTATCTTGACTATCAAATCTATATTCTTTTAAAAATTTAATTTCTGTATTACATCTTAAACAATCCATAATTTCTCCTTAATCGCATTAATTTTATTTCAACATATTTCTTATATATAAATAATAACATAAATTTACAATATTCTAAATTGTTTTTATAGTAAAAAAATACATATTACTTTCTCTATTAAGTAGCTTAATTATTTATACGATAATATTAGTATATAAATTTAATATTAAAACTTAAAAGGGAGGAATTAAAATTGAAATTAAAATCTAAATTCATTGCGCTTTTTACTATTTTTGCATTACTTCCATTAATACTATTTGGAGTTATAAGTAACTATATGGTTAAAACTAATACTTTTGAGGATTCTACTGAACAATTAGAAAGCATTACTACAACTACTAGTAATAGTATAGGTGATGTCATTGACCTCTTAAAAAATATAAGTACTGATATTTCGCTAAGAAATGATGTTACCAAATATCTTAATACTATTAATGCCAAGGGCTCTTCTCCTGAGGAGAAAGAGAAAATAACTACTAGATTTAAGTCTGATATTGAACGTTTTTCTGACTTGGAAACACTTTTAGTTTTAGATAAAAATGGTACTGTTATTCTTGACTCGCTTGAAAGTTTAGTTGGTAAAGACTTATCCACTATGGATTATTATAAATCTTTAAAAGAAACTAAAAAGATCCAAGTTTCAAAAGTGAAAAAAAGTATAGGTTCTGGTAATCCTATTAGTGTTATAGCTGTTCCTATAATACAAAATAATGAATTACAAGGAACTTTATTATCTACTATAAATTTAACTTCCATATCAAACTCTTATATTAAAGATGTGAAAATAGGAACTAATGGTTCTGTATTTATAGTACAAGATGATGGAACTATGATAGCACATCCTAATAACGATGAAATCTTAAATCAAAATTTTCTTAAAATAGATGAATCTACTGAAGTTTTTAAAAATCTTAACGGATTAAGCAAGTACACTTATAACGGTGTTACTAAAGAGATGTCTTATAAAACTGATCCAAATCTTGGATGGACATACATATCTACACTACCTATGGATGAACTTACAGCCACTAGTGATTCAATTACGAAAACTATGCTTATTATAATTTTCTTAGTTACTATAGTAGTTTTATTACTTGCATTAATTATATCAAAAGGAATTGCTGCTCCTATATTAAATGTTTCAAATGCTATGAACCATGTATCCAAAGGAGATTTCACAGTTTTACTTGATATTAAAGGTAATGATGAAATTGCTCTAATGTCTTCACATGTTAATACAACTTTAGAAAGCTTAAGAAACACAATAAAAGGAGTTAAAGATACTTCCTTAATTGTATCTGAAGATTCTTCAAACTTGAAAAATAGTGCTCTTCAAATGTCTACTTCAGCTAGTGAGGTTGCATCTGCTATTCAAGATGTAGCAAAAGGTACTACTGATCAAGCTTCAGAGCTTATGGATATAATGTCAATTTTAGATGACTTCAATAATGATATTAAAACTGTTGAGTCTAATCTTTTAAACGTAACTACAAAGGCCAATGAGTCTCAAAATAAAGCTATTCTAGGTAAAGATTCTATAGATTTATTAAAAACTTCTATTACAACACTTGCTGAGTCCTTTGACACAGTGGTTGTAAAGATTTCAGATCTTTCTAGTACAGTTTCTCAAATTGGAAGTATTACTGATGTTATAAATTCAATTTCTGAACAAACAAATCTCCTTGCACTTAATGCTGCTATAGAAGCTGCAAGAGCTGGAGAACAAGGCCGAGGCTTTGCAGTAGTTGCTGATGAAGTCAGAAACCTTGCTGAAGAATCTAAAAGTTCTTCCGTGAAAATATTAAGCCTTATAAAATCTATTTCTAAAGAAACTACCGATGTTATAGATACTACTAAAAGTGTTAGAGATCTATTAACTAACCAAGAAGAAATTACAACAAATACTTTCCAAGCTTTTGAAAACATAATTTCTTCAATTAATGATATTACACCTTTAATGACCCAAACTAAAAATTCTTTAGATAACGCTAATAACTCTAATAGTATAATAAACGATAAACTTCATGGAGTTTCAGCCGTTTCTGAAGAGGTTTCAGCTTCTGCTGAGGAAATCGCAGCAGCTTCTGAGGAACTAATGGCTTCTAGTGATGAATTAGCCTTATTAGCTGAAAATATGGATAATGTATCTATATCTCTAACTGATAAAATAAACATATTTAAAATATAATATTTAAATTTTAAATACTATAAAGGGATGCAACAAATGTTTGCATCCCTTTAATTAGTTTCAAGTTATCCATGCTTATGAATCTTGCATAGAATACAAATCAGCATAAGAACCGCCTTTTTTCAAAAGTTCATCATGAGTCCCCTGCTCGGCAATACCGGTTCCATCCAGAACTACAATCTTATCTGCTGAATAGATTGTGGATAGTCTATGAGCAATAACCAGTGTTGTACGCCCTTTAAACAAGTATTCTAAAGATTTCTGAATTTCAATTTCTGTTTTGCTATCCAACGAAGATGTTGCTTCATCCAAAATCAGAATAGGAGCGTTTCGTAGTAAAGCTCGTGCAATAGAAATCCTTTGTTTCTGTCCTCCAGATAGGCGAACTCCACGTTCTCCAATAATGGTTTCATAACCATTCTCCAATGTTTCTATAAATCCATGGGCATTGGCTGCTTTAGATGCTTCTATTACCTCTTTACGTGATGCATTTTTACAGCTGTAAGCAATATTATCGTATACTGTGCTGTTGAATAGAAAAGTATCTTGAAGCACCATGCTTACATTTTCACGTAGACTTTTAAGAGATACATCTCTAATATTGATGCCATCTACTCTTATTTCACCTTCTATAGGATCATAAAAACGGTTTAGCAAACTAGCAATTGTAGTTTTTCCTACTCCTGTTGTACCTACCAGCGCCACCGTCTGACCTGGCTTGATTTTTAGATTGAGTCCACTAAGCACTGGTAAAACAGGGTTATAATGAAATGTCAAGTTGCAAAATTCCACTGTTCCTTTTACATTATTTAATTCTATTGGGTTCAACTTTTCCTGTACACTAGAAACCTCATCTATAACCTCGAATACCCGTTCACAGCCAGCAATAGCATTGTTTAGGTTTTCGTTAACTGTAGACAAGTTAGTAATTGGTTGATAAAACAGTGTAAGATACATAATAAATCCTACTATATCTGCGATAGAAACCTCCCCTATAGAGTTAAGATATCCTCCGTAAATAATAACAGCTACAGAACCTATCGAGCTAAGAAACACAATAGAAGGATGAAAAAGTTCACCCATTTTTGTAGCATTAAGAAAAGCATTAGTTTGTCTACGTGCAAGCTTCGCAATTTTTTTTGTTTCATAATCCTGTTGATTGAATACCTGTATCTCTTTCATTCCTGAAAGATTATCATGAAGGGCACCACTTAAGTCTCCAAGTGCCTCTTGATTCAGACGCCATTGAGGAAGAACGTATTTAGAATATCCAACATTAGCAGCCATCAAAAATGGAATGGCAATTATACTGATAAAAGCCAATTTAACATTAATTAAAAAAAGAATTATAGCAACGCTTAGAAAAGTTAACGCATTAACTATCAAATCAGGTATAGCATGCGCAATTAAAAGTTCAGTATTAACCACATCGTTCATTATGCGACTAGCTAAATTACCTGTCTGCTTATCATTATAATATTCCATGGAAAGATGTTGCATTTTGTTATACAAATCTGTACGCAAATCTGCAACATAGTGATATGCAGCATAGTGAGTGAAATACCCTCTAGTAAAAGAACAAACCCACATCATAACGTATGTTGCAAGCAATGTTAGTCCCATTCCAAGTGATTTAGACGCAATTTCTGAATCGCCGTTGGTAGCAAGAGCTGTAAGCTCTCGAATTACCCAAGGAGAATAAAGTTGAAGTAGTGTAGATATAATTACAGAAATCATGCCGACAAAGATATAAATCCAATATTTTTTTGCACCTTTCAGAACTCTTAGACAAACATTCAAAAGATAACCTCCTTCCCTTATTTTAGTAAGTTATATGTAATACACACCGGCCGTTTCGTAATGGGTTCATTAATAATTTGCGCATCTATAGTGAATACTTCCTTTAACACAGGAACAGTCATAACCTCTTCTGGAGTTCCTTCCTTTATTATTTCACCATCTCTAATTGCAATCATATAATCGGAAAAACGCGCCGCAAGATTTAAATCATGCAGAACCATTACAATTGTACAACCTTGATTTTTGTTTAAACAATATAGAAGCTCCAATACCTCTAATTGATGTGAAAGATCAAGGTAGGTTGTTGGTTCATCCAGAAGGATCAAATCTGTCTGCTGTGCAAGAGCCATGGCTATCCATACTCTCTGCCTCTGTCCCCCCGAAAGTGTATCTACTTCTCGATGTTCAAGCTTCGTAAGCTTTGTTATCTCAATTGCCCATTTAACAATTTTATTATCTTCCGCTGTAAGCCTTCCAAATCTTTTTTGATGAGGAAAGCGTCCATAAGCTACCAGTTCCTCCACTGTTAATCCACTAGGAGCTGTTGGTGTTTGAGGAAGCACAGCCATTGCTTGAGCAATAGCTTTTGTAGATAAATTATGAATATCTTCTCCATTCAAATAAATTAAGCCGTTTTTGGGTTTTAAGATTCGCCCCACAGCCTTTAACACCGTGGACTTACCACATCCGTTAGGACCTATAATAGATGTTATCTTCCCATGAGGAATATTCATATCTAACGCCTTTACAATCAATGCTTCATCGTAAGATATATCTAAATTATTTGTTACAATACTGTTCATCTCTATCCCCTCCCTAATTCGATTTAGCCAGTAGGTAAAGAAAGTATGGAGTACTCAAAACGGTGATAATAATACCCGTTGGAATATCCGCACCTAAACTTACCGTACGAGTTATTGTATCTGCAGCTAGTACAACTAGTGACCCAATTAGTGCAGAAGCAGGTATAAGTACCTTATGATCAGGGCCAACTAGTTTACGTCCTAAGTGAGGACTAATCATTCCTACAAAGAAGAAATCTCCCCCCAGTGCCACGCTACCAGAAGACAACGCCACTGATGCTAGAGATAATCCTAAAAACTCCTTTTTCACCATAACTCCTAATCCAGTAGCAGTCTCATTTCCTAAATTCAATATATTTAGCATTCGTGATTTATAAAAAACATATAAAAATATTATCAGTATCCAAGGGAGCAATATCGCAATATATTTCCAATCAGTACCCCACAAGCTTCCAGCTTGCCACCTCTGAACAAACTCGAACTGTGTTCTATCAAGCTTAAGTGTCAACAGTAGTGATAGAGCTCCATATCCACTACTCATAGCAACTCCTGTCAGAATTAGTCCCGTTGGAGATATATTTTTACCCTTCCGATATGATAATATAAAAATCAGTAAAGCAGCACTTATCCCTCCAAGAAAGGACATTATAGGCAGCATAAATCTAGATGAATATCCCTTAACCGAAAACACAGCTACAAAAATTAGCATAAATAATCCAGATCCAGAACTAATTCCAAGAGTACCAGGGCTTGCCATATCATTTTTTAACAAGCTCTGCATAATACATCCCGATACCCCCATACCCATACCTACAAGTATAGAAAGCACGATGCGAGGCATACGAAACTGAAATACAATAAGGTTCTGTGCCTCAGTACCTCTACCTAAAAGCACATTTACTACTGCCTCCGGAGATAGATTCATTTTTCCAAAATTAATACTAAAAATCGATACAGTCACTATAAGTATAAAAAGAATTGATAGCGTAAACACTCCTTTCCCAAGGGTATACCTTTGCTTCTTCATTCAAATTCCCTCCTTTGCTTTCTCGAAAGATAAAGAAAGTATGGCACTCCTACAATAGCAAAGATAACGCCTAGAGGTGTTTCATAAGGTCGGTTAATTAGCCGACCAAGTAAGTCCGCTACAACAAAAAAACCAGCTCCATACAATGCAGATGCAGGAATAATATATCGATAATCTACACCTACCATATAACGCACTATATGAGGGACTATAAGACCAACAAAACCAACAGGACCAACCACTACTACGGAAAGTCCAGTAAGTACTAATACAATGAGAGTGGAAACTAATTTGACTCCCGTTGTATTAAGCCCAAGCCCTGCCGCAACTTCATCTCCAAGGCTAAGTACAGTGACTGAAGGCGAGATAATAATTGCCGCCACAGTCCCTATTAAAAACAAAGGGCTAATTGCAAGTAGTTCGCCCCATTTTGCACTAGCTGTACCGCCTGCTGTCCAATATGTTAACGCCTGTCCGATGTTATACTTAATTGCAACTGCAGAACTTAAGGCTGCGAAAAGCATAGATATAGACATCCCTGCCAAAACAAGTCGCTGGGGTGTCATACCTCTTTTCCCCATAGATGAAATTAAATACGTTAAACCAGTTGCTATTGCGGCTCCAAGACATGCAAAGAGCATAGTTTGACCATA
The DNA here is from genome assembly GCF_017348895.1 of Clostridium gasigenes. Classification (NCBI taxonomy): domain Bacteria; kingdom Bacillati; phylum Bacillota; class Clostridia; order Eubacteriales; family Clostridiaceae; genus Clostridium; species Clostridium gasigenes. The sequence continues at coordinate 1,202,192 of NZ_CP071376.1, forward strand.
ATTATGTCCTGGTAAAAAAGCAAAACATAATGCCATTGCAAAAGTTGCTCCAGAGCTAATACCCATCAACCCAGAGTCCGCAAGGGGATTTCGAGTAGTTCCCTGCATAATTGCACCTGTTACTGCTAGACTTGCCCCTACAATCATATCTGCTACAGTACGCGGAAATCGTAGCGTTTGTATAATTTGATGTTCTGTGAGACTAGAGTCAAATCTAAAAATTGCGCCCCATGCCACTGATAAATCCATTTGTGCAGCTCCGAATGAAATTGATGCTAAAGTTGCGATCACAAGGAGTACTACGCCGCCTATCATATACATGGTGAAGTTGAGACTCCCATTTTTTTTTGATTGTATAGAACTTATACTCTTCATTGTATCTCCTTTCAAAGTCCCTTATTACTGTTAGCTTCAATCAAAGCATTTGTAATATAATCCACTTGGGCATTTGATGAATAAATATCTGTATAATAGCTCAACCCAAATTCCATTTCAATTAATCGATTATTTTTAATTGCGGGAAGCGAATTCCATATTTCATTTTTAGTTAAATCCGCAACACCTTCATATACATTACGAATAATAAAATCGCCACAATACTCTGGGAGAACTTCAAAGGAAATTTCTTCTGCGAAAGAATCCTTATCAATAATATTTTTTTGAACTTTTTCTGGTGCATTAAGAGAAAGAGCATCGTATGCTACCATTCCTGCACCAAATTTTTTCCCCTTTACTCCCATACTTTTTTCATCACCTTCTAATACCGAGATTGTTAAATCTTTAAATCCATCTTCTTGTAATTTCTTTTTTGATGATTCAATATTGGAGTAATAATTTTCAATAACTTCCTTAGCTTCTTTTTCCTTGTTTAATACTTGTCCAATCAGTTTCACTCTTTCTTCTGTGGAAATATCTCCATATGGAACATAAACCGTAGGTGCAATCTTAGAAAGCTTTTCAACCTGTTCTTTATCTATAGTGATAATCAAATCAGGCTTTAAAAGCATAACCGCTTCAAGATCCCAACTTGCAAAGTGTCCTAAATCTTTAATGTCTTTAGTTATCTCATGATATGCCGCACCATCATATACTTCAGACATACCAACTGGTTCAACTCCAAGGGATATAACATCTCCCATAAGATACTGTACAACAACCCTTTGTGGATTCGCAGTAACTTCTACATCTCCCAGTATTGTAGATATTGTACGATTTTCTGAAACGTCTTTCGACGAGTTTTCAACAGATACATCCTCATCTGACTTTGCAGTACCCGTGTTTGTGCAGCCTATTAGTCCAAATGCCATAATTATTCCCACACACAATAAGTAAATTCGTTTTATTAATTTATTTTTCATTTTTTTCCTCCTAGATAAAAAATAGATTTTGTTTCACAACTGTTTTGTAAAATCAATTTCTGTCACATTTATAATTCTTTCTAATATTAATTAGATTGAGAAACCGATAAGAATTTTTCCACAAAATAGTCTAGTTGAACATTTGCTGAATAAATATCCATATAATAAAACAACTTTTCATCAATTGGTATTATATGATTTTCTTTTACCGCAGGTATATTTCCCCAAACACTATTTCCTTTAAGGCTATTTGGGATATCACTTGCAAAGATTATATAATCACCAGAATATTCAGGTAAAACTTCCAGTGAAATATCACGATACTGTTCACCATTAATGATTTCATTTTGTATAACATCTGGAGCCTTAAATCCTAACTTATTATAAATTAAATCACCTCCACGACCCCATTTATCACCATAAACATAAATACTTCCACTTTCATCAGCACCCTCAAAAATACTTACCTTTTTATTTAAAATACCAGTTTTATCAAGTTTTTTCTTAGCATCTGCAAGCTTATAATTAAAATCTTTAATAAGCTTTTTAGCTTCTTCTTCTTTATTTACAACCTGCCCCAAAAATGTAATACGTTCCTCCATTGATAATTCTGTAAAGGGAACAAATACTGTAGGTGCTATCTTTGACATTTTTTCTACATCATCTTCAGATATAACAACAATCAAATCAGGTTTTTGAGCCATTACGGTTTCAGGTTCCAGTGATTCTATTAACGTAACATCTTTCACCTCTTCGTAAAAAGCAGATCCTTTAAATTCATACGGGGCTATACCTGCAACAGGTACTATCCCAAGTGCAACTAAGTCACCCTCAACATATGAGCTCACTACCCTTTGTGGATTTGCAGGAACTTCTACATCCCCCAATTTAGTAGATATAATGCGTGTTTTTGAAGCATCTTCAGATGACTTGGATGCTCTTGTAGTTGTGCATCCAGTTAGTCCGAATGCTATAAGAACTCCTGCACATAACACAGAAATCAATTTAGTTTTCATTATACATATTTCCTCCTTTTATATAATTGAGCATTCATCGAAAGCAGTTAGTTCCTACCGCTGCTCACTTTTATTAGTTTAACTTTTTATAATTTACTTTCTGTAGTCACTCTAAACTTGATTACTAATTCTGCTTTCCCTTATCGATATAGATTATCAGTATCAAGTGATAATGTCAATATTTTTCCTATTAAAGAAACCGATGGCTATGTATTTATAGTAAAGGATGATGAAATTATGCTAGCCACTCCTAGTAATTATGGAATCCTAAATAAAAATTTTTAATATTATAAAGGGATGCAACAAATGTTTGCATCCCTTTAATCATATCTGAAAATATATTTTTTTTATATTCCACCGTAAACTATTCCAAGTACTATAACTAAAATTGTTATAACTACAAATCCATATTTAGCAAATAAGTAGAATTTCTCCCCCATATTTTTCTCTGCTCCCATATTTATTTCTTCTAGTACTTTTCTTTTATCATACATGTAGTAAAATACTATAAATACAATCAATGCTGCTACTGGTGACACTACAATTGTAATAAAATCTGCGACCCCGTTAAATAAATTCATATTTAAACTTAATGGTATTGAAAATATAAATGATCCTACTGCTATTAATATAGTAGATTTTTTTCTGCTTAATTTTGTTTGTGCCATAAATGATTCTACCGGGCCCTCTAACATATTTATTGTTGAGCTTATTGATGCACATAATAAACTTATAAAGAATAATATCATTAGTATTTGTCCACCTGGTATTGCCTTGAATATAATTGGAATTGTTATAAATAATAATTCTGGTCCTGCTGATGGATCTAATCCAAAAGCAAATACCGCTGGCATTATAACAAATGCTGCAAGTAACGATGCTCCAATTCCGATTATAGCAGTGCTAAAAGCTGCTCTTGGTATGTCTAAATCCTTCTTAATATAACTACCGTAAACAACCATTCCACATCCATTTAGTGATACTGTGAAAAACGCTTGACCAAGCGCCATTACCCAAGTGTTTACTTTAAATAAGTATTCCCATTGAGGCGTTAATAAATATTTAACTCCCCCCATTGCTCCAGGTAATGTTAATGATCTAATTGCTAGCAATATAAATATTACAAAAAGTAATGGCATTATAATTTTATTAATTTTTTCTATACCTTTAGAAATTCCCATACATACAATTATTACCGCTAGTCCTATAGCTAACATAGTCCAAAGTATAGTTTCAAAGCTACCTGAAAAACTATCAAAATAAGTTGATATATCTATTTTATTAATATCTCCACTTACACTTAAAGCTAAGTATTTAATTATCCATCCTACTACTATGTTATAAAATATAAATATTCCAGCGAGTCCTACTGCTGGAATAATTCCAACTAATGCGCCACCTTTTAATCCTTTATTTTTAAACCCATTCTTAATTCCAGTTAATGCTCCACCTTCTGCTGATCTACCAAATGCGAATTCTGTTATTAATCCTGCTGATCCTAACGTAAGTACAAAAATGAAGTATGGTATTAAAAATGCGCCTCCTCCATTTTGCCCTAACCTATAAGGAAACATCCATATGTTTCCAAGTCCTACTGCTGCTCCTATACAAGATATAATAAATCCTGTCCTACTTGTGAAATTTTCTCTTTTCTTCATATCCTACCATTCTCCTTTTTTTTTGAAGATTCCTAAAATAAATAAAACCGCATAGTTTTATACTATGCGGTTTAAAATCAAAAGACCTTAAAATATAAAAACCTCATAGAACTATCTATGTGGTAAATTGCTAAAAATTTGAGTATAGCAAAATTTCTTAACCATCATAGATACAAACCAAATTTGTTACTTGGCCCGTATCTATAATTATTTTTATAAATACAAAGCCTATCTATAATAGCTAAGATAATATGCGTTATTAACTTTTATTGCTTGAAAGTCAATTTTATTACTCATTTTAATTCTCCTAAATGTTATCTTTTAACAAATACTATCACTGCTTCTATACATTGTCAATTATATTTTCTTGTTTTTTCGACGCTTCCAATGAAAAGATATTAATTTTATGTTATAATAACGTAATAAATAAATTTAGAAATGAGGTCGTTTTTTAGTGATAAATGTATCAAATGTTAGTTTAAGATTTGGCGGACGTAAACTTTTCGAAGATGTTAACTTAAAGTTTATAGCAGGAAATTGTTATGGAGTTATTGGTGCTAACGGTGCTGGTAAATCAACATTTTTAAATATTCTTTCAGGTCAAATTGAACCCAATACTGGTGAGGTATCAATTGCTCCTAACGTTAGAATGTCTGTTTTAAAGCAAAATCATTTTGAATATGATGAATTTGAAGTTTTGCAAACAGTTATGATGGGAAATAAAAGATTATTTGAAATAATGGAACAAAAAGAAGCTTTATATGCAAAAGCTGACTTCTCAGATGAAGATGGTATAAAGGCATCTGAACTTGAGGGTGAATTTGCTGATATGAACGGATGGGAAGCTGAATCTGAAGCTTCATCATTACTTCAAGGGCTTGGAATTGCAACTGATTTACATTCTAAAAAAGTTTCAGAACTTACTGGTGGAGAAAAGGTTAAGGTTCTTTTATCTCAAGCCTTATTTGGTAACCCAGGAATATTACTACTAGATGAGCCTACTAATCATTTAGACATTAAGTCTGTTAATTGGTTAAAAGACTTCTTAGGTAACTTTGAAGGTACTGTAATAGTTGTATCCCATGATAGACATTTCTTAAATGAAGTATGTACTCACATGGCTGACGTTGACTTTGGAAAAATCAAATTATACGTTGGTAACTATGACTTCTGGTATGAATCAAGCCAACTAGCACTTGCTATGTCAAAAGATCAAAACAAGAAAAAAGAAGAAAAAATTAAAGAATTACAAGACTTCGTTGCAAGATTTAGTGCTAATGCTTCAAAATCTAAGCAAGCTACTTCACGTAAAAAACTTTTAGAAAAAATTACTTTAGATGATATTCAACCATCAACTAGAAGATATCCATTTGTTGGATTTAAACCTGATAGAGAAGTTGGTAATGAAATATTAGCAGTCGAAGGCTTAACTAAAACAATTGACGGTGTTAAAGTTTTAGATAACGTAAGCTTCAGAGTTAACAAGGATGATAAAATAGCTTTCATCGCAGATAACGAAATTGCAATTTCAGCTTTATTTAAGATAATGGCAGGAGAAATGGAACCTGATGCTGGAGAAATTAAATGGGGTGTAACTATAGTTAAATCTTACTTCCCATTAGATAACAATGAATTCTTCGAAAATTGTAACTTAAGTCTTGTTGATTGGCTTAGACAATACTCAGAAGAAAAATCAGAAAGTTATATAAGAGGATTCTTAGGTAGAATGTTATTCTCCGGAGAAGACGCTTTAAAAGAAGCTAATGTATTATCAGGGGGAGAAAAGGTTAGATGTATGTTATCTAGAATGATGCTTTCAAATGCGAATGTATTAATAGTAGATCAACCTACAAACCATTTAGACCTTGAATCAATTACAGCAGTAAATAATGGTCTTAGAGATTATAAGAGTAATTTACTATTTGCATCTCACGATTACCAATTCATCCAAACAATATCAAATAGAATTATTGATATTAAGGCTGATGGTAGCATAGCAGATCAAGTTATGAGCTATGACGAATACTTATCTTTATAATTTAATTATTAAGTTATAAATAAAGAACCTATTAAAGAGAATGTGCATGTCACACCTTTCTTTAATAGGTTCCTTTTTTAGTTTGATCTTATCTACTGAATTCAATTCTAAATACTTTTTCTATAATAACCAAATGTCATTTCAGCTTCAAATCCACATGATAGATATAGGTTATATGCTATTTCATTTTTACTATCAACTTCTATTATTATATCTTCAATATGGTCTTCTTCTAATTGTTTTAATAGTCCTCTAACCATAGCTTTTCCATTACCAACGCCTCTACATTCTTCAAGTATCCCAAGTCCAAATATGCTGCATTCACCATCATCAATATTTGTAGAAACAACTCCTATTAATTCACCATTTAATGAGGCTACATACTGCTCTCTTGTTTCTGATTCAAAAGTTTTAACAACCATGGTTTTAGATTGCTGATAATCCTCATTAAATATCTTTTTATTTAGTTCTATAAGTTTATCTAAATCTTCTGTTTTACATTTATTTAATTCTAACCTGCTAATACATCCTACTTTTGCGTTATCACTTTCACAATTGTATCCTAAAAGATATTCTGAAAATTCATATTCAGCTTCTAACTTTTTAACTACGGCTATTCCATCTACAGATTGAGGTTCACATACAAATAATAAATCTTTTACTTGGTATTTTTTCACTTCAGCGATTACTTTATTAAGTAATTCTTTAAAACAACCTTTTTTTCTATATTTAGGTAATGTGTATGCTGATACTTCTGCTTCTTTGCTCGTAGGTACAAATAGTGAGATAAAACTAACTAGCCTATTATCTTTATAAAAAACAAATATATTATTCATATCAGAATTAAAATTAATGCTATTATCTAAAAAAACATCCCCGTCTAATTCGTCATGTTTTTTACAAACTGATTGAACTTTTTTTATTTGCTTTATTAAATCTTTATTCGCTCTGTTTGTTTGTTTAATTATCATATTATAGTCTCCTTTCATTTTCTAAATATTTCATACTACATCTCTTAGCTCCTAATTTTATGTTATTGAATAATGTATTTCTTTTAATAAGGTATTGTAAAAAAATAAGTCCGTATTCTTATTTTCTATACCTCTTTGCAACTATTTATTATACTTAATATGTAGTAATTCATGAGCTTTACCTAGTCCTGGTTCTCCCATATATGTTTCATACATTTTCTTCAAAGCTACATTATCATGAGCTTTTCTCTTTGATAAGTTCTTATCTTGATTATATAAAACAGATGCTCTTACAGTTCTTATATCTATTTTTTCTCTTTCATCTGCACTTACATGAGGTTGTCCCCCACCATTTACACAGCCTCCAGGACAAGCCATTACTTCTACTAAGTGATATTGCTTGTTTTTTATCATTCCACTATTAATAAATTCAAATAAGTTAGATGCACCATTAACAACTGCAACATTATAATTATGTCCTGCAATTTCTACTGTCGCCTCTTTTATTCCCTTTAAACCTCTTACCTCTTCATACTCTATATTTTCTAAATGTTCCCCTTCTAAGAAATCCTTAGCGCTTCTAAGTGTTGCTTCCATAACTCCACCAGTAGCACCAAATATAGCTCCTGCTCCACTGTATTCACCCATGGCTAGGTCAACCTCACTATCTTCTAAGTTTCCAAAATCAATTTTTGCATCCTTAATCATTTTAGCTAGTTCTCTTGTAGTTATTACTGCATCTATATTTCTCAATCCATTATTTTGCATTTCTTCTCTATCTGCTTCATACTTTTTAGCTGTGCAAGGCATTATAGTTACAGTGTACACTCTAGCTGGATCAATATCTGAAATAGTTGGGTAATATGTTTTACTCGCAGCTCCAAATATTTGTTGAGGTGATTTTGCGCTTGATAAATTAACTAATAGCTCTGGATAATAGTTTTCTACCTGTCTAACCCAAGATGGACAACAGGATGTAAACATTGGAAATGGTCCATTTTCTTTAACTCTTTTAACTAATTCAGTAGCTTCTTCCATAATTGTCATATCAGCACCAAAGTTTATATCGAAAATTTTATCAAAACCAAGTTTTCTTAATGCTGTATATAATTTACCAGTTACATCTACTCCATATCCCATTTTAAATAGTTCACCCATTGCTGCTCTAACTGATGGTGCCATTGCAACTATTACATGTTTTTCCTGATTTGCTAACGCTTCTTTAACTCTATCTGTATGTGATTTTTCTGATAAAGCATCAACTGGACACGCAGATACACATTGGCCACATAATAAACAGTTTGTATCATCAAAGCATTTTAAAGCTTCTGGTCCTACTATTCTTTCTCCATCTACCTTTTGGAAAGTTATAGCGCGAGTTCCTGTTTTAGTTCTACATGTTGCCACACATCTTCCACAAGTTACGCATTTAGATCTATCTAAAACTATTGCTTTACTTCTGTCATCTACATATTTAGATTTATCTTCTACTATAAATGGCTTAGATGCTCTTGCTTTAGTTTTTATAACTAATTTTAAAAACTCACAGTTTTCTCTTCTTTTACATGGACCACATTTAAATTCATGCTTATCCAATAATAATGAAACAGTACTTTTAACTTCTTCTTGGACTCTAACACTTTTTGTATTTACTACCATTCCAGCTTTAGCTTTAATGCAACAAGCTCTTGCTAGTCTCTCTTGTCCTTCTATTTCAACAACACATACTCCACATTGACCTATGTTATTACAATCTTCCAAAAAACATAGTGCGGGAATATCTATTCCATTTTCTTTAGCTAATTTTAATATATTTTTTTCCTCATTAATTTCTATTTCTCTACCATCAATAATTATAATATTATCTTTCATTAAATACCTCCAAAATATATCACGTATCTTATAGTAATTCTAACCACTTATTTTTATAATTAAAATTTATAAACTTTAATTATCCAAGTTTATCATACTTCCTTTTTCAAATCATTATCTTTTAATAATAATTATCAATTTTCACTTAACTTAGATACATATTTTATTGTAAATTAAATTTATAATTTTAACAATGTGAAAATATAGCAACTATATATTTAAAAACCAAAGTAAAATTATTTAAAAAAGAATTTTACATATAATTTATGTTAATATATATATTATGAAAGTTATCATTAGGCATCTAAAAAATTATTTTTAAGTATGTCTTAATTAAAAAAGAGGTATGATTATGATTAGAATTTATAATAGAAAAACTAATAATTATGAAATTGAGAATGTTGCTGGGGAAAATTATATAAACTGGTCTTATTCTTCTCCGATTGGAAAAGGTTTGTTAGAGCTTTTAATAAAGAAAAAGTTTTTTTCAAAGATATATGGAAGCTATTGCGATACTTCTTTAAGCAAGAAAAAAATAGGTCCTTTTATTAAAAATTTTAATATTGATATGGATATATCTAATGAAAACATTGATGATTTTAACTCATTTAATGATTTCTTTATTAGAACCTTACACAAAAATGCTAGACCTATAGATATGAATAAAAATATTTTATCTTCCCCTGGAGATGGGCGACTTTTTGCATTTACTAATATATCAACCGATAGCTTAGTTCAAGTTAAAGGAATTACTTATAGCCTATCGGAATTAATTGGTGATAATAAAATTGCAAAAGAATATGAAGGTGGAGTTTGTTTAGTTTTAAGACTTTGTCCTACTGATTATCATAGATTCCATTTTGTAGATTCTGGAGTTCCTTTAGAAAATCACTTTATAAAAGGAAATTACTACTCAGTAAATCCAATAGCGCTAGAAAGAGTTGCTAAATTATATTGTCAAAACAAACGTGAATGGAGCTTATTTAAATCTGATAATTTTAGTGACATTATTCATATAGAAGTAGGCGCTACTTGCGTTGGTACTATAAAACAAAGCTATACTACTAATGAAAGAGTTAATAAGGGTGATGAAAAAGGTTACTTTAAATTCGGTGGTTCAACAACGATATTGTTCTTTAAAAAGAATACCATTGAAATTGATGAAGATATTCTCGATCAATCTGGTCTTGGATTTGAAACTCAAGTCTTTATGGGTGAAACCATAGGAAAGCAATTTTAAACTTACTTTATGGAGACGAAATAATATAACCAATTTCTTAAAAACGCCTTATGACTATCTAAAGGGGGCCTTATATTGGGGGACTTAGTTTATAGATTACTATTATTCTTAAATAGTAGCAAAAATGAAGATATTAACTATACAATTGCAACTACTATGCTTCATAACATTAATCATATTTCAGATATGAATATAAATAAATTAGCAGATATTTGCTATACGTCCCCTGCTGCTATTAGTAGGTTTTGTCGTAAGATTGGTTATTCTAGCCTATCAGAATTTAAAAAAAGTGCTCTTATTAATAAAAATCTTTACTCTGTAGGCACTATGCAAGCTAAAGGTATGCACTTAAATATTTCACGTGAGAATATCTTAAATAACATGTCATCAGAAATAGATAAGGAGATTTTAGATTTAAAAAATTCTCTTGATTTAAAAATAGTTGATTTAGTTATAGACCTTATTTTTTCTACTCCAAATGTAAGCATATTTGGAACTCAATTTTCTCAATTAATGGCTCAAGAACTTCAACGTAAACTTGTTATGGTTGGAAAACTTATATCTCATGCAATTGATGTTCAAGAACAAGAAAAGCTTGCTGAATCATTAAAAGAGAATTCTCTAGCTATATTGATTTCTCCAACAGGAAGATTTACTTTATATCACGAGAAACTTTGGAATAATATTAAAAATAGTAAAGCTACTGTAGTAATAATTACTGAAGATAAAAACCTTGAAGGTATAAATATTGAATATAAAAAGCGTAGTAATTATATAATATATTTACCTAATAAAGAAGCGCCTAGTGTATATATCGATTCTCATAGATATGCGCTTACTTATCTTATCGAATATATTTATGTACGTTACGGAAGCCTCTATATGAATTAAAAATACCCCTACTGTAATTACAGTAGGGGTATTTTGAAGATGCCTTAATTAAAATTCTGCTCTTTGTACCTTTTCTATTTGATCTATTACATTTTTAAATTGAGGTAGGTACTTTTTATGTGCTACTAACATTTCATTTAACAATTCTCGACCTCTAATATCATCTGAAACTAGAGGATTTGTAATCATTGCTAATAATGCAGTGTTATAATTCCCAGTGAAAGCAGCTTCTGCAGCTAGCCTTTCAAATGATTTTATTTGAGACGTTAACCCTTGTGCAAATATAGGGAGTTCTGTAACAGTTTCTACTGGAACCGGTCCATCTTTTCCTATATAACAACTTATTTCAACTGCTGAATTATCATCAAATTGCTTTAACTTTCCGTTGTTCTTAGTATTCACAGCTATTATTGTGTTTTTATCATTATATATACCGTTAATTACGTTACAGGCTACATCTGAATAATGTGCTCCACCACGTTTTGACAGTTCTTCCGGCTTAACTTTTAGGTTAACATCTTTGTAAAGTTCGAATAAACTTTTTTCAAGTTTCATTACAACTTCTGCACGAGTTTCACCTTTTTTGAATTCCTCTAATTCTGATTCCAACATATCTCTCTTTTTATAGTAATATCTATGGTACGGACAAGGAATTAATCCTGATGCTTTTATAAATGCAACATCCCACTCGAACCCCTTAATATTTGCCATAGTTTGAGTTTCACTATCTGTTGATGTCATTTTTTCAATAACCTCTGCCGTAACATCTTCTCTATCTAAATAAATTCTTTCAGCATAAACCATGTGATTTAAACCAGCGAAATCAACTGTTACTCTATTATTTTCAACTCCTAATAGTTTAGCAAATGAGTACTCTAAACCAATTGGAACATTACATACACCTATTACTTTTTTATGATCGCTATATCTAAGTAATGCTTCTGTAACTATTCCTGCTGGATTAGTGAAGTTTATTAACCATGCTTCTGGGCATAACTCTTGAATATCCTTAGCTATATCTAATATTACCGGAACTGTTCTTAATGCTTTAAATAAACCACCAGCACCATTAGTTTCTTGACCTAAGAACCCATGACTTAATGGAATGCTCTCATCCTTTCCTCTTGCTGGTAATAAACCAACTCTTAATTGAGTTGTTACGAAATCTGCATCCTTTAAAGCTTCTCTTCTATCTAATGTTAAATGTATAGTCATTGGAACTCCAGCTTTTTCAACCATTCTTTTTGCAAGTGCTCCTACTATTTCTAATTTTTCTTTCCCATCTTCAATATCAACTAACCAGTATTCACTAACTGGAAGTTCATCATATCTTTTAATTAACCCTTCAACTAATTCCGGAGTGTAACTTGATCCTCCACCTATAGTAACTATTTTCAAACCATTCTTTCCCATCTCAAATCCCCCTATTAATTAAATTTTATAACAAGAACTTTTAGGCATCCCAAAATCTTTGGTTTGTTATTTATTTAGAGATCCTTTATTTCTATATCCTTATTATAAATCAATTAAATTAATAAGAATTTCAAATTTTGAAAATACGTATTTGTTGTATTACTAATCATTTAATAATTTCTTTTATTTTGCGTTTAAAGTCCTCTTCGTTACCATCAAATATAACTATATTTATCCCCATTTCCTTTGCCCTCTCTTTTACAGCAACTTTAATTGGTTCTTTAGTTGATACTAAAATCTTATATGCCTTTTTCCCTCCAATTTTAGCACTATAAACATTTAACTCATTTAAAGCATTTTCATTATATTTATCACTATCTTTGCATGATATACATATTGGTATAGAATCCTTTACAGCAACCACATCAACTTCATTTCTAACACCTTTAATATCATCATTCCATAAGAATATAACTCCATTTTTAACTTGATCTACTTCTTGTATTTCTTTAACTAAAATATTTGTTGCAAGCTCTAGCCATGTTCCACTTTTAAATAAGAAAGCTTTAAGATAATTATTTAAAAATAACACCTCTATTTTACTATCGTTAATATGCAAACAATCTATTTCTCCCATTTCAATTAGCTTTTTCATAATTTTATTTAATAGATTTTTTTCTTCATTTTGTAAGTTTTCCATATTTACAACTATTTTTTTAGAATCTTTATACTCATGAGAGAATATATTTGCATCGTATAATTTTTGTTTATATTTATGCCACAAAGGTAAATTACTATATATTTGTTTTGTTAAATATATTAAATCTTTCTTTTGGCATAAATCTGTAGAATCCTCTATAATAGAACCTCCCGAAGCTTCTATTATATCTACTATTTCTAAGTCTCCAAATTGTTCTTTTAATATTTCTATTTTATTATCCATAGTATATAAATGCTTACTCTTAATATCTACATATATAGATTTAACATAATTCTCATTACATAATTCTAAAAGAATTAATGAATTAATTCTTTTACCTCCAGTTAAATTAACCAAAACATTTTTATCTTTATTATCTATAATCAGTTTTGTTAACTCTTTTATATCACCCTCTTTTACTATAATTTCACTAAAAATTACATTAGACATATAATTTTCATAATAAGTCTTTATAGCCTTTATATCCTTATCTTCATCAGTTGATCTTAAAAATATAACTTCTTTTGCCTGAAACTTTTTAGTTGCTAATATGTTTCCTTCATTATGTTCATCTAATTGATTTATTAAAATATCGACTTTTATAAAAATCCCTCCCTTAAATTTATATTTATATTTATATTTCCCCATAATTTTATATTTTTATTAATTAACATAAAAAAAAGCCTCTTTCGAGACTTTTAATTTAAATGTATATTTTACTTAAAAATAAGTAAATTCAAAAAATAGTAACTTATTAACTTAATTTATTATTTTTTTGAAAGTATCTAATATTTATAAATGCTAAAAAAGGTAATAAAAAAAAGACATTACTATAAGTAAGGCCTTTAAATGGTGCGGCGGAGAGGATTCGAACCTCCGACCAACTAGTTCGTAGCCAGCTACTCTATCCAACTGAGCTACCACCGCATATTTCAACAATTTTCATATTATCATAAAGAAATACATAAATCAAGTACTGAGTTATTATTCAGTACTAACTATTGTTATTTTATAAATATATATCAGAAAATTCTATCTCTAGCATTTCGATTTTACTACTTTGACTTTGACTAATTATTTCTTTTTCATTAGTCTTGGTAATTGGTAATGTAACTATAAATTCTGATCCAACACCACATTCACTATTTAATATAACCGACCCACCATGAGCTTTAGTTAAGTAATTTACTAAATCTAATCCTATTCCCGAACCAGCCTGTTCACTATCTTTTCGTTTAGTCACTTGATAAAACCTATTAAATATCTTCGCTTTATCATCCTCAGATATTCCTGGACCTTCATCTTTAACTGATATTTTAACTTCTTCACTATTAATAAGTAAATTTATATATATATTTTTATCTTTGCATGAAAATTTAATAGCATTAGAAATTAAATTCATTATTATTCTATCTATAACTTCTGGATCTACAGCCATTATACAGTCTTCTTTATTTGTATCAAATATTAAATGTATGTTTTTTTGTATAGCATATTTATCTATACAGTTTATAGTGCCTTCTATCATAGATACTATATCTATATTAGTTTTATTTAATTCATAATAATTATTTTGAAATTTAGTTGTATCTATCAAATTATTTATTAATTTAAGCATTTTCAAACTATTTCTTTTTATCATCTTTAGGTATTCTCTAGCCTTTTCATCTGCAACCTTAGCATTTCCACAATCAATACACTGCATAACACTTAGAATTATGCTTAGATGAGCTCTTAAATCATGAGTTATATTTAGTAAAAATTCTTCTTGTGATAAATTCTTTTCTTTTAAAGTTTCTATTGTATTATTTAATTCACTATAACTAAATGTTTTTTGGGCATATCTATGATCATTACTGCATTTACCCATATTTAAATAATCACTATAATTATCTTTATTAAAAATTTCTTCTATCATAACGCAAAATCCTTTCAATTCCTTTTAATACTTATTATTCCATAATTTGATTTTAACATATTTAATTTTTATAAACAATATGTTTTTTGTAATTTAGCTTAAATCTTTAATTATAAACAGGTATTTTATAATATTTTTTTTAAAAATACCTATTTATTGTTTATAGTTACCCCTATAGATAATCTCATAAACCCATTTATGCTTCTTTGCTTATATTACTTATAACCATTACTACATATATTCCGGATATTATAATTGTTAAACTTCCAATAGGCATTATTAATTTAACTATCATTGGTAATGTTAATGAATATAAAGATATTATAAATATCTCTTTATATTTTAGTTTTGAACCATTCATTTTATTAGACATTATTCCTGCTAATGATATTAATAATCCATTAAATAATGCTACTAGATAAGTTATTAGAATCATACATATAACTGTTACATATTTAATAGGCTTAGCCTTATTTAAAACATTAATCGCTACTTCATTATTAATATTATTATCTAATAATGGAGTATCTGAATATTTAATTTTGTATTCAGTCCCATTAAGTCTAGCTACAATTCCATCTTTTAAAAATACAGATGACATATCTTTATGAATAGTAATACTTCTAAAGCTTTCTGAATCAGCCAATGTTTTATTACTATCTATAATTACTACACTTGGCCCTTCCTCTTGTTTATAAGGCGAGTCTTTGAAATCTAATATTCCATCATTCACTTCAAATTTAAAATCTTCTTGCTCTAATAATACTTTAGTACTTTTTTCTAGTGTTGTTAACATACTAAATTGCGATACACCTAAAATAAAGCCTACTATTATACTTAACATAAGTATATATACCATAGATTTATTTAAGCCTTCTTTTAAAAATAATGAATACTGTTTAACTTTAAATATACTTATTTTCAATCTTGATAAAAAGTTTAATTTTTCTTCCATTACAACCTCCATGTTAATATTTATCCTTGATTTTTAATATTGCACTCTATTTTATCATACCTATATTTATTAATAAACATTTGTAATTTTTATTAATTTAACTTTTTAAGATTAAACTTTGTAATTTGGGTTAATAATTATATATATACATTTTATTTAAGGAGGTCTATATGAATAGTACTATAAATAATAAACAAAAAAATAATTTTACTTTATTTAGATTTTTCTTGCTTTGCATAATATTTATAACACTTGGGTTTGGAGTTAATACTTACTCAAGCTATACATATAACAATAATATGAACGAATTCTATTCTACTTTTAATAAATATGATTTTGATAAAGCTCTTAATATAATAGATACTACTAACAATTCAAATATCTTAAAAAAGAAGCAACTTAAAGCTGATTTAAACTCTTATTTTACAGGTATTGTAGGTATGATTATTGAATCTATTGCTTCCGGTGATATGCCCGAATCAGATGCAATTTCTATATTATCTGAAATAAAAAAATATGATATTTTAAATTCGTCTTTAGATAGCCTACTTGCTTCTTTAGATTCTAATTATAAGTATAATCCAACCTCAAAACCTAATAGTAATAATACTAATACTAATACTAATACTAATATAGATAATAATGATACTAATTCTTCTATTACTGAAAGTGATAATTTAACACTCGGTATAGAAGCTTTTGAAAATAAAGATTACTCTACTGCGATATCTTATTTTAATAAGATATCAAAAAGCTCCTCAAGTGATTTTAATAAAGCTAAAGATTATATACTAAATTGCAAAAAAAATTATAAAACTCATCTATTAGCCGAAGCTGAAGAGCTCATAGCTAATAAATATTATACTGATGCAATCGCATTTTTATCTTCATACGATACCTCTATTTTAAGTTCTGAAGATAAAGATATATCAAATAAAATTAATTCTGTTGAAATGTTTAGAGATGAATATACGGATCATATTCAAGCTTATCCTAATGATGCTTCTACTTATGCTTCGAGTGCTATATTGCAGACTATAAACATTAATAACGTAAATAACTTGAACATAGAAAGTAAAACACCTTATTTCATTTATTTAAGCTTATCTGATCAAACAACTTATATTTATGAAGGTTCCTTAAACAATTGGAAATTGGATAAATCATTTTCATCTTCAACAGGTATACCTGGAGAAGAAACTCCAAAAGGTATTTTTTCAGTAAGCGGTAGAGACTCCTGGTTTTTCTCAAATGAATTTCAGCAAGGCGGAAAATATTGGGTTAGATTTATGGGTGACTATCTCTTCCATTCAGTTCCTTTTGACGAAAAACAAACTAAAATTGTTGATGAAACTTTAGGTACAGCTGCATCTCATGGATGTGTAAGGCTAAAAGTAGAAGATTCAAAATGGATTTATGATAATATTGATGATGGAACAAAAGTAATAATTAATTAGATATTTATTATTTAGGAGTCTTTTAAAAATAGTATTACTTATATCGCAACTCATAAATATTATTTAAAATTCCTCTTACATTTTTTCATGATTTTTTTACTAATTTCTTTAAAATATATTTTTAATTTATGTTATTATTGTTTTACATATATAAATTAAAAATATTTGTAATTAAATTTTTCAAGTGAGGATTTTTTATGGAACTATTTATTCCGCAAGACGTTAAAAATATAATAGACAAATTTTATAAAAATGAACATCGAGCATTCTTGGTAGGTGGATGTGTTAGAGATAGTATATTACAAACTATACCTAACGACTATGATATAACAACTTCTGCTCTGCCAGATGAAACTATTAATCTGTTTGAAAAAACTATTCCTACAGGCTTACAACACGGTACTGTAACTGTACTTATTAATAAAGAACCCTATGAAGTAACAACTTTTAGAACTGACGGCGATTATAAAGACAATAGACGCCCGGATTCCGTTTCATTTGTTAGCGATATAGTAGAAGATTTATCTAGAAGAGATTTTACTATTAACGCTTTAGCTTATAACCACTATGATGGTTTAATTGATTGCTTTAATGGTTTAAAAGACATTGAATCTAAAATAATAAAGTGTGTTGGTAATCCAGATAAACGATTTAATGAAGATGCTCTTAGAATGCTACGAGCCATAAGATTTAGTTGTCAGTTGGATTTTATAATAGAATCTGAAACCTATGAATCTATAAAAAGAAATTATAAACTAGTCGAAAATATAAGTTCTGAGCGTGTACGAGATGAATTATGTAAAATTCTAATATCCAAAAATTCAACTAAGGGATTAGAACTTCTTAAGGCTACAAGAATTCTAGAAATTATATTACCTGATATTAATAACCTAGTTGAATATACCCCTAAATGTAATAACCATAATAGAGATGTATTTAAACACACCCTTAAAGTCATTGATAACACATATTCTAATTTAATTTTACGATTATCAGCTTTATTTCATGATGTTGGTAAAATTAATACAATGACATTCTTAGAAAATGGCCATTGTTATTTCCCAAAGCACAGCATAGAAAGTGCTATCATGACAAAATCAATATTAACTAAATTAGCTTTTGATAATATTACTATTAATAGAGTTTGTTCTATTATCTATGAGCATCTTGTGCTTAATGTTTCTTATATGCCTACAGATGGTGAAATTAAAAGACTTATTAATAAAGTAGGTTCTGAAAACATAAGTTTACTTTATGATCTTCAAAGAGCCGATATAAATGCATTGTGGGACCCTGTTCCATTCTTAAAGAAAGTTGATTTTATGAATGAAAGAACTCAAGTTATTTTAGCTAATAAAGAACCTCTTATTATTAAAGATTTAAATATAACAGGTACTTTTTTAATGTCTGAACTTAATTTGAAACCTAGTAAACTAATAGGTGAACTTCTTAATTTTTTATTAGAAAAAGTTTTAGATAATAGTAGTTTAAATACTAAATCTACACTTTTACAATTAACTAAGGATTATCTAAATCATCTACCCAAAATAACTAGTTAATTATTTGTAGATGACTTAATACATATTCAAAAAATAATAAACTAAGCTAAAAGGCTAAATCTAATTAAAACCTAGATTTAGCCTTTTTACTATTTATTTTTAAGCCACTAATAAATAAGTTATTGTCACTAATACAGTTTGAAGATGGAAAGTTCCTTTACTATCATCTTTCTTCTTACTTAATATAGTGAATCCCAAAATTATTTGAATTATTAAATATATAATCCATATTATTTTACTACCTTGAGATATGTTAAATGACCCTCTAGCAAATATTATTCCTAGCATTCCAACTTCAACTAGAACCTCTAATATTAAAATAAATAACGATACTTTTCCTTTCCATCCAGTAATTTCTTTCTTATCTATTACTTTATTATCTATTACCTTTTTATTGTTTTTAGCTTTATTCTTTTTATTATTTTTGCTTTTGTTCTTAGTATTATTCTTTGCCATAAAATTGATCCCCCTTAACGTTATTTCATACTAATTTCTTTATCTAAATAAAATAAATATAAATAGCTTTCCTTAACATTCTTACCTGTAATTTTTTCTATAGCTTCTTTATAATATCTCATTTGTAATTTATATCGTTCTTTCATTTCCTCTTCATTACCTTCTTCTACATAATCAGTCTTATAATCTAAAAGTACTATTCCATCATCTTCTTCAAAGAAACAATCTATTATCCCTTGAAGTCTTACCATTTCATTTTCATAAATTTCTTTTGGTAAACTCTTATCAACTTCAGTACTACATACTTCTGTAAAGAAAGGTAATTCTCTCTGAACCATATAGTTATTATTATACGCATATAACATTCTTTTTCCAAGGGAGCTCTTAAAGAACAATTGAATTTTTATAGGTCTTACAACTTTTATTTCTTCTTCAGTTAGTAAATCAGCATTTTTTAGGTCTTCTAACTGTTCTCTTATTTCATCTACTGTATTTATTTTATTAAAATCAATTTTCTGCATTACAAAGTGAATTACAGTTCCTCTTTCAGCTGCTGATAATCCCTTTTCTTCTCTCATAAATCTTGGTTTTATTATTTCCTTGTCACCATATATTTTTACAATTTGAAACTCTTTTTCTTCTTCTTCATAAGCAGCTCTCTTTAAATCTGATACAGAAATATTACTTGGAAGTTTTCCGCTGGCTGAATATTTATAGTTATACCCAAGCCGTCTCTCTATTTCTTTATCCACAACTTCAATTTTTTTATTTATCAACAGATTTTTTTCTTCAATATTGTCCACAGATTCGTTTTTTTCATCCCCAATTAAATCACTTTTGGTCCAAAAAGACACTTCCCATGTGGATAAATCATTTGTAACTAGATTTAATGGTGCTCCAACGTAATCTCTTAACTTATCCCCATCTCTATGTTTACATAAAGCCATACCGATCCAATCTAAATAGCTTTTTCCTTTTAGTACTTCTGAAGGTAAAATTATTTCATCATCTAATGCAGCTGAAGAAGTCCATGAACTTAAAGTTTTTTCTAAATTTCTTGTTGCCCCAGTAATAATTAACTTTTCCTTAGCTCTTGTAAAGGCAACATATAATATTCTCATTTCTTCTGAAAGTGTTTCAAGTCTTATTCTTTTCTTTATAGCTTCCTTTGGCAAAGTACTATATGAATTTCTCTTTTCTAAATCTACATATTCAGGCCCAAACCCTAATTCATCATGATATAAAATTGAATTATTTAAATCCATAAGATTAAACTGTTTTCCAACACCAGAAGTAAATACTACTGGAAATTCAAGTCCCTTACTTTTATGGATACTCATAATTCTAACTACGTCTTCATTTTCACCTAATATTTTAGCACTACCCATATCTCCTGAAGATTTTCTTAGCTTATTTATAAAGTTTATAAAATTAAATAGACCTTTAAAGCTTGTTTGCTCATATTGTTTTGCTCTTTGAAAAAGTATTTTTAAATTTGCTTGTCTAAGCTTTCCGTTTGGCATTGCTCCAACATATCCATAATAAGCAGTATCCATATATAAATACCAAATAAATTCATCTATTGGAGTATAGATAGCTTTCTTTCTCCACTTATTTAAGCTTTCAATAACATAATCGCATTTTTTCTTCAATTCTTCGGAAACTTCATATTCATTTATATATATTTTCTTTATAATTTCATAGAAATAGTCTTCCTTGTTTAAAAGTCTAATATCCGCTAACTCTTCCGCTGAAAATCCCATAATAGGTGATCTTAAAACCGAAATTACAGGTACATCTTGCATTGGATTGTCTATAATCTTTAAAATAGCCATAATTGTTCTAATCTCAATTGATTCAAAATATCCAGCTCCTGTATCTGCATATACAGGTATCCCTCTACATCCTAATTCATCTAAGAAAACTTCTGACCAACCTTTAGTCGCTCTTAAAAGAATAACTATATCCTTATATTTTAGAGACCTATACTCTCCGGTTCCCTTATCTATTACTTTGTATGTCTTTCCATCCTTAGGATTAAAAAGTTCATTAATTCTTTTAGCAACAATTCTAGCTTCTAAAGTCATTGCATCTAAGTTTTCTTCTTCATCTGAACCATTATCTCCTTCAGATTCAAAATCGCCCTTACTATCATCATTATATAATCCCGATTTATCTAATATATGAAGCTCAATAGGACCAGCTGATAGTGTTTCATTATCTTCAACATCTTTATAACTAGCTCCTAAGTTTAGAGCTTCTTCATCTGTATATTCTAACTCCCCAACTATATTGGACATAACTTTTTTAAATATAAAGTTAACTCCACTAATTACTTCATCTCTACTTCTAAAATTTTTATATAATTGAACCTTCCTTGTTAACCCGCCTTCTTCTAATGGATACTCATTATACTTTTGCATAAACAGTTCAGGTTTTGCCTGTCTAAATCTATATATACTTTGTTTAACATCTCCAACCATAAATAAATTAGGGTTATCTGAAGTTTTTCTAGATACAAGTTCTATAATTGTTTCTTGCACATTGTTTGAATCTTGATATTCATCCACTAAAACTTCATCAAAGTATTCCTTAAATCCTTCTGCTACTTTTGATGGTTTTATGTTACCATCTTCATCTTTACTTATAAGTATTTTCAGACATAAATGCTCCAAATCATTAAAATCTAATATGTTCTTTTCTTTCTTTTTCTCTGCAAACCTTGTTGCAAATTCCAAAGTTACTTCTCCAAGCATTCTCATATAAGGGTATGCATTTTTAATACCTTGAAGAGATTCCTCTGGAGTCATAGAAAAACTATCTTCTATTAGCTTCCCTATTTTTTTCTTCACACCATCTCTAATATTCTTTACAATACTTTGAGCATTTTCATCTGAAACTTTGTTTTTTCTAACTACTTTTAGTTTTATGAACTCTACTGTAGAAAGACTTTCAAAAAGTTCTTCTATTCCACCATCTAATGAAGCATATACTCTTTCTAAATATCCAATATCACTACTAAAAGCTTCTAAGTATGGTTCTAATCCATCAGTTTCATTTATTATATTTAAGGCTTTTCTAAGCATACTTAAATATCCACGAATTTCAACTTCTAAACTTTCTTTTAAAACCTTTATCCACTCTGTAGCATTTAACTGAGCTAATGTATCTATATTAAACTCCTCAGCCTTATCACTTAACCATTTTTCTGGCCAAGGGCCACTCATAGAAAATCTATATAAATTTAATACAATTTCTTTTAATTTTTCATCATCACGCGAACCACTATATGACTCAACTAGCTTCTTAAAACCTTCATTATCCTCTTCATAGTAATCTTCAAAAACCTCATTTATTATTTCACTCTTAAGCAATATATTTTCGGTTTCATCAGATATTCTAAAACTTGGGTCCAAATCTATAGTATGAAAATTATTTTTTATAACGTCTAAGCAAAATGAGTGCATAGTAGTAATATTTGATCTACTTAAAAGAGTTAGCTGCCTTTGAAGTGTTTTAGAGTTTGGGGATTTCTCTAAAGCCTTAGATATTGCAGTTGCAATTCTTTCTCTCATTTCTGAGGCTGCCGCACTTGTAAATGTAACAACTAAAAGTCTATCAATATCAACTGGTGCTTCTTCATTACTTATTATCCTTATTATTCTTTCAACTAATACTGCTGTTTTTCCAGAACCTGCAGCTGCTGCTACTAATAGATTACATCCTCTAGTTGATATAGCTTGAAGTTGCTCATTTGTCCATTTAGTATCCCCCATTATTATTCCTCCTCTACCTTCTTAATTTTATCTTTCATTTCACTCCATAAAGTATCGTTATCTTTCTTTAATATAACTTTATATTTATTATCCTTAATTCCTGTATCAAACTGACATACTGATGAATAATCACAATAAGTGCAATAAGTAGTTTTTTGTGATTTACACGGTTCTATTTTTATCTCTCCACTTAGCATCTCTTCGCATATCTCAACCATTTTTTCATTAACATAATTTCTTAATATATCAAATTGTTCTTCTGTAATAACAGAACTATTACTTGAGAAATCTCCATCCTTTTTAAAAGTTGCAGGTATAACTAAAGAATAAGTTTCCATATCATTATCCATTGCTCTAACTAATTTAGCATCCTTAAGTAATAATCCATTCATTTTTAATTTTTCTAAAACTTGCTTTTCGACTTCTTCTTCTCCTAGTTCTTTTTTAGATTTTATTATAGGATCATCAATTCTAAAATATAATATAGCGCCAGGAATTGCTTGAGTATTTAAAAGATGTTGTGAATTTTTAATTAAAGCGTCTAAATATACTAACAGTTGAATTTGCAACCCATAATAAAGCTCATTTAAATCAAATTTCTTAGCTCCCGATTTATAATCAACTATTTTTAGATATGTGTTTCCATCCATATCTAATGTATCTATCCTATCTATTCTTCCTACTAAATAAACTGTTTCCTTTGATGGTAATTCTATTTTTATAGGTTCTTCATCTTTAAAGCTTCCAAAAGCAAATTCATTTTTAAATACTTCAAATTCTCCACGCTTCATTTGCTCTGCAATAACCATTACCGATTTTGTTATTGTTCTTTTAAATCTATCTGCGAAATACATATATCTCTTATTACTATTTAATATAGAATTAGAGTCTTCTAATAATTTTTTTTCTATTAACTCTCCAACCATACTTTTGCATCTTTCTTTATTTAAATCAGACCAAGCTATTTTTTCATCTTTTACTCTATTAGTAAAAGAATCTAATACTTCATGCATGAACGATCCTAAATCCGGAGCATTAAATTCATAAAGCTTTCTGTCTTTAGCTTTTAATCCATACTGAATATAATATGCAAATGGGCATTGTGCATACTTTTCTATTCTAGAAACCCCAAACATTAACTTTCCATTATCCGTTGCATATAATTTCTTTATTTTTGATTTTGGCATCTTTTCTGTTAAATTTGTATATGTTAATCCCTTAAACATTCTCTTTGACTTTTCTTTAAAATTTTCATTATTTTCAAACCACTTAAATGTTTGCGCCCAATACTCTTCAACCTCTTCCTTTTCAAATTCCATTCTTAAAGCTCCTATAAGCTCATTAAAAGTAGGAATTGGAGCTGTAATTTTATTAAACTTATAAGTCTTACTTTGTTTATTGTATATTTCACTTTCTTCTTCCATGTTAGGTAATATCTTTTTAAGTCTTGGTATAACAATAGATGCTCTTAAAGATTTACCTTCAAAATCTGCCATAGGATAACTAACCATTAAATAAACCGATGGTATAGTTAATGCGGTATAAACCATAAACTGTTCCTCGAAGGCTCTACTCTTTGTATCACTAGCTAATTCAATACCTATTTCTCTTAAAAGATTTCTTTCTCTATCTGATATTATACCTTCTTCTTTATTTGCAGAAGGTAATACACCATCATTCACTCCAACTATATATAATCCCTTAACATCTCTACCTTTAATTCTTGCTATATCACCAATATTAACCTGATCTAAAGCCATAGGAATAACTCCTATTTCTTGCTCTTCAAAACCAGAAACTAGTATTTTAGAGAAAGTTTTGATATCAACTATTTCTTCTCCCATTACATCAACTGCTTGATCTAATATTTCCATAACTATAGCCGGAACTTGGTTATATTCTTTTATTTTATCTTGAAGCCCAATTTCATTAAATTCATCAAGCCAAACTTCCATAGTATCAAATACTTTTAATCTAACTAAAAACTCATATAAACCTGTAGCTAATTGTTTTAATGTCTTCTTACCACTTAATTTCTTATTTAACTCAATTAAAGGCAATCTAACTTCTTCCATAATTTCAGCTATTAATATATCCTTTTCAGTTGTTTCCTCTTTACTCTTATATAATAATTCTCCTGTCCATTTATAACCCTTTATTCCATTCGCTAATACATGGTTTTCCAAAATATCAATATACTCAGTCTTAATTCCTATAAGTCCACTTTTAAGATACTTAAACACACTTTCATATGACCAATTACTTATTAATATTTCCAGAGTAGAAATTATAAGTATAATTAATGGATTACTTAACACTTCTCTTTTTTTATCTATAAAATAAGGAATATTATATTCATTAAATATTACTGATGTAATTTTTTCATAACTGTCTACATCTCTGCACACTATAGCGATGTCTTTATATCTATAACCCTCATCTCTAACCAACCTTAATATGTCCTTAGCTACATTTTCTACTTCCTCATAGCTATTATTCGCCTTATATAATCTTATATCCTTATTTTCACCCTTATACTCTCTAAATGGGTAAGTGAAGAAATGACTTTCTATATGCTGCAATTCTTTACTATCTTTAAATCTATATGAATGTCCCTTATTTAAATCTATAGGTTCCATATACCCTATATTATTATCTTGCATCATTCTTAAAACCTTATTCTCGGTGTTCTTTATAGCATCAAATATATCAGTTTCATCCCCCTGTACACCTTCACTTAAATTATCCGAGCATAAAGTTATATTAATTGTCTTACTAGTTTTAGCAAGTCTTTTTATTACTTCTAACTGTTGTGGAGTAAATGTGGTAAATTCATCTATCCATATTTCAGCATTTTCGTATATAGAACAATTTATTAATTTTTCTGCTAAAATAATAAGTTCATCCTCTGAATCTATATATTTCTTATGAAGAGTCTCATTAAATTCATTAAATATTAAAGTTAAATCCTTTAATTTCTTTTTTAATTCCTCATCTTCTATATCACCATTCTTTATTTCCAGCATTTCCGAGGAAATATTATATTTTTTAAATTCAGTTATAGTTTTGGATACTATTCCTGTAAATCCCTGTTGTTTTGCCATTCTATTAAAATACTCTAATTCCTCACCTTTATCCTTAAGAAGTTTATAAATAAGCATATTCTTACCCGAATCATTCATTCTTGTAAGTGTACGCCCTCCGCATTCATTAAATACTCTACTAGCCATTCTCTTAAAGCTAAGTACTTCTGCTCTTAATAAACCACGTTCTCCAACAACTTCTAATAATTTTTTTTCAGTATGAAAAGTATACTGCTCTGGAACTAGCAATATTAATTTATTACTCTTATCATTTTCTAACTTTTTCTTAATTTGGTTTAAGCAAAATTGGCTTTTACCACTTCCTGCTCTTCCAAAAACAAACCTTATAGACATACTAAACCTCCTCTTTATTACTTTTCTTATATATTAAAATCATTCCCTTATTTAAGGTTTAAATTCCATTTTTAATAATCCCATAATAATTGTATCTATATACTTACCTTCTAAGTAATATTTACTACGTTTTACACCTTCTTGTATAAATCCACATTTCTTATAACAATTAATAGCATTACTATTTTGACTTACAACTTCTAATTCGATTTTATGAGCATTTTTTTTATTAAATAAATATTTAATAACCGCTTTTATAGCATCTTCACCATATGCTTGTCCCCAATATTTTTCACCTATAGTTATCCCTATGGTATAAACATCTATAGTATGGCTATTCTGCTTAAAGTATATATAACCTACTACTTCTATTTCATTATTAATTATTGCTAATGCCTTTTTATTAGGATTATTGAAATGTGTAAAACTTTCAATAATATAATGTCTACTAGGTACAAACCCTTGACCACCGTTATATCTCATTACATTTTTAGATGTACATAAATCATATAATATATTAATATCTGCTTTTACTATCTCTCTCAAATATACCTTTTTCCCATAAAGCATATCTACACCTTCTTTAATTCTTAAATTTATATATATATATTATAATTTTTCAACTATTGCTAAATATATATATATTTAAATAATACTCTTTTTCAATATAAATTACTAATTTGTTTATAATATTTATATATAAAAAAATAGGTGGCTTATTTAAGTATTAGCCACCTATTTTTTCTATTCTATTAAGCACTTTCTAAAAAATAATAGACCAATTTACTAGCCTATTATTTTTTTTCAGAGCCCTTATTTAGTTTCTAATATTGCTAATGCTGCTGCTCCAAGCATTCCTGCTTTTCCATCTAACATAGCTTTTTCTATTCTGCAATGGCTTGATATACTTCTCAAGCATCTATTTTCAACTTCTTGTTTTATTGTTTCTAAAACAATGTCTCCACCATTAACTACTCCGCCACCTATTACTATCATATCAGGATCAAAAGTATTAGCAATGTTCGCTACTGTAATTCCTAAATAAGATAAAGCATTAGTTAATATTTCATTAGCCACTCTATCTCCCTTTTCAGCTTCTGCAAACACTTCTTTTGCAGTAACCTCACTATAGTCTTTTAATGATGTTACAGCATTACTGTTTACAGCTTCATTGGCTCTTCTCATTATAGCTGTTCCTGAGCCTAAGCTTTCACCACAGCCATCATTACCACAACCACATCTTGGACCACCCTTCATAACTGTCATATGTCCAATTTCTAAAGCATTTCCTGTACTTCCTCTAAATAGTTTTCCATTAATTATAGCACCGCCACCAATTCCTGTACTAGCAGTAACGAAAACCATATTTTCAGTACCTTTTCCTGCACCAAACATAAATTCTCCTAATGTAGCTACATTTGCATCATTATCTAAATAAGTAGGTACATTATATTTTTCCTTTATTGGCTTCACTATATTAAAGTTCTTAAATGGTAGATTAGGCGTGTACACTATTAATCCGTTTTCTACGTCTAATGGACCTGGTGAACCTATTCCTATAGCTGCAACTTCATTTATATCAACATTATTTAAAACAGTATCTATTGTATTTAAAATCTTATTTAAAACTGCTACTTCTCCTTGATCCGCTTCAGTTTTAATTACTATTTCATTCTTTACATTACCTTCTAAGTCAACTAATGCAGTATAAATTTTAGTTCCCCCTAAATCTACACCAACAACATATTTCTTTTCCATTTTGTCCCCTCCAGATAAATAATTTTAATTTTTTCACTTTATTCAAATGTATTTTTAGTATACCATTGTATATAAATGTTTACAACGAATTTGATTTGTATTTTATAACAAAAAAAACATCTAACTTTCGTTAAATGTTTTTTGGCGGAGAAGCGGGGATTTGAACCCCGGCGCCAGTTACCCAACCTACGCCCTTAGCAGGGGCGCCTCTTTAGCCACTTGAGTACTTCTCCATAATATATCTGGATACAAAAAAATGGAGGAAGAAGTGGGATTCGAACCCACGGTACGCTTTCACGCACGTCGGTTTTCAAGACCGGTGCCTTAAACCAACTCGACCATTCTTCCTTAATCTACAATTGATATTTTATCAACTTTAGCTTAATATGTCAATATATTTTTATAATAATTTATTTCATCTAAAAATATATTCTAAATCATACTATTTTTTTATCCACATATTGTTTAAACATCCTAAATTACATAACACTTATTAGTTGTCAAATATTAAATAGATAGTGTACTTTCTTTTTCCAACCATTTAATATTAAATACATTTATAAATTGATAAAACCACAAAAAAAACATCTAACCTAAGTTAGATGTTTTTTGGCGGAGAAGCGGGGATTTGAACCCCGGCGCCAGTTACCCAACCTACGCCCTTAGCAGGGGCGCCTCTTTAGCCACTTGAGTACTTCTCCATAATATATCTGGACATAAAAAAATGGAGGAAGAAGTGGGATTCGAACCCACGGTACGCTTTCACGCACGTCGGTTTTCAAGACCGGTGCCTTAAACCAACTCGACCATTCTTCCTCGACTACTTTATTAGTATAACAAGTTTTATAATTCCTGTCAACATTTATATTAAATAATTTTATAAAAACTACCTAATACAAGGCTAAACCTTATAAATCAGGTAGTTTTATAACATAAATAATTCTATTTCGACTATATCTCATTATTATAATCTATTATTTTGATAGTTCTCCATGCTTTTCATAAGATGTTATTCTACTCACCTTATTATTTTCATCAACAAAAACTACCTTTGGTTTATGATCTTTAACTTCATTGATTTCAAGTTCACAATAACTCATTATTATTATCTTATCACCAACCTGCACACATCTAGCTGCCGCTCCATTTAAGCATATTAAACCAGATCCACGTTCTCCTGCTATTGTATATGTTTCAAATCTATTTCCATTATCTATATCTACAATATTCACCTTTTCATACTCATAAATACCTGATGCTTCTAATAAATCTTCATCTATAGTTATACTCCCAACATAATCCAATTCTGCTTGAACTACTGTAGCTCTGTGTATCTTTCCTTTTAGCATACTTATTCTCATCTTTTACCCCCACTAAACTTCGAATGTAAAATTATCTATTAATCTAGTCTTCCCTATATTAACTGCTATAGCTATTAATATAGATTTGTTTACTTTTTCTACTACCTTCATAGATAATCCATCTACAACCTGTACATAATCTATTTTTGCTAATTTTTCTTTTGCTATATTATCTATTATTACTTTTCTTATTACTTCACAATTTCTTTCACCCATATTTAATATATCTTTAGCTTTTTCTAATGATTCACTCAATATTGTTGCAGCTTTTCTTTCACGCTCTGATAAATAGGTATTTCTAGAACTCTTTGCAACTCCATCCTCTTCTCTAATTATAGGACAACCTATTATTTCTATATCAAAATTTAAATCTCTAACCATTCTTTTTATTACTGCTAATTGCTGAGCATCTTTTTCTCCAAAATACGCTCTATTTGCAGGTACTATATTAAATAATTTTGATACTACAGTACATACTCCTCTAAAATGAATAGGTCTACTTTTTCCGCATAACTCTTCAGTTAATCCATTAATATCAACATAAGTAGAAAAATCCTCGAAATACATTTCTTTGTCTTCTGGATGAAATATTATATCAGCGCCTGCATTCCCACACAATATACTATCAGCATCTAGATCCCTAGGATAACTACTTAGATCTTCTTTAGGTCCAAACTGCATTGGATTAACAAATATACTTACCACAACTTTATCATTTTCACTAAAAGCTCTCTCAATTAAGCTTTTATGACCTTCATGTAAATATCCCATTGTAGGAACAAAACCTACTGTAAAGCCTTCATACTTCCACTTATTAACTTGGTCTCTAACTTCTTTAATATTATTTAAAACTCTCATAGCTACCCCTTTACTACTAATATAATTTTTCTAATACTTCATCACTTATTTTAAAGGTATGAGCTTCTTCTGGAAAAACCCCATCTCTTACTTCATCAATATACTTCCTAAATGCCATATTCATAATTTCTCCTACATTTGCATATTTCTTAACAAATTTAGGTGTAAAATCATTAAACATACCGAGCATATCTTGATACACTAAAATTTGCCCATCACAGTTCACACCTGCACCAATTCCAATGGTAGGTATATTTATCTCTTTAGTAATTATATCCGCTAATTTAGCAGGTACACACTCTAATACAACTGCAAAAGCTCCTGCTTTTTCAACAGCCTTAGCATCCTCTATTAACTTTCTTGCTGCCTCTTCACTTTTACCTTGTACCTTAAATCCTCCAAATGCATTAACCGATTGTGGTGTTAATCCTATATGAGCCATAACAGGTATAGACGCTTTAACTATAGCTTCTATTTTATCACAAACTTCAACTCCACCCTCTAGTTTAACAACTTGTGCTCGACCTTCTTTAATAAGCCTTCCTGCATTTACCACGGAATCATATATAGATGTCTGATATGACATAAAAGGCATATCAGCTACAATCAAACTATTTTTAGCACCTCTAGAAACAGCTTTAGTATGATGTATAATGTCCTCCATTGTAACAGACAATGTATCCTCATATCCTAAACATACCATTCCTAAAGAATCACCTACTAATATTCCATTTATTCCTGCTCCATTTATTATCTTAGCCATTGAATAATCATAAGCTGTTAACATTGTTAATTTCTCATTTTTTACCTTTGCCTCTTTAAAAGTTACCACTGTGTTTTTCATTATTGTCCCCCTAAATACTCTTCTATATTTTTATAATCTCTATCCTTATTTTTACTCTTTGCTATCTCTAGAACATTTTTAGATAATAGCTTATATAAAATCTCATCATCCTCATTTAACACATTACAATGGCTTTCTATAGTCTTTAGATCGCCTCTTTCAATAGGCCCTGTTAAACTACTTACTATTCCTTTTTCTTTTATATTTTGTATATTAAAAGAAATTAAAGGTTGAAGTGCTTTAATAGCCATATCCTCTTTAAAACCGCACTGTATCAACTGTTTAACACCAGTATTAATAAGTCCTAAAACTAAATTACTTACGGTAACAGATGCAGCGTGATATAAAGGCTTATTATTTTTATCTATAATTAATACACCATTTCCTAATAATGTTATCACCCTAGAAATTTCATTTGCATATTTAGAGTGACCTTCTATTGTTATAAAAGCTTGATTTAATGATTTATAAGAATTATGTTTGTCTGAGATAGCAAACATAGGATGGATAGAGTATCCATAGGCACCATATTGGTTTATATTTGAAAATATTTCCGATGATAATGATCCACTACAATGGCAAATCACCTTATTTCTAATAGACAGTTCTTTTATTTCATTCCATACATTTTTTATTTCACCATCAGGAGTAGTAATAAAAATAGTATCACTTTCATTTATTATTTCATTTAAACTATAAAATTGTTTTGTACCTGTAAAAATTGAAGCTTTTTTTGAAGAGTCTTCATTCCTACTATAGTACCCAGTTACAGTAATATTATTTACCTTTAGATATTTTCCTAAAGAAAATCCTACTTTACCTGCACCTATAAAACCTATTTTTATACTTATCACCTCCATTATTAGAGTGTGATACTTTTTAGTCCCATTCCTGAAGATATGAGCTGTCAAATTAAATTAATTCAAATATAAAAATGGTGTGGTTAATCTCTAATACCACCCAAATATAATTTATCATATATTAAAATATAATTCAATATTATATTTATGTTACTTTTTTGTCTTTGAAAACTAAATTTTTTTGATATTTTATCATAACATATAAACTATTCACTTATTATATTTTTAATAAATCTTCAAATAAATAAAACAGGTAATTTAATATCATCTGTTATGATATTAAATTACCTGTTTAAATTATTTATTTTATTTCAGTAGCATTCATATACCCTCTTAAAGCTTCTGGAATTTCTACAGTTCCATCTTCTTTTTGATAATTCTCTAAAATAGCAGCAACTGTTCTACCAACTGCAAGGCCTGAGCCATTTAGAGTATGAATAAATTGAGGTTTATCATTTGGATTTTCTCTATATTTAATATTTGCTCTTCTTGATTGGAAATCTTCAAAATTTGAGCAACTTGATATTTCAACATATCTATTATAGCTTGGCATCCATACTTCTATATCGTATTTTAAGGCTGCTGTAAACCCTAAATCACCTTTGCATATTCTAACGATTCTATAAGGTAATCCTAATCCTTGTAATATTGATTCAGCATCTTCTACTAACTTATCTAATTCTTTGTATGAATCTTCTGGTTTAGAGAATTTAACTAACTCAACCTTATTAAATTGATGTTGTCTTATTAACCCTCTTGTATCTCTACCTGCTGATCCTACTTCTGCTCTGAAACAAGCTGAATAAGCTACATGTTTAATTGGAAGATCACTACCTTTTAAAGTTTCATTTCTATACATATTAGTTACAGGAACTTCTGCTGTTGGTATTAAGAAATATCCATTATTCTCAACCTTAAATGCATCATCTTCAAACTTAGGTAATTGACCTGTACCTATCATACTTTCTCTATTAGCCATATATGGAGGTAATATTTCCTCATATCCATTTTCACAAGTATGGGTATCTAAGAAATAATTAATTAAAGATCTTTCTAATCTTGCTCCCTTACCTTTGTAAATTGTAAATCTTGATCCACTAATTTTACTAGCTCTTTCAAAATCAAGAATATTTAAATCTATTCCTAAATCCCAGTGAGGTTTTATTTCAAACTTAAAACTTTTAGGTTCTCCCCATTTCTTTATTTCTATATTATCTTCATCAGTATCACCTTCTGGCACTAATGGATTTGGGATATTTGGAATTCTTAACATTATATATTCAATCTTCTCATTAATTTCTGATACCTTTAAATCATCTTCTTTTATTTTATCTCCAAGATTTCTCATTTCAGTCATTATTAAAGTAACATCTTCTCCAGCCTTTTTAAGATTTGGGATTTCAGATGAAACTTTATTTCTTTTATTTTTTAAAACTTCAACTTCTACTAATATACTTCTTCTTTCCTCATCTAAAGCTATAACTTCATCTATAGTTGACTCTTTGAAATCCTCTCCTCTATTTAATAAAGCCTTCTTTATTTCTTCTGGATTTGTTCTAATTCTCTTTAAATCTAACATTTTAAAATCTCCTTTCTTATAATAATACTTATTTTTGCCAACGAAAAAAGAGCCTATCTTCCCTATACAAGGGACGAAAGACTCCGCGTTGCCACCCTAATTAATAGTATTAAAATACTATTCACTCGATAAAATATAACGGTTGAAACCGTACTGCTCATCGCAGTCCCTCAGAGGTGGATTCATACTATTTTGCTATTGATTCTCACTAAACATCAACTCTCTGCAAAACAAAAATACTATTACTATTCTCATCAAAGGTTTAATATTAATTTTTACTAATCTTAATATATTACAATTATAGGTACCTTGTCAATATTTTACTACATTTTTTTTTATAATACATTAACTTAGTCATGTTTTTTTAATATCTACTCAATATTATACTCTATTTCTAACCATAATTTATTAATATAATTCACTGATAATGATACTATCTTATTCTATTCTTATATTATTTGCTATATTTTTATTCTTTATGTATGTCTCTTGTACATATTATATCTATTCCTGTATTTAAGATGTTTTTACAAATTATATTTCCTACTTCAATTGGAACACTTGGATATATCCTACTTAAAACTTTAGATAATTCAACCCATAATTTTTTATCCACTTCTTTGCTACTCTTAACTGGAATCACTTTATATTCACTACTACCTTTTATTCTAACAACAGAAGTGAATATATCCTTCTCTTTCAAAAATACCCCTCCTCAATATCTATTATCTATACTTAGCTTTTTTATAAATTGCATATAAATTAAACATCTTTAAATTCTTTTATTCTCCCTGATATTACCTTAGAATTCTTAGAATCATCTACTATGTCAGTTGGCTTTTTATCTAATTCTCTAGCTAGTATGTTTATTATCTTTTCATTACAATAAGATCCTTGACAGCTCCCAAATCCAGCTGCTGTTCTTCTCTTTACACCTTCTACAGTTCTCGCACCTAAAGGTCTTCTTATGCAATCAACTATTTCTCCCTCGGAAACAGTATTGCAAGAACAAATAATCTTTCCATACCTATTATCAAGATCTATTATTTCATTGATTTCTTTCTTATTCATTTCTCTAAACCTATAAAATTCTCTTCTTTTATCAATAAAATTCTTTTTTAATGTACAATTTAAATTACTAGATAAGGTATCGCATAACATTTTAGCTATTGCAGGCGCAATTGTTATTTTTCCATAATGAGTTCCTGTTACTCTTATATATCCCTTATCTATTTCACTATCATCAATTAGCATAGAATCCTTATCATAGCTTTCTCTAAATAAATTATTTATGTTACTTTTCTTTAAATCATTTAATAAGTTATTAGCATAATCTAAATTATCATCTAAACTTGTTTTATTTACACTTTTTATACCAATTAAAGATCCATCTGTAATTGTTGGAGAGCTTAAAACAAAAGTATTTTTATCAAAAGTTTCTATAACTATTTTACTTAATTTATTATTATAATTATTATCTACAAGTAAATAACTCATATTTTTAAATTCATCTTCATTTTCATAAGTTTCCTTTTCTTCAACTATGCCATTTTCCTTAATATATATTTCATTTGGTGTAGTATTTATAACAACTTTACATCTAAATTTATTTTTACTTGTATTCACTATGAATCCTTTAGCTATATTTTGAATACTTATAACCTCTTCTTCTAGCCTAAAATTAACTCCATTATCAGAAGCTACCTCTGCATATGCAATAGCTAAATCATATGGTGCTATAATAGCTACATTTTCAGAATATAAACCCTTCTTAACATTATTGTTTATATTTGGTTCAATATCATATATATCTTTATCATCAACTAAATAGACACCATCTATTCCTCTATCTTTAGCTCTATTATACATTTCCTCAAGTTTTTTTACACCATTATCATCATTTACAACCCTTAATGCACCAATTTTCTTAAATGGTAATTTGAATTTTTGACAGGTCTCTTCTAATAATGAGTTGCCTATATACTCAAGACCAGCCATTATATTGTCTGATGTCTCTGATCCATCATAAACAATAGACGTATTTACAAATGATATATCATCTGCTATATCATAGTCCTTCTCTATAAGCGCTATATTAAAATTATATTTAGATAATTCATAAGCTACAGCACAGCCAATTATACCGCCACCTAATATTAAAACATCATAATCCATAAACCATACTCCCTCCTATATTAATTAAGTATCTTTATTATTAGTTTACTAATAAATTATAAAGCAAATCCCTTTTCTTCTAATTCTTTCTTTATAGCCTCAATATCTTCTTCAGTATCCGCTGAAATAGTATGTAAGTGAATGCCATTAGTTAATTCAGATAAAGGCTTAGCATCTATATTCTTAAATGATTCTTCAAATTTATTTAGGTCATTTAAATTTTTTATCATCATATTACCTATTATTTCACCATACAAAGGATGTTCAACAATAACGTTTTCTATTATACCACCATACTTAACAACTACTTGTAGCTCTTCTATCATATTATCTATACTATGATTTACAGCTATAATAGATTTCACTCTATTTATATCAATGTTATATATATATCCTTCTGGTGTTGCTATTATATTACTTCCTTTTGCCCTTAATATAGCTATATCTTTAACTATTATTTGCCTAGTAACTCCAAATCTATTAGCTAAATCTATTCCTTTTATAGCCTTATTATTCTTCCTCAACAATTTTACAATTGATTCTCTTCTATCTATAGACTTCATATTTTAATTCACCTACCTAATAATATCTAATTTTTATTATCACAAATACTGATTATATCTATTATTTTATTTTTTTTGAATTTCTTCTTATTATGATGATATCTAACTACCTCTAACAATTCTTTATCATAATTACGTGTTTTAAGCATCTCATATCCTATTTTAGGATGATTATAGTAGATATTTATTTGTTTTATATTATCATACTTCTTTAAATTCCCTTTAGTAAACTTATCTAATAATACTATTAAGGACTTCTCTATTAAATTTATATGATATTTACTTTTTCCTATATCATGCAAAAGAGCTATTTTTCCTACTCTGTATTCATCCATTTTAATATTATTATTTTTTAATAGCATTACTGAATCTTTACAGACTCTTATGCAATGATGTTTATCACTCTTTTTAAGCTTATTAAACATCATAATTTCATTGTTATTTAAATAAGTTTCTATATAACTATAGTCTATCTTTTTAAAAGAGGATTCTATTCCCCATATAAACTGTTTAATACGATAAAATTTCATTTTTCTTCACCTTTTCATTATATTCTATTTAAATAATAACACTATATATTTTCATTATCAATTATTGTTATACTTATATTTTATATAACAAAAAAGCTACGAAATAATTCGTAGCTTTTTTTATTATGGTGGAGGTAACAGGAGTCGAACCTGCGACCCCCTGCGTGCAAGGCAGGTGCTCTCCCAACTGAGCTATACCCCCATATGGTGGACCTTCAGGGACTCGAACCCCAGACCGACCGGTTATGAGCCGGTTGCTCTAACCAACTGAGCTAAAGATCCATTAATATTAACCTGGCGACGTCCTACTCTCCCACACAGCTGCCCGTGCAGTACCATTAGCGCTGTAGAGCTTAACTTTCCTGTTCGGAATGGAAAGGAGTGTTTCCTCTACGCCATCATCACCAGATGGTTTAGATCCTAAATCATAGATTTAGTCTCTTATATTTAATTTTATCAGAGTTTTGTTCTCTGAAAATTGCACATGAATTATTGTAAATTGGTCAAGCCCTCGACCTATTAGTATCAGTCAGCTAAATATGTTGCCATACTTACACCTCTGACCTATCAACCTCGTGTTCTTCAAGGGGTCTTACTAGCTTATGCTATGGGAAATCTCATCTTGAGGGAGGCTTCACGCTTAGATGCTTTCAGCGTTTATCCCGTCCCGACTTAGCTACCCAGCGATGCTCCTGGCGGAACAACTGGTGCACCATAGGTCGGTCCATCCCGGTCCTCTCGTACTAAGGACAGCTCCTCTCAAATTTCCTACGCCCGCGACGGATAGGGACCGAACTGTCTCACGACGTTCTGAACCCAGCTCGCGTGCCGCTTTAATGGGCGAACAGCCCAACCCTTGGGACCTACTACAGCCCCAGGATGCGACGAGCCGACATCGAGGTGCCAAACCTCCCCGTCGATGTGGACTCTTGGGGGAGATCAGCCTGTTATCCCCGAGGTAGCTTTTATCCGTTGAGCGATGGCCCTCCCACGAGGTACCACCGGATCACTAAGTCCGACTTTCGTCCCTGCTCCACTTGTAGGTGTCGCAGTCAGGCTCCCTTCTGCCTTTGCACTCTTCGAACGATTTCCGACCGTTCTGAGGGAACCTTTGAGCGCCTCCGTTACTTTTTAGGAGGCGACCGCCCCAGTCAAACTGCCCACCTAACAATGTCCTGTCACCAGTTTCATGGCGTCCAGTTAGAACCTCAGTACTGTCAGGGTGGTATCCCAAGGATGACTCCACCAAGGCTAACGCCCTAGCTTCCCAGTCTCCCACCTATCCTGTACAGACAATACCGAAATTCAATGCTAAGCTACAGTAAAGCTCTACGGGGTCTTTCCGTCCAATCGCGGGTAGCGAGCATCTTCACTCGCACTACAACTTCGCCGGATTTGCAGTTGAGACAGTGCTCAAGTCATTACTCCATTCGTGCGGGTCAGAACTTACCTGACAAGGAATTTCGCTACCTTAGGACCGTTATAGTTACGGCCGCCGTTTACTGGGGCTTAAGTTCACACCTTCGCTTGCGCTAAGCATTCCCCTTAACCTTCCAGCACCGGGCAGGAGTCAGCCCCTATACATCAGCTTACGCTTTAGCAGAGACCTGTGTTTTTGTTAAACAGTTGCTTGAGCCTATTCTCTGCGGCCTGCTCTCGCAGGCACCCCTTCTCCCGAAGTTACGGGGTTAATTTGCCTAGTTCCTTAACTGCAATTCTTCCGATGGTCTTAGGATTCTCTCCTCACCTACCTGTGTCGGTTTGCGGTACGGGCACTACTTCTCTTTCTAGATGCTTTTCTTGGAAGCATGGAATCAGATACTTCAGCCTAAAAGGCCTTCCCCATTACGCCTCAGAATTGTTAAAGCGGATTTGCCTACCTTAACTCCCTAAACGCTTAGACTAGCATTTCCATTCGCTAGCACATCCTATCCTTCTCCGTCACACCATCGATAATAACGATTGTAGTGGTATTGGAATATCAACCAATTGTCCATCGCCTACGCCTTTCGGCCTCGGCTTAGGTCCCGACTAACCCTGGGCGGACGAGCCTTCCCCAGGAAACCTTAGGTTTTCGACCTGTAAGATTCTCACTTACATCTCGCTACTAATGCCAACATTCTCACTCGTAATCAGTCCACCGCTCCTTACGGTACGACTTCAGCCCGATTACGACGCTCCTCTACCGCTCGTATTAAATACAAGCCCGTAGCTTCGGTGGTAAGTTTGAGCCCCGGACATTTTCGGCGCAGGATCTCTTGACTAGTGAGCTATTACGCACTCTTTCAATGAATGGCTGCTTCTGAGCCAACATCCTAGTTGTCTTTGAAATCCCACATCCTTTTCCACTTAACTTACACTTTGGGACCTTAGCTGACGATCTGGGCTTTTTCCCTTTCGACCATGGATCTTATCATTCATAGTCTGACTGCCGGACTAATAGTATATGGCATTCGGAGTTTGATAAGGTTCAGTAAGCGATACGCCCCCTAGCCCATTCAGTGCTCTACCTCCATTACTCATATCCGACGCTAGCCCTAAAGCTATTTCGAGGAGAACCAGCTATCTCCGAGTTCGATTGGAATTTCTCCGCTATCCACAGCTCATCCCATGCTTTTTCAACAGCAACGTGGTTCGGTCCTCCACGGGGTTTTACCCCCGCTTCAACCTGGCCATGGATAGGTCACTCGGTTTCGGGTCTACGGCATGCAACTAGTCGCCCTATTAAGACTTGGTTTCCCTTCGGCTCCGTACCTTAAGTACTTAACCTTGCTACATACCGTAACTCGTTGGCTCGTTCTACAAAAAGCACATCATCACCCTCGTATGGGGCTTTGATCGGTTGTAGGCATATGGTTTCAGGTTCTATTTCACTCCCCTCCCGGGGTTCTTTTCACCTTTCCCTCACGGTACTTCTTCACTATCGGTCATCAGGTAGTATTTAGCCTTGGGAGGTGGTCCTCCCTGCTTCCCACAAGGTTTCACGTGTCTCGTGGTACTCTGGATCAGAACTATTAGCTTCCTCGTTTCACTTACGGGACTATTACCCTCTACGGTTTAACTTTC
>NZ_CP071376.1:1245000-1387500 GCF_017348895.1 Clostridium gasigenes
TTACTTTATATTTATCTATATTACTCTTAAATACTATTATTGATACACCAGGCAACAATATCTAATTTCTACGCCTATTCTACTGAATATTACATCTAAAGCTAATTAAATACAGCCTTATTCAAATAATAATCCAAGATTTGTTGTATAGTATGCTGGCATATCTGACTAATTGTTTCTTTAGCCTATCTAATATAAAAATAAAAGCCTTACTACTATCCTATCGGATAATAGTAAGGCTTTTAAATAATTTATCTTAATCTTCTTTATCTACTTGTTCTATTAGTCTATCTAAACTAGTATCATTCTCTTCTAAAGTATCATCAACTATTGCATCTATGATTAACTCATCATCATCATCCATAATACTTTCATCAAGATCAGTTCCTTCTAACACTAATTGTTCTTCTTGACTTTCATTATCTATATTTCTAATTTTAGCTATAGCAACTACTTCCTCTTCTTCACCAGTTCTCATAAGTTTTACACCCATAGTTGCTCTACTAGTTACTGATATATCTGAAATATTAATTCTTATAGCTACACCATTTGTATTTATAATCATTAATTCATCATCTTCTTTACATACAGTAGCCCCTACTAACTTACCTGTTTTATCAGATATTTTGTAAGTTATAAGTCCTACTCCACCTCTTTTTTGTCTCTTATATTCAGTAACAGGAGTTCTCTTACCATAGCCATTTTTACTAATAGCTAATAATTCTTCACCTTCTACAGCTATGTCCATGCATACAGCGATATCACCTTGTCTTAATCTTATAGATCTAACACCAGCTGCTGTTCTACCCATTGGTCTTACATTTTTTTCATTAAATTTAATTGCATTACCATCTTGAGTAGCTATAATAATATCTGCATCTCCGCGTGTAACCTTAACTTTCAGAAGTTCATCTCCATCTTTTAAGTTTATAGCTATTAATCCATTTTTTCTTAAGTTCTTAAATTCTGATAAAGGTGTCTTTTTAACTATACCTTGTTTAGTACCCATAAATAAGTACCCACCTTCTACATTATCTTGGACACTTAATACAGTCTCTATTCTTTCATCTTGCTCTATAGATATTAAATTAACTATATTAGTTCCCTTAGCAGTTCTTCCTGCATCAGGAATCTCATATGCTCTTAATTTATATACCCTTCCTCTATTAGTGAAGAATAATACATCTGAGTGAGTTGAAGTCACAATAACATGTTCTACAAAATCATCTTCTTTTGTAGTCATTGCTTGTATTCCTCTTCCCCCTCTTTTTTGAGATGAATAAGTATCTGCTGATATTCTCTTTATATACCCCGAATTAGTTAAGGTAACAACTACCTCTTCTTCTTGTATTAAATCTTCAATATCAATTTCATTCATATTCTTTTCAATTACAGATCTTCTTTCATCATTATACTTAGCTCTTATTTCTAATAACTCTTCTTTTATAACAGATAATAATCTTTCTTCACTCATAAGTATAGAATTTAAATAATCTATTAATTTCATAAGTTCATTATATTCGTCTTCTATTTTATTTCTTTCTAAACCAGTAAGTCTTCTTAATCTCATCTCTAAAATAGCTACCGCTTGCTTATCGCTTAAATTAAATCTTTCTATCAATGTAATTCTAGCTATTTCACCAGTCTTAGATCCCCTAATAATACTAATTACTTCGTCTATATTATCAAGAGCTATTTTTAACCCCTCTAATATATGAGCTCTAGCCTTAGCCTTATTTAATTCAAAAGTTGTT
Source organism: Clostridium gasigenes (assembly GCF_017348895.1). NCBI lineage: Bacteria > Bacillati > Bacillota > Clostridia > Eubacteriales > Clostridiaceae > Clostridium > Clostridium gasigenes. Next base: position 1,246,755 of record NZ_CP071376.1, read on the forward strand.
CTTCTTGTTATAATTTCCTTTTGGAAAGTAATATAATGTTCAAGCACTTCCTTAAGTGTTAATACCTTTGGTTCATTATTAACTAATGCTAACATTATTACACCAAATGTATCTTGCATTTGAGTATGTTTATATAACATATTTAATACTACATTAGGATTAGCATCTCTCTTAAGTTCTACTACTATTCTCATACCATCTCTATCTGATTCATCTCTTAAGTCAGATATACCAATTAATTTTTTATCTTTAACTAATTCAGCTATATTTTCTATAAGCCTAGCTTTGTTAACTTGGTATGGTATTTCAGTTACTATTATTTTATGTCTTGAATTTTCTTCTTCAATATCAGCCTTAGCTCTAACTAAAATCTTTCCTCTTCCTGTTTCATAAGCAGATCTAATTCCAGCCTTCCCCATTATAATAGCTCCAGTTGGAAAATCAGGTCCTTTTATTACAGTCATCAATTCTAGTATTGAAGCTTCTGGATTGTCTATAAGCATTATAGTACCGTCTATAATTTCACCTAAATTGTGTGGTGGAATATTAGTCGCCATTCCTACCGCTATACCTGATGATCCATTAACTAAAAGGTTTGGATATCTTGATGGTAATACACAAGGTTCTTGTTCTTCCCCATCAAAGTTTGGTCTAAAATCTACAGTATCTTTTGTTATATCTCTTAACATTTCAGCTGCTATCTTATTCATTTTTGCTTCTGTATATCTCATAGCCGCTGGATTATCTCCATCTACAGATCCAAAGTTTCCATGACCATTTACAAGCATATATCTCAGCGAAAAATCTTGCGCCATTCTAACTAATGCACCATATACTGAGGAATCACCATGTGGGTGATACTTACCTAAAACTTCCCCAACTATTCTTGCACATTTTCTATATCCTTTTTCTGGTGCTAATCCAAGTTCATGCATAGAAAATAGTATTCTTCTATGAACAGGCTTTAACCCATCTCTAACATCAGGTAGCGCACGCCCAACTATAACACTCATAGCATAATCAATATAGCATTTCTTCATTTCCTTATTTATATCAACTTCAATGACTTTTCCCTCATTCAAATTCATGTACTTCACCTCACATTAGTGCTAAACATCTAAATTACTTACTTTTTTAGCATTCTTTCTAATAAATTCTCTTCTTGGCTCAACTTTATCACCCATTAATATAGTAAATATTTCATCAGCCGCTATTGCATCTTCTATTTTTGCTTTTAATAATATTCTTTTTTCTGGATCCATTGTTGTTTCCCATAATTGATTAGCATTCATTTCTCCAAGACCTTTGTATCTTTGAATATCAGTTGATTTATCTTTACCACCAATATCTTCAAGAAGCTTTTCTAATTCTAAATCAGAATAAACATAATGTTCTTTTCTGTTCTTGCTTACTTTATATAGTGGAGGTTGTGCTATATATACATGCCCATCATCTAATAGATCTCTCATATATCTATAGAAGAATGTTAATAATAATGTTCTAATATGAGCTCCATCTACATCGGCATCTGTCATTATTATTATTCTATTATATCTTAATTTTTCTGTATCAAATTCATTTCCTATTCCTGCACCAAATGCAGTAACCATATATTTTATAGAATCTGAATTTAATATCTTATCTAATCTTTGCTTCTCAACATTCATTATTTTACCCTTTAGAGGTAAAATTGCTTGGAATCTTCTATTACGACCTTGTTTAGCCGATCCACCGGCCGAATCCCCTTCGACTATGTATATTTCACATTCCATAGGGTCCTTAGATGAACAGTCTGCTAACTTTCCTGGTAATGATGAACTCTGTAAAACAGATTTTCTTGTTAACTCTCTAGCTTTTCTAGCTGCATCTCTAGCTCTTGCTGCCATTAAACCCTTGTCTATTATTATTTTACCAATAGCAGGATTTTCTTCTAAAAACATTGATACTCCAGTTCCTACTATTGAATCTACAATCCCTCTGACTTCTGAATTTCCAAGTTTAGTTTTAGTCTGACCTTCAAACTGTGGATCAGTTATTTTTACAGATATAACAGCCGTTATTCCTTCTCTTATATCATCACCTGAAAGATTTTTATCAGAGTCCTTTAGGTGTCCAAACTTTTTAGCATAATCATTAATTACTCTTGTCAATGCGTTCTTGAATCCAGATAAATGCGTACCACCTTCAATAGTATCTATATTGTTTGCGAATGAATACAAATTTTCACTATATCCATCGTTATATTGAAGCGCTATTTCGGCTATAATGCCATCTTTTTCACCTTCAACATATATTGGTTCTTGATGAAGTGGTTCTTTATTTCTGTTTAGGTAGGCTACAAATTCTTTTATACCGCCCTCATACATATAAATTTCCACTTTATCTTCTTCTCGTTTATCTGTTAAAATTATACTAATTCCCTTGTTTAGAAACGCTAACTCTCTTAATCTATTAGCTAAAACATCAAAATCATATTCTATTTCTTCAAAAATTTCACTATCTGGTTTAAAGTTTACTTGAGTTCCAAATTCATCAGATTCAGCAATTTTCTCTAATTCACTCATCACCTCTCCTCTAGCATACTTTTGTTTCCAAATATGACCTTCTCTTTTTACAATTACTTCACACCATTCTGAAAGTGCATTAACTACAGAAGCTCCAACTCCATGAAGACCTCCGGATACCTTATAGCCTCCGCCTCCGAATTTACCTCCAGCATGTAGGATAGTCATTATAACTTCTACAGATGATTTACCCATTTTAGCATTTAAACCTACAGGCATTCCTCTACCATCATCTATTACAGTAATAGAATTATCCGCATTAATAGTTACTGATATATTCTTACAGTATCCAGCTAAGGCTTCATCGATACTATTATCAACTATTTCATAAACTAAATGATGCAATCCTCTGGAACTTGTACTTCCTATATACATACTAGGCCTTTTTCTTACAGCCTCTAAGCCTTCAAGAATCTGTATCTGACTCTCATCATAACTTTCTTTATTTTGTTCCAACATAAATTCCTCCTAAAATAACATATGGTATTATAATCGCAATGAAGGTTAGATATTGAAATTACGAATTATAATCTATATTTGTTCTTTTTGTTAAAGTTGATGATGATATAGGTGATAAATAAACCTTACTCATCTTATTAACTTCTGCAATAACAAAAGATTTTGGTTTTTCTTTAGAAATTTTCTCAACAAACCCATCTTCCTCAGCCATTCTTAAAAATGATATAGTATCTGAGCTATACATAGTTGTTTGTAAATCAAAAATTCCAATTATATCTTTAATAGGAACTACTACATTCTCTCCTAAATGTAAAAACACAAGAATCCCTCCTCTAATTTAGGATTTCTCCATTCTTAACTTTAAAAATCTTAGAATTTTCATCTAAATATTCGGTCAAATCATCAATTCCTGTACATGTTATTATCGTTTGAAGTCCTCCTATAGTACTTAGTATATATTTTTTTCTACTAAAATCTAATTCAGATAATACATCATCTAATAACAGTACTGGATTTTCACCGGTTAATTCTTTAATTATTTTTAAAGAAGAAAACTTTATTGTTAAAACCGCAGTTCTTTGTTGTCCTTGAGATCCATAAATCTTGGTATCAACATTATTTATAAGGACTAAAAAATCATCCCTATGCGGGCCTACACTAGTTACTCCTCTATCTATATCTTTTATTCTGTTTTGTTTTAAAATTTTATAAAAATCTTCTTTTATATTTTTTAAATCTTTTATAGTACTAACATACTTAAATTCTATTTGCTCTTTTCCTGAAGTTATATCTTCATGTATATTCTTTCCATAATAATTTAATTTATCCATATAATTTATTCTATCTGTAATTATATTATATCCGTAGTCAATTAATTGAATATCATATACATCTAAAATATCTTTATCTATCTTCATGTTTTTCAAAACTATATTTCTTTCATTTAAAATTTTATTATATTGAACTAGATTATAATAATATCTAGAGTTTAATTGACATAACTCCATATCTATAAATCTTCTTCTAACTCCTGGAGAATCTTTTATTATTTTTAAATCTTCTGGAGAAAACATAACAACATTAAAACTTCCAAATAGTTCACCAATCTTATTTACTTTTATTTTATTTATTTTTATAGCCTTTTTTCCATCTTTTAAAATGTTAATATCTATTCGCTTGTCAATACGCTTCTTAGATACACTTAAACTAATAAATGTATTTTCACCATTCCAATTTATTAATTCTTTATCTTTTGATGTTCTATGAGATTTTGCAAAAGCACAATAATATATACTTTCTAATATATTAGTTTTACCTTGAGCATTATCACCTATAAATACATTTACATTTTTACTAAAACTTATATCTAAGGCTATGTAATTTCTATAATTTAACATTTGAAGTCTTTTAATATACATTTTCAACACCCATCTATTAATTATAACATACTAATAAGAGTAAAAATTTAGAAACCCTAAAGAATTTTATAAACTTCTTTATTGAATTCAACTATATCTCCAGATTTTAACTTCTTTCCTCTTTGTGTACATATCTCTCCATTAACTTTTACTAATTCATCTAATATATATATTTTAGCCTCTGATCCCAAACATGCAGCACCGCTCCATTTTAAAAAAGCATCTAATTTAATAATTTCAGTATTTATTTTAATTTCATTCATTTCCAATTTAGTTGTATATTTTATGTATAATTATACAACCTTCCTCCTTTCTATCTTATTAGTCTTACTGGTAATACTAAATATTTAGCATTACTCATATTTTTTCCTTTAATAACACAAGGACTTACTCCCGAAGTCATTTCCATAACAACTTCATCTTCTTCCATATTTTTAAGAACATCTAATAAGTATCTTGAGTTAAATGCAATTTGAACTCCCTCTCCTTGCATATTTATAGAAACTTCTTCTCTAGCTTTTCCCAACTGAGAATTAGATGTTATAATTACATTTTCTTCTTGGAAATCTAACTTGATTAAATTACTATTACCATCTTTAGCCATTAATGAAGCTCTTTCAAGTCCATTTTGGAATTCTTGTTTATTAATATTAACAAGCAGCTTATGTTCTTGTGGTAATAAAGATAGATAATTTACAAATTTCCCATCTAGTAATCTTGATATTATTTTGGTATCACTCAAATTAAATAAGATATGATTAGGAGTGAATGTTATTTTAACAATATCATCTTTATCTTCTAATATCTTAGAGACTTCATTAAGAGTTTTTCCTGGGATTACAACTTCTATATTATTATTATTATCTAAAAATTCACTTTTAACAGCCAATCTATAGCCATCTAATGCAACTAAGTTTAAATTCTTATTTTTAACTTCAAATAAAATTCCTTGAAGTATTGGTCTTGTTTCATCTTGAGCTATTGCAAAAGATGTCCCTTTTATCATATTTTTTATTATGTTTTGAGGTACTTCTACAGTTACATCCTCATTAATACTTGGTAATGCAGGAAAATCTGTTGCGTTCATACAAACTATATTGAATACTGATTTTTCGCATGTAATTTGGATTATATCATTTTCTAAAGTTTCTATTTTTACGTCTGCGTTAGATAACTTTCTAATTATTTCCCCAAATATTTTTGCATCTATAACTACTTTTCCTTCTTCTTGTACTTCTGCACAAACTTTTGTTTCAATGCTTACATCCATATCGGATCCGATTAAAGTTAAACCTTCTTTAGAAGCAGATATATAAATACCTTCTAGAATAGGCATAGTAGTTTTTCCTGTTATAGCTTTTGTAGCTATTGAAATACCTTCTTGTAGTTTTTGTTTTTCACATATAAAAATCATTTAAATACCTCCTAATTTGTTAACAATAAATATGGCTTAATATAAGATAATATATATAAAATATATAGTAATAGTAGTAGTAGGGGCTGTGGATATGTTGAAAAGTACTCTCAGCCCTGTAAACTAAACACTTTTATACAAAAAAAATGTGTGGATAAGTCCGTAACAATATAGGCTGTTTATCCACAGTATCAACAGCTGGTAGTATTCTATAAAGTTATCCACAGGCATTTGTATAAAATTATGTACACCTGTTGATTAATTTTGATTTATCTTCTTAGTTATATCATTTATAGTATTTTGTAAGCTTTCATCATTCTTTAATCCTTCAGAAATTTTTTCGTAAGCATGAATGACAGTAGTATGATCTCGGCCTCCAAATTCTTCACCTATTTTAGGTAAAGACATATCAGTAATCTTTCGACTTAAGTACATAGCTATTTGTCTTGGATATGATATATTCCGGGTTCTTCTTTGAGATTTTAAATCTTCAACTCGCAAATTAAAATAATTTGCAACAACATCTTGAATAACATCCATTGTAATATTTTTATTTTGTTTATTGGATATAATATCTTTTAAAGCTTCTGTAGCTAAGTCAACTGTAATATTTCTATTAGTTAAAGAAGAGTAAGCAACTATTCTAATTAAGCCACCTTCTAATTCTCTTATGTTAGATTTAATTTTTGTTGCAATATAGACAAGGACCTCATTTGGAACGTTTAAAGTTTCGACATCGGCTTTCTTTTTTAAAATAGCCATTCTTGTTTCAAAATCGGGAGCTTGAGTATCGGCTATTAAACCCCATTCAAATCTTGAACGTAATCTAGCTTCTAACGTAGGTATTTCTTTAGGTGGTCTATCAGATGAAAGAATTATTTGTTTATTTGCTTCGTGAAGAGCATTAAATGTATGGAAGAATTCTTCTTGAGTTCTCTCTTTACCACCTATAAATTGAATATCATCTATAAGGAGAACATCTATATTTCTATATTTATTTCTAAATTCTTCATTTTTATCATCTTTAATTGCATTTATAAGCTCGTTAGTAAATTTTTCAGAAGATACATAAACTACTTTTGCTTTAGGATTATTTTGTAGAATATAATGACCTATAGCATGCATTAAATGAGTTTTACCTAAACCAACCCCACCATAAATAAATAAAGGATTATATGCTTTAGCTGGAGATTCAGCAACAGCTAAAGATGCAGCATGGGCAAATCTATTACTATTACCTATAACAAATGAAGAAAAAGTATACTTAGGATTCAATATACTAGACATTTCATCATTTACGGCAACAGATGCATTATTTCGTTTAGATAATTTAATTTCTTCTATTTCTCTATTTTTATCTTCGATTTCTTGTAGATCAGATGCTATGAAAAATTCTACTTTATATAATTTAGAACAAGCAACTTCTATAGAATTGACAACTAAGTCTTTATATCTTTTTTCCAAAATGTCTTGAGTGAAGGAATTTGGAACACTGATTTGAATAGTGTTAGAAGATATAGCAATTGGATTACAACTTTTAATCCAAGTGTTGAAGCTAACTTCACTCATTTCACCTTTAATAATATTTAAAGTTCTTTCCCAGAGTATGTTAAGATCAGTTTCCATTGAATATCCTCCATTAAAATAAATTTTAAAATAATATAATAACAATATAATCACAACTTATCAACATAATTATTAACAGGTAAAATCAAATGTTAATAACTATAATTAAAATTAGTCACATGTTAATAATTATGTTGATAATATAAAAAAATGAGTTTATCCACATAAAAGTTATAAACAATAAGAATATTGCTTAAATTCATGTGTTTTCCTAATAATTACTACTAGAAATAGAATTTTAACATATAAAACTAAAAAGTTATACACAATTTTGTCCACAGCTGTGGATAAAGTAAGTTATACACAATTTTATTCACATTTAATACTAATAATATCATAAGTGAATCATTGTATTCAATAAGTTATCCACAAAAAAAACATATTGAATTATAATTACTAACAGGTAATTGTCAATTATAGCGTATTGACAGAAAAAGAGGATATATATATAATAATAAGGTAAAATTAAAATACTTGAATAATATAGTTATTTCTATATTGTTAATAAAACTTAAAGGGGGTGTATTGAATGTTCATGACATACCAACCAAAAAAGAGACAAAGAAAAAGAGAACATGGTTTCTTTAAAAGAATGAGTACTGCATCAGGTAGAAACATTCTTAGAAAAAGAAGACAAAAAGGAAGAAGTAAACTAACAGCATAAGGGCCGCAAATGTGGCTCTTTTTCTGCAAATGCAGAAAAAAAAGGAGAAATAATAATCCATGATATATAGATTAAGAAAAAATATTGAATTTAGGACTGTGTATAGAAGAGGCAAGTCCTTAGCTAATGGACTTTTGGTTCTATATATTTATAATAACAATAGAAATAAAGATGAACATGGACATCCTTATAATAAATTAGGGATTTCTGTTAGTAAAAAAGTCGGCAATAGTGTAGTTAGAAGCAGAAGCAAAAGATTAATAACGGAAAGCTATAGATTAAATTGTGATTCTTTAAAAGAAGGTTATGATTTTGTTTTTATAGCAAGAACGTCAATTAAAGAAAAAAGCTACTCACAAGTAGAAGATGCTATGAAAAAACTATTTCAAAAGGCAGGCTTATATAAATAATGAAAAAACTAATACTTAGTATTATAAACTTATATAGGAAATATATTTCACCAATGAGATCACCATGTTGCATATACTCTCCAACGTGTTCACAATACGCGATAGATGCTATAAGTAAATATGGTGCTCTTAAAGGTGGTTTTTTAACAATTAAAAGAATTTTAAGGTGTAATCCTTTTAGTAAGGGAGGATATGACCCCGTTAAATAAAGGAGGTTATGATATGTTGGACTTTATAGTAAAACCGATGACAGCAATATTTCAATCGCTTCATTTGTTTATTGAACAGATGGGAGTAACCGGAGGAGTATCTTATGTATTAGCAATATTCATATTTACATTAGCAATAAGACTTCTTATACTTCCATTAACTATTAAAGGTAGTAAATCTAATGCGAAAATGCAGGAAATTCAACCAGAATTAAAAAAAATACAAGAAAAATATAAGGGTAACCCTGAGAAGTTACAAGTAGAATCTTCAAAATTAATGAAGGATAATAAAGTTAGTATGTTAGGTGGATGCATACCTTCGTTATTACCACTACCTATATTATTTGCTTTATACTATGTATTTAGAGAAATTCCAAACACAGGAAATGTATCGTTTTTATGGATAAGTGATATATTTAAAGCAGATAAGTATCATATACTACCAGTTTTAGCGGCTTTAGGTACGTATTTACCAACAATTTTAATGACTAAGTCAATGCCTAAAAATGATAGTAGTCCTATGAACATGGGTACTATGAACATAATGATGTCGGGTATGATGGGGGTCATGGCATGGAATTTCCAATCAATTCTAGTTATGTACTGGATAATTGGTGGAGTGATTCAGTTAGTTCAAACATATTTTGTAAATTATTTACCATATCAGAAAAAATTAGCATTAAAAACCAAAGAAGAAGCTTTAGTAGTTTCTGAAAAGGTTAAAAAAGCAACACCAAAAACTAGAAAAAGATAATAATAATACTTTAAAGAGTATTTATAGGTGGGTGAATATGGTATGAAAATAGTTGAAATGACAGGTAAAACTGTAAATGAGGCATTAAAAAATGCTTTAAAGCAATTAAATTTAACAGAAGATAAAGTTGAGTTTGAAGTTATCCAAGAAGCTAGCAGAGGTTTTTTTAATCTTATTGGTAATAAACCTGCTAAAATATTGGTTAAGGTTAAACGGAACTATATAGAAGATGGAAAAATATTTTTAAGAAATGTACTTGATTCTATGGGTATTGAATCAGAAATAAGTTTTAAAGAAGAAAATGATATGCTTCACATTAATATAACTGGTCCTAAAATGGGGTTAATTATAGGTTATAGGGGAGAAACATTAGATTCATTACAATATTTGGTATCTTTAGTTGTTAATAAAAGTCATGATATACCTTATAAGAAAATAATTTTAGACACTGAAAATTATAGGTCTAAAAGAGAAGAAACTCTTAAAAGAGTTGCTCAAAAAACTGCATATAAGGTTAGAAAGACTGGAAGATCATTTAAACTTGAGCCCATGAACCCATATGAGAGAAGAGTTATTCACTCTGAACTGCAAGATAATGAATTTATATATACTTATAGTGATGGTGATGAACCTTACAGAAGAATAGTAGTTGATATCAGAAAAGAATAAAAAAGCCATAATTGGCTTTTTTTTTATTTAATGATTTTTTGACTATTTTTAAATAGTTTTGTAAAATGAATAATAGTATATTGGAGTTATGATATCTAAAGAAAGGATCAAATTAGAAAGGAGAATTTTATTATGAAAGAATTTGATACTATTTGTGCTATTGCTACTGCCTTAGGTGAGGGTGGAATTGCTATAATAAGGATTTCTGGAGATAAGGCTTTAGAAATAATATCAAAAATATTCAGAGCAAAAAGTGGAATTGACATAAAGGAAATAAAGACTTATACAATGCGATATGGAAATATTATAGATCACGAAACAGAAGATTTAATAGATGAAGTAATAGTAAGTTATATGAAAGGTCCTAAGAGCTTTACTGCAGAGGATACAATTGAAATCAATTGTCACGGTGGAGTTATGTCTACTAATAAAGTGTTAGAAGCAGCTATAAAAGCTGGAGCAAGACTTGCAGAACCAGGAGAATTTACTAAAAGAGCCTTTTTAAATGGAAGGATAGATTTATCTCAAGCAGAAGCTGTAATTGATATTATAAGAGCTAAAACAGATTTAGCTATGAAATCAGCTTTATTACAAAGTAAAGGGTCACTTTCCCAGGAAATAAATAAATTGAATGAATATCTATTAAATGTATTAGCGTTAATAGAATATGCGGTTGATTTTACTGAAGATGATGAGGAATTAGACCCAACTATACCTATAAGAGTCGCTGAGGGATTAGAAAATGCTATAAATAATATAAATGAATTACTTAAAACTGCAGAAGAAGGTAAGATTATAAGAGAAGGGTTAAGTTTGGCTATAGTTGGTAAACCTAATGTTGGTAAATCATCTCTTTTAAATGCTTTATTAAAGGAAAAAAGAGCTATTGTTACTGATATTGCAGGAACAACAAGAGATGTTATTGAAGAATACATAAATCTTGATGGGATTCCTATTAAGATAATTGATACAGCTGGTATAAGAGAAACTAGTGATATTATTGAAAAAATAGGAGTTGAAAGATCTAGAGAAAAGATCGAGGAAGCGGACTTGGTATTATTAGTTTTAGATTCATCTCGAAGTTTAGATGATGAAGATAAAGAAATAATAGATATAGTCAAAAGAAAGAAGTCTATAGTTATATTAAATAAAATGGATTTAGAAAATAAAATAGATAAAAATGAAATAGCGTCATTTAAAAATATAATAGATATTTCAGCTAGAGAGGAACTTGGAATAGCTCAGCTTAAAAATAATATTAAGGATATGTTTTTTAGTGGTAAAATAGATGGTGAGAGTTTAGTAATTTCAAATACAAGACATAAGCAAGCCTTAATTAGAGCAGAAGAGAATGTAAAAAGCGCTTTAGAGAGAGTTAGAAATGAAGAATATTTAGATTTAATTTCTATATTTGTTACATCGGGATTAAAGGCTTTAGGTGAGATAACCGGATCAGAATTAGAAGAAGATTTAATCAACAAAATATTTAGAGAATTTTGTTGTGGAAAGTAGGGAGAATAATTATGAAATATAATGCAGGAGAATATGATGTAATAGTAGTTGGGGCAGGTCATGCTGGGTGTGAAGCTGCACTTGCAGCTTCTAGAATGGGATTAAAAACAATGATATGCACAATTAATCTTGATTCTATTGCAATGATGCCTTGTAATCCTAATATTGGAGGTACTGCCAAAGGTCATTTAGTTAGAGAAGTAGATGCATTAGGTGGAGAAATGGCAATTAATATTGATAATACATTTATCCAATCTAGAATGCTAAATTTATCTAAGGGACCAGCGGTACATTCATTGAGAGCACAAGCTGATAAGAAAAAGTATCAAGATAGAATGAAGAATGTTTTAGAAGGTCAAGAGAACCTTCAAGTAAGACAATTAGAGGTTACAGAATTACAGGTTGAAGAAGGTAATGTAGTTGGGATAGTTACTAAAAATGGAGGCATTTTTAATTGTAAGTCAGTTATATTAACTACAGGAACTTACTTAAGATCAAGAATAATAATAGGTGACGTAACGTATAACAGTGGACCTAATGGATTATCAGCTGCTAATGAATTATCACAGTCGTTAATAGATTTAGGGATTTCTTTAAGAAGGTTTAAGACTGGAACCCCAGCAAGAATAAATATGAGATCGGTTGATTTTTCAAAGATGATTGAGCAACCGGGAGATGAGAAGATAGTGCCTTTTTCATTTATGAGTAAAAATATAAATAGAGAGCAAGTTTCTTGTTGGTTAACTTATACAAATTCAGAAACTCATAGAATAATTGAAGAAAATATCTCAAGATCACCTATGTATAATGGGTTAATTGAAGGGGTAGGACCTAGATATTGTCCGTCAATAGAAGATAAGGTTATGAGATTTAAGGATAAACCAAGACATCAAATATTTGTAGAACCAGAGGGTGAAGACACTTTAGAAATGTATATTGGTGGAATGTCTTCATCTTTACCAGAAGACGTTCAAGTTAAGATGTTAAGAACATTAGAGGGATTAGAAAATGTGGAAATAATGAGAACTGCTTATGCAATTGAATATGATTCCATTGATCCAACTCAATTAAAACCTACACTAGAATTTAAGAGTATTAAAGGTCTTTATGGCGCAGGTCAATTAAATGGAAGTTCAGGATATGAAGAAGCAGCATCACAAGGTATAGTAGCAGGAATTAATGCAGCTTTAAACGTTCAAGGGAAAGAAGAACTTATACTAACACGTTCTGATGGGTATATAGGCGTTTTAATAGATGATTTAGTGACAAAAGGCACTAATGAACCTTATAGAATGATGACGTCTAGAGCAGAGTATAGACTGTTATTAAGACAAGATAATGCTGACTTTAGATTAACAGATATCGGTTATAAAGTAGGTCTTGTTACAGAAGATAGATATGATAAATATCTAGAAAGAAAAAATAATGTTGAAACTGAATTAGATAGAGTAAAGAGTTTACAAGTCACTGGTAAAAAAGAGGTTAATGAGTATTTAATTTCAATTGGTTCTAGTGAATTAAAGAAACCTATAAAGTTCTATGAATTAATTAAGAGGCCGGAAGTAGATTATTTTAGTTTATCAGCCTTAGATCCAAATAGACCTGTGCAATCAGATGATATAGGGGAACAAATTAATATAATAGCTAAATATGAAGGTTATATAACGAATCAGTTAGAACAAGTAAATAAGTTTAGAAAATTTGAAAAGAAATTATTAGATGAAAGTATTGATTATAGTGAGATTAGGGGATTAAGAATAGAAGCAATACAAAAGCTTTCTAGTATAAAGCCAATAAGTATAGGGCAGGCATCAAGAATATCAGGGGTATCTCCAGCTGATATATCAGTGTTATTAATATATTTAGAGAATAAGCGTAAAATGAATAGTAATAATTAAGGAGTGTAATATGGAATTTTATGAATTAATGAAAAGTGCATCTACAGAAGCTGATTTAGAGTTATCAGAATATCAATATAACCAGTTTATTAAATATATGAGACTGCTTCAAGAGTGGAATGAAAAAGTTAATTTAACTACAATTATAGAAGATGAAGACGTAATAAAAAAACATTTTATAGATTGTATTAAAGCATTTAAATCTAAACCAATTAGAGAGGCTAAGACAGTAATAGATGTTGGAACTGGGGCGGGGTTCCCAGGTATTCCTATTGCAATAATGAATCCTAAGATCAAGGTAACATTATTAGACTCTTTAAATAAAAGGGTTAATTTCTTAAATACAGTTGTTAATGAGCTTGGGTTAACTAATGTAACAACAATACATGCAAGAGCAGAAGATGGAGCTAGAAAAGTTGAATTAAGAGAAAAATTTGATGTAGCGACATCAAGAGCTGTAGCTAATATGGCTGTGCTTACTGAATTTTGCATGCCATATGTAAAAGTTAAAGGATATTTTGTAGCGCTTAAAGGACCTTCTATAGTAGAAGAACTTAAGAATGGAAAGGCTGCTATAAAAATATTAGGAGGGGAACTTCAAAGAGTTATAGAAGTTAATATCGAAGACACTGATTTAAGGCATAATATAGTAGAAATTAAGAAGATAAAGCTATGTTCAAAGCTATATCCGAGAAAAGCTGGTAGCATAAATAAAGATCCTCTTAAATAAAAGATATATTTTACGCTTATTTATTCTACGAAATGAGCAAAAATAAACAAAATATTGGGAAAAATATATTAATATGTAATGATTAATTACTTTAATGAATAATTTGTCTTACGATAAAAATGTAAAAAAAGAGGAATTAAAAGAATAAAATAGAATTGTTAAAATATAGATAAAATGATGTTTAAATTAAGAAAAGATGAGGGATGGTTGGGTGCATATGAATAAAGAAATTATAAGTATAAATGTTGGTAGTATTTTTCCTAATACTTATCAACCAAGAAAATTCTTTAATGAAGAAGCTTTAATAGAATTATCTGAGTCGATAAAACAATATGGAATTATTCAGCCAATAACAGTTAGAAAAAGGGGAGAAAAATTTGAATTAGTTGCTGGAGAGAGACGATGGAGAGCTGCTAGAATTGCTGAATTAGAATATATTCCGTGTAATGTAATAGACATTACAGATACTCAATCAGCTGAAATTGCCTTATTGGAGAACCTTCAAAGAGAAGATTTAAATTTCATGGAAGAATCTGAAGCATATTATAATCTTATTCACGACCATAAATTTACTCAAGATGAATTAGCAAAAAGAATGGGTAAAAAACAATCAACTATAGCAAATAAGTTAAGACTTCTTAAATTAAGCATAAATATAAGAAATATTTGTGTTGAAAATAAATTAACAGAAAGACACGCGAGAGCATTACTTTTACTACCGAATGAAGAATTGCAAAATAAAGTTGTTCAAATAGTAGTAAAAGATGGTCTAAATGTTAAAAATACAGAGGAATTAATTAATAAGGAATTACTTAAGCTAGCAGGAGAACAACTTAATGAGAGAAATAAGAAAAAAGTAAAAACTATTTTCCCAGCCAAACTGTATATAAATACAATTAAGCAAGTATTTGACAAATGCAATATACCGGCAGAATATAAGTTCAAAGATTCCGAGGATTGTATAGAAATTACAGTTTTAATACCTAAAAATAGTAGAAAGTAATTAAATTTATTATTTAATATTTAAGTATATTAAATTTATATAAAATAGCGATAATTTATAATTATCGCTATTTTTTTATTTCTAAATATTATTTTTTAAAAATAACTTAAAAAAATATTAAATTATATACATTTCTGCTTTGTTTACCTTTTAATATGTAATAAAAATATATATAATGTTAATAGAGAAGGGGGTGAAGCTCTATTATTAGAGCTATATTATGAAGAGAATTTGCGTTTTCAATCAAAAGGGCGGAGTAGGTAAAACAACAACTAATATTAATCTTTGTGCGTATTTAGCAATGGAAGGATATAGAGTATTAACAATAGATATAGATCCTCAAGGAAATACAACGAGTGGGTTAGGGCTAGATAAAAGAAATCTAGAATTATCAATGTATGATGTAATGACTTCTGATGTATCGATTAAAGATGTTATGTTAAAGAGTGAATTAGTACAAAATTTATTTATTGCACCATCAACTATGGAATTAGCGGGAGCAGAAGTTGAGATAATAGCTAAAGAGAATAGAGAAACTATATTATTAAACAAACTAAAGGAAGTTGAAGATGACTTTGATTTTGTATTTATTGATTGTCCTCCATCATTAGGAGTACTTACTATAAATGCATTAACATCAGTAGAATCTGTATTGATACCAATACAATGTGAATTCTATGCATTAGAAGGTGTAGGGCAACTTATGAATACACTTCAGTTAGTTAAAAAATCTTTAAATAAAGATTTAGAAATTGAAGGCGTAATTATGACTATGTATGATTATAGAACCAATTTAAGTAATGAAGTATATGAAGAAGTTAAAAAGTTTTTTAAAGATAAAGTTTATACAACCACAGTGTCAAGAAATATTAGGCTGGCAGAAGCTCCGAGTTTTGGTTTGCCAATAATGTTATATGATGAGAAGTGTAAAGGCGCAGCTGCATACAATGCATTAACAAAAGAATTTTTAAATAGGCAGAAGGTGAGATAGAATTATGAGTAAAAAATTTGTGCTTGGAAAAGGATTAGGTGCTTTAATTCCAGATGAATTAGAACCAAAGGAAAAGAAAAATAATAGTGAAATGTTTATTTCAATTAATTTAATCAAAAGTAATGAGAATCAACCGAGAAAAGCTTTTGATGATGAAAAAATAGCTGAATTAGCAGAATCTATTAAACATCATGGAATAGTGCAACCTATAATACTAAGAAAAGATAAAGAAAATTATATAATAGTTGCAGGAGAAAGAAGATGGAGAGCGGCTAAGTTGCTTGCGCTTAAAGAAGTTCCCGCAGTAGTTATGGACTTAACTGATAAACAAGTATTGGAAATATCTTTAATTGAAAATATTCAGAGAGAAAATTTAAATCCTATTGAAGAAGCTATCGCTTATAAAAGATTATTAAGTGAATTTAGTTTAACTCAAGAAGAATTAAGTAAACGAATAGGTAAATCGAGGGTTTCAATTACTAACACTATGAGATTGATGAATTTGAATGAGAGTGTTCAACAATATATTATAGATAGTGTTATTAGCGAAGGTCATGGAAGAGTCTTATTAGCAATAAGTGATAATAACTTACAATATGAAATTGCTCAAAAAGTAATAGATGAAAAATTATCAGTTAGGGAACTAGAAACAATTGTTAAATATTTAAACAAAGAAAAGGTAGATATTGTACAACCAAGAGAACTTAACAATCCATATTATAAAGACATAACCAATAGATTAGAAAATTATTTTGGGACTAAAGTTAACATTAATAGCAAAAACAATAAGGGTAAGATTCAAATTGAATATTATTCAGAAGAGGATTTACAAAGAATACTAGAAATTATAAATTTATAATGTTTCACGTGAAACAATTTGTGAAATGAAAATTATAATTTTTTAGACAAAAAAATAAAGACATAAATTTAAAATGTTTCACGTGAAACATTTTTTTGAAAGGATGAAATTTGAATTGGAGAATATAATGAAAATGATAAATGAATATTCAACGTTTATAGTTATAGGATTAACAATAATTACTATTTTACTATTTGTAATTGTTATTATACTGATAAATTCAGTAAATAAGCTAGAAAAAAAATATAGAAAAATGATGAGAGGGGTAAATAATAAAAATTTAGAAGCATATATAACATCTAAAGTGGATGAAATAGAAGGAGCAGTAACAAATTCTGAGAAATCATTAGAAGAATGCAAAAATCTAAAAGAAGAACTTAGAAGTTGTGTTAATAAAGTCGCTATAATGAGATATAAGGCTTTTGAGGATATCGGAAGTGATTTAAGTTTTTCAATTGCAATATTAGATGATTATAATGATGGCGTATTAATAACTGGAATATATGCAAGAAATGATAGCACTACTTATGCTAAACCTGTAGACAAAGGCATATCAAGATATGACTTATCAGAAGAAGAAATTCATGTTTTAAATGAAGCAATAAATAAATAATAAAATAAAAAGTGTCACATTAAATTATGTGGCACTTTTTTTATTGCAAATTTGAGAAAATAATACATTTAAATGAGATAGCACAGCATTCGAATTTTATAAATAATGTATATTTTCTAAGGAATTATTAAAATGTTTATTATTAGATCCTAATGATTTTAGTATAAAATGATAAATACCGTTTGAGATACAATCAGCTAAGGCCATCACTGTATAAAGTCTAGTATTTTGGAGGACCATAAATTCAAAATTTCCAGAAATATTCACAATCCCAGTTATACTAAGATCACCAACTGGTGGTAAATCTTTATTTAGTGCTAATCCTGGATATAATGGACCTTCTTCAATGAAAACTTTACCAATATTATGTAGACTTCCTAAAGATGCATCTATGGCTATAATATAAGGATTATTAAATTGCAAATTAACTTTATTTAATACATCTATAAGATTTTTAGAATGAACTGGGCTCTCTAAACAACCATAAACATGGATGTTATTTAGCGATAGAAATTTCAACTTATATCCTACTAGGGGCCCAAGTGAATCACCTGTAGATCTATCTGTTCCAATGCAAATAAACACTATAGGCCTATTTTCCTTTAGAATATAGTTTAACTTTATATAAAGAAAATCCCTAACTTCTGAATAAGAGTTGGGTGATGTTGAATCTACTGAAAAACATGTATTCATACAAAAACCTCCTTTATTGAAATTATTGACAATAAAGAAAGCTACTATTCATGTATATAAGGGATATTCAAAAAATAAATTAAAGCGATATAAAAGTAATTGTATAAATATAGTTTAAATTTTAAACCTGTTTTTAGCGATATCATATATAGCCTTTAAAGTATAATCTAGTTCTGATTTTTTATTGAAATAGCTAACACTAAGCCTGATACTGCCGCTGGGATAGCTACCTACTGTTTCATGCGCAAGAGGAGCACAGTGTAATCCAGATCTGTTTTTTATTCCATAAGTATTATCAAGCTCAAAAGATAATTCGGATGTATCCATATTGTTAATATTAAATGAAATACAGGTAGTAGAATTTAATGCTGTTTTATCTCCATAAAAAGTTATATCATCTATATTTAAAAGTTCTTTAATAAAGTATGAATGAAGATACTTATTATGTTCATAAATAGAATCTAAACCTTCGGTATTAATAAAATTAATACCTTCATATAAGCCGACTATACCAGGGATATTAAGGGTTCCTGATTCAAATTTATCAGGCAAAAAATCTGGTTGAGATATAGAATGAGATAAACTTCCAGTGCCCCCAACTATAAGAGGTTTACATACTTGATTCAAATTATCATCTATAATAAAACCACCAATTCCTTGAGGTCCAAATAGACTTTTGTGGCCTGCAAAAGCTAATGCACTTAAATTCATTTCTTTAAAATCGGTTTTTAATACGCCTGCACCTTGAGCACTATCAAGTATAAAAAATATTCCTTTAAGCTTACAAATATTGCCTATTTCTTTTATAGGTTGAATACTACCTGTAACATTTGAAGCTTGACTTAATACAACCAATTTTGTATTAGGTTTAATGGATTTTAAAATATCATTAGAATTAATAAAGCCTTCAATATTTGCAGCTACAATATCAATCTCAATATTTAACTGTTCTTTAAGTTGATATAAAGGTCTAATAACGGAGTTATGTTCCATAGAAGATGTGATAACATGATCACCTGGTTTAAGAATTCCGTTAAGTAATGTATTTAGCGATGTTGTAATATTATTTGTAAAAATAACATTAGCTGGACAGTCAAAATTAAAAAAATTAGCTAATGATTCACGGGTGTCATATAATATACGATTAGCTTTTAACGAATTAGAATGATTGGACCTACCAGAGTTACCACCTATATTAGTTAGAAAATTGTACATGGAGTCGGCAACTAATTTAGGTTTAGGGAAAGTTGTACTTGCGTTATCTAAATATATATCCATAAAATCTCCTTTAAGACGTTAAATTTTATAATAAATAAGTATTAATATATTTATTATAAGTGGTTAGAATAATACCTTTAAAAACATAATAGATTAATTATAAAATAATGCAATAATAAATGCATCATTTTAATGAAAATAGTTATTTTTACTATGTATAGGTATTTTAATATAGAAAAAGTTATAATATAATTAGCATAGATAAATTTATATGTTATATATAAATTATATAAGGAGGAAAGAATGAGTTATTTTATAATTGTTTTTAAAAATACTTACGATGCCATGAGTGCAGAAAAAAAGCTGGAAGAAAAAAATATAGTATTAAGAATAATGCCAACACCAACTATAATTACACAAAGTTGTGGCATATGTGTAAGAATTGAAGATAGAAATAAAATAGATAATATAATTAATGATAAAATTATTGAATTTAAAAGTATATATGAGAGAAAAGAAGATAGATACAATAAGATTATCTAAATGAGGTTATAAAGTTATCTAAATAAAGCTATCATCTAAATAAAGTTATTAAGAGGAGAAAGTATGTATAGTAATTTAATGATGGTTAATAAAATAGGCATTTTCACATTTGAAAAAGCAGAAGCTGGAGGGTCAAGTATAGCATTAGACTGGGACAAGATAGAAATTATTATAGGTAAAAGTATTAAAGTGATTTTTATTCTTTTGGCAATGTGGATAGGAATTAAAATTGGAGATGCAATAATAAATAAATTTGTAGAGAAACAAGTTAAAAGTAAACTAAGTTTTTCTATGAATGAACAAAAGGCAATAACTATTGCATCTGTTTTAAAAAGCGCTCTAAAATATGGAATTTATTTTTCTGGATTTTCAACCATCATTTTTAGTAATTTCAAGGTTTCCGGAGAAATATTAGCAGTTGGGGGATTTGCAATTGGTATTGGGGCTCAGAGTTTAGTTAAAGATTTAATTAATGGTTTCTTTATATTATTTGAGGACCAATATGGTGTTGGAGATCATGTAACTTTAGGGCGATATGAAGGTATAGTAGAAGGAATAGGCATTAGGACCACTATATTAAGAGGGTTTACAGGCGATGTATACACTGTAACTAATGGATCGATATTAGAGGTTACAAATCATTCTAGAGGGGATATAAGGTTTAGTGTAGATGTAGAAATAGCATATGAAGAAAATGTAGATAATGCATTAGACTTGATAAAGAAGGTTTGTCTTAAATTTGAGGAAAAATATAAAGAGGATTTAAGAGGAAAAATTGATGTGTTAGGAGTAACAGCATTAAATGCAGCGGGAGTAACTATTAGAATTATTGGTAGGGCAAAGCCTTTAAGTCAATGGGAGATGGAAAGAAAACTAAGAAAAGATATTAAATTTGCATTAGATGAGTGTGGAATAGAAATTCCTTATCCTAAGACACAAATAATAAATATTAAAAAGGAAATAGATTTAGACAAATAGAGAAATAATAAAAAAAAATTTAGTTAAAATATTAATGGAATGGAGGGGTAATAATGGTAGATAGCTTTGATCTAGGCGATATTGTTGAAATGAAAAAGCAACATCCTTGTGGTAGCAAAGAGTTTGAGGTAATTAGACTTGGGGCGGATATAAAGATTAAGTGTACTGGATGTGCAAGAATAATAATGCTTCCAAGAAGTAAATTCCAAAAAGATGCAAAAAAAATAATAAAAATGTAAAAATAAAAATAAAAAAACTTGAAACATCTTAAAAAAAATGATAAAATATTGAATTGTAATCCCTGCTGTGTAAAGCATGGCCGATAGTCCAAGGGGAGGAGGTGAAAATGATGAGAAAGTACGAAGTTATATTTATATTACACCCATCATTAGATGAAGATGCTGTTAAAGCAAACATCGAAAAGTTTAAAGGTGTTATAGAAAATGGTGGAGGAACAATCGAAAACGTAGATTTCTGGGGTAAGAGAAAACTTGCTTATGAAATATCAAAGGTTAACGATGGTTACTACACATTAGTGCACTTCAATGCAAATCCTGAATTACCTAAAGAATTAGACAGAGTATTCAGAATTACTGATGGTGTTATAAGACATATCATAATTAAAAAAGAAGCGTAAGAGGTGATATTGTATGAATAAGGTAATGCTTATTGGAAGACTCACTAGAGATCCAGAATTAAACTTTGCAGCTAACAGCGGAACTGCCGTTGGAAAATTTTCTTTAGCTGTAACAAGACAGTTTAAAAAGGAAGAAACTGATTTTATTAATTGCATAGCATTTGGTAAAACAGGAGAGATAATAGCACAATATCTTACAAAAGGAAGCCCTATAGCAGTTACTGGCAGTATCAGAACTGGTAGTTATGAAGCTAAAGATGGAACAAAGAGATATACAACTGATGTAGTTGTAGAATCATTTGATTTTATCGGAGGCAATGCTAATAGTGGAAGAGATCAAAATTCATCAAATGGTGGATTTGGAGCTTCAAAACCTGAGTATTCAGCACCGTCAAACAATTCATTTGGTGGAGCTAACTTTGAAGAAGATATGACTCCTGTCGATGACGGGGATATGCCTTTCTAAGAAGATAAGTCTAAATTTTTAATTAAGGAGGGAATATCATGAGAGACGTAAAGAGATCTGGTGGAAAAATGAGAAGATCTAAGAGAAAAGTATGCTCATTCTGCGTAGACAAAGCTGTAGATATCGATTATAAAGATATAAATAAGCTAAGAAAGTTTGTTACAGAAAGAGGAAAGATACTTCCAAGAAGAATTTCTGGAACTTGCGCTAAACATCAAAGACAAGTTACAGCAGCTATAAAGAGATCAAGAAATATAGCATTATTACCATTCACAACTGAGTAGTAATTAGAACCCCTGATTAGTCAGGGGTTTTTTATTATATAAATATATATATTTGAGGTCATTAATTTGTTGCAATAATAATAATTTATAATTTATAATAGATATATAAGGGTATTAAGATATCTAAAAAAATAACAGTTCAACGTGATATGTATATTTTTTGATTATGCGAGGAGATGAAATACACTGATAGTATTTCTATAAGTGTATTATATCGACAAAGTATGGACAAAAATAGACTAACATATGGATTAATTATTTTTTGAAGGTGTCTGAAATAGAGGTGAAATGGGTGAAGAGAGAAGATTTAAATATAATGGCTAACATAAAAATTATAGAAAAATTAAAAGCCAATCTTTTATGTATTATAGGTGAGTTTTTTACCTTGTTAACAAAAGGTAGTAATGTAGCACAGGATTCTATATTAAATTGCATATCTGGAGCTATGTTAATATTATATGTATTAGGACAAAAGTTAGGATATTCATGTAAAGATATTGATGAAGATATGAAGAGTAAATTAAAAGTTGGAATATCTGAAGGACATGAATATGAAAAAGAAGGTAGAAGTTTAAGTAAACTTCAAAGCCATTTAAAGCAAAATCATTAATTCAATGATTGTAGGAGGCTTTTATGAAAAAAGAACTAGAAAATATTAAGCCTGTGATAACACCAATAATGTTTATTGGTGCTTGTATAAGTTTTTATTATATAGATAATGTATTTTTAGGTTCTATACTAATAGTTATATATATATTATTTATTTTAAGTGGAGTTAATAATAAACGTAAGCATAAGAGCTCTATAGAAGAGTTGAAATTTAATATAGATGAAGCTATAAGTGAGAATATGTTAAATCTTATATTTCCTTTGGTTTTAATAAATAGAGCTGGAGATATTGTATGGAAAAATACTAAGTTTGAAGATATTCTAAAAAAAGATGCAAGCGAAGCAAATATAATTAGTGTTGCTACAGGTTTAGAATTATCTAGATTAATAGATTGTGATAAAGACTTCTATCAAAAGATTAAAATTGAAAATTACTTATATAAAGTATATTCACAAGAGGTTAGTATAAATAATAAACAGTATCAAGATAATATATATGCCGTATATTTTAACAATATGAGCGAGTTTAATAGCGTTGATTCTACAAAAGAAAGTATTATATTAATTGAGGTCGATAACTTAGTAGAAGTACTAGAGACTACATTGGATGCAGATAAACCTATGCTCGTGGCAGAAGTTGAAAGAGATATAAATGCATATGCACACAAACTTAAGGCTATGATAACTAAGTATGATACTAATAAATATGTTTTTTCGGTTCAAGATAAATATATAAATCAAGAAATTAAGTGTAAATTTAGTATTTTAGAGAGTATATCTAAGATTGATAGAGGGAATAAATTAGAAGTAACTCTTAGTATTGGAATTGGAAGAGGTGGAATATCTCCTCAAGAAAATTATAACTTTGCTAGTGCGGCAAAAGAATTAGCACTAGGTAGAGGTGGAGATCAAGCCGCAGTAAAGAATAATGATAAAATAATATTTTTCGGTGGAAACACAAGAGAAATTGAAAAAAGAACAAGAGTAAGGGCTAGAGTTATAGCTCATGCGTTAAAAGGATTAATTTATGAAAGTAGCAATGTTTTTATTGTGGGTCATAAGAGTCCAGATATGGACTGCTTTGGTTCAGCTATAGGAATAGCGTCTGTAGTAAGACAACTAGGGAAGCCTTGTAATATAGTCTTAAATAATGATATAAATGCAATAGAATATTATTTGAATAAGATTAAAGAAGATAGTAGATATAATAACTTACTAATAACATCAGAAGAAGCAAATAAACAACTAACAGAGAAGTCACTAGTTATAGTAGTTGATGTTCACAATAAAAGTTATGCTCAGGAAATAGCCTTTGTAGAAAAGGCCCACAGGAAAGTTATTATAGATCATCACAGAAGGAGTCCTGACATTATAGAAGGCGCTATATTAACATATATAGAGGTATATGCATCATCTACCGCAGAAATGGTAACAGAACTTATTCAATATATGGTAGAAAAACCAAAGCTATCTAAAAATGAAGCTGAAGGGCTACTCGCAGGTATATTTATGGATACAAAAGGTTTCTCCTTTAAAGCCGGAGTAAGGACCTTTGATGCAGCATCATTTTTAAGAGGTTTAGGAGCAGATACTATAGAGGTTAAAAAGATGTTTACTGATGATTTGGAAGATTATTTAATGATTGCTGATACTATTAGATCCGCAGAGGTAGAAGATGGAATAGCAATTGCAGTAGCACCAGAAAGATTAAAAGAATCTTTTATGGTAGCAAGATCAGCGGATGAGCTATTAAGTATATCAGGAATAAAAGTTTCATTTGTTTTAGCAAAAATAAATGATGAAATTATAGTAAGTGGAAGATCTATTGGAGATATAAATGTGCAAATAATATTAGAAGCTATGGGTGGTGGCGGTCATATGAATATGGCAGGAACCAAACTGACAAACACAACAATAGAGAGTGCTATAGAGCAGTTAAAAGACGCGATAACAAAAAAATTAAGGATGGGTGAGTAACATGAAGGTAATACTATTACAAGATGTTAAGAATATGGGAAAAAAGGGAGATGTAATAGAGGCATCAGATGGATATGCAAGAAATTTCCTATTTCCAAAGAAGTTAGCTATGCAAGCTAATGATAATAATTTACATGTATTAAATGCGAAAAAAGAAAATGAAAGAAAGAAAAAATTAGCTGAATTAGAAGCAGCTCAAAAACTAGCTAGTGAGTTAAAAGGAAAAGAAATAACAATAAAAGCTAAGGTTGGAGATAAGGGCAAATTATTTGGAGCTATTACTAATAAAGATGTAGTTACATTAATAAATGCAAAATTTAAATTAGAAATTGATAAAAAGAAAGTTATAATGGATACAATAAAAATTGCAGGTACTTATGAGATAGAAATTAAATTATACCCAGAAGTAACTACAAAGATGAAAGTAATTATTGCTACGCAATAATAAGGGGGATTAGTTTTGAAGTCATATGATGAAATAAAGAATTTAGAAGATATACTAAACAGTGATTTATCATTAGATGCACAAGTGAATGTTATACATCAAATACTTAAAAATATTTTAGATGAAGGTGCAATAAGAGCAAGAACTGTAAGATTTAAACTTCAAAAGTACGTAAATTCTGCTAATATATGTGAAAGAGTTTATGCGTTGAATATAATAGCTTCTGATGGAAAGGGTGTAAAAACAATTCCTTCAGAAGAAGATGTTAAAGATTTGTTAGAGGATACTATATATTTTATAGCAGAGAATTTAGCAAGAAAATATGTTCAAACTAAAATAGAGACAGAAGTAGAGAAAGCTTTAGCAGAAAGACAAGATAAATTTATGGATGACTTAAAGGTCTCTATAATTAAAAAGCAAAAAGGTCCTGAAAGTGAAAAAACTAATGTAAAATTGGAAAGGCTTCAAGCTTTAGATGCAAAGAATATAAATAAGAATGTTATGAATTTACTTAGACCGGAAAACTTCGATGAAGTAATAGGTCAAAGTAGAGCTATAAAATCACTTATATCTAAAATGGCATCTCCGTATCCTCAACATATTCTTTTATATGGGCCACCGGGGGTTGGGAAAACTTCAGCAGCAAGGCTTGCATTAAAGGCTGCAAAGAAGCTAGCAATTACTCCTTTTGATGAGGATTCTAAATTTATAGAAGTTGATGGAACTACATTAAGATGGGATCCAAGAGAAATAACAAATCCACTACTAGGATCAGTACATGATCCTATATACCAAGGTAGTAAAAAAGACCTTGCAGAAATAGGAGTTCCTGAACCTAAAACAGGACTTGTAACAGAGGCTCATGGTGGAGTTTTATTTATAGATGAAATTGGTGAACTTGATGATATTCTTCAAAATAAACTGTTAAAAGTTTTAGAAGATAAGAGAGTTGCATTTTCATCATCATACTATGATCCAGATGATGAAAATACACCAGGGTATATAAAATATTTATTTGATAATGGAGCACCAGCAGACTTTGTTCTAATTGGAGCAACTACTAAGGCTCCAAGTCAAATAAATTCTGCATTAAGATCAAGATGTACAGAAGTGTACTTTGAGCCATTATCAGCAAAGGATATAGAGGGGATAATAGAAACCGCATCTACTAAGCTTAACGTAAAGCTAGAAGATGGTGTTGCGGAATTTATAAGCAGATATACCATAGAAGGTAGAAAGGCTGTAAATATCCTTTCTGATGCTTATGGATACTCTTTATATACTACTGATAACTCAATAGAAGATAATACAATTAAGCTTAAGGATGTAGAAGAGGTTATTTCTATTGGTAGATATTCACCTTATGAAATTATAGAAGATATAGATAATAGTAAAATAGGTCAAGTTCATGGCTTAGGAGTAAGTGGTTTCATAGGATCGACATTAGAAATAGAAGCCGTAGTTTTCCCAGCTAAAAAGAAAGGCTTTGGAACTATTAAGTTTAACGATACTGCAGGTTCAATGGCTAAAGATTCAGTCTTTAACGCTGCATCTGTTATAAGAAGAATAACAGAAAAGGAAATTAGAGATTATGATATACATGTAAATGTAGTTGGTGGAGGAAAGATTGATGGTCCTTCAGCGGGAGCTGCTATAACAGTATGTATAATAAGTGCACTTCTTGAGAAACCTATAAGACAAGATATAGCTATTACCGGGGAAATATCTTTAAGAGGTAATATCAAACCAGTAGGAGGTATATTTGAAAAAATATATGGAGCAAGAAGAAAAGGCATAAAACTTGTGGCAATTCCAAAAGCTAATGAAAAAGAAATTCCACTTGGATTAGATGATATAGATGTAATTGCATTAGATCATATAGACGAATTGTTAAAGATAGTATTTGAGAAGTAAAATGAATTAAGCTTCCTTGAAAAAGGAAGCTTAATTTTATGAGAAAAATTATAAAAAGGCCTATATATGTGATATTATTTACATATAATAAATTTAAATAAATTAAGAGGGGGTGCATTATGGAAGCTGCAGCTATGAGAAGTTTGCCGCAAAGTACAGAGGCGGAACAGTCTGTTATCGGATCTATGATAATAGATAAGAGTGCTATTTCTAAGGTGTTAGAGAAGTTAAAAGAAGAAGATTTTTATAGAGATAGGCATAAAGCTTTATATAAAGCTTTAAGAGAAATGTTCCAAAAAGATATGGCGGTTGATTTATTAACTATATTAGAGTATTTAAAATCAACAGATATGCTAGAAAAATCTGGTGGTGTAACATATATATCAGAACTAAGTGCATCAGTACCCACTACTGCAAACTTAAGTGCCTATATAAAAATAGTAGAGGAAAAATCATTACTTAGAAGATTAATTAAGTCCTCAACTAAAATAATAGAAGAAAGTTATAATGGGCAAGATGATGTAGATAAAGTATTAGATAGCGCTCAAAAGAAAATTTTTGACATAGCAGAAAAGAAAAACTCAGGAGATTATGAGGTTCTTTCAAGTGTGTTAGAAAGAGGCTTTTTAGAAATAGAAAGACTTTTTAATAATAAAGGTGAAATTACAGGGGTAGGCTCAGGAATAAAAGATTTAGATGAAAAAACTTCTGGTTTTCAAAAGGGTGAAATGATTCTAATTGCAGCAAGACCATCTATGGGTAAAACAACTTTTGCATTAAATATAGCTGAAACAGCAGCTTTAAGACATGGTAAAAGTGTAGTTATATTTTCTCTGGAAATGCCAAGAGAACAATTAGCTTATAAGCTACTTTGTTCTGAAGCAAGGGTGGATATGTTGAAACTTAGAACTGGTAATTTAGAAGATGATGATTGGGAAAGAATAGCAAAGGCTACTGGACCATTATCAAAAGCTAAAATATATATAGATGATACTGCAGGGTTATCTGTAATGGAAATGAGATCGAAATGTAGAAAGATTAAAATGGAACATGGAATAGATATGATACTTATAGATTATTTGCAACTAATGTCTGGAAGTAATACTGAAAGTAGACAACAAGAAGTATCAGAAATATCTAGATCCATAAAAGCATTGGCAAAAGAAATGGAATGCCCTGTTATTGCATTATCACAATTATCACGTGCTCCAGAACAAAGAGCAGATCATAGACCTATGCTTTCAGATTTAAGAGAATCTGGATCTATAGAGCAGGATGCTGATGTTGTTATGTTCTTATATAGGGATGAATATTATAATAAAGAATCAGAAGATAGAGGGACAGCTGAGTGTATAATAGCTAAGCAAAGAAATGGTCCGGTTGGAACAATTAAAATGGCTTGGATAGGCGCACATAGTAAGTTTGCCGATTTAGACGTAGTTCATGGTGAATAAAAAAAAGTTATGCTTAAATGCATAGCTTTTCTTTTAAATATAATTTATTGAAATTTTTTAGGTAAGGTTATGTATATTAAATGTGGAAAGCATATATTTTGAGTTTGGGTTATATCTATATCCTTTAAATAAAAAGTTCTTTTATATTTTAAAGAAGAATATTTATTACCCTTAAAGGTAAAATCAATTACAAGAAAATTGTTTAGATAGCTTAAAACAATACTATCTTTATGCAATCCTTGAAGGTAAATAGAAATAGTATATTTATATGGATTATCTAATATATTAACTAAAACATTATCTTTAATATCTAAGGTGTTTTGATTTAGTTTATTATCATTAGATGATTTTTTTAATAAAGAAAATTTATTTTTTGAATTTCTAATTACCATAAAAAAACCTCCTTACATAACAATAGTTTGTGTAAGATGAAACAAGCTATCCTATGATGGTTATGGTGGTTAATGTATATTATTAATAATAAAGATAAAAATAGAAGTCTATAATAAAATAGGGGGAAAAAAATGAGTAAAAAAATTGGATTTATTGGTTGCGGTAATATGGGAAAAGCTATGGTTTTAGGTCTTTTAACTAATGAAAAAATAACTAAAAATGATATATTTATTTCTACTAGAACAAAGAAATCAGGAGTTAAGATAACAGATGAAACTGGAATAAAATATACCTTGAATAATTGTGAAGTAGCTGAGTTTGCAGATGTTTTATTTTTAGCAGTAAAACCTAATATGTACAAATCAGTGATAAAAGAAATTACAAATTATGTAAAAGAAGATGTGATTATAGTTACGATTGCTGCAGGGGTTAAACTTTCGGATGTAGAAATGTGGTTTGGGAAAGAAGTTAAAATAATAAAAACAATGCCGAATACACCGGCAATGGTTGGGGAAGGTATGTCGGCAATTTGCTTTAATAAATTAATAAAGCAAGAAGAATTAGATTATGTTTGTGGTTTATATAATAATTTTGGTAAGTATGAAATTTTGGCGGAAAAAGATTTTCATGCATTTACAGCATTATGTGGATCCTCACCAGCTTATGTGTTTATGTTTATAGAAGCTATGGCAGACGCTGCAGTTAAACTTGGAATACCAAGAGCGAAAGCATACACTATGGCATCGCAAAGCGTATTAGGCTCAGCAAAGCTTGTTTTAGAGACTGGTAAGCATCCAGGAGAATTAAAAGATATGGTTTGTTCACCTGGAGGAACTACTATAGAAGCTGTAATTGAATTAGAAAATCAAGGTTTTAGAAATTCTGTTATAAGTGCTATGGAAAAGTGCGCAGATAAATCTGAAAATATGTAATTGAAAATTAAAAATTTAATGATTATACGAATTATAGTAAAAAAAAGCAAAAAAATATTCGCAAAAAAAGTTGAAAGTTTTACCTTACTTTGATACTATAGTATGTGGGATTTAAATTATTTTATATCTCAAATTTATTAGTTTAAGACTAAAATAGTCTTTTAATAAGGAGGAAACATAAATGTCAGCATTTATTGTTCTAGGAGCACAGTGGGGAGACGAAGGTAAAGGAAAGTTAACAGATTATTTAGCAGAAGAAGCTAACGTAGTAGTTAGATTTCAAGGGGGAAACAATGCAGGTCATACTGTTGAAGTTGGAGAAAAACAATATAAACTTCATCTAATTCCTTCAGGGATATTACACGATGATAAATTAAATGTTATAGGTAATGGAGTTGCGGTAGATCCAAATGCTTTATTTAGCGAAATAGATTATTTGCAGAGAGAGGGTGTTAATGTTACACCAGAAAAACTTATTGTAAGTGATAGAGCTCAGCTTATAATGCCTTATCATAAGACATTAGATATACTAAAAGAAAAAGCTAGAGGAAAAAATGATATAGGAACAACTGGTAAGGGAATAGGCCCTTGCTACACAGATAAATATGAAAGATGTGGAATTAGAGTTTGTGATTTATTGCATACTGAAGTTTTTGAAGAAAAACTAAGATTCAACATAGAATCAAAAAATGCTTATATAACTAATGTATTAGGTGGAGAAGCATTAAATTTTGATGAAATATTTAATGCTTATGTTAAGCTTGGGGAAAGATTAAGACCTTTCGTTCAAGATACTTCAGTTAGAGTATATGATGAAATAAAGAAAAATCAAACAGTACTATTTGAAGGTGCTCAAGGAATGCTTCTTGATATAGATCATGGAACATATCCATATGTAACGTCATCAAACACTACAGCAGGTGGAGTTTCAACTGGTATAGGTGTTGGACCAACTATGATAACAAACGTTGTAGGTATTGCGAAAGCTTATACTACAAGGGTTGGTAAAGGACCATTCCCAACTGAATTAGAAGATGCAACTGGTGAGTGGATAAGAGAAAAAGGCCATGAATATGGAACTACTACAGGTAGATCAAGAAGATGTGGTTGGTTAGATGTAGTTATATTAAAGACTACTGTTAGAGTATGTGGATTAACTTCATTAGTTGTAACTAAAATAGATACATTAGCAAACTTAGAAAAGATTAAGGTTTGTGTAGGATATAACTTTGAAGGTAGAGTTATAGATTACTTCCCAGCAAGTTTAGAAGATTTAGCTAAATGTGAACCAATTTATGAAGAGTTTGATGGTTGGGATGATAGTATTGCAGATGCAAGAAGCTATGATGAGATACCTGAAAATGCTAAGAAGTATTTAAAGAGAATAGAAGAACTTACAGAAACAAAGATTTCAATAGTTTCAGTAGGTCCAAAAAGAGATCAAACAATTAGAGTAAGAAAAGAACTTTAATAAGGGGACTGAAAGAAAATAGACTAGAAGATGATTTTCTATTTTTTCAAAATGCCTAATAAAAGCCCAAGATTTTTTAGTCTTGGGTATTTTATTGTTATAAAGATATAAAAAATGTAATATATTTAAATATATTGATAAAAATAGAGGAGGATTAATAAATGGAATTTAACAAATCGCAATCAAAGTTGAAATTAGGAGAAATAATATCAAAATCTTTTAAATTAGTAGTGGACAATGCTTTAGAAATTTTAAAAATAACTGGTATTTTTTTAGTACCTGTATTTTTAGTGATAATTGGATTATTAGTTGCATTAATATTTGCATTAATTGGAATAATTGGAACGGGAATATATAGGTCAAGCCCAAATGAGTTAATATTAGTATTTTTCAAAATGATTATACCATTATTAATATTTACAATATTAGTAATGGTAGTATCGCTTGTATCATATTTTGGATATGGTATCATAATTAAAGTATTAGGTGATAGATACAAGGGTCAAGATACTGGTTGGAAAGATTCAATGAAGTATGTTTGGGAGAAAAAATGGAGCCTAATAGGAATGAACCTACTTATTTTATTAATATCTTTTGTAGCATATATAGTGATAATGATAGTAAGCAGCATATTAACAGCTGTAACATTTGGAATTGGGTTGATAATTATATTTCCTACATTAATTGCATTAGCCGTAATAGTATCTGCAGTGTTTATGTTATTTAATTCTATGTTAATAACTAAAGATTTAAGAGCTATGGATGCCATTAAACAAACTTTTAGATTATTTAAAAAAGGAAGCTTCTGGACAATGATAGGAAAGTGTGCTGCATTAAGTGGTATTACTAATTTAGCGATCTTAGCAATAGTGTTATTAGCGATGGTTCCTCTTTTAGGAGTTATAGTAGCTATACTAGCAATTGTAGGTCAAGTATATGTTCAAAGCTTCCTAATAGCAGCTTGCAATATAATAGTAATAGAAGATATGGAGCCGCAAGATGGTTTTAGTGAAGTGAATTTTATAGAATAAACGAGAATTTTTAAATAACCCTTTTAATATTTTGTATTAAAGGGGTTATTTTTTATTTGAAAAGGAATAATACTAATAAGGATAGAAAAAACAGTATATTATAAGGCATATATTAAGATATGAAAGTGGTGAATAGTATTAGTATAAAGTAAGTTGACTTTTCAAATTTATAGGAATATAATTATGTGCATATAATAAGTACATTAAAAAAATAATTAAAGGTAGGGTGAAAAATATGATTACTAAAGAAATGACTATAGGTGAAATAATAAGTAAAAATCCAAATGCAACTGAGATACTAATGAGCTTTGGTATGGGCTGCATAGGGTGTCCATCAGCACAATCAGAAAGCGTAGAAGATGCAGCACAAGTACATGGATTAAGCTTAGAAGCTTTATTAGAAGCATTAAATAAATAGGTAAACCAAAACACTCTATAGTTTATAAAAGACTATAGAGTGTTTTTTAGGTTTGAAAAGCAAATTTCTAATATATAAAATATAAAAGAGTATGGTATTATTATATAAAAGAAAAAAATAGGAGGAAAAAATGGGGAAGAAGTTTTCAAAAGATTATGAAATACATTATTATGAGGTTGATTATAGATTACAATCAACTATTACAACCATAGTTAACTTTATGGGGGACATAGGAACAGAACAATCAGAAAAGTTAGGTGTAGGAATGGAGTATTTAATTTCAAAAAATATGACATGGGTATTCTATAAATACGATATAAAGGTTCATAGATATCCTAAATATGGTGAAAAATTAAAAATGGTAACCGAACCTAGCGGTTTTAAAAAATTCTATGCAACTAGAGAGTATACTATTTATGATGAGAATGAGAACAAAATAGTTGAAGCACAAGCTATATTTCTCTTAATAAATACGGATAAGAGAAAAGCTATGAGAGTTCCAGCAGACCAATATGTTATTTATGGAATAGAAGGGGACCTTG
Source organism: Clostridium gasigenes (assembly GCF_017348895.1). Classification (NCBI taxonomy): domain Bacteria; kingdom Bacillati; phylum Bacillota; class Clostridia; order Eubacteriales; family Clostridiaceae; genus Clostridium; species Clostridium gasigenes. Next base: position 1,280,553 of record NZ_CP071376.1, read on the forward strand.
GAAAAGATTTTAAAATTGATAGGTTAGAAAAATTAGAAGAGGCTATGTATTCAAAAGAATTTAAAATAAGATATAGTGATATAGATTCAAATAGACATGTAAATAATACTAAATATATAGAATGGGCTATTGAGACGTTACCATTAGAATTAGTTAAAGATTATGAGTTAAAGAGGATTAAGGTAACATTTGAAAAAGAGTGTTTATATGGAGAAGAAGTATGTGTATCAACATCAACAAGAGAAGAAGTTGATGGGACTATAACTAGCATCCATGAAATGGAGAACTCTTCAGGTAAGAAAATTACAGCATTAGTAGGAGAATGGAGAAAAATCAAGTGATCCTTAGCTTAAGGTATTTTTTTTGAACATGACTAAATTAGGGTTTGTATAAAAGGAATACCCTGCGCCATCAGAAGATTAGAAGAATTTATTCATGTATATAAATATTTAATGAAGTTAAAAGACAGAGTATTTAGGTTTTAATTAACCAATCATACTCTGTCTTTTTTTTTATAATTTTCTATTTATTATTATTTGAGATAGCTTTAGCCGCGCAGTAGCCAGAACTCCAAGCCCATTGTAAGTTAAAACCACCACAGTCACCATCTACATCAATAATTTCTCCAGAAAAATATAGATTAGGGATTAATTTGGACTCAAGAGTTTCAGGATTAATATCATTAGTATCAATTCCTCCAATAGTAACTTGAGCTTGAGCAAATCCATTAGTACCTGTGCAAGTAAACTTCCAATGTTTTAAAAGTTTAATTAGTTTAAGTTTTTCTTCCCAGTCTAAATCATAGCAAGGTGTATGTATATTTGAAATACCTGACTCTTTAAGAAGGGTAGGAATTAATTTTTTATTAATAATACCAATTAATGCATCAGAAATAGATCTGTGACAGAAAATAGCTAAATGCCCTTCTATAAAATTAGCAACTTCGTCAGAAGAAAGTGTCGGCATCATATCAACTATAATTTCAACCTTCTTTTTATTTGATAATGCTTTAGAGGCGTAACCTGAAATTTGAAGTATTGGTGGCCCTGATATACCATAGTCAGTAAAAAGAATTTCGCCAAATTCTTTTCTAGATTCAATGCCATTAACTAAAAGTCTTGCAAACCCATCAAACTTTATTCCTGTTAATGATTTTAAGTAAGGGCTTTCTAATTTTAATTGAACAATACTTGGCAAAGGTTCAACCATCTTATGTCCTAGTGTTTTTGATAAATAATAACCTGAACCATCAGAACCTGTTTTTACTGCAGAATTTCCGCCGCAAGCTAATAATAATTTATTACATGTGAATAACTTATACTCTTGATTATCTGTGGATAAATTAAAGTTTTCATTTCTGTGGATAGATTTCAATTTACAACTTGTGTATAACGGAATATTTCTATCATCTAAAGATAATTTTAAAATATCAACAACCGAAGAAGCTTGCAATGATTTTGGATACATTTTTCCATTCTGTAATTCTACTAAAGGTAATCCTAAAGATAAAAAGAATTCCTCTGTATTTTTAACACCAAATGATGATAAGGTTTTTGCATAGAAACCTGTATTTTCACTATGGTAAGAAAGGAAAGGAAAAGATATTGTTTTGTTTGAAATATTACATCTACCATTACCTGTAGCTAGTATTTTTTTCCCTATTCTATCAGTAGCTTCTAAAATAGCTACATCTAAACCAAAGTCTTTAGCGGCTATTGCAGCAATTAAACCTGAGGCTCCGCCGCCAACTATTATTAAATCATGATGTATCATAATTAATTTTCTCCTTAAATTATATAAGATTTGTATTTAGTATCTTAAAAAAATATAGGATTTATCCCAGATTGATATTTTTTTAGATACCCTAAATAAATTCTAACATAGTAATATAAGTTATAAAACTAAGGAATACTATTTTTGAGGTGATAATTTTGAAAGTTAAAGTAACTAATGAAAATAATAGTGATTATAATAAAGAATTTAAAGTTAAAAGGATGAATTATGATCAAACTGTAGTAATTTATCATAATAGAGAAGGTATGGAGCTATTTTTAAATGAAGATGTTGAATTTATTACAGAATCTGAATTAGATGAATTTCTAGTTAAAAATAGAGACTTTTTAAAAATAAGATTAAATAGGGGGATATCAATATCGCTTTATAAAATGTTATTAGAGACTATAGAAGGACAATTAAAAGGTGAGTTTAAATCATTAAATTTATTAAGAGATAAATACTCCGTAAATAAAAGAGGCATTTGGGATAAAGAAATTATATGTGTGATAAATAATAATATCCCAATTAAGATTACCGCAAATGGGCAAAATTTTAAAAAAATTGGATATAACATAAATTTAGAAGAAATAAAAATAGAAGAATTTTCAGATTTATGTAAATTTGAAATAAAAAAAATACAAAAAAATATAAAAGATAAAGAGGGTGCATTATCTAGGTATGGCGAGGCGTTAGAGTGCATAAAACCAGGGGTTAGGGGTGATAAGTTATTAATATGAAATATAAAAAAAAGAGAATAAATACACGAATAATTAATAAATAATTAAAAAAGTGTTGACACTATTTATTATTTTAGGTATTATAGTTTATGTGCTCAGTGCTAACAAGCAAAGAGAAAAAAAACAAAACATGGCTCCTTGGTCAAGCGGTTAAGACACCACCCTTTCACGGTGGTATCAGGGGTTCGATTCCCCTAGGAGTCACCATTTTAAATATTGCGGGAGCATAGCTCAGCTGGGAGAGCATCTGCCTTACAAGCAGAGGGTCACAGGTTCGAGCCCTGTTGTTCCCACCACAATGCGGCTTAGTAGCTCAGTTGGTTAGAGTACCGGCCTGTCACGCCGGGGGTCGAGGGTTCGAGTCCCTTCTGAGTCGCCAATTTAAATTTTAATGTCGTTTAATAAACCTAATATGGCTCCTTGGTCAAGCGGTTAAGACACCACCCTTTCACGGTGGTATCAGGGGTTCGATTCCCCTAGGAGTCACCATTTTTCAATATTGCGGGAGCATAGCTCAGCTGGGAGAGCATCTGCCTTACAAGCAGAGGGTCACAGGTTCGAGCCCTGTTGTTCCCACCACAATGCGGCTTAGTAGCTCAGTTGGTTAGAGTACCGGCCTGTCACGCCGGGGGTCGAGGGTTCGAGTCCCTTCTGAGTCGCCATTTTAAATTTAAAACAATAAGTACTATTATGCTTTGATAGCTCATCTGGTAGAGCAGCTGACTTGTAATCAGCAGGTGGCAGGTTCGATTCCTGTTCAAAGCTCCATATGGCTCCTTGGTCAAGCGGTTAAGACACCACCCTTTCACGGTGGTATCAGGGGTTCGATTCCCCTAGGAGTCACCATTTTTCAATATTGCGGGAGCATAGCTCAGCTGGGAGAGCATCTGCCTTACAAGCAGAGGGTCACAGGTTCGAGCCCTGTTGTTCCCACCATAATGTGGCTTAGTAGCTCAGTTGGTTAGAGTACCGGCCTGTCACGCCGGGGGTCGAGGGTTCGAGTCCCTTCTGAGTCGCCAATTTCATATATGGTACATAGGATAGATTAATGATATAGTAGCTAATTTATAATTAGTAAATTGTAGATTTAAGTCTTATTACTAGCTCCATATATATAAAACACCTTAGATTTATCTAAGGTGTTTTTCGTTATATAGTTATAAGAAAGTAAGGAATTGATTAAGGCATCTTCCAAAAACAGGCTAGCATAGTAGCTTGTTGTTTTTGAAAGATGCCTTAATTCAAATCAATTCTTTATTTATTTGAATGTCCTTTAGAAGATAATATATTATTTTTTTTTAAGATTAATTTGTATTCTTATATCATCAGCATAAAATTTACATAACTTAAAGTTTCCAACTAACCTAGAATAGATTCTTTCACTATAAAGTTTACTTATCATAGGAAGACTTAAATTGGTTGATATAAGCATTTTTTTCTTTTTAAGAATCTTCTTATTTATTAGTGTAAATAGTTCTGTTGCAGAGAATTCAGTTATTTGTTCTGCACCTAAATCATCAATAATTAGTAAATCACAGTTAATAATTAATTCCTCAAGGGCAGAATTATTATTAAAACGTATGTCTCTTAATCCTTTTATAAGCTCATCAGAAGTTTTATAAACAACTAAAAAACCTGCATCTAGTAAATCTTTAGAAATACACCAAGATAAAAATGTTTTTCCAGTACCAGAGTTTCCATAGAATAATAAATTATTATCGTGATTATTAAAATTTGGAATATAATTACCCTTTACTGTTTCTAAAATATTTTCCATATTTCTTCTAGGTGAATATTTATCATCTGCTATTTTATGACTTGAATAAAGATTTATATCAAAGTTATTAAAATTATTATCCTTAACAGCGTCTTCTAAATCAGAATCTTTGTAATATAGTTTTATTAATTTATTTTTATAACAAGAACACTTAGAATTACCTGTACCTATAAAGCCATTATCTTTACATTTATGGCAGTGATAATATAGATTTAGATATTCTTGAGAATAACCCTTAGATACTAGCAATTCATATTTTCTAGCTCTAAGATTAGTGATAGTATCTCTAAGGTTATTAAGATCAGTTTCTGTTAAAGTGCCTTTTAAAATACTTAGGGAAAGATTTAAACAAAATTTTTGTATCTTAGTATCTAATTCAATTATTTCAGGGTGTTTCTTTGAGATTTCATCTCTTCTTTTCTTTAAGTTTTGTTGCTCTGTAGTTCTAAGCTTTTCATATATATTTGATAATTCTTTCTGGTATCCTTTAATCATCGCTATCCCATCCTAACAGTTTTTTCTCAATAGAATCATAATCATAGTCTCTTGCCTCAAAGTTATTGAATCTTAGAGGTGGTTTAGTATTTCCTGTGTTTGCAGCGTTATTAGAATTGCTAAAGTTTTTCTTAGCTGATGCATTTTTAAAGGCAACCTCTTTATTTTCAATAGATTCAATAGTATTTAATTTATCTTTATTCCAACTTGATAAAATACCATCAATATATTTAAAATCAGCTCTATTTAACCTTTGGAAACAAATATTACAAGCTTTCTCAATAATTTCTATTGAGAAATTATAAGTTACAAGCCATTTTTCTAACATTTCCTCTTGAGGTTTCATAAGCTCCATATTTTTAATTCCCAAATAATTAAGTATTTGTTTGATTTTTACCCATTTATCTTCAGTTTGCCTAATATAGTTTTGGGCTTGCTCTATATTTGTTATTTTCATAGTGTGCCATGCCATAGCAACTTTTTCTATATATCTATAATCACTTTTTCCTTTAGATACACAATACTCTATTAAAATGAGTATAAGTTCTGAAGAAAAGTTGAAATCTTTTTGCCAACTAAGATAAGTTGTCATTTCTTTAGGGGATAGAGGTTTAGCTAAAATACCTTCTATATCTCTTAACATTCCTTTAGTACTATCCTCGTTTAAGGCATCTAATAGGTTTATCTCTTTAGAGCTGTTAACAGGATCGTTACTTAAATCACAGAATTCAATATTAAAGTTACCCATTTTATCGATGGGAACAAGTTTTAAAACTCCTTCATCATTCCAGTGATTAAGGGCATTTATAATATCAGATTCTAATAAATTTAAAGAAGATGCCATTATAGAAGCACTGACACCTATTTCTCCAGAGATATTATATTTAAGCATTAATAAATAGACTTTAATAAATTCACCACGAGCCTTTGGCATATATCTCTCAATAAATATATTACTTACTGGAGTAAAATTTAAAGGCTTTGTCTTAAGCATAAATGTGCTCATAATTTTTCGCTACCTTTCTTAAGTAATATTAAAATAGGGACTAATGTATTTATTATAACATTACTAACAATTATTTAAGTTAAGTTAATTATAGCAAAGCAAAGTATAACCCTCAACATAACAATTGAATTATAAAAAGAATATTATAGGAAGAATAGGGAAAAGTAGTAGATGTGCTGTAAAATAATTGTTTAAAAATGAAAGGAGAAAACATGGTTTCTAAAAAGGATATAGTTAGTGCCTCGATACAGTTGGCATTATCAATATTATTACCCCTATTAATAATTATAGTGGTAGATGGTAAGTTTAATAATTTAGAGGCATATATAGACGGAAAAATAATAGGCTATGTAGAAAGCCGAGGAGAAACGGTGAAGGTTTATAATGAATTAATTACAACAATAGGCACAGAATATAAAAATGTTGACATAGAAAAAAATAAGGTTGAATTCAAAAAAATAAAGGATAATACTATATTACTAAGTAATAAGCAAGAAATAGAAAAAGGTATATTAGGATCTATTAACGGTAAAGCGCGTGCGTTTGAATTAAAGATATCAGGAAAGAATTTTGGATATATAAATTCAGATAAAAATGTCAATGACGTATTAAAGCTAGTAACGGATAAATATATAGAATCATTAGATATAGTAAAAGAGGATTTAATATCAGTAGATATTGAATGTAAAATAGATGTAGAAGAAACAACAATAAATATTGCAGATGTAAAAACACAAGATGAAATTTCAAATGAAATATATAAGACTTCTATAAATGAAGATGGGTTATTAAATATAGATATTAAAGTAAAAGAAATTGTAGAAGAAGAAATTCTAGCAGATACTATAACAGTTAATGATGATACTATGTACTTAGGGCAAATAGAAGAAAAAACTGGAAAAAGTGGTAAAAAGATAGTTTCTAAAGAAGTAGTATATAGTAATGGTGAAGTTAGTTATAGCAATGTGTTAAAAGAGGAAGTTTTAGCTTCTGCACAAAATACAGTTGTGCATAGGGGAAGTAAAAATCCTTATGATGATGGTATAGCATTTTTAAGTAGACCAACAAGGGGTGGATTCACTACATCGGATTATGGTGCTAGATGGGAGTCATTCCATAAGGGAATAGATATAGCAGGTAATGTAGGTGATGATGTTATGGCAGCTATTGATGGAGAGGTTACATATGCACAGTATAACGATGGTGGATATGGTAATTTAATAATGATAAAACACGCTGATGAAATGGTTACATATTATGCTCATTTAAGTAATATTCATGTTTCGGTTGGAGATAAAGTAGAAAAAGGTAATGTAATAGGGCTGGTAGGAAATACTGGATTTAGCACGGGGCCTCATTTGCATTTTGAACTTAGAGTTGGTGGAAAAGCAGTTAACCCATCAGAATATTTAATGGGATAAAGAAGCTGAAAAAAATTATAATAGTAACCTATCAATTTTTAGAAGATAATTAAATTATATAAAAAAGGTGACATTATATAAAATAATGCACCTTTTTTTTATTTTTTTGAAAGTATCTTATTTATATCTACCTTTCCATCCCCTTGAAAACTTCGGGGAATATCTAATTCTTCACAAGAAACCTTGAGAAGAGAAACAATATCTTTAAAAGTTAAAGTGGGGTTATTTTCAAATAATAGAGCGCATAAGCCAGATATATAAGCAGCAGCTATAGAAGTCCCACTAAAAGTTTTATAGGATGTTTCTAACTTGTGAGGATATAGTTTTATTCCATTTTTTTCAGAAATATAACTTATATTACTGTTAAGAGAAACAATATCTACACAAGCTGCACATAAATCAGGCTTAGATCCCTTTTTAGATAGTCCAGAAGATGAATAGGTATATGGTTTTAGTGATGAACTAGTATCTAAACCAGATACAGTTATGCAGTTTGTACACAATGCAATACCTGTTAGGGAACCTTCCACATTTTTATTGCTACCGCTAGGAAGAACAGGAACTATTCCTTTAATAGTAAATTGTTCCAATATACTATTGAAACAAGATATTATAAAAGGGTTATAGTGAAGTAATTCAAATGGCAAACAAAGAACTTTTATATTATATTTTTCACTATCTAATAGAATTAATTCTAAAGCATATAATATATCAGATACAAAACCTTTTCCAAGCTTATCAAAGGCTTTGTAACAATGAAGTGTACTTTGTGGGGCAACGCCGCAGTACATTTTATTAGAACGTTCACCACTACCGGCTATTATGCCACAAGTACAAGTTCCGTGACCATTATCATCATAAGGATAATTAAGCCCATCTATTAAATCTATAAAGGATCCAATTTTATTATAAGGAGTCAAGAGATCAGTATGAGGATAAACTCCACTATCGATAACACCTATACCAATTCCTTTGCCTGTTATGTTAGATTTATCAGATAATCTCACCTTGTTTGCAGTTGGAATGCTCATTCCACACAAGAAGAAATATTCATCAAAACAAATATATTCTACTTCTGGGTATTCTAAAAGACGTTCTATTCCTTTAGAATTTAAACGGGCAGAGATTAAATTGTAGCCTTTTATACAATGTAAAACTTCACCTTTATAAGTAGGTATCTTTTTAACTATATTTTCTTGAAAGTTTTTACACTTAATAATCACTCGATAGTTTTTAGTGGATTTAGATGCCATACAGTTTTTAAGATTAAGTTCTAGCTTACTTTTAAATGAGAACATATAAAACTCCTAAAATTAGTCACATTATATAGTATATTAAAATGTTCAATTTTGTTAATGATAAAATAAAAACAATTTTTTGATAATTAACATTTCCATTTAAAGATGAGAATTCCTATTATCATAATTGCAACACCAATAAATTCCTTAGCGTTAAAAGGAATTCTTTTGCTTCCAAAAAGACCCAACGCATCAATAGTAGCAGCGGCAAGTAATTGAGCTACTAAGATAATAGATATACCACAAGTTGCACCAAGAGAACCAATGCTCTTCATTACAGTAAATATAATTATTACTCCGAGTACACCGCCTAAAAGATAAAGTTTGTTAGCTTCTTTAATATTTTTAAAGTTACCCCGTCCAAAGAACATTAAAATAATTAAAGTAAGTGCTAATCCACTAGCTTGAACAAACACATTAGTCTCCCAAGTACCTATTTTTTCCCCAAGCCGGGTATTAAAAACACCTTGTAAACTCATAGAAATACCAGAAATTATTGCAGATATAATTGCCATCATTTTAATTCACCTCAAAGTTAGTATTCCACTTTAAGTATTGAATATGCCTAAGAATCTTTGACTAGTCATTCATTTTACTATTCCTAAAAAAAAAACCTTCTAAATAAATAGAAGGTTTAAAATTATCTTAAGATAAATGATTCTGTAATTTTATTTTCAGAATAACCTAAGGTAATTCCAAGACTGATAAAATCTTCTAAAATTGTTAAGTAATGATCTTTAGAAGATGAAGTTATCAAATCATTTATGTCTATATATAGATTTAAAAATTGGTCGCTTAAACAATAATCATTAGGTAAAGCTTTAATTTCAGTAATATCTGTATAATTACAATCTAAACCTAAGATTAATATTTGACCTAAAAAGTCTAAGTAGTTGTTTAAAATAATCTCTTTGTCAATTTCAGAGTTGCAGTGTAACCAATATGTATGACATTTAGTTTGATCTGCAAGAGAACTAAGTTTAATATATAGTTCAAGATGCTTTCTAGCTGAAAGTTTATATTGGTTTAAATTCTTATCAATAGTAATTTTTTTGTTGTTTTCTCTTTGTGCTTCAAAAAGAGATATAATATTCATAAGTATCCCCCTATTCTTAAGGATTAATCTATTATAGTTTACAAAAATTTTTGAAGAAAGAAAAGAGCAGTAAACGAATACAAAAAAATAAATTTTTAATATTTAAAAAAATGCAAAATAAAAGTGCCTATACAATTAGTATTTAGCACTTTTTAAAAAAATATTACATATTTTTTATAGTTATAAATTAAAACTTTTCTTTTAATTTATAACTTTTAATTAAAGTTTCTTTTTTATTATTAGAAATCTTCCAAAGTTCTATTCTATTTACATATAAAGTATTAAATGTAGATGAGAAATTATCATCATCTGACTTTTTAAAATCTTTAGCAACATAGTTAAGGTTTGCTAAAGCTATGTGCATATTTAAGTCGTTATTATTATAATTTCTTATATTAAAGCCATGTAACTTTAAAGTATCATTCATTAACCTATTAAGTCTTTTTATATATCCTATATCTTCTATTTTTATATTCAGAGTTTTATTAACTTCTGAAATACAAGCTATATTAGATACTTCAACTGTAAAGATTTTATAAGGTTTAAGAATTTTCTCTACAACTAAATCTAATTTATCAAGATTAGGGTTTTCTAATGCTTCTATAGGTATATAAGGTATAGGTGAATTTCTATTAGCTCTATATTTTTTAGAAAGATTTCTTTGAATAGGATTTAAATTTTTGTAAGATTCATCATCAAACAATGCCACTAAGTAATATCTCATAGATTTAACCTCTCAAGTTAAATTTGTTTATAGTTTAATCTATAAACTATATATAAATTATAACATAGTGATATAAAAAGCGTTAGAATAATTTTAAGCAAATAGAACATAATAAATATATCTTAGTAAAGAAAGGTGTGATTACAAATGGAAAAAAATAATTCTATTAAATGTGATATAAACCAATGCAAATATCACTATAAAGCTGAAGCCTATTGTTCATTAGAACAAATACAAGTAGGAACACATGAAAAAAATCCTACAGTGGTAGAATGTACAGATTGTAAATCTTTCGTGTTAGACTAATATAATCAAAAAAATTACAAAAAAAAACAATAAAAGCTATGATGATTTTTCATCATAGCTTTTATTATTAACTAAATGAGAATTTTGGAAGAAAAAGTGTATATAAATAAGTTTGATTTATGTTATAATAGATAAAGTAGATTTATTAATTATGTAAGTTAATAAAATAAAGATACTTTTTATAAGAAAAAATGGATAACAGTTAGAAGAATAGGAAAGATTAATATATATAAAGTATGATAAGGGTGAAGCGGATGGAAAGATTAGTTATAAATGGAGGAAAAGTTCTAAAAGGATCGGTAAATATAACTGGTGCTAAAAATGCAGCAGTGGCTATTTTACCAGCGGCTATAATAGCAAGCGAGGGCAAATGTATAATAGACAATATACCAGACATAGAAGATGTACATTGTTTAGAAAGAATACTTTTAAGTTTAGGGTGTATTGTTAAAAAAATAGACAATAATACTCTAGAAATTGATGCTACAAATGTAAATAATTTAGACGCATGTACCGAAGATGTAAGAAGGATGAGAGCGTCTTACTATTTTATTGGAGCATTATTAACTAGATTTAAAAAAGCAAGAGTTGAACTTCCAGGGGGATGCCCTATAGGAGTGAGACCAATAGATCAACATATAAAAGGATTTGAAGCATTAGGTGCAGAAGTTGTAATAGAACATGGAGCAGTTATAATTAATGCGAAAGAACTTAAAGCGGCTAATATATTCTTTGATGTTGTTTCAGTAGGAGCTACAATAAACGTAATGATAGCAGCTACTTTAGCAGAAGGAACTACTGTACTTGAAAATGTAGCGAAAGAACCTCATGTTGTAGATGTGGCTAACTTCTTAAATACTATGGGCGCTGATGTAAAAGGTGCTGGAACAGATATAATAAGAGTTAGAGGCGTAGAAAAATTAACAGGATGTAACTATAGTGTTATACCAGATCAAATTGAAGCTGGAACATTTATGATAGCAGCAGTGGCAACAAGAGGCGATGTAACTATTTCAAATGTAATACCAAAGCATTTAGAATCAATAAGTGCGAAACTTATTGAAATGGGAGCTACGGTAGAAGAAGGCGATGATAGTGTAAGAGTAACAGTTGAAGGGGAACTTAAGGGTGTTAACGTTAAAACAGCACCATATCCAGGTTTTCCAACAGATGTACAACAACCTATGGCAGCACTTTTAAGTATTGTCCCAGGAAAGAGCTTAATTTCAGAAAGTATATGGGAAAACAGACATAAGCACGCAGATGAACTTAATAAAATGGGTGCAAATATTAAAGTTGAAGGTAGAACGGCCATAATAGAAGGCTGTGAATCATTAGTTGGAGCTTTAGTTACAGCTACTGATTTAAGAGCTGGAGCAGCTATGGTTATAGCTGGGTTAATGGCTAAAGGAAAGACTGAAATAGTTGAAATAGAGCATATTGACAGAGGATACCCACATATAGAAGATAAGTTTAGAGAATTAGGTGCAGATATAAGAAGAGAAGTTAGATAAGGGAGCTAGAAGAAAATAACAAGTCAAAGATTTATAGGATATTTTGTGCTAGGTTAAGAACAATAAACAACAGATAGTAAGTCTATGTGTTCTTATTGTAATGCGGCATAGTGCAAGATAGACCAAAATCTGACTAGTTATTTTTTAAAGAGCCCTATACGGGGGTAAAATAAATGAAATTTTGCTCGTTATATAGTGGAAGTAGTGGAAATAGTATTTTTATTGCTTCTGAAAAGGCTAAAATATTAATAGATGCAGGGTTACCAGGAAAAAAAATAGATGAAGCGCTAAGAAGTATAGAGCAAAATTCAGATAGTATAGATGGAATCTTTATAACTCATGAGCATTCAGATCATATAAAAGGCGTAGGCGTATTATCAAGGAAGTATGATATTCCTATATATGCAAACGCTAATACCTGGGCAGCTATGGAATCTAATATAGGTAAAATAAAAGAACATAACATAAAAATAATGGATAGAAGATCTACTCTTCAAATAAAAGATTTAGAAATAAAATCTTTTAATATACCTCATGATGCAGTTGCAGCAGTTGGATATACAGTTCATTCAAATGGTAAACAAGCTAGCGTGACTACAGATTTTGGAGTATATACTGAAGAAATAAGAGATAATATAAAAGACTCACAAGTATTGTTACTTGAGAGCAATCATGATGTTAACATGTTAAAGTATGGACCATATCCTTATAACTTAAAAAGAAGAATTTTAAGCGAAGTAGGACATTTATCTAATGAAGATTGTGGAAAAGTAATTGTTGATATACTTAAATATGGTATTGGAAAAAGAGTGTTATTAGGCCATTTAAGTGGAACTAATAATAATCCTGATTTAGCATATCAAACAGTACTAAGTGTTCTACAAGAAAATAGTATAGAACAAAATAAAGATATCTACTTAGCTATGGCAAGTAGACATAATCCAAGTAACATAATAGAATTTTAGTTAATGAAGGTGGTTTATATGAGTAATAATAAAATTATTTATTCTTGTTTAGAGCATGTAGAAGAGGCTATGGATGATATCGTTAATCTGCAAGAGACATTTCCGATAATAGAAACGTGTATTAATGAAAAATGTAACTATTGTAATAACACTTCGGATTATGAACTAAAAGTAAATAGTAAATAATTTAAATAAAAAAGCAAGAAGAGGAGAAAATAGTATGAGTTTATATAAGCAATGGACAGAAATGGTAACTGAATATGTTAAAGTTAAAGGGGAAGAAGCTTTTTGGGAAGAATACATGCAAGTAGAAACGGCTATATATAAAGATATATTAGCTAATCATAGTGGTTCAATGAAATTAGTAATTTCAGAAGCTGCAAAAAAATACAATACAACTGAAGAGTTTGTTATGGGATTCACAGATGGAATCAATGATAGCTTAAACAAATCATATGATTTAGAAACTATAAAGAACACAGAGGAATTAGTTTTAGACATTAATCTAGAAAAATTATATTATAATATGTTAGATGCTAAGGCTGAGTATTTATATACACTTCCACAATGGGAAGCTATATTCTCAGACGAAAAGAGAAAAGAAATTAAAAAACAATATAATGGATCTGTAATTGTAAGAAATGAAAATAAAATAGGTAGAAATGACCCTTGTACTTGCGGAAGCGGTAAGAAGTATAAGAAGTGTTGTGGTAAATAATAATAAACTATCGAATAGTTTATAGAGCTCTGCATATGCAGAGCTCTATTTTTATATAATTAATTATAATAAAGAGAAGGAATCTTAAAAAAATAACAAGCTAATATGCATCGCGCAATGACTTGTTATTTTTGAAAATGACTTATGTTTAGTAAAGAAGACCTTTTGTGTCAAAAACCATTTAATAGAATAGGTATATAGTGTATAGAAATTTAAATTAGGAGAAAGATATGGCTGGGATGTTTCCCTTTATAATTAATAATATGTTAGGCGGTATGCTTAACGGTCAAGGAAATAATAATATAGTAAGTATGTTAGGAGGAATGTTAGGTAATCAGGGTAATAATAATATGGGTGGAAATAGCCAAGGAAATGGTAATAATATAATGAATATGATAAGTGGGATGATGGGGAATCAAGGTAATAATAATATGGGTGGAATGGGTAATAGCCAAGGAAATAATAATAATATAATGAATATATTAAGTGGAATGATGGGGAATCAAGGGAATAATAATATGGGTGGAATGGCTAATAGCCAAGGAAGTAGTAATAATATAATGAATATGATAAGCGGAATGATGGGTAGTCAAGGGAATAATAATATGGGTGGAATGGCTAATAACCAAGGAAGTAGTAATAATATAATGAATATGATAAGTGGAATGATGGGGAGTCAAGGAAATAATAATATGAGTGGAATGGCTAACAACCGGGGCAATAACAATAATATAATGAGTATGATAAGCGGAATGATGGGTAGTCAAGGAAATAATAATATGGGTGGAGTGGCTAATAGACAAGGGAATAATAATAATATAATGAATATGATAAGCGGAATGATGGGCAGTCAAGGAAATAATAATATGAGTGGAATGGCTGACAACCAGGGAAATAATAATAACATGATGAATATGTTAAGCGGCATGATGGGCAGTCAAGGAAATAATAATATGGGTGGTGTGGCTAACAAACAGAGAAATAATAATATTGGAACTATGACTAATAATCAGGGAACTAATAATAATATAATGAATATGATAAACGGGATAATGGGTAATCAAGAAAATAATATAAGTGGTAATAATAAAAAAAATAGAGCTGTAAGTAAAGGTAATATGAAGAGTAGGCATGAAAAAAATAATAAAACTAGTCATGGATCTAATGATAGTAATAACGGCTTTGCTAATGAGTTTAATGAATTATTCAATCAAACATTTTCGGCTGTAATCAATAATCAGGATATTATAGAAAATATAGTAGATACTGTTTTAAATAGTGATTTAGTAGGTGGTATGATTGAAGAAATTGAGAAAATAGATGGTATGAATATAGAGTTAAAGGCTTATGAGGATAGATATTTAATTGAAGGAAAGCTACCTGGAGTAAATAAAAAGGATATAGATTTGGATTATGAGGAAGAAACATTAACTGTAAGAGTAAAGAATAATCAATTTTTTACAAATGGCAAAAATAAAATGGTAGCAATAATACAACCCAATTCCGATATTGAAAAGAAGTTTATAATTAATGATGTTGACATAAATAGAATTTCAGCAGTATTTAAATCGGATATATTAAGTATATATTTACCTAAGAATAAAAAAGAAGTTGATATAACGCCTGTAATAGATGTTGATAATTATATATCGGGCGAAGAAAATATGATAATATAATATTAGGGATATTCAAAAAAATAACAATCCAATAGATATGTAGCTTGGATTGTTATTCTTTTGAATGTCCATTAGTAACAACAACGGAGGAAAAGGATATGAATATAACGGTAATTACAGTTGGAAAGCTTAAGGAGCGGTACTTAAAAGAAGCAATAGATGAATACTCAAAAAGATTAAGCAGATATTGTAAATTAGATATAATAGAATTATCAGATGAAAAAACACCAGATAATGCTTCTGAAAAGGAAGAAATTCAGATAAAAGAAAAAGAAGGCCAGCTTATACTATCAAAAGTGAGAGAAAACGCCTATGTGGTAGCTATGGATTTAAACGGGAAACATATAAATTCAGAAGAATTTTCGGGGTTCATACAAAATTGCGGGGTAATGGGTAACTCGAATATAACCTTTATAATAGGGGGAAGCCTAGGGCTATCACAAGATGTAATAAAAAGAGCAAACTATAAACTATGCTTTTCAAAAATGACATTTCCGCATCAGTTATTTAGAGTAATGTTATTAGAACAAGTATATAGAGCATTTAGAATAATGAAAAATGAGCCGTATCATAAGTAACGGAGTTTTTTAGCCTTAACCATTGATATAACGTGGTTAAGGCTATATTTGCAAGTGGAAATACTGTATCACAAGTAAGATGCTAAATATTTTTATTAGGAAAATTAAATTAACTAATAGTTAATTTTTATGAATAAAAGATGAAAATGCTTCAATTGTTTAAATTATATAGCTTTGATATCATTTAATTAACGAAGGCCTAAGTTAATTAAATGTATAAATAAATGGAGGAGTTGATTTTATGAAAATAAGTGAGGTTATTAGAAATTATAGAAAAAAAGAAAATCTTACTCAAGAGCAAGTTGCTAACTATTTAAATATAAGTGCACCAGCAGTAAATAAGTGGGAAAAAGGAATATCATATCCAGATATAACACTGCTAGCACCTATTGCACGTATTCTAAAAATTGATGTTAATACTTTATTAGCATTTAATGAGGAATTAACAGATGCGGAAGTAAAAAATCTTACAAAAGAGGTAGGTGAAATGGCATCAAAAGAGGGATTCCAAAAGGCTTTTGAAAAGGCCAGTGATTTAATTAAACAATATCCAAGTTGTGATGAGTTGATATATTGGATATCAACAGTATTAAGAATACATTTATTGGGGCCTCAAATTGAGGAAAAAGGTAAATATAAAAGAAAAATCATTGCTTGGCTTGAACTTGTAGCGGCAAGCAGTAAAGAAAAGACAGCTTCTATGGCAAAATTAGATTTATCTGCAATGTATAGGGAGAAAAAAGAGTATAAAAAAGCTCAAGAAGTATTGGATAAAATTCCAGAAGTAGAGGTGGATAAAAAAATTCAACAGGCATTATTATTTGAAAGTAGTGGGAAAATTGATGAGGCTTATGGCATTTATGAAGAAAAATTAAGGAATAACGCTCATGAAACATTTGCTGCTTTATCTTTTATAATAAATCTGTTATATAAAGAAAAGAAATTTATTGAAGCAGAAGAATACATAGAGCGTGCTAAAAATGTTTCTGAAGTATTTGATCTTGGAGCATACCATAAATATCAATTAGATTTATCTTTAGCAAGAGAAAAACAGGATAAAGAAAAAGCTATAGAAATGATTATAAATATGGTGAATGAAGCAAGTAGCATGAATGATTCCCAGAAGTCAAAACTATATAAGCATATGAAATTTAATGTGACCAACAGTTGGGACAAAGATAAATATGAACGATTAGTAAAAGGGGCAATTAAAAAAGACAAAACCCTTGATTTTATCAAAAATGATTCTAGGATAAAATTTCTGTTGGAATAACACTAAAGTTGGTAAAAAGAGTTGAGTGTATCCTTTTTCAATGAAAAAAACTATATCACTTGAACATGATTAATGACGGATATTTTATGTATAAGTAACACTATAAATGTTAATAGTGCTAATAAAAAAATCCACCAGTAAATAGTAATATTAAAACGTCATTACTCATTAAGTATAACATCCATTCATAAAAGAGGTAAGTGATACCATTAGCCTATGATTAACTATTAAATTGTGCTTTAGAATTATACCATAATTATGTAGAATGTATACATAAGAATAAAATGGAAAAACCTCACTTATAGTAGTTACGGTGAACCTTATCATAAATAAATGAGGTTTATAGACTTAGGTATTGATATGACTTGCCTAGGGTTATTTTTATAAGTAATAATATTAAGTAAAAGACAAATAGGAATTTATCAACTAGTTTAAATCCACTATTGCTTAAAAGTTAATTCTATGATACTATGTGTAATAATTAAATAATATGATGCTTATTCTTATCCCCGGGTAAGAATGTTAAAAAGCACTGAGTCTTATTCCATTAGGGCCTTTTTAAGGAGGAATAAGACTCAGTGTTTTTGTGTTTATTAGGGGAATTTAAGTATTATATTAAAATCTAATATTTGATGTAGATGGAGGTAATTTAATGAATTGGAACATTAAAAAATTTAATCAATTTAAGGTTGAAGAAATATACAAAATTTTAGCATTAAGAAATAAAGTATTTATTGTAGAACAGGAGTGTGCATACCTTGACTGTGATGATAAAGATTTAAAATCATATCATCTATTTTCTGAAGAAAATGGAGAAGTGGTTGCATACCTAAGAATTTTGGAGAAGGGAGTTTCTTACGATGAAATATCAATAGGAAGAGTAGCCGTAAAAAAAAATTATCGTGGTAAAGGAATTTCAAGAGAGATGATGTTAAAAGCTATTGAGTTTATAGAAAACAATTTAAAAGAAGAAACTATTAAAATTCAAGCACAAGTATATTTGCTAAATTTTTATAGTAGTCTTGGCTTTAAAGCAGTTTCAGAAGAATATCTAGAGGATAATATTCCACATATAGATATGATATATAAAAAATAAATGATGTAATCAAATATAGCTACTATCAATTTATCACAATATAGTAATCTTTTTGTATTAAGGAGGGCAATATTATAACTAAAGAGTATAATTATTTACCAGAAGAATCAAAAAAATAAGAAATGAGGTGTTTGTTAAAAGACAACTTAACTATTGAAATTTCAAGCATCAATATATCAAATATTTTATTTGGATTAGTTGTAGTTGGTATTGAAGGGGGATATATTATTATGTATCGTTTTGAATGGAAAATAAGCAAAAGGTGCTCTTATAGCCAATATATGCATAGCAACCCTTCTTTTAATTGCGAGTGCACTATTTTTATAAGAAGGCTTTACTATACAAAAGGTTATTGGTGTTGGCATATGTATTATAGGCATTTTTCTAATGAATAAATTCCAAGTTGACGGGCTGATTAGAAATGTTATTTAAAATATTAATGTTTATTTTTTATAAAAATTTGATATAATATAAATAAGAAAAGCTTAGTGCGTCAACACTAAGCAATCCTTAGAACATTTATTTTGTTTTAGGGTTATTAGATGAAATTAATTGAATATTAATTAAGAAAAAGTGCTACTATTTGCAGGATGGGGCACTTTTTTCTTTGCTTTTAACTTCTATATCAAGACCAAGGAATTTAATCTTAATTTTTAAATGATGTATAAAAAGATTATGTTTTAGAATTATGCCATAATTATGAAGAATATATACACAAGAATAGAATGGAAAAACCTCACTTGGAGTAGTTACGGAGAACTGTGTCAATTACAAGTGCGGTTTTTACTTAAATTAGATATGTATTATTTTATAAAGGAAAGTATTATTATATTTATAAAAATTATTTAAATAATATTAGTAGTTTTATAAGAAAAACCGATGTAAATAGTTATTTTATTTACATCGGGTACATAAGGAAGTCAGGATTATATGTACTTAGAAGGAGTTATGAAATTTGAATGTAGTAGATTAGCTGGTATTAAAAAAATCTGGAGAGTACCAATAAAACTCACGATGTTAGAGAGAAAGCTTATATAATCACTTTTTATGATGGATATTAGGGTAATTTAATTAAATAATATTTATAATGATATAATATAGATAGGAGTTGATAATATGGATAAAAAAATGATATCTTTATTAAATCAATTATTAGAAGTACGAAAAACACACAGATTTTAAAAGTGATAAGATTGAAAGGAAAGTAGATTCAGTTGTGGAGAATTGGTAACGATAAAAGTGTACTGAAGGGGATGTAATATGAATGATAATTTTTATAGACCGGTAACAGATCAACTGGAAATAAGATTTAAAGAAAGTGAAGAGAAAGCAAAATGGGCTGCAGAGTTAGTTATTGCGAATAAAGAACTTGCCTTTCAAAGTAGGGAGAAGGCGGACAGGGCAGCAGAGTTAATAATAGCTAATAAGGAGCTTGCTTTCCAAAGAGGAGAGAAAGCAGAGAGGGCAGCAGAGTTGATAATTGCGAATAAAGAACTTGTCTTTCAAAGTAGAGAAAAAGCAGATAGGGCAGCAGAGTTAATCATAGCTAACAAGGAGCTTGCTTTCCAAAGTGGAGAGAAAGCAGACCGGGCTGCAGAGTTAATCATAGCTAATAAAGAGCTTGCCTTTCAAAGCGGGGAAAAAGCAGAGAGGGCGGCGGAGTTAATCATAGCTAATAAAGAGCTTGCCTTTCAAAGTGGAGAGAAAGCAGATAGGGCAGCAGAGTTGATCATAGCTAATAAAGAGCTTGCATTTCAAAGCGGAGAGAAAGCAGAGAGGGCAGCAGAGTTAATTATTGCTATTAAAGAGCTTGCATTTCAAAGCGGAGAGAAAGCAAACAGGGTAGCAGAGTTAATAATTGCTAATAAAGAACTTGCCTTTCAAAGCGGAGAAAAAGCAGATAGGGCAGCAGAGTTGATCATAGCTAATAAAGAGCTTGCCTTTCAAAGTGGAGAAAAAGCAGATAGGGCAGCAGAACTAATAATAGCGATTAAAGAACTCGCCTTTGAAAGCAGAGAAAAAGCAGATAGAGCAGCAGAGTTAATCATAGCTAATAAAGAGCTTGCCTTTCAACGCAATGAGAAAGCGGATAGGGCAGCCGAACTAATTATTGCTAATAAAGAGTTAATTATTGCTAATAAGGAGTTAATCATTGCTAATAAAGCACAAGGAGAATTCCTTGTTAATATCTCTCATGAACTTAAAACGCCACTAAATGTTATATTTGCAACTGCCCAGTTATTTAGTATGTATTGCAATAGTGGTTCACTGGACGAGAATAAGGATTCAATTATTAAGTATATAAACTCAATTAAACAAAACTCATATAGATTATCTAAACTTATTAATAATATAGTTGATACATCAAAAATTGAAGCAGGATTCTTTGAAATGAATTTATCAAACAAAAATATAGTCGAAGTTATAGAAAAAATAGTGATGTCTGTAGTTGATTTTACTCAAAGTAAAGGGTTAAATATTATTTTTGATACGGATAAAGAAGAAAAAATAATTGCTTGTGACCCTGAAAATATAGAGAGAATAATATTAAATCTTATATCAAATGCCATAAAATTTTCAAATGAAGGCAATGAAATATTTGTAGATGTTAAGGATAAGAATGAATTTGTTGAAATATCAGTAAAAGATAATGGTATTGGAATTGAAGAAAAGAACTTGGATATGATATTTGATAGATTTAAGCAGGTAGACAAATCATTATCAAGAAAGACAGAAGGTGCAGGCGTTGGATTAAGTTTAGTTAAATCGATTGTAGAATTACATGGTGGAACTATATATGCTGAAAGTGAATTTGGCAAAGGAAGTAAATTTACAGTCAAAATTCCTTCAGGAAAGGTACTTAATCAGAATATAAGCTATAGTGGCAACGTGAGAAGTGAAAATGAAAATGTAAAAGTGGAACTTTCAGATATTTACTCGTAAATTTTTTATAAAAAAGTAATAGTAATTCTACTGTTTTTCTATAATCTCACTGTATAATGGTCTCTGTAGCAATGGAAGAAAAACAACAATCGTAATGCAATAGGGGGGAGGTCACAATAAAAGGTACCCTTCTCTTAGATGCAGATTTTATTCTTTCTATACCTATAATATTTATATCAGATCCACACTCGTCAAATATCAGCTTAGAAAATTTTCATTTATCAGATTCTATAATAAATATATTTCTAAAGTCTTCAGTATATGCAATAGCCTTTTCGCTCACTTTCTTTACATATTTATTACTAGAAAGTATTTCAATTTCTTTATTGTTAAAAAGTTTTCCGCTCATAGTCAGCACCCCTAATGTTGTTTACCTTATTGTACATAAAAATACCCTATAGGTAGACTTTTTTTTACTGACTATGCTATAGGGTACATTTTAGTATTTTAATATATGGGTTTTTAATTATAAACTAGATTTAATATACTAAATTAAAAAATTCTATTGACCCTAGAGTATACTCTAGGGTTTATACTTTAATTAAGGTAACAATAATTAGAGGTAATCGCAGAGTGTAATTTTCGAATAAGTTTGAGTTATCCATAAATAAAAACAACTAATAAGGAGAGTGACAGAGAGTGAAAACAACTATTATCCTTGCTCATCCCTGGCATGGGAGCTTTAATAAAGCTATAATGGACACAACGGTGGAGCAGTTTAAAAAAATGAAAAAGGAATATCAGATTATTGATTTAAATAAGGAAAATTTTGACCCAGTGCTTAGAGAGGAGGAGCTTTCCTTGTATTCAAAAGGGGAGTTTAAAGATGATTTGGTAAAAAAGTATCAGATGATGTTAAAAGATTCTGACGAATTAGTTTTTATTTTCCCTATATGGTGGTTTGATTTACCAGCTATTCTAAAGGGGTTCATTGATAAAGTAATGTTGAAGAATTATGCTTATATTGAGGGTAAATATGGATTAAAGGGTCTATTAACTAATATTAAAGTCACTACAGTTATAACAACGTCAGAGGTACCGACTTGGTATCTAAAATACTTAGTAGGAAATCCAATAAAACGTTCTTTTATTCAAGGTACATTGAAGGGGATTGGAATTAAAAATGTTAAGTGGTTAAATAGTAGTTATACAACCAGTGGTACAGATAAAATGAAAAAAAGTTTTTTAAATAAAGTATTGGTCCGTTTTTCTGCATAATATGGAAGTACTAAAATAGCTGGAAATAAAACTCAAACAAATAATAGGGAGATAAATATGAAATCTTATAAGATTGGTGAACTTGCAAATATTTTAAAAATAAAAATTGATACTATAAGGTACTATGAAAAAATTGGATTGATACCAGAGCCTAAAAGACTGGAAAATGAATACAGAGTGTATTCAGAAAAATATGTTGAGATAATTCAGTTCATAATATTATGTAAAAATAATGGATTTACCCTAAAAGAGATTAGTAAAATTATAAATCTTCTATCTCTAGGTGATGCTAATAATAAAGAACTCAAAACTATAGTTAGTGATAAAATAGATACAATTGATATTAAAATAAAGGAGTTAAATTTTTTAAAAAAGCAACTAAATGAAGTTGTTAAAAATTGTGACTCAATGGATTGTACAACAATGAATTTCTTATAAAATGTTGTAATAGTGTAAAAATGTTAGAATGTGAAAAGCAACCATATTAGTAACGCTATATGATGATTTAAGTGAGGGAGAAGGAATATCTGTAATGGGTACTCCTTCTTATTTTACGTTAAAGAATATTGGGTTAAATATTTTGAATTTAGAGGTAATGAGACAAATATAAATTGTAGTAAATGTGTTAAAATTAAATATAATAATAAATGGAGGAATGTAAATGAACGAAGAATATATAACGTTAAAAGGATGTAGGGAAAATAATTTAAAAAATGTTTCATTAAAGATACCAAAGAGAAAGATTACAATATTTACAGGGGTATCTGGTTCAGGTAAGTCATCTATTGTTTTTGAGACTGTAGCAAAGGAAGCTCAACGGCAGTTAAATGAAACTTTTAGTGCGTTCATAAGAAATTTTCTGCCTAAGTATGGTAGTGTTAAGGCCGATTGTATTGAAAATTTATCAACACCAATAATTATTAACCAAAAAAGAATTGGTGGAAACTCTAGATCAACTTTAGGAACAATAACTGATATTAATTCATTTCTTAGAGCTTTATACTCAAGGTGTGGAAGTCCATATATAGGAAAAGCTAATATGTTTTCTTTTAATGATGTAAATGGTATGTGTCCAGAGTGTGAAGGCCTTGGGAAAAAACTAACAGTAGATATGGATATGATTCTTGATAAAAGTAAGTCTTTAAATGAAGGAGCTATATTACTCTCAGGGTTTGGAGTTGGTTCTTGGCATTGGAAACTATTTACGGAATCAGGTTTCTTTGATAATGATAAAAAAGTTTGTAACTATTCAAAAGAAGAGTTACATAAATTTTTATATGGAGAGGCAGAAAAAATAAAGATAGATGAAATTGGTACTATGAACTTAACTTATGAAGGATTAATAGTTAAATTTAATAGACTATACTTAAAGAAAGAGGGAGAAACATCAGAAGCTTCTAAGAAAAAATTAAGTAAGTTGCTTACTGGAGGTGAATGTCCATTATGTGAAGGAAAACGACTTAATCAAGCAGTATATAAGTGTTTAATTAATGGCTATAATATTGCAGATCTGACTAGTATGCAACTTGATGAACTTGTAAATGTTATATCAGAAATTAATGAGCAGGAAGCTGTACCTTTGGTTAAAGGTATAATAGAAAAGTTAAATAATATTATAGATATAGGTCTTGGATATTTAACTTTAGAAAGAGAAACATCTTCTCTTTCAGGTGGAGAATCTCAACGTATTAAGATGGTAAAGCATTTAAATAGTAACCTTGTAGATTTGATGTATATATTTGATGAGCCAAGTATAGGACTTCATCCAAGAGATGTTCATAAGCTAAATAACCTTTTAATGAAGCTACGGGATAAAGGTAATACGGTAATAGTAGTAGAGCATGATCCTGATGTAATTAAAATTGCAGATTATATTGTAGATGTAGGACCACGTGCAGGAGTTAACGGTGGGAACATTGTATATCATGGAAGTTATATAGACCTATTAACATCAGGGACACTTACAGGTAATGCTTTAAATAATAGTCTTTCAATAAATGAAAATCCAAGGAGTCATAAAGGGTATTTAGAAGTTACTAATTGTACTAAAAATAACTTGAAAAATATTTCGGTTTCAATTCCAAAAGATGTATTAACAGTAGTAACTGGTGTTGCAGGTTCTGGTAAGAGTACACTTATGAAGTATGAATTCTTAAAACAAAACAAAGATGCAGTATTAATAGACCAAAGTCAAATTGGTGCAAACTCAAGGTCCAACCTAGCAACTTATAGTGCAATTATGGATAATATAAGAAAAGCTTTTGCTAAAGCTAATGAAGTTAATCCATCATTATTTAGCTATAATTCAGAAGGGGCATGTGAGAACTGTAATGGAACTGGAGTTATAGAAACAAATCTTGCTTTTATGGAGAATGTAAAGAGTACTTGTGAGATATGCGAAGGTAAAAGATTTAAAAAACAAGTTTTAGAATACAAATTCCAAGAAAAAAATATAATAGATATTCTTGATATGACAGTTTCAGAATCAATAGAATTTTTTAAATTAAAGTCAATAAAGACTAAGCTAGAGAGCCTAAATGAAATGGGAATTGGATATTTAACATTAGGTCAGACCCTTGATACTTTATCAGGTGGAGAATGTCAAAGATTAAAGCTTGCAAGTGAGTTACATAAGGAAAGTTCAGTATATATAATGGATGAGCCTACTACAGGTCTTCATATGGCCGATATTGAAAAGTTTATTAATATAGTTCATAACATTGTAAATAACGGAAATACAGTAATAATAATTGAACATAATATAGAAGTGATTAAAAATGCTGATTGGATTATTGATATTGGGCCAGGTGGTGGAACACATGGTGGAGAAATAGTATTTGAGGGAACGCCTGTAGAATTACGTAAATGTGGAAAGTCATTGACGGCTAAATATATTTAGGTAATTGAAATATTTAGAGATGCCTTAGTTTAAATTAATAATATAAAAAAGCAAACATAATGATTAGGAAAATACAAAAAATATAAAAGAATTGATAAAATACGAATGATATGATAAAATGGGGTTATAATATTCGGAAAAAAGAAGGGGCCTTTTAATATGGAAAAGTTTTTTAAATTAAAAGAAAACGGAACGGATGTAAAAACCGAAATGGTTGCGGGGTTAACAACCTTTTTAACAATGGCATATATATTGTTCGTAAATCCAATGATTTTATCTGCAACGGGAATGGATAAAGGAGCTGTATTTGTTGCAACTATAATAGCAGCAGTTATAGGTACTTTAGTTATGGGGTTAGTTGCTAATGTTCCTTTTGCACAAGCACCAGGGATGGGATTAAATGCATTTTTCACATTTACAGTAGTTTTTGGGTTAGGATTTACTTGGCAACAAGGGTTAGCAATGGTTTTTATTTGCGGGATTATAAATATAATAATAACAACTACAAAAATTAGAAAAATGATAATAAAAGCTATACCAGAATCTCTTCAATATGCTATTTCAGGGGGCATAGGTTTATTTATAGCTTATATTGGAATTAAGCAAGCTCGGTTTTTATCATTTACAGGAGAAGGGGTTAATAAGGTTTTTTCAGCAGGAGAATCTACTGGATATAGTGATATAATACCTTCTTTAACTAATTTTAAAGATCCAGTATCTCAATTAGCATTAATAGGTTTATTAATAACAATAGTCCTTATGCTTTTAAAGCTTAAAAGTGCTATTCTTGTAGGTATTATTTCAACTACAGCAATAGGTATATTTACAGGAGTTACACAAGTACCAGATTTTAGCGCAATAAGTTTTGCGGTACCTAGTATTGCTCCAACATTTTTTAAATTAGATTTTGCAGGATTGTTTAGTGATCCATCTAAATTCTTCTTAGTATTTACAACAATTTTTGCTTTTTCCTTATCAGATACATTTGATAGTATTGGAACTTTTTTAGGAACTGGAAGAAAAGCAGGAATTTTTGATTCTAATGATGAAAAGTTATTTTCAGAAGGAAATACTTTTTCATCAAAATTAGAAAGAGCTTTATTTGCAGATGCTACAGCAACTTCAATAGGAGCATTGCTTGGAACAAGTAATACTACTACTTATGTTGAAAGTGCATCAGGAATAAGCGAGGGTGGAAGAACAGGGTTAACATCAGTTACTGTTGCAGGTTTATTCTTAGTATCTTTATTTTTATCTCCTATAATGGGAATGGTGCCAGCGGCAGCAACTGCACCAGCTTTAATAGTTGTTGGAGTGCTAATGATGGAGTCATTTAGCAAGATCGATTGGAGCACGTTTGAAGTGGCAATGCCAGCTTTCTTTATAGTAACATTTATGCCATTTACTTATAGCATTTCAAATGGTGTAGCAGCAGGATTTATATGTTACTGTATTGCTAAAATAACAAAGAGAGAGACTAAAGATGTTCATCCTATTATGTATATAGTAAGTGTATTGTTTTTAATTAACTTCTTTATTAATGGGATAAAATAATTTGCAAATTGAAAGCAAAATAGGTTAAATTAAATATATTTTTTAGAGAAAGGCAAAGCCTTTCTCTTTTTCTGTTTATAGGTTTATAATATTAATATAATTTATTTAATATATTAGGCATTTGAAAAAATAAAAAATTAAGATGATATGTATATTTTTGAAGATGCATTAAAAAAAAGGAGGAAAAAATATGTTTACGAGTGAGGAACTTTTAGTTATTAAAGATGCATTAAGAATTGCTGACGAAGAATATATAAAATTAATTGAAGAAAATAAGAATAGTAAAACTAGACTAGTTGCCTTCAATAGAAAACAAAAGAAGTTATGGTTAGTTCAGAATAAATTAAAAAAGATTTTAGAATAGAAATAGAAAAATTAATTATATTTAAGTAGTTAAAAAAAGAGGGTGAATTGCATCCTCTTTTTTGTTTAAATTTAGATGGAAATTAATAATTTTTAAATAGGAGGGAGGAGATGACTACAATGTAGGTGGGTAAGAGAATGATGACGAAAAAAATAGAAATATGACAAAATAAGACATAAAAATAAAAGAATATATGATACACTATTTTATAATAGTAATGTTAAAAAATTGACCATTATAAAGAACATATGTTGATAGAAAAATGACATTTGCTATTTTGAATATTATACTAGATAGAAAAATTGTAACGTTCAATGAAAAGATAATTAAATTTTTCAAGGGATTATAAAAGGATAAGGGGGGATACTGTATCAGTATGTTATTAGAACTTCAGATAAATATTTTTATGAGTTTATTACTTGTTGTAACAATAGTGCATGCTTATTTTAAGTTAAATAGGAGTAGTAATATATTTAACTTATTTATTAGTACAAAGATTATTATATTAGTTATGTTAATACTTGAAATTTTAAGAGTCATGTACAATAAAATTGATTATCTAGATAGCATAGTAATTCAGAAGGTTATAAATATTATAGAATTTTCACTAGCTCCTTTTCCGATATTCCTTATTTGCATTTTATTTAATAAGTGGATATATAAGAAAATTGATAGGAAAATAATATGTTTATTATCAATACCATTATTAGTTAATTTAATAATTTGTTTATTAAATTATAGACTTGAATATATATTTAAATATATATTTAAGATTACAATAGGAAATACATATTTAATAGGACCTATGTTTTTAATATCCCCTTTAGTGAATTGCTTTTATTTTCTATTAACCCTAATATTTCTATGGGTTAATAGAATGGAGGTGAATAAGGAGGAATTAACTACATTTAAATTAGTAGTATTAATACCATTTATATTAGGGGTTATACAGTTTAAATATGATATATATCTTACTATATGGAGCAGTTGGGGTATTTCGATTATTATAATGTATACTTTCATTTTAAATGATAATTCAAAAAAAGATTCATTAACTGGATTAGAAAATAGATTAGAATATTATATTTATATTGATAAGTTAAAGAAAAAAAATAATCTTAAATTAACAGCGATAAACATAGATTTAGACGGTATTAAATATATTAATGATAATTATGGTCACTATGAAGGTGACCAATCTATAAAAATTTTTGCTTCATTATTAAAGGATGTCTTTGGTACACATATTAAGACTATTAGACTAAGGAGCGATGAATTTATTATTCTAATAAAAGATGATAATGAATTTTTAATAAAAAAGTTTATAAAAGATTTAATTAATAAGTTAGAGGAATACAATAAAAATAGTGGTAAAGAATATAAAATCAAATTTAGCTATGGAATAGCAATTTATAATCCTAATAGAGAAAATATTGAAGAATTATTAAACCGTTCTGATGAAGCGATGTATCGTAACAAAAATAGTAAATCTTATTATAATGATAATATATAGAAAAAAGGAGTATCTGCATAGGATATTCCTATTTCTTTTGCCTTAAAAATATTTTGAATAAAATATTATATATAACTACTTTATTCAAATTTAAAAATACCAATACTATTTAAGAACTTTTTATCTATAAGTGATGTTCCTGGTAAGTTCGTATCTTTCCTATAATTTTCCACTGCTATTTCAAGAGAGTAGTTATAAATACCATCAGGTTTTTCTTTAAAATATCCTAAGGATTGAAGCCGTCTTTGAACTTCATACACATCTGCTCCTTTATCATTACGGTTGATATCCCTGACATAGCTAGAAAAAAGCCAACTTGGGCCACTAGATATAATAACGGGAGTACCATAATCAACTAAGGAGTAAAGTTCCTGGGCATTATTATTAAACATTCTTATACACCCGCTAGAAGCCATAGAACCTATTGAATCAGGATTGCTGGTACCATGAATACCATAAGTGTCCCAAGGTGCGTTT
Source organism: Clostridium gasigenes (assembly GCF_017348895.1). Lineage (NCBI taxonomy): Bacteria > Bacillati > Bacillota > Clostridia > Eubacteriales > Clostridiaceae > Clostridium > Clostridium gasigenes. The sequence goes on from NZ_CP071376.1 coordinate 1,309,977, forward strand.
AAACCAAGCCAGTAACCACCAAATGGACCATTCATAAGAGCTTTACTAGAAATTTTCCAGTTACCAATTGGAGAAGGCGTAGCTTTCTTTCCAATTGCAACAGGATAGGATTTTTTTACTTCTTTAGTTTCTGAATCTAATAGAGATAGAGTTAATTGATTAACGTCTATAAAAATAATATATTTATTATTTAAACTTTCCTTATTAGCATTATATAACTCATAAGATTTAACGCTAGAAATAGGAAGCGATAAACTTAATAATAGTAAAATTAGTAATAAGTGAATGGATCTTTTCATTTAATCACCCTTTAAATTTTAATTATAAGGTATTAAAAAAATAACAAGTCAAATATGCCTTATATATATAAGCATTAGGAAATATAACGAAAAATATACAAAAACAATTTAAATACGAAAAAACCAATTACAATAATGTAATTGGTTTAACTATTTGGTTGCGGGGATAGGACTTGAACCTATGACCTTTGGGTTATGAGCCCAACGAGCTGCCAACTGCTCCACCCCGCGATATTATTAGCTTGATATTTAATATCTCTGCTACAATTAATATTATATGTCATTAATAGAAAATCGTCAATGGTAATTAAATGGGAAAAATATATTAAAAATTTTAATTTTGATATATAATATAGACTATAAAAATAAATAGAATATAATGTAGATAAATAAATATAGGTTAGAGGTGAAACCATGGCAAAGATTAATAGTAAAAATAATGATTTATTACATAATTCCAAGCTTACAACTACACCAAAGGTGTATGCTATTTTATTACATTTAGTAAATGACAATAGAGAAGATTTGGCTCAAATTGCTAAGCGAGTAGATTACTTAATACTTTATACAACTAGATGTATATCTCTTAAAGATTTTAAAGAAGCAAAAGAAGCTATTGAAAAAGCTGGAGAGAGAATACAATTTCTTAAAAAAGAAGGCGTAGAAATAGATTATTTAGAGTACTTATATGAAGGCACTAAAAAAAAGTTGAAATAAGATAAGGAATCTAAATAAATATTTTAATAATAACTAGTTATTTTTAAAATATTACTAAATAAAAGACGAGAAGTAATAAATTACTTCTCGTCTTTACTATTTAAAGATATTATCTTTTTCTTTTGTTAGCAACTTCTATATTAACTTTTCTATTGTGTAATCTTTGTCCTATACATGTATCCATAACTTTAGATTGGATATCAGGAGTAACATTTACAAAAGCAAAGTTTTCTAATATATCTATATCTCCAACAGCTGTTGGTTTAACGTTAGCTGTTTCTTGAATGAAGCTTACAAGTCCCTTTGGAGTTAAGCCATCTCTTCTACCAACTGATATGAACAGACGAACATCTTCACCCTTAGGAGAGTCTAAAGCGTTATCTGAATAGCCACTAGCCATATCAGATTTGAATTGGCTCTTTATAAGAGCGGCAATTATATCAACTGAGTCAAATTTTTCGTTTAATTCAGTTGCAACAGCTACGAATTTTTCGAAATCTTTCTTTTCTATTATTTGTTGAACTTCATCAATCATTGAGCTTGATTTAGTTGCAAATATTTCTTCAACAGTTGGAATAGCTTTTCTAGTTATTTCAGCCTTAGTAACATTTCTAATTTGCTTCAACATTGATTGCTCTCTTGGAGTAATTAGTGTATAAGCGATACCTTCCTTGTTAGCTCTACCAGTTCTTCCTATTCTGTGAACATATGATTCAACATCTTGAGGAAGATCGTAGTTTATAACATGAGTGATACCGTCAACATCAATACCTCTAGCAGCAACATCTGTAGCAACTAAGAAGTTTAAGCCACCTTCTTTAAATTTGTTTAAAGTTCTGATTCTATGAGCTTGAGACATGTCTCCGTGCATACCTTCAACTACATAGCCTCTACCTTGCATTCCAGAAACAACTTCATCAACGCCTCTTTTAGTCTTACAGAAGATTATAGAAGTAGTTGGGTTATCAAAATCTAAGATTCTGCAAAGTGCTTCGAATCTTGTTTTTCCATTAACTTCAAAGAAATGTTGAGAAATCTTTGAAACAGTTAATGAATTAGCTTTTATAGCTATATGCTTAGCATCTGGCTTCATGTAACGTGAAGCTAATCTTTTGATTTGTGCAGGCATAGTAGCTGAGAATAATAATGTTTGTCTTTCTTTAGGAATACGACCGATTATATCTTCTAAATCGTCGATGAATCCCATGTTTAACATTTCATCAGCTTCGTCTAAAACTAAGAACTTAACTGTATCTAAAACAAGAGTTCCTCTTTTAATATGGTCTAAAACTCTACCTGGAGTTCCAACAACTATATTAACGTTTCTTTTTAGTTCTCTTATTTGGTGTTGCATTGGCTCTCCACCATATACAGGTAAGATGTTTAATCTATCATGCTTTGAAATTCTTTTAAGTTCTTCGCATACTTGTATAGCTAATTCTCTTGTTGGAGCTAATATAACAGCGTTAAGAACACTTTTATCTGTAATATTATTGATTATTCCACAACCAAAAGCTGCAGTTTTCCCTGTACCAGTTTGAGCTTGGCCTATAAGGTCAAATCCCGCTATGGCAACTGGAATAGCCTCTGCTTGTATGTCTGATGGTTTTTCAAAACCTAAGTCTGTTATAGATCTTAAAAGGGTTTCGCTTAAACCTAAGTCGCTAAATTTGATTTCATTCATTCAATAATTCCTCTTTCTTTTTCGCTTTTAAATAATTTACACTTATATAAGTTATAAGTGGAGAATTTAATTAGCTAATATTTTGTTTATTTATTTTTACCGTTCTTTGTACTAACCTTTTTAGTATACACTACATCCCACAAATATGCCCTAACTATTTATTAACAATACAGAGTTATTTTGTATTTATTTCGTCTGTATAAGCTTTCATGCTAAATTACATTAAATAATATAGATATAATAACTCTATACTTCTATTATTGACTAAATTAATAAATTATATTAATTTAGATTTGTGATTTCGTTTTTAATTTTTGGAAAATATGCTAAATGCAATATAGAATGGCATTGTTTATATATATTAAAAAGTATTTAAAGTCAAAATAAGATTTGTCGACGATTAAGAATTTAACCTATGTAGTAGACTCTCTATATATCTAAAGGATCTTTAGAAATAATGGTTAATTAGAATTGTGCCAGTTTAGGCTAATATATCTGCAATTTTAGAGCTATATTTACAACATCTAATAAAAAGATTAGATCTTAAAAGAAGCCCTCGTATAGAGACAGCTACGATACCTAAAACATTGATCCGATAGCAAAGTTTAGAGAAAAAGGCTCAAACATCTATGAAAAATTTCATTAAGATATTTATATATTCTTTTTCAATTACCTTATCTTTTCTTTAGTATTAGTCAATACATTATGGCACATAAAATCATTTAATTCAAACTATAATGAAAAAATATTTAAAAAAAGGTGTTGATAACGATTTTATTGTATTAAAATATAAGATTATGTAAAAAAATATTCTAGGGAGGTCAATTATGAAAGAGGTTTATGATTATATAGAAACACAAATTGGAAAAGTATATATTGTAATGAATGAAGTTGGAGTAATAAAAATAGAAGTAATAGAAAGTAAATGGCAGGAGTTTATAAAAAACAATTCTGATATTAATATAGATAAAGAATTTTGCACGGATGCAGTAAAGCAAATGGATGAATATTTTAAAGGAGAAAGAAAAGAATTTAATTTACCTATAGTAATAGAAGGTACTATATTTAGAAAAGAAGTTTGGAAAGCTCTAATGGAAATACCCTATGGAGAAACAAGGAGTTACAGTTATATAGCTAAAGAAATAAATAATGAAAAAGCTATAAGAGCTATTGGGCAAGCTAATAAATCAAATTCACTGCCTATTATAATACCTTGCCACAGAGTAATTGGAAAAAATAACAAATTAAGAGGTTACGCTGGAGATAATATTGATGTACAATTAAAGTTAATAGAGTTAGAAAAAACATATAAATAATTTTAAAAGGGGAAAAGAAATATGGGAACAAAAATTTTTTATTTTTCATCTACAGGTAACTCTTTATATGTAGCAAAACGATTAAAGGAAAAAATAGAAAACTGTGAATTAGTATCAATACCAAAAGCTTATAATGAAAATATGTTTGATTATAATTGCGAAAAAGCAATTATAATTTTCCCATTACATTGTTTTGGGCTTCCTATTATAGTAGGAAATTTTATTTCAAAATTAAAATTGAATATGGATGCTTATGTTTTTGCCGTTCAAATAACTGGAGGTGGAAGCTCGCGCAATTCGTTTATACAAATAGATGAGGCATTAGGTAATAACAACCCAAAATTAAGTAACAAAATAGAAATAAAATATATTTCAAACTACATTAAGGCTGGTAAAAACCCTACAGCAGAGAGAGCTCAAGTAGCACTAGATAATAATGAATGGAAGGTTGATAAATTAATTCAACTTATTAAAGATAAACAAGTAGATGAAATAAGTAAAAATAAAAATCCAATCTATAGCACTTTCTATAAGATTTGGAGAGATAAATATAAAAATAAGGATAAAAAGTTTAATGTTAATGATGATTGTATTGGATGCAAGGTATGTGAAAAAATATGCCCTGTGAATAATATTGAACTCAAAGAGGATAAGCCTGTTTGGAAAGGAAACTGTACAGATTGTATGGCTTGTATAAATAACTGCCCTAGAAATGCTATTAATATAGGGAAATCTACTATTAAAAAGAATAGATATAAAAATCCTTATATAAAATTAGAAGAATTACTTTAAAGATACTTAATATAAATACAATTAGGAATTGGATAATATTATAAGAATAAGTTGAAGATGTGAAGAAAAATATGGGATTAAATAACAAATAAAACAAAAATCAATAAATTACAATAATTGGGATAGGATAAACCTCTCCCTTTTTATTTTATGTAATTTTAACAGTAAAATTATAAAATAGTATTTGTAGTCATTGTTTTAAGTAATAAAATTTTTTTAAAATAGTATTTTATTAGTAATAAAATAGTAGTATAATTAGTTTTAATTTAGTAATTACTATACGGGAGAAGCATTATGGACAAACAATTAATGGAAGTATTTAACAAAATGTATTTTGGAAAGAATCAATTAAAAAGAAGAATATATGATGATAATGAATTGGAAATAATATGGGAAAACATCAACAATACTAGAAGAGATACATCTATAGATATTGAGATGAAATTAAATGAAAAAAACAATATTTGGTATAATATTACAGATGATGTGAATTTAATAATTACATATATAAATTATATTGAAAAAAGTGAAATAATAAATTATTTATCAGATAGTAGGATTATAGATAAGAATTGGCTAAGTGATAATAAAGAGTGTCCAATGAATTGTTCTATAGTGCTAAACACTAATAATATAGAACAATTCTATATAAACACATATAGAGATAAAGATACTGAAAAAGAAGAAGTCTATAGAAGTGGCAATAAAGTAGAATGCGTAGATATGTATAATTATGAGCCTTATAAATTAGAAAATGATAAGACTGTAAAAGAGTTATTAGCAGATTTATTAGACTTTATTGAAACTAATAAGTCCTTCAATACTGTTATAAAAGCATCTATATTACATTTTTATATTTCATATTTAAATCCTTTTGTTAAGTATAACTTAGATATGGCAGAACATATAACAAACAGATATTTAATAAATAACGGATATAAAATAATGGGGCACTGTAAGACGTTAACATTGATTAAAGCTGATGAAAGAAGATACTATAATGCCATAGAAAATAGCATAGTTAATGATGGGGATGTAACTTATTTTATTAAATACTATGTAGGAATTCTTCAAGGCTCTATTAAAGAATTGACTAAAGAGGTTAGCGTTAAGTATGGAAAGAAAATAATAAAAGAGTTGATTGAAAAAAAGAAGGTCTCATTAGAAGATAGACAAATTAAGTTTATAAATAGCATGATAGTTTTAAGTAATAATAAAATAAGTATAGAGGATTATAAAAGAAAATCTAAGGTGTCCTATGAGACCGCAAGGTCAGATTTAAATGTATTAGTAGCACTTGGGTTTTTTAAAATAAGTAAAATGGGAAAGAAATATGAATATTATTTTAATGATATTTTCACTATAATTGATAATTTTAACGACATAAGTATTGAGTTATAGTGCATATAAACATTTTAATATATTACAAAATAGCATATTAAAAAAGAAGAGTTAATAAGATTTATAAAAATAAATGCCTTTGGATTATTAGAAATCCAAAGGCATTTAGGCGTCTTAAAAAATAATTAGTCAATATACATAGCACATTGGATTGTTATTTTTTATATACCATATTATTGTGGTGGTAATTTTGAACCTATTATAGATTTAACCTTTTCTGGAAGTTCAGCTTGTTCTTCTTTTGAAAGGTTGGCAGTTTCTATCATAGGATGTATATAAATATCTACAGTAGCACTTGTTAAATGCTTATTAGAATTACCTTCCATTATTTTATAAGATCCGTTCATAGTTACAGGAACTATAGGAACTTTAGATTTAGTGGCAAGTTTAAAGCTACCTGCTTTAAATTCACCCATTTTATCACCTTTACTTCTTGTGCCTTCAGGGAATACTACTAGAGAGTTACCACTTTTTAAAGAGTTAATTCCCGTAATAATAGCTTCACCAGCCTTTCTTATGCTGCTTCTATCCATAAAAATACAGTTCATGTATTCCATCCAATTTTTCACACCTACCATTTTAGTTAATTCAATTTTAGCTACAAAACCTTTAGGAATATCAATACAACTAATATAAATAGGGATATCAAAATTTCCTTGATGATTTCCAATAAATAATACATTTTTATCTTTAGGTAAATTTTCTTTGCCGTGTACATTTACCTTAACATTAAGAATCTTAAGCAATTTTCTAGTCCAATTGCTAGTAAATTTATGAACGAAAGCAACCTTCTCATCTGTTCGTCCCTGCTTTTCCAGCTTTTTAACCTTAATCAAAGCGGGAATAGTTAATGGAATACTTAAAAAGAAGTAAGCGTACCATATAATAGTTTTAAACATAATTTTAAAATCTCCTCTCAATAGTAAAAATATATTATAAGGGAGCAAAAAAATATACCAGAATCTGACTAGTTATTTTTTTGGAGCGCCCTAATGTGAGTCATATTAAAAAATATTCTCAGCATGGTTTTTATAATGTTCTTATTTAAAGTATATTACAAAAAAGGCAGATATAAAAGTAAATAAAAAATTATTATAGAGTGAAACATTGGAGAATATCTACATATATTATAAATGTAGATAATTATTTAGGAGAAAAAATTTGTTTGAATTTGAACCAAAAAAATTATTTGTAGATTTTAAAAATGGGGTAATAGAAACAGAAGGATTAGTACCAAGAACTTATACCATGACCCATTCAGACGAAACCGGAGATTTATTTGTAACTGTTGGAACAATTTATGATTGGGATAAAATAACACCAGTTAGAGATGAAGTTTTGGCAGAGTGGGTGAAAGAGGATGGTAAATATAAACTGAAAGTATATGTACATGTGGATGGATCAAAAGGTATAAAAGAAACAGCTATTAGAAATGAGATTTTTAGGAGAGAGCTGCCGTTAGCATTAACAGCAATAAGATATGGGGATCGTAAATTTTTTTGTGAAAATAATAATTTAGATAATGTTCCTATAATTGTACATTTCAATTCTATGTTGAATGAATATAATAAGAAAGAAGATTGGGGAATATTTAAACAGTATAGGATGTTTGACGAAGAGAATAATAGATAAATAATTTTTAAAACCAAGAGGCGTATTTATAATTAATAGTGAATTTTATTAATATATAGCATGGATTAGATTGACATATAAGACTATATATAATAAAATCTAATTGTTGGTTTATATGTCTTCATAGTTAAACGGATAGAACAGTCCCCTCCTAAGGGACAGATACAGGTTCGATTCCTGTTGAGGACACCACAATACAATAAAGAATGGCTATATCATTGAGATATAGCCATTTTTATTTACATAAAAGTGCCTAAAAAGTGGCTAAAAATTATTTTGTTTAAATATTTTATAAAAATTTAATTAATTTACATTTATAATATGAATAGATAGTTTTATATAAAATGTTGCGAAACGTTACAAAATAAAAGCAACTATTGAATAAAATATAAAAAGGTGTAACAGTATATTACAGATATTAATTGTAGGAGGTATATACTATGTTAACAAGTGAAATTATAGGTGGAAGAATTAAGGAGATAAGAGGAAATAAAAAGATAAGCCAACAATTAATATCAGATAACTTAAAAGATTTAGGTATATCAATGAGTAGGGAGACTTTAAGTAAAATAGAAACGGGTAATAGATCAATATCAGCTCTTGAGATAAAGGCTATTTGCTCTATTTTGAATTTAGATGTAGAAGTATTGATAGATGATAATGAAGATGAGACTTTAGTTGATTTATTTAGAAAGAGAAATATGAATGAAGAAACACTTAAAAGAGTGGAAACGGTACAGGATATGATTATGAGCTTTACGAACCAAAAGAAAATATTAAAGACTGAGACTATCAACAATGTTGAGCCTTTGTGGAGGAATTAATTATTATGAATTTAACTAAAAAAGACTTAAAGTTACAAGATGAATACCTAATATTAAGCAATTAGATTATACCAAAGTTTAACGAAGAAAGAAGAAATAACAAAAATTGAGGGATATGATATATCTCTAATAGTACCAACTGAGATAGCTTATGTATCAAAAGAATATCTAGAAATAGCAAAACAAAATTATGAAAAAGGAAAGATATCTTATGGTAAGATAACTCAACTTTTAGAGTTTATAAATGAAACACCAGAGAAGTATGGTTACAATAAACCAGATGAGATTATATAGATGAAAAAATATACAGCTGCTATTTCAGATACGGATATTCTTATAAATTTAGCTAAGATTGATAGGTTAGATATTAAATATATAAGTTAATCATATTATGAGTATAATTATGTAATTAGAAAGAGCGTTTAATTAGATGGTAGAGATACTGGCTAATAATTTATATTAATTTATAGTAATTTATAATAGTTTATTGTAAATTATAGTTAACAAGTGTATATTATAAGTAAGAAGAGGTAATAAATATATGATAGATGAATTAGAAAAGGTTAGAGGCACAATGGCTGAAAATAATATAAGACAGAAGATAAACAAGGGAGATTATATTGTTAGCAAGCATGCGATGGATAGAATGTCAGAAAGAAAGATTCCTTTAGAAAAAGTTATTAATTGTATAGCAGAAGGAAAAACTATTGAGGTTCAAATAGGAAAAGAACTAAATGATATAAAGATACTGTTCCAAGAGGCTACAAAAGATAAAGCAGAGGTATATGCTGTAGTAGCAGATAGAGATAAACCTGTAATAGTAACAGTTTGTAGAACTAAAGGTGAGGTATGGGAACATGTAGGGAATGTCTTGAAAAGAAGGGAGATGCATAAATAATGAGTATGAAATGCTATATTTGTGATCATGAAATGGAAGAAAAAATCACTGCGATAAATACTGGGTGGGGTGAATATAAGGTAACTATAAATGGAGTGAGTGCACATGTGTGCCCTGAATGTGGAGAGATGGTAATTGATAGTAAAGATGCGTTGATGCTTCAAAAGATTAGTAAGAGTTTAGAGGCTACAAATATAGATCAGAGACCAGATGTGTTAAATTTAACTGAGGTTGCGGATTTATTAAGAGTAAGCAATCAAACCATATACAATATGATAAAAGATGGTAGAGTAAAGGCTGTAAAGTTTGGGAGAGAGTGGAGATTTAATAGAAAAGATATAGAGGCATATATCAATGGTTCTTATGATATAGCAGCAAGAAATAAAAAAGGTGAAATAGACTCAAGAATTACTGAGATTATTGATAAATACAAATAATATGAGTAATTCTATATATAGCTATCCTGAGCAATATGCTCAGGATATTGTTTCATCATTTGACTTAACTCCGCCGATAGACTTAAATAAGGTATGTGAGAAGTTAGATATAAAAGTTAATTACGAACCATTATGTTCAATAGAAGCATTGTTAATAGTATCACGTGGAAAGCGAAATATAATTTTGAATAATTCTAAAGCCGCATACCCTCAAAGAGAAAGATTTACTATAGCTCATGAAATTGGTCATTATATAATGCCATGGCATGAAAATTTACAACAATGTGATAATGTAGTGGATTTTAAGTCGGATGATGATTTTGAGTGTCAAGCAAATGATTTTGCCTCAGAATTACTAGTGCCAAAGAGTAATTTGCTAGAGGATATAAAGCATAAGAAAATAAGCATTTCTTTGATAAAGAATTTAGCTGAAAAATATAATGTATCACTTGTAGTAATGGCAAGAAAAGTTTTGAAACATACAGACGCTGAGGCTGTTGTGTTAATTTACTGGCCTAATGGTAAAAAGTATATCCAAATGATGTCTGGAACGTTTAAAGAAGAACTAAAGGATGGAAGCATAACTAAATCTTCAGCACACAAGTTATTAACATCATATAATACTAGTGCAGAGATTAAATCAGTATTAGATAGTAGTATATGGTTTAAGGAAAGTAAGAATACTTATATTATTGTGGAAGAATCTATGCTTCAAAATAAATTGGGTAGAGTATTTACTTTGTTAAGAAAAGCAGATGATGGTGATGTTTTAGATTTACTATGGGATATATAATTATAGACAGTGTTTGTAGGTATTAAAGAATATATAACAATATACATAGATATTTCTGCTTAGGACACCAAGCAATAATAAATAATGGCTATATCATTGAGATATAGTCATTATTTATTTGCTTAAAAGCACCTAAAAAGTGACTAGAATTTAAATTAATTAAATATTTAAAAGTTTAAGGTACTAATCATATTATCATGATAGAAACAATTAGCTTATAAAAAAAATTTAGAAATTGAAAAACAAATTCAAGCTAAAATAGATACAGTATATGCTAACTACAATTATTCTAAAGTTATGAGTTCGGATAAGTTAGCATTTAATATTTTAAAAAAGAATTTACTAATTAAAATATCAATAAATGATAAATATTTTGCAGGATTAATTGTAGTTAAGGGAGATTTAAAGATTGCGGTTATAAATACTTCATAACCGAGAATGTATCAGTACTTTATTGCTTGGCATGAAATTTATCATATGCTATTTGACCAAGATTTAAAAGATAGCCCACATAAAGTGAATTTCGATATGGAATTAAACGAAAGACATGCAGATTATTTTGCAGCTAAACTGTTACTTGGGAATGTGTATGATTTCTTCTTTAGTCTGGATGATGAAAACTTCATAGATAAAGTTATTAGATGTATGGATGTCTATAAAGCACCATATAAAGCTATATTAATTCAGTTATATCAAGATAGCATAAAATTTAATAGTAAAGACTTAAGTAAATTAATATTAAGCGATTTTGATAATCCGCCTAATGATTAGGCACAAAAATTTGAAAGTTTAGGGCTAGATACTGAGTTAGTAAAACCAAGTTATATTTATGATACAGGCACTTTAGAAAACAGGATGAAAAAGGGCATTAAAGAGAATCCATACATAGATATTCACAAATCAAATTTAGAATATTTTAAGAATATAAGTAATAGTATCTTAAAAAATAAGGAGAATTTGATTTATGAAGATAGATGGTGTTAATGGATTATTAGTTCTAATTTCTTTGACATATATTTATTACTCAATTGTTAATTCTACGATTGAAACTTTGAAAAATATGGTATAATGAAAATAGCTAAAGGTATTATTTGGCTTATCGGATAATATTTTGTTAACAAGGATAGTGATAGTGTTAACATCATTATTCTATTTAAAAAAGGATTTATTGGTCGCTAATCCCAAATAGCGAGGTATTAAGAGGGAGTTGGTACTACTCATTGCCAACTGAACATGAGTTTAGCAACTGAGTAACTGCTACTGAAAAGATATATGCTGAGGCTATGATTGTCGTAAGGCTCGGGTGATTAATGTATATAGTGTCTATACTAAGTAGCATAATTAATTGTATTGTGAATGAAAATGGTGATGTTTTATAACGTCACTATTTTTGTTTATTAATATTAAAGTTGGAATTGAAAAAATAGGAGGGGAAATTATGGGGAAAGATTTTGTTGTTTTGTGGATGAAAAAGTATAGCTTTAGTGGACTTTTAAAATGGATTCAGTGTACGTGCATTCATCCTAATAATCAAGTTTATCAAATTAGATTTGAAAAGTTAATTTGCTTGTTAATGAATATTGACATTGGAGGATTTGAAGGAGCAAGTTTATCAAGAACAATTTTCAGTGATTTTATTTGTAAATATTATGAAAGTAGTAATGATGAATTTTTATTTATGGAGGATTTCATACCATATAATCAAAGAAAAAAGATTCCATACTATATTAATGAGAAAAAAAAACACTTTTATTACGGTGCATTAGAAAGACCATATGAAAATTTGAATAAATTTGATTATTTATATTCTAATGTCCAAATAGATAATAATTTAAAGCTGGGAGATATATTAAATCATTCATTAAATTTTCAAAGTAGTTTGTTAATGAAAGATGAAAAAATAAATGAAATTGTAAGTGAAAGCAAATGTATATATGTGCCTACAGAAAAATATGTTAATACAATGTGGGAGTTATTTAAGGTACAATCTGCTATTTGTAATGATTTATCAATAAAAAGTAATTTTAGTTGGAGTACAGTAAAAGATGATGCAAGCAAGTTGATAGTAAGTATGGATATCTTATATGTTAATGATGAGAATAACAATAAAATATTCATTATTCCACAACTTCACTTAGAGATATTATTTAATATTGCAAAAAATATTGTTAATAGATATAAAATGAAAAATAAAGTAAATGAAAATATTATAGAAAAATTTCAAGATGTTTTTAATAAAAGCGTTCCTTTTTATAAGAGGATATCAAGTGTAAAATATAATGAACAGGAAATATTACAAAAAAAAGGTGTTTTTTATAGGGTTGATGAAGAAATTTTACTAGTTTTTAATATACATAAAGCAGAAAGTGAATTAATAAATTTAGATGAAAATATTAGTAAAGAGTTTGATAAATTATTAAGCTATGATGAAATAGTTTTAAATTATAATGGCATTAAAAGTGAAAAAATAGTAGTTTCAGAAATGAAAATTATGCCAGTAGTTATATATGAGAATTTATTAATAAATGGAATGGTAAAAATAGAAAATCAAAAAGTAAAATTCAATCATTATGAGTTACAAGATTTAATAGCATTTTTAGACATATTAGAATTAAACGAATTATATAAGTATTTTAATGAAGAAAGACAGATTGAAGATAGATTTCAAGTTGTAGTAGCAGATAAGATTGATAGGTTTGGTTATTATATTGAAAATAATAAATCCTTTTTTGAACAGGGACAATTACCACAATTTATATATATAGAGCCACATACTTGGAGCAGTTATTATATGAATTACATTTATGAAAAATATAGTGATAAAATTTTTGACTTTATAAATAATGAAAAACCTAATTATTTTAATTTAATAAAAAAAATAGGTAATGATAAATACGAGTGTATGAATAAGAGCAATTTGCAATCATGGACGGTTTTATTTAAAGGTGAAAATAAAGTTATCATAAGGTATCGTAAGTCGATGCTATTAGTAAAAAGCAACAATGCAATAAAGTTGGGAGAAAAAATTATCAAACCACTATTTTTAGAATATATAGATAAATTATATGAAGAAATAAGTTTAAATTTTCAGTTTGCTAATTTTTCATTTGGAGAAAAATACTATGTTGAAATGGTACCAATCGAATTAGTAGATGATAAAATGAAAATTTTAAAAGAGTACACTTCATTTATAAATGAAGAAAATCCAATTGTTATTAGAACGTTATATAATAATGGTGATAAATCACATCATACATTTATAATTTATGATGCAAATAATATGGTTAAAATATTTAGTAGTGAAAAGAATGATGGAGAAAGGTATTGTATTAACAAATTAATTTATAGTTTAGCGCTATATAATTTTCCGAATGAAACAGAAAGTAATTTAGTTGAGTTTTCAAGTGAAATGACTAATAAATATTGTCCTATAGCTAAAAGACGATATGGAATATTTCATGAATCAATATTAAATCCCAAAATACAGAGATATACTCAATATATAAAAACAAATAGTACAGAAATATCAATTGTTAATAGAGAAATCGCTGAAAATTTAAGTGCGACATCATTAAAAAAAGGTAAATACAATGGTGATGAAGCTAAGAAGATATGTGAAATGATTCTAGATTATTTGAATGAACAAATTAAGTTAGAATTAAATAAGTATAATGAAAGTATATTAAAATATTCTTATAGGGAATTGGAGTATGTTGAAGCAAAAAGAAGCAAGGATAATGTAGAAAGAGCATTAGATTTAGAAACTGATACAGATTTTGATGTGATTGAAAAGGCAAAAGAGCAGTTTGAAGAAAATTCTCAATATGGTATGGGAATAAAGTATATTATTCAGGCTATAATGAAGTATGGTTGTAATGGAAGAAAAAATATATCGGAAGAAAGATGGAAAAGATTATTAGCACTTTCATTTATTATAAACGAGATGGCATTAATATATGATATGGCAACATATAATTTGCAAGCCTATGAGGTTGAAGTAACTGAATTATTTGAAGTCAAAGATAATTTAAAAGAGTTAATTTTTTTAGGACATGAATATAGTAATAAATTAATAGAGCATAAACTTAAAAAAGATAGTAGTAATGAAAATGCAAAAGAGTTACTTAATAATATAAATGAAATTTACGATAAAGAATTTGGAGTTAGACTATATGATATCGTAAGTATTCTTCAACTTTTGGGAGAGCTTGATATGGGATTAAAGAGTTGGGATCCAATTGCTTATATTAATAAGGATAGATTAATTAATGAAGTACAGAGGTATTTTACTGAATTAGATTTTGAATATATAGAGAAGGTTATTAAGTATGTAGCGTTAGATTTTACTAGTTATAATGAAATGAATTATATAACACATACAAATTTAATGAGAATGAAAGAAAGATTAAATTTAAGCCCGTTATTATTAAAAGATGATAAAGTCATATATGGAAATGAAATGTGCTTAAAATCAGCAAATATGTGGATATATTATTATTATAATGGAGATGTACCATACACTATTAATTTACCAGAAAAAATAAAGAAAGAAGTAAAATCTATACACAGAAAATTAGACTTAGAGTTAGAGTCAGAATTAGAAATATTATCACAAAATATTTTAGGGAAAGGTTTTGTAGAAGCAAATATTGATAATTTTAGACGAATATCAAAAAAATTACAAGCTAAACCTAGCTGTGGAGAAATTGATTTATTAGCTGTAAATGAAAAAATAAAAACCATTTTTGTTATTGATGCTAAAAATATTAATAAGAGATTAAGACCTTATGATATAAATCAAGAATTAAATGAATTCTATAATGAGAAAAAAGGATATTTACAAAAATTAAATAGAAAAGCCGACTATATAAAAGAGAATATAGAAGAAGTGTTGCAATATTTTAAGGTAGAAGATATAGATGGATGGAATGTGAGAAGGTCATTTTATGTAAATAAAATTTTCCCATCAGCATTCACACGAGAAGATATAGTATTTATAATAAAAGATGAGTTAGAAAAATATTTAACAGAAATTAAATTTTAAGTTTTATTAGACAAAGGAAAAAAAAGAGGTACTGGTAGGGGACTATTCTCCAACGTTTGAGAAAATAATACTTGTCCCTTAACAATATAAAAAGTTGCCTAAAGGCATAAAATATAAGAGTTTAGGTATGATTATAATATATAAAAACATATAAGAAAATTCCTGTTGAGGACACCATGCAACATTTAGAAAAGGCTTAATCGTAATGGTTAAGCCTTTTTTGTAGTTAAATATGTAGACAAGTAAAATTAAAGTGTTTATTTTTTACTTTAATGTGTGAAAATCTTACTTTTAAAAAATATCTGTAAATGGTTACTGTAAAATAAGTTTATAGTTAAGAACTACAAATTTAATTAGGGAGATGTTTAATTATGAAAAGAAAAAGTTTAATTGCTTTAACACTAGCGACTGTAATGACAACAGGAATTTTAGCAGGTTGCGGAAGTTCGGAAAAAACAGAAGTTAAAAATAAAGATTTAAAATTAACAATATACTGCGGATTAATGGAAGACCACATGGTTAAGGTTGTGGAAGAATTTAAAGCAGAAACAGGAATACAAGCAGAAGCTGTTAGAATGTCATCTGGGGAAATACTTGGAAGACTAAGAGCTGAAAAGGAAAATCCAAAAGCATCAGTTTGGTTCGGTGGACCTGCAGATGCATTTATCCAAGCAAAAGAAGAAGAATTGTTAAAAAATTATGTATCTCCTAATGCAGATAAAATAGAGGATAAATTTAAAGATAAGGAAGGGGCATGGACTGGTATCTATAGTGGATATTTAGGTTTTGTTTCAAATGCTAAGCTTTTAAAAGAAAAAGGAATTGAGGCTCCAACATCATGGCAAGATTTATTAAAGCCAGAGTTTAAGGGTCAAATATCAATAGCAAATCCAGGATCATCAGGTACAGCTTACTCAGCATTAGCTACAATAGTTCAGTTAATGGGAGAGGAAGAGGGCTTAAAGTATATGAAGGCACTTAATGAAAATGTTAAGTCTTATGAAAAATCAGGTACAGCTCCAGCAAGACTTGCAGGGCAAGGTGAAGTAATTGTTGGTATTTCATTCTTACATGACGGAATTAAGTATAGAGAAGAAGGAATGAAAGATTTAGTATTAACATCTCCAAAGGAAGGTACAGGTTATGAAGTTGGGTCTGTTGCAATGTTAAATGGCGGACCAGATGAAGAAGCTGCTAAACAATTTATTGATTTTGTACTTAGCAAAAAAGGTCAAGAACTTGGTGAAACAGTTGGTTCATATCAATTCTTAACAAATACAGACGCTAAAGATCCAGCATTAGCTGAAGAGTTAAAGGATACAAAGTTAATAAATTATGATTTAGATTGGGCAGGAAAGAATAGAAGTGAGTTAGTAGAAAAATGGAACAAAGCTATTAATTAGTAAATAAGGCGAGGAGGTATAAATACCTCCTCATTATTTCTTAATTAATTAACACTTTGTTTAGAGTAGGGGTGATAACATGGGCAAATCAACAAGAGCAATTAGAAGACAACAGAATAGTGCTGATATGAAAAAGGTATGGAGAGATCCTATATTATTAACAACAATAATATTTTTAATTATAATGTTATCAATATTTATTTTATATCCTTTATATTCAGTGCTAAAGGTGAGTTTCATTGAAAATGGAGGCTTTTCATTAAGTGCATACTCACAAATGTTAAAAGATATTGATTTTAAGGAAAGTTTAATAAATACATTAGTACTTGGAATAACCGTAAGTACATTATCAACAATAATAGGGTTTATATTTGCTTATGCAGATGCTTATATAAAAACTAGATTTAGAAAATTATTTAAGGTAGTTTCAATATTGCCAATAGTTTCACCACCTTTCGTGTTGGCGCTATCAGCAATAATGTTATTTGGTCAATTTGGATTGATTACAAGACATTTATTTGGAATAGCAGATGCAAATATATATGGATTTAAGGGGATAGTGATTGTACAAACAATGACATTCTTCCCTATAGTATATTTACTTTTAGTTGGACTTTTAAAGAAGGTAGACCCAGCCCTTGAGGAAGCTTCAAGAAGTATGGGTGCTACAAGATGGAAAACATTTAAAACAGTAACATTACCATTAATGTTACCAGGGATTGCAAATGCATTTTTAATAACATTTATTGAGGTTTTAGCAGATTTCTCTAACCCAATGGTTATAGGAGGAAATTTTGGAACCTTAGCTACAAAGGTTTATATGCAAGCAATAGGTAACTATGATATGAGAGGTGGAGCTGCAATTGCAGTTACTTTATTAACCCTAAGTATTTTATTATTTGTTGTTGAAAAGTTCTGGATAGAAAGGAAGTCATATGTTACGGTAACAGGAAAGGCTTCAAGAGAAAGAGATTTAATAACAGAAAAGCATATAGTGATGCCTGTAGAAATAATTTGCTTAATGATTACAGTGTTTGTATTAGCTTTCTACATATTAGTTCCATTAGGTGGACTATTTAAGGTTATGGGAATAGATTATACATTAACATTAGATCATTTTAAGTATGTATTTAATTTAGGAATTGAGCCAATAAAAGATACAACATTATTAGCAATATATGCCACACCAATTACCGGAATATTAGGTATGATAATCGCATTCTTAGTAGTTAGAAAGAAATTTTATGGAAGAAATTTTATAGAGTTTACTTCAATTCTAGCTATGGCAGTGCCAGGGACTGTGCTGGGGCTTGGATATATAAGTGCTTTTAATACAAAACCACTTATATTAACAGGAACAGCATTCCTTATAGTTGTAGCATTTATTGTTAGAAGCTTACCAGTTGGAATTAGGGGTGGTATTGCAGCTCTTCAACAAATTGACCCAGCTATAGAAGAAGCAGCTCAAGATTTGGGCGCAAGTGCAAATAAGGTATTTACATCAGTTACACTACCACTAATAAAATCAGCTTTCTTTGGTGGGTTAGTTTACTCGTTTGTAAGAAGTATGACTGCAGTTAGTACAGTAGTATTTTTAGTTACACCAAAATACCAATTATTAACAGCATCAATATTGTCACAGGTTGACAATGGTAGATTTGGGGTTGCATCAGCCTTCTCTACAGTGTTAATAGTAATTGTTTTAGCATCAATAGGATTAATGAGTTTACTATTAAGTAAATTTGGAGTAAGCAAAAGCGACGATAGTGTTATTTAGAAAAGGAGTGAATTATTATGCTAAGAAGTAAAGGCGTTAATATAAAGGATATAACAAAGATATATGTAACACCAAATGGTAAAGAATTTAAGGCTGTAGATAATGTTTCAATAGAAATAAAAGCCGGTGAATTTGTTACACTGCTTGGACCATCAGGATGTGGAAAGACTACTACATTAAGAATGATAGCAGGTTTTGAGGTTTCAAATGAAGGAGAAATATATATAGGTGGAGATATGGTAAATAACGATACTCCAGATAAAAGAGATACAGCAATGGTATTCCAAAGTTATGCGTTATTTCCACATTTAAATATATTTGATAATATTTCATATGGATTAAAGCTTAAGAAGATGAGCAAAGATGACATTAAGTTAAAGGCTAAAGAGATAATAGATTTAGTTGGGCTAGCTGGTATGGAAAGTAGATATCCAAATCAATTATCAGGTGGGCAGCAACAAAGAGTAGCATTAGCAAGAGCCCTTGTTATGGAACCTGGAGTATTACTTTTTGATGAGCCATTATCAAACTTAGATGCAAAGCTAAGAGTTCAGATGAGAAGTGAAATTAGAAATATTCAACAAAAAGTTGGTATTACAGCTATATATGTTACTCATGATCAATCTGAGGCTATGAGCCTTTCAGATAGAATAATAATAATGAATAAAGGAATAATTGAACAAGTTGGAACTCCAAAGGAAATTTATTATTCACCAGCTACTGAGTTTGTTGCTGATTTTATTGGAGAGGCAAACTTTATTGGTGGAGAAATAGTTGAAGTTAATGGGGGAAAAGCTAAAGTTAGTGTTTTAGATAAGTTTATAAATACAAAATATAGTGGTAAAAAAGTTGCTGGGGATGTTTGCAAAATTGTATTAAGACCTGAATCAATAATTATTGGTGATGATGGTAATTTTGAAGGTAAGGTAATTTCTTCTACTTTTATGGGTGCATATCAGGATTATAGAATAAAGATAAAGGAAAATATTATTAGCTGTCAAGATTTTAATCCAATAGTTAAAAAGGTCTATAACATTGGTGACAGAATAACTATTGATTTTAATGAGGAAAATGTTCATATTATATAATAGTTGCTTCACGCTTAAGGTGGTGAAGTTATGGTAGATATTTTTATAAGAATATCGTTAGCCATTGTTATTGGTGGGATTATTGGATATGAAAGACAATATACGAATAGTCCAGCTGGGTTTAGAACACATATTTTAGTAGCTTTAGGGGCTTGTATTATATCTTTGATACAAGTGAAAATGGTTAATGATACATTAGTTATGATTTCGTCAAATGAAGCTTTAGCAAATGTATATAAAATAGATATGGGAAGGCTTGGAGCTCAAGTAGTAAGTGGAATTGGATTTTTGGGTGCAGGTACAATAATTCATACAAAGGGTTCTATTAAAGGACTTACAACAGCTGCATCTATTTGGGTAGTTGGTTGCTTAGGATTAGCTATTGGGCTTGGATATTATGAGATTAGTTTTGTTGGAACGGTGGCAAGCTTTATAGTGCTTTCGCTTTTTAAGTTTATTGAAGAAAAGTTAAAGTGGAGTAAAAATGAGCACAAAATATATATTGGATATTTAAATAAGGAACAGGTTATGGAAGCTATACAAAAGTATTGTATAACCAAGGATATTACTGTGCTTAATTTAGAATTTTATATGGATAGTGATAAAGAAAATAGAGAGGCCTGTTTAATTACTATGAGAAAGTCAAAGGCCACGGATATAAATGATATTATATTAAAGTGTGGATTAATTTCGGGAATAACCAGTATTTATGAAGTAAAAGAATAAATTATTTCTAATAAAAGCTTAGTGTGTATGCATTAAGCTTTTATTATTAGGCATTTAAAAAAATAGAAAATTAAGAAAGTTTAGTGTATCATATAGATATAAAATTATTTGAGGTAAAATATGAAAATTAAGAAATCTTTCAGTAAAAAATTATTATTTATATTTATAGTATGTGGTATTGTACCAATGCTAATTTTGGGAATATTTGAAACCTATAAAATAATAAAGAGAACAGAGGAAAATTCGGGTAGATTTATTAGTAGTAATCTTAATATTTCCTCTAAATTAATAGACAATAATATAAGTTCATACAAGAGAATGGTAGATTACATAGCAAACAACAAGGATGTTAAATCTATAGTAAATAAAATAGATACAAATAATGATCAAAAGTTTGATGATACTCAAGTACTCTATAAAATGGTAAATGCAATTATGGCAACATCACAACATAAAAATCCAGTACATATTGTACAAAAAAATGGGGTAAGTAGATATTCAAGCACTGATTATTATTATCCAATATACACAGATAAGGAGGGAGACTTTTACGATATATTAGATAAGTCTCCAGAAAAGGTCTTTACTAAGGTTCACAGGAGAGTTGATGGAGAATATTCTAAGGATACAGTGATGGTGATAGGACAAGCTATAATCGATGATACAACTAAGGAGGTTATTGGGTATGTATTAGTTGATATATATGAAGACT
The DNA here is from genome assembly GCF_017348895.1 of Clostridium gasigenes. Lineage (NCBI taxonomy): Bacteria > Bacillati > Bacillota > Clostridia > Eubacteriales > Clostridiaceae > Clostridium > Clostridium gasigenes. Next base: position 1,331,520 of record NZ_CP071376.1, read on the forward strand.
ATTTCCAAGAAATTTTTAATAGCATATCCAATATAGAAAGCTCAAACAACTATATATTAGATCAGTTTGGAGTAATAATAACAGATAAAAATTATAAAAACCAAACAGGGTTTAAGTTTGGTAGTGAAGAAGACTCCTATCTGTTAGAGGAAGATGGAAAATTTATTATAAGAATAGATGGAATCGATTATATGGCATATTTTACAACAGCTAAGGAGACTAGGATAAAGGTACTTGAAGTCATTCCGCAGAACCTATATTTCAGTAGTGCTATAGACAGTGTAGAATATTTGATTGTTTTTATAGTAATTATAATAATAATAGCAATATGTTTAGAACTTAATATTATAAATAAAATATCAAAGCCTATTTTGCAACTTAAAGATTTAATGGAGAAAGTTGAAGAGGGCAATTTTGATGTGCAAATAGAGGTTAATACAGAGGATGAAATAGGTGTGCTTTCTAAGGGCTTTAATAATATGGTTTATAAAATAAAAAAATTAATAGAGGATGGATATAAGAGTGAACTTCTAGTTAAGCAGGCTGAGTTTAATGCTTTAAAATCTCAGATAAATCCACACTTTCTATATAATTCGTTAGGATCAATTAATTGGATGGTTAGGTTGGGTGAAGTGGAGGAAGTAGCGGAAATGACAGAATCATTAGCAAATTTTTATAGGTATTCTGTGAAAAATAATGAGGATAATGTTTATATTAGGGAAGAAATAAATCAAATAAAGAACTATTTGACTATACAAAAGCATAGGTATAAAGATAGGTTTTGTATAGAAATATTAATTGATAATAATATATTAAATAAGAAAATGCTTAAGTTACTACTTCAACCATTGGTAGAAAATGCAATTGTTCATGGGTTAGAAAAGAAAATTGGGAAAGGGAGATTATTTATTAATGGATATCAAGATGGTGAGTGCATAATATTTGAGATAATTGATGATGGTGATGGCTTAAATAATAGTGAAACTTATGGTGAAGGGGTTGCCATTGATAATATAAGAAAAAGAATAGACATATTTTATGGTATGGAATACGGATTTGAACTAAAGAGGAAGGATGATTTTACCATAGCAAGATTAAAATTAAAAGTTATGGAGGAAAATGATGTATAAGGTACTAATTGTAGATGATGAATATTATTCAAGAAAAGGTTTAATTAAAATAATACCTTGGAAAGAATTAAACTGCGAAATTGTAGGAGAAGCAGAAAATGGCTATGAAGCCTTAGATAAAATAAATCAAGAGAAGCCTGATATAGTGGTAAGTGATATAAATATGCCTGGATTAGATGGACTTGAATTAGCAGAAAAGGTACAGACCTCCCTAAAGCCTAAATTTATAATAGTAACAGGATATGATGATTTTAATTACGCTAAAAGAGCGGTTAAGGTAAATGCTGTGGATTTTATTAAAAAACCAATTAATATTGAGGAGTTTATTGAGGCTATAAAAAAGACTGTTGAATTAATAAAAAAGGATAATTTATATGATGTGGTTATTCGTGAAAAGGAGTACCTGCAAATAATGAGGGAGCAAATTAGCTTTAGTGAAGTTTACATCGGTGAAGTTGAAGCTAGAGATGTAAGGGTAGTAATTATAAAGAATGATTCTTACGATAAATATTTGAGAGCTAAGGAAGAGGGAAAAAACAGACAGGTTATAAATATGATTAAGGATTGGAGTAATAAAAATTTTTCTAAGGATACAATTGTGCTAAGCCCTCATAGTAATAGAATTGCCTTAGTTTTAGATAAGAGTAGCGATTATGATTTCAAAGAATTGATATATGAAATTAACAACCAAAATATAGGTAGGATAACTGTAGGAATATCAAATGTGGATAATGAAAAAAATATACATAATTTATACAAACAAGCAAAGGAAAGACTTGAAGATAGTTTTTTATGGGGGATAAATAGTGTTATAACTAAAAAATACCCTAAAAAACATATAATAAATAAAAAACATATTAAAATATTAATAAATGAAATCGTAGAGAATAGTATTTTTATGCAAAGAAGCTTAGCACAAGAGAACTTAAATATTTTATTGCAATATTTAATTGATGGAGGGGTAAAAAGACCTGAATTTTATGAGTGTTCTATTGAAATTTGCTTTAGGATAAGGTCAGAATTAATTAAGAATGCTGTAGAAATTACTGGAGAGGAAAGTTTAGAGTGCGCGCGGGATGTAAAAGAACTTAAGAGTTTTTTACAGGAGTTTATTAATAACTCAATTGATTACTTTAGAGAGATAAATGGGAACAAAGAGGATCAAGTAATAAAAGTGCTTATTCAATACATAAATGAAAATTATAATAAAGAAATATCATTAAAAACATTATCTAAAATGGTTTACTTAAATGAGAATTATTTAAGTAGATATTTTAAACAGAAAATGGGTGTTGGCTTTTCTATATATATAAGAGATATTAGAATAAATAAGGCTAAGGAACTGTTAATTAAGGGCGAAAAGATAACTGTTGTTGCTAAAGAGGTAGGATATTCAGATCACAGGCAGTTTAACATTAACTTTAGGAAGGTAACAGGATTATTACCTACGGAATATAAAGATCAGAATAATTATTTTATTAAAAATGAATAAGCTAATTTCAATAATAAATTTATATTATAAAGAATAAACATATGATATAATAAACAATAAATTATATTTTATAAAAAAAATGGGAGAGTGATTGTTTTTTGGACAGTAGTTATACGTGGCAGATAGTATTACTTATAATATTATTAGTTATGTCAGCATTTTTCTCTATGTCTGAAACAGCCTTAATGTCTTTAAGTAAAATTAGAATAAGACACATGGTTGATGAAGGTATGAAAGGTGCAAAGTTAGTAGCAAAGTTAACGGAAGAACCAAATAAGCTTTTAGGGGCCATATTAATTGGGAATAACATAGTAAACATTGGAGCATCGGCGCTTGCCACATCATTAGCGTTAAGAGCTTTTGGTGAAAGTGGAGTAGGAATTGTTACTGTAGTGATGACAATATTAGTTCTTATATTTGGAGAAATAACTCCCAAATCATTTGCAAAGCAAAAGTCAGAACAGGTATCTTTAAGAGTAAGTAAACCTATTAATATAGTAGTTAAAGTATTTAGACCTTTAATATTTGTGTTTACAGCAATTTCAAGTGTGTTTATAAGAATTTTAGGATGTGACCCAAAAGCTAGCGAATCATTTATAACACAAGAAGAACTTAGGACAATGGTTGGAGTTAGTGAAGAAGAGGGCGTTCTAGAAGGTGTAGAAAAAGAAATGATTTTCAATATATTTGATTTCGTAGATTCTCAAGTTAAGGATGTTATGGTTCAAAGAGTTGATGTTGTAGCTGTAGATGTAAATGCAAATTATGAAGAAATATTAGATGTTATAAAGAAAGAACAATTTTCAAGAATACCTGTGTATGATCAAACTATAGATGATATAGTTGGAGCTTTATATGTTAAAGATTTAATCATAGCAGGGCAAAATAAAGAAAATTTTAAAGTTATAGATTATATAAGAGCACCATATTATACTTTTGAGTTTAAAAAGATAAAAGAGTTATTTAGTGAAATGAAAAAGACAAGAAACCATTTAGCTGTTGTATTAGATGAATATGGTGGAACTGTTGGTATAGTAACTATAGAGGATTTAATAGAAGAAGTATTTGGTGATATAGAAGATGAATACGATGATGAAAATAATGAAATAGAAGTAGTAAAAGAAGATGAATATATTGTAGATGGTAGTGCAAGGCTGGATGATTTAAGTGAGTTAATTGGAGTTAATATGGAGTCAGAAGAGTTTGATTCTGTTGGAGGGCTTATGATTGGTGAACTTGGAAGATTCCCAGAACAAGGGGAAGAGGTTCTTCTCCACAATATAAGGTTCGTTGCAGAAGATATAGATATAAATAGAAATAGGATTAAAAGAGTTAGAATATATACTTAAAATTTAAGCTAATTACAATAATTTATTGTAATTAGCTTTTGTTTATTGGGAGTTGATTAAATGGAGTTTATGAAGATTGCAATAGAGGAAGCTATTAAAGGGAAAAATAAAGGTGAAATACCAGTTGGTGTTGTAATAGTAAAAAATGGAGAAGTGATTTCGAAGGCTCATAATTTAAAAGAAACTTTAAAATTGCCAACAGCTCATGCGGAAATATTAGCAATTGAAGAGGCCTGCAAGAAAATAGGAAACTGGAGGTTAACGGGAGCTGAGATGTATGTGACATTAGAACCTTGTGCTATGTGTGCATCAGCTATTGCTCAAAGCAGAATATCTAAAATTCATATAGGAACTTTTAATAAAGATATGGGGGCTTGCGGATCTATTTTAAACTTATTAGATTATAATATGTTAAATAGTTTTGTAGATGTTAAGTGGTGTTATGATAAAAAATGTAGTGAAATATTAACAGAATTTTTTACAGAAAGAAGAAGAAGTTAATAAGTAGATAATAGACTAGAATATTTGTTTGTTAATTCTTTGAATATATTTTAATAAAATAAGCCTTGATATATAAAAGTTTAGAGGGGTATAATCAATAATAACAATAAAAAAAGGGAGGAATAAATATGGATTCAGTAGCATTTGAAGTGTTTGGTATTACAATAGCATGGTATGGAATAATCATATCTTCAGGAGTGGTATCAGCATTAGGATTATCTTATATAATTGCAGAAAAGAAAAAATTAGATTTCGAAATAATAATAGATAGTTTTTTATGGGCATTTCCAATAGCCATAATATGTGCAAGATTATATTATGTAGCCTTTGAGTGGCAAAATTATAGTTCGTTTATGGAAGTTATTAATATAAGACTAGGTGGACTCGCTATTCATGGTGGGTTAATAGGTGGACTTTTAGCAGCTTTAGTTGTAACTAAAATTAAAAAAGTTAACTTCTTACAATATATTGATATAGTAATGCCAGGAATTATATTAGCACAAGCTATAGGCAGATGGGGAAACTTTATGAATCAAGAAGCTCACGGTGGCCCAGTATCAGCTGAATTTATGAGTAAATTTCCTGAATTCATACAAAAAGGAATGTATATAGGTGGAACATATTATCATCCAACATTCTTATATGAATCAATTTGGAATGTAATTGTATGTGGACTGTTAATATATATAGTTTATAAGAAGAAAGAAAATCAGAATGGTATAGTGCTTGGAAGTTACATGGCATTATATTCAGTTGGTAGATTCTTTATAGAAGGCTTAAGAACAGATAGTTTAATGTTCTTTGGACTTAGGATAGCACAGATTGTAAGTTTAATAGGTATAGTAGCAGGAATAGGATTTATATTATACGCTGTTAGGGCAACTTCAAAAAAACAGCTTAAATAAAATTGTATAATTTATATAAGCACATGATATAAGGTGAAAAACCTAATATCATGTGCTTTTTTATATAAAGAATCTTGAAAGTAATATATAGTACTACTCTGGTATATTTTCTTTAATATCCCTAAAGTGGTATAATCACAATTGAAGTAACGTTTACAAAAACAGGGATTAGGTACATATTTGGAGGTACTATAGATGGAATTAAAAAGAGAATTAACAATAAAATTAAAGGATGGATTACATACAAGGGTAATAGCTGCAATTGCAAGAGAGGCTATTAAAATAGAACAGAAATATGATGTTAAACTTTATATAGAATATGAACATAGGGGAATAACGCCTATAGGTGCAGTAATGTCATTTATATTTTTTAAGGTTAGGCAAGGGGAAGCAATAACTATCTATGCAAAAGGTAATGGGGATTTAAATTCAGCACTAAATGAAATTGAACCTTTTTTTGGAGATAAAATTAATGATTTTTTATCTAAAGAAATTAAAGATATAGATATAATGATAACTGATAAAGCAATTACATTTGGGGAAATAATTAATTATATAGATAACGGAGTTATAGTAGAGGATTTGAATGGTGAGATAACATTTATAAATTCGGCTACTCCTAAGCTATTAGGGATAGAAGGTAATGAAATTATAGGAAGCACTGTAGCTTCTATATTAGGAAAACCCAAAAAAATAAGTCCTCAAAGCTCAAGTCAAATATATAGAAGAGAAAAGGATGGTAAAAGATTCATTATATATAAAAACAAATTGATTATAGAAAATGAAGATAAAGGGAATATTTACGTTCTAGAGAATGTTTCAATGTTAGAAGAGGTAATAGAAGAACTTTCAATAGTTAAAGAGCTAAAGGAAAAGTTGCAATTAATTATAGACACAGTTGGAGATGGAATATGTGTAATAAATAATAAAGGGATAATAACTTATGTAAATAATAATTATAAAAAAATGGTAGATGATGAAGAATTACTAGGTAAAAATATAGTAGATATATCACCAGAAGGTTTGAGAAATAGTGTTTTAGAAACTGGTGTTGCTAAAATAGGAGAAATAGTTAAGAAAAGAAATTGCAATGAAATGATCTGTTCTGTTTATCCACTAAAAGTAGAAGATGAGCAAGTGGGTGTGGTTTCTATTGCCAAGGAAATATCTAATGTAAAAAAACTTACTGAGAAGTTGGATAAGGCCTCTGAAAGAGTTAAATATTTAGAACAAGAACTTATTAGAACAAGAAAACCTCATCAGGCTTTTGATAAATATATAGGGAAAAGTGGTAAAATATTAGATTCATTAGCATTAGCAACAAAGGCAGCTAAAAGTAATGCTACTGTAATAATTAGAGGTGAAAGTGGGACGGGTAAAGAACTTATTGCAGAAGGAATACATTATGCAAGTAATAAAAGTGAAGGGCCATTTATAAGAGTAAATTGTGCAGCTATTCCAGAAACACTAATAGAAAGTGAGTTATTTGGATATGAGAAAGGTGCTTTCACAGGTGCAGTAAAAAGAAAACTAGGTAAGTTTGAATTAGCTCAAAATGGAACTATATTCTTAGATGAAATTGGTGAAATGGATAAAAATACTCAATCTAAAATATTAAGAGTATTACAATATAAGGAGTTTCAAAGGGTTGGAGGAGAAAGTACTGTAAAGGTGAATGTAAGAATTATTGCAGCTACTCATAGAAACCTTGAAGATATGGTTAGAGATGGGGAGTTTAGAGAAGATTTATATTATAGATTAAATGTAATACCAGTAATACTAGCGCCTCTTAGAGATAGAAAAGAAGATATACCCTTATTAGCAGAACATTTTATAGACAAGCTTAAAGGTGATAAAAAAATAATAGGAATTACAAATGATGCTATGAATAAATTTATGGAATATACATGGAGAGGAAATGTTAGAGAACTTGAAAATGTAATAGAAAGAATTATAGCTCTTTGTGAAGAGGGTGTTATAGGATTAGATGATTTGCCTATGCATATTTTAGATGATAAAGAATATGTTACCTATTCAAGAAAGAGTGAATTAAATATTGAGGGAAATCAAAACGAAGAAAAAGCAATACTTGAGGAATCCCAAAAAGTTAAAAAAATATGTGGAGATGAAATTGAAAATATAATAAAGAATGATAAATTACTTACTATGAAAGAATATGAAAAAATTATAATAGAAAAAGCATTAATAGAAAATGGAAGTTATAATAAGGCAGCAAAAGCTTTAGGGTTAACTCATAGAACAGTATCTATAAAGGCCAAGCAATATGGAATTGAAAAGATTATTACTTGGAAATAAGAAAATACTAATGTTGGAATAGAAAATACTTTGAATATTTTTAGAAAGGTTATATACAAAATGTATCAAGGTTGATAAAAAATATCAACCTTGATACATTTTTATAGGGGAAAGTATTTATTTTATCATGCCTAAGGTATATGAAACTGTGAATTTAAGTTGGCACAGTAATTGCTTTATATATTATCAAAAGAACTTATTAGGAGGAATTAATAATGAAAAAGATAATTAATGATAAAGGTAATGTTTTAGAGGATATGTTAAAAGGAATTGAATATGCTCATCCTGAATATTTAAAAAAGATAGAAGAAGGTAATGTACTTGTTAGAAAAAACAAATCAGTAAATAAAGTTGCTTTAGTTTCAGGTGGAGGAAGTGGACATGAACCAGCTCATGCAGGTTATGTTGGATATGGAATGTTAGATGGAGCTGCATGTGGAGAAGTTTTCACATCACCAACGCCAGATCAAGTGTATGAAGGTATAAAAGCAGTGGATAATGGCAAAGGTGTTTTATTAGTAGTTAAAAATTATACTGGAGATATAATGAATTTTGATATGGCTAAAGAAATGGCTGAAATGGAAGGGATAGAAGTTGAAACTGTTGTTGTAAATGATGATGTAGCAGTAGAAGATAGTTTATACACAGCAGGTAGAAGAGGAATAGCGGGAACTGTATTTGTTCATAAAATTGCAGGTGCAATGGCTGAGAATGGAGCAGATTTACTAGAAGTTAAAAGAGTAGCAGAAAAAGTAATTACAAACGTGAAAAGCATGGGGATGGCATTATCATCATGTATAGTTCCGGCAGCGGGAAAAGCAAATTTTGAACTTGGAGAAGATGAAGTTGAAATTGGTATGGGGATACATGGAGAACCAGGAACTCATAGAGAAAAAATATCAACAGCAGATTCTATAGTTGAACATTTAATGGAAAGAATATTAACAAATATGGAAATTGAACAAGGTAAAGAAGTAGCGGTTATGGTTAATGGATTAGCTTCAACACCATTTATGGAATTATATATAGTGAATAAGAAGGTACATGAAATACTTGGAGAAAGAGAAATTAAAGTTCATAGAACATTTGTAGGAGAATACATGACAGCTTTAGAAATGGCAGGGTTCTCAATATCAATTCTTAAATTAGACGAAGAATTAAAAGGCTTATTAGATGAAAAAGCAGATACACCAGCTATGAAAGTTTTTAAATAGGAGGAATAAGATATGATAAACGGGATTAGAGTAAAAGAAATATTAAATAAAATAGATTTTGTTTTAGCAGAAAATAAATTATTTTTATCAGAACTTGATGCGGCTATAGGTGATGGCGATCATGGTCTAAATATGAATAAAGGATTTAACGCAGTAGTTGAAAAAATAAAAACACTACCAGATGAAGATATAAGCAATATTATAAAAGCTTCTGGAATGGCATTAGTATCAAATGTTGGAGGAGCGGCGGGCCCTTTATATGGTACAGCATTTATGAAAGCGTCTATGGTAATAGCTAAAAAAACAGAACTTGATATAAATGATTTTATTAATATGTTAGAAGCAGCTTTAGAAGGAATTAAAATGAGGGGAAAAGGAGTCTTTGGAGAAAAAACAATGATAGATTCTTTGGAACTGGCATTTATTGAAGGTAGAAAAGCATTAGAAAAAAATAGTGAAGCTAAAGAAATTTTGAATATAATAAAAAATTCGGCTGAAAATGGCATGAATGAAACTAAAAAAATTATAGCAACAAAGGGTAGAGCTAGTTATTTAGGAGAAAGAAGCATAGGGCATCAGGATGCAGGATCTACATCTATGTACTTAATATTAAAGACAATAGCAGAAGAAATATAATATGACATTATAGGAGGAATAGACATGGTTGGAATAGTACTTGTTTCACATAGTGAAAAGATAGCAGAAGGAATAAAAGAATTATCAATGCAAATGGCACCAGAGGCTAAAGTAAGCACTGCAGGTGGAACTAAGGATAATAGAATAGGAACTGATATGGATAAAATTACTGAAGCTATAGAAGAAGTATATAGCGAAGATGGAGTTCTAATTTTATTTGATTTAGGAAGTGCTTTTATGAACACAGAAATGGCACTAGAATTCTTAGATGAAGAAAAAAGAGAAAAAATTTGTATTGTTGATACTGCTATAGTTGAAGGTGGAATTACTGCAATAGTAGAAGCATCAATGGGCAAATCTTTAATGGATATAAAAGAATCAGTAGAAGTGATGAAATTAAATAAAATGCCATAAGAAAATTAAGGCATCTTTAAAAAAAATAGATGCCTAAATTTTTCTATTGTACTGCAATAATATTTATGTTAGAATTAGAAAGAATTAAAAACAAACATGGAAGTTGAAAATGTTTATTTTAATTAGGTAATAAAAAAATATGGAGAGATGTCCGAGTGGCCGAAGGAGCTCGCCTGGAAAGCGGGTATGGGGGCAACTCTATCAGGGGTTCGAATCCCCTTCTCTCCGCCATAACTGTGCTAGATGGGGAGTCAGCGGTGCCCTGTAACCTGCAATCCGCTATAGCAGGGTCGAATTCCTAGCCTAGGCTTTAATCTGTGTGGTCTGCCCTATGAAAGTGGCGTTGATGGTTGGGTCCCACGCGACGTAAGTCCATGAACCTCGTCAGATCCGGAAGGAAGCAGCGATAAGTGGTTACTGCGTGCGCCGTGGATCAATCTGACCTGAGTTAACTACATAGGTAACGCATATAGATTACTGTCAAAGCTAGGTGCACGGTTTTTATAAAACCTTTCATTTATGAAAGGCTCTTTTAAAGAAAAGGAAAAGACAAGTTAACTGATATAAAGAGATAATTAAGATTGGATTATCTATATATTGCTAAAATGTCAATTAGTATGGTTACTCTTCAATAGGATTAACAATAGGAAAAATAAAGCGAGTATTATTCTGCAGAATAATACTCGTTTTATTATGCAGAAAAAAGCGTAGTTTTAAAACTACGCTTTAATTAAATCTATAAATTCAAATTTTAATCCGCTTTTAGGATCTAGCTTTTCTTCAGAATTAAATTCTATTTTCCACTCATGTTCATTAATAACAGGAAATTTAGTATCTCCTTCAAATTCTTTTTTAACCTTAGTTAAATAAAGTTTTTTAGCAAAAGGGAGAGTAGAATTATAAATTTCGCCACCACCAATTATAAAAGCTTCCTCAGTGGAATGTTCATATGTGGATAGAATTTCATCTAAGCTGTGGATAACTTCCACCATTTCTGAATCAACTTTAAAGTTTTTATCTCTAGTTAATACTACATGTTTTCTATTTGGCAGAACACCAGGAAGTGATTCAAAAGTTTTTCTTCCCATAATTATTGTATTACCTGAAGTTATTTCTTTAAATCTTTTAAGATCTTCGGAAATGTGCCATAAAAGTTTATTATCACCACCAATAATATTATTATTAGCAGTAGCTACTATAATAGATAACATTATACAGATACCTCCATTTTAATTGATGGATGATATTTATAATCTTCTAATTTTATATCCTCAGGAGTAAAATCATAGAAGTTTGTTATTTCAGGATTTATCCATAACTTAGGAGCAATGTATTCATCATTTGCTCTAGTAAGTTGAAGTTTCATTCCTTCTATTTGGTTTTCGTAAATATGTGCATTGTTTATTACATGTGTAAATGAACCAGGCTTAAGACCTGTCACTTGTGCAATTAGATGAACTAATACAGCATATTGACTGGTGTTAAATGGAATTCCAAGCGGCACGTCCCCTGATCTTTGTATTAACATGCAATTTAGATTTCCGTCTGTAACATCCCACATAGTCATGAAGCAACATGGTTGCAATGTCATATGAGGAAGATCTTCTATATTCCACATAGTCATTAACATTCTTCTATCTTGAGGGTTTGTTTTTAATGATTCTATAAGTTTATCTATTTGATTAAACTTAGCTATTTGATATCCATAACCTCTACCAATAGTGTTATTATCATCAACCCACTCATCCCAAATATGGACATTTTGCTCTTGAAGTTTAGTTACATCATTAGATTGATCTTTGTATATCCATAGCATTTCCTTAACAGCTGTTTTAAATGCAACAAACTTTGTAGTTAGAATAGGAAATTCTTTTTGCAAATTAAACTGCATTATTTGATGTGGTAACTTATATGTAGGCATTCCAGTTCTGTTATTATCGTAGTATCCATTTTCTAAAATGTCATCCACTAATGCTAAGTATTTTTTATCATAAAGACTCAAAATAATACCTCCTTTATTGTAGTGATAATTTAATTTTACTATAATAATGTTAAAATAGAAAGAATCCTAAAAAAAATGCAATGGCAAAGAAGGATAGTGATGGCAAAGCCACCTATATAAAAATAGTTTTTATTATTAATATAAAAATTGTTCACATGCTAAATAGTATTGTATAATTAACTATAACAAAGATAATCCAATAAAGTTACAATAGTTATATATATACTAAATCTCGTTATGTAATTAACTGGTTAGTAATACAAACAATCAAATGATTAAAATTTTTCGTTTGAAAGAAAGTAAAGAGAGGTGAAGGGCATGGCATATACTGCTTTATATAGAGAGTGGAGACCTAAAACTTTTTATGATGTTGTAGGTCAAGAACATATAACTACAACTATTAAGAATCAAATATTAAATGATAGAATAGCCCATGCATATCTTTTTTGTGGAACAAGGGGTACAGGTAAAACCTCAACAGCAAAGGTTTTTGCAAAGGCAGTAAATTGTCTAAATCTTAAAGATGGTGAACCTTGTAATGCGTGTGAAATGTGCACGAAAATAAATGATGGATTAGCAATAGATGTAACAGAGTTAGATGCAGCTTCAAACAATGGAGTAGATAAAATTAGAGATATTATAGATGATGTTAAATATCCACCACAAGAAGCTAAATATAAAGTTTACGTAATGGATGAGGTTCATATGTTATCAACTGGGGCTGTTAACGCATTCCTTAAAACTTTAGAAGAACCACCACGTAACGTAATATTTATATTGGCAACTACAGATCCACAAAAACTACCTATTACAATATTATCAAGATGTCAAAGATTTGATTTTAAAAGAATTAGTAATAAAGATATTATTGAAAGACTTAGGAAGATAGTAACAGATAAAAATATAGCTGCAGATGATAAAAGTTTAGCTCTTATTGCAAGAGTATCTGATGGAGCTATGAGAGATTCACTAAGTATATTAGATCAATCTATAGCTATGGGTGATGGAGCTATTGAATATGATAGCTTAATTAATATGCTGGGGCTTGTTACAAATGAGCATTTATTCACTTTGACTGGTGCTATAACTAATAAAAATATAGAAAAAGCTATGAATATAATAGATGAAGTTGTTTATGCAGGTAAGGATATTTATTTGTTTATAAAAGACTTAGTGGGTCATTATAGAAATATTTTAATGGTAAAGGTAACAAATAACCCAGAAGAAGTTTTAGATATGGCAGAAGAAAATATAGCTTTAATTAAAGAACAAGGAGCACGAATTAGAGTTGAAGAAGTAATGCGAGCTATACGAATACTTCAAGAAGCAGAAGGAAATGCTAAGTTAAGTAAGCAAGCAAGATTATATTTAGAACTAGCTGCAATACAAATGTGTAAAGTAGAATATGATACTTCTAATGAAATAATTTTAGCAAGACTAAATAAATTAGAAGAAGGACTTAAAAATGGTAGCCTTAAGGTTGTTCAATCAGGAACAAATCAACAAGTAAACACTGGGGAAAACCCAAGCAAAAAACAATTGGGGCAGCAAACAAGAGTTAGTCAGCCACAATCAAGTGCGGCTTTTCTTCAAGGTAATGTAAATTCAAAGGTTACAATAAATGATGTTCAAAGGTCTTGGAAAGATATTTTAGAAAAATTTAAGGCAAGAAGAGCAATGATAATATATGCATCAATTCTTACTGGAAAGCCTGTATCTTGTATTAATGGTATTGTAACTATACAATATGAAGAAGAGTACAGATTTAATAAGGATAGATTAGATAAAACAGATAATAAAAAGGTAATAAATGAAGTATTTGCTGAAATATTTAGAGAAGATATAAAAGTAGCATTCTCCGTTGATGAATCAGCAAATGAAGAAAAATCAACAGAAGAGCAACTTTTAGAAACTCTAGGATCTGGGTTAGTAGATTTTTTAGATGAATAAGAACAAGGTACCTGAAAAAAATAGTATGGGAATGAGTTGGTTTATTATTTTTTGAAATTATCTAGAGAAAATAAGGTAGGATAATTATAGTAAAATTAATAAAAATAATATATAATTATAGATAGATTTTAGGGACATAAAGATAGATTAGTATAATTACTTGTTATTTATTTGAAGGTCCCTTAGGCATATTAAAAACAATATTAGTTAATATGCATTATGAAAGAGGAGGATTTTTTTATGGCTAAAGGTGGATTTCCAGGCGGTTTCGGTGGGGGAAATATGGGTAACTTAATGAAACAAGCACAAAAAATGCAACAAGATATGGAAAAGATGCAAAAAGAACTTGAAACTAAAGAGTTTGAAGCATCAGTTGGAGGCGGAGCCGTAGTTGTTAAAACTAACGGAAAGAAAGAAGTTATATCAATAAATATAAAACCAGAAGTAGTAGATGCTGATGATGTTGAAATGTTAGAAGATCTAGTGCTAAGTGCAGTAAACGAAGCTTTAAGAAAAGCTGAGGATGAAAGTTCAAGTAAAATGGGTAAATTGACTGGTGGAATGAATATACCAGGAATGTTCTAAGTAAGAAATCTGATTATTTATATTTTAGATATCTAGAGTAAAACATAGGAAGTGGAGGAATTAAGGTGAACTCAGTTTAACTGAAAGTTATCTATAATTTCTCCTTTTCTTAATTTCAAAATATATAGGGATATAAAAATAAATATATAGCATGATGACTATTATTTTATTTTGGTTCCTTAATGTATAGAGGAGAGGTGTATTATATGGATTTTTATCCAATTGCAATAGAGAAATTAATAGAAGAATTTGCTAAATTACCAAGTGTTGGTAAAAAAACAGCTCAAAGATTAACATTACATATTTTAAATCTTCCAGAGGAAGAAGTTAAAGAGTTTGCAGCAGCTTTAGTTAAAGCTAGAGGCACAATAAAATACTGTAGAGTATGTGGAAATTTTACAGATAAAGATCCGTGTGCAATATGTTCAAATCCAAATAGAAATCAAAATCTTATATGTGTAGTTGAGCAACCAAGGGATATAATGACACTTGAGAGGGTTAAAGAATTTAATGGAGTGTATCATGTTCTTCATGGAAGTCTTTCGCCAATGCAAGGAAGGGGTCCACAAGATATTAAAATAAGAGAGCTTGTGTCAAGAATGAGAGAAAATATAGAAGAAGTAATAGTTGCTACAAATCCAAACATAGAAGGAGAGGCAACGGCTATGTATATATCAAGAGTTCTTAAACCTTTAGAAGTCAAAGTTACAAGAATAGCATCAGGTCTTCCAGTTGGTGGAGAACTAGAATATGCAGATGAGGTAACTTTATCAAAGGCATTAGAGGGAAGAAAAGAAATTTAAATCTATTTTGTATAAGGAATCTTCAAAATATAAATATATATTTTAAAAAAGGATATATTTTGAATATATTTTCTAATTTATGGCAATAAACTAAATAGAAAGTATTTTGGAGGGGTTTTATATGAATAAAAATTTGATTGTGGAATTTTTGATGGGTAAAATAAACTATAGCAAAGAAGATCAACAAATTATAGACGGTATAGAAGACGCAAAATTAGAAATGGAAATAGCTAGTTGTATGTTTGAAAGTGTTAATGATCCTAAACTTATAGAAGTAGCAATATATTCACAGGAAGCGGCAAAGAAAAGATATGAATATTTATTAAGTTTAGCAAAAGAAAGACAAATAACTAGAGCAATAACTACATTCTATTAATTGGAGATTAAAAAAAGCGAATATGATAGTCTATTTTGTATGTTGACTTGTTATTTCTTTCAAATGAATAACATAGTTATAATGTAATAATTATGTTAGTATAATGTACAAAGGAGTGGGATATTTATATGGATTTAGAAATGATATTTTATGGACTAGTAGGGTTAGTATTATTATATTTAACTATTAAATTATTAAAATGGCCTTTAAAAATACTACTAAATGGAGTTATAGGAATAGTGCTGTTATATGTAGCAAATTATTTAGGCACATATGTTGGTTTCTATATTGGAATTAATGCAGTAACAGCATTAATAGCAGGGTTCTTAGGTGTGCCAGGTGTTATATTTTTAGTAGTATTCAAAATGTTTTTATAGTGTAGAGTATAATTAATAAACATAAAAGGAAGATTCAATTTGAGGATTGAACCTTCCTTTTTTTTGAGAAGAGAGAGGGATCTTAAGGGATCCCTTAAAGTCTATATAGATGGGAGTTAGAAGTCTTTTTGATTTACCAATGAACGAAAAGCTTCTTGTAATAACAATGTATGGATATTTATAAAAAGTGTTACTTTGAATTAGTCTATATTTTTATATAATTTAGTAGTAAAATAATTAGGCACATAAAAATAAATAACAAGTCAAAGATATTAAGGGTATTTTGTGTAAAAGAAAGTAGACAGATGACCTTGCTAGTTGTACTATTTGATGCTTCTGCCTATGAAGTATTATGAAAAATACACTAGCATACTGATTTGATATTTACAGAATATAGGAGGAAAACCATATGCCAGCAGGAAATGGAGTTAATTGCAAATATTGTCCAGAACTTGAGAAAGGTATTTGTAGGGGCGATGACACAGGTTGTTTATGTTATAGATGTCCAAGACATTTAGGACAATGTAGATGTGTAAAATATTGTAGAGAAACAGAGTCAATAATAACATTTGATTATGAGTGGGAAGATAATAATTAGGAAACTTCAAAAAATATGTATAATTCGCCTATACTTGAAAAAGTGTAGGCGAATTTTTAATATATTTTAAATTATAGTTGATATTACAAGTTAAAATATGGATAATAGTATACAAAATGAAAATAAGAATGGAGATGTTAAAATGAATTTAGAAATAAAAGAAAAATTAAATGAAGTTAAGAGTTATATTGGGGACATTGAAAAATTAACAAAAGCAATAGGGTTACTTTATTGGGATATGAAAACATATATGCCTAAAAAATCTTTAGATTCAAGAGTTGGAGTATTAGAATATTTATCAGAGCAGGAATTTAAATTAACTACTGGGGAAAAGGTAGCAGAGTTTATAGAGTTCTTTAAAGGTGAAATGAAGCAATTGGATTTGGTAGATAAAGTTATGATAGAAAACCTAAAAAGAAATTATGATGAAACAAAAAAAATCCCTAAAGATAAGTATTTAGAGTATGTAGTTATAGCTTCTAAATCTGAAGCCGCTTGGGAAGAGGCTAAGGAAAAATCAGATTTTAGTATTTTTAAACCTCATTTAGAAAAGGTAGTTGAATATCAAAAAGAATTTGTAGACTACTGGGGATATAAAGAGAATAAATATGATACTCTTTTAGATAAGTATGAAAAGGGAATAACAGTTGAGAAGTTAGATGTTATTTTTGGGGAACTTAGAGATGGAATAGTAGAATTATTAAATAAAATAAAAAACAGTAATAAAAAGATAAGTAAAGATATTTTCAGTGGAAAATTTCCTGTTGAAGCACAAGAAAAATTTTCAATTGAAGTGTTAAAGAAAATGGGATTTGATTTTGAGTCAGGTAGACTAGATGTAAGTGTACATCCATTTACTTTAGATATGGGAAGCCATGATGTAAGATTAACAACTCATTATTATGAAAATGAGTTTTCATCAGCCTTATTAAGCTCTATTCATGAAGGTGGACATGGTATATATGAACAAGATATTCCAGATTCACTTGAAAATACAAAACTTGGGACAGGGGTATCTATGGGGATACATGAATCTCAATCAAGATTTTATGAAAATATAGTAGGTAGAAGCAAGGAATTTTGGACTTATTTCTTACCTTTAGCAAAGAAATATTTCCCAGAATTTAAAGATACAACTTTAGATGAATTTTATGAGGCGATAAATTATGTTAAGCCTTCATTAATAAGAACAGAGGCAGATGAGTTAACATATAGCCTGCATATAATTATAAGATATGAAATAGAAAAATCTTTAATAAATGGGGAAATTGAAGTTGGCGATTTACCAAGGGTTTGGAATGAAAAATATAAAGAGTATTTAGGCGTAGAACCATCAAATGATGCAGAAGGTCTTCTTCAAGACATGCATTGGTCTGATGGATCATTTGGATATTTTCCAAGTTATGCACTTGGAAATGTTTATGGAGCTCAAATGCTAAATAAATTGTTACAAGATAAACCAAATATTTTTAAAGAAATTTCAGTAGGAAACTTAAGTGGAGTTCATGAATGGCTAAAAGAAAATGTTCATAAACATGGAAGCATATATACTCCAGAAGAATTAATAAAAAATATAACGGGTGAAGAAATTAATACAAAATATTTCTTGGATTATTTAAATAATAAGTATCTAAATATATATACAAACATACTTTAATAATATGGGTTAATCATTCAGTATATAAATGAATGATTAACCCATTATTAGAATTAAATTGAGAAAAAATTATAAATATGCAAGAAAAATAGTTGTATAAAAAAGGTAAAGGTAGTAAAATATACAACGAACAATAAGCTATAAATAAAATTTATAAAAATCGGGGGGACTAAAAATTGCATAAAAAATTATTTATTCCAGGTCCAGTTGAGGTTAAACCAGAAGTTTTAGAACAAATGGCAAAACCTATGATAGGACACAGAGGCAAGGATGCATCTGCAATTCAAAGAAGAATTAGTGATAATATGAGAAAAGTATTTTTCACAGAAAGTGAGATTTTACTTTCAACAACCTCAGGTAGTGGGTTAATGGAAGGCGCTATCAGATCTTGTACAGCAAAAAAAGCAGCTGTATTTTCCGTAGGGGCATTCGGAAAGAGATGGTACGAAATGGCTATAACTAACAATGTAGCGGCAGATTTATTTGAAGTAGAAATGGGGAAGGCTATAACACCAGAAATGGTTGATGAAGCCTTAAAAACAGGAAAGTATGACTTAGTTGCGGTAACTCATAATGAGACGTCAACAGGCGTTATGAATCCAATTGAAGCAATTGGTGAAGTTGTTAAAAAGTATCCAGATGTAATATATATAGTTGATGCAGTAAGTTCCGCAGTTGGTTCAAAAATTGAAGTAGACAAGTATGGGATAGATATTTGTATAACTTCAACTCAAAAGGCAATTGGATTGCCACCTGGAATGGCTATATGTACATTTTCGCAGAAAGCAAAAGAAAGAGCGGAAAAGGTTCCAAATAGAGGTTTCTATTTAGACCTTTTAGCATTATATAAATATATTCAAAAGAAGGATTATCAATATCCTTCAACACCATCTATATCACATATGTACGCATTAGATTATCAATTAGATTTTATAGTGAATAAAGAAGGTATAGAAAATAGATTTGATAGGCATATTGAAATGGCTAAAATAGTTAGAGCATGGGGAGCTAAACATTTTGAATTGTTTTCAGATGAAGCATACTTATCTAACACGGTAACTAATATTAAAAATAGTATGGGTATAGATGTAGGAGCCTTAAATAAGGCTTTAGGGGAAAGAGGTTTCCAAATAGCTAATGGATATGGAAGCTTAAAAGATAAGACTTTTAGAATAGCTCATATGGCAGATTGTACAGTAGAAGATATAAATGAGTTATTAAAAAATATTAATGAAATTTTAGAATTAGAAGGTTAAAGTATTTAAAGAACATTACTAATCAAAGCAAGATTTAACACAATGGGTAAAAATGAGTTTAGAGATGTGGGTGCACTCTAAACTCTTCTTTAAAAGGGGGCAAATAAAAAATGTATAGAGTGTTAACAAGTGACGGACTACAACAAGGGGCAATTGATAAATTAGTTTCAGCTGGAATTGAGGTAGTAAATGAATTTTATCAAAAAGAAGTTCTTGGGGAAGAATTAAAAAATTTTGATGCAGTGGTAGTAAGATCAGCTACTAAAATAACAGCAGATGTTTTAGACCTGGCATCAGAAGGTAAACTAAAATTAGTTATTAGAGCAGGTGTTGGTGTAGATAATATTGATATTATCCATGCTCATAAAAAAGGAATAAAGGTTAAAAATACACCAAATGCAAGCTCGGATTCAGTGGCAGAACTAGCCTTAGCTCATATGTTTGCAGTAGCAAGATTCTTAGGGACATCAAATTATACTATGAGAAATGGTGAGTGGAATAAGAAGAAATATCAGGGAACAGAGCTTGGCTCTAAAACTCTAGGAATAGTGGGGATGGGTAGAATAGGTAGATCTTTAGGCAAAAAGGCAGAATCTTTAGGAATGAAAGTTGTATATAATGATTTATTAGGAAAGCAAGAAGGGTTAAAAAATGATTTCTTATCATTAGAAGAAGTTCTTAAGACTTCAGATTTTATATCATTACATGTTCCATATGATAAAAATGATGGACCATTAATAGGAAAAAAAGAATTAGATATGATGAAAGATGGGGTTTATATAGTTAACTGTGCAAGAGGCAAGGTTGTTGATGAAGATGCTTTACTTGAAGCTTTAAATAGCGGAAAAGTTGCAGGAGCTGGAATTGATGTTTTCGCACAAGAACCAACTGTAAATGAAACATTAGTAAATCATCCAAGAGTTAGTGTTACTCCACATATAGGAGCATCAACAAGAGAAGCTCAAGATAGAATTGGAGAAGAAGTTGTAACAATAATTAAGGATTTCTTTAAAATTAGATAAGAAATTTAGGAAAATAGCAGGTCAAAGTGCAAAGGAGACTAGCACATTGGCCTAATATTTTTAAATATGACTAGTTATAGAAATAGGAGGGGAATTATGGCGATAGTTAAGCCTTTTAGGGGAATAAGACCAATAAAGGAATTAGCTTCGAAAATAGCAGCGCTTCCATATGACGTTATGGATACTGCAGAAGCAAGAGAAATGGTTAAGGACAATCCATATTCATTTTTACATGTGGATAAAGCTCAAATAGATTTAGATGCAGATGTTAACATGTATGATAATGTTGTATATGAAAAAGCAAGAGATAATCTAAACAAAATGATAAAGGACAAACAATATATTCAAGATGAAAAGCCTTGTTTTTATATCTATAGGCAAGTTATGAATGGAAGAGGGCAAACGGGGCTTGTAGCTTGTACTTCTATTGATGATTATGTAAATAACATTATTAAAAAGCATGAGTTAACAGTGGAAGCTAAAGAATTAGATAGAGTTAATCATGTTGATTATTGTGATGCTAACACAGGACCAATTTTCTTAACATATAGAGCGAATAATGAAATATCAGAAATAGTTAATAAGTGGGTAAAAAAAGAGCCGATATATGATTTTGTATCAGAAGATGGGAATGGACATATAGTTTGGTTAATTGATGATAGTAAAGTGGTTAATAAATTAGAGGAATTATTTAAAACTGTAGAGTACTTATATATTGCAGATGGTCATCATAGATCGGCTTCAGCAGTGAAAGTAGGACATTTAAGGCGGGTTCAAAATGAAAGTTATTCAGGAGACGAGGAGTTTAATTTCTTTTTATCAATATCATATCCAGATAATGAACTTAAGGTTTTAGATTATAACAGAACAGTTAAAGATTTAAATGGACTTAATTCAAGAGAGTTCTTACAAAAAGTAGAAGAAAATTTTGTTGTTAAACATTCTGAAAACAATGAAGCAGTGAAGCCTGCTAAAAAGCATATATTTGGTATGTATTTAGATAGAAGTTGGTATGAATTAGAAGCGAAGATGGGAACATATAATGATAAAAATCCAGTAGATAGATTGGATGTTTCAATACTACAAAACAATATTTTAAGACCAATTTTAGGGATAGAAGACCCAAGAAAATCTAGTAGAATAGCTTTCATTGGCGGCATAAGAGGATTAAAAGAATTAGAAAAAAGAGCAAATACAGATATGAAGGTAAGTTTCTCAATGTTTGCAACAACTATAGATGATATTATGAATATTGCAGATAATGGACAAAAAATGCCACCTAAATCAACTTGGTTTGAACCAAAGCCAAGAAGTGGGCTGTTTGTTCATAAGCTTAAATAAATGTTCCAATAAAATAAAGATTAACTACGAAAAATAAAGAATGATTAAGAGAAAAACGAGAAAGAAAATTACAAAAAAAGAAGAGTGAAAAAGAGAGAGTAAAGTAAGGGAAATCAAGGCTTTGAGAGAGGTTTTAGATTTTAATACTTGCTCTTTTTTTATGTATAAAATTGCTAAAAATACTGGATTTTCACTAAGAAAGTTAGTCAATCTTTATTTAACGGCTTATTTTATAAGGGCAGGTTTGAATGGGGTAAAGCCAGTGATAGTAGCGAATCAAAGGCAAATTTACAAATTATTACTTTGTACAAACTTTATTATATGTGAACACTTAAAATTTGTTTGCATATAGTAGATACATTGAATTATCATTTGGTTCTAAAATAAAGATGAAAATAAAAATTTAGTTAAGAAGGTTAAGCGGTTGTAGTTATAATCTAGTTTTTAAATATGTTTTAGTATAACTCAGTTTTTTATTTTTTAGTCTGGAGTCGTAAAAAGATTGTGAACAATATTTAAGTTTGAAACAAAATGTAATAATAGTGGAGTGTATTTTTTATATATGTAAATAGTATGGTAAAATATAGATATACATATGGTGTAATTTACTTTCTAAATTTTATTATTTAGTAGGTTTTAAGATTAAATACTATGAAGATAGTATTTGATTATTTATTTGAAATTAAGGGGGGAGAAACAATGTATAGACCAAAAATTTTTATTAGTTGTAGTTGGGATAATGATTTACATAAAGATTGGATTGTAATGTTAATTAACAGATTAAGGGAAAGGGGATAGAGGCTAATTTTGATAGAGGTGTTACTCAAAGAGGAACAATAAACTTAAATAGAATGATGGTAAAAAAATTGAAAAATAATGATTATATTGTAGTTGTAGAAACAAAAAACTATGCAGAGAGAGAATGAATATAAAGGTGGAGTAGGGTTAGAGACACTGTTCGTATGGAATGAAGCACTAAATAATCCTAAAAAAATAATACCTATAAAAAGAGCGTCAGGATTAGATAGTGAAGTTGTTCCTTTTTAATTAAATGGATTTAATTATACAGATTTTACATTAGATAAAAATTTTGAAGATAGTTTTGAGGAATTGCTTTATAGAATTTTGAATATGGATCAAATTGAATTATCACCATTAGAGGATTTGCCTGACTTAAAGCCAAGAAAAGTAAACTATAATATAAATAAAAGTAATGAAATTCTCCAATTTGACGGGGATAATAATGAATTGAAAATAAGGATGACAATGGGGTTTGGAAATGGTAATAGCGGGGTTGAAGGTATAACAAAATATCTGTGGAAGAATATATGTATATATTTAAGATAAAGTAAATAGTGATAAGAAGATATTAGCAAATTATTTAAAAAATGATGAGTTGATGCTAGTTGTAGATGCAGTATGGTAGTAACTAATATATTAGAATATATAGTTAGGTACAATATGCAATATAAAAGTAATTCTGAAAAACTGTTATTCAGTATCCTTTGATTATAAAGAAACTCGTGAATGGATTAGAGATAGTGGAAGAAAACTGAATCTATAAATGGTCAAGATGATGATGATGATTAAAGGAGTACAATATGAATATTAAATTGGTAGAAAAGTTATATAATGATTTATCTAAATTAAATAATGGGACAACTTTACATAAAATGGATTTACATATACATACTCCCATATCTAAGTGCTATGTGAAGAGTTGTGAGAATGAAGATGAAGAGTATATTAAAATATTAGATAAAATATTAGAAAATGACATAAGAATAGTAGCAATAACTGATCATAATACATTCGACGGATATTTTAAAATCTGTGAAATTATAAATAATGATATAAAATTGAAAATAAAGTATAAAGATATATTAATACTTCCAGGAATTGAAATTTCTAATTTTGGTAAGCATTATCTAGCGATATTTGAAAATGAAAAGAATTATGATAAACAGAAAGAACTGTTAGGAGTTTTTTTACAACAGATAGGGATTGAGATGGATGAAAGAGGAAATTCCAATTCAGATGCTATAAATGTTACACCAATTCAATTGTTGAAGAAAATTTATGAGAATAAAGGGATTTCTATTTTAGCACATGTTGATGCTAAAAATGGTTTGTTAGAAAAGTTGATTCATGTTAAAAAATCAAGTGATGGAGATCAAGAGTGGTTGCAAAGTGGAAAATCTGTTGCCAAAATAGTTACATCATCTTACTTAACAGCAATTAGTTTGCATAATAAAAAGTATAAAGAAAAATTGGAAAAAGAAATATTAAATTCAAAGCCATATATTAGAAAAAATAAAATTGGAATTGTATTTTGTTCAGATTCGCATTCAATAAATAAAGATATAGGAGCGTCGGGAGGTCAAATAGGAGAAGAATATTCGTATATAAAATTATCGAAGGTATCATTTGATGGTGTAAAACTTGCACTATTAGATCCTGAAGTAAGGATATATGATGAAGAAAAGGAGAAAGAGTATCCATATATAGAAGGAGTTGCGATTAAAGGTGGTTTTATAAAAGGCAAAGATGAATTTGCTTTAATAAGATTACATAAGCAATTAAATTGCATTATAGGGGCAAGAGGAACAGGGAAATCAACAATTCTTAATATAATACAAAGTAATTTATGGAATGAAGAAGAGTATATTAATTGTGAATATGATGAGGCAATTGTATATTTGAAAAATAGTAAAGACTGTTATGCTATATATGTAAAACCGAGTGTGATTTATGATGCCTACACAAATAAAAGAAAAATTGATACAAGTAAAAAGGTAATATACCATAAGATAGGATTATCAAAGTTTAAGAGAGAAAATATATCGGAAAAAGGTATTAAAAAAGTTATAGTTAATTCATTTACTTCATATAAACAAAAAGATATATATAAATATGCATCTCAAGAGGATGGTATAAAGATAATATTAAATAATTTGCTAAAATTGGAAGGTAAAGATCTGGTGTATCAAGAAAAAAGTATTAAAAATTCGTTTAATCAATATTTCCAAGATGAAACTAACACAAGTGAAGATAGATTTATATTAAAGGAGTTTTTATCAAGTAAAGCGAAGTATAGTGATGAATATATTGATGAAATAATAAATCCATATAAAAAGTATATAGATGAACAAGTATTAATTAATTATGAATATAAGAAAATAGCAGATAAAATTAATGAGTCAATTGGAAAACATGTAAGAATAGAAATTAAATATACACTATTTTCACAAAAGGATATAAATAAAATAATAGATAAACAGAAAATCGATAAAAATGAAAAATATGAAAATAGTGTATATATTAGAAAGATGTTAAACCGGGTAATGAGTTTTTCTAATAAAAAACAGAATTGGTATTTCTGGATATATATATTTAAAAAAGATAAAAATGAATTAATGGACAAGTATTGTATGAAAGAGGAGGAGGCTATTAAAATTATTAATTTTTGTAGACCCTGTTTGAATAATAAATATTTATATGTAGTTCCAAGATCGGTAATAGATTTTAGTTATAATGTTAATTCTGGAATATCAAATAAAATGGTTTTTAGGATACGTGAGCAATTATCATTAGGGCAAAGGGCTGTAGCAATGCTATTAGTAATAATAAAGGCGGCTAATGATATTGGCGATAATAGACCTTTAATAATAGATCAACCTGAAGATGATTTAGATAATGTTTATATTTACTCTAGTCTTGTAAGACACTTTAGAGAGGTGAAAAATAACAGACAATTAATAGTAGCAACTCACAATGCAAATATTCCAATAGCAGGAGATGCGGAAAATATATTGA
This sequence comes from Clostridium gasigenes, assembly GCF_017348895.1. Taxonomy (NCBI): domain Bacteria; kingdom Bacillati; phylum Bacillota; class Clostridia; order Eubacteriales; family Clostridiaceae; genus Clostridium; species Clostridium gasigenes. The sequence continues at coordinate 1,357,260 of NZ_CP071376.1, forward strand.
TAATGGATTCTAATGGAGAGCAAGGGTTTATGAGATTAAATGGGTCAATAGATAAACAAGATATTTGTAAAAATGTATTAGAAATTTTAGAAGGTGGAAGTAGTGCTTTAAAATTAAGGTTAGGAAAATATAATAAATTACTTGATGATAAGGTGTTTTAAGAGGGGTAAGAAGTACCGTAATATTATTGGTATAAAGCACGTAAATTTAAACCATATGATGAAATAAAGAAGTTGTAAGAGATGCTACTATAAAATTTAATATATTTGTTGGAATGGAGTAATTAGAAACTTTGTTATAGTAGTAAATTAGTATTGAAAGGAGTAAAATCATGATTTGTTTAAAGTGTACAGATATATGGGATGTATTGGCTAAGAATGAGATAGAAATTGAGTGCTTGATAGATCCACCAATTAAAGTATTTGGATTCAATAAAAATAAAAATAATGTATGTAAGAAATGTGGAAAAGTTTTTGATACATATGATCACTATATAGAATCAAGTAGTGATGAAGAGTTATTTAATAGCGTGATATTTGAGTATTTTGCGAATATAGTTAATGAGGATGCGGATTATTGTTATAGATGCGATGGTAGTATGGTAGAAGATATAGTAAGAAGTGCTAATAAAGGTGAGAAGAAAGATATAATGAGTGAAAAAGGGACAACTCCATATGAAATTTTAGATCAATATGATATACCTGAAATATATTTTAATAATATTGAAAAATTATTAAAGTGTAAACAGTGTAGTCAGTCTATACACTACGAAGGTTTAGAGATGGATAGTAGAGTTTATAGTAATGATGAGTTGGATAGGTTTTGGGGGAGGGCGCTATCCAATGATATATTAAGTCTAGGGAATAAATATGGAATAGAAGTGACACATGAGGATATAGATAATTTAATTATGGAAATATCTAATTCTGTAATGTTATCATATAAAAATTCAACAGCAGAAAAGATATATTTACTTATTAAAAAACTATATGATGAGGAAAGAATAGAGTATTTAAATAAAGGGACGATATTATTTAGAGGGAGAAAAAGAAAATGTGGAGAAAATAGATTTGAATCAGAAGATTTGTGGCCACCGAAATCAAGTATTTCAACACAAGGAAGATTCAATTTCATAGGAAACACGATTTTATACCTAAGTGATAATTTCAACGCTATACCATATGAGTTAGATTTAGTAAAAGGTGAGAGTATAGACTTAGGTGATTTTTTAATAAAAAGAGACCTTAAGATCTTAGATACTGAAAAAATATTTGAGGGTTTAGGATTTTATTTGTTTAGGATTAATGAAAGAGATGGATTAGTAAAAGAAGAATATTTATTATGTAATTACATTGCACAATGTTGTAAGAGTATTGGATATGATGGAATAAAATATCCCTGTGCTATAGTAGATAAGTATAAAAATTATGCAATATTTAATTGGGATAAATTGAAATACAGTGATATTGACATCAGTAAGGTGCGTGAGGGTAAATATAATATAGTATATATAAATAAAGAATGATTAAGAGAAGATAGATAAAAAAATATAAGAAGAGAAGAAAGAAAAAGAGCGAGTAAAGCAAGGTAAATGAAGGCTTTGAGAGAAGTTTTTAATTTTAATGCTTGCTCTTTTTTTATTTGTAAAATTGCTGTGAATACTCGATGTTCACTAAGAAATTTAGGCAAACTTTATTATATGTGAACACTAATCATTATATTTGGCTAGGGGTTCAAGGCTTTTATAATTTCTTTAACTGGTCAATATTTCTTGCGGAGACATAGATAGGGTGTAAGTGTTAAGGGCTAAGGGTAATAAATATATTGACCATAAAATATTAAAGTAGCGTATTGAATTTCTAAATTGAATTAAATAAGGCTTAAAAGGGGTTTATAGGTATAGAACTTAAAAATAACATAGGATATATAAGGTTTTAAAAACTGTATATTAAAAAATATAAGCTAACTTAACAAAAAATGTGGAATTATATAGAAAAAAGGGTGCAAAATGAGATCCGACATATTTTGTATAGTAATATTTAATAATTGTAGTAAAATTAAATATTATTAAAAGAAAATGGAGGAGGAATTAAGATGATATATATATCAGAAATATTTGTAAAAATAACTTCAGGAGTAGAAAGTATTTATAAAAAGAATCAGGGGATAGGAAGGACACTTGATATAATTATTCAATTATTATATTCAGCAACAATATCGTTAATTACGGGTAGTTTATTGCATATGGGTACAGTTATTTTGTTAATATCAATATTAAATATTAATTATTTAGGTAAAAACATATTAGAAATACTAATAATACCAGTATTCTTATTTACAATGTGTATTTGGATAATAGGTTACAACTTTAATAATAAAAAATTTAGATTTTCTAAATATATGCTTAGATTTTATTTATTATCCAATTATATAAGTGCTAAAAAGATAGTTTGGAAATCAGCAATATATCTAATGATTATGCCATTTATTTTATCAATAGTTCCAACCGCATTATTAATACTTACAGATATTGGTGAAAGCAAATTAGGAATATTATATAAGATAATATTAATAATAACATTTATTGTAAGTCTTATATTATATAGTGAATTTCAATCTGATGAACTGGAACGAAGTAAAAGACAAGTGGGTTTATGGGGAATAATATTTATAGTTTTTTTAACTTTAAATATGTATCAGTATATGTATGCTTTAAGTAGTAGCGTATTAGATCAGCAACAGATTATTAATATGTTGCTATCAATTGGAGCATTAGCATTTACATTAGTTACTATGACTGATAAAACTAGAGAGATGTATAAAAAGATGATGAATGAGCATAGTGATGATGTTAGTAATGACATGATAAAATTAATGAATGAAAATAATTATACTAAAGTAACAAAACCTGTTAAAGAGGAAATTGCTTCATTTAGTGATATGATAAATATTTTGCAAAGTAAATGGAAATCAGGAAATAGAAAAGAATTATTAAAATTCATTTTCATAATTATAGGATCAATTGCATTTATAATTACAATGTTTGTATGCTCAAATATTATGGATGAATTGTTAACTTATATAATGAATAGTGGTAAGAGTTTTTATATATCTTTATTTAATGGAAATAAAGATATGGCAGTGCGTATGTTTGTTATAGTAATTGCTTTTTCGGCTTTAATTTATATTTTATATAGAACTATAAAAAAATTCAAGCAATTTACAATTAGTGAGAGAATTAATAATATAAATTTAATTATATTATTAATGATAGTTTTTATTGGGTGCTTATCTATTATTTTTACTGAACAAGTTAAGCAGAATATATTATATATGATACGGGTTTTAGGAATTATATTTGTTATTGGATGTATAGTACAAGCCGTTTTATCTAAAGTTAAGAAGTAAATGTAAGTAGAGTTTCTTGATATTTAATCTTAAGAGCATGTTTATAATAAATGTTCAAAACAAAAAATCTATAACTAAGAATAAAAAAGTTTGACTAAGAAAGAAAAAAAGGGGCAGAAAAAGTGGGATAGAAGGAATAAGGTTAAGTATTGATTTTCAACGATTAAAAGAGTGGTGAAGAAAAATATTGAAAAGGTTAAATGTGCTATGGAGGAATTAATCAAACAGGGGAAGTCAGTTAAGTGGTGGAAGGTTCATGATAACGCTAGATTTAATTGATATTATTTAAGAATAAAAACTTATACCTACTATGTTCCAATAAAATAAAGATTAACTACGAAAAATAAAGAATGATTAAGAGAAAAACGAGAAAGAAAATTACAATAAAAGAAGAGTGAAAAAGAGAGAGTAAAGTAAGGAAAATCAGGGCTTTGAGAGAGGTTTTAGATTTTAATACTTGCTCTTTTTTTATGTATAAAATTGCTAAAAATACTGGATGTTCACTAAGAAGGTTAGTCAATCTTTATTTAACGGCTTATTTTATAAGTGTAGTTTTGAATGGGGCTAAAGCTAGTGATAGTAGCGAATCAAAGGATAATTCACAAATTATTACTTTGTGCAAACTTTATTACATGTGAACAATAAATGTAATAAGTCAAGAAAAAATAAAAATATATAATTATTTTAAAAGGACTATTTCTTAGGGATAGTTCTTTTATTTGGGTAGATACATATTAGTATAAATATATAAATGATAATGTTATAATATGTTAAAATATAATAGGAGTTGATGAAGGCTGTTAAGCTGATATGAAAAAACAACTTGATTTTTAACAGAACAAGTAATAATTACAGGGGGATAAAGTAATGCAATATGAAAAGCTACATAAAAATTCTATAAAATCTTGGTTCGTCGCAAGGATTATTTTCACTATAATAATAAGTGGAATACTCCTAACTACAAGATATTTCTTAATAAAAAATGATTTCATATTATTAACGTTTAAAGGTGTGAAATTAGGATTAGAGATATCTATAGGAATCATAATATTATTGAGTTTATTAAATTCAATAATATATCCAATTTTTGAATTTAAGCAATGGAGTTACTTAATAGATGAGGATAAAATTGAATTTCAGGAAGGTATATTTTTCAGAAAAACAGTATTGATACCTATAGTAAGAATTCAACATATAGAGTTTAAGCAAGGTCCAATAAATAGATTTTTAAAACTGGCTGATGTTGAAATAAATACTGCGGGTGGAACAAATAAGATTCCTAATATTGAGTTATGTAGAGCGGAAGAAATAAGTAGGTATCTAAATAATAAAGTGAAAGAAAAAGTCGAAGCAGAAAAATTAGGACAAGATTTAGAGGTTGATGAAAAAATATTATCAGAAAAGGAAGATGATAATGTTTAAAGAATTAAGAAAAAATCATTGGATTTATATAATAGAAAATATAATAAAATTATTTAGAGAATCCTATTTTTTAATTATTTTAGCCTTTGTAAACTGGAGGAATGAGTGGTGGATATATCCAGTACTAGGGGGCGGAATTGTATTAGTAATAATAATATCTATAGTAAATTGGAATTTAGTGAAATTTCAGGTTGAAGGTAATAGTCTAATTTATAATAAAGGAATAATAGAAAAGAAGAAAATGAAAATTCCTTTTGATAAAATAACAACAATAGATATAGGAATATCTATATTTGATAGAATATTTAACACTTGCTCAGCTAAGATTGATACAGGGGCTTCAAAAATAAAGAAATCAGAAATTAAGCTAAAAATTAAAATGGATGAAGCGAAAGAACTGAAAAATATTATTTTGAAAAATAATAAAGCTGTAGATGAAGAAGATATAGAAATAGATAATAAAGATATTATTAAGAAGGTAATTACAGGAAAAGAGTTATTAATATATGCAATTACTAAAGGTAAACTAATAGGAGCTTTAGGTGCTTTGTTTATTGTAATGCAATTTATGAAACAAGTAGAGGATGGATTATCACTACCTATTACTGAGGCAATAGATAGTTATGTGAATATGGACGGGATATTGGGACAATCTACGGCAACATTAATATTAGGTGGATTTGGACTATTGGTTGTTATATATATTTTAATAACAGTTATTTTTATATTATATGAAAATATAAGGCTTTATAATTATACTATAATATCAGATGGTATAAATATTTCAATTAGTTATGGATTACTTAATAAAAAAGAATATGCATTACCTATTAAGAAGATACATGCATTAAGATACAAACAAGGTATATTACAACAAATTCTCGGAATTTTTACTATAGAAGCAATTACTATTGGCTATGGGGATGAGAAAAATGAAAAAGCATTAATTTATCCTATAGCTAATAAGAAGTTTATAGAAGAAGTAATAAATAGTTTAATACCTCAACTAGCATTTAATGGAGACGTTAGTAAACCTCCTAAAAAAGCAATACCATTATTTATTACTAAAACAACTTTAATTTTAGCTGCTATATTTGTGCCAATAGCTATTTTTATAAGTAAAATGTCAATAATGCTAGAAATAATAGTAGTGTTATTTATATTAGTAGGAAATATTATTTTCCAATATATAAACTATAGAAATACATCATTAGGAATAGGTAAAGAAACTATACTTGCTACTAGCGGGAGTTTAGTAAAATCTAGTATTATAATAAAGCAAAGTAGTATTCAATCTATAACTATGAGAGAAAGCCCATTCAAGAGGAAAATAAATGTATGTAACTTTGTTATAGATATTTATACTAATAAGTTTGGGGAAGCTGTACAAGTATTAAATATGGACAAAAATTTAAAAGAAGATTTATATAATAATATTATAATGTAGGGAATGTACATTCATCTATTTTTTATAGCTATAAAATATGTGTGGTTAGGAATGTAGGTAGAATTAAGTTAAATATAAACTAGAAGTTGGAGGGGTATAAATGAATTTGATTAAAAAAAGTTCAATTCATAAGTTGAGTGTAGGGGAAATAGGAATAGAGGAAATTGGTTTTTGGAAAGCAATAGGGATCATAATAATATTTCAAATTGTAGCAGGTATTTTGGGGATAATACCAAATTTAATTGAAACAAGTATTTATGGAGAGGTAATTAATAGATTTACTTGGTTTAGAGCTTTAGTAAATGATTTGGTAATCCAATTCATTGGTGTTATCATAATTATTAAAATGATGAAGGCTAAAGATGATAATAGTAGGTATAATTCAATAGCTATAGGTATAACTAAAAAAGATTATATATATTGCGCTGGATTAATAGTCTCATTTATCATGATAAAGTATGGAATTTTAAATGAAATCCTTGAAATATTAGAATCTTCAGTTCCAAGTGAGTCTTTAAAAGAACTTAATGAGTTAATTAACAATTCATCATGGATACTTTTATTTGTTGAAATTGTTATAATCGCACCTGTTTTTGAAGAAATTATTTTTAGGGGTATAATTTTGAATGGAATGCTTAAAAAATATTCTCCTAAAAAAGCTATAATAGTTTCTTCTCTTATATTTGGATTGATACACGGTAACTTACCACAAGGATTAAATGCGTTTGTTCTTGGATTAGTAATTGCAACAGTATATTACTATACCAGGTCATTATATATTTCTATGTTCATGCATGCAGCAAATAATTTCTTAGTGTTTTTTATAATTGTTCCTGAGAATTTTATATTAAAGATTGCACTATATGTAATTATTCCGGTTTTAGGAATTGCATTGTTATTAAAGTGTAGAAAGGCACTAGATTTAAAAAATAGGTTCAATGGATGTGTTAGAGAAGAAGAGATTTCTTTAATTATGGACACTAAAGATGGTAATTAATATATAAGGGTTGGTTTCTGTATTTTAGGATGCCTTAAACGGAAAAGTAACTTTAAAAATAGGGTGAAAAAGATACCTACAGACTAAACATGTTTTTTTATATGTTCAGACTATAGGTATTTTTTAATGCTCTTATTTTCTTATAATTTATTTATCATTGTTTTTAAAATTGTAGTTGAGTTTCTAACACCAAGAGGTATGAATTTTTCATAATCCATATGAGCTCCATTGTTAGCATTATCAGATATTGACCTTATAACAACGCAAGGAACATCATTCAAGTAACAAACATGAGCTATGCTTGCACCTTCCATTTCACATGAAATAGCCTTAAATTCTTTTTCAAACCATTGAATTTTCTCAAGGCTTGATATAAATTGATCTCCTGAAACTATTCTTCCAGAAAAAGTATTTATTTCGGAAATCTCTTTGCAAGCTTCTAAAGCAACTCTTACTAAATTATCGTCACATTTAAAAGCAAAAGTATCTAATCTTGGTACTTGACCATATGCATCTCCAAATACTGTTGTATCCATATCATGTTGAACTAAATCTGTAGCAACAACAACATCACCTGGATATATGTTTTTACCAATACCACCAGCAACTCCTACATTAATTATAGAATCTGCTTTATATTCTGAAATTAATATTTGAGCACAAACAGCAGCATTAACTTTACCAATACCACTTACTACTGCGACTACATCCTTGCCCCAAAGTTTACCTTGATGAAAAGTCATGTTAGCCTTTGTTATCTTATTTTCTAATTTCATATCAGTTAAAAGAAGTTCTAATTCTTCTGACATTGCACTTATAATTCCTAAAGTCATATTAAAATCCTCCAAAAAAAAATTAGGATAATTAAATTATTAACCTAATAAGTATTATATACATAATAATCTTGTATATCTACATAGAATAGGCTAAAATAAAGAATAAATTATGCATATTAAGTAGTATTTATTTTAATGTGTTATATAAAGGAGAGGTATGATGTCGCAAAATTCATTAACTAGAACAGAATTGCTTGTAGGCAGTGAAGGAATAGAGAAATTAAGAAATGCAAAAGTAGTAGTATTTGGAGTAGGGGGAGTAGGCAGCTTCACAGTAGAAGCATTAACTAGAGCAGGTGTTGGTAATCTGATTTTAGTAGATGAGGATACTGTATGTATAACAAATTTAAATAGACAAATACATGCAACAGAAGCCACTGTTGGTAGAGTGAAAGTAGAAGTTATGAAAGAAAGAGTTCTTTCTATAAATAGTAAATGTAATGTTACTAGTAAACAAATTTTTGTAACAGCAGAGAATATAAAAGATATAATACCAGATGACACTGATTATGTAGTTGATGCTATAGATACAATAACAGCTAAATTGGCATTAGTAGAATATTGTACTAAGAAGAATATAAAAATAATGTGTTCAATGGGGACGGGCAATAAAATGGACCCAACAAAGTTTGAAGTAGCAGATGTATATGACACAAAAGTATGTCCTTTAGCTAAGGTCATGAGACATGAGCTTAGAAAAAGAGGAATAGAGAAATTAAAAGTAGTTTATTCACAAGAAGTTCCAACTAGACCAAACAAAGGACCAGAACTAGTGGTTAAAGCTGAAAATGCCAAAGTATCTAGTGAAGTAGAAGTTGAAAAGAAAATTAAGCCAAAGAGACAAACTCCAGGGAGTATTTCATTTGTGCCACCAGTTGCAGGAATGATTATAGGTGGAGAAGTTATTAAGGATATATTGGCAACTAACTAATAGAAGTTAGAGAAGGTAAAAAGAAATATTTCCTAAGAAATATAGTTTAGAATATTAAAATAGTAGAGTTGTTTTAATAGTACATAGTAAGAGGCAAGGTGAATTTTTTCACTTTGCCTTTTTACAATTAAAATTTTATATGACAATAACCATTAGGATTATTTTTTAGATATTTTTGATGGTATTTTTCTGCTGTATAGTAATTTTTAATAGATTCAACTTCAGTAACAATTTTCTTTTCATATTTAGTTTGAATATTTTCTCTGCTCTTGATAATTGTATCTAAATCACTTTCATCAAAGTAATAAATTCCTGTTCTATATTGACTTCCAACATCATTTCCTTGCTTGTTTAAAGAAGTCGGGTTTATAATACCCCAATACTCATCTAATAACATTTCAAGTTTAAGCTTGCTTTCATCATAAGTTACCATGCATACCTCTGCAAAGTAAGTATTAGCATTACAAATATCTTCATAAGTAGGATTATCAGTTTTACCATTTGCATAGCCAACTTCGGTATTTACAACACCGTCTATTCTTGATAAGAACTCTTCAACACCCCAAAAGCAACCTCCAGCTAAAATAATTTTTTTCATAATATCACCTCTTAGCATTATTATAACCATTTATAAAATAATAAACTATAAAAACAAATTTAAACAAGGTATTGTCGACCAATAATTTAAAATGTGGTTGACAATGGAAAAAGATAGGTATAAAATCCTAAATATAGTTTGATAGTCGAAATATATTTAGGAGGATTAATATGAATTTAAAATCAAGGGATTTAGTTTTGATATCAATGTTCGCAGCACTTACAGCGGTGGGGGCATTTATAAGAATTCCATTACCTATAGTGCCATTTACTTTGCAATATTTTTTCTGTGCATTAGGAGCAATATTACTTGGTGCCAAAAGAGGTGCTATTGCCCAAATATTATATGTAGCAATAGGACTTATAGGAATTCCAGTATTTACGCAAGGTGGAGGACCTCAATATATATTTAAACCAACATTTGGATATTTGCTTGGGTTTATAGTAGGGGCTTATATTATAGGCATAATTAGCGAGAAGTTAAAAGATGTGACAGTTAAAAACATATTTATAGCTTGTGTTTGTGGGCTTGGGGCTATTTATGTATTAGGATTAATTTATATGTATATAGTAATGAATTTTTATTTGGGAAAAGCTTATTCAGTATGGAAGGTAGTTGCGATAGGATTTTTACCTTTTATAGGTGGAGATTTAGTTTTAACATTATTAATTTCACTTGTAGGGGTTAGAGTTATACCTATATTAAATAAGCTTGGATTAATGGATTAAGCAGAAGGAGGGAGATGAATGAGTTTTGTTTGTAGCTTGAAGGATAGAGTAATGCAGGGATATGAAATTACAAAGGAAGAGGCTTTAAGGCTATATTTAGAGCCAAAAGAAAAATTGTATAGTTGTGCTAATGAAATAAGAGAAGTACTGGTTGGGGATAAGGTAGATTTATGTTCAATTATTAATGGAAAAAGTGGAAGATGCCCTGAGGATTGCAGATATTGTGCTCAGTCTATTTACTTTAATACAGGAGTGAATGAATATAAATTATTATCCTATGATGAAATAAAATCTATGGCTAAGGAAAATGAACAGGCTGGAGTAGATAGATTTTCTATTGTAACATCTGGAAAAGGGCTAGTAGGTAATGACTTTGAAAGAGTAATAAATTATTATGAAAGGTTAAATGATGAATGTAGTATAAGTTTATGTGCATCTCATGGAATATTAGAAAAATCATCATTAATTAGACTAAAGAAAACAGGGGTTAAAAGATATCATCATAATATAGAAACTTCAAAACAATATTATAGCAATATATGTAGCACTCATAGTTATGAAGATAGAATTAATACAATATTATCAGCCAAGGAAGCTGGTCTTGAAGTTTGCTCAGGTGGAATAATTGGCATGGGTGAATCAAAAGAAGATAGAGTCGATATGGCGATAGAATTAAAAATGTTAAAAATTTTATCAATACCAATAAATGCGCTTATGGCAATAAAGGGAACGCCTTTAGAAAATGAAGTAAACTTAACTGAGGAAGAAATACTAAGAACAATAGCAATATTTAGATTTATTAATCCAAAGGCGAACATAAGGTTAGCAGCAGGCAGAAACTTATTAACCAATTATGGAGAAAATGCATTTAAAAGTGGTGCAAATGCTACAATAACCGGAAATTTATTAACTACTTGTGGAAATAATATTGAAGCTGATAGAAAAATGATTTTAGATTTAGGGTTAAAGGTGAAGTAATGAATAAATCAATATTTATAGTAGGTACAGATACTGATGTTGGAAAAACTTTTGTTACAGGTTTAATTATTAAATCTTTAAGAGATAATGGGATAAATGCAGGATATTTTAAAGCTGCATTAAGTGGAGCGAGAGAAGAGGGTAATAAATTAATTCCTGGAGATGCGGAAGAAGTGTGTAATGTTTCTGGTATTGAAGAAGAGTACAGTAATATGGTTTCGTATATATTGAAAAATCCGTATTCACCTCATTTAGCAGCAAGAATAGAAAATATAGAGGTATCATTAGATAAGATTAAAAATGATTATAAAAATCTTAAAGAAAAATATGAGTGTTTAGTTGTTGAGGGTAGCGGAGGAATTATATGTCCTTTGAAAATTAAAGATGATGAAGTTATTTTATTAGAAGATGTAATAAAAGTTTTGAATTTAGAAACCATATTAATAGCAAGGGCAGAGCTTGGAACAATTAATCATACAACGCTAACGGTTAAATATTTAGAATCAATAGGAATTAAGGTTAAGGCAATTGTATTAAATAGATATAATCCACAAAATATTATCCACAAGGATAACAAAGAGACTATAAAAGTTTTAACGGGTATTAACAATTTTTTTGAGATACCTTTTGTGGATGAAGAAAATCAAATTGTGGATAATTATTTCAATTTTAATTTGTTGATAAATATTATAAATAAATAGTATGAGGGTGGAGTAATGAATTTAGTAGATAAAGATTTAAAGTATATTTGGCATCCTGCTTCTCAAATGAAGGATTATGAAGAACTTAAACCTATTGTTATTGAAAAGGGTGAAGGGCTATATATTTATGATATATATGGAAATAGATATTTAGATGCAATTAGTTCTTGGTGGTGTAACTTATTTGGTCATTCAAATAAAAGAATTAATAGTGCAATTATGAATCAAATAAATAAAATAGAACATGTTATATTTGCAAATTTCTCTAATATACCAGCTATAGAATTAAGTGAACGGTTAGTAAGAATAACACCAGTCAGATTAGAAAAAGTATTTTTTGCTGATAATGGATCATCAGCAGTTGAAGTTGCTTTAAAAATGAGTTTTCATTATCATCAACAAATAGGAAAAGAAAAAAAGAAGAGGTTTGTAGGCCTTAGTGATGCTTATCATGGAGAAACTTTAGGAGCATTATCTGTTGGTAATTTAGATAGGTATAGTAAGGTATATAAGCCTTTAATGATAGATACGTTAAGGGTAGAAGGTCCAGATTGTTATAGATGTCCATATAAAAAATATAGAGATGAGTGTAACTCAGAGTGTTTTGAACATATGTATAAAACTTTAAGAGAAAATCATGAGGATATATCAGCAGTTATTATAGAACCCATTATACAAGGGGCAGCAGGTATGAAAATTTATTCCCCAATATATTTAAAAAAATTAAGATCGTTATGTGATAAATATGATATTAATATTATTGCAGATGAGATTGCTGTAGGGTATGGGAGAACGGGTAAGATGTTTGCTTGTGAACATGCCGGAATAAGCCCTGATATTATGTGCTTATCAAAAGGGTTAACAGCAGGCTATTTACCTATGTCTGTAGTTATGACATCTAATAAATTATATAATGCTTTTTATGGCGATTATAATGATGGTAAGGCCTTTTTACATTCACATACTTATTCAGGGAATGCATTAGGCTGTGCAGTTGCGCTTGAAGTTCTTAAAATGTTTGAAGAGGATAATGTTATTGAAATGATAAATAAAAAAGCATTATTACTAAACAAAATAGTAAAAGAGGAACTCTCAGATAATCCTTGGATTGGAGAAATAAGAAGTATAGGGTTAATAAATGCTATAGAGCTTGTTAAAGATAAGAAAAATAAAGAGCCTTTCCCTCATGAAGAGAGAATTGGTTATGAAATTTATAAAATAGGACTAAAAAAAGGTATAGTGCTAAGACCAATAGGAAATGTTCTTTATTTTAATCCTCCTTATATAATTGAAGAGGATGAAATGAGAGAAATGGTTAGATTATGTAAAGAAAGTATTGAAGAAAAAATTAACCACTCCTAGGAGTGGTTAATTTTCTTTGAAGGTTACTTTAACAGATAGTTTACTGCCTGTAATTTGATTAAGAAGTTTTTCTAAAGCTAAGGTTGTATTTGCAACAGCTTTATCATAAATTTCAGGATCTTCCATTTTCTTTTCGAAACTTTTAGAAACCTCTCTTTCAATTACACCATGTTCTTCAGCAGTTAAAATAACATCTCCAAATCTAAAAAAGCCATTATTAACTTCTTCATAAATTGTTTTATCCTCATCTAAATCTACACTGAAAACTTTAGGATATTCAAGAACTAATTCAACTTCGTCTTTAAGTGAATTTACTTTAATATCATTATCTGAAATATTGGATAAATCTACTGCATAGGAACAGTTAGCAAAAAACTTAATTTTTTTAAATTTCTTAAATACAGTAAAGTTACCCCAACTTTCATCTATAATAATGCTTTCGGAGAATTCTATTTCTAGTGGAATTATTTTATTAGCGCTTTTAATTTCATTAATTAAACTTTCCTCAGAAACAAATTTAACACTCTTTTTATCATTATCAGTTAATTTCCATTGCTTTGGAGGAGTTTTTGGTGAAAGAAAAATTTTGTAACCTAAAAAAACTCCAATGAGGATAAATATAAAAGCTAAAGTTAAAGAAAGTTTAAAATGAGTTTTATGATTGGATTTTCTACTTTTAAAAAATTTAAAAATAAAAATAAAAATCCCTCCTCATATAATAATCATTAGGTCTTTGAGAAAATAACAAATCAAGGCGTAAAATATACTAACATATTTACTTGTTATTTTTAAAAGTATGCCTTAAACAACATAATTAAGTGTATGATTAGCGTATTTAATTTAGAATTAAGATTTTTTAATTTCAGTTGTGCAAAGACTATATTTATCTGTATAATAGTATTAAAGAAGACTTTAGGCACTTTGAAAAAAATAATAGACAAATATGATAGTTTATTATTTTTTTGAAAGCGCCTCAAAAAGAATATCCTTAGGAGAAAGTGTTATGAGTGCTAAGAAAGAAATTCATATAGATTTAGTTAGAGGAACGCTAAGCGATTATATGATAAAAGATAAGAGTAATATAATAATAGGAAGATTTACGATTATGGATTTAGACAAAGAAAATAAAAAATGTAATGTAAAGTTTAAATTCTATAGGGATAACGATTATGAGTTATTAATTGAAACTTTAAAAACTATTTTAAGGGCTATTTTTAAAGATGCGAACATATATAAAGCTAATTTTATAATAAATGAAAAAGCTAATTTAAAAGCTTTCTTAGATTATGGATTTACTTTAGAGGGGATTTTATCTGAAAATCTTTTTATAAATGGAGTATTTTTAGCTGAATTAAGCTTTGGGATAAATAGAAGTGAGTACACTCAGCCAATTAGAAATTCTTTTGTGAATATAGTTGGAACAAACCTAGAAATTAGAAATTTCACACCAGATGATGCAGAAGAACTTTTACAGTATTATATTAGAAATAAGGAACATCTTAGACTTTATGAGCCAGCAAGGGATAACAGTTTTTATACTTATGAGGTTCAAAAGGATATATTACTAGAAAGTTACAAGCAATTACTTAATGGTAGTAGTTTTGATTTTGGAATATATAAAAATAATAAATTAATAGGAAAGGCAAAAATATCTAATATTGTATATGGTGTGTTTAAAAGCGGAATTCTAGGATACTCTATAGATAAGAAGGAACAAGGAAAGGGTCATATGACGGAAGCTGTTAACCTTTTACTTAAGTATTCTAAAGAAGAATTAGAGTTACATAGAATTGAAGCTTCGGCTTTAGTAGATAATGATAAATCAAAAAATGTGCTTTTGAAATGTAGTTTTAAGGAAATAGGAATAAATGAACAGTATTTATTTATAAATGGAAGTTGGAAAGATCATATTACTTTTTATAAAATATTATAAAAAGTTTGAAAAATGAATCTGAAACATATAGATTAATAAGATGTACTGATGAGGTGTAATTATGGGTATTATTTTAAAAAATAAGGTAGTGGTAGTTAAGGTATTTAATAATAACATTATACTTGTTAGAGATAAGGGAATAGAGAAAGTGTTGTTTGCAAAAGGCTTAGGCTTTGGGAAAAAGTTTGGAGAAACCCTGAATCCAGGATTAATGGTAGAAAAACTATTTAAAATAGAAAATGAAGATAATCAAAGGAATATGAATGAAGTTATAAGTAGAGTTGATCCTGAGTTTTTTGCTTTATGCCAAGAAGCTATAGTTGATATTTCTGAAGAGTTAGGAGAAAAATTAAATGAAAGTATACATATTGGATTAGTAGATCATTTATCCTTTGCAATTACAAGAATAGAAAGTAATGAAGAAATTGAAAATCCATTTTTAGTTGAAATTCAAACTTTGTATAAAAAAGAGTTTAATTTGGCAGTTAAGCTAGCAAAAAAAATAGGTGATGCTATAAATGTTAAAATCCCAAATGGAGAAGCTGGGTTTATAGCCCTACATATACATTCTGCTAGAAATAATGGTAATCTGTCTAATACTATTAAATATAGTTCTCTAAGTAATACAATTGTGAAACATGTTGAAAAAAGATTAGATATTAAAATAGATAGAGAGTCTTTGGATTATGCAAGGTTTTTAATTCATATAAGGTTTGCGGTAGAAAGAATATTATTAGATAATCATATAAAGAATGATTTAATGGGTGTAATAAAAAAACGATATAAAGTATCCTATAAGATTGCAGAAGAAGCTTCGATAATTTTGGAAAAAGGTCTAGATAAAAAAGTAACAAAAGATGAAATTGCTTATTTAGCAATGCATATAGAACGGTTTAAGTCATCTATAGAGAAGGCGTAGAAAAACAAAAAAGTAGCTAAATTAATAGCTACTTTTTTTGAAATAATATTTCAAAATTATATATTAAACTTCAAAGTTAATAACTGTAGTTTTTCCGGCAATAACATTTCCAGTTTCTACAGCTGATATTGATTTAGTAATATCAACATTTGTGATTAATACTGGTGTTATAAGAGATAAACCCTTACTAATAATAAAATCTCTATCGATTTTTATTATTGGTGTACCAGCCTTAACTTGAGTGCCTTGCTCAGCAAGTTGTTCAAAACCTTCACCGTTTAATGAAACAGTATCAATACCAATATGTATTAATAATTCTATTCCGTTAGCTAAAGTCATTGCAAAAGCATGCTTTGTTTTGAAAACTAAAGTTAACTCTCCATCAGCAGGTGCAACAAAGGTATCTCCTTCAGCTAATATAGCAAGTCCGTCGCCAGCCATTTTCTCAGCGAAAACTTGATCTGGGACCTCTGATAAAGGCATTGCTTTACCTGATACTGGGGCTACAAATGTAAGTGTGTCTTGAGCTGAATTAGGTTTAAACATATTTTTGATAAAATCAAACATAATACTTCCTGAAAATTCAGGAATTCACATCCTTTCTCTATGTATTTTATTAGTATTACTAATATTGCATATAAATATTAGTATAAAAATTTATATGTAATACAATATATTCGGAAAATTCTGAATAAAATTTAAAAAAGCATAAGTTAACTTAAAAAAGCAACTTATGCCTGATTTAACAGTAACACGTCTATTCAATTATATATATATTTGATTATTGTTGTCAACAGAATATAAAGAAATAATTCAAATATTAAACCTAAAAAAATACATAAAATACATAAATTACTTTAAAAAAACTATTGAAAACAATATCATAACATGATATACTGAATTCAATAAATTAAATATGCGTAAATTTTAGGCGTGTTATCAATAAGTTGAGCAAGAGCCGAAAGGGATTATTATATCCTTTTCGGCTCTTTTTTGTGTTCAATATTCGTAATTATATTTAGTATGTAGCCTTAAATTTACTATGTAAGTTAATTTATAAATAAAAATTAGGAGGAATTAATTATGGGAAAAGCAATTATAGGATATTTACAAAGAATCGGTAAATCATTAATGCTTCCAATAGCAGCATTACCGGTAGCTGGGCTTATGTTAAGACTTGGACAAGGAGATCTTTTAAATATTGCATGGCTTGCAGCAGCAGGTGACGCGTTATTTGGTAATCTACCTTTACTGTTTGCAATTGGAGTTGCGGTTGGTTTATCAGATGATGATAATGGAGCAGCAGCACTAGCAGGAGCAATAGGTTTTTTAGTATTAACTAAAGTTAGTAGTTCTATATGGGTATCGAGATATGGAGCAGATGTAGCTAAAACATTAGATTTTAAGACTTTAGGTGGTATCATTGTAGGTATAGTTGCAGGTCATACCTACAACCATTTTAAAAATGTTAAATTACCAGAAATATTAGGATTCTTCGGTGGAAGAAGATTAGTACCTATTATGACATCATTTTTTACAGTTGCATTAGGAATTGTGTTTGGGTATATATGGCAGCCTATTCAAGCTGCTATTGACTCTTTTGGTATGTGGATGGTTGACCTTGGAGCAGTAGGTGCAGGATTGTTTGGTTTCTTTAATAGATTATTAATTCCAATGGGATTACATCATGTATTAAACACAGTATTTTGGCAAACAATTGGGAGTTTCAATGGAAAAAGTGGAGATTTAAACAGATTCTTCGCAGGAGATCCAACAGCGGGAATATATATGGGTGGATTTTTCCCTGTAATGATGTTTGGTATGATAGCTGTTGCTTTAGCAATAATTGTATGTGCTAAAAAAGAAAAGAGAACTGCTACTATAGGACTATTAAGTTCATTAGCACTTACAGCATTCTTAACAGGTATTACAGAACCAATAGAATTCTTATTCATATTCTTATCACCATTATTATTAGTAGCACATGCATTGATTACAGGTTTATCAATGTTCATAACAACATCATTAGGTGTTTTACATGGATTCACATTCTCAGCAGGTGCACTTGATTACGTATTGAACTTTGGTATTGCTACAAAGCCATTATTAATACTACCAATTGGATTAGGAATCGGGGTACTATACTTTGTAGTATTTGTATTCTTAATTAAGAAATTTAATATTCCAACACCAGGAAGAGAAGAAGATGATGAAGAGTTTGAAGAAAATGTAGTCATAAGTGGCGATATGGGAGAACTTGCAAAATCATATATAGAATATTTAGGTGGAAAAGATAATATAGTGTCAGTGGATAACTGTATAACTAGATTAAGACTAGAAGTAAAAGATAATACAGTAGTAAAAGACAGTAAGCTAAAAGCATTAGGTGCAAGAGGTATAGTTAGACCAAGTAAGAAGAATGTTCAAATTATAGTAGGAACAAATGTACAATTTCTTGCAGATGCAATAAAGAGTGAATTAAAAAGAGGTAGATAATATTATTTCAAAATAAATAATAAAATTTTTACTATATAATATTAAAAAGAGGTTATCTAGAAATGATTTTTAAATCATTAAAGGAGATAACCTCTTTTTCTATATATAATTAATGTATAGATACAATATGTTTTAATTAGCAATTGCAGGACTTAAGTTAGCATCACCTAATTAATTCATAGTATGTTACAATATTCTTATAGTATTAATCAAACCAAAAGGCAGTAATACATTCCGAGTATGAGGGGTTAAGTTTCCGGTACAGGACAGCTATGCATCAAATATTTCAGAATATTAAAAATAAATGAATTTGGAGGAATGAAATCATGTATGTAGATACCTATAAAAATTTATTAAAAGAAGTGGGTTCGGGAAATAATGCCGTTATAATTACAATGTTGGATAACAAAAGTTGTGAAAATAAACCATCTCAGAACAAAACACTTTTTACCGAGGAAAGTCTGAATTCCTACAATCGCGTATCCGATTTAGATGAAGTACTTTACCAAAAGGCGAAATATGCTATAGAAACTGGAATTCTTCAGTTTTTTAAAATTAGTGAAAATGAAGCTTATTTAATTGAACCATATTTCCCTGAACCACGTTTAATAATTTTAGGTGGTGGACATATAGCTAAGCCCTTAGCTGAATTTGCTTCAAAAGTAGGTTTTTCAGTTACAGTTATCGATGACAGACCCTCATTTGCTAATAGTAAAAGATTTGCTACTGCTAAAGAAGTAATTTGTGAGAGTTTCCATAACTGTTTCGACTTAATTAGTTTAAATAAATCTGACTACGTTGTTATTGTAACTCGAGGTCATCGACATGATATGGATTGTCTTAGACAGGTTTTAAAACATAATACTGCATATGTTGGAATGATCGGTTCAAAACGGAGAGTTAAAAGCGTCATGGAGCAAATGGTAAACGAAGGATATCCTGAAGAAAAGTTAAACAAAGTCAATGCGCCCATAGGTCTTGAAATAGGTGCCCTTACACCTGAAGAGATAGCAATTTCTATTATATCTCAGGTCATAAGTTATAGACGACTTGGTGATATAAGCAATGTTATTACTAGACCTAAGAAAACTAATTGGCCAGAATTTGACCCTGAAGTATTAATGGAATTGTGCAAAGAAGAAGATTCACCAAAAGCAATCATTACAATTATTTCTACGAAAGGTTCAGTTCCAAGAAATGCAGGAGCTAAAATGATTGTATGGCCATATGGTAAGATTTTAGGGAGTATTGGGGGAGGGTGTAGCGAAGGAGAGATAATTAATACCGCGCGGAATTTACTAGGAAATGGTGGATATCAAATTCAAAGTATAGATATGACAGGTACCATAGCTGAAGATGAAGGTATGGTATGCGGAGGAATCATGGATGTAATAATAGAGTCTTTTTAAATTTCACTAACGCATAGGAGATGTTACATCCTATTAGACAACTGAAATTAATAAAATAAATATACTTAGTAATATCTCAAGTTTACAATTTAAATAAGCTATAAGTCTTAACATATAGGGCTTATAGCTTGTCTTATTATTTTACTTGAATTTGCCCGTCTTCTATAAATTCATTTGCTATCCATCTTGCTACTCTGCCAGTAATTGTAATGCAATGGGTTTTTCTTTCAGGGCTTTTAAAGTTGTCTCCAGTCCATTCTCTTGTTATTACTCTACAGCAAGTTGATTTATATTCATTCTTAATATAGTCATGAAGAATACTAGCTTTTTCAAACATTTTTTCTTGCATAGCTTCACCTTCGACTCTACCATATACCATACCTAGAGCCATTTGACCACCTGAGACTGCGCCACATAGACATCCTGATTTACCCATTCCTATAGGAAATCCACTTGCCATTTTAACTATCTTCTCATCATATGGTTTCCCTAATAATTCATTGAGTGTTTGAACTACAGCTTCGCTACAAAAAAATGTACCGCTTCTGAAAAGCTCTTCTGCATTAGATTGAACTCTATCAAGAAGCTCTTCCTTTGTGAAATCTTTTGTATTTCCAAAGATCATTATTTATTCCCCCCCAAGGTCAAATTTAATTCAATTACTATTATACTTTATATATTTAAAGGTTACCAATTGTTATTTATAGGGCCGTAAAAGTTAATGAAATACCAGCACAAACATTACCGAAACTTGCCATGTTCGCTGCATATGCAAGTCTATATTTATACTTTTACTTATTTGGTTGAATTACATATTCTTTTTACTTCATTTAACTGTTTTGCTAAAGAAGAAATAACTGTCTCCTCATTTTCTGAATCTAATCCATTGTATTCCAATGTAACTATATTTGGGTTTGTATAATTTAAAACCCATTCTAACAATTCGTAATCTTCATTTTCCATGGCTTGATGTGTATCTGCTGGAAAACCATCTTTATCATAACCAGAACCATTTACATGAATTTCTACAACCCTATTAAGTGGTAACTGTCGAATATAATCACGAATATTCCAGCCATGATATTGTGCAGTAATCTTTGCGTGGGTAATATCAAGCAAAAATGATACATCATTATCTGTAAACAATCGGCTAAATTGTTCTGGCATAATATAAGGGTAATGATCAATCGTTATTACACGTTCTTTAGGGGAATCAGGAATGTTTTCAAGTAATAATGGTACTTTTAAGTTGTTTTTAAAGATCTGTATCTGTTTAGACATATGTTCATATATATTTTCATCAGTCATACCGGGATACATATCTGAATTTTTAATTGAAAGATGAATGCCATAATGGGGAGAATCGCATTTTTTTATGAGGTCATTTGCCAAATTAAAATCTACGATTTCTATATTTTTCATTCCTGTGCGCTCAAAATATCCTAGACCATGAAGTAGAACTGGTCGCATGGAACGCATGGTTGAAAACTGTTCATTAAACGTTCCATATGCACCGGATTTAATATAATCTACACTAACAGCTTCTTTTTCAATGAGATATTTTAGGGCCTTTGACCAATTACATCCAATATACATATTTTATACCACGCTCCTATCGCATCTAAATAAAAATTAATAATAAAGTTCAAAACCTATATATATAACAGGGTTGCATTGAAATTTATTTCGGAAGGTATTAATCTAGGTATTTTTGAATAACATCAAGTACTATAGGGATATTTTTAATTATTTGTGTTTCATTTACTTCACTAATGGTAATTCTGAAATAATTATGGCATTTATACTCTTTAAGGAAACATTCACTTGTATTAAACATTTTTATATTTTTACGGTTTAGGGAATCAAATATTTTATCATAGTTTAAAGAACCATTTACATAAATGCAAGCAAAGTATCCAGACTCAGGAATATTGTACTGTATTCTCGGATGTTTATATTTTAATAAAGTATCTTTCAAGCATCTCATACGACTGTTATATAAACTAACCAATTGTTTCATATGATCATCAAACATACCGTTTTTTATATATATTTCTAAGGCTCCTTGAGATAGTATTGGGCTATTCATATCAGTCCACTTTTTATATAGTAAAAATTTATCAATCAGTAAGTTAGGTAATATAAGTGCAGCAACTCTTAAACCGGGCATAAGTATCTTTGAATAACTTTTCAAGTATATTACTTTTGATGAAGTATCATAGGAAAACATAGGGTCATTTTTTTTGTTTATATCTAAATCAGCAGCAATATCATCTTCAACAATATACACATCATATTTTTCTGCCAATTTTACAATTTCTTGTTTCTCGAGTCTACTGTAAGAAGTTCCAGTCGGATTATGGAACCTGGGGATACTATAAAAAAATTTAATATTACCATATTTAAATAATTTCTCTAATTCATCTAGGTTTATTCCATTTAAATCTCTATTTATGCCTAGAGTAGCAATATTATTAAGTTCTAGAGATTTTATCATTCCATAATAGGTGGGTTGCTCTACAAGAATATTAGATTTACCATTTGGAAATGGCATAATTGATAATATGTTTAATGCTTGCTGAGAACTAGATGTAATAATTATATTATTTGGATTTGTAAATATTTGATAGTTTTGAATATGTTTTGATAAAACATTAATTAGAGAGTTTAATCCTCTAGGATCCGAATATGAGAAAAGTTTTTCTTTATATAAGTCTATTGATTTATTTAGACAATGTTGAAAATTCTGATAGGGAAAAGATTCAGCGTTTAAATTTACAGCTGAAAAATCAATTATAGGATATTTAGAAGAATTTTGAGTATGAAAATTATCAACTACATAATACCCACTTTTAGGTACTGAATAAATAATATGATCTTGCTCAAGTTTCTCATAAGCTTTTAGAACTGTACCAGTGCTAAATTGAAATAATTTTTGAATAGATCTTATAGAGGGCAGTCTCTTAGAATGGCTGAGTTCCCCGGTATTTATATTGTTTTTAATGTACTCTATCACTTCTTCATATTTCAGCAAATTGATATCCCTCCTTAATATTGTGCTAGTACAGATGGTGATTTTATTTATTGATATATACATTAAACTATATTAGGCTAATTGTATAGTAAATTGATAAACGGAAAGATATTGGATTGTAAGAGACTTTATAAAGGGGGGGATTTAAGATTGATATTTTCAAAAAAATCAGAGAAGGTTTTACCGTCTATTACTTTAGAAATTACATCTAGAGCTAAACAAATGAAAAAAGATGGAGCCGATACTATAATTCTTGGCGCAGGAGAACCAGATTTTAATACTCCTGAAAATATTAGAAATATAGCTATAAAAGCAATTAATGATGGGCTTACAAAATATACTCCAGCATCTGGGATAGATGAATTAAAACTTGCTGTAGCTAAAAAATTTAAAAGAGATAATGATTTAATATACTCTAATTCTCAAATCATGATTTCAACTGGAGCTAAACAATGTCTCTGGAATGTTTTTGAAACTATTCTTAATCCTGGAGATGAGGTTATTATACCAAAACCATATTGGGTTAGTTATCCAGAATTAATTAGGCTAGTTGATGGGGTACCTGTATTTGCATTTGGAGATGAAGAAAATGATTTTAAATATACCAGACCTATATTAGAAAATGTAATAAGCTCAAAGACTAAAGCAATTCTAATAAATACTCCTAATAATCCAACAGGTGCAGTTTATGGTAAAGATGAGTTAGCTATGATAGCCGATTTTGCGAGAACTCATGATTTAATGATAATCTCCGATGAAATATATGAAAAGTTTAATTATGAAAATGAAGATGAAAAGTATACTAGCATAGCCAATATTAGTAGCGATTCATATAATAGGACAATAATAATACAGGGTGTTTCTAAGACATACTCTATGACTGGATGGAGAATAGGTTATGCAGTTGGTAATGAAAAAATCATTAGTTTAATGGCGAGTATACAAAGTCATACTACATCTAACCCTAATTCTATAGCACAGTATGCAGCAGTGGAGGCTTTAAATGGAGATCAAACTTCTGTAAAAATAATGGTTAATGAGTTTAAGAATAGAAGAGATTATATAGTTGAAAGAATTAATGATACTAATATACTTTCATGTAAAAAGCCAAAAGGGGCATTTTATATTATGATTAATATATCAAAGATGCTTGGGAAAGTTATAGATGGTCATACAATTAATAACTCTATAGATTTTTCAAATATACTTTTAGAAAAAGTAAAAGTAGCAGTTATTCCAGGTGATGGATTTGGAGTAAGCAATTATGTGAGGATTTCCTATGCTACTTCAATGGATAACATTAAAGAGGGCGTTAAAAGAATAATTAATTTTGTAAAAGATTATGAATAAAATAATTAATCTAAATTAATATGTTTAAAAATTTCACTATATAAATTCAAAATAAATTTAAAATAAATTTAAAAAGTGAGGAGAAATAAATTATGAATATAGCTAAGTATATAGACCATACAATATTAAAACCAGAGGCAACAACTGAAGATATTAAAAGATTTTGCACTGAAGCTAAAAACTTTGGTTTCGCTTCAGTTTGTGTGAATTCTTATAATGCTGCATTAGTAAGTAAAGAACTTGAAGGAAGCGGTGTTAAGACTTGCGTGGTTGTTGGATTTCCTTTAGGAGCAACAACTAAAGAAGTTAAAGCTTTTGAAACAAAGCAAGCAATAGAAAATGGTGCAGACGAAATAGATACAGTCATAAATATCGGGGCTTTAAAAGAAAAAAATTATGAATTAGTTAGAGAAGACATAAAAGCAGTAATAGATGTAGCTAATAAAAAAGTAATAGTTAAAGTAATTATTGAAGCATGTCTTTTAACCAATGAAGAAAAAGTTAAGGTATGTGAAATATCTAAAGAAGTGGGAGCGGATTCTGTTAAGACATCAACAGGATTTTCTACTGAAGGAGCAATTAAAGAAGATGTTGCGCTTATGAGAAAAACTGTAGGAGTAGAAATTGGTGTTAAGGCTTCAGGGGGAGTAAGAGATTTTAATACAGCTATGGATATGATAACAGCAGGTGCTAATAGAGTTGGTGCAAGTGCAAGTATTGCTATTATTGAAGCGAGCAAATAAATAAATTTTTAAGTATGAGGAGAAATAAATTATGCATAAGCCGGAACTTTTAGCACCAGCAGGAAACTTAGAAAAACTTAAGACTGCTATAAATTTTGGTGCTGATGCTGTATATCTTGGAGGTAATAAATTAAATTTAAGGGCAGCGGCAGGTAATTTTACAATGGAAGAATTGAAAGAAGGACTCGAATTTGCACATTTAAGAGGGAAAAAAGTTTATGTTACATTAAACGTAATGCCACATAATGAGGATTTAATAGGGATAGAAGAATATCTTAGTGAATTATATGATATTGGTGTAGATGCTTTACTTATTGCTGATCCAGGAGTTATTAGTATAGCAAAAGAAGTTGTGCCGAATCTTGAAATACATTTAAGCACCCAAGCTAACAGTTTAAACTACAAAACTGCTTTGTTTTGGCATAATGTTGGAGTTAAGAGGGTTGTAGTAGCAAGAGAAATGAGTCTTAAAGATTTACAAGAATTAAAAAAGGAGCTACCAGAAACTTGTGAAATAGAAGCATTTGTACATGGATCTATGTGTATGGCGTATTCTGGAAAATGTTTGTTGTCAAACTATATGACTGGTAGAGATTCCAATAGAGGAACTTGTGCGCAACCGTGTAGATATAAATATCATTTAGTTCAAGAGAAAGATCCAGGAATCTACAGTAGAGTTAATGAGGGAAATGATGGAATTTATTTAATGAATTCAAAAGATTTATGCACGATAGAACATATTCCTGAACTTATTGAGTCTGGAATAAATTCTCTTAAAATTGAAGGAAGAATGAAAAGTTCTTATTATGTTGCATGT
The DNA here is from genome assembly GCF_017348895.1 of Clostridium gasigenes. Classification (NCBI taxonomy): domain Bacteria; kingdom Bacillati; phylum Bacillota; class Clostridia; order Eubacteriales; family Clostridiaceae; genus Clostridium; species Clostridium gasigenes. The sequence continues at coordinate 1,383,369 of NZ_CP071376.1, forward strand.
GTAGTAAAAGCGTATAGAGAAGCAATTGATAAATACATAGAAGATCCTGAAAATTATAAATTTGATTCTAAATGGATGGACAATCTTATAAAACCTAGCCATAGACCATATACAACTGGGTTTTACTTTGATGAAAAAATGAAACAAAATCATGCAAGCTCAGCATATATACGTAATTATGATATTGTAGGTATTGTAAAAAATTATAATTGTCAATCTCATATTGCAACTATAGAACAAAGAAATAAAGTTTATAATGGAGATTTTGTTGAAGTTTTAGCTGTAAAAGGAGATAACAAGATTATAGAACTTAAAGATATGAGGAAAGAAAATGGTGAGGCTATAGAAAGTGCGTCTTCTGCACAAATGATTTTTACTGTACAATGTTATGAAGAATTAATGGTTAACGATATAATTATTAAAAATAAGAAGGCTTAAATTAAAATTGTACTAATTTGAAAATAAAACTCTGGAATGAAGCAGTCTTATAGCTGCTTCATTTTTCATGGGAGGAATTATATAAAGAAGAGGTTGACACATCTTATTTTTAGTATTAGTATATAAACATACCCCCCCATGAGGGGTGGGATACGAAAGAGGCGAAATAATGAATAATGAGAAAAAAGAAGCTGTAAAGACTTTAAAAATAGCAAAAGGACAAATTGAAGCAACTATCAAAATGATGGAAGATGAGAGATATTGTGTAGATGTATCAAATCAAATTATTGCGGCACAATCACTTTTAAAAAAAGCTAATTTGTTGATTTTAAAGCAGCACATGAATCACTGCGTTAGGGAGGCCTTTGAGCAGGATAAAGGAAGTGATAAGATAGATGAAATTATAAATGTTTTATCAAAAATAATTGGTAAATAGAATATATGGAAATTATAAAAGGAGGGAAATTATATGTTAACTAAGTCATTAAAAATAGAAGGAATGACATGTGCATCTTGTGCAAAGGCTGTAGAAAGAGCCACTAAAAAATTGCAAGGTGTAAATGAATCAAATGTAAATATTGCTACAGAAAAACTAAGTATAAATTTCGATGAAACAAAGGTTTCTGTAGAGGATATTCAAATAGCTGTTGAAAAAGCAGGATATAAAGCAATTAATGATGCTAGTAATAAAACTATGAAAATTGAAGGAATGACCTGTGCGTCTTGTGCGAAGGCAGTAGAAAGAGCTACAAGAAAGATTGATGGAGTTACAGAAGCAAATGTTAATTATGAAACTGAGAAGTTAATTATAAACTACGAACCTTCAAAGGTGAAAGTTATAGATATAAAGAAAGCAATAGAAAAAGCTGGATATAAGGCTATAGAAGAAGAGACTACAGTAGATGCAGATAAAGAGAAAAAAGAAAAAGAAATAAAACTGTTATGGAAAAAATTCGTTATATCTGCAATATTTACAGTTCCACTACTTTATATATCTATGGGTCATATGATGGGACTTTATCTACCGGATTTTATTAATCCAATGATGAATCCAGAAGTTTTTGCTTTATCACAATTACTTCTAACTATACCAGTTATAATTGCTGGTAATAGATACTATACAGTTGGATTTAAAGCCTTGATTAGAAGAAGTCCAAATATGGATTCACTTATTGCAATAGGTACATCAGCAGCTGTTCTTTATGGGATATTTGCAACAGTAAAGATTGTTGGTGGAGATACAAGTTATGCTATGGACTTATACTATGAGTCGGCGGCAGTAATTATCACTTTGATAACTCTTGGTAAGTATTTAGAATCTGTTTCTAAGGGAAAGACATCTGAAGCTATAAAGAAGCTTATGGGACTTGCTCCTAAGACCGCTATAGTTATAAGAAGTGGAAAAGAAATAGAAATTACCATAGAAGAAGTAGAAGTAGGAGATATTATAGTAGTTAAACCAGGCGAAAAGATGCCGGTAGATGGTGAGGTTGTATCGGGTACTACATCTGTAGATGAATCAATGCTTACAGGTGAAAGTATACCAGTAGAAAAAAATTCTGGAGATAAGATTATTGGTGCAAGTATAAATAAAAACGGAACTATAAACTATAAAGCTACTAAAGTTGGTAAGGATACAGCACTGGCTCAAATTATAAAATTAGTAGAAGATGCGCAGGGCTCTAAAGCTCCAATTGCAAAACTTGCAGATGTTATTTCAGGTTATTTTGTTCCAATAGTTATAGACTTAGCAGTGTTATCTGGTTTAGGATGGTATTTCATTGGTGGGGAATCGGAAATATTCTCACTTACAATATTTATATCTGTGCTAGTAATCGCTTGTCCTTGTGCCCTTGGACTAGCAACTCCAACAGCAATAATGGTTGGTACAGGTAAAGGTGCAGAATATGGCGTTTTAATAAAAAGTGGTGTAGCACTAGAAACTGCTCATAAGATACAAACTATAGTATTTGATAAAACAGGTACTATTACTGAAGGTAAGCCAAAAGTTACGGATGTGGTTGTTATAAATGGAATAGCACAAAATGACTTATTACAATTAGCAGCCTCTGCAGAAAAGGGATCAGAACATCCGCTTGGGGAGGCCATTGTAAAAGGTGCCGAAGAAAAAGGACTAGAGTTTAAGAAGCTAGATTTCTTTAAAGCCATTCCAGGTTATGGTATTGAAGTTAAAATAGATGGTAAAAATATTCTACTTGGAAACAGAAAACTTATGATTGATAGCAAAATATCCTTAGTAGAATTAGAAAAAATTTCTGATGAATTAGCTGGAGAAGGTAAGACTCCGATGTATATAGCTATAGACAATAAGATGGCAGGTATCATTGCTGTTGCGGATACTGTTAAAGCAAGTAGTAAGAAAGCAATAGAAAAGCTTCATGAAATGGGAATTGAAGTAGATATGATAACTGGTGACAATAAGAGAACTGCAGAAGCTATAGCTAAACAAGTTGGAATTGATAGGATTTTAGCAGAAGTGTTACCACAAGACAAGGCAAATGAAGTTAAAAAGCTTCAAGCTGAAGGTAAGAAGGTTGCTATGGTTGGTGATGGTATAAATGATGCTCCAGCATTAGCACAAGCAGATATTGGTATAGCTATAGGTTCTGGAACAGACGTTGCAATGGAATCAGCAGATATAGTTCTTATGAGAAGCGACTTAATGGATGTTCCTACTGCCTTGCAGTTAAGTAAAAGTACTATAAGAAATATTAAACAAAACCTATTCTGGGCATTTGGGTATAATATAATAGGAATACCAGTTGCTATGGGAATCCTACACATATTTGGAGGACCATTATTAAATCCTATGATAGCAGGAGCAGCAATGAGTCTTAGTTCTGTGTCAGTATTAACCAATGCTTTAAGATTAAAGAGGTTTAAACCAATTAAATAGATAGTAAAATATATGGTTTTATTAAATATTAGTAATTCTAATGTATATTATAAAAAATATTAGGAGGAATAAAAAATGAGAAAAAAAATATTAATTGAAGGAATGAGCTGTGGACACTGTGTAAACCACGTTAAGGAGGCATTAGGTGAACTTAATGGAGTAACTAGTGTAGATGTGAATTTAGATTCTAAAACTGCAGTATTTGAGGGATCAGTAGATATTACTGATGAAGATATTAAAGCGGCTATCGATGAGGTAGGATATGAAGTTGTAGGAATAGAAGAACTATAATATAAATATAAGAGCATGTTGGATAAAACAAGTGCTAATAATTGGAAGGGGAAAAGTAAAATGAAAATGAAAAAGAAAGTAGTAGTTGAAGGTATGAAGTGCGAAAATTGCGCTAAGCATATAAAGGAAGCAATAAGTAATATAGAGGGTGTAACTAGTGCAGATATAAATATTTCTAATAAATCTGTTATAGTTGAGACTAACACTGAGGTAAGTGATGAAACTATAAAACTTGCAGTTAACAGTGAAAAATATAAAGTAGTTGAAATAGAGACAATATAGGTAAATAGAAGAACACTTGTGGCTAGAGAGTAGAATATATTAGTTTGGAACCTCTGATGTAGAGAAATACATCAGAGGTTTTTTGCATAAATAATAATTTGCAATTGGATACTCATGTGATCAATGGCATCAAGTTAGGATTTATAAATTTAAGATATAAAGTTTATATTAATATATGAAGAATTCAGTAACTCCACATATGAT
>NZ_CP071376.1:1397500-1410000 GCF_017348895.1 Clostridium gasigenes
GCTAGCGTCGGATATGAGTAATGGAGGTAGAGCACTGAATGGGCTAGGGGGCGTATCGCTTACTGAACCTTATCAAACTCCGAATGCCATATACTATTAGTCCGGCAGTCAGACTATGAATGATAAGATCCATGGTCGAAAGGGAAAAAGCCCAGATCGTCAGCTAAGGTCCCAAAGTGTAAGTTAAGTGGAAAAGGATGTGGGATTTCAAAGACAACTAGGATGTTGGCTCAGAAGCAGCCATTCATTGAAAGAGTGCGTAATAGCTCACTAGTCAAGAGATCCTGCGCCGAAAATGTCCGGGGCTCAAACTTACCACCGAAGCTACGGGCTTGTATTTAATACGAGCGGTAGAGGAGCGTCGTAATCGGGCTGAAGTCGTACCGTAAGGAGCGGTGGACTGATTACGAGTGAGAATGTTGGCATTAGTAGCGAGATGTAAGTGAGAATCTTACAGGTCGAAAACCTAAGGTTTCCTGGGGAAGGCTCGTCCGCCCAGGGTTAGTCGGGACCTAAGCCGAGGCCGAAAGGCGTAGGCGATGGACAATTGGTTGATATTCCAATACCACTACAATCGTTATTATCGATGGTGTGACGGAGAAGGATAGGATGTGCTAGCGAATGGAAATGCTAGTCTAAGCGTTTAGGGAGTTAAGGTAGGCAAATCCGCTTTAACAATTCTGAGGCGTAATGGGGAAGGCCTTTTAGGCTGAAGTATCTGATTCCATGCTTCCAAGAAAAGCATCTAGAAAGAGAAGTAGTGCCCGTACCGCAAACCGACACAGGTAGGTGAGGAGAGAATCCTAAGACCATCGGAAGAATTGCAGTTAAGGAACTAGGCAAATTAACCCCGTAACTTCGGGAGAAGGGGTGCCTGCGAGAGCAGGCCGCAGAGAATAGGCTCAAGCAACTGTTTAACAAAAACACAGGTCTCTGCTAAAGCGTAAGCTGATGTATAGGGGCTGACTCCTGCCCGGTGCTGGAAGGTTAAGGGGAATGCTTAGCGCAAGCGAAGGTGTGAACTTAAGCCCCAGTAAACGGCGGCCGTAACTATAACGGTCCTAAGGTAGCGAAATTCCTTGTCAGGTAAGTTCTGACCCGCACGAATGGAGTAATGACTTGAGCACTGTCTCAACTGCAAATCCGGCGAAGTTGTAGTGCGAGTGAAGATGCTCGCTACCCGCGATTGGACGGAAAGACCCCGTAGAGCTTTACTGTAGCTTAGCATTGAATTTCGGTATTGTCTGTACAGGATAGGTGGGAGACTGGGAAGCTAGGGCGTTAGCCTTGGTGGAGTCATCCTTGGGATACCACCCTGACAGTACTGAGGTTCTAACTGGACGCCATGAAACTGGTGACAGGACATTGTTAGGTGGGCAGTTTGACTGGGGCGGTCGCCTCCTAAAAAGTAACGGAGGCGCTCAAAGGTTCCCTCAGAACGGTCGGAAATCGTTCGAAGAGTGCAAAGGCAGAAGGGAGCCTGACTGCGACACCTACAAGTGGAGCAGGGACGAAAGTCGGACTTAGTGATCCGGTGGTACCTCGTGGGAGGGCCATCGCTCAACGGATAAAAGCTACCTCGGGGATAACAGGCTGATCTCCCCCAAGAGTCCACATCGACGGGGAGGTTTGGCACCTCGATGTCGGCTCGTCGCATCCTGGGGCTGTAGTAGGTCCCAAGGGTTGGGCTGTTCGCCCATTAAAGCGGCACGCGAGCTGGGTTCAGAACGTCGTGAGACAGTTCGGTCCCTATCCGTCGCGGGCGTAGGAAATTTGAGAGGAGCTGTCCTTAGTACGAGAGGACCGGGATGGACCGACCTATGGTGCACCAGTTGTTCCGCCAGGAGCATCGCTGGGTAGCTAAGTCGGGACGGGATAAACGCTGAAAGCATCTAAGCGTGAAGCCTCCCTCAAGATGAGATTTCCCATAGCATAAGCTAGTAAGACCCCTTGAAGAACACGAGGTTGATAGGTCAGAGGTGTAAGTATGGCAACATATTTAGCTGACTGATACTAATAGGTCGAGGGCTTGACCAATTTACAATAATTCATGTGCAATTTTCAGAGAACAAAACTCTGATAAAAAAATAATAAGAGACTAAATCTATGATTTAGGATCTAAACCATCTGGTGATGATGGCGTAGAGGAAACACTCCTTTCCATTCCGAACAGGAAAGTTAAGCTCTACAGCGCTAATGGTACTGCACGGGCAGCTGTGTGGGAGAGTAGGACGTCGCCAGGTTAACAAAAAAGAGTCTGATTTAGACTCTTTTTTTTGCGTTCAAATAAAAAAGATATGATTATTAATTTAATTGTGTCTTTTTTTATTATATAAGGAATATTCAAATCATTTCAGATATCTAAATCAAGTTTAAATGTACTTAAAAATAACTAATATAGCTTAATTATTATTTTTTAGACGTTCAAAAAACAATACGACTATATACTACAATAAAAGATAAATTCCTATGTAGAAAAACAGTGAAAAACAGTAAAAAACATAGATAATCGTATTTAGAAAAGTATAGAAAACGAAGTAACATAATGCTATAATTGTAAATAAATGCAATGGATAAATTAAACAAGGGGGAAGACCTATGGTAGAGGTAAAAAAGAAAAAAGTTATAGTTAAGAAGGGTCAGATATTAGAAGTTGATAATTGTTTATTTCATCAAGGTAAAAATTATAATAGCTATAGGTTTATGGGGGCACATAGTATTATTGAAAATAGAAAAAGAGGAATTAGGTTTACAACTTGGGCTCCGAAAGCAAGTAGTATATATGTAGTGGGTGATTTTACTGATTTTAATATTCAAGAGGAATATAAATTAGAAAGATTAACTGATGAAGGTATATGGAGTGTTTTTATACCTAATTTAAAACCTGGTTGTAGATATAAGTATTATATAGTAAATAAGTGGGGAACAAAAGGAGTGTATAAAGCTGATCCATATGCATATTTATCAGAAGTAAGGCCGAATACTGCATCTATAGTGAAAGAGGATCTTAAATTTAAATGGACTGATAGGAAATGGATAAGTAAACGAAAAAAAAGTAATATATATGAAAGTCCTATAAATATATATGAAGTTCATTTAGGGTCTTGGAAAACTAAAGAAGCTAAATTAACAAATGGAGAGCAGGATAATTTTTTCACTTATGATGAACTTGCAAAAGAATTACCCGCATATGTATTAGAAATGGGATATACTCATGTAGAATTAATGCCAGTTTTAGAATATCCATTAGATGCATCATGGGGATATCAAGGTGTGGGATATTATGCTCCTACAAGTAGATATGGAACAACAGAGGGATTAAAAGATCTTATTAACAACTTACATTCAAATGGAATAGGTGTAATTTTAGATTGGGTACCAGGACATTTTTGTAAAGATGAACATGGGTTGTATATGTTTGATGGTAGTCCTACTTATGAATATGAAGAAGGTTGGAAAGCTGATAATAAAGGGTGGGGTACATTTAATTTTGATTTAGGAAAACCTGAAGTTAAGAGTTTCCTTATTTCTAATGCTTTATATTGGATAAAGGAATTCCATATAGATGGATTAAGAGTAGATGCTGTTTCTAATATGATTTATTTAAGTTATGGAAGAAATGAAGGTGAGTGGAGAACTAATATATATGGGGAAGATGGCTGTTTAGAAGGAATTGATTTCTTAAAAGAATTAAATACCGCTGTATTTTCTGAATCAGAAGGATTACTAATGATTGCAGAAGAATCTACATCTTGGCCAAATGTTTGTAAGCCAATAAAAGAAGGTGGGTTAGGATTTAATTTTAAATGGAATATGGGATGGATGAACGATACATTAAAATATGTAGAGCTTGATCCTGTATATAGAAAATATCATCAAAACAAGCTTACTTTCGCTATGGTATATAACCACACAGAAAACTTTATTTTACCTATATCACATGATGAAGTGGTCCATGGTAAGAAATCATTGGTAGATAAAATGTGGGGAGATTATTGGAATAAGTTTGCAGGCTTTAGATTATATCTAGCATATATGATTGGGCATCCAGGTAAAAAACTTACTTTCATGGGATCAGAATTTGCACAGTTTATAGAGTGGAAAGAATATGAACAATTAGAATGGAAGCTAATTGATGAATTTGATATGCATAAAAAATCACAAGAATACACTAAAGAGTTAAACAATTTTTATAAAAATAACAAGGCTTTATGGGAATTAGATTATAATCCTAATGGATTTACATGGATAGATGCAGATAATAATAAGCAGAGTATTTTATCCTTTATAAGGAGGGGTAAAAGTAAAGAGGATACATTACTATTTATATGTAACTTTACGCCTGTAGTTTATTATGATTTTAGAATAGGAGTTCCTTATTTAGGAGAATATAGAGAGGTATTTAATACTGATGAAAAGAGATTTGGAGGATCGGGACAAGTAGTGGAAGGAATGTTGATATCAGAAAATACTTCATGTCATAATCAACCATATTCACTTAAAACTAAAGTACCGCCCATGTCCATATCTATAATAACGATTGAAAAAATAAATGAAATGAAAAGCATTGAAGAGATAAATATTAAAGAGATAGAAGAAGATAATAGAGGAGTGAACTAAGGAATGAAAGTTCTAATTATTGCATCGGAATCTCATCCTTTTATTAAAACTGGAGGACTTGGAGATGTTATTGGAGCTTTGCCTCATGCACTAAAGAATGTCGGAGTAGATGCAAGAGTTGTAATGCCTAATTATAGAGATATAAAAGATGATCTTAAGAAAAAATTTAAATTTATAAAATCATTTATTGTTAAAGTGGGTTGGAGGGAACAATATTGTGGAATATTTGAATATGATCACGATGGAGTAAAGTATTATTTTATAGATAATGAGTATTACTTTAAAAGAGATGGATTATATGGATATTATGATGATGGGGAAAAATTTGCTTTTTTTGATAGGGCAGTACTTGAATTTATAAAAGAAATAGACTGGAAGCCGGATGTGTTACATTGCAATGATTGGCAAACTGGCATGATACCAGTTCTTCATAAAGTAGAGTATATAAAAAAAGATTTATATAAGAATATGAAAACTGTCTTTTCTATTCATAATCTATTTTTCAAAGGATCATTTAGTCCAGACGTTTTACCAGAAGTTTTTGGATATGATTATGAGTTATTTAATAATGGTAGTTTGGAACTTAATGGAGCAGTAAGTTTCTTAAAAGGCGCAATTAATTATTCAGATAGTATAACTACTGTAAGTAAAAGTTATGCTGAGGAAATAAAAACTCCAGAATATGGAGAAGGGTTAGATGGGTTGATTAGATATAAACAAAATATATTAAGAGGAATAACTAATGGAATTGATTATAAGGAGTATGACCCTAAAAATGATAAATTTATATTTAAACAATATTCAGTTGATACATTAGAGAATAAGGGTATAAATAAAGAGGAACTACAAAATAGACTAGGACTGACTGTTAATAAAAATATACCTATGATTGGAATGGTATCTAGGTTAACACATCAAAAAGGTTGTGACTTAATAATAAATATGTTACATGGAATATTACAAAAAGATGTACAAGTTGTATTCTTAGGAACTGGTGATTATTTATATGAAGAAAATCTTAAGGACTTTAATCAAAGGTATCCAAGTAAGGTAAGTGCAAATATATTATTTGATAATGAATTAGCTCATAAAATATATGCATCTTCAGATATGTTTTTAATGCCTTCGCTTTTTGAACCTTGTGGACTAGGACAATTAATAGCATTGAGATATGGATCTGTACCAATAGTAAGGGAAACAGGAGGATTAAAGGATACTATTACAGATTATAATTCTCAGAATAAAGAAGGAAATGGATTTACATTTAGAAATTATAATTATATAGAATTAATGGAAAAAATAGAATATTCAATAGAGGTATATAAAAATAAGGATAATTGGCAATCATTAGTAATGAGGGCTATGAATTCTTATAATAGTTGGGATAAATCAGCGGAGGAATATAAAAAGTTATATAAGGAATTAATGGCCTAAAACTCATAATTGAGTTATTAGGAGGACATAAAAAATGTTAATAACAAAGAATAAAATAATTGAGGACTATAAAGAGAAATTTTTAGAGTTACATGGTAAGGAACTAGTTGATGGAAATAATCTTCAAAAATATGAAACCTTAGGCGAATTAGTAAAAAAGTATTCAGCTAAGGATTGGGCAAGCACAAATAAGGAGTATTCAAAATTAAAAGATAAGCAAGTTTATTATTTATCGATGGAATTTTTATTAGGTAGGTTATTAGATAATTCACTATTAAATTTAGGGATAAGAGAAACTTGTGAAGAAGCATTAAAAGAATTAAAGATAGATCTTCATGAGTTAGAGGATATGGAACAAGATCAAGGATTAGGTAATGGAGGACTTGGAAGGTTAGCAGCTTGTTTTTTAGATTCTATGGCTTCGACGAATATTGCAGGGCATGGCTTTGGAATAAGATATAAATATGGATTTTTTGAGCAACAAATAATTGATGGAAAACAAGTCGAGGTAGCGGACACTTGGTTAAAATCAAGAAATGTGTGGGAAATAAAAAAAACTGATAAAAGTGAAATAGTTAAATTTTATGGGAAAGTAGAAATGGAAGTTAAAAAGGGTAAAGTAAAATTCGTTCATAAAGATTATGAAGCTGTTTTAGCTGTTCCTTATGATACTCCTATTATTGGATATAAAAATAATTTAGTAAACACACTTAGGTTATGGAGCGTGGAAACTATATGTAAGGAGTTTGATTTTTCTGCTTTTGCTAGGGGTGAATTTATAAAATCTCAAGAGTATAAAAATTCAGTAGAAGCAATATCACTTGTTTTGTATCCAGAGGATTCTTTTTATGAGGGTAAGTTATTGCGGTTAAAACAAGAATATTTATTAGCATCTGCGGGGATTCAGAATATAGTAAATGAATATAAGAGTAATGGGGGAAATATATCATTATTTAATGAGAGTGTAGCTATTCATATAAATGATACTCATCCAACATTAGCAATACCAGAACTTATGAGAATATTAATAGATGAAGAAGGATTAGAGTGGGAAGAGGCTTGGGAAATTACTCAAAGTAGTGTTTCCTATACTAATCATACTATATTGGCTGAAGCCCTTGAAAAGTGGGAAGTAGATATGTTTAAAAATTTACTGCCAAGAGTGTATATGATTATAGAAGAAATTAACCAAAGATATTGCAAGGAATTATGGATCATATATCCTGGTGAGTGGGATAAAATTTCTAGAATGTCTATCATAGGAGACGGATATATTAGGATGGCGAGTTTAGATATAGTAGGAAGTCATAGTGTTAATGGAGTAGCAAAACTTCACACTGAGATATTAAAAAATCAGGAGATGTCAGAGTTTTATTCCTTATATCCTAGTAAATTTAATAATAAGACAAATGGAATAACTCATAGAAGATGGCTAATAAAGTGTAACCCAGAGCTAACTGAATTATTGAAATCTACAATAGGTGAAGGGTTTATGAAAAAACCGACAGATTTAAAAATGTTTCAGGAACATTTAAAAGATAGTAGTGTGAAATTAGCATTAGCTAATATAAAACTTGAAAATAAGAAGAGATTATCAAAGGAAATTTATAACACAAAGGGCATTATGGTAAATCCTAATTCTATTTTTGATGTGCAAGTTAAGAGAATACATGCATATAAAAGGCAAACTCTAAATTGTTTAAGAATAATGGATTTATATAATAGAATTATTGATAATCCTAATTTAGATATAGTACCGAGAACCTTTATATTTGCAGGAAAGGCTGCACCCGGATATTATTTAGCAAAAAACACTATAGAGTTAATAAATTCAATTTCAAATAAGATAAATAATGATTATAGAGTGGGAGATAAGATTAAGGTAGTTATGATGGATAACTACAGAGTATCGTTGGCAGAAAAAATAGTTCCAGCTGCAGATTTGAGTGAGCAAATATCTACTACAACTAAAGAAGCATCTGGAACATCAAATATGAAATTTATGATGAATGGAGCTATTACTATAGCAACATTAGATGGAGCCAACATAGAAATAAAAGATGCAGTTGGACCGGAAAATATTATAGTCTTTGGATTAAATGCAAAGGAGGTCTTTAATTATTATAAAAATGGTGGATACAATGCTTGGGATATATATAATAAGGATTCAAGGGTAAAAAGAGTAATGAATAACCTTATTGATGGAACTTATTCTACAGATAAAGAAAGATTTAAACCTATATATGAAAGCTTACTTAATTATAATGATGAATTTTTTGCTTTAAGAGATTTTAATGATTATATAGAAGCTCAAGATAAGGTAGATAAGTTATATAGAGATTTGGATAAGTGGCAAGAGATGTGTGGGGTAAATATAGCTAAATCAGGAATATTCTCCTCAGATAGAACAATAAATGAGTATGCTACAGGTATTTGGGGCGCAAATACTATATATAGAAATTTATAGTTGAAGGAGGATTTTATGACTGATATAAGAATTTTTCATGATTCTCATAGTTTACAATATAGAGTTCCATTTGGAGCAGTTAAAGTTTTAGAAAATATATCATTAAAAATAGCTTTAGATAAAAGTGCATCAGTATATATAAATTTAAGTTATTTTGATGGTAGAAAAGAAGAATTAGAAATGACTATGTTAGATAAAAGCATCAGTGATAACTATATATTTGATATAGATTTAGAAACTATAAGTTCAGTTGGAATTATAAACTACTATTTCAAGATAGTTTATGAAAGTAATAATATTTACTATGGAAATAATAAAGAATCTCTAGGAGGTATAGGATGTGTATATGATAGAGATCCTATACCTTATCAGATAACAATTTATAATGAGAGAAAGGTGCCCTCGTGGTATAAGGAGGGAATAATATATCAAATATTTGTAGATAGATTTTATAATGGAAATGATAATGGCAGAGTTAATAATCCTAGAAAAAATAGTTTTATATATGCTACCTGGGAAGATGATCCTATGTATGTTAAAGATAAAAGTGGAGATATATCAAAGTGGGATTTTTTTGGTGGTAATTTAAGGGGAGTTATAAAGAAGTTAGAGTATATAAAATCTCTTGGAGTTTCTATTATTTATATGAATCCTATTTTTGAGGCTGTAAGTTGTCATAAATATGATACTAGTGATTATGAGGTAATAGATAAAATGTTTGGAACTAATGAAGAGTTTAAAGAGTTGTGTGAAGAGGCTAAAAAGTTAGAAATAAGAGTTATATTAGATGGCGTTTTTAGTCATACAGGATCGGATAGCAAATATTTTAATAAGTATGGAAATTATCCAGAGATTGGAGCATATGAATCAAAAGAATCAAAATATTATAGTTGGTACACATTTGATGAATATCCTCATAAATATGATTGTTGGTGGGGATTTGATAACCAACCTAATACACAAGAATTAAATGATAGTTATAGTAATTATATAATAAAAAATGAAGAGTCTATCATAGCAAAGTGGATTAAACTTGGAGCAAGTGGTTGGCGATTAGATGTAGCCGATGAGTTGCCGGATAAATTTATAGCTATGATAAAGGAGAAAATGTTATCTGTTGATTTTGAAAGTGTATTAATAGGTGAAGTTTGGGAAGATGCTTCAAATAAGGTTAGTTATTCTTCTAGAAGAGAATACTTTTTTGGAAAAGAGTTAGATTCAGTTACAAACTATCCTTTAAGAGATATTATAATACAATTTTTAATAGGTAATATAGAATCTAAATACTTTATAAGAAGGTTAATGAGCTTATATGAAAACTATCCAAGTGAGAATTTCTATAGTTGCATGAATTTGTTAGGAAATCATGATACTGAAAGAATATTTACAATGCTAGGACAAAATATATATTTATTTAAATTAGCAATAGTTATGCAAATGACACTTCCAGGGGTTCCGCTAATATATTATGGTGATGAAGCTGGTTTAACAGGAGGGAAAGACCCTGAAAATAGAAAGGCATTTCCTTGGAATAAGATTAATGAAGAGGTATTTATAATTTATAAAACCTTGGGAAATTTAAGAAATGAAGAAGAGGTACTTAGAAAAGGTGAATTTAAGATTATAGATACATTACAAGAAATACTTATATATGAACGGAATTATAAGGATAAAAAAATAATTATAATAATAAATCCAAAAAATAAAGAATTTACTTATGAATTCAAGGATGGTTATAGAATAATTAGAGAATTTCAAAATAATAAATGGGTGACATTAACGAATAAAATAAATTTCAACATATGTATAAAAGGCTATGAATTCAAAATATGTGAAATTGTATAGAATATAAACAAGGGGAAGGAGAATTTTTTATGGGGAAGAAAGAAATTGTTGCAATGATTTTAGCAGGGGGACAAGGCTCGAGATTAGGTGTATTGACAAAGGATGTAGCAAAGCCAGCAGTGCCATTTGGAGGAAAGTATAGAATAATAGATTTCCCATTAAGTAACTGCTCTAATTCTGGTATTTATACAGTTGGGGTATTAACTCAATATAAACCTTTAGAACTTAACGCCCATATAGGAATTGGGAATCCATGGGATTTGGATAGAAGAGATGGCGGGGTTACTGTATTACCACCATATCAGAAAGAAAAAGGTGGGGTCTGGTATAAGGGAACGGCTAATGCTATATTCCAAAATATACAATATGTAGATGGATATGATCCAGAATATGTATTGATTTTGTCTGGAGATCACATTTATAAAATGGATTATGATAAGATGTTAGATTTTCACAAGGAGAAAGAGGCTGATGTAACTATTGCGGTTATAAATGTACCGGAAAAAGAAGCTAGTAGATTTGGAATAATCAATACTAGAGAGGATTTATCAATATATGAATTTGAAGAGAAACCCAAAAATCCTAAAAGTACAAATGCATCTATGGGAATATATATATTTAAGTGGGAGTTATTAAAGAAATACTTGAAAGAAGATGAACTTAATTTAAATTCAAGTAATGATTTCGGAAAAGATATACTTCCTATAATGCTAGAGGCTAATGCTAAGATGATGGCCTATCCATTTAAGGGTTATTGGAAGGATGTTGGTACAATCGAAAGTCTTTGGGAAGCTAATATGGATTTATTAAATGAAACTGATGAATTAAACTTACATGAAAATAATTGGAAGATATATTCACAAAATCCAATAAGACCTGCACAATATATAGGATGTAATGCACAAGTTTTAGGGTCGCTTGTAGTAGAAGGATGTATAGTTGAGGGAACTGTTGAAAATTCAATTTTATCTCAAGGCGTATTTGTAGGTGAAAATACCGTTATAAGAGATTCTGTTATAATGCCTAACGTAAAGATCGGTAAAAATGTAATTATAGAAAAAGCTATAATAGGAACGGATGTAGTTATAGGGGATGGATATAATATTAGCAATTTTAATGAAATTTCAGTTATAGCAGCTGGGGAAATATTAGAGTGCAAATCTACATTTGAAAATCATGGGATAGATGCTAAATCTATAGAAGTGCTAGAATATCAATATAGCAATTAGAAAATATTATAAATAGAAAATATTTTAAAGTTACGGGGGAGATTATATGAAGAGTTGTTTTGGTATTATAAATTTAGATGAAGATGAAAGTAGAATGGGAGAGTTAGTAATAAATAGGTCGTTAGCGTCTGTGCCAATAGCAGGAAGGTATAGAGTAATAGATTTTGTATTATCTAATATGGCTAATTCGGGAATTGAGGGAATAGGAATTTTTACTAAGAATAAATCAAGATCTTTAATAAACCATTTAACAAATGGAAGGCCATGGGATCTGCATAGAAAAAAGGATGGACTTAGGGTTTTTAATTTTGGAGATCATGATCCAGTGAATGATGATGTTCATAACTTTATGGATAATATAGAATTTATAAAGCAAAGTAGAAGGGAATATGTTTTAATTTCACCATCATATATGGTTTGTAATATAGATTATAATGAAGTTATAAATCAACATATAAAAAGTAAAAATGATATAACAGTAGTATATAAGCAAATTTTTGATACTGATGGAGAGTTTATTGATTGTGAAGTATTAAATATAGATAATGAAAATAAAGTAAATAGTATTGGCAAAAATATTGGAATTAGAAGAGGCCAACTAGCTAACATTAGTATGGAAATGTATATAATGAAGACCGATATATTCATTAATATAGTTTATAGTAGTATAAAGAGTGGAATGTATAGAAAAATAAAGCAATATATAAGTTCAAACTTAGATAGCTTAAATGTAGGAGCTTTTGAATTTAACGGATATTTAGCTTGTATAAATTCTTTGAAAGCATACTTTGATATGAATATGGATTTATTAGATAAAGAAGTGAACAAAGAACTGTTTTATGACAAAAATCCTATATACACAAAAGCACAAGATGAAGCGCCTACTCAATATACTAAAAATAGCA
>NZ_CP071376.1:1412500-1415000 GCF_017348895.1 Clostridium gasigenes
ATCCTTCAATTCGCGATGATTACGCAACATAATGTTGGGTAATCGTTGTTGTTCTTTGAAAATTGCACATGAATTATAACTTATTTTTAACGTTAGTTAAAGAAAAGTACAACAAAGCCAAGAAAGATATTTAAATATATATTCTTTGTAAAAATGAACCGTAAAGGTCAAGCTACAAAGGGCGTATGGTGAATGCCTTGGCATCAGGAGCCGACGAAGGACGCGATAAGCTGCGATAAGCTTTGGGTAGGCGCACATAGCCAGTGATCCAAAGATTTCCGAATGAGGAAACTCACATGGGAAACCCCATGTATCATATAGTGAATAAATAGCTATATGAAGGTAGACCCAGGGAACTGAAACATCTAAGTACCTGGAGGAAGAGAAAGAAACATCGATTTTCTTAGTAGCGGCGAGCGAAAAGGAAAGAGCCCAAACCAAGGATTTATTCTTGGGGTTGCGGACAGAACATGAAAAAGGTGAAATCGTAACTGAAGATAACTGGAAAGTTAAACCGTAGAGGGTAATAGTCCCGTAAGTGAAACGAGGAAGCTAATAGTTCTGATCCAGAGTACCACGAGACACGTGAAACCTTGTGGGAAGCAGGGAGGACCACCTCCCAAGGCTAAATACTACCTGATGACCGATAGTGAAGAAGTACCGTGAGGGAAAGGTGAAAAGAACCCCGGGAGGGGAGTGAAATAGAACCTGAAACCATATGCCTACAACCGATCAAAGCCCCATACGAGGGTGATGATGTGCTTTTTGTAGAACGAGCCAACGAGTTACGGTATGTAGCAAGGTTAAGTACTTAAGGTACGGAGCCGAAGGGAAACCAAGTCTTAATAGGGCGACTAGTTGCATGCCGTAGACCCGAAACCGAGTGACCTATCCATGGCCAGGTTGAAGCGGGGGTAAAACCCCGTGGAGGACCGAACCACGTTGCTGTTGAAAAAGCATGGGATGAGCTGTGGATAGCGGAGAAATTCCAATCGAACTCGGAGATAGCTGGTTCTCCTCGAAATAGCTTTAGGGCTAGCGTCGGATATGAGTAATGGAGGTAGAGCACTGAATGGGCTAGGGGGCGTATCGCTTACTGAACCTTATCAAACTCCGAATGCCATATACTATTAGTCCGGCAGTCAGACTATGAATGATAAGATCCATGGTCGAAAGGGAAAAAGCCCAGATCGTCAGCTAAGGTCCCAAAGTGTAAGTTAAGTGGAAAAGGATGTGGGATTTCAAAGACAACTAGGATGTTGGCTCAGAAGCAGCCATTCATTGAAAGAGTGCGTAATAGCTCACTAGTCAAGAGATCCTGCGCCGAAAATGTCCGGGGCTCAAACTTACCACCGAAGCTACGGGCTTGTATTTAATACGAGCGGTAGAGGAGCGTCGTAATCGGGCTGAAGTCGTACCGTAAGGAGCGGTGGACTGATTACGAGTGAGAATGTTGGCATTAGTAGCGAGATGTAAGTGAGAATCTTACAGGTCGAAAACCTAAGGTTTCCTGGGGAAGGCTCGTCCGCCCAGGGTTAGTCGGGACCTAAGCCGAGGCCGAAAGGCGTAGGCGATGGACAATTGGTTGATATTCCAATACCACTACAATCGTTATTATCGATGGTGTGACGGAGAAGGATAGGATGTGCTAGCGAATGGAAATGCTAGTCTAAGCGTTTAGGGAGTTAAGGTAGGCAAATCCGCTTTAACAATTCTGAGGCGTAATGGGGAAGGCCTTTTAGGCTGAAGTATCTGATTCCATGCTTCCAAGAAAAGCATCTAGAAAGAGAAGTAGTGCCCGTACCGCAAACCGACACAGGTAGGTGAGGAGAGAATCCTAAGACCATCGGAAGAATTGCAGTTAAGGAACTAGGCAAATTAACCCCGTAACTTCGGGAGAAGGGGTGCCTGCGAGAGCAGGCCGCAGAGAATAGGCTCAAGCAACTGTTTAACAAAAACACAGGTCTCTGCTAAAGCGTAAGCTGATGTATAGGGGCTGACTCCTGCCCGGTGCTGGAAGGTTAAGGGGAATGCTTAGCGCAAGCGAAGGTGTGAACTTAAGCCCCAGTAAACGGCGGCCGTAACTATAACGGTCCTAAGGTAGCGAAATTCCTTGTCAGGTAAGTTCTGACCCGCACGAATGGAGTAATGACTTGAGCACTGTCTCAACTGCAAATCCGGCGAAGTTGTAGTGCGAGTGAAGATGCTCGCTACCCGCGATTGGACGGAAAGACCCCGTAGAGCTTTACTGTAGCTTAGCATTGAATTTCGGTATTGTCTGTACAGGATAGGTGGGAGACTGGGAAGCTAGGGCGTTAGCCTTGGTGGAGTCATCCTTGGGATACCACCCTGACAGTACTGAGGTTCTAACTGGACGCCATGAAACTGGTGACAGGACATTGTTAGGTGGGCAGTTTGACTGGGGCGGTCGCCTCCTAAAAAGTAACGGAGGCGCTCAAAGGTTCCCTCAGAACGGTCGGAAATCGTTCGAAGAGTGCAA
>NZ_CP071376.1:1420000-1432500 GCF_017348895.1 Clostridium gasigenes
CAAGGTTAAGTACTTAAGGTACGGAGCCGAAGGGAAACCAAGTCTTAATAGGGCGACTAGTTGCATGCCGTAGACCCGAAACCGAGTGACCTATCCATGGCCAGGTTGAAGCGGGGGTAAAACCCCGTGGAGGACCGAACCACGTTGCTGTTGAAAAAGCATGGGATGAGCTGTGGATAGCGGAGAAATTCCAATCGAACTCGGAGATAGCTGGTTCTCCTCGAAATAGCTTTAGGGCTAGCGTCGGATATGAGTAATGGAGGTAGAGCACTGAATGGGCTAGGGGGCGTATCGCTTACTGAACCTTATCAAACTCCGAATGCCATATACTATTAGTCCGGCAGTCAGACTATGAATGATAAGATCCATGGTCGAAAGGGAAAAAGCCCAGATCGTCAGCTAAGGTCCCAAAGTGTAAGTTAAGTGGAAAAGGATGTGGGATTTCAAAGACAACTAGGATGTTGGCTCAGAAGCAGCCATTCATTGAAAGAGTGCGTAATAGCTCACTAGTCAAGAGATCCTGCGCCGAAAATGTCCGGGGCTCAAACTTACCACCGAAGCTACGGGCTTGTATTTAATACGAGCGGTAGAGGAGCGTCGTAATCGGGCTGAAGTCGTACCGTAAGGAGCGGTGGACTGATTACGAGTGAGAATGTTGGCATTAGTAGCGAGATGTAAGTGAGAATCTTACAGGTCGAAAACCTAAGGTTTCCTGGGGAAGGCTCGTCCGCCCAGGGTTAGTCGGGACCTAAGCCGAGGCCGAAAGGCGTAGGCGATGGACAATTGGTTGATATTCCAATACCACTACAATCGTTATTATCGATGGTGTGACGGAGAAGGATAGGATGTGCTAGCGAATGGAAATGCTAGTCTAAGCGTTTAGGGAGTTAAGGTAGGCAAATCCGCTTTAACAATTCTGAGGCGTAATGGGGAAGGCCTTTTAGGCTGAAGTATCTGATTCCATGCTTCCAAGAAAAGCATCTAGAAAGAGAAGTAGTGCCCGTACCGCAAACCGACACAGGTAGGTGAGGAGAGAATCCTAAGACCATCGGAAGAATTGCAGTTAAGGAACTAGGCAAATTAACCCCGTAACTTCGGGAGAAGGGGTGCCTGCGAGAGCAGGCCGCAGAGAATAGGCTCAAGCAACTGTTTAACAAAAACACAGGTCTCTGCTAAAGCGTAAGCTGATGTATAGGGGCTGACTCCTGCCCGGTGCTGGAAGGTTAAGGGGAATGCTTAGCGCAAGCGAAGGTGTGAACTTAAGCCCCAGTAAACGGCGGCCGTAACTATAACGGTCCTAAGGTAGCGAAATTCCTTGTCAGGTAAGTTCTGACCCGCACGAATGGAGTAATGACTTGAGCACTGTCTCAACTGCAAATCCGGCGAAGTTGTAGTGCGAGTGAAGATGCTCGCTACCCGCGATTGGACGGAAAGACCCCGTAGAGCTTTACTGTAGCTTAGCATTGAATTTCGGTATTGTCTGTACAGGATAGGTGGGAGACTGGGAAGCTAGGGCGTTAGCCTTGGTGGAGTCATCCTTGGGATACCACCCTGACAGTACTGAGGTTCTAACTGGACGCCATGAAACTGGTGACAGGACATTGTTAGGTGGGCAGTTTGACTGGGGCGGTCGCCTCCTAAAAAGTAACGGAGGCGCTCAAAGGTTCCCTCAGAACGGTCGGAAATCGTTCGAAGAGTGCAAAGGCAGAAGGGAGCCTGACTGCGACACCTACAAGTGGAGCAGGGACGAAAGTCGGACTTAGTGATCCGGTGGTACCTCGTGGGAGGGCCATCGCTCAACGGATAAAAGCTACCTCGGGGATAACAGGCTGATCTCCCCCAAGAGTCCACATCGACGGGGAGGTTTGGCACCTCGATGTCGGCTCGTCGCATCCTGGGGCTGTAGTAGGTCCCAAGGGTTGGGCTGTTCGCCCATTAAAGCGGCACGCGAGCTGGGTTCAGAACGTCGTGAGACAGTTCGGTCCCTATCCGTCGCGGGCGTAGGAAATTTGAGAGGAGCTGTCCTTAGTACGAGAGGACCGGGATGGACCGACCTATGGTGCACCAGTTGTTCCGCCAGGAGCATCGCTGGGTAGCTAAGTCGGGACGGGATAAACGCTGAAAGCATCTAAGCGTGAAGCCTCCCTCAAGATGAGATTTCCCATAGCATAAGCTAGTAAGACCCCTTGAAGAACACGAGGTTGATAGGTCAGAGGTGTAAGTATGGCAACATATTTAGCTGACTGATACTAATAGGTCGAGGGCTTGACCAATTTACAATAATTCATGTGCAATTTTCAGAGAACAAAACTCTGATAAAATTAAATATAAGAGACTAAATCTATGATTTAGGATCTAAACCATCTGGTGATGATGGCGTAGAGGAAACACTCCTTTCCATTCCGAACAGGAAAGTTAAGCTCTACAGCGCTAATGGTACTGCACGGGCAGCTGTGTGGGAGAGTAGGACGTCGCCAGGTTAATAAAAAAGAGTCTAATTTAATTAGACTCTTTTTTTGCGTGCAAAAAAATGAAAAAATTTGAAACTTTAAGTATTACTTCATAGTCTAATTGCTGTAATATGCATATTAGTAAAATAATTTATTAAGATAAGGAGAATGTTATGGATGACGTAGCTACTATGAAAGTCAAAATATTAAATTTAAAAAAATCTAATCAAAAATCAATGGTAAAGAAGGATATAGTAAGAGATAGAAAATATTTAGGTGAACTAATAAAAAACAATAAGGTTTATCTATATAAAATTGCATATAGCTATGTGAAAAATCAAGATGATGCTTTAGAAATAATCCAAGAATGTAGCTATAAAGCTATGTTAAATATAGGGAAGCTTAAAGAAACTAATTATTTTAAAACTTGGATAACTAGAATACTTATAAATTGTAGTATTGATTTTTTAAAGGCTAAAAATAATCAAATATCATTTAATGATGAAATACGATTAGAGCCTATAACTAAATCAATATCTATTGATGAGAAGTTAGATTTGTACAAAGCAATAGATTTATTAAATTACAAATATAAGACTGTGATTATATTAAAATATTTTAATGATATGACTATTGAAGATATATCAAAGATTATTGAGATACCTCAAAATACAGTTAAGACATACTTAAGAAGAGCAAAGAATAAGCTTGGTAATAGTTTAGAGGAGGATTATTTAAATGAGTAATAAACAATTTTCAAATATAGAAATCCCAGAAAATATTGATCTAATTATTAATAATGGTATAGAAAGAGCGGATAAAGAGATTAAATTAAAAAAATCTAATAAAAGAAAGTTTAATATAACTATTACTGCCGCTAGTATATTGTTCTTCTTAATTTTAGGGTTTGCAAATCCTGCTCTAGCAGCAAAAATCCCTATAGTAGGAAGTGTATTTGATAACATAGAAAAAAATATTTATTTCCCTGGCAATTACTCAGAATATGCTACATCTGTAAATGAAACTGTTACTAATAACGGAATAAGTATTACTTTATCAGATATTTTATGTGATGGCGAAGGGCTATACGTTACTTATGTAGTAGAAAGTGAAGAACCTTTTAAGTATACATCTTGGGGGAATGGTCCATTAACTAGGAACCAACTTTTAACTGGAGAAGCCTATAATAATGTAAGTTTTTCTAAAGATGAATTAGATAATAGTGGAATTGCAGGATTAGAAGGAAAATTTATAGATGATAATACCTTTATTGGTATGGAGCGATATTACCTAAAGTCGCTAAATACAGAAGTGCCAGATAATTTTGACTTTCAAACTAAGTTAACCTCTGTTCGCACAAAAGCGTTAGATGATAGTGAAAAGAATCAAACATTTAATGGAACATGGGCTTTTAAGGTACCTGTTAAAGTTGATAAAGCTATAAGTAAAAATATAGATAGACTATACACAAGCTGGATTTTATTTAGATTCCATGAGTATTACACCTTTTAGAATCACAATAAATAGTAGAAATCCAGGGACTACACTATACTTTGTAAGGGTGTTTGATGATAAAAACAATCAACTTAAAATTGAGAGTAGTAGCGGTTTCGATGAAAATAAGCAAATTTCTTATTTTGAATCCATGAACAAGTATTCAAAATCTCTAAGGATTGAGATATATCATGATATATTAGAAAAAGGAGAAATTACCTATAATGAAGATGGAAGTATTAACACTGATTATAAAAAGGTAGGTCAAGAAATTTTACTGGAAAAAACTATAAATTTAGAATAAGTAAAATAATAGTGATATAAGTAATAGTTTAAATGCGTAATTATAAATAACTCTAGTTTCTAGGGTTATTTTTTTGCTTTTAATTATTTAGACAACGTATACATAACTTTAAATTATGAAAGTTAGTATATTACTGAAGTAAACATAATAGATATAGAAGGAGAATTGATGAGAATTAGGAGGATTTGAAATGACACTAATAAGTAATAGTACAGATATATTGAGAGAAGAATATCTGAGTGATTTAGATATATACTTATTTCATCAAGGTAAAAACTATTATAGTTATAAGTTTATGGGATCTCATTATGTTTTTGAAAATGGAGTAGCAGGTATTAGATTTACAACATGGGCACCAAATGCAAGTAGTATTTATGTAATAGGAGATTTCTCTAACTTTGAGTCTCAAGAAAAATATAGTATGAGAAAAGTTACTAATATGGGATTGTGGAGTATTTTTATTCCCAAATTAACTACAAATATAAATTATAAATACTGCATAACTAATAAATGTGGAAGTAAAGCTATAAACAAGTCAGATCCTTATGCAGTTACATCAGAATTAAGGCCAAACACAGCATCAATAGTAACTAAATTTGAAGATTATATATGGAATGATAAAGACTGGATTAAGAAAAGAAATAAAACTAATATTTATGAAAGTCCTATAAATATATATGAAGTTCATTTAGGGTCATGGAAGACTAAAAATGGACAATATTTAACATATAAAGAGTTAGCAACTGAACTACCTGAGTATTTATATGAAATGGGATATACTCATATAGAATTAATGCCACTAATAGAATATCCATTAGACGCATCTTGGGGATATCAAGGGATAGGATATTATTCTGCAACAAGCAGATATGGAAAACTAGAAGAATTGAGGGAATTAATAGATGCATTACATCAAAAGGACATTGGAGTAATCCTAGATTGGGTACCAGGACATTTTTGTAAAGATGAGCATGGATTATATATGTTTGATGGAGGGCCTACTTATGAATATGAGGAAATATGGAAGGCTGATAATAAGGGGTGGGGAACATCTAATTTTGATTTAGGGAAACCGGAAGTTAAGAGTTTTCTAATATCAAATGCATTATTTTGGCTAAGAGAATTTCACATAGATGGACTTAGAGTTGATGCAGTTTCAAGCATGATTTATCTAAATTACGGAAGACCAGAAGGCGAGTGGATACCAAACGTTCATGGTGAAGATGGATGCTTAGAGGGAATTCAATTTTTAAAGGATTTAAATAAAGCTGTATTTCTAGAATATCCTAAGGTATTGATGATAGCCGAGGAGTCTACTTCTTGGCCAAATGTATGTAAGCCTATAGAAGATGGTGGATTAGGATTTAATTTTAAGTGGAATATGGGGTGGATGAACGATACATTAAAATATGTAGAGTTAGATACTATACACAGAAAATATAATCATAATAAATTAAATTTCTCCATGATGTATAATTACTCCGAAAATTTTATTTTGCCAATATCACATGATGAAGTTGTACATGGTAAAAAATCTTTAATAGATAAAATGTGGGGTGATTATTGGAATAAATTTGCGGGGCTTAGGTGTTATGCAGCATATATGATTGGGCATCCAGGTAAGAAGTTATTATTTATGGGAGCAGAGTTTGGTCAGTTTATTGAATGGCGAGAATATGAGCAGCTAGAGTGGAAGCTAATTAATAAATTTGATACACACAAAAAAACACAAGATTATTTTAAAAGTCTTAATCATTTTTATAAAGAGAACAAAGCACTATGGGAATTGGATTATGATACTGAGGGATTTACATGGATAGATGCAGATAATAAAGAGCAAAGTGTAATTAGTTTTATTAGAAAGGGTAGAAATAAAAAAGATACACTACTGTTTATATGTAATTTTACACCTCAAGTATATTATGACTTTAGAATTGGGGTGCCATATATGGCTGACTATAAAGAAATATTTAATAGTGATAAGGTCGAGTACGGTGGTTCGAATCAAGT
Source organism: Clostridium gasigenes (assembly GCF_017348895.1). Lineage (NCBI taxonomy): Bacteria > Bacillati > Bacillota > Clostridia > Eubacteriales > Clostridiaceae > Clostridium > Clostridium gasigenes. The sequence goes on from NZ_CP071376.1 coordinate 1,426,259, forward strand.
TATGGATGAAACTTTAGTAGCTGAAAAGAATGGATATCATAATCAGAAATATTCAATAAAGATTAAGGTTCCACCTATGGCAACAATAGTATTGAATATTAGTAAATTTAATAAAGATGAAGATTTAATAGAAATCAATATTTAATAGAGATAATATTTTTAAAAAATAAAAAATAAAAAAAGTAAAAAATAAAAAAGTAAAAAGTAAAAAGTAAAAAGTAAAAATAAAAAGTAAAATTAGAAAATAAAGAGTTGGAGGATAATTATGATGAATGTTTTATTGGTAGCACCAGAGGCACATCCGCTTATAAAGACAGGGGGACTTGGAGATGTTATGGGAGCTTTGCCCCAATCACTTATGGAGTTGGGAATAGATGCAAGAGTGGTAATTCCAAAATATAAGGATATAAAGGATGAATTTAAGGGGAAGTTGAAATTTCTCAAATGGTTTATGGTAAGAGTAGGCTGGAGAAATCAATATTGTGGAGTATATGAATATAAGAACAAAGGGGTAACCTATTATCTGTTAGACAATGAATATTATTTTGGAAGAGATGGATTATATGGTTATTATGATGATGGAGAAAAATTTGCATTTTTTGATAGAGCAGTGCTAGAATTTTTAAAGCAAATTAATTGGAAACCAGATGTATTACATTGCAATGATTGGCAAACAGGTATGGTGCCAGTCCTTCTTAAATTGGAATATATATATGATGATTTTTATAAGGATATGAAAACTGTATTTTCAATTCATAATTTATTCTTTCAAGGTGTTTTTTCACCAGAGATATTACCAGAGTTATTTGGATATGATGATGAACCATTTAAAAATGGAAGTTTAGAATTAAATGGGGGGGTAAGTTTCTTAAAAGGTGGAATTAATTACTCTGACCAAGTAAGTACTGTAAGTGAAACTTATGCAAATGAAATACAAACACCTGAATATGGAGAAACTTTAGATGGTTTATTAAGATGTAGAAGTTATGCACTTAAGGGAATTGTTAATGGTATAGATTATGAAGAGTATGACCCAGAAACAGATGGGTTTATAGCTGAAAATTATTCAAGTGATGATTTGAAAGCTAAAGGGGTTAATAAAGAGCAGCTACAGAAGGAACTAGGATTGACTGTTAATAAAGATATTCCAATGATAGGAATTATATCTAGATTAACTCATCAAAAAGGCTGTGATTTAATAATAAATATATTGGATAGAGTTCTTCAAAAAGATGTTCAAGTGGTAGTCCTTGGAACCGGAGATTATTTATATGAAGAGACCTTTAAAAATTTCCAATATAGGTATCCTAGGAAAGTATCGGCTAATATAATGTTTGATAATGGATTGGCTCATAAAATATATGCGGCTTCTGATATGTTCTTTATGCCTTCGCTTTTTGAACCTTGTGGACTTGGACAATTAATAGCTTTAAGATATGGAGCTGTTCCAATAGTTAGAGAGACTGGGGGATTAAAAGACACAATTTCACCTTATAATAAATACAATGGAATAGGGAATGGTTTTGGTTTCAAAAACTATAATTATAGTGAGTTAATGAATGCTATAGAACAAGCATTAGAAATCTATAACCATAAAGATATTTGGGAGACATTAGTGTTGCAAGCCATGAAATCAAATAATAGTTGGGAGAAATCAGCTAAAGAGTACAAAGCGTTGTATGGAGGATTAATAGTAAGATGATTATAATACAGCTATTAGGGAGGAGAGAATATGTTAGACATAAATAAAGATGAATTAAAAAAGGATTATGAAAAGAAATTCTTAGAGTTAAATGGTAAGGAATTAAGGGATGGGGCTGACCTCCAAAAGTATGAAGCACTAGGTATGCTAGTAAGAGATTATGTTATAAGAGCATGGATAAATACAAATAAGAAATATAAGAATTCAAGTGAAAAACAAGTCTATTACTTTTCTATGGAATTTTTACTAGGTAGATTACTGGGGGATGCGCTTTTAAACCTAGGTATAAGAGAAACTTGCAAGGAAGCTTTAGATGAACTAGGAATAGATTTATACAAGTTAGAAAATCTTGAACAAGACCAAGGTTTAGGGAATGGCGGTCTTGGAAGGTTGGCGGCATGTTTTCTAGATTCTATGGCATCCTTAAATATTCCAGGACATGGATGCGGAATTAGATATAAGTATGGTTTCTTTGAACAAAAGATAATTGATGGGAAGCAAGTTGAGGTTTCAGATAATTGGCTTAGAGAAAGAAATGTTTGGGAGATGAAAAAGGCTGATAAATCAGAGATAGTTAAGTTTGGGGGAGAAATTAAAACAGAAACTATAAATGGGAAATTGATGTTTACCCATGTAAATTATGAACCTGTTTTAGCACTGCCTTATGATACGCCTGTTGTGGGTTATAAAAATGAAGTTGTTAATACTTTAAGGCTATGGAGTGCGGAGCCTGTATGTAATGAGTTTGATTTCTCATCTTTCAATAGAGGAGATTTTTTAAAGGCAATAGAGTACAAAAACTCAGTAGAATCCATATCATTAGTATTATATCCTGAGGATTCATTTTATGAAGGAAAGAAATTAAGGTTAAAACAAGAATATTTCTTTGTTTCAGCAGGTCTTCAAAGTATTGTAAGGGATTATAAAAAACATGGAGGAAATATTTTAGAATTAGAAGAAAAAATAGCTATTCATATTAATGATACTCATCCAACACTGGCAATTCCAGAATTAATGAGAATATTAATGGATGATGAGAGGTTAGATTGGGAAACCGCATGGAGACTTACTGAAAATATAGTTTCATATACAAATCATACTATATTAGCAGAGGCTTTAGAGAAATGGCCAGTAGAAATGTTTAAAAAGTTGTTACCAAGAATTTATATGATAGTAGAAGAAATAAATGAGCGGTTTTGCAAGGAACTTTGGAATAAATATATTGGACAATGGGATAAAATTTCCAGAATGTCTATTATCGGAGATGGATATATTAGAATGGCTAATCTTGCAATAGTAGCTAGTCATAGTGTTAATGGAGTTGCAAAATTGCATACAGAAATATTAAAGAAGAAAGAAATGGCAGATTTCTATTATTTATATCCTAAAAAGTTTAATAATAAAACAAATGGAATTACTCATAGAAGATGGTTATTAAAATGTAATCCAGAATTAACTAATCTATTAACCGAAACTATAGGAGAAAGTTTTATTAAACATCCAACAGATTTAGAGAATTTTGAGAAGTATTTAGATGATACAAATATAAGGGAAAGATTAGCTAAAATAAAATTGAATAATAAAAATAAGTTAGCTACTGAAATTTATAATACTAAAGGAATTATAGTAGATCCAAACTCTATATTTGATGTGCAAGTTAAAAGAATACATGCATATAAAAGGCAAACTTTAAACTGTTTAAGAATAATGGAGTTATATAATAGGATAATTGAAAATCCCAATTTAGATATAGTACCAAGAACATTTATATTTGCAGGAAAAGCAGCGCCTGGATATTATTTAGCGAAAAACACAATTGAATTAATAAGTAGTATTGCTCATAAGGTTAATAATGATCCTAGAGTAAAAGATAAAATAAAAGTTGTTATGATGGATAATTATAGAGTGTCGCTTGCAGAAAAAATAATACCAGCAACAGATTTAAGTGAACAAATATCAACAACTACCAAAGAAGCATCAGGAACTTCTAATATGAAATTTATGATGAATGGAGCTGTAACTATAGCAACTTTAGATGGTGCAAATATAGAAATTAAGGATGAAGTTAAAGAGGACAATATAGTTATATTTGGATTAGATGCAGAAGAGGTTTTAAATTATTATAAAAATGGAGGATATTCTTCTTGGGATGTGTGTAACAATGATTTAAGGTTAATGAAGTTAACTACAGAGTTAATTGATGGAACTTATAATGTGGATAGAAGAAGGTTTAAGTGTATCCATGAGAATTTATTAGATTATAATGATGAGTTCTTTGTACTAAAAGATTTTGATGAATATTTAAAGGCGCAAGATAGAGTTGATAAACTATATAGAGATAGTAGTAATTGGCAAAGAATGTGTGGAGTTAATATAGCTCATTCAGGAATATTTTCATCAGATAGAACTATAAAGGAATATGCTACAGGTATTTGGGGATCTGAGGTTCTATATAAGAATTTATAAGTAGGGAGGAAATTTTCCATGGAGGATATAAGAGCTTTTCATAATTCTCACAAATTAGAGTATAGAAATCCATTTGGTGCAGTAAAAGTAGGAACGACTATTAAAATATCTATTGAATTAAATAAAGAAGCTACAGTATATATTCATACTACTAGCTTTAAGGGACGTGAACAGGAAATATCAATGGATAATGTATTTAAAAATCAAGATGGAAGTTTCCTATATACAGGAATTATAGACACCAGCAATTCATTAGGATTATTAAATTATTATTTCAAAATAATATACAACAATGATGTTGTATATTATGGTAATAATAATGATATATTAGGTGGCATTGGTCAAAGGTATGACTATAGACCTAAGTTATATCAAATAACGGTTTATAATGAAAGACCAGTGCCGGATTGGTATAAAGAAGGGATAATATATCAAATATTTGTAGATAGATTTTTAAATGGAAATGAAAAAGGAGAAATTAGTTCTCCTAAAAAAAATAGCTTCATATATGCTACATGGGAAGATGAACCTATGTATATTAAAAATGAAAAAGGAAATATAGCAAGATGGGACTTTTATGGAGGAAACTTAAAAGGTGTAAAAGAAAAGTTGGAATATATTAAATCTTTAGGCGCATCTATTATATATATGAATCCTATTTTTGAGGCTGTTAGTTGCCACAAATATGATACAGGTGATTATAAAAAAATAGATGGAATGTTTGGAACTGAGAAAGATTTTAAAGTACTGTGTGAAGAGGCTAAAAAGTTAGGCATAAGAATTATTTTAGATGGGGTATTTAGTCATACTGGGTCAGATAGTAAGTATTTCAATAAATTAGGAACTTATAAAAATGAAGGTGCATATCAATCTAAAGAATCGAGATACTACAATTGGTACAGGTTTAATAAGCATCCTAATGAATATGAGTGTTGGTGGGGATTTGATAATCAACCAAATATAAACGAGTTAAATGACGATTATGTGAATTATATAATAAAAGATGAGGACTCAGTTATAGCTAAATGGATGAAGCTTGGAGCAAGTGGCTGGAGATTAGATGTAGCAGATGAGCTACCAGATAAGTTTATACAAATGATAAAAGAAAAAATGCTAGAAGTTGATGAAAAGAGTGTATTAATAGGAGAGGTTTGGGAAGATGCTTCAAATAAAATAAGCTACTCAGATAGACGGGAATATTTTTTTGGTAAGGAATTAGATTCTGTTACAAATTATCCTTTTAGAGATATAGTTATTGGACTTATTGAAGGTAATATAAGTTCAGATTTATTTATAAAGAAGTTAATGAGTCTGTTAGAGAATTATCCAACTGAAAATTTTTATAGTTCTATGAATCTTTTAGGAAATCATGATACAGAGCGTATATTTACTAAATTGAGTGAAAACATGGAATTGCTAAAATTAGCTATAGTTATACAAATGACAATTCCAGGAGTTCCGTTAATATATTATGGAGATGAAGTAGGATTATTAGGGGGAAGAGATCCTCAAAATAGAAGACCTTACCCATGGAATAAACAAAATAAAGAAATATTAAATTGGTATAAGGTATTAGGGAATATTAGAAGTAATGAGGTGAGCTTAAAAAAAGGTAGCTTTAAGCCTATAAGTATTTCCTCCGAAGTATTAGCTTATGAACGTGAATATAAAAGTGAAAAAATACTTGTATTAGTTAACACAACAAATAGGGAGTTAGAATGTAAATTTAAAGGTTATGGTAAAAATTTAATAGGATTAATAGATAAAACAGAAGGTTACGAGGAGATTGATGGAGAGATTAATATAAAGATGTGTAATCATGGTGTTAAAATTATTAAGTTAATATAAGTTATTTATTTGAATGTCCCTAAAAGCTCTGTAGGAAATTTTCCTTCAGAGCTTATTATATTTTTTAATATAATAAATAGCATAAACAAAGTTACATAAGCATAGATATAGATAAGGCAATGGAAATGGAATCAAAGGGATAGCATACAAATGTAGGTGAAGAGGGGGATAAATATAAAATGAGTAAAAAGGAAATAGTTGCGATGATTTTAGCTGGAGGACAGGG
>NZ_CP071376.1:1437500-1442500 GCF_017348895.1 Clostridium gasigenes
GGTAATAGTCCCGTAAGTGAAACGAGGAAGCTAATAGTTCTGATCCAGAGTACCACGAGACACGTGAAACCTTGTGGGAAGCAGGGAGGACCACCTCCCAAGGCTAAATACTACCTGATGACCGATAGTGAAGAAGTACCGTGAGGGAAAGGTGAAAAGAACCCCGGGAGGGGAGTGAAATAGAACCTGAAACCATATGCCTACAACCGATCAAAGCCCCATACGAGGGTGATGATGTGCTTTTTGTAGAACGAGCCAACGAGTTACGGTATGTAGCAAGGTTAAGTACTTAAGGTACGGAGCCGAAGGGAAACCAAGTCTTAATAGGGCGACTAGTTGCATGCCGTAGACCCGAAACCGAGTGACCTATCCATGGCCAGGTTGAAGCGGGGGTAAAACCCCGTGGAGGACCGAACCACGTTGCTGTTGAAAAAGCATGGGATGAGCTGTGGATAGCGGAGAAATTCCAATCGAACTCGGAGATAGCTGGTTCTCCTCGAAATAGCTTTAGGGCTAGCGTCGGATATGAGTAATGGAGGTAGAGCACTGAATGGGCTAGGGGGCGTATCGCTTACTGAACCTTATCAAACTCCGAATGCCATATACTATTAGTCCGGCAGTCAGACTATGAATGATAAGATCCATGGTCGAAAGGGAAAAAGCCCAGATCGTCAGCTAAGGTCCCAAAGTGTAAGTTAAGTGGAAAAGGATGTGGGATTTCAAAGACAACTAGGATGTTGGCTCAGAAGCAGCCATTCATTGAAAGAGTGCGTAATAGCTCACTAGTCAAGAGATCCTGCGCCGAAAATGTCCGGGGCTCAAACTTACCACCGAAGCTACGGGCTTGTATTTAATACGAGCGGTAGAGGAGCGTCGTAATCGGGCTGAAGTCGTACCGTAAGGAGCGGTGGACTGATTACGAGTGAGAATGTTGGCATTAGTAGCGAGATGTAAGTGAGAATCTTACAGGTCGAAAACCTAAGGTTTCCTGGGGAAGGCTCGTCCGCCCAGGGTTAGTCGGGACCTAAGCCGAGGCCGAAAGGCGTAGGCGATGGACAATTGGTTGATATTCCAATACCACTACAATCGTTATTATCGATGGTGTGACGGAGAAGGATAGGATGTGCTAGCGAATGGAAATGCTAGTCTAAGCGTTTAGGGAGTTAAGGTAGGCAAATCCGCTTTAACAATTCTGAGGCGTAATGGGGAAGGCCTTTTAGGCTGAAGTATCTGATTCCATGCTTCCAAGAAAAGCATCTAGAAAGAGAAGTAGTGCCCGTACCGCAAACCGACACAGGTAGGTGAGGAGAGAATCCTAAGACCATCGGAAGAATTGCAGTTAAGGAACTAGGCAAATTAACCCCGTAACTTCGGGAGAAGGGGTGCCTGCGAGAGCAGGCCGCAGAGAATAGGCTCAAGCAACTGTTTAACAAAAACACAGGTCTCTGCTAAAGCGTAAGCTGATGTATAGGGGCTGACTCCTGCCCGGTGCTGGAAGGTTAAGGGGAATGCTTAGCGCAAGCGAAGGTGTGAACTTAAGCCCCAGTAAACGGCGGCCGTAACTATAACGGTCCTAAGGTAGCGAAATTCCTTGTCAGGTAAGTTCTGACCCGCACGAATGGAGTAATGACTTGAGCACTGTCTCAACTGCAAATCCGGCGAAGTTGTAGTGCGAGTGAAGATGCTCGCTACCCGCGATTGGACGGAAAGACCCCGTAGAGCTTTACTGTAGCTTAGCATTGAATTTCGGTATTGTCTGTACAGGATAGGTGGGAGACTGGGAAGCTAGGGCGTTAGCCTTGGTGGAGTCATCCTTGGGATACCACCCTGACAGTACTGAGGTTCTAACTGGACGCCATGAAACTGGTGACAGGACATTGTTAGGTGGGCAGTTTGACTGGGGCGGTCGCCTCCTAAAAAGTAACGGAGGCGCTCAAAGGTTCCCTCAGAACGGTCGGAAATCGTTCGAAGAGTGCAAAGGCAGAAGGGAGCCTGACTGCGACACCTACAAGTGGAGCAGGGACGAAAGTCGGACTTAGTGATCCGGTGGTACCTCGTGGGAGGGCCATCGCTCAACGGATAAAAGCTACCTCGGGGATAACAGGCTGATCTCCCCCAAGAGTCCACATCGACGGGGAGGTTTGGCACCTCGATGTCGGCTCGTCGCATCCTGGGGCTGTAGTAGGTCCCAAGGGTTGGGCTGTTCGCCCATTAAAGCGGCACGCGAGCTGGGTTCAGAACGTCGTGAGACAGTTCGGTCCCTATCCGTCGCGGGCGTAGGAAATTTGAGAGGAGCTGTCCTTAGTACGAGAGGACCGGGATGGACCGACCTATGGTGCACCAGTTGTTCCGCCAGGAGCATCGCTGGGTAGCTAAGTCGGGACGGGATAAACGCTGAAAGCATCTAAGCGTGAAGCCTCCCTCAAGATGAGATTTCCCATAGCATAAGCTAGTAAGACCCCTTGAAGAACACGAGGTTGATAGGTCAGAGGTGTAAGTATGGCAACATATTTAGCTGACTGATACTAATAGGTCGAGGGCTTGACCAATTTACAATAATTCATGTGCAATTTTCAGAGAACAAAACTCTGATAAAATTAAATATAAGAGACTAAATCTATGATTTAGGATCTAAACCATCTGGTGATGATGGCGTAGAGGAAACACTCCTTTCCATTCCGAACAGGAAAGTTAAGCTCTACAGCGCTAATGGTACTGCACGGGCAGCTGTGTGGGAGAGTAGGACGTCGCCAGGTTAATAAAAAAAGAGTCTGATTTAGACTCTTTTTTTTGCGTCTAAAATTATTTGGATAGTATTTATAGTTAGTAAGTAATGTAGTATAGTATAGGTATGGAAATAAATAGATATGAGAAGGAGTAAATATGAAAAAATCAATAAAAATAATAATACTAGTATCAATGACTTTTGTATTAATGGCTTGTTCTAAGAAACCAGTAGAGGAAGTAAGTGCAAGAATAATATATCCAGATGGGTTACCGGCAATAGGTATAAGTAAATTTATTAATGACAATAAGAAAATAGATAACTATACAATAGAAAGTGAATTGCAAAAAACACCAGATGCTTTAGTAGCTGAATTATTAAAAAGCGAAGCTGATATTGCGGTAGTGCCATCGAATTTAGCATTACAAGTTCACAATAAAGGCTTAGAATATAAAGTAGCAGGAACTATTGGATTAGGATCGTTATATTTAATAACTACTGAAGATATAACAGATATAAATGAGTTACAAAGTAAAGAAATTTATAATACAGGTAAAGGTCTTACACCAGATCTTATAGGAAAGGAAATATTAAATAGTAAAGGGCTAACTGAAGATAAGGTGAATTATTCATATGTAAGTGCTGCATCTGAATTAGCACCTATGATTATAAGTGGAAAGGCTAAATATGCTATAGTTTCAGAACCTGTCTTATCTACTATAATGAGTAAAAAATCTAATGTAAAAATATTATTAGATTTTAATAAAGAATGGATGGAATCAAAGGATACTAAGATAGGATTTCCACAATCAACTTTATTAATAAAAGAAAAATTTTATAATGATAATAAAAAACTATGTAAAAAAATAGTAGAAAATATTAAAGAGTCCATAGATTGGGGAAATAATAATCCTAATGAGGCTGGTGTAATAAGTGAAAGTATAGGAATATCAGTTAATAAGGATATATTATCAAGTGCACTGGATAGAGCAAATCTGAAATTCTATAATATACAAGATACTAAAAATGAGTATATAAGATTTTTTGAAGTTATAGATAATAAAGAGTTAAATGAGGAAGGAAAAACTACTTATGAGGAAGTCTTCATTAAAGAATAATAAATATATTATTATAGCTACAATAATTATAATAATCTTATGGGAAATAGTATCTGTAGTAGTAAATAATCAAATAATAATGCCAGGAATAAAAAATATATTATTTGAGTGTGAAAAGATATTAGTTAATGGAGATTGTGTATCATTGATATACTATAGCTTAATAAGATGTTTTATTAGTTTTTTAATTTCTATAATATTAGCAGTTTTATTAGGTGTATTAAGTTATATTAATAAGTGGATATATAATTTTATATATCCTATATTAGCAGTAATTAAATCAGTGCCAACAATGGCATTTATAGTATTAGTACTAGTGTGGGTTTCTAAAGAAACTGCACCAATATTAATAGGAATTATTATATCATTACCTATATTTTATGATGTTACAATTAATACTTTGATTAATACGGATGTTAAACTTATAGAAATGTGTAGAGTATATAAAGTAAAAGAAATAGATATACTTAAAAAAGTATATTTACCTTCAATTACTATTTCAATAAGTAATATATTAAGCTCTACTATTTCTCTAATATTTAAAGTAGTTATAGCTGGTGAAGTATATGCACAACCAAAGTATGGTATTGGAGCAGCTATTCAATTAGAGAAAATGCAATTAAATACGTCAGCAGTTATTACTTGGATAATTATTATAGCTATAGTTAGTATAATAGTAGATAAAATTTTAAGTGTTTTACTTAAGAAATTTAATAAGTGGAAGGGGGAAGATCATTATATTAATTAGTAATATAAATATTAGTTATGGAAATAGAAATATTTATAAAAATTTTGAAATTAATATAGAAGACAGTAAGGTTAATTGTATTATGGGACCCTCTGGTTGTGGAAAGACAACATTATTAAATTATATAAGTAATAAATGCCTTGAGGAAAATAAAAATATTTCTTATGTATTTCAAGAAGATAGGTTAATACCTTGGCAAACAGTATATGAAAATTTAGAATTAGTATGTAAGAGATATTATGAGGATAAAGATATAAGTAATAAAGTGAATAATGGTTTAAAAGAAGTTGGGTTATTAGATTATGCAAGATATTATCCAAATCAATTAAGTGGAGGAATGAATCAAAGAGTAAATATAGCAAGGGCTTTAGCAATTCCTTCTGATATAATAATTATGGATGAACCATTT
>NZ_CP071376.1:1445000-1452500 GCF_017348895.1 Clostridium gasigenes
ATATATATTCTTTGTAAAAATGAACCGTAAAGGTCAAGCTACAAAGGGCGTATGGTGAATGCCTTGGCATCAGGAGCCGACGAAGGACGCGATAAGCTGCGATAAGCTTTGGGTAGGCGCACATAGCCAGTGATCCAAAGATTTCCGAATGAGGAAACTCACATGGGAAACCCCATGTATCATATAGTGAATAAATAGCTATATGAAGGTAGACCCAGGGAACTGAAACATCTAAGTACCTGGAGGAAGAGAAAGAAACATCGATTTTCTTAGTAGCGGCGAGCGAAAAGGAAAGAGCCCAAACCAAGGATTTATTCTTGGGGTTGCGGACAGAACATGAAAAAGGTGAAATCGTAACTGAAGATAACTGGAAAGTTAAACCGTAGAGGGTAATAGTCCCGTAAGTGAAACGAGGAAGCTAATAGTTCTGATCCAGAGTACCACGAGACACGTGAAACCTTGTGGGAAGCAGGGAGGACCACCTCCCAAGGCTAAATACTACCTGATGACCGATAGTGAAGAAGTACCGTGAGGGAAAGGTGAAAAGAACCCCGGGAGGGGAGTGAAATAGAACCTGAAACCATATGCCTACAACCGATCAAAGCCCCATACGAGGGTGATGATGTGCTTTTTGTAGAACGAGCCAACGAGTTACGGTATGTAGCAAGGTTAAGTACTTAAGGTACGGAGCCGAAGGGAAACCAAGTCTTAATAGGGCGACTAGTTGCATGCCGTAGACCCGAAACCGAGTGACCTATCCATGGCCAGGTTGAAGCGGGGGTAAAACCCCGTGGAGGACCGAACCACGTTGCTGTTGAAAAAGCATGGGATGAGCTGTGGATAGCGGAGAAATTCCAATCGAACTCGGAGATAGCTGGTTCTCCTCGAAATAGCTTTAGGGCTAGCGTCGGATATGAGTAATGGAGGTAGAGCACTGAATGGGCTAGGGGGCGTATCGCTTACTGAACCTTATCAAACTCCGAATGCCATATACTATTAGTCCGGCAGTCAGACTATGAATGATAAGATCCATGGTCGAAAGGGAAAAAGCCCAGATCGTCAGCTAAGGTCCCAAAGTGTAAGTTAAGTGGAAAAGGATGTGGGATTTCAAAGACAACTAGGATGTTGGCTCAGAAGCAGCCATTCATTGAAAGAGTGCGTAATAGCTCACTAGTCAAGAGATCCTGCGCCGAAAATGTCCGGGGCTCAAACTTACCACCGAAGCTACGGGCTTGTATTTAATACGAGCGGTAGAGGAGCGTCGTAATCGGGCTGAAGTCGTACCGTAAGGAGCGGTGGACTGATTACGAGTGAGAATGTTGGCATTAGTAGCGAGATGTAAGTGAGAATCTTACAGGTCGAAAACCTAAGGTTTCCTGGGGAAGGCTCGTCCGCCCAGGGTTAGTCGGGACCTAAGCCGAGGCCGAAAGGCGTAGGCGATGGACAATTGGTTGATATTCCAATACCACTACAATCGTTATTATCGATGGTGTGACGGAGAAGGATAGGATGTGCTAGCGAATGGAAATGCTAGTCTAAGCGTTTAGGGAGTTAAGGTAGGCAAATCCGCTTTAACAATTCTGAGGCGTAATGGGGAAGGCCTTTTAGGCTGAAGTATCTGATTCCATGCTTCCAAGAAAAGCATCTAGAAAGAGAAGTAGTGCCCGTACCGCAAACCGACACAGGTAGGTGAGGAGAGAATCCTAAGACCATCGGAAGAATTGCAGTTAAGGAACTAGGCAAATTAACCCCGTAACTTCGGGAGAAGGGGTGCCTGCGAGAGCAGGCCGCAGAGAATAGGCTCAAGCAACTGTTTAACAAAAACACAGGTCTCTGCTAAAGCGTAAGCTGATGTATAGGGGCTGACTCCTGCCCGGTGCTGGAAGGTTAAGGGGAATGCTTAGCGCAAGCGAAGGTGTGAACTTAAGCCCCAGTAAACGGCGGCCGTAACTATAACGGTCCTAAGGTAGCGAAATTCCTTGTCAGGTAAGTTCTGACCCGCACGAATGGAGTAATGACTTGAGCACTGTCTCAACTGCAAATCCGGCGAAGTTGTAGTGCGAGTGAAGATGCTCGCTACCCGCGATTGGACGGAAAGACCCCGTAGAGCTTTACTGTAGCTTAGCATTGAATTTCGGTATTGTCTGTACAGGATAGGTGGGAGACTGGGAAGCTAGGGCGTTAGCCTTGGTGGAGTCATCCTTGGGATACCACCCTGACAGTACTGAGGTTCTAACTGGACGCCATGAAACTGGTGACAGGACATTGTTAGGTGGGCAGTTTGACTGGGGCGGTCGCCTCCTAAAAAGTAACGGAGGCGCTCAAAGGTTCCCTCAGAACGGTCGGAAATCGTTCGAAGAGTGCAAAGGCAGAAGGGAGCCTGACTGCGACACCTACAAGTGGAGCAGGGACGAAAGTCGGACTTAGTGATCCGGTGGTACCTCGTGGGAGGGCCATCGCTCAACGGATAAAAGCTACCTCGGGGATAACAGGCTGATCTCCCCCAAGAGTCCACATCGACGGGGAGGTTTGGCACCTCGATGTCGGCTCGTCGCATCCTGGGGCTGTAGTAGGTCCCAAGGGTTGGGCTGTTCGCCCATTAAAGCGGCACGCGAGCTGGGTTCAGAACGTCGTGAGACAGTTCGGTCCCTATCCGTCGCGGGCGTAGGAAATTTGAGAGGAGCTGTCCTTAGTACGAGAGGACCGGGATGGACCGACCTATGGTGCACCAGTTGTTCCGCCAGGAGCATCGCTGGGTAGCTAAGTCGGGACGGGATAAACGCTGAAAGCATCTAAGCGTGAAGCCTCCCTCAAGATGAGATTTCCCATAGCATAAGCTAGTAAGACCCCTTGAAGAACACGAGGTTGATAGGTCAGAGGTGTAAGTATGGCAACATATTTAGCTGACTGATACTAATAGGTCGAGGGCTTGACCAATTTACAATAATTCATGTGCAATTTTCAGAGAACAAAACTCTGATAAAATTAAATATAAGAGACTAAATCTATGATTTAGGATCTAAACCATCTGGTGATGATGGCGTAGAGGAAACACTCCTTTCCATTCCGAACAGGAAAGTTAAGCTCTACAGCGCTAATGGTACTGCACGGGCAGCTGTGTGGGAGAGTAGGACGTCGCCAGGTTATGCATTATTAGCTCAGTTGGTAGAGCACCTGACTCTTAATCAGGGTGTCCCGGGTTCGATCCCCTGATAATGCACCATACTAAAAAGTTCTAAACATTTTGTTTAGAACTTTTTTTGTTTTATAAAAAATAAAATTTTTATAAAAGTGAGTATATATTAACATAATCTACAAACTATTTATATTTTTCTCAATTAATAGGTTATTACATAGTATATATGTAAATAAGTAAGTATAAGATTAACAAATTAATATATGTTTCAATTTTTAATAAATAGAAATATTATATATAATAGAACAGTTAAGAAGAAGTAATATGGCATCTGAAAAAATATAAATTATTGACTAATTATTTTTTTAGATGTTTTGAAAAACTAGAGGAGGAAAAATAATGTCATTAAAAGCAAGGAAGGTAGCTATAATTGGTACAGGACTAGTTGGATCAAGTACAGCGTTTAGTTTAATAACTCAAGGTGTATGCGAAGAAATATTAATGATAGATTTAAACAAAGAAAAGGCTTTAGGGGAAGTAATGGATTTAAATCATTGTATAGAGTATTTAAATAGAAATACAAAAGTACGAGTAGGTTCATATGAAGAGTGTGAAGATGTTGATATAGTAGTAATAACAGCAGGTGCGCCACCAAAACCGGGACAAACAAGATTAGATACTTTAGATTTATCAGTTAAAATAGCAGAATCAATAGTAAATCCTATTATGAATAGTGGATTTAAAGGACATTTTATAATTATATCTAATCCAGTAGATATAATAGCTTATCATGTGTATAAAATATCAGGATTACCAAAGAATAATATTATTGGAACAGGAACATCTGTAGATTCTGCAAGGTTAAAAAACTTTATAGGAGAGTTACTAAATGTTGATCCAAGGAGTGTTCAGGCATATTCAATGGGTGAACATGGAGATTCACAAATGGTTCCATGGTCTCATGTATATGTAGGTGGAAAACCATTCTATAAAGTTATAGAAGACAATAAAGATAGAGTTGGAGATGTGAATTTAGATAAATTAGTACTGGATACAGCTAAAGCAGGTTGGGAAGTTTACAATAGAAAGGGAACAACTTATTACGCAATAGCAACATCAACAGTAGCAATAATTAAAGCTATTCTAAATGATGAGAATAAAATTATACCAGTATCAACATTGTTAGATGGAGAATATGGTGAAAAAAATGTATTTTCAGGAGTTCCAGCTGTTTTAAATGCAACAGGGGTTAAAGAAGTAGTTGAAATTGACATGAATGAAGAAGAGTTAACCAAATTTAAAGCCTCTAATAAAATAATTAGAGAATACATTAATAGAGTGGGAAAATAGACTAGCATATTGCTTTATTATTTAAAAAAGGATGCCTAAATACAAAAAAAAGATGAAATTATTAATAATTTCATCTCTTTTTATATTATAGTATACTATTTTAAGTATTTAGAGAGCTGAAAAAAATAGACCAAAAGCTGACTAGTTATATTTTTGAAAATACCGTAGTTAAATACTTATTAAAAATGTACACAAATTTAAATCATAAACATGAAAATCAGTGGATAAGTTAGTAGTTATCCACAAAATATATATAATAAATTATATAATGTTGATAAAAGTTTAGATTATAGATAAATATTATTAAGAGATATTATTAAGAGATATTAAAATAAATAGAAAATTAGTATTCCCAGTTTATTTGAATATTTAATTTTCTATTTATTTTCATGTCCATAATTTAAAATTTTTCTATAAAATATTTTAAAAATGTAGTATCGGATGTCAATTCAGGATGAAATGATGTGACTAACATATTATTTTCTTTGGCAGCTACAATATTTTCATCAATTTTACATAAAATAGTAACTTTGTCGCTTATTTCGGAGATATAAGGTGCGCGTATAAAAACTAATTCTAAATTATTTGGGCTTACTTCGTTTATTTTAGTATAGGTTATAAAACTATCTAACTGGTTGCCATAAGCATTACGTTTAACTTTTATATCCATAAGACTTAAGTGACTAATGGTTTCATTTTCAATTTCTTTAGCTAGAAGAATCATTCCGGCACAAGTTCCCCAAACCTTAAGGCCCTTAGAAATTTTGTCTTTTAATGAGTCTAATAGTCCTGTACTTCTTAATATATTACCAATAGTAGTACTTTCGCCACCAGGAATAATAAGTCTATCCAAATTATCTAAATCATTACTAGTTCTTACTTTGACAGGTATATGACCTAAGCTAGAAATATGATTAATATGTTCGTCTATGCTACCTTGCAACGCTAATACTCCAATATGAAGTGGAGTATTAGCCATTTGAATATAAGTCATGTTACCAGCCTCTCTTGGCATATTTTATAGATACATCACTAGCGGAAGTACCACTCATAGCAGCACCTAAATCCTCTGATATCTCAGCTAGTTTCATAGGATCATTATAGAACGTCGTAGCTAATACAATCGCTTTTGCTGTTCTTTCAGGATCAGCTGATTTAAATATACCAGAGCCTACAAAGACACCTTCACTACCTAATTGCATCATTAAGGCCGCATCAGCAGGGGTTGCAATTCCACCAGCTGCAAAGTTTACTACAGGTAATTTTCCGTTTTCAAAAACATACTTTACAAGATCATAAGGTGCATTATATTCTTTTGATAAAGTCATTAATTCTTCTTCAGATGAATTTTGTATTTTTCTTATTTGTTCTGTCATAGTTCTCATATGAGTTACAGCTTCTACTACATCACCAGTACCAGCTTCACCTTTAGTTCTTATCATAGAAGCACCTTCACCAATTCTTCTTAAAGCTTCGCCAATATTAGTTGCACCACAAACATATGGAACTTTAAAATTATTCTTATTTATATGGTACTTATTATCAGCAGGAGTTAAAACTTCACTTTCATCAATAAAGTCTACACCGAGTGATTCTAAAATTTGACCTTCTACAAAATGTCCAATTCTAACTTTAGCCATAACAGGTATTGAAACAGCGGCTTGTATTTCCTTAATCATTTTAGGGTCAGACATTCTAGCAACGCCACCATCTCTTCTAATATCTGATGGAACTCTCTCTAAAGCCATAACTGCACAAGCTCCAGCTTTTTCTGCAATAATAGCTTCCTTTGCATTAGTAACGTCCATAATTACGCCACCCTTTAACATTTGTGCTAAATTTTTATTTAAATTTTCTCTGTTCATAAAATAGCCCCCTTTCATATTTATAAATAATTACTTATTTTATAAATATAGTAATAAATAAAACATATAAAAGCAAATGTATGAGTACAATATTTAATCTGAAATTTTATTTTTTATTAAGTAATAATTATACAAGTAGATATTAAATATATATTTGATGAAGGTAGCAAAAGATTTTGATATGCTATAGTTTTATTTAAATGTAGAAAATGCTTGATTAGAGAATAGTATTGTAAATTATCATGATAAGGTAGATATAAAGACTATCATTATATTAATATTGCAAATCAACAATTTCAGCATTAGCAAATTCCAAATATAAAATTGAATAGTTATCAGAATTTCAAGATAAATTTATTTAAATACAAAATAAAAAAATATAATTAAAATCAAAAAAGAAGAAAATACAATACTTATAATTACATTAATTCTAAATTAAAAACGAATATTTAATTAATATACTATAAAAAACAGAAAAATAAACTATTTTTAGAATATATGTTGACATAACTGTTAAAACACTATATAATCAATAATTGTTGAGAGAAAAATATCTGGTAATGATGGCGTAGAGGAAACACTCCTTTCCATTCCGAACAGGAAAGTTAAGCTCTACAGCGCTGATGGTACTGCACGGGCAGCTGTGTGGGAGAGTAGGACGTTGCCAGGTCTCATATGGTTCACTAGCTCAGTTGGTAGAGCACTTGACTTTTAATCAAGGTGTCCCGGGTTCGATTCCCGGGTGAGCCACCAAAAATCACTTCTTAAAGAAGTGATTTTTTAATAAGAACTTGCTTAGCATAATATATATAAAAAAAGAAAAGGCGTAATGCCTTTTCTTTTTTTTATAATTAATTAAATTAATAATCTTCGAAAAGTAATAGCTAGAATAGATTATCTTTTAAATATATCTTTTCTAGCAAAAATAAGGAAAGTTTTAATGCTTTTTAAATCATCTTTTAAGGATGGTTCTTCATCATCTTTTAAGTATCCGCTTTTGTATATTGTCATTACAAAAAATAGAATTCCTATGTTAATATAAATATCTTTTATGTCTGCAATAAATAAATCGCTTATTCCTATAAAATCTAAACTCCCACCATAGAAGACTTTATCAATTAATGAGCATAGAGCTCCAGCTGAAATAAA
>NZ_CP071376.1:1457500-1460000 GCF_017348895.1 Clostridium gasigenes
GCCCCATACGAGGGTGATGATGTGCTTTTTGTAGAACGAGCCAACGAGTTACGGTATGTAGCAAGGTTAAGTACTTAAGGTACGGAGCCGAAGGGAAACCAAGTCTTAATAGGGCGACTAGTTGCATGCCGTAGACCCGAAACCGAGTGACCTATCCATGGCCAGGTTGAAGCGGGGGTAAAACCCCGTGGAGGACCGAACCACGTTGCTGTTGAAAAAGCATGGGATGAGCTGTGGATAGCGGAGAAATTCCAATCGAACTCGGAGATAGCTGGTTCTCCTCGAAATAGCTTTAGGGCTAGCGTCGGATATGAGTAATGGAGGTAGAGCACTGAATGGGCTAGGGGGCGTATCGCTTACTGAACCTTATCAAACTCCGAATGCCATATACTATTAGTCCGGCAGTCAGACTATGAATGATAAGATCCATGGTCGAAAGGGAAAAAGCCCAGATCGTCAGCTAAGGTCCCAAAGTGTAAGTTAAGTGGAAAAGGATGTGGGATTTCAAAGACAACTAGGATGTTGGCTCAGAAGCAGCCATTCATTGAAAGAGTGCGTAATAGCTCACTAGTCAAGAGATCCTGCGCCGAAAATGTCCGGGGCTCAAACTTACCACCGAAGCTACGGGCTTGTATTTAATACGAGCGGTAGAGGAGCGTCGTAATCGGGCTGAAGTCGTACCGTAAGGAGCGGTGGACTGATTACGAGTGAGAATGTTGGCATTAGTAGCGAGATGTAAGTGAGAATCTTACAGGTCGAAAACCTAAGGTTTCCTGGGGAAGGCTCGTCCGCCCAGGGTTAGTCGGGACCTAAGCCGAGGCCGAAAGGCGTAGGCGATGGACAATTGGTTGATATTCCAATACCACTACAATCGTTATTATCGATGGTGTGACGGAGAAGGATAGGATGTGCTAGCGAATGGAAATGCTAGTCTAAGCGTTTAGGGAGTTAAGGTAGGCAAATCCGCTTTAACAATTCTGAGGCGTAATGGGGAAGGCCTTTTAGGCTGAAGTATCTGATTCCATGCTTCCAAGAAAAGCATCTAGAAAGAGAAGTAGTGCCCGTACCGCAAACCGACACAGGTAGGTGAGGAGAGAATCCTAAGACCATCGGAAGAATTGCAGTTAAGGAACTAGGCAAATTAACCCCGTAACTTCGGGAGAAGGGGTGCCTGCGAGAGCAGGCCGCAGAGAATAGGCTCAAGCAACTGTTTAACAAAAACACAGGTCTCTGCTAAAGCGTAAGCTGATGTATAGGGGCTGACTCCTGCCCGGTGCTGGAAGGTTAAGGGGAATGCTTAGCGCAAGCGAAGGTGTGAACTTAAGCCCCAGTAAACGGCGGCCGTAACTATAACGGTCCTAAGGTAGCGAAATTCCTTGTCAGGTAAGTTCTGACCCGCACGAATGGAGTAATGACTTGAGCACTGTCTCAACTGCAAATCCGGCGAAGTTGTAGTGCGAGTGAAGATGCTCGCTACCCGCGATTGGACGGAAAGACCCCGTAGAGCTTTACTGTAGCTTAGCATTGAATTTCGGTATTGTCTGTACAGGATAGGTGGGAGACTGGGAAGCTAGGGCGTTAGCCTTGGTGGAGTCATCCTTGGGATACCACCCTGACAGTACTGAGGTTCTAACTGGACGCCATGAAACTGGTGACAGGACATTGTTAGGTGGGCAGTTTGACTGGGGCGGTCGCCTCCTAAAAAGTAACGGAGGCGCTCAAAGGTTCCCTCAGAACGGTCGGAAATCGTTCGAAGAGTGCAAAGGCAGAAGGGAGCCTGACTGCGACACCTACAAGTGGAGCAGGGACGAAAGTCGGACTTAGTGATCCGGTGGTACCTCGTGGGAGGGCCATCGCTCAACGGATAAAAGCTACCTCGGGGATAACAGGCTGATCTCCCCCAAGAGTCCACATCGACGGGGAGGTTTGGCACCTCGATGTCGGCTCGTCGCATCCTGGGGCTGTAGTAGGTCCCAAGGGTTGGGCTGTTCGCCCATTAAAGCGGCACGCGAGCTGGGTTCAGAACGTCGTGAGACAGTTCGGTCCCTATCCGTCGCGGGCGTAGGAAATTTGAGAGGAGCTGTCCTTAGTACGAGAGGACCGGGATGGACCGACCTATGGTGCACCAGTTGTTCCGCCAGGAGCATCGCTGGGTAGCTAAGTCGGGACGGGATAAACGCTGAAAGCATCTAAGCGTGAAGCCTCCCTCAAGATGAGATTTCCCATAGCATAAGCTAGTAAGACCCCTTGAAGAACACGAGGTTGATAGGTCAGAGGTGTAAGTATGGCAACATATTTAGCTGACTGATACTAATAGGTCGAGGGCTTGACCAATTTACAATAATTCATGTGCAATTTTCAGAGAACAAAACTCTGATAAAATTAAATATAAGAGACTAAATCTATGATTTAGGATCTAAACCATCTGGTGATGATGGCGTAGAGGAAACACTCCTTTCCATTCCGAACAGGAAAGTTAAGCTCTACAGCGCTAATGGTA
>NZ_CP071376.1:1465000-1477500 GCF_017348895.1 Clostridium gasigenes
AAGCATCTAGAAAGAGAAGTAGTGCCCGTACCGCAAACCGACACAGGTAGGTGAGGAGAGAATCCTAAGACCATCGGAAGAATTGCAGTTAAGGAACTAGGCAAATTAACCCCGTAACTTCGGGAGAAGGGGTGCCTGCGAGAGCAGGCCGCAGAGAATAGGCTCAAGCAACTGTTTAACAAAAACACAGGTCTCTGCTAAAGCGTAAGCTGATGTATAGGGGCTGACTCCTGCCCGGTGCTGGAAGGTTAAGGGGAATGCTTAGCGCAAGCGAAGGTGTGAACTTAAGCCCCAGTAAACGGCGGCCGTAACTATAACGGTCCTAAGGTAGCGAAATTCCTTGTCAGGTAAGTTCTGACCCGCACGAATGGAGTAATGACTTGAGCACTGTCTCAACTGCAAATCCGGCGAAGTTGTAGTGCGAGTGAAGATGCTCGCTACCCGCGATTGGACGGAAAGACCCCGTAGAGCTTTACTGTAGCTTAGCATTGAATTTCGGTATTGTCTGTACAGGATAGGTGGGAGACTGGGAAGCTAGGGCGTTAGCCTTGGTGGAGTCATCCTTGGGATACCACCCTGACAGTACTGAGGTTCTAACTGGACGCCATGAAACTGGTGACAGGACATTGTTAGGTGGGCAGTTTGACTGGGGCGGTCGCCTCCTAAAAAGTAACGGAGGCGCTCAAAGGTTCCCTCAGAACGGTCGGAAATCGTTCGAAGAGTGCAAAGGCAGAAGGGAGCCTGACTGCGACACCTACAAGTGGAGCAGGGACGAAAGTCGGACTTAGTGATCCGGTGGTACCTCGTGGGAGGGCCATCGCTCAACGGATAAAAGCTACCTCGGGGATAACAGGCTGATCTCCCCCAAGAGTCCACATCGACGGGGAGGTTTGGCACCTCGATGTCGGCTCGTCGCATCCTGGGGCTGTAGTAGGTCCCAAGGGTTGGGCTGTTCGCCCATTAAAGCGGCACGCGAGCTGGGTTCAGAACGTCGTGAGACAGTTCGGTCCCTATCCGTCGCGGGCGTAGGAAATTTGAGAGGAGCTGTCCTTAGTACGAGAGGACCGGGATGGACCGACCTATGGTGCACCAGTTGTTCCGCCAGGAGCATCGCTGGGTAGCTAAGTCGGGACGGGATAAACGCTGAAAGCATCTAAGCGTGAAGCCTCCCTCAAGATGAGATTTCCCATAGCATAAGCTAGTAAGACCCCTTGAAGAACACGAGGTTGATAGGTCAGAGGTGTAAGTATGGCAACATATTTAGCTGACTGATACTAATAGGTCGAGGGCTTGACCAATTTACAATAATTCATGTGCAATTTTCAGAGAACAAAACTCTGATAAAAAAATATAAGAGACTAAATTAATATTTAGAATCTTAAAATAACTGTTGACAAATAAGTTTAAAACAGTTATACTTAATAAGTAATCTGGTGATGATGGCGTAGAGGAAACACTCCTTTCCATTCCGAACAGGAAAGTTAAGCTCTACAGCGCTAATGGTACTGCACGGGCAGCTGTGTGGGAGAGTAGGACGTCGCCAGGTCAAAACTAGGATCTTTAGCTCAGTTGGTTAGAGCAACCGGCTCATAACCGGTCGGTCTGGGGTTCGAGTCCCTGAAGGTCCACCATATGGGGGTATAGCTCAGTTGGGAGAGCACCTGCCTTGCACGCAGGGGGTCGCAGGTTCGATTCCTGTTACCTCCACCATATTAAAAGTTACGATTTATATCGTAACTTTTTTTGCTTTAATTTAGATATTATTGTAACTGTCGAAAAAGAGAGTAAAAACTCTAAAAATTTAGTTATCAATTATTAATTATATATATTATAATTAATAATATATAGTAAAGGTTTAAATAGAGAATAAGATTATTTTTAACAAAACTGGTTTTCATTCATAAACTAGTAAGGTACTTAATGAATATAAAATCAAACAAAACAAACTTTGAAATGGGGAGTGTTTTTTGTGGGCAATAAATCTGGGTTAGAACAAAGGATAATAGAACTAAAATTAGAGAAAAGGGAATTGCTATTAGCAGGAAAGAATATAAATAAGATAGACGAATTAATAAAAGAAGTAGAAGAAGAGATAAAATGTTTAAGATAGGTTGAATAATTATAAGAAAGTTATTATTAGGGCATAAATACATATATGTATTTATGCCCTTTACATTTATAGAGCTAAAAAGAAAATAGACTAGAATATTACTAGTTATTTTAAAAAAGATATTTTAGGCATAGAAAATACTAAGAAGGGTTATATATTAGCAATTATAGAAATAGGTATAGAAGGATAATTAATAAGAATATAGCATATATTTAATAAAATAAACATATTAAGATATGAGGCATATATTTATGTTATTAATTGAGTAAGAGAGAGGTGAGCTTATATGATAAGAACTGTTGTATGTGAAAAAGAGGGATGCAGTGGTAGTAGATTCCATATAGTAACTGATAATAATGAAATAGTATTAACGTGTGACCAATGTAAGAGTGAAAATAAATATGATATAAGTTATTATGATTTCATAATGTTGTCAAATTGTTCTAAATGTAATAATGATACGTTTAAAGTATTTAAAGATACAGATAGAGATGGTGTTTATGCAACATGTACTGAATGTGGTGCGGTTCCTGAAAAAGTATATATAGATCCTGATGGAGCACAAGTATCATATGAAGGGAAATTATTAAATGATATAAAAGATACATTACACCTAGTAGAACAAAGGATGTGTAACTTAGAAGTTAAGGTACAAGATATAGAGAGAGGACAAGGAATGTTAGAGCAATCTTTAGCTTATATTAATAGATATTTAATAGATCGTGATTAATATCTATACAAGTTAAAATTAAATAGTGTATAATTTTTAAGGAGATTAATATATTATTTAATTTAGACATCTTTAAAAATATAATAGTAAATATGAGAGTTTATTTTATTTCATGATTTGTTTATTTAATACAGAATAGCACTACTACTAGTGTATTAAATTTATTTGTTTGTAATAAAATATATATCAAAGTAAAGTCTATTATTTTTGAGGATGCTTTAAAACTTAAGGAGAATAGATATGATCAGAAAAAACAAAGTGATATCATGGGTAATGTTATTAGTATGGATGGGAATAATATTCTTTATGTCCAATCAAACGGGTGAGGTATCAAGTAATCAAAGTGATTTGGTAATAAAAATATTTGAGTTTTTAGGTATAAGATTAGATTCGTATTTTGGAGAGCTAGCAACTTTTATAATAAGAAAAGCATCACATTTCACTGAATATCTAATTCTATTTTTGCTTTTATATAGAGTAAATTGTTTGTATATGGGTAAAAGAAATGCTAAATTATATACTTTATTAGGGGTTTTATTATATGCAGGTTCAGATGAAATTCATCAATACTTTATACCAGGTAGAGCAATGGCATTTAAAGACGTGATAATAGATATATCTGGTGGATGTATAGCTATGATTTTAACATGGATATATGAAAATGTTAAGTCAAATAAGGAGTCTTAAAAAAATAATAATATCTATATAAAAAGAGGGCAATTTTTCTAATCACTGTAATAGTGGTTAGAAAAATTCTCTTTTTTTAACGACGCTTATATTAGGATAATATTGGTTTAGGCTATAATATAGATGAAAATAATCTACATAGACCATTAATAAATCTATCTATTAGTGAACTTTTATCGAAGGTATCTAGATTAAAATCAGTGCAATTTTTAAGATCTTGTAAAAAAATGTTGTTTAAATCCTCAGTAACATATTTATCATATATTACTGTATTTATTTCATAATTCAATTCAAAACTTCTGATATCCATGTTAGCAGTACCTACAGTGCAAATCTCATTATCTACAGTAAGTATTTTTGAATGAATAAAACCTTTATTAGAATATAAATATACTTTTGCGCCACATCTAACTAATTCTGCTATGTAGGTAAGTGAAGCTCTATTTACCATAAAGTGATCTGCTTTTTTAGGATATATTATTTTTACAGTAATGCCGCTTAGTATAGCTATTCTAAGAGTATCAACAAGTGCTTCTGGCGGAATAAAGTATGGCGTAATAATATTTACTTCTGTTTTTGCCATACTGATCATCTTAATTATGCTTTGCATTATTGAAGGATATTCGGAGTCTGGGCCACTTTTTGTAAGTTGCATAACAGTCGAACCTATAGAGGTAGCTGTCTTGAAATAATTTTCAATATTACTTGGAATATTATAATCTTCATTGCAACTTTTTTTTACAATTGAATAGTCATCAAGAAACACTGATTGAAGACCAAGTACAAAATCACCTTTAATCATAAAATGGCAATCTCTCCAATTGCCAAGTTCACCCTTGCCTAAATACTCATCGCCAATATTAATACCACCTAAAAACCCAACTTCACCATCTATAACTATAATCTTACGATGATTTCTATAGTTAATTTGAGTGTTTATAATTCTTAGGAATGGAGCTAAAAAGTGGCTATAGAAAACTACTTCGACACCAGCAGATTTTAACTCTTTAACGTATCGATGACTTAACTTAGAAGAACCAATTCGGTCTATTATAAATCTAACGGTTATACCTTCAAGAGATTTTTTTATTAGAATATCCTTTATTTCGTTACCGATAACATCGTCTTTTACAATATAATATTCTAAATGTATATGATTAGTTGCTTTAAGCAATTCTTTCTTTAAGGCATCAAATTTTTCACTACCTCCATTTAGAACTTTAATGCTATTATTAGTGAACACCGGAGAATAAGAATTTGCTGCTAATAGTTCCATTAAAGATCCATATTTATTTAACTTATGAGAAAACTTTAATGGATATAATAACTCTTTTAAACTAAAGGAAATGGTTTTATCTAGTTTATTTATTTTCCAACTTCGACCTAAAAAAATATATAAAAGTAGGCCTATGGGAGGAAGAAAAATTAATACTAGAATCCAGGCAAGTGTTTTTTCAGGTCTTTTTTTTTCTAGAACAACTACAGTAGAGACTAAGATTATATTTATTAATAAAAAAAACAAAATAATTAATAATAATATATACATTCAAAGACCTCCATGACGATATCAATAATTTTATAAATTTACTATGATATATATTAATAGTATTTCCAGTTTATTAGTTAATTATCATCATAAGGCAAAAGAATGGAAGAATAAATTAGGGTTTATGTTAAGATTAAAAATAGTATTAAATAGACTATCATATCGACTTGTTATTTTTAAAAAGATTATTAATATAGAAATTGGATAGAATAAAAATAAAGCAAATATTAATATTATTGAAAATTATGGTATAATTGTAATGGAAAATACATTTTGATTATAAATACACACTATGAAGATATACAAATGAAAATATTCAAATTATGTAAAAAATAATAACTAAGTGAGCTGATAGAAAATAACAAGTTAAAGATTTTGAAGATATTTTGTTATAGGAGAAGAACTATAATACAAAATAGACCAGAATTTGATTAGTTATTTATTTGAAGTCTATTAAGGTTTCATGCATATGGATTAATTATTATTTTAATATTAGTTAGAAAGGAAATTAGATTAATGAGGTTAAAAAAAAGAAATTTATTTTACCAAAGAATATTATTTTTGATTTTAGCATTAATAATAATAAAGTATGTATTGTTTTCATATCCACAACCAGGGGTTGCTGATCAAGGAGATTTTCAAAGAGTTATGTCAGAGGGTGGGATAGGATTAATCAATGAAGATATTATAAATCTAGATTTTAAAAGATTTAACGAATATACAGTAACAGATTACTCTATTAAAGATAATGGATTTATTAAATTTGAAAGTAGTACTATTGGATATATAATATATTTTATATCACTTATTTGTAGGTCTATTGGAGAAGATGTATTTAAAACTCAATATTTAGCTGTAATTTACGTTATTATATATGTTTCAGCATTATATATAATAATGAAAAGTATGAACATAAAAAGCAGATTAAAGTTTGGAATTTTAAGCTTATTAAGTTTGTTCGTTTTTTTAGATGGAAATTATTTAATATGGTTTAACAGTCTATATGGTGAGCCTATGATGATTAGTACACTTATGTTATTTATCGCGGCATATAGTTCTTATGTTTATAAAAAATATACACTTAAAGATGATAATAAGATAATAGGTAGAATAGTATTTATATTTATTGCAGCATTTTTATTTGTAGGATCTAAAATGCAAATAATAACAGCCGTGCCTATGATAATATTTATGTTAGTTAAAGTATTATTGGATAATAGAAGGGTTATAAGTAAAGTTAATCTTGTGTGTTTATCAGTTTTCTTAGTTATAATATTAATATATCCTATGAGAATAACTATGAAAAATAAAGAGATGAGTAAAGATACTCAATATAATTCTGTGTTTTATGGAGTGCTTAATGGTTCAAATGATCCAAAGCAAGATTTAATAGATTTAGGATTAAATTCAGATATGTATGTTGAAGCTGGTAAACATGCTTATTTAAATCCAGATGAATATGTTAAATATGCACCTAAAACAGAAATAACTGAAAATGAATTCTATAGAAAGATGTCAAATGGAAAGTTAGCTAAGTTTTATTTAACGCATCCAATAAGACTTATAGAAGGAATGAAATATACTGCAAACCATGCATTTATAACAGGGACAGGTTTAGGTAAATATTCAAGAAGCTATAGTGAAGAATCTATAAGAGAATTTGATAAATTTACAATATGGTCTAAATTTAGAGAAAATAAATTTCCTAAAAATATTAGGTTTGTTATATTAATTTATACTATGATTTTTTCGGTTTCAATTTATAAATATGTTAAGAATAAAGGTAATAATGAAATTAGAAATAAGATATATATAATTTGGCTTCTAATATTTATAGCAGCACTACAATTCCCTATGCCTTTTGTAGGTAATGGAGAAGCTGATACTACAAAACAATTATTTCTATTCAACTTCATAACTGATGTAATTATTTTAATTTCTGTGTATTGGAGTATATCAAAGGGAATTGATTTTATAGGATGTAAATATAAAAGTATAAAATCGGTATAATGTGAAAGGTGCGTTAGATAATGAAGTTTGATTTGTTAAAATTCATATATTGTAATGCTAAGGATAAGATAAGGAGTAACTGGATATCTATATTTAGATTTGTAATTGTTATAGATATGTTAATAAAGACTACTGTATTTTTAACTATATTAGAAGAGAGAAAAGCTGATAAGTTAATAATAGACAATATAAGTATAAAGTTAAGTTTGGTACATTTGATGTATATTATTCTTGTTTTTTCTTTCGGATATTTACTTTCTTATAATAAGCAAATTATATATTATAATTTATTAAACATCTTTTATAGTATTTTGTTAGTTATGGATCTAGGATATTATAGAATGAATATGGATTTACTAGGTTTAAAAAACATTTTCTTTCCAGGAACATTTAATCCAATGAAGGGAGATATATTTATATTTAAATCATCTGATATACTATTTGTTATAGATATAATTTTAATAATAGTATGGATATTAGTATGTAAAATAATAAATAATGAAAAAAGAAATTTAATTAAATTTAGTGTAACATTTATAATGGCTATACTAGGCATATTTATTTCATTTATATCCTTAGATGTATTAAGCTTAGCAGGGTGGGATAGAAAAATGTTTGATCAAAGTTGGACAACTCTGATGTCAATTAGAGCACCAGGTCCAATAGGATATCATGGATATGAGGCTATAAGAACTTTGAAGAGGGTATTTCATAATCCTAAAGCTGAAGATATGAAGGAAATAGATGATTGGCTAGTAAGTAATAATGAGAACTTACCTGATAATGAGTATAAGGGTATGTTTAAAGGTAAGAATGTTATTTTTCTGCAAATAGAGTCTCTAGAAAATTTTGTTATAAATAAAAAGACCAATGGTAAAGAGATAACTCCTATTTTAAATAAGTTAATTAAAGAAGGCTTGTATTTTAATAATATATATGAGCAAAATAATGCAGGTAATAGTATAGATTGTGATTATATGGTTAATACATCTATATTTCCTTTGGGCGGGGATATTACAGCTTTAAATTATGGTGAAGTAGTTTATCCTAATTCATTACAGAGGGTTTTGAATAATCAAGGATATAAAACTATATCTACTCATCCTTTAGAACCTGGAGAGTTTAATTGGTTAGAACTTCATAGAAATGGATTTGGCGCTAGTGAAATTTGGGATGACGATGATTATTTTTATGATGAATATGTTGGGTATGGATTATCAGATAAAAGTTTTTTAAATCAATTAGCTTATAAGATTGATAAAATAAATGAGCCATTTTATCTTCATTCTTCTACGTTAACTAGTCATGGACCATTTAATATAGATGATGAATATAGGGTATTAAATTTACCTAAAAAAATAGATAAAAGTTACTTAGGTGGATATTTCGAGAGTATTAGTTATACTGATAGACAAATTGGTATGTTTATAGACAGGTTAGATAAAGATGGGTTAC
Organism: Clostridium gasigenes; assembly: GCF_017348895.1. Lineage (NCBI taxonomy): Bacteria > Bacillati > Bacillota > Clostridia > Eubacteriales > Clostridiaceae > Clostridium > Clostridium gasigenes. The sequence goes on from NZ_CP071376.1 coordinate 1,473,539, forward strand.
TTGATGATACAATAGTGGTTATTTATGGAGACCATGGAGGTGTACATAAATATTATAATGATGATATTAAAGATTTATGTTATGAAGGTAATTGGTGGAAAGAATACACTAAAGAAATACCTTTAATAATATATTCGAAAAATGGTCATAAGCAAGCGTTTAATAAGCACGGAGGACAAGTTGATATTATGCCAACTGTTTTATATTTATTAGGGGTAGAGGATTTTAATTATAAAAAAACTTCTATGGGTAGAGTTTTAGTTAATACAAATAGAGATGCAACTGTAATTAAGGGAAATATAATAAAAGGCCAGTGCAAAGATGAAGAAGAGAAAAACAACTTGTTAAAAGCTTATGATATTGGAGAAAAGATAATTAAGAATAATTATTTTAAATATAATAGAAATTGAAGATTAGGGAATTAAATTTAAGAGATTTGAAAGAAAATATATCATATTATCAGTAAATATTTTTTAAAAATCTTTAAGTTTAGATAGAAAGGATAGAATCATGGAGAAATTTATAAAGTTTGGATTAGTAGGGGTGTTAAATACTGCAATAACTATTGGGATATTTAATGTATTAAGATTTGTGGGTATAGACATAATTGTGGCTAATACAATCGGATATATTTGTGGAATAGTGAATAGCTATTTTTGGAATAATAGATGGGTATTTAAAAGTAATAGTAAAGATATAGCTACTGCTTGTAAGTTTATAGTAGTAAATATAGGAACAATGTTTATAAATAATTGCATATTAATTTTATTAGCGCAAAAGATAGGGATAAATGAGGTTATAGCACAAGGCGCATCTTTAGGATTAACAACTATAATTAATTTTATAGGTAATAAAGTGTGGACATTTAATAAATAAAGAAAATGATTAAGACGTAAGGTATGTATTTAAAAGTCAAAGTATTATTAGACATAAGTTTTAGTAAAACAAATAATTAGAGTGAAGGTGATTGTATGGGGAAACTTATATCGGTAGTAGTACCAATGTATTACGAAGAAAAAGTTGTAGGGGAATGTTATAGAAGATTATCAGAAGTAATGAATAATGTTAAATATAATTACGAATTAATTTTTGTTAATGATGGAAGTAAAGACAGAACTTTAAAAATGTTAAAGGAACTTGCAAAAGAAGATAATAGAATTAAAATAATAGATTTTGCAAGAAACTTTGGTCATCAAATAGCAGTCACAGCTGGAATTAAAGAAGCACATGGAGATGCAGTAATTATTATTGATGCAGATCTTCAAGATCCACCAGAGCTTATAGTAAATATGATAGATAAGTGGGAAAATGGATATGAAGTTGTATACGCTAAGAGAAAGAAAAGGGAAGGAGAAACTTTCTTTAAGGTATTAACAGCTAAATATTTCTATAAAATATTAAATGTAATGTCTGATATAGAGATACCAAAGGATACTGGTGATTATAGATTAATGGATAGAAAAGCTGTAGATGTATTTAATAGTATGCCTGAAAAAAATAGGTTTGTAAGAGGGATGGTTTCGTGGATTGGGTTTAATCAAACTTATGTAGAATTTGTTAGAGCAGAAAGATTTGCTGGAGAAACAAAATATCCTTTAAAGAAAATGCTTAAGTTAGCTGAAGATGGAATAGTATCATTTTCAAATAAACCAATAAAAATAATAGGCGGAATTGGTTTATTATTTGTTACTATATTCTTTATTCAAATAATATATGCAATTTGCAATACTATGTTTGGGAATAGAGTTAGTGTGATATTTTACTTATCAAGTTATATTAGTTTAATTGCAGGAATAATACTTGTAGCTATGAGTGTTTTAGGAACATATATAGGAAAAATATTTGATGAAAGCAACGGTAGACCATTATATATAATAAGAGAAAAAGTAAATTTTGAGTTAAATAAGTAAAGAGTAAGAACGGGAGTATATAAAAATAATATATGTATAAATAATTATTACCTGAACAAAATATATATAAGGCTAAGGGTTTAGCGCTTATCATATAGGAGGTTGCATATGCCAAATTATAAAATGGATATAAAGGGAGATTTAGGGGTTAGAGAATATAGTAATATATTTGACTATATGGGTGTTGTAGATAGTAAAGATACTTTTACCATTACATTAGAACAAAGTAAAAAAGAAGATCTAAATACAATAACCTCAATATTAAAGGGTAATAATTTTGAAATAGTAAATGAAGGGTTAAAAAATGACGGTGCCTATTATATTAATGCTAATAAAGAGTAGAGAATAGAGAAAAATTAGGATGGTTATTTTTTGAAGAGGATTAATTTATTAAATATAAATACAACTTCACGAGTCTTTTTTTAATTTTATAAAGTATAATATAATAAGAAGTAGTAAATGGTTGGTATAATTACTATATATTATTAGTGTAATATACTTTAAGTTAAGAGGGGGATTAGTATGACTAATGAAAAATTGAAATTTACAAAAGTGGATAAAAATAATAATTCAATAGAGTTTGTAGTGGCAAAGATTTTATGCAATAATGGGTTAACCGTTTCAACAGCAGAATCATGTACAGGTGGACTGGTTGCTTCAAAATTAATATCCTATCCAGGGATATCGGAAGTATTTAAGGAAGGGGCAGTTACATATTCAAATGAAGCTAAGATAAAAAGACTTGGAGTAAGTGAATTAACATTAGAAAACTTTGGAGCAGTTAGCTATGAAACAGCAATGGAAATGGTTCAAGGGATAGCAAGAGAGGCCGATACTGATGTATCAATTGCTACAACAGGAATTGCGGGACCTGGTGGTGGATCAGTTGAGAAACCCGTAGGATTAGTTTATATAGGAATAAAAGTAAAAGATAAAACTATAGTTAAGAAATTTGAATTTAATGGAAGCAGAGAAGAAGTAAGGAATAAAGCAACTTTTAGTGCTTTAGAAATGCTTGAAAAAGAACTAGAGATGTTTAAATAGAGAAGTGATTTGATAACTATAGCTTTATTAAATTGCTTTTAAATTAGTTTAATAAAGTTATATGGTACAAAAATAATCTCCTTTAAAACTAAAAGTCTTAAAGGAGATTACCTTTTGTATATAAATAAAATGGGGGAGAGGCGATTAACTGTGGAAGCTTACTCGCTTCATTAAAAGTATGCCCACACTAAGGATAAGTTATACAATAAATATAAAGAAAATATTATGGAGGATATATATGAAAAAAGTTTTTAAAGCAAATCTATATTTTTTAATTATATTATTATTAGAAATATTTTTACCTTACGGTTTAAGACCTATATACGAGAAGTTTGGGGTAAGTGATGTAAGAATATTATTGGTGTTAAGTCATGCAATAATATTTCTAATACCGGCAATTATTTATGTAATAGTAACTAAATCTTCAGCAAGAGATACTTTTAAATTAAATAAACTTTATTTAAAGGATGTATTATTAATAATATTATTAGGATTTGTATGTCAGCCAATTATGACATTCTTTGCCCTAATAACATCTTTCTTCTTTGAAAATAAAATTGGTGCATTTATGACTGGAATAGGATCAACACCATATATACTTCTTTTAATGTTAGTTGCAGTTTTACCAGCAATTACTGAAGAGGTTACTATAAGAGGTGTTGTACTATCCGGATATGATAATACCAATAAATATAAAGCAGCATTAGTTACTGGATTATTCTTTGGTATGCTACATTTAGATCCACAACAATTTTTATATGCAACAGTACTTGGATTTATATTAGCATTAGTGGTTAGAGCTACAAAAAGTATATTTGCAACAGCAATAATCCATTTCTTAATAAATGGAACATCAGTAACTATGCAAAAGTTAATTAATATTATTTTCGGTAAGGAATATCTAATGGAACAAGCAACAGAAAAATCAGTACAATCACTACCGATAAATGAAAAATTAATAATGGTTGCTGTATTTGGAGCCATAGCCATAGTATTTGCAAGTTTTGT